>NZ_KB894811.1 GCF_000374645.1 Arhodomonas aquaeolei DSM 8974
GGGCGGCCTCGGCGACGAGGGCGTGGAGGGGGCGCTCGCTGGCGTCGGCCTGGCGGATGGCGAGCCGGGCGGGGGCGCCGATGAGGTGCTTGAGCTCGAGATCGCCGCGCTGGCAGAGGCAGTCGAGGCGGTAGCGGAAGGGGGCGCTCACCGCCTCCTCGCCGACCAGGCGGTGGGGGAGCAGCCCGGCCGGTGCGCCGAGCTCCAGGCGCAGCAGCCGCTGGTGCTGCGTGAGCTCGACGTCGAAATGATCGAGCAGCCGGTCCGCAGAGGTGTCGTCGGGCATGTGTCACCGTCCCTGGTCGATCGCCGGATCGCGCCGGTGCGGCGCGTCATCGCCTTCCGCCCTCCTGGCGGTCGGCATGGGCCCGGGGGCAGGCCCCGGCCCGGATATCAAAAGCCTACCGCAACGCGGCGCGGATGCCGAGTCCCGCGCCGCGCTGTTTCCCGGTGGCCCTGCTAGGGGCAGGGGTTGGCGTTGTCCCGGTGGATCGCCTCTATGCCCTCGATCACCGTCTCCGGCAGCGCCAGCGTCTCGCTGTCCATGTTGCTGTGGAGCTGCTCCATGGTGGTGGCGCCGATGATGTTGCTGGTGAGGAACGGCCGCGAGTTGACGTAGGCGAGGGCCATCTGCGCCGGGTCCAGTCCGTGCTCCCGTGCCAGCGCGACGTAGCGTGCCGTTACCGTCTCGCCGGGCTCGCCCAGGTAGCGCTTGAACTGGGTGTAGCGGGTCAGGCGGGCGCCCTCCGGGCGTGCGCCGTTCAGGTACTTGCCGGTGAGCGCGCCGAAGGCTAGGGGGGAGTAGGCCAGCAGCCCGGTGTACTCGCGGTGCGCGATCTCCGCCAGTCCCACTTCGAAGCTGCGGTTGACCAGACTGTACGGGTTCTGCACCGAGACCACCCGGGGCAGGCCGTGACGCTCGGCGAGCTGGAGGAAACGCATCACGCCCCAGGGGGTCTCGTTGGAGAGGCCGATATAGCGGATCTTGCCCTCGTCGACGAGGTCCGCGAGGGCGCGCAGGGTCTCCTCGATCCCCGGCTCCACGTCCTCCTCGGGATAGGTGTAGCCCAGGCGGCCGAAGTAGTTGCTCGGACGCTTGGGCCAGTGGAGCTGGTAGAGGTCGACGTAGTCCGTCTGCAGGCGCCGGAGGCTGCCCTCCAGGGCCTGGCGCAGTCCCTGGGCGTCGTAGCTCGGCCTGCCGTCGCGGATGTGCTTCACCCCCGGGCCGACGCACTTGGTCGCCAGGAACACCGAGTCGCGGGGCGCGCCGGCGGCGAAGTAACTGCCGATGTAGCGCTCCGTGGTGCCCCAGGTGTCCGCGTGGCTCGGCACGGGGTACATTTCGGCGGTGTCGAAGAAGTTGATCCCGCGCTCGCGGGCGGCATCCATCTGGGCGTGGGCCTCGGCCTCGGTGTTCTGGTGGCCCCAGGTCATGGTGCCCA
This sequence comes from Arhodomonas aquaeolei DSM 8974, assembly GCF_000374645.1. Lineage (GTDB taxonomy): Bacteria > Pseudomonadota > Gammaproteobacteria > Nitrococcales > Nitrococcaceae > Arhodomonas > Arhodomonas aquaeolei. The sequence goes on from NZ_KB894811.1 coordinate 1,443, forward strand.
GGCAGAGCCGGCTGACCCGTACGTCGGTATCCCCGAGTTGGCGGTATTCCATGCTGTCCCTCTCGTGGCTGGTGGGTGCCATAAGGCGGATGGGCGATCTTGCCGGAGGCATTGCCATGCGTCAGCCGCGCCGGCGCCCGGGGGCCTGAACGGGTGGCTGTATCGGCGCACCTGTCGCCGCGGTCCCGCGGTGCCCTGACGTGTGGGAATGCCTCTGGACGGATTAGTGTGCGGTGTGCCGGCCACGCGCGTCCAACCCGCGGCGGGGCCTGCGTCAAAGCTGGTATCCTCGCGGCTTCCGTTGGGTCAGGAGGGATGGCGGATGCGCGAGCTCGTACTCGGTGGCGTGAAGTCGGGCAAGAGCCGTTATGCCGAATCCAGGGCGGCGGAGACGGCCGACGTCGTCTACGTCGCGACCGCCTGTGCCGGTGACGACGCGATGGCCGAGCGTATCCGCCGCCACCGGGATCGTCGTCCCGTCCACTGGCGGACCCGCGAGACTGATATGGATCTCGCCGGGGTGCTTGCCGGCGAGGCCGCGCCCGGACGCTGTCTGCTGGTGGACTGCCTGACCTTGTGGCTGACGCGGTTCCTGGAGCAGCCGGACGCCTGGCCTGACGCCCGTACCGATCTCCTTGATGCCCTGCCCGGCCTGCCCGGCCGGGTGCTGATGGTCAGCAACGATGTGGGAGGCGGCGTGATCCCCGCCGACGCGGTGTCGCGCTGGTTCGTGGACGAGGCCGGCCGGCTCCACCAGGCCGTCGCCGAGCGCTGCGAGCGCGTCGCCCTCGTGACCGCCGGTCTCCCCCAGATACTGAAGGACGAGCGATGAGCACATCCCCAGCGATCGCACCGCCGGACACGGCGGCCATGGACCGCGCCCGGGCGCGGCAGGCCAACCTCACAAAGCCCCCGGGTTCACTGGGCCGGCTGGAGGAACTGGCCGTGCGCATGGCGGGGTTCCAGGGCAGCGAGCGCCCCTCGGCGGACCGGGTGGGCATCGTGGTGTTCGCCGCGGATCATGGCGTCGCCGCCCGGGGCGTGTCGGTCTTTCCCGCCGAGGTGACGGTGCAGATGATCGCCAACTTCGCCGCCGGCGGTGCCGCGGTAAGCGTGCTCGCTAACCGGCTCGGCGCGTCGCTGCGGGTGGTGGACGTCGGCTCAGCCACCGACTACTCGGTCCCCGAGGGCGTGACGCTGGCGCGTGCCGGCCGCGGGACAGCCGATTTTACTGTCGGGCCGGCGATGTCCGCGGAGGCCCTGGCGGCGGCCTCGGCCAGCGGCCGGGCCGCGGCGGACGAGGCCGTGGACGCCGGGGCTCAGGTGTTCGTCGGCGGGGAGATGGGTATCGCGAACACGACCGCCGCCGCCGCGGTCGCGTGTGCGCTGCTGGACGCCGAGCCCACTGAGCTGGCCGGGCCGGGCACCGGCCTCGACGCCGCCGGCGTCAGCCGCAAGGCGGCGGTGATCGGCGAGGGGCTGGCACGGCACCGCGATGCTATCAACGGGCCGGACGATGCCCTCCGTTGCCTCGGTGGTTTCGAGATCGTCGCTCTGGCGGCGGCCATGGAGCGGGCGGCGGCCAGCGGCGTGCCGACCCTGGTGGACGGGTTCATCGTGACCGTGGCGGCCCTGGCGGCGGTCCGGCGCACGCCCTCGTTGGCACCGTGGCTGATCTTCGCCCATACCTCGGACGAGCCCGGCCATCGCGCGGTGCTCCGGGCACTGGACGCCGACCCCCTGCTTGCGCTCGGGCTGCGGCTCGGCGAGGGCAGTGGCGCCGCGGCGGCGGTGCCGCTGCTGCGTCTGGCCTGCGAGGTGCACGGCGGCATGGCCACCTTCGAGGAGGCGGCGGTGGCCGCCGGGGAGGGCTGAGCGATGCAGCGTATCGACACCGGTGATGCGGTGTTCATCGATCTTATCCGCCATGGCATGCCGGTGGGCGGGCGCCGCTACCGGGGGCACCGGGACGACCCGCTATCGGAGGAGGGCTGGGCGCAGATGTGGGCGGCGGTGCCGGAGGCGCCGCCGTGGAAACGTATCGTGACCTCTCCGCTCACGCGTTGCCGGGCATTCGCTGAGGCCCTCGGCGAGCGGATCGGCGCGCCCGTGGCCGTGGAGCCGGCCTTCACCGAGATCTCCTTCGGCGAGTGGGAGGGTCGTGAGGTCGCGGAGATCCTGGCGCAGACGCCGGAGGCGATGCAGGCCTACTGGGCGGATCCGGTGGCCGCCACGCCGCCCGGCGGCGAGTCGCTCGCCGGGTTCCGTGAGCGGGTGGTCCCCGGCTGGGAACGGCTCGCCGGCACCGCCGACGTGCACACCCTGGTGGTGGGCCACGGGGGGCTCATTCGCATGCTGCTGGCCCACGTCCTCGACATGTCGCTGGCGGCGGTCCTGCGCCTGGAGGTGCCGAACGCCGGCGTGACCCGGCTGCGGGTGCAGTCCGACATCAACGGCCGGCCGGCGCCGAGCCTGGTGTTCCACGCGAGGTCACGGGCATGACGGAGCCGCTGCGCGTGGCCTTCGCCTTCCTGACCCGCCTGCCGGTGCGGCCGCGGCGGATGGACGCGGCGACCACCGGGCGCTCGCTCGCGTGGTATCCGCTTGTCGGTGCCGTGATCGGCCTGCTTGCCGCCGCAGCGGTGCTGCTCGCCGGCACGGCGGGGCTGCTCGGCGGGGCGCTGGCGGTCGCAGTGCTGGTGGTCGTCTCCGGGGCGCTGCACCTGGACGGGCTGGCCGACAGCGCGGACGCGTGGGTCGGCGGCCTGGGGGATGCGGAGCGCACCCTGGCGATCATGAAGGATCCGAGCTGCGGACCGGTGGGCGTCGCGGCGGTGGTCGTGGTCCTGCTGGTGGAATTCGCGGCGGTGGCCACGCTCGCCGGCACCGGTGCGGTGGCGGCCCTGCTGGTCGCCGGCGTGCTCAGTCGTGCTGCGGCCCCGGCGCTGTTCCTGACGACACCCTATCTCCGCACCGCCGGCCTGGGCACGGCGCTGGCCGGCGGTGCGGACCCAACCGCCGTGCGCCTGGGGCTGCTGGCGGCCGCGGCGGCGAGCCTGCTGGCCGGCGGTGCCGGGCCGGTGGCGCTGATTGCCGCCGGGGCGACGGTCTACGCGGTGCGTGCGGCCTGCCTGCGGCGGCTCGGCGGTATCACCGGCGACACCACCGGTGCCGCCATGGTGCTGGTCGAGGTCGTGGTGCTGGTGGTCCTGGCGCTGCTGGGCTGACGCGTTACCAGAACACGAACAGCAGCACCGCCCCGAGCAGGAGCCGGTAGATCACGAACGGGGTCATGCCGATGCGGTCGAGCAGCGCCAGGAAGGCCGCGATGCAGGCATAGGCTGCCACGGCGGAGACGCCGGTGCCGATGGCGATCGCGCCCCAGTCCACCGGTGTCGCGGTGGTGAGCAGGTCGAGTCCCTTCCAGGCCCCGGCGATGGCGATGGTGGGGATGGAGAGCAGGAACGAGAAGCGCGCCGCCGCGGTCGGCGCCAGCCCCACCATGAGCCCGGCGGTCATGGTCACGCCGGAGCGTGACGTACCGGGGATGATCGCCAGGCACTGGGCGAGGCCGATGGCGAGTGCCGCGGGCAGGCGGATGGCCTGCTCGTCGCCCGTGCCGCGGCAGTAGCGCGCGGCGGCCCAGAGCGCCACGGCGAAGACCAGATTGGCGGCCGCGATGACCAGCGGTCCGCGCAGGGCGTCGTCGCCGGCCAGGGCCTCGAAGGCGCCCCCGGCGAGCACGATGGGCACTGTTGCCGCCACGATCATCATCCCGAGCCAGCCCTCGCCCCGAAGGCGGCCGGTGCGCAGGCCGAGCAGTGTCTCCGTGATCAGCCGCCAGAGCGTGTGCCGGAAGTAGGCGAGGACGGCGGTGAGCGTGCCCACATGGACGGCGATGTCGAAATCGAGTCCCTGGTCCGGCCAGTGGGTGACGATCGGCACGAGGATCAGGTGGGCCGAGCTGGAGATGGGCAGGAATTCGGTCAGTCCCTGCAGCAGGCCGAGAATCAGTGCGTGCAGCCAGTCCATGATCGTCAGTGTTGCTCCGTGGTGGTGACGGGGGCGAGAGAGTACACACGTACGGGGGCGGCAAGTCCGCGCAGGCGGCGCTCGCGCGGGCGCGCGAAGGGCAGGCCGTCACCGGCGAGATGGCGGGCCGCCTCCGAGACCAGGACCTGGCCGGGGCGGGCGGCGCTGCACAGCCTGGCGGCCACGTTCACCGGGGCGCCTATGGCCGTGTAGTCCAGGTGCTGCGGGCTGCCCAGGTCCCCCAGCGCGACCTGGCCGGCATGCAGGCCGGCGGCGAGGGGCAGGGCGGTGTGGTCGTCGCGGTCTGTGGCGAGGATCGCCTGGGCACAGGTGGCGGCGCGCCGGCCACGCTCCGGGCCGTCGAACAGGGCCATCAGCCCGTCGCCGCTGAATCCGGCCACGAAGCCGCCACGGTCGTGAATCGCCGTTACCTGGGCCGCGAGGCGGGCGCTCACCATCCCGAACAGCCTCTCCGCGGACGCGCCGGTCTGCGACAGCGCGGTAAAGCCGCAGAGATCCGTGAACAGGACGCAGGCGTCGACCGTCTCGGTGTCACCGTGACCGGTGGCGGTGCCAGCGGTGAGCCGCTGATGCAGCCGTGGTCCCAGGTGCCGGGCTGCGGCGCGCTGGTAATCGGCACGCCGCAGCAGTCCGTCGATGCGTGCACGCACGACCGCCGGTGGGCACGGGGGGGTGAGGACATCGTCGCAGCCGGCGGCGATGGCCGTGCCGATGGCGGGGTCAGCGGGATCCGTGGCAGCGACCAGGATGGGGGTGACGCCGTCCGGCTCGTGCCCGCGGAGCTCGCGTACCAGCTCAAGTGACGCCGGCCGGGGGCTGACGACTACGGCCGCGGGCCAGCGTGCGGCGAGCCATTCGCGGGCGGCGTCGGTGTCGGCATGGTGGATCATCCGGAGGTCCGCGGCGCGCAGGGCGTCGGCAATGCCGCCCTGCTGTTCGCCGATGACCAGGATGACGGACGTCATCGCCTGCTGGTCAGCGCCCCGAGGCGCCCGGTCTGGTCGGCGACGGACAGGCCGGTGAGCGGCTCGTTCATGCCCCGGCCGAGATAGAGGACCTTGAAGCGCTCGCCCATGCCCGCGGGCATGACCAGCGGTTTCGCCTGCTGTGCGGCGATTACGCCGGCCTCGGTGCCGGCGGCCATCTCCGCCTCGATCAGCCCGGGCAGCCCGGCACCGAGGAGGAAGTGTGCCTGGGTGGTGAAGCCGAGCACGTCCAGGCCCGCGGCGCAGGCCGCGCGCGCGGCGGCGGTGAAGTCCACCGACGCCGTGATGTCCTGGAGACCGGGGTACCAGAGCGCGTCGTCATGGGCGCGGTGGCGGTAATGGCACAGCAGCGTGCCCATGGCCCGCTCCGGGTGGTAGTACTCGCGTCGCGGGTAGCCGTAGTCCACGAGCAGGGCGACGCCGTGGCGGAGGCTGTCGGCGAGGGCGCCGATCCAGCCGTCCAGAGCGGGGCAGTACTCGCTGCTGTATCCCCGCGGCAGGGGGGTGTCCAGGTCCGCCTCGATGGCGGCGACGGCCTTGCGGGTGGCGGTGTCCGGTTCGCTCAGGCGGTATGCCAGGTGTCCGCGGTCATGGCCCACCGCGAGGCTGTGAAGGCCGTCTTCGCTGACCTGGAAACGCCGCACCGGCAGGGCGTCGAGCACCTCGTTGGCGAGGATCACCCCGTCCAGCGGTGCCTCCGGCAGGCGTTCGAGCCAGTCCACGCGTTCGTACAGACCGTCAGGCAGGGCGTCGGCGAGGGTGCGCGCCTGCTCCTCGCGCAGCGCGGCACTGACCTCGAGGATGAAGTAGCGCCGGGGCGCCTCGCCGAGGGCGTCGAGCTCGAGGAGGATGTCCGCGGCCATGCGGCCGGTGCCGGCGCCGAACTCCAGGATATCGCCGCCGTCCATGCGCGCCAGGACCTCCGCGCACTGCCGCGCCAGCGTGCGCGAGAACAGCGGCGTGGTCAGCGGCGCGGTGGTGTAGTCGCCGCCGGCGCCGAAGCGGGGCTGCCCGGCGCTGTAGTAGCCGAGCCCCGGTTCGTACAGCGCCATTTCCATGAAACGGTCGAAGCCGACGGTGCCGCCGGCGGCATCGATGGCTGCGACGATGCGCTCGACCAGCCGCCCGCTGTGTGCGGCGGCGTCGGTATCGGGCAGTGGCAGGGCATCGGCCACGGGATCACTCCAGGTGGATGCGGCGCATGGCCTGATCGCTGGCGTCGAAGTCCGCCCAGAGATCCGCGTAGCGCCGGCCGAGGGTGGGGTGGCGGCGTTCGCCGGCGATGTCCGCGAGGGGGCGCAGGACGAAGGCGTAGCGCTGGATCTCCGCCCGGGGCAGGTGGATGCGGCCGTCCTCGTAGGCCTCCTCGCCCCAGGTGAGGAGATCGAGGTCCAGGGTGCGGGAGTTGTAGCGCCCCTGGGCGCGGCGCTCACGGCCGTGCTCGTGTTCCACCGCCTTGAGCTCGTCGGTGAGCGTGGCCGGGTCGGAGTCGGCGTCGGCGTCGAAGCCGACCACGAGGTTGAGGAAACTGTCCCCGTCGAAGCCCACGGCCTCGGTCTCGTAGACCGGCGAGATCTCCAGCTCGCCGTAGCGCGCGCGTAGCGCGGCCAGCGCCGAGCGGACGTTGCGCTCGCGGTCGATGTTGCTGCCGATGCTGACGTAGACCCGCGTCATGCCTGCCCGGTGGCTCCCCGTTCGATGCGTACACCGACACCCCGGGCGCCGGCCACGGCGCCGGGCTTGGTCAGCGACAGACGCAGCCAGGACACGCCGAAGCGCGTGCGCACGCCGTCCGCCAGGTGTTCGGCGAGGGCCTCGAGCAGCCGGAAGTCGCTGGCGCCGGCGGCCTCGACCAGCCAGGCGGCGACGTCGGCGTAACTGACCGCATCGGCCAGCTCGTCGCTGGCTGCGGCGGCGGCGACGTCGGCGGCGAGCTCCAGGTCCAGGCGCAGCCGCTGGTTCAGCGCCCGTTCCCAGTCCCACACGCCGATGCGTGCGCGCAGCTCCAGGCCCTCGATGAATACGCTGTCCATGTTGGTGATCCCGTAACGAGTCGCGTCATGATACCCGCGGGGCGCGGTGGCTTACCAACTCACCGGGCCGTGCGCCGGGCTTGACCCCGGCCCGGGCACCGGCTGGAATGGCGGCACTATGACGATTGTACTCGTGCTCATCGGTTATCTGGTCGGCTCGGTGTCCTCGGCGGTGCTGGTCTGCCGGCTCATGGGCCTGCCCGATCCCCGCGGCGGGGGCTCCGGCAATCCCGGCGCGACCAACGTGCTGCGTCTCGGCGGGCGGCCCGCGGCGGCACTGACGCTGGCTGGCGACTTCTTCAAGGGCACACTGCCGGTATGGGCGGCGATGGCGTTCGGGGCCGCGCCGGTGGTGGTGGGGCTGACCGGCCTCGCCGCGTTCCTGGGGCACCTCTACCCGGTCTTTTTCGGTTTCCGCGGCGGCAAGGGCGTGGCGACGGGTCTGGGGGTGCTGCTCGGCTGGTCCTGGGCGGTGCTCGCCGTCACGGCGGCGACCTGGGTGCTGGTGGCTGCGGTGACACGACTCTCCTCGCTGTCTGCCCTGACGGCCTTCCTGCTGGCGCCGCTCTACGTCTGGGGGCTGACCGGCGAGCCGGCGCTGGCCGCGGCCATGGCGGCGATGACGGCCTTCTCCTTCTGGCGCCACCGCGGCAACATCCGTCGTATCGTCGCGGGGGAGGAGCCGCGAATCGGTCAGCGCAGCGCCTGACTACGCCCCGCCGGAGGCGTCCTCCTCCCCGTCGGCGGGCTCCAGACGGCGTCGCAGCCAGCGCAGCACCCGCTGGACCCGTGGGGAGGTCAGCCGGAAGGCCTCGTCGAAGTCCATCCAGCGGTACTCCTGGTGCTCCGGGCGCCCGAGCTCGGGATTGATGCCCATCACGACCTCTTCCTCCGGCGTCTCGGCGATGTAGTAGCGCGCGAGCTTGCCCTGGGCGTAGGGGCCGGTCTCGAAGTAGCAGTGGCCCCAGTGGAACGCGAGCCGGGTGATTCCGGTCTCCTCCGCCACCTCCCGGCGCGCGCCTTCCAGGGGCGTCTCGCCGGACTCGACCTGCCCTTTCGGGAAGTCCCAGTACTGGTAGGCGCGCAGCATCAGCAACCGCCAGTCGCCGGAGTCGTCGTCGCGGCGGATCACGGCGACCCCGGCCGAGAGCACGCGGACACCGCCGCGGTGACGGTTGCGTGGACGCCTAGCGGCCATGGCGGGCGGGGCTCAGCTCGTGGACCGCCTCCACCATGGCGGCCACGTGCTCCGGCGGGATCTGCGGATGGACCCCATGGCCGAGGTTGAAGACGTGTCCGGGACCGTCACCGAACTCCGCCAGAACGCGGGCGACCTGCTCGCGGATCACCGACGGACGGGCGTAGAGGATGCTCGGGTCGAGGTTGCCCTGCAGCGCCACGCGGTCACCGATGCGCCGGCGCGCCTCGCCCAGATCGATGGTCCAGTCCATGCCCAGGCCGTCGGCGCCGCAGTCGGCCATGGCCTCAAGCCACAGCCCGCCGCCCTTGGTGAAGAACACCACCGGCACCCGCCGGCCCTCGCGCTCGCGCACGAGTCCCTCGATGACACGCCGGGCGTAGGCCAGGGAGAACTCGCGGTAGGCGTCATGGGCCAGTGCCCCGCCCCAGGTGTCGAAGATCATCAGCGCCTGGGCGCCGGCGGCGCTCTGGGCGTTGAGATAGTCCGTGACGGCGTCGGCGGTGCGCGCGAGCAGGCGGTGCAGCGCGGCGGGCTCGTCGTAGGCCAGGGCCTTGATGTGGCGGAAGTCCCGGCTCGACCCGCCCTCGACCATGTAGGTCGCCAGCGTCCAGGGGCTGCCGCTGAAGCCGATCAGCGGGACCCGGCCCGCGAGCTCGCGGCGGATGACCGAGACAGCATCGGTGACGTAGGCGAGTTCCGTACCCACGTCCGGCTGCGGCAGGGCGTCGATGGCGGCGACGTCGCGCAGCGGGCGCTCGAAACGCGGGCCCTCGCCGGGCTCGAAATACAGTCCCAGGCCCATGGCGTCGGGCACGGTGAGGATGTCGGAGAACAGGATGGCAGCGTCCAGATCGAACCGCTCCAGGGGCTGGAGGGTGACCTCGCAGGCGAGGTCCGCGTTGCGGCACAGGTCCATGAAGCTGCCGGCATGCTGGCGCACACGGCGGTATTCGGGCAGATAGCGGCCGGCCTGGCGCATCAGCCAGACCGGGGTGCGGTCTACCGGCTCGCGTGCGAGCGCGCGCAGGAGTCGGTCGTTTTGGAGTTCACTCACGGTGGCGTCCCGGCCGGTTGGATGACGCGCGGCAGTGTATCACGCCAGGGTCGGCCGGCCCGGTACGCGCTGTCCTGCAGCCGTAGTGCGACCGCGGCGGCCGGGATCGGCCGCCGCTCAGGTGCACGGGCGCTGGCGGTTCACACCCCGAGGTAGGCGAGGATGCCCTTGGCCGCCTCGCGGCCCTCCCACACGGCGGTGACCACGAGGTCCGATCCGCGGACCATGTCGCCGCCGGCAAAGACCTTCTCGTTGCCGGTCTGGTAGGGGTAGCGCCCGGCCTTGTCGACGATCACGCGGTCGCGATCGTCCACGCCGATGGCGTTGGACTCGAACCACTCCGCCGGGCTCGGCCGGAAGCCGAAGGCGATGAGCACGCGGTCGGCGGGGATGACCTCCTCGGTGCCGGGCACGGGCTCCGGGCGCCGGCGGCCGCGCTCGTCCGGGGCGCCGAGCTGGGTCTCGATGACCTTCACGCCCTCGACCCGGCCGTCGCCCAGGATCTCCACGGGCTGGCGGTTCCAGCGGAACTGCACGCCCTCCTCCTTGGCGTTGTAGACCTCGCGGCGGGAGCCCGGCATGTTGGTCTCGTCGCGCCGGTAGGCGCAGGTCACGCTCTTGGCGCCCTGGCGCAGGGAGGTGCGGTTGCAGTCCATGGCAGTGTCGCCGCCGCCGAGGACCACCACGCGCTTGCCGCGCATGTCGATGTACTCCGAGCGGTCGCGCTCGAAGCCCATCAGGCGGTTGATGTTGGACACCAGGAAGGGCAGGGCCTCGTAGACACCCTCCTTGTCCTCGCCGGGGAAACCGCCGCGCATGTAGTTGTAGGTGCCCATGCCCAGGAACACCGCGTCGTATTCCTGCTCCAGGGTCTCGAAGCTGACGTCGCGCCCCACCTCGACGCCGAGGCGGAACTCGACGCCGGTGTACTCCATGATCTCGCGGCGCTTGGCGATGACCTCCTTCTCCAGCTTGAACGGCGGGATGCCGAAGGTCAGCAGGCCGCCGATCTCCGGGTAGCGATCGTAGACCACCGCGTCCACGCCGTTGCGCACGAGGATGTCCGCCGCGCCGAGGCCCGCCGGGCCGGCGCCGATGATGGCCACGCGCCGGCCGGTGCGGACCACGCCGGACATGTCCGGGCGCCAGCCCTGCTTGAAGGCCTCGTCGGTGATGTAGCGCTCCACCGAGCCGATGGTCACCGCCCCGAAGCCGTCGTTAAGGGTGCAGGCGCCCTCGCAGAGACGGTCCTGGGGGCAGACCCGTCCGCACACCTCCGGCAGGGAGTTGGTCTTGTGGGAGAGCTCCGCCGCCTCGAAGAGGTTGCCCTCGGCGACCAGCTTCAGCCAGTTCGGGATGTAGTTGTGGACCGGGCACTTCCACTCGCAGTAGGGGTTGCCGCACTCCACGCAGCGGTCGGCCTGGGCGCCGGCCGTCTCGGCATCGAAGTTGCCGTAGATCTCCTTGAACTCGACCTTGCGGGCCGCTGCCGCCTTCTTCTCCGGGTCCTGACGGGGGACCTCGATGAACTGAAAGTTGTTACCCATAGCTCGCTTCGTCTCGGGGCGTGGCGGCACCGGGCCGCCACGCGCGGTTGTCGATCGCTCAGGCCGCCTGGCGCAGCGTATCCAGCACCTCGTGGATGTCCGCCGCCTTGGGCTTGACCAGCCAGAAACGCCCCACGTAATCGCGGAAGTTGTCGAGGACCTCGCGGCCCCACTCGGAGCCGGTTTCCTCCACGTACTCCTCGATCATGTCGCGGAGGTAGTGGCGGTGGGCCTCCATGGCCTCGGAGCGGATGCGGTGGATGTCGATGAGCTCGTGGTTGTAGCGGTCCACGAAGCGGTTCTCGAGATCCAGCACGAAGGCGAAGCCGCCGGTCATGCCTGCGCCGAAGTTCAGGCCGGTGGTGCCGAGCACGCAGACCACGCCGCCGGTCATGTACTCGCAGCCGTGATCGCCGATGCCCTCGACCACCGCGTGGGCGCCGGAGTTGCGCACCGCGAAGCGCTCGCCGGCGGTGCCGGCGGCGAAGAGCTTGCCGCCGGTGGCGCCGTACAGGCAGGTATTGCCGACGATGGCGGTCTCCTGGCTGGCGAAGGTGCTGCCCTGCGGCGGGTGGATGACCAGTTTGCCCCCGGCCATGCCCTTGCCCACGTAGTCGTTGGCGTCGCCGGCGAGGTGCATGTGCAGACCCGCGGCGTTCCACACCCCGAAGCTCTGGCCGGCGGTGCCGGTGAGCCGCAGGACGATGGGCTGCTCGGCCATGCCGAGGTTGCCGTAGCGCCGGGCGATCTCGCCGGACAGGCGCGCGCCGATGGAGCGGTTGTTGTTGCGCACCGTGTACTCGAACTCGCCGCCGGACTTGGCCTCGATGGCGGGCAGGGTGTCGCGCACCATCTGCTCGGCGAGCTCGCCCTTGTCGAAGGGCTCGTTGTGCGGCTCGAGGCAGTACTGGGGCTTGTCGTCGCCGAGGCCGCCGTCGGAGAGGATCGGCGAGAGGTCGAGCCGGGCCTGGCGGGCGGTCTCGGGCTCACGTTGCTCGAGCAGGTCCAGCCGGCCGATGAGTTCCTGGAGCGAGTGTACGCCGAGGGCGGCGAGGCGCTCGCGCACCTCCATCGCCACGAAGGTGAAGTAGTTGGCGATGCGCTCCGGGGTGCCCACGAAGTGCTTGAGCCGCAGGACCTTCTGCTGGGTCGCGACCCCCGTGGGGCAGTTGTTGAGGTGGCAGATGCGCAGGTACTTGCAGCCCATGGCCACCATCGGTGCGGTGCCGAAGCCGAAGCTCTCGGCGCCGAGGATGGCCGCCTTGATCACGTCCAGGCCGGTCTTCAGACCGCCGTCGGTCTGCAGCCGGACCTTGTCGCGCAGGTCGTTGGCCCGAAGGGTCTGGTGGGTCTCGGTCAGCCCGAGCTCCCAGGGCGTGCCCGCGTACTTCACCGAGGTGAGCGGGCTCGCGCCGGTGCCGCCGTCGTAGCCGGCGATGGTGATGAGGTCAGCGTACGCCTTGGCGACGCCTGCCGCCACCGTGCCCACGCCCGGCTCGGCGACGAGCTTCACCGAGACCAGTGCCTGCGGGTTGACCTGCTTGAGATCGAAGATGAGCTGCGCCAGGTCCTCGATGGAGTAGATGTCGTGGTGCGGCGGCGGCGAGATCAGCGCCACGCCGGGCTTGGAGTAGCGCAGCCGGGCGATCATTTCGTTGACCTTGTGCCCGGGCAGCTGGCCGCCCTCGCCGGGCTTGGCGCCCTGGGCGACCTTGATCTGCAGCACCTCGGCGTTGACCAGGTAGTGCGGGGTCACGCCGAAGCGGCCCGAGGCCACCTGCTTGATCTTGGACATGCGCTCGGTGCCGAAGCGGGCCGGGTCCTCGCCGCCCTCGCCGGAGTTAGAGCGTCCGCCCAGGCGGTTCATGGCGATCGCCAGGGCCTCGTGGGCCTCGGGGGAGAGCGCGCCGAGGGACATCCCCGCGGAGTCGAAGCGCTTGAGGATCTCGGTGAGTGGCTCGACCTGCTCCACCGGGATGGCCCGGGTGTCGTCCCTGAGCCGGAACATGTCGCGGAACGTCGCGACCGGGCGGCTGTTCACCGTCTCGGAGAACTCGCGGTAGCGCGCGTACTCACCGGTGTAGACCGCCTCCTGGAGGGTGCGCACCACGTCCGGGTTGAAGGCGTGGTACTCGCCGCCGTGCACGAACTTCAGCAGCCCGCCCTGGTCGAGTGGCAGGCTGCGCCGCCAGGCCCGGGCGTGGAGGTCGCGCTGGTCGCCCTCCAGGTCCGCGAAGCCGGCGCCCTGGACCCGGCTGACGGTGCCGGGGAAACAGCGCTCGACCACCTCGTCCGCGAAGCCCACGATCTCGAAGAGCTGGGCGCCGCGGTAGCTGGTGATGGTGGATATCCCCATCTTCGAGAGGATCTTGTAGAGCCCCTTGTTGATGCCCTTGCGGTAGTTGCGCAGCAGCTCCGGCAGGGGCGAGCCCTTGAGCTGGCCGCTGCGGGTCATCTCCTGGATGACCTCGTAGGCCATGTACGGATACACCGCCGTGGCGCCGTAGCCGATGAGCACCGCGCACTCGTGGGAGTTGCGGGCGGTGCCGGTGGCGACCACCAGGTTGGCGTCGCAGCGCAGGCCACGATGCACCAGGTGGTGGTGGACCGCGCCCGTGGCGAGCAGCGCGTGGACCGGGATACGATTCTCGTCGAGGCCCCGGTCGGAGAGCACGAGGATGGTGTGGCCATCGCGCACCAGCGATTCCGCACGCCCGCAGATGGCGTCCAGTGCCTCGGCGAGCCCGCCTTCGCGGTCGTGGCTGAGGTCGATGATGCCGTGACGGTACTCCTCGCCGGTTTCGGCGAGCAGGGCCTCGAACTTCTCGTCGGAGAGTACCGGCGAGTCCACCACCAGCCGCCGGGCATGGGCTTCGGACTCCTCGAAGAGGTTCTTCTCGCGGCCGAAGCAGGTCTCCAGCGACATCACGATCTGCTCGCGCAGCGGGTCGATCGCCGGGTTGGTGACCTGGGCGAACTGCTGGCGGAAGCTGTCGTAGAGCGGCCGGACCTGCTTCGAGAGCACCGGCATGGGCGTGTCGTCGCCCATCGAGCCGACGGCCTCCTGGCCGCCCTGGGCGAGCACGCGCAGGACCTGGTCACGTTCCTCGAAGGTCACGCCGAACTGCTTCTGGTAGGCGCCGAGCTGGTCCGGGGCCAGACCGCGGCGCTCGCCGTGGCCGTTGAGCCGGGACTTGAGGTTGCGCGCGTGCTGCTGGAGCCAGCGCTTGTAGGGCTGGCGGTTCTTCAGCCGCTCGTCGATGTCGGCGGGCAGCAGCAGCTCGCCGGTCCCGGTGTCGGCGGCGAGCATCTCGCCCGGCTTGAGCCGGCCCTTGGAGACCACGTCCTCGGGGGCGTAGTCCCATACCCCGACCTCGGAGGCCAGGGTGATGTGGCGGTCGCGGGTGACCACCCAGCGCGCCGGGCGCAGGCCGTTGCGGTCGAGCGCGCAGGCGGCATGGCGGCCGTCGGTGAGCACGATGCCCGCGGGACCGTCCCAGGGCTCGATGTGCTGGGAGTGGTACTCGTAGAACGCGCGCAGGTCGGCGTCCATGGTGTCGACGTTCTGCCACGCCGGCGGCATCAGCAGCCGCATGGCGCGGAAGATGTCCATGCCGCCGGTGATGAGTACGTCGAGCATGTTGTCGAGGCTGGAGGAGTCCGAGCCTTCCAGATTCACCAGCGGCTGGATCGCCTCGATGTCGGGCAGCAGCGGGGTCTCGAACTTGTATGCCCGCGCCATGGCCCAGTTGCGGTTGCCCTTGATGGTGTTGATCTCGCCGTTATGTGCGAGGTAGCGGAAGGGCTGGGCGAGCCGCCACTGGGGCAGCGTGTTGGTCGAGAAGCGCTGGTGGAACACCACCATGGCGCTGGTCATGCGCTCATCCTGGAGGTCGCGGTAGAACGCCGGCAGGTATTCCGGCATCACCAGACCCTTGTAGGAGAGCACGCGACCGGAAAGGCTCGGCAGATAGAACTCCGGGTCGTCGTCCAGGGCCTTCTCGGCGGCGCGGCGGGCGAAGAACAGACGCCGCTCGAACTCGAGTTCGTCGATATCCGCCGGCGCGTTCACGAAGACCTGCTCGATGTGGGGCATAGAGGCGAGTGCCTGCTCGCCGCAGGCCTCGGGATCGATGGGGACCTCACGCCAGCCCGCCAGTGCCAGATCGTGCTCCGCGATGGCGGCGGCCAGGGCGTCGCGCGCGGCGCGGGCGCGGCCTTCGTCCTCGCGGGAGAGAAAGACACAGCCGGCGGCGAAGCGCTCGGCGAGCTCGATGCCGGCCTCGTCGGCGACGGTGCGCAGGAACGTCTGTGGGAGCTTCATCAGCAGGCCGCAGCCGTCTCCGGTCTTGCCGTCGGCGGCGACGGCGCCGCGGTGGGTGAGGCGGGTGAGCGCGCCGATGGCGGTCTCGATCAGCCAGTGGCTGGCCTCGCCGTCCATGTGGGCGATCAGGCCGAAGCCGCAGTTGTCCTTCTCGAATTCCGGGCGATACAGCGTCGCCTTCTTGAAGTCGTGATGGTTCACGGGAGATAGCCTCTGCGTGTTGGGCCGTGGGGGCGCTCGCCGGGTGAGCTGTCTTTGCCGTTCTTCTGGCGGGCTCGGTGGGGCGGGCGCACCCCCCGTTTGACGCTTTGCCGGCGCCCGTGGGCCGCCGCGTTCTTGCCGCCCCGAAGGGCGGTCGTCACGGGGTGCGGTGGCCGGACGCCGGTGCCCATTTTTTTGGGCAAATGGCTGGGCAGAATACCCGCTGCGGGGCGTGTTCGTAAAGAGGCAAGCCGGGTTGCACGGCGCCGGGACGGGCTCAGGCGAGGCGGCGGGGGTCGTGCAGCCGCTCGTGCTCGGCGATGGCGAAACGGTCGGTCATGCCGGCGATGTAGTCGGCCACGGCCCGGGCGCGTCCCCGCTCGCCGAGGCGCTGTTCGAGAGTGCGTGCGCTCTCGTGGGCCTGGGGCGGGAGCAGCTGGGGGTCGCCATGCAGGAGGGTGAAGAGCTCCTCGATCACCCGCTGGGCCTTCGTGGTCATGCGGTGGACGCGGTAGTGGCGGTAGAGGTTGTGGAAGAGGAAGTGTTTGAGCCCGCGGTGGGCCTCGGCCATCTCCGGGCTGAATGCCGCGAGGGGGGCTTCCGCGGTGCGCACGGCGTCGGCGTCGACGGGGGCGGCGGCCTCGACCCGGGTGCGGGTGGTGGTGATCAGGTCGTCGACCTGATGGCTGATGAGGTGGCGTACGGTCTGGTAGATCGTACGCCGTGCGTCCAGGCCCGGGTGACTCTCGCGCACGTGGGTGAGGATCTCTCCCACCAGCGGCACCTCGATAAGCGCGTCGAGTTCGAGCAGGCCGGCGCGAAGGCCGTCGTCGACGTCGTGGCTGTTGTAGGCAATCTCGTCGGCGAGGTTGGTGAGTTGCGCCTCCAGGCTGGGGTGGGTGCCGTCGAGGAAGCGTTGGCCCACGTCGCCCAGGCGCTCGGCGTGGCGGCGCGCGCAGCGCTTGAGAACGCCCTCGCGGGTCTCGAAGGTGAGGTTGAGACCGTCGAATTCCGCGTAACGCTGCTCCAGGCTGTCGACCACCCGCAGGGACTGGAGGTTGTGCTCGAAGCCGCCGTGGTCGCGCATGCAGCGGTTGAGCGCCTCCTGGCCGGCGTGGCCGAAGGGGGTGTGGCCGAGGTCGTGGGCGAGGGCGATGGCCTCGACGAGGTCCTCGTTCAGGCCCAGGGCCCGGGCCATCGTGCGGGCGACCTGGTTGACCTCCAGGGAATGGGTGAGACGGGTGCGGAAGAGGTCGCCCTCGTGGTTCAGGAAGACCTGGGTCTTGTACTCCAGGCGCCGGAACGCGCCGGCGTGGATGATCCGGTCGCGGTCGCGCTGGTACTCGCTGCGCCACTCCGGTGCCGGCTCCGGGTGGCGCCGGCCGCGGCTCGTGCGCACCGCCCAGGGGGCGAGGCCGTCGTGCGCGTCGGGGCGGGTCACGGCAGGGGGCTCGGCGGGCGGTGCATGGGCGGGACCTCGCGGTTCATTCCGCCCCGGGGGCCTCGAGGTATTCGGCGAGGGTCGCCTCCAGGGCAGCGTCGTCGAATCCGCCGGTCACCATGGCGTTGCCGATACCCTCGAGCAGGACCAGGCGCAGCCGTCCGCCTCGGGCCTTCTTGTCGATCTCCATGCACCCGCGGAAGCGCCCGGCGTCGACCGCCGGGGGACGGGTCGGCAGGCCGGCGGCCGCGATGAGGTCGTGGATGCGCTGGAATGCGGTGCGCGCCATGCGGCCCTCGCGAACGGACATCCAGGCCGCCATGCATATCCCCGCGGCCACCGCCTCGCCGTGGAGCCAGTCGGTATAGCCGGTGACGGTCTCGATGGCATGGCCGAATGTGTGGCCGAGATTGAGCAGCGCACGCTGTCCCGTCTCGCGCTCGTCCGCGGCGACCACGCGTGCCTTGTCGCGGCAGGATTGCTCGATGACGTGGGCGAGGGCCTCCGGATCGCGGGCAAGAACCTCGTCGAGGTGGCGCTGCAGCCACTGGAAGAAGGCGTAGTCCTGGATTACCCCGTACTTGATGACCTCCGCCAGACCGGCGCGGAACTCGCGCTCCGGCAGGCTCTCGAGGGTGGCGGTATCGGCGAGCACCAGCCGCGGCTGGTGGAAGGCGCCGATCATGTTCTTGCCTTCCGGGTGGTTCACAGCCGTCTTTCCGCCCACGGAGGAATCCACCATGGCGAGCAGGGTCGTCGGTACCTGGATGAAGTCGACACCGCGCTGGTAGGTGGCCGCGGCGAAGCCGGTGAGGTCGCCGATCACGCCGCCGCCTAGGGCGAGCAGGGTGGCGCTGCGGTCGAAGCGTGCGGCGACCAGGGCGTCGTAGACCCGTTCCAGGGTGGCGAGGGTCTTGTACGCCTCTCCGTCCGGCAGCACCAGCGTTTCCACGTGGCGGTCGTACAGCGCGGTGCGCACGGCCTGGAGGTACAGCGGGGCCACGGTCTCGTTGGTCACAATGAGGACCTGATCGCCGCGCAGCTGCCGGGTGAACGCCTCGCCGCCGAGCAGGCCGTGACCAATGGTGATGGGATAGCCGCGCTCGGCGAGATCCACGTGAACGGTTCGGGGCGTTGCGGTCACGGCGCGATCCTTTCGAGTTGTTGCACGATGCCCTCGACCACAGCATCCACACTGCCCTGGTCCGTGTCCACCACCACGTCCGCGAGGCCCTCGTAGAGCGGCGCGCGTTCCGCCATGAGCGCCTCCAGGCGGGCTTTGGGGTCTTCGGTGCGTAGTAGCGGACGGTCGCTGTCGTGTACACGGGCGAGCTGCGTGGCGAGCCCGATGCGCAGGTAGACCACCCGCCCTCGGCCGCCGAGCAGCCGCCGGTTCGAGGCGTCGAGCACCGCGCCACCGCCGGTGGCCAGAACGGTGCCGTGACGCTGGGTCAGCTCGTCGAGCAGCCGCGACTCCCGGGTGCGGAAGCCGGCCTCCCCCTCGATGTCGAAGATGCGCGGGATGTCGACCCCGGTACGCTCCTCGAGGGCGGCGTCGCAGTCAATGAAATCAAAACCGAGCCGGCGCGCGAGGCGCCGGCCGATGGTGCTCTTGCCGGCCCCCATCGGGCCGATCAGGAAAACGGAAGCGGAACTCTTGCGCATGGACAGGTGGTAACGCCGTGGTTGAGCGGACAGGCGGGGCGGCTGCCTCGCCGCTTTCAGTCACGGACTATACTAACCGGCCGCCGGGTGCCGCCACCGCTTTCGCGGCGGCGGCACCGGATATCAGCGCTTGACGTTGACGGCTTCGTCCAGGATCCGCGGGGTCACGAAGATGAGCAGCTCGCGATTGTCATCCACGCGCGTGCGGGAGCGGAAGAGGTTGCCGATGACCGGCAGCTCGCCGAAGAACGGCACCCGCTCGACGTCGTTGCGCTTGGTGCGCTCGTAGACACCACCGAGCACGACGGTCTCCCCGTTGTCGACCAGGACCTGGGTGCCCACGGCCTGGGTGTCGATGGCTGGGCCTTCCTCGGTGGTGTCGCCGCGGCTGTCCTTGGAGACCTCGAGGTCCAGCAGGACCCGGTCGTCCGGGGTGATCTGCGGGGTCACCGTCAGCCCGAGCACCGCCTCCTTGAACTCGACGTTGGTGGCGCCGCTGGACGTGGACTCCTGGTAGGGGATTTCCTCACCCTGCTTGATGTAGGCCTCCTTCTGGTTGGCCGTGATCACCTTCGGCGAGGAGATGATCTGGCCGCGGCCCTCGCTTTCCATGGCGGAGAGCTCGAGCTGCAGGAGGTAGCTGCCGAGCTTGCCGACGGCGAGGCCCAGCGAGGACGTCGCGTCCGCCGCCGGCAGATCGACCATCAGGCCTTCGCTGTCGTCGACGGTGAAGCCGGTCGGGGTGCCTGTCTCGTAACCGTTGCCCTGGGTGCCGCCGACGATGAGGCCGCCGTCGCCGGTGAGGTCGCTCGTGCGCTTGGACAGGCCGAACTGGACGCCGAGCTCGTGGGAGAAGCTCTCCTCGGCGATGACCACGCGGGACTCGATCAGGACCTGGCGTACCGGGATGTCGAGCCGGTTGACCATCCGGCGGATATCGCTGATGTTCGCCGCGGTGTCCTGAACGATCAGGGTGTTGGTGCGCTCGTCAATGGTGACGCTGCCGCGCTCGGAGAGCAGTGACTGGCCCTCGGAGCCGCGGATCAGCGAGGCGAGCTGCGTGGCCTTGGCATAGTTCACCTGGATGAACTCGGAGCGCAGCGGCGCGAGCTCTTCCTGCTGGCGCTGGGCCTCGGCGATCAGGCGCTGGCGCTCGGCGATCTCCGCCGCCGGGGCGACCCACACGACGTTGCCGGTGCGGCGCATGTCGAGCCCCTTGGCGCGGAGGATGATGTCCAGGGCCTGATCCCACGGTACGTCCTGCAGGCGCAGGGTGATGCTGCCGCTGACGCTGTCGCTGACGACCATGTTGAGGCCCGTGAAATCCGCGAGGAGCTGGAGTACGGAGCGGACCTCGATGTCCTGGAAGTTCAGCGAGAGCTTCTCGCCGGTGTACTCTTTCTCCTTGCGCTTGCCGTCCTGCTCCTCCGGGGTGAAGGGGCGGACCTCGATGGTGAACACCCCGTCGGCCTGGTAGGCGACCTGCTCGAACTCCTGGCCGGCCGCGATGGTCACACGGGTGCCGTCCCCGTGCTGGCGCGTCTCGATAGTGCTGACCGGTGTGGCGAAGTCGGTGACATCGAGCCGCCGGTGCAGCCGGTCGGGACTGGCGGCGCCCATGAAGTCGGCGATGACGGAGTTGCCCTGGCGCTCCACGTCCACCGGGATGCCGGGGTCGCTGAGACTGATCTGTACCCGCCCGGCGCCTTCCTCTCCGCGGGTGAAGTCCACCTTGGTAATCCGGGCGCCGGTCGGCGCATTCGTCGAAGTGCCCGCGGTGCCGGCGGTACCGTCGCCGGAGTCGTTGGACGCCGTCCTGGCGCCCGGGGCGGCGAGCAGCACGCGCACCGTGTTGCCGGATCGGGTGATGTCGTAGGGCACCATGCGGGTGAGGCCGATCACCGCGCGCAGGCGGTTGCCGCCCTTGGCGGTCGCTACGTCCTCGACAGCGCCAACACCGATGTCCAGACGGCGCTTGCCGGAGGTGTTGGTGGTGCCCTCGAAGTCCAGGGCGACGCGGGCCGGATCCACCGTGCGGAAGCTGCGCGGCTCGGGCGCCGTGCCGTCGAAGGTGAATGTGACGCGCACGCGGTCGCCCGAGAGGGTGGCGTAGTCCATGCTGGTGAGGCTGGCGGCGAGCGCCGTACCGACGGGCAGGAGCGCGAGCACCACGGCGATGATGAGGGCGCCGAGAAGGCCGGCCGCCGTGCGCTGGCGCGAGGCGGGCGTGAGGTTGGTCCGTTCTTGTCTCATTTCGGTCTCAGCTCCCGAGAAATCAGTCCTTGAGTGCCAGTTCCGACTGGCGCCTCTCCCAGTCGCCGTTGGCCTTCTGCACGAGCTCGCGAAGCTCGATCGCCGTGGGCGTGATGGCCGTTATGCGGCCATAGTTCTGCCCCATGTAGTTGCCGATCTGCACCCTGTGGATGGTGCCGTCCGGCGCCTGGACGAGGGCCCAGAGCTCGTTGTTCCGCGAGAGCGTGCCCACATAGGCGAGCGCGTCCAGCGGAAAGCCCTCGAGCGCCTCGCGCGGGCGTGTCGGGTCCGGCTTCGGCCCGGCGTTGGAGCCGCCCTGGTCGACCTCCGGCTGCGCGAACGACAGTGCGCGGAATGGGTTGCGCAGAGGCTGATCCGGGTAGGTGTAGCCCTCGAACGGCTCCATGTGGGGAATCGGCTCGATGTCCCCGCCCGGCCGCGCCTTGACCTTGGCGACGTACTCGCGCAGCCCGCTCATGTCCTCGTTGCAGCCGGCCAGCGCCAGGCCGGCAACCGTTGCGATGACGGCGACGCGCAGTCCCGGCCACCGGTGAATGCTCATCCCCCGCCCTCCGTGTCGAGGTACCAGTAGGTGCGCGCGGTCAGGTTCATGACGAGCTCGCCGTCATCGCTCTTCTCGCCGCTGTCGGAACTGATCGAGACATCGTGCAGGGTCACGATGCGCGGCAGGTTGGCCACGCCGCTGATGAACTGCGCGAACTCGTGATAGGTGCCCCGCACGCGGATGCTGACGGGAAGCTCGGCATAGAATTCCCGCTTGATGGACGACTGCGGCTTGAACAGCTCGAACGCCAGTCCGGCGCTCAGCCCGGTCTCGGAAATGTCCACCAGCAGCCGTGCGACCTCGGCACGGCTGGGGAGCTGGCTGAGCATGGCGCCGAAGGACTCGCGCATCTGGGCGAGCTGTTTCTCGTAGGCCTCGAGGTTGGCCGCGCGTTCCTGTTTCTTCTCGAATTCCTGGCGCAGGTCCTGCTCCTTGGAGCGGACCTGGGCGAGCTCGTCGCGCTGGTCCTGCCAGTCGAAGTACCAGCCGGCGCCGGCGATGACGGCGACGACGAGCACCAGTGCGACGAGCTTCGCCCCCAGGGGCCAGCCGCCGGGGTTGTTGAGGTCCAGATTGCGGTACTGTTCCAGACTCATCCGGCGTCCCCCTCACCGTCGGCCTTGTTGTCGGCGGCGGTCTCACGGACCTTGAGGGTGAAATCGCTGACCCGGCGGCCGTTACGTTCCTCGACCTCGATGACCGTCAGGTCCGGGTCGGTCATCCAGGGTGAGCCATTGAGGTTCTCCATGTAGCTGGAGACCCGGGCGTTGGATTCGGCGAGGCCGTCGATGGTGATGCTGTCGTCCTTTTCAACGAGCTTGTCGAGGTAGAGGCCGTCCGGGAGGGTCTCCGACCATTGCTCGAACAGGTGCACGATCTGCGGGCGCCCGTGCTGGAGCTTCTGGATGACCTCCATGCGCGAGATCAGCCGCTGCTTTGTCTCCTCGAGCTTGCGGATCTTGGCGATCCGCTGGTCGAGCCGGGATATCTCGGTACGCAGCAGGTCGTTGCGCTCCTGCTGGTAGTCGATGCGACCGGCGAAGTACATGTGCACGCCGCCCCAGATCAGGGCGCCGATCATCGCCGCTGCGCCAAGCATGGCGTAGAAGCGCTGCTGACGGCGCTTGCGCGCGGCTTCCCGCCAGGGTAGGAGGTTTATCCGGGTACTCATGGTCAGTCGAAGCTCCGCATCGCCAGCCCGCAGGCGATAAGCAGTGCCGGCGCGTCCTCGGTCAGTGCATCCTTGCCGACCCGGGAGGCGGCCGACATGTCGGCGAACGGGTTGGCAACGTGGACCGGGATGCCGACTTCCCGCTCCGCTTCCTCGGCCACGCCGGCGATGCCGGCACAGCCGCCGGCGAGCAGGACGTGATCGACGCTGCTCTGCTGGCCGGCGCCATAGAAGAACTGAAGCGAGCGGGTGATCTGCTGGACCATGGCCTCGCGGAACGGTGCCAGAATCTCACGCTCGTAATCATCGCCGAGTCCGCCCTGGCGCTTGGCGCGTCCGGCCTCGGCATAGCTCATGTCGAAGCGACGCATGATTTCCTCGGTGAGCTGCCGCCCGCCGAAGACCTGGTCCCGCGTGTAGGTGATGCGTTCGCCCTCGAGGACGGTGAGGGTGGACATGGTCGCGCCGATGTCCATGACCGCGATGGTCTGCTCGCCCTCGCCCTCGAGGGACTGAATGATGGGTTCGCAGGCGCGCTCGACCGCGAAGCTCTCGACGTCGACCACCTTGGGCTTGATGCCGGCGGATTCGAGGGCGTCGACACGGATCTCGACGTTCTCGCTGCGGGAGGCGACCAGCAGGACCTCGATCTCGTCGTCGCCGCCCTGACGGGCCGGGCCGAGGACCTCGAAATCCAGGTCCACTTCCTCGAGGGGGTAGGGGACGTACTGCTCCGCCTGCAGGTTGACCTGGGACTCGATGTCCTCGTCGCTGGCGCTCTTCGGGAGGGTGAGGATGCGGCTGATCGCCGACGAGCCGGGCACGGCCACGGCGGCGTCGTGAAGCCTCGTGCGCGAGCGCTTGACGGCCCCCTTGATCGCCCGCGACACGGCCTCGAGATCGGTGATGTTCTTCTCGACCACTGCGTTCTGCGGCAATGGCTCGACCGCGTAGCTCTCCACGCGGTAGCCCCTACCCTGACGACTCAGCTCGATCAGCTTGATGGCGGACGAGCTGATGTCCAGCCCCAGCAGTGGCGAAGACTTCTTCCTGAAGAGTGCCACTATTTTTCCTTATTGCATTATCATTTACAGACAGTTGTTTAGTCTGTATTCAAACGTAGCCCCGTGCGGAGTTCAAGATAAATGCGTCACGCTGTGAACACCGGCTGTGAACACCGAGTGATATCGATCAATTCATGGGCACGATCGCACGGTATTGACATGTTGTCACTCAATGGTGCCGGGCTTTGCAACCCCGTACGTCGGCGTGCCGGGATCGGGTGATATACTCCCCGCCAGGCGCACACTCAATCCCAAGGCCCGAAACGGCAATAGCCTATGACATCCCTGTTGCGCGTGTTGAAGTACGCCCTTGTCTCGATAGTGGCGCTGGGGCTCGCCGGTGTGCTGACGGCCGCGGTCGGCTACTACCTCCTCGCCCCCAGTCTGCCGGCGGTGGAGCGGTTGCGGAGCGTGGATTTCCAGCAGCCACTGCGCGTGTACACCCGCGACGGGGCCCTGATCGGCGAGTTCGGCAGCCAGCGCCGCATCCCTTTGCGCTACGGGGAATTTCCCCAGAAGCTGATCAACGCCTTCATCGCGGCGGAGGACCAGCGCTTCTTCGAGCACCCCGGTGTCGACTACCAGGGCATCATGCGCGCGGTCTGGCACCTGGTGCGTACCGGCGAGAAGGGGCCGGGCGGCAGCACCATCACCATGCAGGTGGCGCGCAACTTCTTTCTCTCCTCGCAGCAGACCTATATCCGCAAGGCGCGTGAGATAATCCTGGCGCTGGAGATCGATCGCCTCCTCACGAAGGAGGAGATCATGGCGCTGTATCTGAACAAGATCTATCTGGGCCAGGGTGCCTATGGCGCCGCGGCGGCCGCGCAGATCTACTACGGCCGCAACCTCTCCGGGCTGACGCTCGCGCAGACCGCGATGATTGCCGGGCTACCCAAGGCGCCGTCGGCCTGGAATCCGGTGGCGAACCCGAAGCGCGCGGTGGAGCGGCGCAATTATGTCCTGCGCCGGATGCACGAGCAGGGCATGATCGGCGATGCCGCCTACCGCAAGGCCAGGCAGGCGCCGGTCACCGCCAAGCTCCATCGTATGCGCCCGGAGGTGTCCGCTCCATACGTGGCCGAAGCGGTGCGTGAGCGGCTGGTCCAACGCTTCGGCGAGGAAGCTACATACACTCGCGGCTACCGGGTTTACACCACCATCAGTGCCGAGCGCCAGAGGTCCGCGCAGGCCGCGCTGCGCAAGGCACTGTACGGCTACGACGAGCGCCACGGCTGGCGCGGCCCGGCTGGGCACTGGGAGTTGGCTGACTCCCCGGACGCGGCGGCGTTGCGCGAGCGCCTGGACGACGAGTATCCGGGCGTCGCCGCGCTGACCAGCGCGGTGGTGACGGGGGTCGGCGATGATGCCGTGACCGTGGTTTCCGCTGACCGTGAAGAGCCTTGGCGGCTCCCGTTCGAGGCGATGGCCTGGGCGCGGCCGTTCGTGAGCCGCAATGCGGTCGGCGAGAAGCCTGCTGGCCCGGGCGACGTCCTCGAGCGCGGTGACGTCATCCGTTTGCGCGAGACGGCGGATGGTCCGCGTCTCGCCCAGGTGCCCGAGGTGCAGGGGGCGCTGGTGTCGCTACGCCCACAGGACGGTGCCGTGGAGGCGATGGTGGGCGGCTACGACTTCGGGCGGTCCAAGTTCAATCGTGCCCTCCAGGCCAAGCGCCAGCCGGGATCGGCGTTCAAACCTCTGATCTATTCTGCCGCCCTGGCCAACGGTTTCACGCCAGCGACGCTGGTCAACGACGCGCCCGTGGTCTTTCGTGACCCGTCGCTGGAGGCGACCTGGCGTCCGGAGAACTACAGCCAGAAGTTCTACGGGCCGACGCGCCTGCGCCAGGCGCTGATCCACTCGCGCAACCTCGTCTCCATCCGTGTGCTGCGCCGGGTCGGTATCGGTCCCGCGCGGGCGCACCTGGCGCGCTTCGGCCTCGACCCCGAGGCGCTGCCCGCCAACCTGTCACTCGCGCTGGGGACGGCGAGCCTCACCCCCATGCAGTTGGCGCGCGCCTATGCCGTGTTCGCCAACGGTGGTTATCTGGTCGATCCCTACCTCATTGACCGCGTCGAGAACGACGTCGGCGAGGTGGTCTACGAACCGGTTCGGCTGCGCGTCTGCAAGGACGGCTGTCCCAGTGGCAATGCCGTAACCGCCGAGGGTGCGGCGCGTTCCGCCGCCGACCGGGGCATGGCGCAGACCGCGCTGGCGGGTGTGATGCCTCTGCCGGAGCGTACCCAAAGCATCCTGCCGGCGCCGCGGGTGTTGCCCGCTGCCAACGCCTGGCTGATCACCAGCATGATGCAGGACGTGATCCGCCGGGGCACCGGTCGCGGCGCCCTCGTGCTCGGTCGCGACGACTTGGCCGGCAAGACCGGCACCACTAATGACCAGGTCGATGCGTGGTTCTCCGGATTCAATCACTCCCTGGTGGCTACCGCATGGGTGGGCTTCGATCGGTCCCAGCCGCTCGGCCGTGCAGAGACCGGTGCCCGGGCGGCGCTGCCGATGTGGATCGACTACATGGGGGCGGCTCTCGAGGGCGAGCCGTCCTCCACACTGCCGCGTCCTCCGGGGATCGTCAGCGTCGGCATTGACCCGGAGAGTGGCCTGGTCGCGCGGGAGGGCTCGAAGTCGATGATCGAGTATTTCCGGGAAGGCAACGTGCCGAAGCGCGAGGCGCCGAACGCCGGGGGTGGCTATAGGGCCGCCTCGGACGGCTCCCCGAGTGGTTCCGGCAGCGGCAAGCCCCTATTCTGATACGCCATGGTGAAACGACAGGCCACCCGTGCCGAGCGAATGCGCGAGCGCCTGACCCAGGAGGCGGCGCGTATTATGGTCGAGCAGGGGGTCAAGGACTTCCAGCTCGCCAAGCGCAAGGCCGCCGGGCGGCTGGGGGCGCCGGATACCCGCAACCTGCCGCAGAACCGCGAAATCCAGGCGGCGGTGGTGGACTACCAGCGGTTGTTCGGTGGCTCCGCCCAGCGCGCGCGCCTGCGTGCGCTGCGCGAGGCGGCGCTGGAGGCGATGCGGTTTTTCTCCCGCTTCGAGCCACGGCTGGTGGGTGGGGTGCTCGACGGGTCGGCCGGCGAGTTTGCCGACGTCCACCTCCATGTGTTCGCGGACACGCCTGAGGAGCTGGTGCTCTTTCTGGTCGAGAATGACATCCCCTTCGACATCGACGAACGGCGTTTCCGCTTCGGCGAGACCTACGTCTTCCAGCCGGTCTACCGCTTCGCCGCCGGGGACGTGCGCTTCGACCTCACCCTGTTCGATCGCCGCGGCCTGCGCCAGGCCCCGAACAGCCAGGTCGACGGTCAGGCCATGCGCCGCGCGGGGATCGCCGAGCTTGAGCGGCTGCTTGCGAATCCGCCGGAGCCCGAGGCCCTCTAGCCAGGGGGGCAAACGCGAAAGGCCCGGCGATGCCGGGCCTTTGTAACAGTCGCGCTGGCCGTGGCCGGCGTTCAGGTCCGCCGGTGCAGCGGCACGTAGTCGCGCTTCGCCGCGCCGGTGTAGAGCTGGCGGGGGCGACCGATACGCTGCTCCGGGTCGGCGACCATCTCCATCCACTGCGCGATCCAGCCCGGGGTGCGGCCCAGGGCGAAGAGCACCGTGAAGAACTCGGTCGGGATGCCCAGCGCGCGGTAGATGATCCCCGAGTAGAAGTCCACGTTGGGATAGAGCTTGCGCTCGACGAAGTAGTCGTCGGCCAGCGCAATCTCCTCGAGCTTCATCGCGAGCTCGAGCTGCGGGTCACCGCCCATGCCGAGCTCTGCGAGCACGTCATGGCAGGCCTTGCGGATCACCGTGGCGCGCGGGTCATGGTTCTTGTAGACCCGGTGGCCGAAACCCATGAGGCGGAACGGGTCGTCCTTGTCCTTGGCTTTCTCGATGAATTTCGGCACGTTCTTCACGTCGCCGATCTCCTCGAGCATGTTCAACACTGCCTCGTTGGCGCCGCCGTGGGCGGGCCCCCAAAGGGCCGCGCAGCCGGAGGAGATGGCGGCGAAGGGGTTGGTCCCGGTGCTGCCGGCGAGCCGTACCGTGGAGGTGCTCGCGTTCTGCTCGTGGTCCGCGTGGAGGATGAGCAGCTGGTCCAGGGCCTTCTCCGCCACCGGGTTGATCTCGAAGTCCTCGGTGGGCCGGGCGAAGAGCATGTTCAGCAGGTTGCCCGTATAGGAGAGGTGGTTCTGAGGATAGACGAAGGGCTCGCCCATCATGTGCTTGAATGCCGCCGCGGCGATGGTCGGCATCTTGGCGATGATGCGGTGGGCGCACAGGGTGCGGTTGTCCGGGTCATTGATATCGATGGTGTCGTGGTAGAACGCCGACAGGGAGCCGACCACGCCGGTGAGCATTGCCATCGGGTGGGCGTTGTAGTGAAAGCCGTTGAAAAAGTTCTTCAGGCTCTCGTTGACCATCGTGTGCCGGGTGATGGACTCGGCAAACGCCTCGAGCTCACCCTGGCGCGGCAGCTCGCCGTTGAGCAGCAGGTAGGAGACCTCGAGGAAGGAGCTCTGCTCGGCGAGCTGGTCGATCGGGTAGCCGCGGTAGAGCAGTGTACCCTTGTCGCCGTCGATGAAGGTGATGTCGCTGCGGCAGCTGGCCGTGGAGGTGAAACCGGGGTCGTAGGTGAACCGACCGGTCTGCTGGTACAGCGCCTTGATGTCGATCACGTCCGGACCATGGGTCCCCTCACGCACGGGGAATTCCACCTGCCCCCCCGTGCTGTTGTCGGTAAGCGTGACGGTCTTCTCGGACATGGATAGCACTCCTGATTGGTACGGCGCCCGGTGCTGCGGCCCGCTCCGCGTGGAACGCGGCATCGCCCGCGCCGGCGCTGGACGCCGGTGTCCCACATATGGTGACGACTTCGCCCGGGGGCGCGTCGAACGAGGCTCAACGGCCGGCGCCGGCCGCTCCCGTGGGGCTGAGGGATGGGGGCAACGGCGGGCCGTCAGGACAGGGCCGCGGAGATACTATCAATAATCCCAATAGGCGGGAAGCGTAGCTGCCAGGTCAGGTGATGATCGCCGGACGGGGTGTCGGGAGCAGGGGCGGCAAAGAAAAAGGGGGCGCCATCGCAATGACGCCCCCCTTTCTCCGGGATGTCTCGGGCCGGCTTACTTGCCTTTGGCCATGTTCCCGTAGCGCTTGCGGAACTGGTCGACCCGGCCGCCGCTGGAGAGCACCCGCTGCTTGCCGGTGAAGAACGGATGGCTCTTGCTAGAGACCTCCACGCGCACCAGTGGGTACTCCTGGCCGTCCTCCCAGGTGATCGTCTCCTCGGTCCGGACCGTGGAGCGGGTCTTGAACGCGAAATCCGCGGACGGGTCCTGGAAGACCACTTCGCGGTACTCGGGATGGATGTCCTTCTTCATGCCGTCACCTTGATCTTGCGCGTGGCCCCGGACTGCGACCCGGGGTTTGCGAGCCGATGTAGGCGGACAATCATAGCCCATGCAGCCGGTAGGGAACAACCATCATACCGCTATCACAGCAATTCCCGTTATGGTGTGCCGCGCGGTTGAACCGGTCGCAGCCGGGCATGAAACGGTTGGCAAGACGTCGCACGCCTGCGGCGCATGAGCTACCGAGCCAGCCGAGTCGGTCGTCACGGCCCTGGCCGAATGCCCCGGTCCCGCCACGTGGGGAATGGGTGGCACACGCCTGGTGCGCCGGAGCGTTCATTCGGCCGTGTGCGATATCCCCGCCGGCAACGCAGCTGTCCATTGTGGCATCGACGGCCGTCGGCCGCCGTCGAGTCCGTACGCGCTGCCATAATGAGGATTGCTGCCGCCGTCACCGCCGGCGCGAAGGGAAGGGCAGCACCCGTCCCGGCGGCCGCTGCGGGACAGGCCCGCCGCGCATGGCGTTGAGCCGCTCCGCGAGTCCGCCGGGGCCGGCGAAGCTGCGCCACATCATCCGGTGCAGGCGCACGCAGGCGTCCATCGGGTTGGCCGCGCGCTCACGCTCGCGGTCGATGCGCCACTGCAGCCGTCTCAGCCGCTCGGAACGCCGGCCCGGCCGCGCCCCTATCGCCGCCTCCACAGCGGCGCGCCGGCGCCGCTCGAAGGTCTCCGGCCAGCTTCTTGCCAGCTCTGCCCACTCGTCGAAATCGAAGCGCTCGTTGCCCATGCCGGAGCCCTCCCTGCTTGCGCAAAAGATAGCAGCAGGGGGGCGGGCACGCGCTGGGGCCCGGGTGGGCGTGACAGGCGGCAGGGACCGGCTGCGTCAGCGGTGGCTGGGCGCGGCGCCGCAGGATTGGCATACTGGCCGGCCTTTACGCGGGGCCTCACGCACGGGAGTTGCCGACGATGTACATGGCGGTCAAGCACATCCATCTCACCACCGTAGCGATCACGCTCGCGCTGTTCCTGCTGCGCGGGGGCTGGATGATCGCGGGTTCAACGATGCTGCAGCGCCGCTGGGTGCGTATCCTGCCCCACGTCAACGATACGGTGCTGCTGATCAGCGCGCTGTGGCTGGCGATCTCCGTGTACAGCTACCCGATGGTGCCCCATGCGTGGATCACGGCGAAGATCGTGGGGCTGTTGGCCTACATCGCCCTCGGGACGATCGCACTCAAGCGCGGGCGGACCTTCGGCGTCCGGCTGACGGCGTTTGCGGGTGCGCTGGTGGTCTTCGCCTACATCGTGCACACGGCGCTGACACGCTCGCCCTGGCCGTTCTGACGGCCGCCGGCTCAGTCGTCGTCGCGGGCGACGTCCACGCGTTCGGGCTGGCCGTCCGGGGTGAGCGCGAGCCGGAACTCGATGGGGCGGCAGCACACCTGGCAGTCCTCGATGTAGGTCTGGGCGCCCGCCGACCAGTCCACCAGGGTGGTCACGGGCTCGCCGCAGTAGGGGCACTCGATGGTGATCTCCTCGGTCATCGCGGTCATGAGGGCTCCGGCAGGAAGCAGGCGAGCAGGTCGTTGAGGAACAGCTGTCCGCGCTCCGTGGGGCGGAGCGTATCGGGGTCGTCCGCCATCAGCCCGAGGGCGACGGCGCGTCCGCGTCCGGACTCGAACGCCGACAGCGGCATTCCCGCGCGCTCGCAGGCGCTGTCGGCAGCGATCCCGTCCGGCAGGCGCATGGCGTTCATCATCAGCTCCAGCACCCGCTCGTCGTCGTTGAGGTCGCGCCAGGTGGCCGGGCCCCGCGTGGGCGCGCTCATGTACTGGCGCGGCATGTGATGGCGCTGGTAGCGCCGGATCGTGCCGTCGGCTAGGGTGAGCTTGCCGTGGGCGCCGGCGCCGATGGCGAGGTAGTCACCGAAGCGCCAGTAGTTGAGGTTGTGCCGGCACTCGTGCTCCGGCCGGGACCACGCGGACACCTCGTAGCGCCGGTAGCCCGCCTCGCGCAGGCGCGCGTGGACGCGCTCCTGGATGTCGAAGGCCGCGTCCTCGTCCGGCAACGCCGGCGGGCGCGCGGCGAACGCGGTGCCGGGCTCCAGGGTGAGCTGATAGCAGGACAGGTGCGGGGCGTCCAGCGCGATCAGTGCCCGGGCGTCCGCCTCGGCCGTCTCCGGCGTCTGCCCCGGCAGGGCGTACATGAGGTCGAGGTTGTGGCTGGCGAGCCCCGCGGCGGCAAGCTCGCGGGCGGCGGCGCGCGCCTCGTCCGGCCCGTGGATGCGCCCGAGCGTGTGCAGCTGGGCGGCGTCGAGGCTCTGTACGCCGAGGGAGACACGGGTCACGCCGGCCTCCCGGTAGGCGGCGAAGCGGCCGGTCTCGGCGGTACCGGGGTTCGCCTCCAGGGTGATCTCCGCCGTCGGGCTCAGCGCCAGGCGCTCGCCGAGGCCGGCGAGCAGCCGGCCGATGGCCTCCGGCGGGAACAGGCTTGGCGTGCCGCCGCCGATGAACACGGTCTCCACGCGCCGGCCGCCGGCGGCGACCGCCTCCTCGTCGGCGTCCCGCAGCAGCGCCGCCAGGTAGTCGTCCACCGGCAGCGTGCCGTGCAGGGGGTGGGAGTTGAAGTCGCAGTACGGGCACTTGCGTACGCACCAGGGTAGGTGGACGTAGAGCCCGAGGGGTGGTGGCGTCATTGCCCGAGGTACGCGCCCAGGCGTTCGCGCAGCGCCGCCAGGGCGCGGGCACGATGGCTGTGGCGGTTCTTTGCCGATGCCTCGAGCTCGGCGGCGGTGGCGCCGAGTTCCGGGACGAAGAACAGCGGGTCGTAGCCGAAGCCGGCCTCGCCCCGCGGGGTCTCCAGGATCCGGCCCTCCCAGCTGCCCTCGCAGATCAGCGGGGTCGGGTCCCCGGCGTGGCGCATGCACACGACCACGCAGCGGAAGCGCGCGCGGCGCGCGGCCTCCGGGAGGTCGCAGAGCTCGTCGAGCAGGCGCTGGTTGTTGGCCGCGTCGTCGGCGTCCTCGCCGGCGAAGCGGGCCGAGCGCACGCCGGGGGCGCCGTCGAGCCCGTCCACCTCAAGGCCGGAGTCGTCGGCGATCGCCGGCCGCCCGGTGTGGGCGCAGGCATTGCGCGCCTTGATGATCGCGTTCTCGACGAAGGTGAGCCCGGTCTCCTCGGCCTCGGGGACGTAGTAGAACGACTGCGGCACCAGACGCACGCCCACCGGGGCGAGCAGCGCTTCGATCTCGCGGGCCTTGCCCGGGTTGTTGCTGGCCAGCACCAGCAGGGTGTCGTCGCTCATGGTCCGTGCGGCTCCCGTGGGTCCCGTTACTCGGCGAGGGCCTCGCGCTGGCCGTCGATGAGCGCCGCAATGCCCTTCTCCGCCAGGGCGAGCATGGCATCGAGCTCGTCGCGACGGAAGGCGTGGCCCTCAGCGGTGCCCTGGATCTCGATCAGCCCGCCGGCCTCGTTCATGACCACGTTCATGTCCGTCTCGGCGTCGGAGTCCTCGGCGTAGTCCAGGTCCAGCACCGGCTCGCCGCGGTAGATGCCCACCGATACCGCCGCCACCTGGCCGACCAGCGGGTTGCGCCGCACGCGGCCGCTGCGGGCGAGCCCGCGCATGGCATCGGCGAGGGCGACGTAGCCGCCGGTGATGGCCGCGGTGCGGGTGCCGCCGTCGGCCTGGATGACGTCGCAGTCGATCACGACGCGGCGCTCGCCCAGGGCCTCGAGATCGACGCTGGCGCGCAGGGCACGGCCGATCAGCCGCTGGATCTCGATGGTGCGGCCCTGCTGGCGCCCGCGGGCGGCCTCGCGGTCGTTGCGGGTGCCGGTGGCGCGGGGCAGCATGCCGTACTCGGCGGTGACCCAGCCCTTGCCGCTGCCGCGCAGCCACGGCGGGATGCGCTCCTCGACCGAGGCGGTGCAGAGCACGCGGGTGTCGCCGAACTCCACCAGCACGGAGCCCTCGGCATGGCGGGTGAAGTTGCGGGTGAAGCGCACCGTGCGCCCTTCGTCGGGCTGGCGGCGACTCGGTCGCTGCATGGTCATCCCCCTGGGTCGGGTTGATTTGAAGGGTGGCAGAGCCTAACACACCCGGCTCCCGCAGCGGTTTTTTCCCGGGGGCGTAAGGGGTACCATTGATCGTTTAACGGTCAGTGGGGCAGCGGGCGATGATACGGAGCATGACCGCCTTCGCGCGACGGGATGCGGAGGGTGAATGGGGCAGCCTCACCTGGGAGCTGCGTACCGTCAATCACCGTTATCTCGATATCTCGCCACGCCTGCCGGAGGACCTGCGTTTCCTCGAGGGCGCGCTGCGCGAGCGCGTCGCCGCGCGGCTGTCGCGCGGCAAGGTGGAGGCGACCCTGCGCTACCGTCCGCCCAAGGGCGGCGGTGGCGAGCTCGCGATCGACTGGGGCTACACCGAGCAGGTGGTCGTGGCCTGCGAGCGTATCGCCGAGCGGCTCTCGGAGCCGGCGCCGGTCTCGCCGCTGGAGGTGCTCGGCATGCCGGGCGTGGTCGCCGAGACCGAGCGGGACCTGGAGCCCGTGGCGGCCGCGGCGCTGGCGCTCCTCGATGACGCGCTGGACGAGCTCGTGCGGGTGCGCGAGGGTGAGGGTGAACGGCTCTCCGCGGTGATCGCCGAGCGTGCCGCCGGCGTCGCCGAGCTGGCGCGCGTCGTGCGCGGCCGCCGCGAGGCGGTCAACCAGGAGGTGCGCGAGCGCCTGCAGCGGCGGCTGGACGACATCGCCGGAAACGCCGACCCGGGCCGGCTGGAGCAGGAGCTCGTCTACATCGCCCAGCGCATGGATGTCGACGAGGAGCTCGAGCGCCTGGATGCCCACGTCAGCGAGGTTCGCTCGGTGCTTGAGCGTGACGACCCGGTGGGGCGGCGTCTGGACTTCCTGATGCAGGAGCTCAACCGCGAGGCCAACACCCTGTCGTCGAAGTCCGGCGATGCCGAGACCACGCGCGCGGCGGTGGACATGAAGGTGCTCATCGAGCAGATGCGCGAGCAGGTGCAGAACATCGAGTAGCATGAGCGGAACGCTGTTCATCATCGCCGCGCCCTCGGGTGGCGGCAAGACGAGCCTGGTCCGGGCGTTGCGTGACGACGACCCGGCGATCGCCGTGTCCGTCTCCCACACGACCCGGCCGCGCCGCGAGGGCGAGACCGACGGCGAGGATTACCACTTCGTCGGCGAGGAGGACTTCGCGGCGCTGGTCGCGGACGGGGAGTTCCTGGAGCATGCGGAGGTGTTCGGCAACCGCTACGGGACCACCCGTACCGCGGTGGAGCGGGAGCTCGCCGCGGGGCGCGACGTCATCCTGGAGATCGACTGGCAGGGGGCCCGCCAGGTCCGCACGCTGATGCCGGGGACGGTCTCCATCTTCGTGCTGCCGCCCTCGCGCCGGGAGCTCGAGCGGCGCCTGCGTGGCCGCGGCCAGGACAGTGACGAGGTCATCGCCTCGCGCATGCGGGCCGCGGAGGCCGAGATGGCCCACTACCACGAGTTCGACTACCTCGTGATCAACGAGGTCTTCGATCACGCCCTCGCGGACCTTGCCGCGATCGTGCGCGCTGCGCGCCTGCGGCTGTCGCGTCAGCGCGTCCGGCATGCGGAGGCGATCGCGACGCTGCTGCCCGATGGGGGATGAAAGGGCTTTCTGCCGGCCCCGTCCGGGGGCTAGAATCGTTTCGTAATATATTGATTGACCGGTTAACGTTGGAGGTGCGCTGAATGGCGCGTGTGACCGTTGAAGACTGCCTCGAGCACGTCGAGAACCGTTTCGATCTCGTCCTGCTCGCCACCCGCCGGGCGCGTCAGCTCGAGCGGGGCCGCCAGCCGTTCGTCGACTGGGAGAACGACAAGCCCAGCGTTGTCGCCCTGCGTGAGATTGCCGAGGCACGCGTGAATGCGCAGATGCTGGACGCCCAGGAGGCCGAGGCCGCCGTGGAGTCCGCCGAGGCCGAGATCGAGCAGCGTGCCGGCGAGATCGAGCAGCAGCCGCCCGGCGAGTAACCGGGGAGTGCGTCCATGAGCAGCGGCGAGGCGGTGGTCGAGCGGAGCGTCGCGGCCGTTGATCCCGCCGCGCGTGCTGCCGATCTGTGCGCGACGCTGGAGTCCTACCTCTCGCCGGCGCAGATCAACCTCGTCTACGAGGCGTACCGCTTCGGCGCGGAGGCCCATCGCGGCCAGCGCCGGCTCTCCGGCGAGCCCTACATCACCCATCCGCTGGATGTCGCCAAGATCCTCGCGGGGATGCGGCTCGACACCGAGAGCCTGGTGGCGGCGATCCTCCACGACGTGATCGAGGACACGCCCACCGCCAAGGCGGAGCTCGCCGAGCGCTTCGGCGAGGAGGTCGCCGAGCTGGTGGACGGCGTCTCGAAGCTCACCCAGATCAACTTCAAGAGCAAGGCCGAGGCCCAGGCGGAGAACTTCCGCAAGATGGTGCTCGCGATGTCCCAGGACATCCGGGTCATCCTCATCAAGCTCGCCGACCGGCTCCACAACATGCGCACGATCTGGGTGATGCCGCCGCACAAGCGCTGGCGTATCGCCCGCGAGACCCTCGAGATCTATGCCCCGATCGCCCAGCGCCTGGGTATCAACACCCTGCGCGTCGAGCTCGACGAGCTCGGCTTCGCCGCGCTCTATCCCATGCGCTACCGGGTGCTCAAGGAGAAGGTCCGGCGCCAGCGGGGCAACCGCCGCGAGGTCATCTCCAAGGTCCGGGAGACCCTGGAGGAGCGCCTCGCCGAGGCGGGCATCGAGGGCCGGGTCGAGGGCCGCGAGAAGCACCTGTGGAGCATCTACCAGAAGATGCGCCACAAGCACGCGAGCTTCCACGACGTCTTCGACGTCTACGGCTTCCGCCTGATCGTCGGCGACGTGGACACCTGCTACCGCGTGCTCGGCGTGCTCCACCAGCTCTACAAGCCCTTGCCCGGGCGCATCAAGGACTACATCGCCATCCCCAAGGCGAATGGCTACCAGTCCCTGCACACGACGCTGCTCGGCCCCCGGCGCATGCGCATCGAGGTGCAGATCCGCACCGAGGAGATGGACAAGGTAGCCGAGGCCGGCATCGCCGCGCACTGGCTCTACAAGGAGGCGGAGCAGGCGAGCCACGTGGCGCACGCCCGGGCCCGCGAGTGGGTACGGGGGCTGCTGGAGATGCAGCGCGCGGCGGGCAACTCGCTGGAGTTCATCGAGAACGTCAAGATCGACCTGCTGCCGGACGAGATCTACGTGTTCACGCCCTCCGGAGACATCATGGAGCTGCCCCGCGGGGCGACCGTGGTGGACTTCGCCTACGGCGTGCACTCCGACATCGGCGACGCCTGCATCGCGGCCATGGTGGACCACCGCCTGACACCGCTGCGCACGCCGCTGGAGACCGGTCAGACCGTGGAGGTGATCACCGCCCCGGTGGCACGGCCGAACCCCGCGTGGCTGGACTTCGTGGTCACGGCCAAGGCGCGTACCGCCATCCGTCACAGCCTCAAGCGCCTGCGCGGCGCCGAGGCCGTCAGCCTCGGGCGGCGCCTGGTGAGCCAGGCCCTGCAGGCCTTCGAGATCGAGCTGGAGGACCTGGGCGAGGAGCGGGTCAATGCCGCACTGGCCTCGCTCGGCGCGCCCGACCTGGAGACCGTGCTGCGCGACGTGGGCCTCGGCCAGCGCATGCCCTGGCTGGTGGCCCAGCGTCTCTCCGGCCTGAACACCGAGGACGCCGGCGAGCGCCAGCGCCCGGGCAGCGGCTCGTTCACGGTGCGTGGCACCGAGGGTGCCGTGGTTACCTTCGCGCGCTGCTGCCGGCCGATCCCCGGCGATCCCATCGTCGGCTTCGTCAGCGCCGGCCGCGGCGTGGTGATCCATCACCGCGACTGCAACAACA
Source organism: Arhodomonas aquaeolei DSM 8974 (assembly GCF_000374645.1). Classification (GTDB taxonomy): domain Bacteria; phylum Pseudomonadota; class Gammaproteobacteria; order Nitrococcales; family Nitrococcaceae; genus Arhodomonas; species Arhodomonas aquaeolei. Next base: position 38,268 of record NZ_KB894811.1, read on the forward strand.
TCCGCGACTACCGTAACCACCCGGAGAAGTGGCTGGATGTGCAGTGGGACGAGTCGGTGGGGGGCGAGTTCCCGGTCACCCTCGCGGTGGACGTGGTCAACAAGCGCGGCGTGCTGGCGAGTGTCGCCGCCACCGTCTCCGAGCTGGACTCCAACATCGAGGCCGTGGACCAGGAGGAGAAGGAGGGGATGATCGCCACCATCCGCGTGACCATCTCCGTGCGTGATCGTGTCCACCTCGCCCGGATCATGCGCCGGCTGCGCGGGCTCAACTCGGTGCTGCGCATCAGCCGCCGCCGCGGGTGAGCCGCGGTGTTTGAGCCGGCGGCCCCACGCTGGCTATGCTTGCTTGCCCGTGGCGCGTTGCCGTGCCCACTATCCCGAACCAACGGAGTGACCCGATGTCCCGCGAGATCATCCATACCGACGACGCCCCGGCCGCCATCGGCCCGTATTCCCAGGCCGTGCGTATCGGCGACACCGTCTACCTCTCCGGCCAGATCCCCCTCGATCCCGAGTCCATGACCCTGGTCGAGGGCGGCTTCGAGACCCAGGCCCGGCAGGTGTTCGAGAACCTGCGCGCGGTCTGCCGCGCCGCCGGCGGTGACCTCGCGGATATCGCCAAGCTCAATATCTACCTCACCGACCTCGCCAACTTCGCCACCGTGAACGATCAGATGATGGCCTACTTCGCCGAGCCGTATCCGGCACGGGCGGCGATCGGCGTCGCCGCGCTGCCCAAGGGCGCGCAGGTGGAGATGGAGGGGATCCTGAGCCTCGCCGGCTGAACGCGCATGGCCGTGACAGGCCCGCTGGAGCGGCCGGTCACCGACCTGCCGCGGGTGGGGCCCCGGCTGGCCGAGCGCCTCGCCCGGCTGGGGCTGCACCGCGTTGGTGACCTGCTCTTCCATCTCCCGCTGCGCTACGAGGACCGCACCCGGGTGGTGCCCCTGGGCGAGCTGCGTCCGGGGCGTACCGGCCTGATCGAGGCCCGGGTAGCCCATGCCGCCGTGGTGCCCGGCCGTCGCCGGCGCCTGGTCTGCCGGGTGGAGGACGGCACCGGTGCCGCCGAGCTGGTCTTCTTCCACTTCCACGCGGCGCAGCAGCGGCGGCTGCAGCCGGGCACCCGCCTGCGCGCCTTCGGCGAGGGCCGTCCCGGGGCGGGCATGCTCCAGATGGTTCACCCGGAATGGGAGGTGATCACCGGCGACGCCCCGGCGCCGGTGGATGACGGTCTCACCCCCGTCTACCCGACCACGGAGGGCGTCACCCAACCGACGCTGCGCCGGATCGTGGCCCACGCCCTGGATACCGGGGCGCCGGCGCTGCTCGAGCTGCTGCCCGACCGGCTGCGAGAGGCGCTGTCGCTGCCGCCCCTCGTCGAGGCCCTGGCCATTATCCACCGGCCACCGCCGGACACCCCGGTGGAGGCCCTGCTCGACGGCCGTCATCCGGCCGTGCGCCGGCTCGCCTTCGAGGAGCTGCTGGCCCATCGCCTCAGTCTTCTGCGCCTGCGTGAGGCCCATCGCCGGAGCCTGCCGGCGCCGCGGCTCGCCGGCGACGGTGGGCTGCGCGAGGCCCTGCGGCAGGCCCTGCCGTTCGCGCTCACGGAGGCCCAGGAACGGGTCCTGGCCGAGGTCCTGGCGGATCTCGCCGAGCCGCAGGCCATGCTGCGGCTGGTCCAGGGCGATGTCGGCTCGGGCAAGACGGTGGTCGCCGCGCTCGCCGCACTCGCCGGGGTCGAGGCGGGCTGCCAGGCGGCGGTGATGGCGCCCACGGAGCTGCTCGCCGAGCAGCACTTCCGTGCCTTCCGTGACTGGCTGGCACCGCTCGGCGTGAGCGTGGACTACGTCTCCGGACGGCTGTCCGGGCGCGCCCGGCGGGACGCCCTGGCCGCGCTCGCTGATGGCACCACGCGGGTCGCCGTGGGCACCCACGCGCTGTTTCAGTCGGAGGTCGCGTTCCATGCCCTGGGACTGGTGATCATCGACGAGCAGCACCGCTTCGGCGTGCATCAGCGCTTGGCGCTGCGAAACAAGGGCGCGGACGGCGCCAGCCAGCCCCACCAGCTGATCATGACCGCCACGCCGATCCCGCGGACGCTGGCGATGACCGCCTATGCCGACCTGGACGTCTCGGTGATCGACGAGCTCCCGCCCGGGCGCCAGCCGGTGGCCACCGTGGCGGTGCCGGACACCCGCCGCGACGATGTCGTCCAGCGGGTGCGTGCCGCCTGCGCCGAGGGCCGGCAGGCGTACTGGGTCTGCACCCTGGTGGAGGAGTCCGAGGTGCTGGAGGCGGAGGCGGCCGAGGAGCGTGCGCGGCTGCTCGGCGAGGCCCTGCCGGACCTGCGCGTGGGGCTGGTCCACGGCCGGCTTACGGGCAGCGAGAAGGAGGCGGTGATGACCGCCTTCGAACACGGCGGGCTGGATCTGCTGGTGGCCACCACGGTGATCGAGGTGGGCGTGGACGTGCCCAACGCCTCGCTGATGATCATCGAGAACCCGGAGCGCCTGGGCCTGGCCCAGCTCCATCAGCTCCGCGGCCGGGTCGGCCGGGGCAGTGCCGCGAGCAGCTGCGTGCTTCTCTATCACGGCCCGCTCTCGGAGACCGCGAAGGCCCGGCTCGGGGTGCTGCGCGAGAGCGGCGACGGCTTCCGGATTGCCGCCCGGGACCTGGAGATACGTGGCCCGGGGGAGCTGCTCGGCACCCGCCAGACCGGCGCGATGGAGTACCGCATCGCAGACCTCGGGCGTGACGCGGACCTGCTGGACGACGTCCGCACAGCGGCGTCGCGGCTGTTCGCCGGGGACGCCGCTACCGTGCAGGCGCTGATTGAGCGCTGGGTGGGCGAGGGCGAGCGCTACGCCCAGGCGTGAGCGATCCGTTCAGGCGTCACGGATCTGAAAGGAGTCGAACAGCCGTTCTATAGGGTGTGCCCGGGTCGTCTCCAGCAGCCCGGTCACTCCGGGCGCGCCGTAGGCGGGATCGGTGGCGCCGGTCGCGCGGCAGGCCTGTAGCGTATAGTGCCGCACGCCGAGCCTGGCCAGCTCCCTGGCCAGGTGCAGTAGCCCATCCGGGCTGATCACAAGGGGGTGAACCGTGGTGCGGACTTCGTAGGTGACGCCGCTGCCGAGCAGATAGTCCAGGCTCTGCCGGGCTCGCTCGCCGCTGCCGGGCACGCCGGTGACCCGCTCGTAATCGCTGAACCGGGTCTTGACGTCGAATCCCACCCAGTCCACCTGCGGCAGCAGCCGGCGCAACCGCTGCGGATAGGCGCCGCCGGTGTGCAGACCCGTCTCGAAGCCCAGGGATCGGACCTCGGCGAGGGCGTGCGCAAGCCCCCGTTGGAGGGTCGGTTCGCCGCCGGAGAAGACCACGCCGTCCAGTAGCCCCCGGCGCTGGCGCAGGAACTCGCGCACCGACGGCCAGCCGATCGTCTCCGGACCCGTGGCCGGGATCAGGTGGGGGTTGTGGCAGTAGCCGCACGCCCAGGGGCAGCCCTGGCAGAACACCACGGCGGCGAGCCGTCCGGGCAGGTCCACCGCGGTCATGGGGACGAGGCCGGCCACCTGGAGGGCGGCCGGCGGTTTCCGGTCAGTCAAGATGCGTGCGCTCCTCGCGGAAGTGTCGCCGCTCACGGTGCTCGCCCCGCTTGCCGACGTTGAACGACGAAACCGGACGGTGGTAGCCCATGACGCGGGTCCATACCTCGCAGGGCTGACGCTCCTCGTCGCGGAGCGCCTCGTGGCTGTCGTGCTCGGGTCGTACTGTCGTCATGGCGTATGCCCTCCTTACGTATTGCTGATGGTGTCGTGGTCCTGCCTGCCCGTCTCTCGCCGTCGGCGCGCGAGGATCTCCTCGTCGCACCGGGGGCAGTAGGGGTGCTCGCCGGCGAGGTAGCCGTGCCTGGGGCAGATGGAGAAGGTCGGCGTGATCGTTATGTAGGGCAGGTGGAAGCGCTCCAGCGAACGCCGGACCAGTTTGCGGCAGGCCGCCGTGCTGGAGATCCGTTCGTTCATGTACAGGTGCAGTACGGTGCCCCCGGTGTAGCGACGCTGCAGCGCCTCCTGGTGTGCCAGCGCCTCGAACGGGTCGTCAGTATGGCCCACTGGCAGCTGCGAGGAGTTGGTGTAGTAGGGCGTCTCCTCGGTGCCGGCCTGGAGGATGCCGGGGAAGCGCCTGCGGTCCTCCCGGGCGAAGCGGTAGGTGGTGCCTTCCGCGGGCGTCGCTTCCAGGTTGTACATGTGTCCGGTCTCTTCCTGGAATCCGGCGATGACGTCGCGCACGTGATCGAGGAACTCGGCCGCGAACCGTTGACCCCAGGGCGTGGTGATGTCGCGGGCGTCGTCGGTGAAGTTGCGGATCATCTCGTTGATCCCGTTCACGCCGAGGGTCGAGAAGTGGTTGCGCAGCGTGCCAAGGTAGCGCCGGGTATAGGGGAACAGCCCGGCGTCCATGTGCCGCTGGATGACCCTGCGCTTGATCTCCAGGCTGCGGCAGGCCAGCGCGAGCAGGGTATCGAGCTGTTCGTACAACACCGCGGCGTCGCCGCGGTAGAGGTGGCCGAGGCGGGCACAGTTGATGGTGACCACCCCGAGCGATCCGGTCTGTTCCGCGCTGCCGAACAGGCCGTTGCCCCGCTTGAGCAGCTCGTTGAGATCGAGCTGGAGCCGGCAGCACATAGAGCGGACCATGTGCGGCTCGAGGTCGGAGTTGATGAAGTTCTGGAAATACGGCAGGCCGTACTTCGCGGTCATCGCGAACAGTCGTTCCGCGTTCTCCGATTCCCAGGGAAAGTCGTCGGTGATGTTGTAGGTGGGGATGGGGAAGGTGAACACCCGTCCGCGGGCGTCGCCAGCGGTCATGACCTCCATGTACGCCCGGTTGATCATGTCCATCTCGTCCTGGAGCTCGCCGTAGGTGAAGGGCATGGGCTCGCCGCCGATCACCGGTGTGTCCTCGCACAGGTCTGCCGGACAGATCCAGTCGAAGGTGAGATTGGTAAAGGGCGTCTGTGTGCCCCAGCGCGAGGGGACGTTGAGGTTGTAGACGAGCTCCTGTATCGCCTGCCGGACCTCGGGGTAGGTGAGGCTGTCCTTGCGCACGAACGGGGCCATGTAGGTGTCGAACGACGAGAACGCCTGGGCGCCGGCCCACTCGTTCTGCAGCGTACCCAGGAAGTTCACGATCTGGCCCACGGCGGAGCCTAGGTGCCGTGGCGGGCCGGCCTCGACCTTGCCGGGGATCCCGTTCAGGCCCTCATTGAGCAGGTTGCGCAGCGACCAGCCGGCGCAGTAGCCGGCAAGCATGTCCAGGTCGTGGATGTGGATATCGCCGCGGCGGTGAGCCTCACCGATCTCCGCGGGGTAGACATGGCTGAGCCAGTAGTTGGCTACGACCTTGCCGGAGACGTTCAGGATCAGTCCGCCGAGGGAGTAGCCCTGGTTCGCGTTGGCGTTGATCCGCCAGTCTTCGCGTCCGAGGTATTCGTTGATGGTCCGCTCGACATCGACGAGCGTGTGCCGGTCCCGCCGCAGCCGGGCGTGCTGTTCGCGGTAGGCGATATAGGCGCGTGCGGTGGTGAAGTGTCCGGTCCCGGCGAGTTCGCGTTCGACGGCGTCCTGGATGGTCTCGACGCCGATTTCGGCATCCCCGTCCCCTGTCTCCGCGAGCCGGGCGATCACTTCTCGAGTGAGGGTCGCCGCGGCCTCGTTGCCGAATTCGCCGGTTGCTGCACCGGCCTGGCGTATCGCCGTGTGAATCTTGTCGGGGTCGAACGGCGCGTGGTTGCCGTCGCGCTTGACGACGCGGGCCGCCGGGGACGCATCGCCGGAGTCCTTCCGGCCACAGCGCGGGTGTTGGGGCATGAGTGATCTCCGCCGTGTCGGACGATGGGTCGAGCATGGCGGCAATCAATATGTGGCACATTGACTTGTGTCAGAGCACTATATGTAGTTACTCGTGGCCGGCGTGGTGCGGGGGTCTCACGCGCAGCGTCTCCGCGGAGACCGTGCTCAGCGGTACATGTAGTGCAGCACGATCCCCACGAAGATCACGCCGCCGTACCAGTTGTTGTTCAGAAAGGCCTGGAAGCAGGGGCCGCGCTCGCGCTCGCGGATCAGCCACTGCTGGCGGACGAACAGCAGCGCACCGAGGGCCACCGACGCGTAGTAGATCGCCGATAGCTGTGCGGCGATGCCGATACCGACGAGCGTGACCGTCATCAGCACCTGCAGCAGGCCGATGATCATGCGGTCCTGGTTGCCGAACAGGATCGCCGTGGAGCGCACGCCGATGCGCAGGTCGTCATCCCGGTCGACCATGGCGTACTCGGTGTCGTAGACCGTGGCCCAGATCACCGCGGAGAGGAACACCAGCCACGCCAGCGGCGGCAGCGCGCCGGCCTCGGCGGCGAAGGCCATGGGCACTGCCCAGCCGAACGCCGCCCCCAGGTGGACCTGGGGCAGGTGGGTGTAGCGCTTGGCGAACGGGTAGGTCGCCGCGAGGGCCGCGCCGGCGAAGGCCAGCGCGATGGTGAGGCCGTTCATGGTCAGCACCAGCGCGAAGGCGACGGCGCAGAGCACGGCAAAGACCCCCAGGGCCTCGCGCTCGCCCACCCGGCCGGTCGCCAGCGGCCGTTCCTGCGTCCGTTTGACGTGACCGTCAAAGTCGCGGTCGGCGAAGTCGTTGATCACGCAGCCCGCCGCGCGCATCACCAGCACCCCCGCGATGAACACGGCGAGCACGAGGGGGCGCGGCGGGCCGCCGGCGGCTAGCCACAGCGCCCAGAGCATCGGCCAGAGCAGCAGGAAGTTGCCGATCGGCCGGTCGAACCGGGCCATCCGCGCGTAATCGTGGAGCCGGGCCAGCCATCCCGGCGGGGCGGGCGTGTTCGCGCTCATGCAGCATCCTCCTCGGCACGACGGAGCGCCGGCAGAAATACCTCGGCGACCAGCAGGGCGCGTCCGCCGGCACGGAACACCGAGCGACGGGCCCACTCCGCGGGGGCCTCGCCGTGGTGCTCGGCATCGCGGCGCAGGCCGTCCCCGGGGCCGAGCCGAGCCACCTCGATGGGGCCGCGACGCAGGGGATAGCGGCCGAAGAGCACGCGGCCCAGGGGGGTGTGGCCAAGCGCGCGGAGCCGGCGCAGGGTGCCGCCGAGGGTGGCCGTGGGGATGACGCTCCGGGCGTAGATCCACGGTGTGTCGCCGTCGCAGAGTATGACCTCGCGGACCCAGGCGACGCGATGCTCGCGGATCCCCACGGTGAGGCGCTCGTCCCGCCAGGGGCGCTGCCAGTGCTGGCCGATGACCTGCACGCGGAAGGCGTCGCCACAGCGCCGTCGCATGCGCGCGGTCAGAGACCCCGGGGTCTCGATCCACGGTCTCAGCACCGCGGGGACGTGGCCCCCGCTCGGGGCACCGATGGGACGCCAGTTACGCGCTCCAGGCAAGCCGTTCCTCCCTGCGGATCCGTGCACGACCGCCGTGGCGCCTTCGGTGACGCCCGTGTGCCACCCGGCGGGGTTGTCGCGTGCGCATGTCGGGTGCGGGCCCGGCGGTGCCGGCGCCCGGGGCGCGTATTCTGGCACGCCGGTGCCAGGGCGGCCAGTGAGTGCCGGGGCGAACGGCCGGCGGGTGTGGTCCTGCCCGGTCAGCGCCAGCGTTCAGCGGCCGCTTCGTGGGCCATCCGGCAGTGTTCGTGCCGGGGCGCAGACCCATACCCTATCGACGCCCGCGTGGCGGAGTGCCGCCGTGACCGCCGTAAGGGTGGCGCCGGTGGTGACGACGTCGTCAACGACCAGGACCTGCAGCGGCAGGCGTCGGGGCTCGGCGGTGAAGGCGTGACGCACGTTGGCACGGCGTCGCCGGGCGTTGCCACCGCGCTGGTCCGCGCCGGCGGCCGGGCGTTGCAGCCGCCCGTGCAGGATGTGGCCCGGCAGGCGCCGCGCGATCTCGGTGGCCTGGTTGAAGCCCCGCTCGCGCAGCCGGCGCCGGTGCAGCGGGATGGGCAGGATGGCGCTCGGGCAGCCGTCCGGCAGGGCGCCGGCGAGCAGGTCCGCGAGCAGGCGACCGGCGGCGAGATCGCCATCGTCCTTGAAGGCGTGGACGAGGCCGCTGACCGGCGGTGCGTAGGCGAGCGGGGCGACCAGGCGCTGCCACGGGGGCGCACGGCGAAGGCAGTGCCCGCAGGGCGCGTCCGGGCGTCCCGGCGGCAGCGGCAGGCCGCAGCCCGGACACGGCGGGTCGATCCACGGCAGCGACGCCCGGCAGTCGCGGCACAGTTCGACCGGGCCCTCCGGCGGCTCGCCGCACAGCCGGCAGCGGCCCGTCATGAGGCGTCGCCCGATGTCCTCCCACAGTGCCGCGAGATCCATGCCCGGTATCACGACGGCCTCCGTGCCGTGCCCGTAAGGGCCCCATCATACGGTAGGATGGCGGCGGTTCGCAGTGCCGGAGAGGGCAGCACAGACATGGCCGATACCGACCACGGGGCGCGGGTGCGGGCGGGACGTTTCGACGCCGCGGCCGCCCACTACGACGAGGCCGCCGTCCTGCACCGCGAGGTGGGGGCGCGCCTGGTGGAGCGCTTCGAGCTCATCCGCATGGTGCCCGCGACGGTGCTGGACATCGGGGCGGGCACCGGCGCGGTGACCCGCGAGCTCATGGGTCATTACCGCAAGGCCCGGTTCACCGCGCTCGATCCGGCACCGGCGATGCTGCGACTGGCACGGGGGCGGGCGCCGCGCTGGCGGCGTCTTCGCTGTGTCGCCGGGCGTGCCGAGTCCCTGCCGCTCGCCGACGATACCTTCGACGTGGTGTTCTCGAACCTCGCCCTGCAGTGGGTGGCGGACCTGCCGGCGGCATTCGCCGAGATCCAGCGCGTCCTGCGCCCGGGCGGGGTGTTCATGTTCTCGTGTTTCGGCCCGGACACCCTCGCCGAGCTCAGGGATGCGTGGGCCGGCGTCGACGCCCGCGCCCGCGTGAACCCCCTGGTCGACATGCACGACATCGGCGACGCGATGGCACGCGCGCGGCTGGCGGAACCGGTTATGGACATGGAGTACTTCACCCTTACCTACCCGGAGCCCCGGGCCGTGCTGCAGGAGTTGCGCGCCCTCGGTTCCCATGCCATCGACCCCGCTCGCCCCCGGGGGTTGACCGGGCCGGGCAGGTTCCGGGCGATGATCGCCGCCTACGAGGCCATGCGCGACGGCGACGGCCGTATCCCCGCCACCTACGAGGTGATCTACGGCCACGCCTGGGGCACCGGCAACGTCTTCCGTGCCGGTGAGCGGGCCGCGGCGCGACCGGCCTCGGGCACTTCCGGCGCACCGTGACTTGATCCAGATCATTGCAGCGACGAGAATTGGACTCGGAGCGGCGGCTTGCGTGTCCATCGCGATTCCCTAGAATACGCTGCGGTCTGAGGCAGGCCAGCTCCGTCACGGCTCGGGAGGTGCGCGTGATGGCGGTGACAGCAGACCCTGCCGGTGCCGACGGCCCCCGGCGGTTTGTCCTCAAGCCGGCCTTTGGCGGACACTGGTCGGAGACGGTTTCGCTGTTTCGTGGCATTGCCGTGGTCAGCCTCGGTATCGCCGGGGTGCTGACCTGGCTCGGTTTCTGGCCGGTCCTGCCATTCGCGGGGCTGGAGCTGGCGCTGCTCGGTTGGGCGCTGTACGTGTCGGCGCGACGTGCGCTGGACACCGAGGTGGTCACCGTGTCAGAGGAATGGGTGTGCATCGAGAAAGGGCGTGGCCGGCCGGAGGCACGCTGGTGGCTGGAACGCTACTTCAGCGAGGTCTGCGTGCCGGCGCCGGACGCTCCCGGAGCGCGCCTGATGATTCGCTGCCGTGGCGAGTGTGTCGAGCTGGGGGACTTCCTGGCGGCCGGCGAGCGCCGGCAACTGGGCCGGGAGCTGTACCGCTGCATCGGGCCGGTGGCCGCCGGAGGCATCCGCCCGGCCGCCTGAACGCGATGGCGGTCTCAATCGATTCGGGAGACTTCGAGGGATGATTAGAAAAAAGCTGAACGCCGTCACCGGCTGTGTTCTGGCGATGGGGCTGCTTGCCCTGGCGCCCCCGGCCCTGGCCGACTGGGCGTTGAATATGCGGGAGGGGGTGACGCAGACCAGCCATGACATCTACGGCCTGCACATGACGATCTTCTGGATCACGGTGATCATCGGCATCGTGGTCTTCGGGGCGATATTCTATTCGATCTTCATGCACCGTAAGTCCCGCGGTGCGCAGCCGGCGAAGTTCCATCACAACACCGCGGTGGAGATCGTCTGGACGGTGATCCCGCTCGTGATCCTGGTCGGGATGGCCATCCCGGCCACCGGCGTGCTCATCGACATGGACAATACCGGCGACGCCGATATGACCGTGAAGGTCACCGGCTACCAGTGGAAGTGGGGCTACGAGTACATGGGCGAGGGCGTGAGCTTCTACAGCGAGCTCGCGGACAGCAGCGACCAGGCCCGTCAGAAGGGCTCGGGCGTGGATCCCGCGTCGGTGAACAACTACCTCCTCGAGGTCGATAACCGCCTTGTCGTGCCCACCGACACCAAGATCCGCTTCATGATCACCTCCGCGGACGTCATCCATTCCTGGTGGGTGCCGGATCTCGGCTGGAAAAAGGACGCCCTTCCGGGCTATATCAACGAGACATGGGCCCGGATCGACCAGCCGGGGGTTTACCGGGGCCAGTGCGCCGAGCTCTGTGGCCGTGGCCACGCCTTCATGCCGGTGGTGGTGGAGGCGGTCAAGCCCGAGAAGTTCAAGCGCTGGCTCGCCGAGCAGAAGAACGACGGTGGCGCCGACGGCGCAGAGACCGCCGGGGCCGGGGACGCGGGCGAGCCCGTGGTCGCCTCGGCTAACGAATGATCGCTAGGAGGACGCTTTCATGAGTGCGACATCCCACGACGTGGCGCACGGACACGAGCACAGCCAAGGGTTCATCCGGCGCTGGCTGATGTCCACGAGCCACAAGGACATCGGCACCCTGTACCTGGTGACCGCGCTGATCGCGCTGTTCTCCGGCGGCACCATGGCCATGGTCATCCGTGCGGAGCTCTTTCAGCCGGGTATCCAGCTGGTGGATCCCTACTTCTTCAACCAGATGACCACGCTCCACGGCCTGATCATGATCTTCGGCGCCGTGATGCCGGCGTTCGTGGGCCTGGCCAACTGGATGATCCCGATGATGGTGGGTGCGCCGGACATGGCGCTGCCCCGGATGAACAACTTCAGCTTCTGGCTGCTGCCCGTGGGCCTGCTGCTCATCGCCTCGACGCTGTTGATGCCCGGCGGCGGACCGGCCGGCGGCTGGACGATGTACCCGCCGCTGGTGCTTCAGACCGGGCAGGCGTTCCCGTTCCTGATATTCGGCATCCACATCCTGGGTATCAGCTCGATCATGGGCGCGATCAACGTTATCGCCACCGTGCTGAACATGCGTGCACCGGGCATGACGCTCATGAAGATGCCCATGTTCGTGTGGACGTGGCTGATCACCGCCTTCCTGCTGATCGCGGTGATGCCGGTGCTCGCGGGCGCGATCACCATGCTGCTCACCGATCAGTACTTCGGCACGACCTTCTTCAACGCTGCGGGTGGCGGTGACCCGGCGCTCTATCAGCACATCTTCTGGTTCTTCGGCCACCCCGAGGTCTACATCATGATCCTGCCCGCGTTCGGGATCATCTCGGAGATCGTGCCAACGTTCGCGCGCAAGCCGCTGTTCGGCTATGCCTCGATGGTCTACGCCACGGCCTCGATCGCGTTCCTGTCGTTCATCGTCTGGGCGCACCACATGTTCACCGTGGGCATGCCGCTGGCCGGTGAGCTGTTCTTCATGTACGCGACCATGCTCATCGCGGTGCCCACTGGCGTGAAGGTGTTCAACTGGGTGGCCACGATGTGGCGCGGGGCGATGACGTTCGAGACCCCGATGCTCTTTGCCATCGGCTTCATCATCCTGTTCACCATCGGCGGCTTCTCCGGGCTGATGCTCGCGATCGCCCCGGCGGACTTCCAGTACCATGACACCTACTTCGTGGTCGCGCACTTCCACTACGTGCTGGTCACGGGTGCGCTGTTCTCCATCATCGCCGCCGTCTACTACTGGCTGCCCAAGTGGACGGGCGTGATGTACAACGAGCGCCTGGGCAAGACGCACTTCTGGCTGTCCGTGATCTTCGTGAACGTGCTGTTCTTCCCGCAGCACTTCCTCGGGCTGGCCGGTATGCCCCGTCGTATCCCGGACTATTCGGTCCAGTTCGCCGACTGGAACATGGTTTCCAGCATCGGCGGCTTCGGCTTCGGCCTCACGCAGCTGCTGTTCGCATACCTCGTGATCCGTAGCATGAGCGGTCGTGGCGAGCCCGCGTCGGCGCGCGTCTGGGAAGGCGCCAGGGGGCTGGAGTGGGAGGTGCCCTCGCCGGCGCCGCACCACACCTTCGAGACCCCGCCGGAAGTGCGCTAACGGGATGGACGAGGCGCTGCCGCCCGCCGCGGGGGCAGCGCCGCGAACGGATCAGGGAGAACGCGTTCCATGAGGGACGGGGATAACGAGGCCAGACGCCGGCGGGGGGTGCGGATTACCGTGTTCGTGCTCGCGGTGGCCGCGCTAGCGGCGTACGTGGGGACCTTCGTCGCGAACCTGTAGGCCGCGTCGGTGCGACGGGGTCGGTAACGAATAACTAGAGGATGGGATCGATGGCACACGCACAGGGCGGGGGGTACTACGTCCCCGACTACAGCTACTGGCCGCTGGTGGCCAGCGCCGGACTGGCCTGCATGGGCGCAGGCGGGGCCGGTTACCTGCAGGGCCTGTCGTGGGGGCCGTATGCGCTGAGCATCGGCCTGGCGATCATGGTCGTGGTCTTCTTCGGGTGGTTCGGCAGCGTCATCCGGGAGGGCCTGTCTGGGCTGTACAGCGATCAGGTGGACGTCTCCTTCCGCTGGGGGATGATCTGGTTCATCTTCTCCGAGGTGATGTTCTTCGGCGCATTCTTCGGCGCGCTGTTCTATGCCCGGATGCTCTCGGTGCCGTGGCTCGGCGGCGCCGATCCGGCCACCAGCAAGGTGCTGTGGGACTCCGTCGCCCTGAACTGGCCGACCGCCGGACCGGGCATGACCGGGCTCGAGTTCGAGCCGATGGGCGCCTGGCCGTTGCCGAGCATCAACACCATCATCCTGCTCTCTTCCGGGGTGACGCTGACCATCGGCCACCACGCACTCAAGGCCGGTGAGCGTGGCAAGCTGATCCTTGCGATGTGGGCCACCATCCTGCTCGGCGCCTCGTTCGTGAGCCTTCAGGCCTTCGAGTATTTCGAGGCCTGGACCCACATGAACCTGCAGCTCGATACCGGTATCTACGGGTCGACGTTCTTCATGCTGACGGGCTTCCACGGTGCCCACGTGATCATGGGCACGATCATGCTCACCGTGATCGCGCTGCGCTGCATGCGGGGCCACTTCAACCCGGACCACCATTTCGGCTTCGAGGCGGTGGCCTGGTACTGGCATTTCGTGGACGTCGTCTGGCTCGGGCTGTTCGTGTTCGTCTACATACTCTGAGCACCCGCCGGCGCGGGCCCGCTCAGGACAGCGGGCTCGCGTTCGGGTGCAGCACGCCGGTGAACAGCGCCAGCAGGATCAGCGCGAAGAGCAAGACGGACAGGGTGATGCGCACCGTCAGCGCGTTGAGCGTGCGCCGGGTGCGGCTACCGTCACGGATGAGGAAGAACAGGCCGGAGCCGAGACTGGCGACGATGGCCAGCATGGTGATCACGATTCCCGCCTTGATGAACAGCGTCATTGGCAGCTCCCGCTGGTTGGCATCACGGGTCCCGGCGCCCGGGCGTCGGCCCGCGATTGGATACCGCATCCATTCTACGCGAGATGTCGTCACAGCGGGGTGCTGCGCCTGATGCACGTCGGGCCGTTCGTCTTCCGGCCGGGGCGCTGGCCGACGCTGGTCACCATCACGCTCCTGCCGCTGCTGATCGCGTTGGGCTTCTGGCAGATCGACCGGGCGCACCAGAAGGAGGCGCTGATCGCTGACCGGGAGTCGGCGGCGGCCGCGCCGGCGCTGCAGCTCAATGCCGGTCTGCCGCGGCCGGAGGCGGGCCTGCACCGGCTGGCGCGGGCGACCGGACGCTATGACAGCGAGCACCAGTTCCTGCTGGACAACCAGACCCGGGACGGTGTGCCGGGCTACCGGATCATTACCCCGCTGCGCCTGGAAGGCAGCGACGCCGCGGTCCTGGTGGACCGCGGCTGGGTGGCCGCACCGCCGCGGCGCTCGCAGCTGCCCGACGTCACCGTCGATGCCACGACACGGACGGTGCACGGCCGTCTCGGAGACGGACCGTCCGTGGGCCTGCGCCTCGGCGACGCGTATCATGGCGACGGCAGCTGGCCGAGGCGCATCCAGTACCTGGACTTCGACGCCCTAGTGCCGTCCCTGCCGTATACGGTGCCCCCCTATCTCCTGCGCACCGGTGCGGCGGCGAAGAAGGCGCGCCCGGAGACGATGCGCTTCGGGCCCCGCCGCCACTATGGCTATGCGGTGCAGTGGTTCGCGCTCGCCACCGCGCTGCTGGTGATCTACATCGGCGTCAATACCCGATTGAAGGGCAGGCATGAACGCGACTGAAACCCGTTCCGGGGCGCGCTGGCCGATCGTCGTGCTGGCCGTGATGTTCTTCGGCCCGGCGATCCTGGCCTGGGTCATGGTGATCAATGGATGGCGGCCCGGGTCGACGACCAACAACGGCGTGCTCGTCGATCCCCCGGTCAGCCAGGGGCACGACGGCTGGCGGATGGCCAACGGCCGGCCCATGCCGGCGAAGTGGTTCGAGGGTTACTGGACCCTGCTCGTCCCGGTCGCCGGCGACTGCGGCTCGGATTGCCGCGCCATGCTCGACGAGCTACGGCGCGCGCGGGTGGCTCTCAACCGCGACGCGGACCGGGTGCGGGTGCTGCTGCTGCAACCGCGGGGCGCCGAGCCGTTGCCCGCCCGGCTGGCCTACAACGGCCTGGTGCGCGCGAGCGCACCCCGCGAGCGCGTCACGGCCCTGCTGGAGGACGTGCCGGGTGATACCGCCGCCGGCCGCGGTGTCTTCATCATCGACTACCTGGGCTTCCGGATGATGGCGTATCCGGTGCCGCTGGATGGCGCCGGGCTGCTCGATGACATGGAGCGGCTGCTCAAGGCGGCCGAGGAGCGGATCGAGGACCATCTCCAGCACAGCAAACCCGAGGCCGGCTGACGCCGCCAACCGTCAAGCAAGAGGAAATCCGCGTGTCCCGTTCCCCGTGGTTCCGGCGACTCTCCCTCATCGCGACCGTGCTGACCCTGGTCGTGGTCGTGCTCGGCGCCTACGTGCGCCTGTCCGACGCCGGCCTGGGCTGTCCCGACTGGCCGGGCTGCTATGGCCAGATCAGCGTCCCGGACGCCCCGGCGGAGATCGCCAATGCCAACGCGGCCTACCCGGACCGGCCGGTGGAGGCGGCGAAGGGCTGGAAGGAGATGATCCACCGCTACGTCGCCGGAACGCTGGGGCTGCTGGTCTTTGCGCTCGCGGTTCTCGCCTGGCGTAATCGGCGCGACCCCGGCCAGCCGCTGGCGGTCCCGCTGGCACTGGTCGCGGTGATCATTTTCCAGGCGCTGCTGGGGATGTGGACCGTGACCTGGAAGCTCAAACCGCTGATCGTCATGGCGCACCTGCTGGGCGGGCTGACGACCCTGTCACTGCTGACCTGGCAGACCCTGCGCGTGTTCGGCGGGGCCGGTGCCCTGTGCCTGCCGCGGGGGTGGCGCGTTGCCATGGTGGCGGCGCTGGTGCTGCTGGCCGGCCAGATCGCCCTCGGTGGCTGGACGAGCGCGAACTACGCCGCGCTCGCCTGCAACGAGTTCCCGGCGTGCACGCCCGGGGAGGTCTGGCCGCAGGTGGCGGACTTCCCCGCGGGTTTCGACCCCTGGCACGGGATCGGGCCGGACTACGAGTACGGAACCCACCTCAGCCGCGGGGCCAAGGTCGCGATCCACCTGACCCATCGGGTCGGGGCGGTGGTGGTCTTCATCGCGCTGTTCGGCCTGGGGCTGGCGCTGATCCGCCGGGGCGGCCTCGCCGCTGCGGGCGGGGTCGCCCTCGCCGCGGGCGTGACAGCGCAGTTCGCCCTGGGGGTCAGTAACGTCCTGTTCAGCTTGCCCCTCGGCGTGGCCGTGGCGCACAATGCAGGCGCCGCGATACTGCTTGCGGTGCTCGTCGCGCTGAATCACTTCGCACATCCGAGCCGACTGCCATGAATCACACCGCCTCCGTCGCCGCCAGCGAGGACCTCCCGGTGCATCGCCACCTTATCCGGCACTGGCGGGACTACTACGAGCTCTGCAAGCCGGGCGTGGTTGCGCTGATGGTGTTCACCGCGGTGGTCGGGGAGCTCCTGGCGGTCACCGCCGAGGTACCCTGGCGGGCGCTGACGGTGGGCAACCTGGGCATCGCGCTCGCCGCCGCCTCGGCGGCGGCGGTGAACCACCTGGTCGATCGCGGCATCGATGCGCGCATGGCGCGCACCCGCGGCCGGCCCATCCCCAGCGGCCACATCCGGCTGCCCCACGCGATCGCCTTCGCCGCGCTGCTCGGCGTCGCCGGCCTCGGCCTGCTGTACTACCTTGTCAATCCGCTCACCGCGCTGCTGACCTTCGGCTCGCTGCTCGGCTACGCGTTCGTCTACACGATGTTCCTCAAGCGGGCGACGCCGCAGAACATCGTCATCGGCGGCGCGGCGGGTGCCGCGCCGCCGGTGCTTGGCTGGACGGCGGTGACCGGCAGCGTCGATCCCAACGCGCTGCTGCTGTTCCTGATCATCTTCACGTGGACGCCGCCGCATTTCTGGGCGCTGGCCATCCACCGTCAGGCGGACTACGCCCGCGCCGACATCCCGATGCTGCCGGTCACCCACGGCGACCGATTCACCCGCTGGCATGTGCTGTTCTACACCCTGCTGCTGGTGGCGGTGACGGCGCTGCCCTTCGCGACCGGGATGAGCGGCTGGCTGTACTTCGTCGGTGCGATGGTCCTTGGCGTGGTGTACCTCGGCTACGGCGTGGCCATGCTGGTGAGCGATTCGGCCTCGCTGCCGATGCGCTCGTTCGGCTACTCGATTATCTATCTGATGGCGCTGTTCGCGCTGCTGCTGCTGGATCACTACCTGCCGATCATGGCGTCCGCGCTCGGCGGCTGACCGCCGCCGGGCGCCGTTACGACCGCTGTCCGCGGCGGAGGATGTACTAGTCTTCCCTCGACGGCGTTGCGTTTGCTTGACGTGAGCCCCGCCACGCCGGCGCGAACGCGCCTTGCCCCCGAACCGCTCCGGCGTTCTGACACACGGCAATCCCTCTGGGAAGATGAGTATGGATTACATCCCCACCGAGCTGCTGCGCAGCTTCGTGCTGGTTGCCGAGGCCGAGGGCTTTACCCGCGCGGGCGAGCGCCTGGGCCGCTCCCAGCCGGCGGTCAGCCTCCAGATGAAGCGCCTCGAGGAGCTCACGGGCCAGTCGCTGCTGGTGCGCGACGGCCGCCGCCTGCGTCTCACGCCGGCCGGGGAGACGCTGCTCGACTATGCCCAGCGGATCCTCGCGCTCAATCGCGAGGCAATGGGGCGGCTGGCCACCCCGGAGCTTGCGGGCACGGTCCGCCTGGGGGTGCCCAACGAGTTCGCCAGCTCCTTTCTCCCGGAAATCCTCGGCAAGTTCGCCAAGGCCCATCCGAACGTCACCCTGGAGGTTACCTGCGACCTCAGCAACCGGCTGCTTGCCCGGCGCGAGCGCGAGGAGCTGGACCTGGTCTTCGCGCTGCACGCCGATGCCGAGGACGTCGCCTCCGGAGCGGGCTGGACGGAGGAACTCGTGTGGGTCACGAGTCCCCGTCACGACAGCCACGTGCGCACGCCGGTGCCGCTGGTGGTGGCCCCGGAGGGCTGCGTCTACCGCGGCCGGATCCTCTCGCACCTGGAGCGCGAGGCGGTGCCGTGGCGGGTGGCCTACACCTGCGCGAGCTTCGGGGGGATCCGCGCGGGCGTACTCGCCGGTCTCGGCGTGACGGTGCTCGCACGCAGCATCGTCCCGAACGGACTGCGGGCGGTGACCGCCGCCGAGCATCTGCCCCGCCTCCCGCCAGTGCAGGTGCGCCTGCACTATGACCCGGCGCGCACCACCGAGGCCATCGACGCGCTGGTGGCCTATATGTCCGCCAACCTCGAGAGTCGCCTGTAGTCGCATTTGAGAAATTTATGCGACCATTGGGAGTATTGATTTAACAAATCGATATGCCCGGGCTACGGTTGCGGGACTGATCGCTCCCGGCAGCGCATTGCCGCCACGATAGAGAGTGAGGCGACCCCATGAGCGAACCGCATACCCCCCTGACGGCCCTGGAGGGCCACGACGAGTTCCTCGGCCGGCACATCGGGCCGGACGCCGGGGAGCGCCGGCGTATGCTGGAGACCGTCGGCGCCGAGGGCATGGAGGCGCTCATCGCCCGGGCGCTGCCCGAGGACATCCGTATGGACGCCCCGCTGGCGCTGGATGGTCCGCGCAGCGAGGCGGAGGTGATTGACGAGCTCGGCCGGATGGCCGCGCGCAACGAGGTCAAGCGCTCCTTCATCGGCGCGGGCTATTACGGCACCCACACCCCGACGGTCATCCAGCGCAACGTGCTGGAGAACCCGGCATGGTACACGGCGTACACGCCCTACCAGCCGGAGATCTCCCAGGGCCGGCTCGAGGCGCTGCTGAATTTCCAGACCATGGTGATGGACCTCACTGCCATGGAGATCGCCAATGCGTCGCTGCTCGACGAGTCGACCGCGGCGGCGGAGGCAATGACCCTGTGCCAGCGTGTGAACCGGCGCAATCGCGGCAACGTCTTCATCGTGGACGCCAACTGCCATCCGCAGACCATCGATGTCCTGCGCGGCCGCGCGGCGCCCCTGGGCATCGAGGTGGAGGTCCGGGATCCGGGGCAGGGCCTGCCCGAGTCCGGCTTCTTCGGCGTGCTGCTGCAGTACCCGGGGACCGACGGCGCCGTCCGTGACCCGAGCGCCGCGATCGAGGCGGCCCACGCGGCCGACGCCATGGCCGTGGTGGCTACGGACCTGCTCGCGCTGACCCTGCTCACGCCCCCCGGCGAGATGGGGGCGGACGTGGTCGTCGGCAGCGCCCAGCGCTTCGGTGTGCCGCTGTTCTTCGGCGGCCCGCATGCCGCCTTCATGGCCACCTGCGACCGCCACAAGCGGGCCCTGCCCGGGCGGCTGGTGGGTGTTTCCGTGGACGCCCACGGCAACCCGGCCTACCGCCTGGCGCTGCAGACCCGCGAGCAGCACATCCGCCGCGAGAAGGCGACCAGCAACATCTGCACGGCGCAGGCGTTGCTCGCCGTGATCGCCGCGATGTACGCCGTCTACCACGGCCCCGACGGGCTCACCCGCATCGCGCGTCGCGTCCACCGCCTGGGTGCCATCCTCGCCGAAGGCCTGCGGGAGCTCGGCTGGAGCGTCGCGGATGGGCCGTTCTTCGACACCATCGTGGTCGAGGCCGGTGACGCCGCCGGCGAGCGCCTCGCCGCGGCGATCGACGCCGGCTACAACCTGCGCGACCTTGGCGCGGGGAGGATCGGTATCGCCCTGGACGAGACCACCACCCGCGACGACGTGGCCGCGCTCCTGGCGGTGTTCGCCGACGACGCGGCGGTGCCGGAGGTCTCGGCGCTGGACGGTCGCGTGGCCGATGCGCTGCCCGGCGGGCTGGCGCGGCAGAGCGCATTCCTTACCCATCCGGTCTTCCACAGCTACCGCTCCGAGACGGAGATGCTGCGCTACCTGCGGCGGCTCGCGGATTACGACCTGGCGCTGGACCGGGCGATGATCCCGCTGGGCTCGTGCACCATGAAGCTCAACGCCACCACCGAGATGCTGGCGGTCTCCTGGGCGGCCTTCAGCGGCATCCACCCGTTCGCGCCGGCAGCGCAGACCGAGGGTTACCGTGAGCTGTTCGCCGACCTGGAGCGCATGCTCTGCGCGGTCACCGGCTACGACGCGGTGTCCCTGCAGCCCAATGCCGGCGCCCAGGGCGAGTACGCCGGTCTGCTCGCGATCCGCGGCTATCACCGTGACCGCGGCGAGCCGCAGCGCGACGTCTGCCTCATCCCGTCGTCCGCCCACGGCACCAACCCGGCCTCCGCACAGATGGCCGGCATGCGCGTGGTGGTGGTCCGCTGCGACGGCGACGGCAACATCGACATGGACGACCTGCACGCCCGGCTCGCCGAGCACGGTGACCGCCTGGCCGCGATCATGATCACCTATCCGTCCACGCACGGGGTGTTCGAGACCACCGTGCGCGAGGTCTGCTCCCTGGTCCACGAGCACGGTGGACAGGTCTACATCGACGGCGCCAACCTCAACGCCATGGTGGGCCTGACCCTGCCCGGCGAGTTCGGCGGCGACGTCTCCCACGTGAACCTGCACAAGACCTTCTGCATCCCCCACGGCGGGGGCGGCCCGGGCGTCGGGCCCATCGGCGTGCGCGCCCACCTGGCACCGTACCTGCCCGGTCACCGCTACGGCGGGATCGAGTCCGGGGGTGTGCCGGTGGCGGCGGCGCCCTGGGGCAGTGCCGGCATCCTGCCGATCTCCTGGGCCTACATGCGGCTGATGGGCGCCTCGGGCCTCACGGACGCCACCGAGGTCGCCATACTCAACGCCAACTACATCGCGGCGCGCCTGCGCGACGCCTATCCGGTGCTCTACACCGGGCGCGACGGGCTGGTGGCCCACGAGTGCATCATCGACCTGCGCCCGATTAAGGACGAGACCGGTGTGACGGTGGATGACATCGCCAAGCGGCTGATCGACTATGGCTTCCACGCGCCGACCATGTCCTTCCCGGTGGCGGGCACGCTGATGATCGAGCCCACGGAGAGCGAGTCCCTGGCCGAGCTCGACCGCTTCTGCGACGCCATGCTGGCGATCCGCGAGGAGGTACGCGCCATCGAGCGCGGCGATCTCTCCGCCGGCGACAGCCCGCTGCGCCATGCCCCGCATACGCCGGCGGACCTGGTGGGCGAGTGGGAGCGACCTTACTCCAGGGAGAGCGCGGTCTTCCCGATGGCCGAGCAGCCTCGGGACAAGTACTGGTCGCCGGTGGCCCGGATCGACAACGTCTACGGCGACCGCAACCTCGTCTGCGCCTGCCCGCCGATGAGCGAGTACATGGACGAGCCGCAGCGCGAAGGGGTTGGGTCATGAGCGACGATACGGATCTCCGCCGGGTGCCGCTGGATGCCCTGCACCGGGAGCTCGGGGCCAGGATGGTCCCCTTTGCGGGATACGCCATGCCCGTGAGCTACCCGCTCGGGGTGATGAAGGAGCACCTGCATACCCGCGAGCGTGCCGGGCTGTTCGACGTCTCGCACATGGGGCAGGTCTGCCTGTACGGCGCCGACGCCGCCGGGATGCTGGAGTCGCTGACCACGGGCAACATCGCCGGGCTCAAGCCCGGGCGCCAGCGCTACACGCTGTTCACCGACGAGCGCGGCGGTATCCTCGACGACTTCATGGTCTGCAATGCCGGTGATCACCTCTACCTGGTGGTCAACGCGGCCTGCAAGGATGACGACCTTGCCCACCTGGAGGCCCACGCGGGCGCCGGGGTCCGTGTCGAGTCCCGCTTCGACCGGGCGCTGCTTGCCCTGCAGGGGCCGGCTGCCGCGGAGGTCATGGCCGAGCTCGCCCCGGACAGCCGGGAGATGGTCTTCATGGATGCCCGGCCCCTCGAGGTTGCCGGCGTGCCGTGCTTTGTCACCCGCTCCGGCTATACCGGCGAGGACGGTTTCGAGATCTCCGTGGCCGCGGAAGACGCGGACACCCTGGCCCGGCGCCTGCTCGCCTACGAGGCGGTGGAGCCCGTCGGCCTGGGGGCCCGCGACTCGCTCCGCCTGGAGGCGGGGCTGTGCCTGTACGGGCACGATATGGATACCACCACCACGCCGGTGGAGGCCGCGCTGGAATGGGCCGTCTCCAGGGTCCGCCGGCCCGGGGGCAGCCGCGAGGGCGGTTACCCCGGCGCCGACGTCATCGCCGGGCAGCTGCGTGACGGCGTCGACCGCCGCCGCGTGGGCCTGCGCCCGGAGGGGCGGGCGCCGGTGCGCGAGGGTGTGGAGCTGCAGGACGGCGACGGCCGCGGTGTCGGCCGGGTGACCAGTGGCGGTTTCGGTCCCAGTGTCGGGGCGCCGGTGGCGATGGGCTACGTCGAGACCGGTTTCGAGGCGGTGGGCAGCCGTGTCACCGCCCTGGTGCGCGGGCGCGGGATCCCGGTGACCGTGGCGGAGACGCCGTTCCTGCGCCCGGGCTACCGCCGCTGAAACGACAAGGCCCCCGCCGGGGCGGGGGCCTTTCTTACGGATGCCGGGGTGGCCGCCGGTCTCAGCCGGAGGCGGCCTCGTCCAGCCCGCAGTTGTTTTTCTCCAGTACCCGCTCGGCACGGTAGCTCGAGCGCACCAGCGGCCCCGAGACCACCTCGAGGAAGCCCTTCTCCAGGCCCCACTCGCGATACTGTGCGAACTGCTCGGGCGTGACGTAGCGCTCCACCGGCAGGTGGTTCGCCGTCGGCCGGAGGTACTGCCCGAAGGTGACGATATCCACGCCGATGGCGCGGAGGTCGTCCATGGTCTCCAGGATCTCCTCGTCGGTCTCGCCGAGGCCCACCATCAGGCTGGTCTTGGTGAGGACCTTCGGGTTGTGACGCTTGGCGTGCTCGAGCACGTCGAGGGTGCGCTCGTAGCTCGCCCGCGGGTCGCGCACCGGGTGGGTGAGCCGGCGCACGGTCTCCACGTTCTGCGCGAAGACCTCCAGGCCCGCGTCGATGACGCGCTCCACCCACTCGTGAACGCCCTGGAAGTCCGGCGTCAGGGCCTCGACGGCCGTTTCCGGCGTGCGCTCCTTGATGGCGCGGATGCACGCCGCGTAGTGGCCGGCGCCGGCGTCGTCGAGGTCGTCACGGTCCACGGAGGTCAGCACCACGTACTTCAGGCCCATGAGCTCGACGGTCTCGGCGGTCTGAACGGGCTCCTCGTGGTCAAGCCAGCCGTGGGGGTTGCCGGTGTCCACCGCACAGAAGCGGCAGGCACGGGTGCAGGTGTCGCCCATGAGCATGATGGTGGCGGTGCCGTGGCCCCAGCACTCGGCGATGTTGGGGCACATGGACTCCTCGCACACCGTGGACAGGCGGTGCTCGCGCACGGTCTGCTTGACCCGGCTGTAGCCCTTGCCCGTGGGGATCTTCACGCGCAGCCAGTCGGGCTTGTCGCCGCGGGCGACGGGGGCGTTGTCCCGGCGTGCCTTGATGCCGTTCTTCACGGCGCGGAAGCCGTGGGGCTTGTCCACCTTGCTGCCGCTGACGACGACGGGGATTCCCTTGAGTTCACTCATTGCTGCCATCCCGGTGGGTGACTGTGACGGCCCAGTGTAACAGCCTCCGGCGTGTCGGGCCGCTCACAGGGGTGCTGAGCTCTGGTTGAAAGTGCCGGCGGTCCGCGCCGCCGGCACGCCTCATCCGCCGATTTGCGGGAGGTTGTCCAGCGCCCGGTGGATCGCCGCCTCCGGGTACTCGTAGTTCTCCAGCTCGCCGGCGAAATAGCGGTCGTAGGAGGCCATGTCGAAGTGGCCGTGCCC
The DNA here is from genome assembly GCF_000374645.1 of Arhodomonas aquaeolei DSM 8974. Lineage (GTDB taxonomy): Bacteria > Pseudomonadota > Gammaproteobacteria > Nitrococcales > Nitrococcaceae > Arhodomonas > Arhodomonas aquaeolei. Next base: position 62,016 of record NZ_KB894811.1, read on the forward strand.
GGAGAGGGTGAACAGGATGGTGCGCTCGCGCCCCTCCTCCTTCGCCCTTAGGGCCTCGTCCACCGCGCCGCGCACGGCGTGGCAGGATTCCGGCGCCGGGATGATCCCCTGGGTGCGGGCGAACAGCACACCGGCCTCGAAGGTCGCGAGCTGCGGCACCGCCACCGCCTCCAGCACGCCGGCGTCGTAGAGCTGGGAGACCAGCGCCGAGTCGCCGTGGTAACGCAGCCCGCCGGCGTGGATGCCGGGGGGCATGAAGTCGTGGCCGAGGGTGTACATCTTCATGATCGGCGTCAGCCCGGCACTGTCGCCGTAGTCGTAGGCGTAGTGGCCGCGGGTCAGCGTCGGGCAGGAGTCGGGCTCAACCGCCACCAGGCGCAGGTCCCGGCCCGCGGCCTTGTCCGCGAGGAACGGGAACATCATGCCGCCGACGTTGGAGCCGCCGCCGCAGGGCGCGAGGATGACGTCCGGGTAGGCCCCGGCGATCTCCAGCTGGCGCTTCGTCTCCTGGCCGATAACGGTCTGGTGCAGCAGCACGTGGTTGAGTACCGAGCCCAGGGCGTAATTGGTGTCCTCGCGGCCGGCGGCCTCCTCGACCGCCTCGGAGATCGCCAGGCCCAGCGAGCCCGGGTTGTCGGGGCCGTCGGCGAGGGCCTTGCGGCCGGTCTCGGTGAGCGGCGAGGGGCTGGGAATGACCTCGCCGCCCCAGGTCTGCATCATCGAGCGCCGGTGGGGCTTCTGCTCGTAGCTCACCCGGACCATGTAGACCCGCACGTCCAGGCCGAAGAGGCTGCCCGCCAGCGCCAGTGAGCTGCCCCACTGGCCGGCGCCGGTCTCGGTGGTCAGCCGGGTGATGCCCGCCTCGCGGTTGTAGTAGGCCTGGGCTACCGCGGAGTTGGGCTTGTGCGAGCCCGCCGGGGAGACCCCTTCGTACTTGAAGAAGATCTTCGCCGGTGTGCCCAGGGCCTCCTCCAGCCGGGTGGCGCGGATCAGTGGCGAGGGTCGCCACAGCCGCAGGGCCTCACGCACCGGCTCGGGGATGGCGATCCAGCGCTCGGTGCTGACCTCCTGCTCGACGATCGCCGGCGGGAATATGGCGGTCATCGCCTCCGTCGGCACCGGCTGGCCGTCGGGGCCGACGTACGGCGCCAGCGGACCGGGGAGGTCCGGGATGACGTTGTACCAGTGGGTCGGGATGTCCGATTCCGGAAGCAGGATCTTGGTGTCGCTCAAAACGGGGCCTCCAAGGGGGTACTGATCTTCTCAGAGGTATTGCCATGCGTCAGCCGGTCTGTGTGTCGATGGGGCAAGGCGCGAGGCGCACGGTGTAGCCGGCACCATAAGCGGCGAGCAACGCAGCCCCATCGGCGCACAGAGCGGCCCAAAGGGAGCGCCAGAGCGCTCCGGTTGCGGCGTTGCGCTCGCATGAAGTGACCCGGCCACACCGGCACGAGCGCGCCTTGCCGCCCGAACCGCTCTGGCGCTCTGACACAGGACAATACCTCTGAGAAGATTGGTATGTCGGCGGGCGTCGATCAGTCCTTGCCGTAGTCGTTGTCGAGCACGCTGAACCAGTCCTGGTGGGTGCGGTCGGCCTGGTCGCGCCAGTGTCGCACCTGCTCGCTGGTGTATTCCTCGCGCAGCTCGCTGTCGGTGACGGGGCGCGGGTCGAAGTCCGCGTCCGGCTGCTTGTCGCTCATCGCTCCCTCCATCGCCCGCGTGGCCTTGCCGCCGCCGGGCTTAGTAGAATCCCTGATGTCAGGGCCGATAGTGTAACGCGTCAGGATATCCCATGGCTCACCCGTTCGATTCGGATCTGGACGTGCGCGGGCTCAACTGCCCGCTGCCGATCCTCAAGACCAAGAAGGCGCTGATCCCGCTGCCCGCCGGTGCAGTGCTGCGGGTGCGCGCGACGGATCCGCACTCGGTGATCGACTTCACCGCCTTCTGCGACAAGACCGACAACACTCTTGTCGCCCGGGACGAGGACGACGGTGTGCACACGTTCTACGTCAGCAAGGGCTGATACCCGGCCCGTCCTCCGCCAGGAACCCCGTCACCGCGTCGCCGAATGCCGCCGGTGCCTCCTCCGGGGGCAGGTGCCCGACGCCGGCCAGTGGGTGCACGCGGGCGTGGGGCAGCAGCGTGCGCCAGTGTCCCAGCACCCGCGCGCCCAGTGCCGGGTCGCGCATACCCCAGGCCAGCAGCGCGGGCGTGTCACCAAGGCGTGGCAGGTGGTCCCGCAACGCCGCCAGCCACGCCCGGGCGGCGAGCATCTCCCGGGGCAGCGCGGCGAAGCCGTCGCGCGCCGCGGGCGTGGCGCGCACCGTCCGATAGCACCGATGGGCCGTGGCGGACAGCCGCTGCCGGTCGCCGACGGCCAGGGGCAGGGCGCGGACGAGGGCGTCGTGGTGCCGGATCAGCCATCGGCCGGGCGGTCCGCCGGCCAGGGCGGCGAAGGCCGCCAGGCGGGGATCCCGGTGTACCGGCCACGCCCAGGTGTTACTGAGCACCAGCGCGGCGACGTTGTCGGGGCGGCTCGCGGCGTAGGCGAGCGCCACCGGTCCGCCCCAGTCGTGACCGACCAGGACGATCCGCCGCAGGCCGAGGGTCTCGACCAGCCGGGCCAGGTGTCCCGCGTGCTCCGCGGGGCGGCAGGGACGATCCGCCGGTGTGCCGGAGAGGCCGAAGCCGAGGTGGTCCGGTGCCACGCAACGGTGCGTCGCCGACAGCCGGGCGACGAGGTCGCGGAAGAGGAACGACCAGGTCGGGTTGCCGTGGACCATGATCACCGCGGGTCCGTCGCCGGCGTCGAGGTAGTGCATCGGGCCGGCGGGCAGGTCGAGGCGACGTCCCGCCCCGGGGAGGACGGTTGTGGCGGCGGGCGGTGCCGCTGGTGGGGGAAGGTGCCTGCTTCCGGGCATGACCCCGAGCAGCGGGTCGGTGTGTCGTCCCGCCATTGCCGCCCTCCGAGCACCGTACTGGCTGACGATGCCCCAGTTTCCCGGCCATTCCGCCATGGCGGCAACCATCGCCGCCACGGCGTGATCTGGGTCATGGATGACCTCCATGCGGGGTCTAGCATCGACACGGATGGATGGCTCCGCGGATGAGGCAGACCATGAGCCGGAACCGCCTTCTCTCCAGAACCGCCTTTCGCCCGACCGATGGCAGGGCGGAACCGTGAGTACCCGCTGGCGCCCCGGTCCCCTTGGATCGGGGATGCTCGCGGCCGCTGCGCTAGTGGCGGCGATCGCCGGTGCGGGGTACTGGCTCGCCGGGTCCCGGGGTGGTGCGCCGGCCGGTGAGCCGCCTCTCATCGCCGCCGCCCGGGACGGCGACCTGGCGCGGGTGAATGCGCTCCTTGACCGTGGTGCTGCAGTCGATGGCGAGGACGCCTGCGGCTGGACGCCGATGATGCGGGCGGCGGCGATGGGCCACCCGGCGGTGGTGACGCGGCTGCTGGAGGCCGGGGCCGACCTCCATGCCCGTGACGAGCTCGGCTATACGGCGCTCCACGCCGCGGCCATCAGTGGCCGGCCGGAGGTCGCGGGACTGCTGCTCGCCCGGGGGGTGGCGGTGGATGTCCGCGAGACGGAGGCGGGGCGCACGCCGCTCATGTGGGCGGCGCGGGAGGGCCACACCGGAGTCGCGCGGGTGCTGCTCGACGCCGGCGCATCGGTGAACCTCCGCGACCACGATGGACGCACGGCGCTGGATCACGCCGGCGATAACGCCCGCCGCGATGTGGTCGAGCTACTTCAGGCGCGGGGTGCAACGTCGATGGACGGCATGGACTGAAGGGCGTGCCGCCGGTTGCGAGGCGGCAATGGAAAAGGGGGACGGGTGCCGCGGTGGTTTGAGCCGCGGGCGGGGCTCAGGCGCGGGTATCGATCAGCGAGCCCGACGTTTCGTCGGCCGCGCGTACCACCTGTGTCGCCGCGGCGGCCTGATTCTCTGCCGTCACCGCCTCGACCAGCGCGGTCTCGACCGTGCGGTCCTCCGCCAGCCCGCCACTGCGCCGGGCGATGGTCTCGGCGCTGCGTGCAGCGGTCTGGTTGGCGTTCTGAAACCCGCGGAGCCCTGAGTTGAAGGCGCTGTTAATGTCCACGGCCGATCCTCGGCTGTCACCCGTATGTATGAAATCATAGCAGAACCACCGGCGGTGTGAGTGGTCACTCGTCGCACAGGGCTGCGCCGCTGCCCGCTGCAGGTGGTAGACTCCGCGGTTTTCCCTCGGGAGGAGCACCATGGACGAGGCACAACCCCTGGTAGGGGTGATCATGGGCAGCAAGTCCGACTGGGAGACCATGCGTCACGCCGACGAGGTGCTGAGCGACTTCGGTGTCGCCCACGAGTGCCGCATCGTCTCCGCCCATCGCACGCCGGAGCTCATGCGCGACTATGCCCGGGAGGCCGAGTCCCGCGGGCTGCAGGCGATCATCGCGGGCGCCGGCGGCGCCGCCCACCTGCCGGGCATGGTCGCGGCGCAGACGCTGCTGCCGGTGCTCGGCGTGCCGGTGGAGAGCCGTGCCCTGCAGGGCATGGACTCGCTGCTGTCCATCGTGCAGATGCCCGGCGGCGTGCCCACGGCGACCTTCGCCATCGGGCGCTCCGGGGCACGCAACGCCGCCCTTTTCGCCGTGGCCATGCTCGCCCGGGAGCGCCCGGCGCTGCGTGATGCGCTGGAGGCCTTCCGTGAGCGTCAGGCCCGCAAGGCCGTGGAGGATGAGCTCAAGTGACCGACCCGATCCTGCCCGGGGCCACCCTCGGGGTGCTCGGCAGCGGCCAGCTCGGCCGCATGTTTGCCATCGCCGCACGGCGCATGGGTTACCGTGTGCACACCCTGTCGCCGGCGTCCGGCACACCCACCGGCCAGGTCGCCGACCGCGAGGTGGTGGCGGCGTATGACGACCTCGACGCCGTCGCCGACTTTGCCCGGCGGGTGGATGCGGTGACCTTCGAGTTCGAGAACGTGCCGGTTGCCGCCGCGGACTGCGCCGCGCAGCACTGTCCCGTGCGCCCCCGCGGCGAGGTCCTGCACATCGCCCAGAACCGTCTGCGCGAGAAGCGTGCCCTGGCCGAGGCGGGGTTCCCCACCGCGGCCTTCGAGCGCGTGACCGGGTCGGAGGAGCTGGTGCAGGCGCTGACGCGCATTGGCACGCCGGCGGTGCTCAAGACCGCCGGTTTCGGCTACGACGGCAAGGGCCAGGCGGTCATCCGCGAGCCCGGCGAGGCGGCCTCCGCCTGGGCCGAGGTCGGTGGCGGCGAGGCCGTGCTGGAGGCGTTCGTCGACTTCGAACGCGAGGTCAGCGTGGTCGCGGCCCGGGGCGTGGACGGCGCGTTCGTGCACTACGGGGTCACCGAGAACCGCCACCGCAACCACGTCCTCGACGTCTCCCTGCCCGGCACGGTGCTCGCCGGCGGTGGTAACGGGCGGGCGGTTACCATCGCCCGGGACATCCTCGAGGCGCTGGACGTGGTCGGCGTGCTCTGCGTCGAGTTCTTCGTCACCCGCGATGGCGAGCTGCTGGTCAACGAGCTCGCCCCGCGGCCCCACAACTCCGGGCACTTCAGCGTAGACGCGAGCGTGACCTGCCAGTTCGGCCAGCAGGTGCGCGCCCTGTGCGCGCTGCCCTTCGGCAGCACGGCACTGCTGCAGCCGGCGGCCATGGTTAACCTGCTCGGCGATCTCTGGTCGCAGGGTGAGCCGGATTGGGCCGCCGCCCTCGCCGACGACCGGGTCAAGCTCCACCTCTACGGCAAGGACGACGCCCGGCCCGGGCGCAAGATGGGGCACATCACCGCCTTCGGCGACGACGCCAATGACGCGGCCCGTCGCGCGGAGGCCGCCCGCGAGCGCCTCGTCGGCTGACCGTGCCGTTCGCTACCGTGGCCGCCGCCGCGGGGCCCGAGAAAAGACCGAATACCGATCCGGGGAAGCTTCATGTGGTTCCGTAACCTCTGTGTCTACCGCCTCAACGACACCTTCGAGCACAGTGCCGAGGAGCTGGCCGCGCGGCTGGCGGACTTCGCCTTCCAGCCAGTGGCCAGCACCGAGGCCCTGTCCCGGGGCTGGGTGCCGCCGGGCCCGGACGGCGAGGGTCTGGTCTATGCCACCGGCAGCCAGTACCTGGTGTGCCTGCAGGAGGAGTCGCGGCTGCTGCCGGCATCGGTGATCCGCGAGGCGCTGGATGAGCGCGTCGCCGAGCGGGAGGCCGCGGAGTACCGCAAGCTCGGGCGCAAGGAGAAGAACCGCCTCAAGGAGGAGATCACCCTCGAGCTGCTGCCGCGGGCGTTCACCCGGGCCAAGCGTCTGTATGCCTGGATCGACACCCGCAACGGCACCCTGGTGGTGGATACCGCCACCTGGCGCCAGGCCGAGGAGGTCACCGAGCTGCTGCGCGCGGCCCTGGGCAGCCTGCCCATCCAGCCGCTGACCGCGGCGAGCAACCCGCAGCCGGTGATGACCGAGTGGCTCTCCCGCCAGAGTGAGCCCTCGGACGTGGAGCTCGGTGACGAGGCGGTCTTCGAGGACCCGCAGAACGAGGGTGCGGAGGTGCGCTGCAAGCGCCTGGATCTGCATGCCAGTGAGATCACCGCCCACATCACCGCGGGCAAGCTGGTGCGCCGCCTGGCCCTGACCTGGGACGAGCGCATGAGCTTCGTGCTCGACGCCGACCTGTCGGTGAAACGGCTGAAATTCCTGGACGTGGTCCAGGAGGGTCACGAGGACTTCACCCCCGAGTCCGCCGCGGAGCGCTTCGACGCCGACTTCGCGATCATGACCCTGGAGCTGGGGCGGCTGCTGCCGCGGCTCACGGGGATGTTCGGCGGCGAGCCCGCCACCGGCTGAGGCGATCCGCCCGGGCTCCTAGCCCGAGCCGTCGGGTCCGCCCTCGCCGGCGGCGCCCGCCCCGAGCAGTGGCGAGAGCTCGGGCCAGACGTTGTCGAGCAGCCGCGGCTGCGCCCGGGCGTTGGGGTGAATCCCGTCCGCCTGCATGAGCTCCGGGTGCTCGCCGACCCCGGCGAGCAGCTTCGGCACCAGCGGCACGTCCGCGCCGCTGGCCACTTCATGGAAAACCTGCTGGAATCGCTCGATGAACGCCGCGCCATAGTTGGACGGCAGGCGCACCCCGACGAGGAGCACCCGGGCACCGGCCTGGCGCGCGTTCCCGACCATTGTCTCGAGGTTGCGCCGGGTCTCGGCGAGGGGCAGGCCGCGCAGGCCATCATTGCCGCCGAGCTCGATGATCACCACGTCGGGTTCATGGGCGCGGAGTGCGTCCGGCAGCCGGGCGCGGCCGCCGCGGGTGGTGTCGCCGCTGATGCTGGCGTTGACCACCTCGGTGTCGAACCCGCGGGCGGCGAGGCGCTCGCGCAGCAGCGCGACCCAGCCGTCCGCCGGATCCAGGCCATAGGCGGCGCTCAGGCTGTCGCCCACGACGAGTATCGTCGTCTGTGCCGCTGCGGCGGGCGCGGCGGCGAGGAGCATCATCGCGAGAAGGAGTCTGCGGATCATGACGGCCAATCCCGATGGCTGCGTGCTGGTCGCCGAGGGCCTGGGCATGCGCTTCCGCTCGCCGGAAGGCACGATCACGCTGTTCAGCGACGTGAATCTTAACATCCGCCATGGCGAGGCCGTGGCCGTGCTCGGCGCCTCCGGCTCCGGCAAGTCCACCCTGCTGGGGCTGCTTGCCGGTCTGGACCAGCCCAGCGAGGGGCGGGTGCTGCTCGATGGCCACGACCTCTCCCGCCTGGGCGAGGACGACCGCGCCGCCGTGCGGGCGGGTCGGGTCGGCTTCGTGTTCCAGGCCTTCCACCTGCTCCCGGGGATGACCGCGCTGGAGAACGTCATGCTCCCCGGCGAGCTGGCCGGGAGCGGCGGCGTGCGCGGGCGCGCTGCCGACGCCCTGGAGCGGGTCGGGCTCACCGGCCGCGCCAGCCACTATCCGGCCCAGCTCTCGGGCGGCGAGCAACAGCGGGTGGCGCTGGCACGGGCGTTCGTCGACGACCCGCGGGTGCTGTTCGCCGACGAGCCCACCGGCAACCTGGACCGGCATACCGGCGAGCACATCATCGACGCCATGTTCGCGCTCAACCGCGATAATGGCACCACCCTCGTGCTGGTCACCCATGACCCGGCACTGGCCGGGCGTTGCGGGCGGATCATCCACGTGGAGGAGACGGGGCTGCGCGAAGAGGTGGCGGCGTGATCCTGGCGCTGCGCTGGCTGTGGCGGGACTGGCGCGGCGGCGAGCTGCGGCTGCTCGCGCTGGCGGTGGTGGTCGCGGTGGCCGCGGTGACCTCGGTGTCGTGGCTCGCGGAGCGCGTCGGCGCCGCCACGGAGGCGCGGGCGGCGGACCTGCTCGCCGCGGACCGGGCGGTGGAGCGCCCTGAGCCCATTCCCGACGGCTGGCTGCGCCGCGCCCGCTCGGAGCACGGCCTCGCCACCGCGCGCACTGCCGAGTTCCCCAGCGTCGTCGTCGCCGGCGAACGTACCCAGCTCGTCTCGGTGAAGGCGGTCACGCCGGGCTACCCCCTGCGCGGGGAACTGCGTGTGAGTGACGGACTCGACGGGGCCGAGCGGGCGACCACGAAGACACCGGCGCCGGGGTCGGTCTGGGTTGCCCCGCGGCTGCTGCGCCTGCTGGGGCTGTCCGTCGGTGACCGCCTGGCCCTCGGGCAGGGGGAGTTCCGCATCGCCGGGGTGATCACCCTGGAGCCGGATCGCGGGAGCTTCTTCAACAGCCTTGCCCCGCGGGTGCTCATGCCCTACGCGGACCTGGAGGGGACCGGTCTCATCGGGCCGGGCAGCCGCGTGCGTTACAAGTTGCTGGTGGCCGGCACCCCCGCGGCGGCGGCTGCGTTCACCGACGCCCTCGTCGCGGAGCAGGGCAACGCGGTGGAGATCGAGACCCCCGAGGGCCAGGGTCGCGGGATCGGCGAGGTGGTCGACCGGGCCCGCCGTTTCCTGGGCCTGGGGGCGCTGCTCACGGTGGTCGTCGCCGGCGTGGCGGTGCTGCTGACCGTCCGTCACTACGCCGAACGCCAGGTGCTCGCGGTCGCGGTGATGCGTGCCGTGGGGGCGCGGCGCCGACGGTTGACGACCCTGTTCGTCGCCCGGCTGTTCTGGCTGGCCCTGTTCGCCGGTGCCGTTGGCGCGGCCCTGGGCTTCGTGGTGCACGCCGGAATGCTGTCGCTGGTGGCGGATCTCATCGACCGTGACATCCCGCCACCCGGTTGGCGGCCGCTGGTGGTGGGCTGGCTCACCGCCGCGGCGGCGCTGTTCGGCTTTGCCCTGCCCACGCTGCTGCGGTTGCGGGATGTCCCGCCGATGCGGGTGCTACGGCGCGAGGCCGCGGCGGGCCTGCTGCGTGCCGGCGTGCCGGTGGCCGTGGCCGCGGTGGTGGTCTTCGCGCTCATGGGCTGGCAGGCCGGGGAGTGGCGCCTCGCCGCCTACGTGATCGCAGCGCTCGCCGTCGCCGTCGGCCTGCTCGCGGTGGCGGCGCGAGCGAGCATTGCCGCTGTGCGTGCGCTGGTGCGCCGCCGCGGCGGGCGGCTGCTGTGGCTTAGCGGTTTCACCCGGCGCCCATGGACGGCGGTGGTGCAGATCGTCGGCGTGGGCACGGGGCTGATGGCGCTGTTCCTCCTCGCCGTGGTCCGCAACGACCTCCTCGATGCCTGGCGTGACCGGATCCCTGACGACGCGGCGAACCAGTTCCTGATCAACATCCAGGCGGACGAGCGCGTCGGCGTGCGCGAGCGCCTGGCCCAGGCCGGGATCGACGCCGCGTTCGCACCCATGGTCCGGGGCCGGCTGGTGGCGCTCAATGGCGATCCCGTCGCGGAGGCCGAGGACGTGCCCGCGGACGATGACGTGGGTCGGCGCCGGGGCCGGCGGGAGTTCAACCTCACCTGGTCGGCCGAGCCCCAGCAGGGCAACGAGGTGGTCGCCGGCGAGTGGTGGGGGGCGGCGGGTGACCCTGGCGAACTGTCGGTGGAGACCGGCTTCGCTGAGCGCTACGGCATCGCCCTGGGTGACCGTCTGACCTTCGACATCGCCGGGCGACGGGTGAGCGCGCGGGTGACGAGCCTGCGGGAGGTGGACTGGGAGAGCTTCCGCGTGAACTTCTTCGTGGTCGCCTCCCCGGGCACCCTGGATGGGCTGCCGGCGACCTGGCTGACGAGCTTTCATCTGCCGGACACCCGCGAGGGCGTGATCGTGGATATCATCCGTGACTACCCCAGCGTGACCGCGATAGACGTCACCTCCATCCTGCGCACGGTGCGCTCGATCATGGACCAGGGCAGCAGCGTGGTGGAACTGATGTCGCTGCTCACTCTCGCCGCGGGGGTGCTGGTGCTGCTCGCCGCGTTGCAGATCACCGGCGAGCAGCGTCGTTTCGAGGGCGCGCTGCTGCGCGCCCTCGGCGCCAGCGGGCGGCGGGTGCGGCGGCTCGCGCGCTACGAGTTCTGGCTGCTCGGTGGCGTGGCCGGCCTGATCGCCGGCGGCGTGGCCACGGGTGCCGGCGTGTTCGTCGCCGAGGGCCTGTTCGGGCTGGAGTACCCGTTCCGTCCGCTGACCCTCGTTGTGGGTGCGGCGGTGGGGGTGATCACGGTCTGGGCGGCGGGCGGCCTGGCCGCCCGCCGCTATCAGCGCAGCTCGCCCATGCGGCTGCTGCGCGAAGGCGCCGATTGACGGGGCGCAACATTGCCGGTGGGTCGCGGTGCCCGCCGGCGACGGGGGCCGCATACGCTGCAGGCCCGGACGATGACCAACACGGGGGATCGATGGACGGCCACTGCCTTGAAGACCTGAGCGAGGGGATGACCGCGCGGCTGCGCAAGACCGTCACGGAGGCGGACATCGGGCTTTTCGCCGGCGTGACGGGGGATTTCAACCCGCTGCACGTGGACGCCGAGTACGCCGGCCAGACCCCATTCGGTGGGCGCATCGCCCACGGCATGCTCACCGCCGGGCTGGTTTCCGCGGTGCTCGGCACGCGACTGCCCGGCCCCGGGTCGATCTACGTCAGCCAGTCGATGCGTTTCCGCGCACCGGTCTACCCCGGGGACACGGCCACCGCGGAGGTCGAGGTCCTGTCCGTCGAGCGCGACCGCGGCTTCGTGACCCTGGAGACGCGCGTGCGCGTCGGCGAGCGGCCGGTGCTCTCCGGTGAGGCGGTCCTCAAGACCCCGTCGCGCAGCGATATCCAGTGACCAGAACAGCCCCGGGGGGGCGTAATGAACCAACCGTTTTCACTCGAAGGCAAGCGCGGGCTCTTGGTGGGTGTGGCCAACGAGTCGTCCATTGCCTATGCCTGCGCGAGGGCGTGTCACCAGCTCGGCGCCCGCCAGATCCTGACCTACCTCAATGACCGGGCGTATCCCCACGTCGCGCCCTGCGGGGAGGCGGTCGAGGCGGAGCGCCTGCTGCCCTGCGACGTGCGCGAGCCGAACCAGCTCGAGCGGGTGTTCGAGGCGGTGGCCTCGCACTGGGGCGGGCTGGACTTCCTCATTCACTCCATCGCCTTCGCGCCCCGGGAGGACCTTCACGGCCGGGTGACCGACTGTTCCCGCGAGGGGTTCATGGAGGCCATGGATGTCTCCTGCCACTCCTTCATCCGCATGGCCCGGCTCGCCGAGCCGCTGATGACCGGGGGCGGCAGCCTGCTCACGGTGAGCTTCTACGGCGCGGAGAAGGTAGTGGCCCACTACAACCTCATGGGCCCGGTGAAGGCGGCGCTGGAGGCGAGCGTGCGCTACCTCGCCGCCGAGCTCGGCGACGGCGGTATCCGGGTGAACGCGCTCTCGCCGGGGCCGCTGCGCACGCGGGCGGCCTCGGGGATCGACCGCTTCGACGAACTCCTGGAACGCACGGTCTCGCGTACCCCCGAGGGCCGGCTCGCCGACCCGGAGGACGTCGGCGCCCTGGCCGCCTATCTCGTCGGCGACCGTGCCCGCACGGTCACCGGCGAGGTGGTGCACGTGGACGCCGGCTATCACGTCATGGGCTAGCGCTCGTTGACGGCGAAGCCGTCGAACAGCGTCGCCCAGTCCACCGCCGTGTCGCCGACGGCGACGAAGTCCGGGTTGAGTAGCGAGGCCTTGCGGTTGTAGCCGAGGGGCGTGGCATCGAGACGCAGGACCGCGCCGCCCGCTGCCTCGACCACGCACTGTGCCGCGCCGGTGTCCCACTCCGAGGTGGGCCCGAAGCGGGGATAGAGATCGGCGCTGCCCTCGGCGACCAGGCAGAACTTCAGCGAGCTGCCCATGGAGGTGGTCTCGAAGCCGGGCAGGCGCTCGAGCAGGGCGTCCACCTGCTCGCCGCGGTGGGAGCGGCTCACCACCGCGGTCCAGGGGCCGGACCCGGCCCGGCGGGTATGCACCGCCCGGCGCCCGTGCTCGTCCTCGCGGAAGGCGCCGCTCCCCTCGATGCCGAGCCAGCTGCGCTCGAGCACCGGCGCGTGGACCACGCCCAGCACCGGTCGGCCGTCGGCGATGAGCGCGACGTTGACGGTGAACTCGCCGTTCTTCTTGATGAACTCCTTGGTGCCGTCCAAGGGGTCCACCAGCCAGTACGCCGACCAGCCGCGCCGGGTCTCGAACGCGATGTCGCCGCCTTCCTCGGAGAGAACGGGCAGGGCCGGCTCGAGTTCGGGCAGGGCAGCGGCGAGGTGCTCGTGGGCGGCACGGTCCGCCTCGGTGAGCGGCGAGTCGTCATCCTTGCTGGTGACGTCGAAGTCCCGCGCGTAGACGCGCAGGATGCGCTCGCCGGCCTCGCGGCAGAGGGTGAGCACGGCCTCGGCGAGGCGCTCGCGGGTGGCGCTGTCAGGGGTCACTGGCGGTTCTCCTCAGTCTTCGCCGCGCAGCCGGTTGAGGGCCAGGAAGATGGCCGCAATGCTGCGCGCCTCGGTCAGGTCGGGCTGGGTGAGTAGCTCGTCGAGCTCGGCGATGGGCCAGGGCACGACCTCGATGGGCTCGGGCTCGTCGCCGGGCAGCGGGGCCTCGTAGAGGTCCCGGGCGAGGATGATCTCGGTGCTGTGTGCCATGTAGCCGGGTGCCAGGGTGAGCTCGTGGAGGGGCTCCAGGCGGCGGGCGCCGAAGCCGGTCTCCTCGCGCAGCTCCCGGTTTGCCGCGGCGAGCGGGTCCTCGCCGGGCTCGACGCGCCCCTTGGGCAGGCCGAGCTCGTAGCGGTCGGTGCCGGCGGCGTACTCCCGGATCAGGACCAGTTCTTCGGCGCCGGTGACGGCGACCACCAGCACGGCGCCCCCCATCCCCGTGGCCAGACGTTCGAAGGCGACCTCGGTGCCGTTGTTGAAGCGCAGGTCGAGCTGCTCGACGCGGAACAGCCGTGAGCGTGCCACCGTCTTCGCTTGCAGGGTCTCGGGTTTTCGCGCCATGGTCCTCTCCGTTGCCCGGGCCGTGAGCCGGTATCCGGGCATTGTACAGGTACGCGGTGCCGCCGCGCCCGGTGTCGGCCGGGGGCGTGGTGCCGATTCGTGCTACCTTCCAAGTGCGGCCGTGTCGACGGCAGGGGACACCGGGGGAGGTCACAAGGGATCATGCAGGACCTACATGAGCGTATCCTCCGTGCCCACGGGGGCGAGTCCCGCTGGCGCAGCCTGGCACGCGTGGCGGTGACCGCGGACGGCGGCGGATCGATGTTCCTCGCCCACATGCAGCCGCGCCCGCTGCGAGAGGCGGACATCGTCGTCGAGCCCGCCCGCTTCCGCGTGACCATCGCGCCCTTCGAGCGCGAGGATCGCGTGGGCGTGTTCGAGCCGAGCCGGGTCTGGGTGCAGGAGCGCGACGGCCGCCTCGTCGGCGACCGTGGCGCCCCTGGCACCGTCACCCGCTCGCTGCGCCACTGGATGGTCTGGGACAACCTGGACCTCCTGTTCGTGCTGGGCATAAGCCTCTGGCAGGCGTTGTTGCTGCCGATGATGCTCTGCCGGTCCGGGGTCAGCGCGACGGAGGGGCATGACCAGGGCGACTGGCTGGACGTGACGCTGCCCGGCGACCTGCCGGTGCCGGCGCCGGAGCAGCGCCTCTACGCGGATGCCAAGGGGGCACTGGTGCGCGCGGAATACGCGCCGGTCGCCTGGGGACGGGCGATGCGTGTGGCCCAGGTGATGGAAGCCCTCGAGGGCGTGAACGGGCTGGTTTTCGCCACCCGGCAGTCCATGGTCCCGTGCCTCCCCGGTGGCGCGCCGGTGCGTGGGATGCCGCGGCTGGCCTGGCTCGAGTTCAGCGACCTCTCCGTGGACCTGGCGACCCCGCCGTCCCGGGAGTGCGGGGAATAAACGGCTAGGCGACCGGCTCGGCGCGGGTGCAGGCGTCGTAGCGCAGCCCCAGGAGTGCGGCGACGTGCGCTGCCGTGCTCGAGGCGAGGGCGTCGAGGTGATAGCCGCCCTCGAGCATGGACACCAGTCGACCGCCGCAGGTGTAGTCGGCCACCGAGGTCAGCTCCTCGGTTGCCCAGTGGAAGTCCGCCTCGCAGAGTTCCAGCCCCGCCAGCGGATCGAGCCCGTGGGCGTCGAATCCCGCCGAGACCAGCAGGATATCGGGCTCGAAGCGCATGATCGCGGAGATGATCTCGTTGTGGAAGTGCTCGCGGAAGAGTTCCGAGTCGCAGCCCTCGATCAGCGGGATGTTGTAGAGCGCGTTCTCGCGGTTGTCCTGGCGCCGACCGGTGCCCGGGAACAGCGGACGCTGGTGGGTGGACGCGTACATGAACCCGTCGCGACCGGCGAGCATGGTCTGGGTGCCGTTGCCGTGATGGACGTCGAAGTCCACGACCGCGACGCGCTGTAGGCCGTGGGCCGCCCGCGCATGGGCCGCGGCGACGGCGATGTTGTTGAACAGGCAGAAGCCCATCGCCTGGGCCGGCTCGGCGTGGTGCCCCGGGGGGCGGACGGCGCAGAACACCCGCCTCGCCTCGCCTGCGAGCACTGCGTCCACCGCCTGGCAGCCGGCCCCGGCGGCGTGGAGGGCGGCCTCGCCGCTGCCGGCGCTGACCACGGTGTCGCCGTCGAGGCTGCGCCGCCCCTCCGCCGGGATGGCGTCCAGGGTGGCGGCGACGTAGTCCGCATCGTGCACGCGCTCGATCTGCTCCCGGGTCGCCGGGGCGGCCTCGCGGCGTTCCAGGCCGGCGAACTCGTCTGCCTCCAGCGCGCGCAGGATGGCGCGCAGACGCTGGGCGCTCTCCGGGTGGCCCGGGCCGGTGTCGTGCTCAAGGCACGACGGGTGGGTGATCAGCCAGGTCTGGCTCATGGCGCTCTCCTTGGCGGGGCCACGGGGTGCGGCCGTTGTCATTCCTCGGGGAAGAAGGACTGCTCGAAGCTGAGCGTGTAGCTCACGTCCGTGGTGTCCCGGGGCCGGATATCCAACTCTACCCGCAAGCGGTCCGGCGGGTCGATCCGGGCCGTGGCGATGTAGTAGATGCCCCCGCCCTCGCGCACCTCCCGGAGACTCAGGCCCTGGGGCTGGCCGGCGTCGTTGATGGCGTTACCCGTCATCCTTGCGGGCACCGAGCGGCCGTCGCGGAGGACGGTGACGGTCACCAGGGCCCGGCCGCGGCTGCGGGCGACGTCATAGGCGCGGGCGACCTCGGGGGCGAGCATTGCCGTGGGGATGGCGTTGTAGTGGATCTCGTAGTCGCCGAAGCGCTCGCTGCGCTGTGCCTGGGCGGTGGCGCAGGTCAGGGCGAGTGCCGCGGCAAGAATGGGGCGCAGCAGCTTCATGACGGGACTCCTCCGTGTTCGTCCTGCCCCGAATTATACGCGCCCGCGTCGCGCTGCCTATCGCACGGCCGGTTCTCAGCCGGCGCGGCGGAAGCGGTACAGCGCGATCTCCGCGAGGAGGTTGGGCATCACCCCGGCCAGGCGCGGGCGGCGCAGATCGTGGGAGAGAGTGCTGCGCTCGATGATGTCGATGTGCCGTTCCGTGCACAGCGCCTCGAAGTCGTGGAGCGTGCACAGGTGGATGTTCGGGGTGTCGTACCACGTGTAGCTCAGCGCACCGCTCATGGGCATGCGGCCGAAGAAGCCGAGGTAGCCGCGCAGTCGCCAGTGGCCGAAGTTGGGAAAGGTAACGATCCCCTCCCGGCCGACCCGCAGCATCTCCTCGAGGAGGCGGTCGGGGCGGCGCACCGACTGCAGCGTCTGGGTCATGACGACGTAGTCGAAGGAGTCCGCGTCGAAGTCAGAGAGGCCGCGGTCGAGGTCGCGCTGGATGACGTTGACGCCGCGCTCGACGCAGTGGGTGATCTTCTCCGGGTCGATCTCCAGGCCGTAGCCCGTCACCCCCCGGGTGGCGGCCAGGCGCGCGAGCAACGAGCCGTCGCCGCAGCCGAGGTCGAGCACGCGGCTGTCGGGGGCGATCCAGTCGGCAACCAGCTGGAGGTCGTTTCGCAGCGCGTTCATGCCCCGATCTCCCGGGCGATGCGGCCCATGTAGCCGGCGAAGACGTCGCGGTACTGCGGGATAGGCATGAGGAAGGCGTCGTGGCCGTGGTCCGCCTCGATCTCGGAGTAGCTGACGTCCTTGTTGCCGTCGAGCAGCGCGCGCACGATCTCCAGCGAGCGCGCCGGCGGGAAGCGCCAGTCGCTGGTGAACGCCAGCACCAGGAAGCGTGCCTGCACACCGGCGAGCGCCCGGGCGAGATCCCCGCCGTGGGCGGCCGCCGGATCGAAGTAGTCGAGCGCCTTGGTCATGAGCAGGTACGTGTTGGCGTCGAAACGGTTGATGAACGCACGCCCCTGGTAGCGCAGGTAGCTTTCGACCTCGAACTCCACGCCGTAGTGGAAGTCGTAGTCGGGCTTGCCCTCACGCAGGTCGCGGCCGAACTTCTCGTGCATCGCCTCGTCGGACAGGTAGGTGATGTGTCCGAGCATGCGCGCGAGCATCAGCCCGCGGCGGGGCACGGTGCCCATGGCCTGGTAGCGCCCCTCGTGGTAGTCCGGATCACCCCGGATGGCCTGGCGGGCGACCTCGTTGAAGCCGATGTTCTGCGCCGACAGGCGGGGTGCGGCGGCAACAGTCACCGCGTTGGCCAGCCGGTCGGGGTAGTCGATGGCCCACTGCAGGGCCTGCATGCCGCCGAGGCTGCCGCCCACCACCGCCGCCCAGCGATGGACGCCCAGGTGATCGGCGAGCCGTGCCTGGCTGGCGACCCAGTCGTGGACGGTAACCATCGGGAAGTCCGGCCCCCAGGGCTCGCCGGTGGCCGGGTTGACCGTCGCCGGGCCGGTGGAGCCGTGACAGCCGCCGAGGTTGTTGCTGCACACCACGAAGAACCGGTTGGTGTCCACGGGCTTGCCCGGTCCGATGATCGCCTCCCACCAGCCGGGTTTGCTGTCCTCGAGGGTATGGTAGCCGGCGGCGTGGTGGGTGCCCGAAAGGGCGTGGCAGATCAGTACGGCGTTGCTGGCGTCCGCGTTCAGTGTGCCGTAGGTCTCGTAGACAAGCTCGAAGCCGGGCAGCTCGCGCCCGCATTCCAGTGCCAGCGGTTCGTCGAAACGTGCGTGGCGTGGCGCCACCAGGCCGACGGAGTCGGACGGAATGGTCTTCGGCATGGGCTCGCTGCTATCCGGGACAATGCTCGCCGATACTAGGAGTCTGGGCGGCAGAAATCCAGAGGCTGGTCTCGTGCCCCCTTCGGGCGGCATTGAGGTGCCCGACCGGCCGCGTCGCGGTGTCCCCTGGATTGCTGGCGCCCGGACGGCTGGCGGCAGCATCGGGCGGGGCATGCATTGCCCCGCGTGCCATCAGAACAGCGGCGGGGCGATGTGGTTGAGCGGCTGCATCACCAGCATCTTCAGCACCTGGAGCAGGATCAGCGCCACCAGCGGTGACAGGTCGATGCCGCCGATCAGGGGCACGAGCTGGCGTATCGGCCGCAGCACCGGTTCGGTGAGGCTGTAGAGCAGGGTCTGTGCCGGGTGGTACTGACCCGGCTGGATCACCCAGGAGAGGATCGCCTGGGCGATGATGGCGATGAAATAGAGATTGAACAGCAGCGAGAGCAGCTCCGCGGGGGTGCGCACGAGGATGTAGCCGGCCCGCGGCATCACCCCGTAGATGAGCATCACCAGCGCCAGTGACACCGCCTGGAGCAATACCATCAGCACCACTGCGGAAAGGTCCAGGCCGGCCATGCCGGGGATGACCCGGCGTAGCGGGCGCAGCACCGGCTGGGTGACGCGCACCAGGAACTGCGAGATCGGGTTGAAGAAGTCCGCCCGCGTCCACTGCAGGAGGAAGCGCAGCATCACCGCCAGTATGTAGAGGCTGAACAGGGTGTGGACCAGGAACGCGAGCGGGTTCGCGACATAGCCGCCCATTACTGTTCTCCCAGCTGGTCACCGAGTTCCCGTGCCCGCGCCGCGCCTGCTTCCAGCGCCTTGCGGTAGAGCGTGCGCACGTCGCCGTCCTCCAGTGCCGTGACCACCGCGTGGGTGACGCCGTTGGGCGAGGTGACGCGCTCGCGCAGCCGCGCCGGCGTCTCCTCGCTCTCCAGCGCCATCCGCGCCGCGCCGAGGGCCGTCTCAAGGGTGAGCAGCCGGGCCTTTTCCCGGGGCAGGCCGAGCTCGGTGCCCGCGTCCTCCATCATCTCCATGAGCAGGAAGAAGTACGCGGGGCCGCTGCCGGAAATGGCGGTGACTGCGTCCATCAGCGCCTCGTCGGAGAGCCACTCGGTCACGCCCACCGCGCGCAGCAGCGATTCCGCGAGGTTGCGGCCGTGCTCGGTCACGTGCTCGTTGGCGTACAGCGCGGTGGCGCCGGTCTGGACCAGTGCCGGGGTGTTGGGCATGGCCCGCACCACGGCCACGCGGCCGCCGAGCCAGCGGCTGAGATCCGCCTCGCGCACGCCGGCGGCGATCGAGATGGTCAGGGTGTGCTGGGCCCGCAGCTGCCCGCCGAGGGATTCGGCGACGTCCCTGATCACCTGGGGCTTCACCGCGAGGACCACCGCGTCCGCGCCGTCGACGGCCTCGGCATTGTCGCCGGTGACAGTGACGCCGAAACGGCCGGCGAGCTCGTCGCGGCGCTCCTCGCTGGGATCGGCCACGCGGATACGGGCCGCCGGATAGCCGTCGGCGACGAGGCCGCCGATCAGGCTGCGGGCCATGTTGCCGCCGCCGATAAACGCGATCGTGTGCTCGTTCATAGGTTCATCTCCATGACCGTGGTCAGCCACCATGGGGATACCGGCGCGGACCGAACAGCGCGGTGCCGATGCGCACGACGGTCGCACCCTCGGCGATGGCCGCCTCCATGTCCGCGGACATCCCCATGGACAGTGTGTCCAGTGACAGGCCCTCGCCGCGGAGGTCCTCTAGCAGCCCCCGCAGCCGGGCGAAGGGGCGGCGCTGGGCCTCCGGGTCGGCCTCGGGGGCCGGCAGGGCCATCAGTCCGCGCAGCGCGAGCCGCGGCAGCGCGGCGACCTCGCGGGCGAGCGCGGGCACGTCCGCCGGTGCGACGCCGGACTTGCTCGGCTCGCCGCTCACGTTCACCTGGATGCAGCAGGCGAGCGGCGGGAGGTGATCCGGCCGCTGCCCGGAGAGCCGGCGGGCGATCTTCAGCCGCTCGATGGTGTGGACCATGTCGAAGGACTCGGCGACCGCGCGGGTCTTGTTCGACTGCAGCGGGCCGATGAAGTGCCACTCCAGCCCCAGTCCGGCGAGGGCGTCGATCTTCTCGTGGGCCTCCTGGAGATAGTTCTCGCCGAAGGCCCGCTGGCCGGCCGCCGCCGCTTCGCGGATGGCCTCCACCGGCTGGGTCTTGCTCACTGCGAGGATGGAGACGCTGCCCGGCTCGCGCCCGCAGCCGATCTCCGCAGCGCGAACGCGTTCACGCAGGTTGTCGAGCCGATCAGCGATGGTGTGCATGTTGCCTGTTATCCAGCCGATCTGTAGCTTTTAGTTCAACTGCCGGATGCTTGACCCGAGACCACGGGAATCGCCAGTCCAAGGGGGATGGATGGACATCGCAGACCTGCTCGCCTTCGGCGTTAAGAATAACGCCTCCGATCTGCACCTCTCCGCGGGCCTGCCGCCAATGATACGTGTTGACGGTGATGTGCGTCGAATCAACCTCCCGCCGATGGAGCACCAGGAGGTTCACGGCCTCATCTACGACATCATGAACGACAAGCAGCGGCGTGATTTCGAGGAGTACCTGGAAACGGATTTCTCCTTCGAAATCAAGTCGCTGGCCCGGTTCCGCGTCAATGCGTTCAACCACAACCGCGGTGCCGGGGCGGTATTCCGGACCATCCCCTCGACGGTGCTCACCCTGGATGACCTCGGTGCCCCCGAGGTCTTCAAGACCATCGCCGACAGCCCGCGGGGGCTGGTGCTGGTGACCGGGCCCACGGGCTCCGGCAAGTCCACGACGCTCGCCTCGCTGGTGGATTACCGTAACGAGAACTTCCACGAGCACATCCTCACCATCGAGGACCCGATCGAGTTCGTCCACGATTCGAAGAAGTGCATCGTCAACCAGCGCGAGGTCCACCGCGATACCCTGGGCTTCTCGGAGGCGCTGCGCTCGGCGCTGCGCGAGGACCCGGACGTGATCCTGGTCGGCGAGCTGCGCGACCTGGAGACCATCCGCCTGGCGCTCACCGCCGCGGAGACCGGCCACCTGGTGCTCGGCACGCTGCACACCAGCTCCGCGGCCAAGACCATCGACCGTATCGTCGACGTCTTCCCCGGTGCGGAGAAGGCGATGGTGCGCTCGATGCTCTCCGAGTCGCTGCGCGCGGTGATCTCCCAGAGTCTGCTCAAGAAGACCGGCGGCGGACGTATCGCGGCCCATGAGATCATGATCGGCACGCCGGCGATCCGGAACCTGATCCGCGAGGACAAGATCGCGCAGATGTACTCCGCCATTCAGACCGGTCAGGGATCCGGAATGCAGACCCTGGACCAGTGTCTGCAGCGGCTCGTGGCCAGCGGCCAGATCTCGCGCCAGGAGGCGAGGACCCACGCGAGTGCCAAGGAGAGCATCTCCTGAGGCACGCCGCGCCGGCAGACCGCGCGGCACCATTGCAACGAGACAGAGGGTGAATCGGGATGGATTTCAACTCGCTGCTGGAGCTGATGGTCCAGAAAAAGGCCTCGGATCTGTTCATCACGGCGGGACTCGCGCCGAGCATGAAGATCTCCGGGCGGATCATGCCCGTCACCAAGACCAAGCTCTCCCCGGACCAGGCGCGCCAGGTGGTGCTGTCGGTGATGACCGACCGCCAGCGCAGCGAGTTCGAGGCGAACCACGAGTGCAACTTTGCCATCAGTGCCCGCGGGCTCGGGCGCTTCCGTGTCAGCGCGTTCTTCCAGCGCAACCAGCCGGGGATGGTGCTGCGCCGCATCGAGACGGAGATCCCCACGGTGGAGCAGCTGCGCCTGCCGCCGATCCTCAATGACCTGTCCCTGACCAAGCGCGGGCTGATCATCTTCGTCGGCGGCACCGGCACGGGCAAATCGACCTCGCTGGCGGCAATGCTCGGCTACCGTAACGAGCACTCCACGGGCCATATCATCACCATCGAGGACCCCATCGAGTACATCCACTCGCACAACAACTGCATCGTCACGCAGCGCGAGGTGGGGCTCGACACGGACTCCTTCGAGGTGGCATTGAAGAACACCCTGCGCCAGGCGCCGGACGTGATCCTCATCGGCGAGATCCGTTCCCGCGAGACCATGGACTACGCCATCGCCTTCGCCGAGACGGGGCACCTGTGCCTGGCCACGCTCCACGCCAATAACGCCAACCAGGCGCTGGACCGGATCATCAACTTCTTCCCGGCGGACCGCCGGGACCAGCTCTTCACCGACCTGTCGCTCAACCTGCGCTCGATCATCGCCCAGCAGCTCATCCCCACGCCGGACGGCCAGGGCCGGGTGCCCGCCGTCGAGGTGCTGATCGGCTCGCCGCTGGTGCAGGACAAGATCCACGAGGGCGAGGTCCACGAGCTCAAGGAGATCATGAAGCGCTCCACCGAGATGGGGATGCAGACCTTCGACCAGAACCTCTACCGGCTCTACCGCGACGGCATGATCTCCTACGAGGAAGCACTCCGCCACGCCGACTCGCAGAACGAGGTGCGGCTGATGATCAAGCTCGGCGACGAGGGCAGCCGAGGCAAGATGGAGGAGGCCGCGGAGAGCATGACCCTCAAGGACGAGTAACCGTCGCCGCGGCTATTGCCCGTCCCCCGGCGGCAGGCGGGCGAGCTCGACGCCGGCCAGCACACCGCGCAGGCCGTCCACCTCCGTGGCGAGCGTTCCCGCCGGCAGACAGGCGGCCAGCGGGACGGCACGCGCCTCCTCCGGCGTGAGCCCGGCTAGGTAGTGCTGCAGCATCTCCATCACTTCTCCTTCGAAGCAGCCCGGCTCGCCGGCGCGGCTCGCGACCCGGGCCGGTATGCCGGCATCCTCCAGCGGCGCGATCCCGGCGATCGCCTCCGGCGGCAGGCCGGCGGTCAGGAAACGTGACGGGCACAGCCGGGCGGGCGGCGACTGCCAGCAGCCGATGAGGACGAGCCGCGGTGCGGGCCCGCACCGCTCGGCCAGGGCCAGCGCCGGCCCCGCGCCGATCCCCTCCGCGACGATCACCGGTGGGTCGGGGTACGAGGTCGCGAGGGCGTCTCCCTCGGGCGGATCCGCGGTGACCCGCGTGCCAGCGGCCGGCGGCGTTGCAAAGGCCCCCGGGGGCAGGAGTCCCCCGATCCAGTCCTCTTCTGCGCTGGCGTGGCTGAGCGGGAGTACGGCCGGGCGGCCGTCATGAGTGATGCGACAGTAGCGCCCGGGGGCGGCCCCGTCCGGCGGGATGCCGGTCAGGCGCAGCCACCACCAGCCCCCGGCCACGCGGTCGCAGCCGACGACTCGGCAGACGGTGCTCATGCCGTCGCGGCGTCGTCGCGGTGGACGAGCCGGCCGTCGACCAGCGTGTAGCGCACGCGTCCGGTCATCTCCCAGCCGAGGAACGGCGAGTTGCGCCCGCGGCTGCGGAGGGTCTCGCGCCGGCACCACCACACGGCGTCCGGATCGAACACGCAGATGTCCGCGGGGGCGCCCGGGGCCAGGGTGCCGGTATCCAGGCCCAGCACCGAGGCCGGGCCGCTGGTGGCCCGTGCGATCGCCTCGGGGAGCGGCAGGACCTCGGTCTCGACCAGCCTCAGAAGCAGGGGCAGGAAGGTATCCACGCCGCTTGCGCCGGGGCTGGTGGTGGCGAAGGGCCCGTCCTTGGCGTCGCCCCCGAGGGGGTGATGACCGGAGCAGATCACGCCGATGTCCCCCGTGGCCACCGCGCGGCGCAGTGCCTCGCGGTCGGCGAGGGTGCGCAGCGGCGGGCGCAGGTTGAAGCGCGCGTCGTAGCCGGTGAGGTCCTGCTCGGTGAAGAACAGCTGCGCGAGGGTGACGTCGGCGCTCACCCGCGCGCCGTCCGCGCGGGCCTGGCGCAGTAGTGTAAGCGCCTCGGCGGTGGAGAGGTGGCTGAAGTGCACGTCCGCCTCGCCCTCCGCGGCGAGGGCGAGGCAGCGGGCGATTCCGGCGGTCTCCGCCGCGGTGGGGATGCCCGGCAGCCCCAGCCGGGTGGCGACGGCCCCCTCGTGGGCGCAGCCCGCCGTGCCCAGGTAGGGGTCCAGCGGCGTGATCATCGCCGGCAGGCCGAAGGTCGCCGCGTACGCCAGGGCCCGGCGCAGCACCAGGGTGTCGGCCACCGGGTGACCGCCGTCGCCCACCGCCGGACAGCCGGCGGCGCGCAGGGTCGCCATCTCGGCGAGCTGCTCGCCGGCTAGGCCGCGGGTGAGCGCGCCCACCGGCAGCACGCGGGCGCCGCCGGCCTCGGCGGCTCGGCGGTGGATGAGCTCCGCGACCGGCGGCGCGTCGATCAGCGGGTCGGTGTCCGGGGGGCAGACCAGGGTGGTGATGCCGCCGGCCGCCGCCGCATGGGCCTCGCCGGCGATGGTGTCCGGGTGCTCCGGGCCCGGTCGCCCGAGTCGGGCGCCGAGATCGATGAGCCCGGGGCAGACGATATGGCCGGCGGCCTCGAAGATCTCGTCTGCGGCGAACGTGTCGGGGACATCGCCGCAGTGGGCGACGTGGCCGTCGCTCACTGCGAGGTCGCCGGTGCGGTCCATGCCGCTGCGGGGGTCGATGATGCGTCCGCCGCGAATGAGTATGCGCATCACGCCTCCTCCCGCTGACTCTCGGTGCGGGCGCCGATGACCATGGACATCACCGCCATGCGCACGGCGATGCCGTTGGTGACCTGCTCCAGGATCACCGAGCGCGGGCCGTCGGCCACGTCGCTGTCGATCTCCACGCCGCGGTTGATCGGTCCGGGATGCATGACGATGGCGTCCGGCTTGGCCGCGGCCAGGCGGGCCTCGGTCAGCCCGTAGTGCTCGAAGTATTCCTCCTCGCTGGGCAGCAGCGCACCCTGCATGCGCTCGCGCTGCAGGCGCAGCATGATGACCACGTCCACGTCGCGCAGGCCCTCGTCCAGGTCGTGGTGGACGTGCACGCCGAGCTCGCCGATGTCGCGGGGCAGCAGCGTGCGCGGGGCGATCACGCGGACCTCGCCGGTACCCAGGCCGTTGAGGGCGTGGATCTGCGAGCGCGCCACACGGGAGTGGAGGATGTCGCCAACGATGGCCACACGCAGCGGTTCGAATGCGCCCTTGTGGCGGCGGATGGTGAAGGCATCGAGCATCGCCTGGGTGGGGTGGGCGTGGCGCCCGTCGCCGGCGTTGAGAACGGCCACGCCCTCGCCGAGATGGTCGGCGATGTAGTCGGCGGTGCCGCTCTCGCTGTGACGCACCACGAACATGTCGGCCTGCATCGCCTCCAGGTTGTGGAGCATGTCCAGCAGGCTCTCGCCCTTGGTCGTGGTGGTGGCCACGTTGACGTTGAGCACGTCCGCGGACAGCCGCTTGGCGGCGAGCTCGAAGGTCGTGCGGGTGCGGGTGCTCGACTCGAAGAACAGGTTGATCACCGTGCGCCCGCGCAGCAGCGGGACCTTCTTAACGGACTTGCCGATCACCCCGGTGAACGACTCCGCGGTGTCGAGGATATCCTCCAGCAGCGCCCGCGGCACCCCCTCGGTGGTGAGGAAGTGGCGCAGCCGCCCCTCGTCGTCGATCTGTGCGCTCATTCGTCGTGCCGCTCGATGCTCAGGGTCAGGGGTTCGGGGCCGGACAGGCGTACGGCCTGGCCGGCGGGAAGGGTGATCCGGGTGCCGGCGACGTCCGCGCAGACCGGCAGCTCGCGGCTGCAGCGGTCGACCATCACCGCCAGGCGCACGGCGGCGGGGCGGCCGTAGTCGAACAGCTCGTTGAGCGCCGCGCGCACGGTGCGCCCGGTGTAGAGGACGTCGTCGACCAGCACGATGATGCGGTCGTCCACCTCGAAGGGCAGCTCCGAGGGGCGGACCCGCGGATGCATGCCGATACGCGAGAAGTCGTCGCGGTAGAAACCGATGTCCAGCCGCCCCAGTGGGGCATCCATCCCCAGGGCGTGGTGGAGGCGTTCGGCGAGCCACACGCCGCCGGTGTGGATGCCCACCATCGCCAGCCGGGCCGGATCGATGCCGGCGATGCATTCACCGATGCCGGACTGCATCCGGGTCAGCAGCTCGCTGGCCGGGGGTAGCTGGGTCATGCGATTCCTCCCTCGGCGAACCAGTGTTCGAGGATCAGCGCCGCCGCGGCCGAGTCGATGCGGTGCTTGTCCTGGCGTCCCCGTGCGGGGCGCCCGGTATCGTGCAGGCGCTGTCTTGCCGCCTGCGAGGTCATCGCCTCGCCGGTGCGGTGGACCGGCACGGTGAAGCGTCCGGCGAGACGGCGGGCGAAGCGATCGGCGGCGCGGGCCACAGCTGACTCGGTGCCGTCGGCGTGCTGCGGCGGTGTGCCGACCACCAGCGCGAGCGGGCGCCAGTGATCGATCAGCGCGGCAACCTCGTCCCAGTCCGGTGCGCCCTGCTGGGCCTGTAGCGTGGTGACGCCCCGGGCGCCGCCGGTGATCGACTCGCCCACGGCCACGCCGATACGCGCCAGGCCGAAGTCGAAGCCCAGGTAGTGCCCCTCGTGGGCCCGCTCAGGCATGGCCCGTCTGGGAGGAGAGCCGGCTCAGGTCGACGCCGAGCAGCGCCGCCGCGGCCCGCCAGCGTTCCTCCAGCGGTTGCTGGAAAAGGATCTCCGGGGTCGCCGGGCCGTTGAGCCAGGCGTTCTCCGCCAGCTCCTCCTCGAGTTGTCCGGCACTCCAGCCCGCGTAGCCCAGCGCGAGCAGCCACTCCGCGGGGCCCTCGCCCCGGGCGATGGCCTCGAGGATGTCGCGGGAGGTGGTGATGGCGAGTTTGTCGGTGATCGCGCGGCTGGCCTCCCAGTTCCCCACCGGGTGGTGGAGGACAAAGCCTCGCTCGCGCTGCACGGGGCCACCGGCGAATACGGGCCGGTCCGCGATGCCGGCGTCGCCGACCTCGATGTCCAGGTGCTCGAGGAGGTCGCCGACGCGGATCCCCGAGGGGCGATTGATCACGATGCCCAGCGCGCCTTCCCCCGTGTGCTCGCACAGATAGGTGACACTCTGCGCGAAATTGGGGTCCGCGAGGCTCGGCATGGCGATCAGCAGGTGGTTGGTGAGATCGCTTCCTTTGCCCATGGCTGCACAGTATCCGCCATGGCTCTCGCCCCCCACAACCCCCGGGGCCGGCGTCAGTGGGTGCTGAAGTTCTGTCCCCGGCTGAACTCCCAGGTGCGCGTGATCACCAGCAGGTCGTTGCCCTTGAGCACGCGCTCCGGTACCGGCGCGAAAGGGGCAGCGAGGTCCACGATGCGCTGTGCCGCCTGATCCAGGACCGGGTAGCGGGAGGGCTCGAGGACGTCCACGCTCACCACGCTGCCGTCGGGGCGCAGGGTGACCTCCAGGATCAGCCGGCCGCCGAGCCCGCGCCGCCGTGCCTCCTCCGGATAGTTCATGTTGCCGATGCGCTCTATCTTGTCGATCCAGCTCCGCATGTAGGCCGCGGCGGCGTGCTCCCGGGTGCTGGCACTGATGCGCCGCTTGTCCGGAAAGTCGGATGCCTCCGGCGAGCGGGCGTGTGACAACGACTCGTTGGCCGCCACCTCCCGGCTGCTGCGCAGGATATCGGTGGTGGAGAGCTGGGGTTTGGGCGTTTTCTCCGGTTTCGGCTCGGGCTTGGGCTCGGGCGGTGGTGCCTTCTCCTTGGCCTTGCCGGCGACTTCGGGCTTGTTCGGGGGCTCGGGGCTCGGCTGTGGTGTCGGCGCCGGCTCCGGCGTGGGCTGCGGTGTCGGTGTGGGCTGCGCGGGCGGTGGTGATGCCGGCGGTTTCGGCGCGGGTGGCTGTGGTGTCACTGGCTCGCGGGGGCCGGCGGACGCCTGCTCACCGCCGCCGCTGCGGTCCGCGTTGGCGATGAACTCGGGTTTCTCGGGAGGCGGCTCGGCCTTTGGTTGCTCGCGGACCAGGGCGACATCGAGCATCGGCTGTCCCGACTGAGGGCGTGGCGGCTGCCAAGTGAAGCCCACCGCGAGGAGTATGAACAGGTGCGCCCCGGCCGAGAGAAGGACCGCGAGGGTCAGTCGTTGCATGCGCGTGTCAGTCACCGCCATGGCCGTTCCCGTGCGTTGCCGTGCCGCCGTCCTCCGCGGGTATCCGCTGCAGCACCGCGCGTGCGATTATACCGTTCACCAGCCCGAACACGAGCGCCGCGGTCATCAGCCACGGCAGCAGATAGGGCAGCGCCGGATGCGGCACCAGCAGCCCCCAGGCGAGCAGGAACTGGCCGCCGGTGTGGGCACAGGCCGCCAGCGTGCTGTAGCCGATCGCGCGTGTGCCCGGGAGCAGCCGCCCCACCCCCAGGCCGAGCACGGCGGCGGTGGCGCCGGCGGCGCTGAGCAGGAACCCCGGCGAGAGGAAGGTGCCGAGTACCAGCCCCGCGGCGAATACGCGGAGGACCGCGACCCAGGCGGCAGCGCGCCAGCCATAGCGGCACACCGCGAAGACCGTGATCACGTTGGCCAGTCCCGGCTTGATCCCCGGCACCGGCGAGGGCAGCTGGGCCTCGAGGGCGTGGATCGCCGTCGCCAGGGCCGCCAGCCAGGCGATGCGCACGTCGGCGCGGGTGGCCGTGACCGTGGTCCCGCCGTTCACTGGTTGACCGCGTCCAGTCCCGGGCCGTCGCCCTCGACGGTCACCGTGACCCGGTTGGGCAGGCACACCGCCGTCTCCCCCGGGCGCGCGAGCCAGCCCGCGTGGACGCACAGCTTGCGGCGACCCG
Source organism: Arhodomonas aquaeolei DSM 8974 (assembly GCF_000374645.1). Classification (GTDB taxonomy): domain Bacteria; phylum Pseudomonadota; class Gammaproteobacteria; order Nitrococcales; family Nitrococcaceae; genus Arhodomonas; species Arhodomonas aquaeolei. The sequence continues at coordinate 90,329 of NZ_KB894811.1, forward strand.
GTGAGTCGAGCACGCGGATCCGTCCGTCGCGCACGGCGATCCGGGTCTCGCCGAGGGCGCCGTGGACGGTGAGCTCGCTCTCGCCCTCCAGCGCCACGCGCCGGTGGTGGGCACCGCCCACCCAGATCTCGGCATGGGTGGCGTTGGCCGTCGATGGCGTGAGGCCGGCATGCAGTGCGGCCACCAGGATCACGGCGAGGCAGACGATCACGCCATCGGTCACGCTCATGGCGTCACCCGCTCGACCACATCGGGTGCCGGGTCTCCCTGCAGCTCGATGCGCTTGGCCATGGCGTCGGTGAGGTGCACGCCGCCCCTGCCGTCGATCAGCATCGCGGCGGCGATACCGAGCCGCCGCGCGGTGGTGACCCAGTCGCCCGGGCCGGCCACGAACAGCGCCGTCGCCGCGGCGTCGGCCAGCCCGGGGTCGTCGGCGATGACGGTAACCGAGCGGACGCCGCGGGCGGGTCGGCCGGTGGCGGGGTCGATGATGTGGTGGTAGCGCTGGCCGTCGTACTCGAAGAAGCGCTCGTAGTCCCCGGAGGTGAAGATGGACTCGCCGGCGCGCAGCGTCACACGGGCGATAAGGCCCTCGCCGCGAGGGGAGCGGATGCCGATCCGCCAGGGCCGGTCGCCGGGCGTGCCGGCCGTGGCGATGTCGCCGCCGGCGCTGACCAGAACCGCATCGGCGCCGGCGTCGCGGAACAGGGTGCGCAGGCGCCCGGCAGCCACCCCTTTGGCAAAGCCGCCGAGATCGATGCGCACTGCCGTGTGGCCCGCCTCCAGCCGGCCGTCTCCGGGGCTCAGTGCGGACAGCGACGGATGCTTGTGAACCAGGTCCGTGACGTCGCCCGCCGGGGGTGGCCGGGAGGGCAGGTCCGTGGCCTCGTCGAAGCCCCAGAGCCGGACCAGGGCGCCGAGTCCGGCGTTGAAGTGTCCGCCGCTGCGGTGTTCCAGCCGCGCCGCGCGGCTCAGCAGGGGGCGCAGGTCCCTGGGCACGGTGGCGGCCTCGCCGGCGGCGAGCCGCCGGTTGAGCCGGGCGATGCCGTCGCCGCGGTCGGGGTGCCAGCGCCCGTGCCAGGTCTCCAGGTGCCGCCGCGCGTCTGCGACGGCATCGTCGAAGCCCGGGCCGTCCAGCCCGTAGGCGGTGATGGTCACCCGCGTGCCGAAGGCGTAGAGCCGGGCCTTGCGTGGTGGCGATCCCGTGCCGCTGCAGGCCGCCAGGAGCACCGCGGCGAGCAGCGCGATCGCGGCCTGCCGCCGTATCGCCATCACCGCGGCAGCCGCGCCTCGATCCAGTCGAAGAGCTCGCCGGCGATATTCATGCCGTAGAAGCGGTCGAGCTCGCGCACGCAGGTCGGGCTGGTGAGGTTGATCTCGGTGAGGTATTCGCCGATGACGTCCAGGCCGGCGAACCAGATGCCCCGGGCCTTGAGCGCGGGAGCGACCTCGTCGACGATCCAGCGGTCGCGCTCGGTGAGCTCCACGCCCTCGCCGCGGCCGCCGGCGGCCAGGTTGCCGCGGGTCTCGCCCGCCGCCGGGACCCGCGCCAGGGCGTAGGGGACCGGCTCGCCGTCGATGACCAGGATGCGCTTGTCGCCGGCGCTGATTTCCGGGAGATAGCGCTGGGCCATGACATAGCGGGTGCCCCGCTCGGAGAGCGTCTCCAGCACCACCGAGGTGTTGGGGTCGCCCTCGTCGAGCACGAACACCGAGTCGCCGCCCATGCCGTGCAGCGGCTTGAGTACCGCGCGGCCGTGCTGGCGGATGAACGCGCGCAGCCGCTCGGCATGCATGTCCACCAGGGTCGGTGCGCAGCACTGCGGGAAGTGCGTCGCGAACAGTTTCTCCTGCGCCTCGCGCAGCGCCGCCGGGCGGTTGATCACGAGCGTACCCTCGCGCTCCGCCGCCTCCAGGATGTGGGTGGCGTAGACGAACTCGTAGTCCACCGGCGGGTCCTTGCGCATGAGGATCACGTCGAGCTCGGCCAGCGGCGCGTCGCGGCCCTCGCCGAGCTCGAACCAGTGGTGGTTGTCGTCGTGGACGGTGAGCCGGCGCTGGTGGCCGTGGGCGACGCCGTCGTCCAGCCACAGGTCGCCGAGTTCCAGGTAGGCGATCTCCCAGCCGCGGCGCTGGGCTTCGAGCAGCATCGCCAGGGTGGTGTCCTTGTAGGGTTTGATCCGGGCGATGGGATCCATCACCACGCCGATGCGCACGCTCATGCTCCGTCCCTCAGGTGTTGGCGAGTGACCGGTGCCCCGGCCCGGCACCGTGTCCGGTCGGTATCGTGTCGATACGATCACAGAAAAATCCGGCCAGACGCCGATACTGGCGCTCAGGAAAAATTCGAAAAGCGCTTCGATTGTACCGCAGTGACCCAGTCATTAAACTCGATTCCAGCGTCGTCCGGGGGCGGCGGCGCGCACAGGGCGGTATAGTGAAGCAAGGCGTCCGGTGGGGGTCCGGTGGTGGATAACGACGAGCAGGACATGACCGGCCTGAAGGTCATGGTCATCGACGACAGCAAGACGATCCGGCGCACCGCGGAGACGCTGCTGAAGAAAGAGGGCTGCGAGGTGATCACCGCCACGGACGGATTCGAGGCGCTCGCGAAGATCGCCGATCACCATCCCGACGTGATCTTCATCGATATCATGATGCCGCGCCTCGACGGGTATCAGACCTGTGCGTTGATAAAGAACAATTCCTCTTTTCGTGGAACACCGGTAATTATGCTCTCGAGCAAGGACGGTCTCTTTGATCGCGCCCGCGGCCGGATCGTCGGTTCGGAGCAGTACCTGACCAAACCGTTTACCCGGGACGAACTGCTGGGCGCCATACGCCGCCACCTTTCGCGGGCCGCGTAGTCGCGTCCGGACCCGGAAAACAACAACTGGATGCACGACGCCTGTCTTGGGGGGAACGCGCAATGACCCGCATCCTTGTGGTGGACGACTCACCAACGGAAACCCACGTGCTCAAGACCATGCTCGAGAAGCATGGCTATGAGGTCAGCGTCGCCGAGGATGGCGATCAGGGCATGGACCGGGCGCGCAACGAGCGCCCCGACGTCATCCTGATGGACATCGTCATGCCGGGGATGAACGGCTTCCAGGCTACGCGCAAGCTCTCGCGCGACCCCGACACCAGCGCCATCCCGATCGTGGTGATCAGCACCAAGGACCAGGAGACGGACCGGATCTGGGCGAAACGCCAGGGGGCGATGGACTACATCACCAAGCCGGTTACCGAGGACGAGCTGCTGGACAAGATCGGCGCCGCGCTCGGTGGCTGAAACGGCCATGCAGGCAATCGCACCCTTCCCCGAGCTGCGCCGCCTCCAGCGTCTGGGGCTGGCCTCGCAGGCGGCGCTGCCCGCGCGCGAGGAGGCCCCCAGCGAATGGGCAGGGGTCGCGTTCCGGCTCGGCTCGCGTCACCTCCTCGCGCCCATGGACGAGGTCATGGAGGTGGTGACGCCGCCGGCGCTGGCGCGTGTGCCCCACGCGCAGGGCTGGGTGCTCGGGATCGCCAACATCCGCGGCACACTGGTGCCCGTCTCCGACCTCGGTGCCTTCCTGGGCCTGGGAGCCGCGGCGGACAGCCCGGTGGCGCGGGTGCTGGTTATCGCCCAGGGTGATGCCCAGGCGGGGGTGCTCGTGGATGAGCTCTACGGCATGCGCCATCTGCCGGCGGCGGCGGAGCGGATGCCGGGCGAGGACGAGCGCGCCGCCCAGGGCGCGGCGGCGGATTACATCACCGCGGTATTCGAGCAGGCCGGCAGTCGCTGGCCGGTATTCAGCATGAGTGCATTGGCCGGGGATCCCGCCTTTCTCAGGGCGTCGGCCTAGGTCGGCGTACGGGTCGGCAAGTCTTGCCAGGAGGAAACAGCGCATATGGCTAGGGAGGACAATCGGCAGGCATCCACCGGTCTCAGACGGGTGGCCGACCTGCTCACCGTCGTCGCGGCCCTGGCGATCGTGGCCATGGTCGCCGCGTTCGCCCTCGTCGCCCACTACCGCGACATCGACCGGGCCTACATCAGCCGTGCCGAAGGCGTGCGCCTGCAATCCCAGAAGATCGCGAAGGACGCCCTCAAGGCGGCCAACGGCAAGAGCGGTGAGCTTGCCGAGCTCAAGTCCGGGCGGGAGGCACTGCAGGCGAATATCGACGACCTGGTCCAGGGCGCTGAGGCTGCCGGCCTGCCGCCTACCGCGCAGACCTCTGACGCGGCCGTCGCGGCACTCGACAAGGTCGTGCGCGTCTGGCAGCAGATGCGCGAGGAGGTCAACGCCATCCTCGATCGCAAGGAGATGCTGGCGCGTGCCAACGCGGTCGCCGAGCGCTTCCGGGTGCTGCTACCGCAGATCCAGGAGAACGCGGCCGGCCTGGCGGACGCCCTCGCCACCGGTGGCGGCAGCGCCCGCCAGGTGGCCCTGGCCGCGGAGCTCAACACACTCGCCGGGCGCATGCGTAGAGACCTCTCCGGCATGGTGCGCGGCGGCTCGGGGGGTAATACCCCTGCGGCGCCGGGGCTCGAGGAGGCTGCCGATCGCTTCGGCCGGATCCTCCAGGGTCTGAGCCAGGGCAGCGAGGCCCTCGGTGTCAGTGCCGTCACCGGCGAGCAGGCGCGCAGCCGCGTGTCCGCGATCGCCTCGGATTTCGAGCAGGTCCGCTCCAGCATCGATCAGCTCGTGTCCCAGTCGCCGGAGCTTTTCCGCGTCCGCGACGCCGCCGAGAAGATATACACGCTCTCCGAGCGGCTGTTGGCCACCGGCCAGCAACTCACCGTCGCCTACCGCGGTCTCTCCGGCTCGCGCTGGGTACAGCCGTGGATGGCGTATGCGCTGGCGGCGCTGGCGCTGGTCGTGCTGATCGCCCGTGCCCTCGTCGCCTGGCAGATCAGCCGCCAGGTGGTGGCCCGCGCGGAGGCCGAGCGTGCCGAGGTCAAGGAGGCCAACGAGCGTAACCAGCAGGCCATCCTCAACCTCCTCGACGAGATCGAGGACCTCAAGGAGGGTGATCTCACGGTCGAGGCCTCGGTGGGCGAGGAGATGACCGGCGCCATCGCCGACGCCTTTAACGACGCGACGGATGCCCTGCGCCGGCTGGTGACCACCATCAACGACACCTCGGTGCAGGTCTCCACCGCCGCCCAACAGACCCAGGCGACGGCGATGCACCTCGCCGAGGCCTCGGATCACCAGGCCCACCAGATCACCTCGGCCTCGGCGGCGATCAGCCAGATGGCGGTCTCCGTCGACCAGGTATCCCAGAACGCCGAGGAATCCGCCCGGGTCGCGCAGCAGTCCGTGGAGCTGGCCACCCGCGGCGCGGAGACGGTGAATCGCACCATCGAGCAGATGGACACCACCCGTGAGCAGATCCAGGAGACCTCCAAGCGCATCAAGCGCCTCGGCGAGTCCTCCCAGGAGATCGGCAACATCGTCGAGCTGATCAACGACATCGCCGACCAGACCAACATCCTCGCGCTCAACGCCTCTATCCAGGCGGCGATGGCCGGCGAGTCCGGCCGGGGCTTCGCGGTGGTTGCCGACGAGGTCCAGCGCCTCGCCGAGCGTTCCGGTAATGCCACCAAGCAGATCGAGGCGCTGGTCAAAACGATCCAGACCGACACCAACGAGGCGGTGATCTCCATGGAGCAGAGCACCGCCGGCGTGGTGGCGGGTGCCCGCCAGGCCGAGGAGGCCGGGGACGCGCTGCGCGAGATCGAGAACGTCTCCGAGCAGCTCGCCGGTCTGATCCAGAGCATCTCCGAGGCCTCGCGCCAGCAGGCCCATGCCGCGGCCAACGTCTCGGACACGATGAACGTCATCCAGGAGATCACCTCCCAGACCTCGGCGGGTACCAACGAGACGGCGACGTCCATCGGTAACCTTGCCGACCTCGCCAACGAGCTGCGCGAGTCCGTGGCCGGGTTCAATCTGCCCGAAGAGAATCGTACGCAGTAGGGGCGCCGGGTTGAGTGCCGCGCGAGCGCCAAGCGTCAAACCTCCCCTCGATGGCATGCCTGCCGCCGGGGGTGTGCCACGCGTCGGCGATAACGCCTTCGAGCGGTGGGCGACGTTGATCCGTGAGCGGACTGGCGTGGAGATCCCGCGTCAGCGGCACAGCTTCCTCGCCACCGGCCTCGCCCGCCGCATGCGTGCCACCGGGGTCAACGATTCCGAGGCCTACTACCAGTGGCTGAGCCGGGGGCCGGGGGCAGGGCTGGAGTGGAACGCGCTGGTGGACCAGCTCACGGTCCAGGAGACGCGCTTCTATCGGGATCCGCGGGGGCTCGCGCTTTTGCGACGGTACTGTCGCGAGCATACCCGCGGCGATGCGGGGGCGCTGCAGGTGCTGAGCGCCGGCTGCGCGACCGGCGAGGAGGCCTATACCCTGGCCCTGGTGCTGGAGGAGGCCGTTGGCGGTGGTCGCGGTTACGCCGTGACCGGCACGGACATCAGCCTGGGCGCACTGGCGCTGGCCCGCCGGGGCGAGTACCCGGCGACGCGCCTGTGGCGTTTGCCACGGGCGCTGCGCGACGACGGGGTCGAGCCGGCGGGCGAGGGGCGTTGGCGTATCGTCGAGCGCATCCGTCGCCGGGTCTGCTTCGTGCAGATGAACCTGCTGCGCGACGACCCGGTAACACTGCCGCCGCTGGATGTCGTGTACTGTCAGAACGTACTGATCTACTTCGCCCGCCGACAGCGTGAACGTCTGGTGCGGCGTCTTGCCGAGTGGCTACGGCCGGGTGGCGTGGTGATCCTCGGTGGTGGCGAATTCCCGCCGACGTCGCTGGCGGGCCTGCAACGTGTCGGCGGTGAGGACGTGCTCGCCTTCAGCAGGGAGGCCTCTTGATGGGCCGGGAGACAGGCATGGACTACAGCGTGCTCGGCTGGGTAAGCGATGAGCTCGACGCCACGCTGCAGCAGGCCGCGGAGGCGCTGGAGGAGTACGCGGAGCACGGCCGCGACGAGACCCGGCTGCAGTTCTGCGCCACGCACCTTCACCAGGTGCTGGGCATTCTCCGCATGCTCGAGCTCGACGATGCGGCCCTGTGCGCGGAGGAGATGGAGACGCTGGCAGGCGACCTGCTCGCCGGTGACGTGGCCGACGCCGGGCAGGCCCGCGAGGCCCTGATGGGGGCGATCCTCCAGCTCCGGCGCTACCTCGAGCGCCTCACCGTCAGCGGTGCCGAGACCCGCTTCCCGCTGCTTTCGGTCATCAACGAGCTCCGCGGGGCCCACGGCCAGGCCGCAGTCACCGAGGCCGCCCTGTTCACGCCCGACCTTCGAGCCGTGGATGCACGCGAGGGCGGGCCGCCGCGGGATGGCGTGGATCGGCGCGCAGAGCGCGCCCCCCGTGCCCGCGCGCTCTTTCAGCGCGGGCTGGTGGCATGGTTGCGCGGTGATGTCGCGGACGGGATCAAGCGCATGGCGCGGGCCTTGTCCGGCATGGATGAGGCGGCCCCGGACGCGCACCTGGCGGCACCCTGGTGGGTCGGGCTTGCCCTGGTCGAGGCGCTGCGCGATGGCGGGTTGGACGGCAACGATGTCCGGATCCGCGGGTTGCTGTCGCGCCTGGAGCGTGAGTTCAAGCGTCTGGCCGATCTCGGCGCCGATGCGGGGCCGCGTGCCGATCTCGTGCGGGACATGCTCTACGTCCTGGCCGGTGTCGATGACCCGGGTACGCGGGGCCGCGCCGTCCAGCAGGTCTACGACCTCGAAGGCCTGCGCGGGCGTATCGCCCGGCTGCAGTCCGAGAGCGGAGAGGGAGTGGACATCGACGCCCTGCGCACGGTCGCCGCGGTGCTGCGCGAGGATGTCGCCGCGATCAAGGACAGCCTCGACCTGCACGTGCGTGCCGGCGACGCGGATACCGAGCGCCTGCTCGAGGCCGCCGATGGCATGCGCCGCGTGAGCGATACCCTCGGCGTGCTCGGGCTGGAGAGCCAGCGCCGTGCCCTCGCCGAGCATGCGGAAACGCTGGTGAACGGCGACCCGGACGACGAGGGCATTATGGCGGTCGCCGAGGCCCTGCTGTCGGTCGAGGCCGCCCTGCGCCATTTCGCCGAGGGGCATGCCGACGACGCCGAGCCCGGCGAGGCGAGCGGTTTCCAGGCGGAGTACGAGTCCGTCCATGATCAGGCCCTCGAAGAGGCCAGGCGTGAGATGGCCCGGATCCGCGAGGCCATCGTCCGCGACCTCGAGGCCGGCCAGGGTGAGGAGGCGGAGGCGTCCCTCGCCGCCAGCTTCCATTCCCTGCAGGGCGTCGGCCGGTTTCTGTCGATGTCCCGGTTCAGTGAGCTCGTCGGGGACGCCGCGCGGGTCACCGCCGGCGTTCTCCGGACGCCGGGACCGGTGGACGACACCACCCTGGATGACATGGCCGACGCCATAACCAGTCTCGAGTACTATCTGGAAGCGGTGAGCGAGGGGCGACACGAGGTCGAGCCGATCCTGGACATGGCGGCGTCGGTGCTCGAGCGACTGGTGCCGATCTATGCCGTGGCCGAAGAGCCTGACGGGCCGGTGGAGGGCGGGGATACGGCGCCGGAAGAGGACGCTGGTGCGGACGGTGCTGCGCCGCCCGCGGATGAACAGCCCCTCCTCGATCTCGGAGACGCCGTGTTCGAGGGCGTGTCCGCGGACACGCCGGCGGAGGTGTCGGCGCCGGCGGAGCCGCCGCCGGAACTCGATTCCTCGCTGGAAACGGACGCCGAGGGGGCCGCGAATGCCGGTGCCGGCGGGGATCAGGCCGCGGCGCAGAGCGCCCCCGCGATCGATTTCGCGAGCAAGCGGGGGCGCGTCGACCATGACGTTCCCGTGCGTGCCGCGGAGCCGGATCCAGAGATCCTGGAGATCTTCATGGAGGAGGTCGGGGAGGTCCTGGAGACGCTCAACGAGTGCTTCCCGGCCTGGCGCGGCAATCCGGACGACCGCGACTCACTCCTGACGACGCGGCGGATGTTCCATACCCTCAAGGGCAGTGGTCGCCTGGCCGGTGCGTTGCTCCTCGGCGAGCTGGCGTGGTCGGTGGAGAACCTTCTCAACCGTATTCTCGACGGCAGCCGTGACGCCACGTCGCCCGTATTCGATGTGGTCGACCAGGCCATCGGTCTCGTCCCGGGGATTGCCGAGGCCACGGCCCAGGAGGGCGATGGCCCCTTCGACGAGGCCCGCGCGCTCATGGCCCGGGCGGAAGCCCTTGTGGAGGGGCGGGACGCCGCGGCGGTGCCGGAGTCTCCGGCGGAGGCGGTCCCCGAATCCGTCGAAGAGGCCACAGAGCCCACGGGCGAAGCCGATGGGGAGGGCGCAGAGAGGTCTGCGGCGCCTGCCATCGATCCGACCCTCTACGAAATCTTCCGCAAAGAGACCGATGAGCACCTCTCGGAGGTCGCCTCGGCGGCCGATTCGTCCGCGGCGGCGCGGCCGACGGAGGCCCTGGTGCGCACGGTCCATACCCTGACCGGGTCGGCCCGGATGGCGGGTGTCGACGACATCGCCAACATCGGCCGGGCCCTGGAAAACCTCGTCCGTTCGCGTCTCGGTGAGCACCGCTCTCTGGATGATGACGACCGCAACCTGCTGCGACGCGGTGTGACGACCATCCGCGAGGTCCTGGTGAGCCTCGGCGAAGGGGAGGTCCCGCCGGAGGCGGGCGGGCTGATCGACGAGATCGCCGAGCGGGGACGCGATACCGGGGACGGACCGTCGCTGGAGGAGATCAGCGATCGCGCCCGGGTGGTCTCCATGCCGTTCCCGGTGGCCCGGCCCGAACCCCGGGGCACCGCCATGCCCACGGATGCCGACGCGGCGCCTGCATATCCCGCCGCGCGCCCCGAGCCATGGGGTGCGGCGATGCCGCGGGGTCACGAGGAGGCGGTGACGCCGCCGGTCGCGGGCACCGATACCCTCCCGCCGGTTACCGATGCCCCCGACGTGCCCGAGGTCCCGGAGGTCCCGGAGGTCTCGGAGGTCTCGGAGGTCTCGGAGGTCTCGGAGGTCTCGGAGAGCGCGGAGAGCGCGGAGAGCGCGGAGAGCGCGGAGAGCGCGGAGAGCGCGGAGGAGACACCGCCGGCGGCCGACGAGCTGGATCCGGAGCTGGTCGGTATCTTCCTCGACGAGGCCGCGGACCTGCTTGCCGAGCTGGAGGCGGCCCTGGGGGGCTGGAACGACGCCGCCGACCCGCCGGCACGGCTGCACTCGGTGCAGCGTACACTCCACACCCTCAAGGGCGGTGCCCGGCTGGCCGGATTCAGGGCCATCGGCGACCTCTGCCATGCGACGGAGACGCTGGCCAGCGCCGCCGCCGCCGGGAATATCCCGGCCGACGATCGTTTCCTCGGTCTGCTGCGCAGTGCCGTCGACGAGCTCGACGACCTGGTCGACCGGGCCGGCCATGGCGAACAGCCGCAGCCCGACCCGGACCTTGTCGAGCGCTTGCGCTCCCCCGGTGCTGCGGGGGCGACCCCGGCGGATGCCGGTGACGATGACGCTACAGAGCTCCGGGATATCTTCCTGGAGGAGGCGGCGGAGCTGCTCGACGCCCTGGAACGCACCGCCGCGGCATGGCGGGCGGAGCCGGCCTCGGCCGAGCATCGTCAGGCACTGGCGCGGGCCCTGCACACCCTCAAGGGCGGTGCCCGGACCACGGGCATGACCGCCGTCGCCGATCTCGCCCACGACCTGGAGACGCTGGTGCGCTCGGCGGGTGAGGAGCCTGACGACGCGCACCAGGACCTGCTCGAGACCGGCCTTGAGACGTTGCTCGCCCAGCGCGACGCCGTCGCCGCCGGGCAGACGCCCGAGGATGCCACGGTGGTCCGTGAGCAGATCGCCGGCTACCGGGGCGACAGCGCCGAGGGCGGGGACGAGTCGGACTCCTTGGCCGGCGAGAGCGGTGAGGCCGTGCCAGCCGCGGAGTCCGGAACGGCCCCCGCCGAGGCCCCGCAGCGCCCCGCCGCGGCACCGGCGACGCGCAGCGACGTCGTCCGCGTGAGCGCCGAGGTGCTCGACGAGCTGGTCAACCATGCCGGCGAGGTGAATATCTATCGGGCGCGGCTGGACCAGCAGGCCGGTGCGGTGAATTTCAACCTCCAGGAGCTGGAGCAGACCGTCACCCGGCTGCGCGAGCAGCTGCGCTCGCTGGAGATAGAGACCGAGAGCCACATCCGCTTCGGCTTCGAACGCGATGCCGGTCCCGCGCAGCCCACGGGCGACAGCGAGGCCCCGCCGGAGGCGGGCGGACCGGAGGAGGCCCCCGGTGAGACCGCGAACGACGGCGGAGCCGATTTCGATCCGCTGGAGCTGGACCGCTTCAGCCGCATGCAGGAGCTCTCCCGGGCCCTGTCCGAGAGCGTCAACGACCTCTCCAGCATCCAGACCACGCTGCAGACCCTCAACCGCGAGAGCGAGACCCTGCTGCTTCAGCAGTCCCGGGTGAACACCGAGCTCCAGGACGGGCTGATGCGCACGCGCATGGTGCCGTTCGTCAACCTCGTGCCCCGGCTACGGCGGATCGTGCGTCAGGCAGGCCGGGAGCTCGGTCGCCAGGTGGAGCTGCAGGTCCGTGGCGGTGAGGGCGAGATGGACCGGAGCGTGCTCGAGCGTATGGTCCCGCCGCTGGAGCACATGCTGCGCAACGCGGTGGCCCATGGCATCGAGCCGCCGGAGCAGCGCCGCCGGGAGGGCAAGCCCGAGGCCGGGACGATCACCATCGAGGTCGCCCGCGAGGGCGCGGACGTGGTGCTGTGGCTCGGCGACGACGGTGGCGGCATGAATCTGGAGGCGATCTCCCGCCGGGCCGTCGAGAAGGGCCTTATGACCGAGGGCGCCGCGCTGACCCAGCGGGAGATCATGCAGTTCGTGCTGGAGCCGGGCTTCAGCACCGCCTCGCGGGTCACCCAGGTGGCCGGCCGCGGTGTCGGGCTGGATGTCGCCAACGCGGAGATCCGCCAGCTCGGTGGGAGCCTGGAGATCGACTCGCGCGAGGGCGAGGGTACCCGCTTCACCGTACGCCTGCCGTTCACGCTGGCGCTCAACCAGGGGCTGCTCTGCCAGGTTGGTGATGAGACATACGCCATCCCGCTGTCGAGCATCGTCGGCGTGGTTCGTGCCGAGCGCTCCTTCCTCGCCGGTGCCCTCGCGAGCGACGAGCCCGTTTACTACGAGTACGCCGGCGCCCAATACGAGGTGGTGAGTCTCGGGGGGCTGCTCGGCGCCGGCACCGGCGTACCCGATGAGGGCCGTGCGCTAGCCCCGCTGGTGCTGGTGCGTGCCGGCGAGCACGCCGTGGCGCTGCAGGTGGACACCCTGCTCGGTAGTCGCGACATCGTGGTCAAATCCCCGGGACCGCAGGTGAGCACCATCCCGGGCATCTTCGGTGCGACCATACTTGCCGACGGACGCGTGGTGCTGATCCTCGATGTCGGTGCGCTGATGCGCTACCGCGGCCGGTTCCTGGAGGGCGAGACCCAGCGCTCCGCACCCGCACCCCGTCGCGAGCGGGCGCTGGTCATGGTGGTTGATGACTCGATTACCATGCGCAAGGTCGCCACGAGGCTGCTCGAGCGCAACGGTATGGAGGTGATAACCGCCAAGGACGGTCTGGATGCCGTCGCCCGGCTGCAGGAGCAGACGCCGGACGCGGTGCTGCTGGACATCGAGATGCCGCGTATGGACGGCTACGAGTTCGCTGCGCACATGCGCAACCAGCCCGAAACGCGGGAGACACCGATCATCATGATCACCTCCCGCACCGGCGAGAAACACCGCCAGCGTGCCATGGACACCGGCGTTGATCGCTACCTGGGCAAGCCCTATCAGGAGACGGAACTGCTCGAGGCGCTCCAGGAGCTGCTGGAGACCGGGCGTGCCCCCGTGTGACGCAGCGATCGGCGTGATTGCCGTCGGCGAGCGCCGCCGGTGCCTGTGCCGCGGTCTCGAGGCCCGGGGGCTGGCTCCGGTCTACGGCGTCGGCCTCGACACGGCGGCCGGCGGCATTGGGCTCGATGGGGTCGGCTGCCTGGTGGTGGACCTGGCCCATGTCGGTGACGAACCTGCCCCGGTGCTGGATGCCCTGCTCGCGGCGTGGGCGGGTGGCATCGTGTTCGCCGACGCATCGCGCCTGGACGAGCGCGAGCTCGGGCGGATCGCGGTGAAGGTGCGTGGCTATATGCACCCGGCCGCGGCGCCGCAGCAGGGACCGGCACCGGTGGTCGTGCTGGCGGCCTCCAGCGGCGGACCGCCGGCGTTGCGGCGGTTCTTCGCCGCACTACAGGGGCCACCGCCGGCGACCCTGGTGGTCGCCCAGCATATCGGTGGGGGGTTCACCACCGAGCTCGCCCGCCAGCTTGGCCGGGTGGCCGGTTTTCCCGTTGCCGAGGCCCGGCCCGGCGACGCGCTTACGGCGGGCCGGGCATGGGTCTGCCCGGTGGATCGCGCGTTCGTGCTCGACCAGTCAGGGCGGCTGACGGAGGCAGGCGACGCAGCCCCGCCGTCGCGTGTGCTGCTTCGGCCCTGCATCGATGACGTCGCGACGGAGGTCGCCGTGCGCTTCGGCGCCGATACGGCGATGATCGTATTCACGGGCATGGGAGAAGACGGCGCCGAAGGCGCGCGGGCGATAGATGCCGTCGGCGGTTCGGTGTGGGCCCAGAGCGTGGACAGCGCAGTCGTCGCCAGCATGCCGGATGCCGCGGCCGCAAGGGTGAGGGTACGTGGGCGCGCGACGCCGGAGGGGTTGGCCTCGGCGCTGACGGAGTGGCTCGCCGGGGCGGTCCCGGCAGTCGGACTGGAACACGAGGGATCGGGCTGAATTTATGGCGGAGTCACAGAGCATTCGCTGTCTCGTCGTCCCCGTCGGGGGCGTCCAGTGGCTGGTGCCGGCCGCAGTGGTGGCCGAGGTCACGGATCCGGGGACCGCGGTCCCTGAAGGGGGACATGACCGTCTCGCCGGCTTCGCCGACTGGCGCGGCCGCCGAATCCCGCTCATGCGCCCGGACGACGACACGCCAGCGACCCATGGCGGTTCTCGGTTGCTCGTGCTCAAGGCCCTGTCCGGTACCTTGCCCGTTAGCCACTATGGTGTCGTCACCCAGGGGATCCCGCACATAGCGAGCGTCACCATGGACACCCTGGCACCGGGTGACGCCGGGGTGGATGACGAGCGCTTCATCCCCGTGCTCGCCGCCGGCGAGTCCGCGCTGCTGCCCCGTCTGGACGCCCTGGAGCCGGAGCTCGCGTCGGCCCTGGCGGCGGCCGGCGGCGTGAACCCCTAGGGCCCGTTGCCGAGGGCGGGTATAGCTTGGTTGCTCCTGGCAACCGACAGCGGCGGTGGTCTCGCCCGGTGTGCCCCGGGGCGGCGGGCGTCCGCAGGGTGCTTGTCGGCAGCGCGAGGGTGTCGCACGCTCCCGGTGCCCGATCCACACGAACGGCCGGTACCGACCGCTTCCGCGGGCTGACGGCTCCCCGCAATCGCCGTCCTCTTCCGGGCCATCGGTGGCTGCTTTCCGGCAACCGGCCTACGGCGGGAACGGTCTGACTCTGCGTGACTCGTGCCGGAACGCGCCCGACACCCTTTTGAGGGATGGGGCCGGGCGGTGTGGCATGTTTTTGGTGCCCCGGTTGTCCGCGTTGGGGTGTTCGCCAGGCCCTTTCCAGCACATCGTTTCCTGGCCGCCCATCCTGAACCGAGGCCGGTATACGCGCCGGGCCCGCGGTACCGCGTGCGGCCCTGGGCCGGTATGGTTTACACCGCCAGCGCGGATTCGTCGGCCGACGGGCTCCGATAGATGAAGTTCCCGCCTGTACCCAGATCCACGTCCAGGTGCTCCACCGGGTCGTTCGCGGCCATGCGGTCGAGCACGTACGCGGCGAGCTCCGGCATGAGGGTGCCGGCGAGGATGTGATCGATGCTGCGGGCGCCGCTGTCGCTGTCGGTGCTGCGGGCGGCGATGGCCTCGACCACCGCCGGGGAGAACGTCAGCCCGGCACGGTGGTTGTGAAGGAAGCGCTGGCGGATGCGCTCCAGCTTCAGTGTCACGATTCGCCTGAGGATCTCGCCGTGCACCGGGTAGTAGGGGACGATGCTCAGGCGGCCGAGGAACGCCGGTTTGAAGGTGGTGTTGAGGGTGTCGCGCAGTGCCGCGACGATCGCCTCCGGGGCCGGCGGCACGGCATGGCCGAGGCAGCGCTCCATGATGGCGTCGGTGCCGACGTTGGAGGTCAGCAGGATGATCGTGTTGCGGAAATCGATCTCCCGGCCCTCGCCGTCGTCGAGTACCCCCTTGTCGAACACCTGGAAGAAGAGCTCCAGGACGTCCGGGTGGGCCTTCTCCACCTCGTCGAGCAGGACCACGCTGTAGGGCCGGCGGCGTACCGCCTCGGTCAGCACGCCGCCCTCGCCATAGCCCACGTAGCCCGGCGGCGAGCCCTTCAGGCCGGAGACGGTGTGGGCCTCCTGATACTCGGACATGTTGATGGTGATGACGTTGCGCTCGCCGCCGTAGAGGGTGTCGGCGAGGGCCAGGGCGGTCTCGGTCTTGCCGACACCGCTGGGGCCGAGCAGCAGGAACACGCCGACGGGCTTGCCCGGGTCGTCGAGGCCGGCGCGGGAGATCGCGATGCGCTGACCGATGGCCTCCAGGGCGTGGTCCTGGCCGAGCACGCGTTCGCCGAGCAGTGACGGCAGGCGGCGCACGGTGGTGAGTTCGTCGGCGAGCATCTTGCCCAGGGGGATGCCCGTCCACCCGGAGATCACCTCCGCGACGGCATTGCCGTCGACGTGGCCGTGTACCAGCGCCTCCCCGTCCTGGGCCTGCGCCAGCTCGCGCCGGGTCTCGCCAATACGCCTCGCGATGTCGTCGGCCCGGGCGTCGTCGCCGGTCTCGTCGAGCTCGCGTTCCAGCGCGCCGAGGCGTTCGACGACCGCCTGCTGCGCCGTCCAGCGCCGCTCCAGCTCGCGGGCCTCCTCCCGGGCCGTGTTCAGTGCGGCATCGAGTGCGGCGAGGGTGTCGTCGTGGTCGTGCCCCTCGCGGCGCTCGCGTTCGAGGCTCGCGATCTCCGCGGTCAGGTTGTCGATGCGCCGCCGGGTATCCTCCAGGGCTCCCGGCAGGGTGGTCCGGGCCAGCGCAACGCGGGCGCAGGCGGTGTCGAGCACGCTGACGGCCTTGTCCGGAAGCTGCCGGCCACTGAGGTAGCGGTGCGAGAGCCGGACCGCCTGGGTGACGGCCTCGTCGCGCAGGGTCACGTCGTGGTGGGCGCGCATGTGCCCGGCCAGACCGCGAAGCATGTGGATGGCCGTGGCCTCGTCGGGCTCCTCGATGCGCACGACCTGGAAGCGCCGGGCAAGCGCGGCGTCCTTCTCGAAGTATTTCTTGTACTCCGCCCAGGTGGTGGCGGCGATGGTGCGCAGCTCGCCCCGCGCTAGGGCCGGTTTGAGCAGGTTGGCGGCGTCGCCCTGACCTGCCTGGCCGCCGGTGCCGATCAGCGTGTGGGCCTCGTCGATGAACAGGACGATAGGCGTCACGCTCCTGCTGACCTCCTCGATCACGTCCTTCAGCCGCTTCTCGAATTCCCCCTTGACCCCGGCACCGGCCTGTAGCAGGCCGAGATCCAGGGTGCGGAGCTGGACGCCGGCGAGCGGGGGCGGGACGTCACCGTCGGCGATGCGCCGGGCCAGCCCCTCCACCACTGCGGTCTTGCCGACGCCGGCCTCGCCGGTGAGGATCGGGTTGTTCTGGCGGCGCCGGGTGAGGATGTCCACTATCTGGCGGACCTCGGCCTCGCGGCCGAGTACCGGATCGATGTGCCCGGCTCGGGCGCTGGCGGTCAGGTCTACCGTGTAGTGATCGAGGGCGAGGGTGCGGCAGTGTCCCTCGGCCGGGGCGGGGCCGTGGTCCGCGGCGGTGTCGTCGGGTGTCGCCGTGGCCTGCGCGGGTCCCGGACCGACGAGCTCGTCGAGGTGGGCCTTGAGGTCGTCGGCATTGATTTTCTCCAGCTCGCGGGCGCCGCTGGCGACGATGCGCCGCAGCTCGTCGTCGGCCAGCAGGGCCAGCAGCAGGTGGCCGCCGTGAATGCGCCCGGCGCCGTGCTCGATCGAGGCGCTGACCCAGGCGCGTTCGATCAGCCGTGTGAGGCGCGGCGAGAGTACGGGGGTGCGGGTGTTGCCGCTTCTGAACGTCGCGATGGTGCGCTCGAGCTCGCCGGCGAGGCGGTCGCTGGCGGCGCCGTAGTGGCGGAGGATGCGCAGCATCTCGCCGTTGTCGGTCTCCAGCAGCTTGAGCAGGAGGTGCTCGATGTCCACTTCGTGCTGCTGCTGCGAGAGGCAAAGGGCTGCCGCGCCCTCGCTGGCGTTGCGGCAGGCGTCGTCGAGCTTGTCGAACAGGGATTTGAGACTCACACCGATGCTCCGTCATAGGTGATTTCGAATACCGCCCGGCCATGATCGGCGGCTGGGCCGTCGTTGCGTTTGAGCCAGCCGAGCCAGCCCAGGCTCAGGCCGCCGGAGCGGCCGAGTCGGGGGCGGGGGAGGTGATCTCTGCCGAGAATCAGTTCGATCTCGAAGTCCAGCCCCGGGCCGGCGAACAGCCGGATGATGCGTTTCAGCCGCTCGTGGCGCCCTGTGCCCGGCAGCAGGGCGCGGTAGCCGTCCTCGTCCAGCGGGCCCAGCGAGACGGTGAACCGCGATTGATGGTCCCGTACCCGGGTGCCGGCCACCGCGCTCTTGCCGAGGCGGGCGTTGCGCTGGCCGAGCCGGGTGTACTGGGCGGGGTCCAGGGTGAGCCAGCGTCCGGAGAACGGGGTAACCCGGCAGCGCGCGCCGGTCGCGTTCGCCACGATCGCCTCCAGGTTGTGGCCGTTGCGCGGGCGCTGGCTCCAGAGCCCGGCGAAGTGGCTGAACAGGTCGCGCTCGATGCGCCCGGGGCGTCCGCCGTCGTTGAGCTGCCGGAGTGTCGTCGGTGTCAGCCCCTGGAGGTGGTGCAGGCCGCTCTCCAGGTCGCTGCTGCCGCGGCGCTCGTACTCGATGTGGAACCGGTATTTCTGCCACGCCTGGTAGAACAGGGCGATCATCCGGTGGGAGAACACGTCGAAGAACGCATGCGCGGCGTCGTCGCGACTGTCCACGTGGCGATTGATCAGCATCTCCGTGTAGGGGCGCGGCAGCACCCCGGATGGACCGACGAGGCCCATGAAGGTGACCTGCAGCTCCGTGAGGGCGTCGCCGCCCGGCGCGTGTGCGTGCCCCTCCTCGAAACGCAGCTCACTCACCTCGCTGGGCGGGAAGCGCAGCGAGAGCAGCGAGCGGAAGCGAAGCGGATCGTCGTGGGGCCGGTTCTCCGGGTCGATGCGTCCGCTGCGGCTGTAATGCAGCCGCAGCAGGCGCACGAGCTGGAAGAAGCCGAAACGCCAGGGCTCCGCCCGTGCCTGGTCGATCAGACCAGGGGCTGTGTGCCGGTTCTCGGGGGCCATGCGGCGACTCGCGTTTCACGCTGGCGTGAACGCAGCGTGAGCTGGGTGAAGCTGTTGAGGGTGCAGTACTGGGCGAAGAACCGGTCCAGGACCATCCCGAACAGGAATACGCCGCTGCCGGTGAACTGGCTCTCGTCCATTTCCAGGGTGATGGCGGTGCCGCGCACGAAGCTCGGGCGCGGATGGCCGATGCGCGTGGTCGTGATCCGGCTGTCGATGGAGAGGATCCCGTTGATCTGCTTGCGCACCGCAGACGCGCCCCGGTAGTCGTAGAGCGATAGCATCTCGAGTAGCGCCTCCCGGCCCTGGGAGACCAGCGAGGTGTGGTTTAGCGTCAGGTGCGAGACCAGCCGCCAGACCAGGCCCCGGCCCAGCGGTGTGCGCACGCTGGTCGTGGGCTTGCGCAGACAGCGGATGTGCCGGACGATCTCCTCGCTTTCGAGGGTAAAGTCGCCTTCCGGCGTGCCGAAACGCATCAGCTGCGGGAGGTCGCGATTGCTGCAGGTGAGCGCCATGCTGAGGGTGTCACTGCTCGCCTCCAGCATCCCCAGCTCGCGGTCGACCAGGCGCAGCCGCATCTCGGTGCCTTCCCCGGAGGCGGCCGGGACTCGCCGGGCCAGCCAGTAGCAAGGCGTCTCCTCGCCGTCATCGACGTGGCCCGGCTCGAAGAAAGGCGGGCAGGGGCGTACGCGGTCCTCGCCGGTGGTGCGCACGATCCGTGTCACCCGGTCGACGGAGACGATCTCCGTGGCCTTCGCATGGCGCACGTCGGGGACGACCGGGTATTCCGGCCGCGTGTGCGTCAGCCGGATGGGTTCGGCCTGCTGGGGGAAGAGATTGACGATGGGGGTGCAGCCGAGGCGGAAGTTGCTGCGGCCGATGTTCTGGGCGAGTCGCGCGAGGCGCTCGGGCTGATGGAAGTCGCTGAACAGGAAATCGATCTCGACATGCGTGGCGGGTCGCTCCCGCAGTGCCCGGTCCAGGCCGTTGAGGTCGAAGAACAGGAACTTCTCGGGCAGCAGGAAGTATTCGTGCAGTAGCCGGTAGCCGAGAAACGAGCGGGGCGAGTAGTCGATCAGCCCCTCGTCCTCGGCGAAACCCACCGGGGTCAGGGGGGCGTCCGGCAGGCGCACCTGCCGCTCGCGGCCGCAGTCCACGAATCGTACCGCCACCTGTGCGGTGCTGTTGAGCAGCAGCTCGTAGAGGGGGTGCATCAGGCCGCCCTCGCCGTCGAGAAAGAACCGTAGCCGGTCGATGCCGAGGCTGGCGAAGTCGGTGCTTCCCAGTGCCTGAAGCGAGAGCGTCAGCCGGGCGACGTGCTCGTTGCCGTTGGCGTTGAACGAGGATCGCTCGAGCCGGGTGAGGGCGGCATCAGTAACGGCGATGGGCCAGACATCGACCGGGTAGCAGGTGCGGAACTGGCAGGGGGTGCCTTCGACGGGCCGCGAGTGCAGCATGCTGTGTCGCGGCAGGTGATAGCGCCTGGACAGCGTCGTCTCACGGCCGGGGTCGAACTCCGCGATGGACAGCGCCGGCGTCGGGCGCAGGTAGTGGGGGTAGAGCACGTCCAGGAAGGCCTCGACAATCTCCGGGAAATCGTCGTCCAGCTTCTTGTGGATCCGGGCGCTGAGGAACGCGAAGGACTCGATCAGGCGTTCGGCATGCGGGTCCTCGCAGTCGTCGGCGCCGAGCAGCAGCCGCGAGGCGATCTTCGGGTAACGGTTCGCGAACTCCTGTCCCAGGTAGCGCAGGTGGGAGAGTTCGCGCTCGTAGTAGGGCAGCAGCTCGTCGAGCATCAGCGCAGGGTCCGGACGGTGTACCGGCGGGTGCTGACCTGGAGCACGGCATCGAAGGCGACCTGCTCGTCCGCTTCGGACAGCGTGAGCAGGGCCTTGATGCGGAAGCGCAGGATCCGGTCGCCGTGTTCGAAGTCGGCGAGACTCACGTGCACGCCGCTGAAGCGGCGGTCGCCGCATTCGATGGTGCGTTCGAGCTCGCGCCGGATGCGGCGGCGCTCGTCCGCGCTGTTCAGCCCGCGGCTGGTGAAGTCCGGCAGGCCGTATTCCAGCAGCGAACCCTGCAGGCCCGGCCATGCATCGAGCTGCGCCGCCAGCAGGTCCTGGCGGGTGTTGACCAGCATCTCGAGGTCGCGGACAACGCTGGCACGGTAGTCGTCCAGGGTACACCGGTGCCCGGGGCCCGGGTCGTGTGGCTGGCTCGGCGCCCCGTCGAGCAGGCGGTCGAGCAGGGTCGGTATCATTTGGCGCGATGTTGCCGTCATTTCCTTGACCTGTTTTCGCGATGCGGCACCGCCCGCCCCGCGCGTCCCTGTGCCGGGCGTGGCGGGGCGGGGCCAGGGGGCCCGCGGCCGGCGCGGCGTCAGCTGCCGCGCGTGGACTGCGGCAGCTCCGAGACCAGACGCAGCGAAGCGGTCAGCTCGTCGAGCTGGTAGTGGGGGCGCAGGAAGGTCACCGCCTTGTACGCGCCGGGCTTGCCGGGCACTTCCGCGACCTCCACCCGGGCCTCGCGCAGCGGATACTGGGCCTTCGCGTCCTGGCCGGCGTTGTCGTCAAGGAGCACGTATTGGGAGAGCCACTCGTTGAGGTAGCTCTCGACGTTCTGCCGGGAGGCGAAGCTGCCGACCTTGTCGCGCATGATCGCCTTCATGAAGTGGGCGATGCGCGAGGTGGCGAAGATGTACTGGAGCTGAGAGGACAGCCGGGCGTTGGCGTTGGCGACGTCGGTGTTGTACTGCCTGGGCTTCTGGGCGGACTGCACGCCGAAGAAGGCGGCGTAGTCCGTGCCCTTGCAGTGCACCAGCGGGATGAACCCGAGATCGGAGAGTTCCTTCTCGCGCCGGTCGGTGATCGAGATCTCCGTCGGGCACTTGAGCGCGACCTCGCCATCGTCCGTGCGGAAGGTGTGTGTGGGGAGGTCCTCGACCAGCCCGCCGCCCTCGACCCCGCGTATCGCCACGCACCAGCCGTAGTGCGAGAAGGCGTCGTTGACGCGGGCGCCCATGGCGTAGGCGGCGTTCATCCACAGGTACTTGTTGTGCTCGCGGCCGTCGACGTTCTCGGTGAAGTTGAAGGCCTCGACCGGGTTGGTCTCCTCGCCGTAGGGCAGGCGCCCGAGCACGTGGGGCAGCGTCAGGCCGACGTAGCGGGCGTCCTCGGAGTTGCGGAAGGACTTCCACTTGGCGTATTCGACGGTGTCGAAGATCTTGGCCAGGTCCCGCGGGCCGATCATCTCGGTGAACGAGTCCCAGCCGAAGAGCTCCGGCGAGGCCGCGGAGATGAACGGGGCGTGGGCGGCGGCGGCGACGTGGGAGATCTCCTCGAGCAGGTAGATATCCTGGGGGTGGCGGCCGAACTCGTAGTCGCCGACGAGCATGCCGTACGGGGCCCCGCCGAAGGTGCCGTACTCCTCCTCGTAGACCTTCTTGAACAGGGCGCTCTGGTCGAATTCCGAGGCCGATTTGAGGTCCTTGAGCAGGTCCTTCTTCGGGGCGTTGAGCACGTGGATCTTCATGTTCGTGCTCGTCTCGGTCTGGTCGACGAGGTATTTGAGTCCCCGCCAGGAGGATTCCAGCTGCTGGAACTCGCTGGCGTGCATGACCTCGTTGAGCTGATCGGAGAGCAGCGAATCGATCTCGGCGATGCGGGCGTCCAGTACCGCGATCAGGTCCTTGCTGGGCGTGACCTCGCCTTCGAGTACCTGATTGACGAGTTCGTCGATGAGGTCGCGGGTACGCGAGCGCTCGCTCTCAGAGCGCGCGACCCGGCTTTCGGAGATGATGCTGTCGAGCAGTGAGCTCTCCGGCGCGAAGACCTCCGGCGAGTCCGTCGCCGTCTGCGGTTCGGGCTGCTTGTCGGCCATGGTGGTAGGCTCCCTTTACCTGTTACTCGCCATCCTGTTTCGAATCCACGGCGGCCTCCCGACCCAGCTCCTGGCCGAGTGCCTTGAGCTTCTCGGTGTTCTGGAGGACATCCATGAGCAGCTCTTCGAGCCGGTCGTTGCCGCCCATCTTGTTGCGCAGGTCGGCGAGCTTGCCGCGGACCTCGAGGAGCTTGCGCAGCGGTTCGACCTGGCGGACGACGTTCTCGGGCTCGAAGTCCTCCATCGAGTTGAAGTTGAGCTCCACCGGCAGCTGGCTGTCGTCGCCTGCCAGGGTGTTGTCGACGCGAAAGCTCAGGCGGGGCTTCATGCCCTTGAGCACGCTGTCGAAGTTGTCGCGGTCGATGTTGACGAACTTGCGCTCCTTCAGCCGCGGCGGCGGCTCCAGCGGGTTGCCGCTGTAGTTGCCCATCACGCCGACGACGAAGGGCAGCTCCTTCTTCTCGATGCTGTCGCCGATCTCCACGTCGTAGGTCAGGTGCACCCGCGGGGCGCGTACGCGGGAGAGCTTTTTCTGGGTGCTTTCGTTCTTGGCCATGCGTCACTCCTTTTGGGCAGGCCAGTGATTGGGGTCGGTCTACTGTTCCCCGCCGGATGCCAGGGCCTGGAGCAGTTGGGTCCGGACGCCGTCTTCCATGGCGTCGATGTCCTCGCGGCTGACCAGCTCCTCGAAGGTGCGGCTGCCGGATATCTCGGTGCTGTGCCGGATGACGCGGTCGTCGGGCAGGTGCGCGGCGACGGGGGCGTTGATTACGCAGAACGGCATCTCGCCGAAATCGTCCAGCGTCTGGAACGTGACCGGGAAGCGCAGGCCCTTGAACAGGCGGCCGAGGCCGCCGGCCTTGCTGAAGCAGTAGAAGGCCATCAGGTAGTGCACGACGAAGCGATGGAGCTCCGAGTTGCTGCGGTTGGCGTCCCGGGTGATCCGCCGGAAGCGGGTGAGCTCGAAGCTGCTGTAGCCGATGACCCAGCGCGTGGGACTGAGGACACGGATGGTGCCCTCGATGCCGTCGATCGCGTGATCGTGCTCGAGGGGATACAGCGTCGGGGTCGAGTCGAGGAGGTCCAGTGGCACCTCCAGCTCGTTCATGAGGCTGAACGGCCGGCCGCTTGCGTGACGCTCATACAGCGTTTTGAATTCCTTGAAATTGTGATGCGCCTCCCGGGTGCTCCCGCGGGGCGCGCCGGTGAGGTACTCACCGAACAGTGTCTGGGGCTTGACCAGTGGAGAGACCGTGCCGAGGTAGTCCGCCGCCTGGGCCCTGAGCAGTTCCGAGATGGTGCGGGTGTTCTTGCGTGAGCGGATGAACCCCTCGACGTCGAAAGGCTGGCTCATCGCGCGGACTCCACGCCGGAGGCCGCATGCCGCCGGCCCGTCGCCGGGGGGCGGTACGCCTGCGGTGGCAGGGGCGGCGCCTGCGGGTCGTGGTGCTCGGCGGTGTGCATATCAGCGCGTACTCCCTGTTGCGCCATACCCGTTGTGGTCTGCGGCCGTGCCGGTCAGTCCTCTGCCGTGTCGGGCCGTTGCATTGCTGTCGCGGTGGTCGGCGGGAACCGCACGGGTCGCGGTTCCAGGACCACCGCCCGCCCGTCGGCGCCCGTGAGTCTCTCACCCTGGGTGCTCACGGGCTGGAGTGCGCCGTTGGACCGGCGCTCGTAGTAGAGCTCGCGGCCGATTTCCGGCGTCATGTGATAGCGCGCCGGCGTCTTCCCTTCAGCGGGACGGGCGACCTCCCAGCTCCCCCAGGCCGAGCTGGTCCGCTCGCCGCCGGCGGCGTCGATGCGCTCGCGGTTGAGCAGGAATCCGGAAGGTCTGCCGGTCTCGGGATCGCGGTGGATGACGAGGTCCGTGCGTATGCCGCCGCAGTCCTCGCAGGGGAGGGTGCCGACGAACCGCTCCGCCGGCTTGAACGCCGGGCCGCTCCGGGGTGGCGGCGTGCTACACCCGGCCAGGACGACCAGCATTGCCATCGTGAGAAGGGCGGTCAGGCGCCGCGACTGTTCCGTGTCATGTGTCTGCATTGGCTCGGTTCTGTTCCATGAACGCGCCGTAAGACTTTACCGGGAATGTAGCATTCCATGCCAGCACGAGTGTATTGTATCTTTCGCCAAGCGCGAACTGACTATGCCAAGGGAAGGTGATTGCTCGTGTTCGTATCCTCTCGCTAGCTTCCCGTCTCCCGGCCGTGAATCGGTCCATCGGTGCGTTGTGTCCTGCCTTCGGTGCGGGACAGAGCCGCCTTGCCGATGGGGCGTCTCCGGCGCCGCTCCGCGTGCTGCGCCCTGATCGTTGTCGGGGCCCGGAGGTGCGGAGGTCCCGGACCCGTTTCACGGACGTGTCGCGAAGCCTGTTCCGGCGGAGGACTCGAGCGCATGACGGTGGCAGGACCGGGATGGGTCGCTGCGATCGTTGTCCGTGTCCAGCAGCGCCCGCTGTGCCCGCGAGGGCATACCCGGACTGATCGCCAGCGCCTTTCCCCGGGTCGTCGTTCCACCATCGTCCGGCCGTGGTGCCGGCACGTGCAGTGCCGGCGACGGAGCTGGCCCGCAGGGCCCCGTCCGGCCGGCGCAGGGACGCTGCGCAGCCGGCGTATCGGTCCCGCGATTACCTCTTCCCGCCAAACGCGCTGATTTGCAGCGGCCCATAGGGGGCCTTGCGGATCGAGGGGCGGATTGTCTGGAAACGGGTGTCGGGGTGTTGCCGGAAATGACTGGAATTCGAGTGCATTGGCTGCTGCTGTCCTGCCTGATCGCCCTGGCCCTCGGGGGCTGTGGTATCGCCGACCGGATGGGTAATCAGGTGGACGGGTCCTGGGCCGGCGACATGCTGTTCAGCCAGAACCCCGAGGCACGGGTGACGGTGACCGCCACGGAGACGGTCAACCCGGACGCGACGGGCCGGGCGCTTTCGGTGGTGGTGCGGACCTACCAGCTCGGTGAGCTCGACCCGTTCATGCAGGCATCCATGGCGCAGCTGTGGGGCGACGACGCGGGGGTGCTCGGGGCGGCACTCCTGTCCAAACGCGAGATGACCCTGCTGCCGGGCCAGGCGCGCACGGACTCGGCGGCACTGTCGCCACGGGCGCAGTACCTGGGTGTGGCGGTGTTCTTCCGCAACCCCGACGGCGGGGAGTGGCGTGTCGCCTTCGACGCCGAGGCGCTCCGCGACGACGGTGTGCTGTGGTCCTCCGACGGCGTGATGCTCCGGCTCGATGGTGAGCACGTCTTCGTCGAGCGGGGGAGCGACCTGCTCGCCCGGCAGTGACGGACCGGGACGGCCCGGTGGAATGCGAATGTCGGCCAATGGAACTGGAAGGCTAGCGTGAGCAAACGGAACCGGATCATGTGGTCGGAGGGAATGTTCCTCCTGCCGCAGCATTTTCAGTATCAGGATGAATACCACCAGCGCAACACGGTGGAGCTGGGCCGACGGAACACGCCCTTCGACTGGGGGGTTCAGGCCCTCGCCTTCGACGAAAGCGCCCTGGAGCGCGGCACCCTCAGGCTGACCCGTCTCAAGCTGGTGTTCCCGGACGGCACGTTCGTCGACGCCCCCCAGCACGATCCGCTGCCGCCGGCGCGCGATCTCGGCGACCTCGCGCTGGACGGCAAGGTGCGCGTCCACGCCGCGTTGCGGCTGCTCGAGCCGTACGCGCCCAGTTATGCGGACGAGGGACACGACTCCCGGCAGGGGCAGCGGCGTTATGTGCAGCGCTTCGAGACTATGCCGGACCTCAACGAGGGGGCGCTGGAGAACGAGCTGGGGATGCTGGAGCACGCCACCGTGCTGATGCTCGAGACCGACGAGCTGGAGGGCTACACTCATTGCCCGATCGGCCTGCTATCGCGTAACTCCGCCGGGCGGCTGGGCCTGGAACAGCGCGAGTTCATGCCGCCGGCGCTGCATCTGGATACGGCGGCACTGCCGCGGGAGATCGCCGACCGTCTGCTCGGGCTGCTTGGTGCCCGGAGCGAGGTCCTTTCGGGGCGCCGGCGTGAACGTGCCGACCAGGTCGCCGAGTTCGGTTCCAGCGACGTGACCCTGTTCTGGCTGCTCTACACGATCAATCAGGCATGGCCGCGGCTGGCGCACCTGCGGGCGCACCCGTCCCTGCATCCGGAGCGGCTGTACTGTTTCCTGGCCGAGCTGGCGGCGAGCCTGATGACGTTCTCCATGGCGCACCGCCTTGGCGATATCCCCGAGTATGACCACCGCGATCCCGCCGCGTCGCTCTCCCGGCTGGAGGGGACGGTGCGGGAGTTGCTGGATATCGTCATCCCCAACCAGTACATCTCGATTCCGCTGGAGCAGACGCGCCCGTCCTACTACCTCGCCCGCCTGGAAGACGAGCGTCTCACCCGGGCCGAGTTCTACATCAGCGTCCATGCGGACATGCCCGGTGCCCGGCTGATCGAACTCGTGCCGAGGGCCTTCAAGGTCGGTTCGCCGGATGACATCGAGGTGGTGGTCAACACCGCGCTGCCGGGGGTGCGGCTCGAGCACGCCACGCGGCTGCCGAGCGCGATTCCGGTGCGACTGGACAACCATTACTTCGCGCTGGAGCCCCACGGCAGCGGCTATGACCGGATGATGGCCGCGCAGGCGATCTCATTCTATGTCCCTAGCGGATTTCCCAGTCTCAGCATCGAACTCATGGCGGTACTGAAATGAACGAAGCCTTGTCCGTATCGGGAAGCGTGGGGGAGCCCGCGACGCTAGCCGCGTTCTCGCGCGATTTCCTGTCCATGATCCTGATGGTGCGCCGTGGCGAAGAGGCGGCCAGCGTAGAGCGTTTCCAGGAACGGGTGGACGAGTGGTTTATCGCGTTCGAGAAGCAGGCCCGGAACGCGCGCTACAGCGTCGAGGCCGTACGCGACGCCCAGTACGCGCTGTGCGCCTTTCTCGACGAGAGCGTACTCAAGGGGGGTGCAGGGAACATCCGCGGCCACATGGAGATGCATCCCTTCCAGTACAAGTATTTCGGTGTCCACCTGGCGGGGGAGGGATTCTTCGATCGCCTGGAGGCCCTCCGCGCGGATGTGCGCGGCAACCTCGACGTGCTCGAGGTCTACCATCGCTGCCTGGCGCTGGGGTTCGAGGGCAAGTTCAGCCTGGAGAACCGCGACCAGCTCCGCTACATCGCCAACACCCTGGGCCAGGACATCGCCCGTTACCGCCGTGCCCCGGAGGACGCGCGCGAGCAGTGGCAGCTGCCGGACCAGGTCAGCCAGCTGCTGCGCCACGAGATCCCGCTGTGGGTGTATCTGCTGTTCATGGCGCTGATCTGCCTGGCCGTTTACGGCGGACTGCGCTGGTGGCTCGGCAGCGAGAGCGAGGTGCTGGTCCAGCGCATCGGCGATCTGTTCAGTCTGTAGCGGCGAGTCGCGAACATGGACCGTTTGAAACGCATACTCAAGGCCCTGAAGGGATTCTGGCCGGTCTCCATTCTGCTCTGGCTCACCGGGCTCGCCCTGTGTGTGCTGCTGTTGCCGCTGTGGATCGGCAAGCGTGACACGATCTTCGTGATCATGGCGCTCTGGACCGCGCTGTGGCTGTTCGCCATCGTGCTGCGCCAGTATCACCGCATCCGCGCGGAGCGCAACATCGAGAACCTGGTGGAGCTGGAGGTCCACCGCGAGGGCGCCGAGCAGGTCGGGGGCGGTGGCGATTACCGGATCCTGCGCGAACGTCTCCAGCACGCCCTGTCGATGCAGCGCGCCGCGCGCTCGATGGACGGAGGCCGCGCCTCGCTCTACGAGCTGCCCTGGTATCTCGTCATGGGCCTGTCGGCCTCCGGCAAGACATCGCTTCTGAGCCGCTCGTCGCTGTCGGCGGCCATGGCGGGCGGTGCCGGCAGTTCGGCACTTAGCGGCACCCGGCACTGTGACTGGTACTTCAGCCGGGACGCGGTGCTGGTCGATACCGCGGGCCGCTACCTGGTCGACGACGAGCCCGCGGCGGAGTTCGCGGATTTTCTTCGTACGCTGCGGCGACAGCGCCGCAGGCCGGCAGTCAACGGGCTGATCCTGGTGGTCAGCCTGCCGGAGCTGCTCGAACAGAGCCGAACGGAGGATCAGGTGCTGGCCGAGCGGCTCACGACGCGGATCGACGAGTATCGCCGCTGCCTGGGAAGCCATCCCCCTGTCTACGTGTTTTTCAGCAAGGCGGACCTGCTGCCCGGCTTTCTGGACACATTCGCCGGTCTGGATGTGCAGGAGCGCCAGACGCCCTGGGGCATGACGTTCTCCCTGGACGAGATTCGCAACCGCGGGGTTGCCGGTGCATTCGGGCGCCGGTTTCCGGCGCTCGTGGCCAACCTGCGTGACCGCGTGGATCGGCGACTGGCCGAGGAAGGGGAGCACGGTGACAGCACGCTGCTTCGTTTCCCTGACTATTTCGCGGAACTCGGTGAGGTGCTGCAGGATTTCATCGCGCGTCTCGATCGGCGCCGTCATCCCGACGATGCGCCGCTGCTGCGGGGGCTCTACTTCACCAGCGCGCTGCAGGATGGCGATCCGCTGCCCGCGCTGCTCGACGACCAGGTCCGCGAGACCTTCGCCCTCTCCGGACGCGGCTCCGGCGATCCGGCGTCCGCCGACGCGGCGGCCGGTGCGTCGGCCGATCCGGCGTCCCGTGTGGTGGCCGGTGGTGGCCAGCGCAGCTTCTTCATCGCCGACGCGTTCCGCCAGGTCATATTCCCCGACCGGAATCTCAGCCTCTACCAGGCCTCGCGCGGCTGGTCGCCGTTCCTGCTGGTCGCCGCGATCGTGGCGACGGTCGGGGTCATCACGCTGCTTGCCGGCTCGGCCTGGCACAACCGCGAATGGCAGCAGGCCATTGCCTCGGACCTGGATGCCGCCGGCGACGGGCGTCCGCTGGACGTGTATCAGCGTGGCCGGGTGCTGGCGGGCTGGCATGACCACCTGGAACGTGTGACCCGCTTTGACGGCGCCGGCGTGCCGGTGCTCTGGGGGGCGGGTCTCTACCAGGGGCCGGCCCTGGAGTCGGCGCTGAAGACGAGCTGGTCGGAGCTGATGCGCCGGCAGGCGCTCGAACCCGTCGTCGCCCACCTGCGTCGTCGTCTGATCGCCCTGAACGCCTTTGCCGAGCGCACCGGGGCGGTTCCGGCCGTGGACGACGGGCCACGGGACGGTGCCGGACCCACTGCGGCGCCCGGCGCAGCCGCCGCGCTGCGGGGCGGAGCGGCGTCCATGGGGGATCGGGCCATGGAGCGCGTGCGCGAACGTGCGACCGCGCGGCCGGCGCTGGGCAGCATGCCCACGAGCGTTGCCGAGGCGCGCAGCCGGGTACGCAGCGAGGCGAGTTCGCGGACCACCGATGGCGTCCGGGACGCCTGGTGGTCGGCACGCAGCGACGCCCGCAATCAGCTCGAGCAGCGACTGCGCAATCCGGGGGAGACGCTGGCGTCTATCGGCGGCGACGCCGGTGGCGAGGGGACCGGGGATGGCGGTGCGTCGCTGTCCGAGGAGTTCCTGGCCAAGCTGGATGAGGGCGACGTCGAGCGGCTGATCGAGGGGTACTCGGTTCTCAAGCTCTACCTGATCCTGACGGCACCACAGCGCCACGAGGATCAGGGGGCGTTCGTCGCCGGTGTACTGCCCAGGCTGTGGCGCCGCGTGAGCCCGCGGACGGCGCCGGGGGTGATCGACGCCAACAGCCGACTGTATGCCGACTATCTCCGCGCCGGTAAGGCACCTGCCCTGGCCCGGGACACGGCGCTGGTCAAGCGTGCACGGGCGAGTCTCAACGCCTTCCTGATCGACAACACCCTCGTCGACCGGGCCTACCTCAAATACCAGCTGGAGGTCGAGGACCGGTACGAGTCGCTGACGCTCGCGGACATGGCTCCAGACATGCCGGGCCGGCTGCTCTACGCGCGGCATTCGGTGCCGGCCTTCTACACGCGTCGCGTCTGGCGGGAGTATCTCCGTCCCGCGCTGGCCGAGACCGTGTCCGGTGATCTCCGGCAGCAGTCGGACTGGGTGCTGGACGACGGTGACAACGACGACGAGGTCCGCTCGAAGGCCCGGTTCGTGCGTCAGCTCATGCGCCGCTACAAGCGTGACTATGCGCGGGCCTGGGAGCGTTTCCTGCGCAACACCCACGTGGCGGATTTCGCCACCCTGGAGGAGGCCAGTGCGGGCCTTGCCCGGCTCGGTGACCTGCAGAAGTCCCCGTTGCGGCAGGTGCTCGAGGCCGTGCACCGCAATACCGCCTGGGACGCCCCGGACGCGCTCGGCGACCGGGAGCCGGACGGGGAACCGGAGGCGGGCTTCTGGGGGCGCGTCGCGGGGGTGTTCGATGGCGCAGGGGAGCGTGTTTCCAGCGGGCTCGACCGGGCGTCACTCCCGCGCCTGAAAGACGGTGCGCTGGCGGCGCATTTCCGCCCCGTGGCACGTCTGCTGGTTGCCGAGCGCGCGAGCGGCAGCGAGGAGTCCCTGCTCAGCCGTTATCTGCTCGATCTGCGTCAGCTCAAGGTACGGGTCGACACCATCCGCAAGGCCCGCAGCCCGGGCAGCCGGAGCAAGGCGCTGATCGCGGCGACGCTGACCGGCAAGACCACGGAGGTCAGTGTGCTGCGCAACTTCGTAGCCGCTCAGGTGGACACCTCCCGCGTGGCCCTGGTGAGTACGCTGCGGCCGCTGTTCGAAACGCCGGTGGAGAACACCTGGCAGGCCCTGAACGGCCCTGCTCGCCATCAGCTCAACAAGGCCTGGGACGAGCGGATCCATACACCGTGGCAGCAGATGGTAGCGGGACGTTATCCGGTGGCCGATTCCGTCAACGAGGCGTCGGTGCGCGACGTATCGCATTTCATCGATCCGGACAGCGGTCTGCTGGCGACGTTCCGCGACGAGGAGATCGGCGACCTCGCCGGCGGAGAGGACGATGGCGAGGCCGGGCTGGTGGACCCGCGGATGATAGAGAGCATCGACAGGGCGCGGGAGCTGGGACGGGTGGTCGACAGCCTCTCCGATCTGCGCAATGGCTTCGAGGTGCGGATGAATCCCTCCCCCGGACTCACCGACATCATCCTCACGATAGACGGGCAGACGCTTCACTACCGCAACAACCGCCAGGAATGGAAACGCATGGTCTGGCCCGGCGAGGCGAAAACCCCCGGGGCACGGCTCGACGTCGTCACCCGCAATGGCCGCCGTCACACGGTCTTCGACTATCCCAACCGCTGGGGGTTGCTGCGGATGATCGGCAGCGCGCACGTGAGTGCCGTCGACCGGGCGAGGCAGCGCCTGAGCTGGCGGACCTACGCCGGCGCCGTCAGTTTCCAGGTGCGCAATTTCGGCGGTGTGAGCATCACGGACCTGCAGCGGATCCGCTCGCTGTCCATTCCGGAGCTGGCGCAGTGAGCGGGCAATGGCAATGATCGGCTGCTTCGGAAAGGTGCCCTCGTGTGCCGATTTCATCGGTGTGAACGCCGCCGGCGATGCCGTTCGCGAGCTCGACGGTCGGTTGCAGGCAGGGCTGCTCGAGCTCTCGGAGCAGCCGGACTGGATCGCGTGTTTCGATGCGCTGCCCATCGTGTATTTCGGTTTCCGCGCCCGGGACGGCAGCGACGTGATCGGGGGCATGATCAGTTCCTGCGATGCCAGCGGGCGACGCTATCCGTTCCTGGTTTTCCAGGTGATCGAGGCGTGGCGGCGCCACGTGCCGATCGGTTGCGTGCACACGCTCTGCGAGATGTTTGCCGGGCGGATCCGCCCGATCCTGATCAACGCGGTGCACGGAGATGCCACCACCGATCCCGGCGGGCAGATCCGTGAGTTGCGGGCACTGAGCGACGAGGACATCGCCCTGTACGAGCGCGTACACGCGCGCCTGCTCGAGGATTTCAGCTTCGCCGACATCGCGGCGACGCTTCGCCAGGGCTGGCCGGAGTTCGTCACCGGCGCCTGTCTTCACCGTCTTGCCGTGCTGATGGGGCAGTGGCGTTATGGTCGACGTCGCCCGACGGCGTTTCTGCCCCTGCCCGCGGAGCGCGGGCTGAAACGCTCGGTGGCCGATCTGTGGCATCGATGGCTCGGTGAGCAGCTGCCCGGCCCGGAGCCCTCGCCGGCCATGAGTCTGCTGTTCGACGACTTCATGCGCCCGCGGTTGCTGCTGGTGCCGCCGTCGGACGATGCCGGCCACTTCTACCCCTTGCTCGCCGGCCGTGACGGCGGGGATCACGGCCATGACGTTCTGGCCGCATTCGGCACAGGTGAATGGCATCCCGGGACGCTTGCTCTGCCCGACGAGCGCCTCCCGCTGGCCGAATTCACCGCCCGCTTTACGGAACTGCTGGAACGGGACATCGCCAACGGATGGGACGCATGAAACGCCTGAGATGGTCGCTGCTCAAGTACTGGTTCCTGAAGTACCGGCCCTACTTTCTGGGCGGGCTGTTCTTCGCCGCCATCTTCCTGGTCTGGTGGCTCGGGGTCGTGCTGGGGTTCTCTTCCCTCGGCAGCCTGCTGTTCGGCATCGGCACGTTCCTCGTGCTCTCCGCCGCGTATGTGCTGCTGCTCTACCGGGGCGTGGACCGCAAGCGCAATCTGGAGCATCTGCTCCTCGATGATGCGGACCGCGCGGTATTCGAGGCCAGCCCCCAGGACCGGGAAGAGGTCAGCCTGCTCCGCGAGCGCCTCCTGCAGGCCATCGAACGGCTGCACAAGCAGCGTGGCGGGGCCCGCTGGCGCCGTAACGACGCGCTCTACGAGCTGCCCTGGTACATGATTGTCGGCCAGCCGGCGGCGGGCAAGAGCACCATGATCTACCAGTCCGGCCTGAACTTCCCGTTCGCCGAGCGCGAGAATGCCCGTGTGGCCGGCATGGGGGGGACGCGGCACTGCGACTGGTTCTTCAGCGCCGATGCGATCCTGCTCGATACCGCCGGGCGGTACATGGACGGTGGCGACGAGGCCGGCAAGTGGAAGGCCTTCCTGTCGCTGCTGCGGGACCACCGTCGACGCTGTCCGCTCAACGGCCTGATCGTGGCCGTGAACATCAGCGACGTCATCACCACCGATCAGAGCGGGCGCGAGCAGCTGGCCAAGCGGCTGCGCGAGCGGATACAGGAGGCACGCGAGTCACTGGAGTCGAGCCTGCCGATCTACCTGGTGTTCACCAAGTGCGACCTGATCCAGGGCTTCGCGCCGTTCTTCGAGCGCCTCTCCGAGGAGCGCCGGTGTGAGGTCCTCGGGCATACCTTCGCGCACCGCGGCCACGAGCGCGTGGACTGGTCCGAGAAGTTCCGGGTTGCCTTCGAGCGGCTCCGGCGCCGTTGGCTGGAGGTCAGCGAGGACGATCTGGTGCGGCGCGATATCCGTGAGGCCCGGCAGGACGGCGTGGCGTGGCAGTTCCCGCTGGAGTTCGCGGCACTGGCCCGTCCCCTGGAGCAGTTCGTCGCCGCGCTCACCAATGCCAACCCGTACCAGGACGCACCGCTGCTGCGCGGTTTCTACTTCGTGAGTGCCCTGCAGGACGGAGAGGCCATCCGCGGCGCCTGGGCCCGTGACGTCCATCGCCGCTTCGCCCTGGAGCCGGGGCAGGGCGGGGAGCCGGCGGCGCACGGCGAGCGCCCCTTTTTCATCAACGAGCTGTTCACCCGTGTGATTATTCCGGATCAGCACCTTATCGGGCTGTATGCGAGCCACGCCCGCGAGCGGCGCCGCAAGTGGGGATGGATCGGCGCGGGGGCCACGGCGATGCTGCTCCTTTGCGCGGTATGGTCCCTGTCCGCCTGGTACAACCACCGCGAGATCGCACGGCTGGACAGTGCGCTGACGCAGGCCCGGTCCGACGACGCGGGCCGGCCGGACGCGTATGCCCCGTGGCAGACCCTCGACACGCTGCGGGGGGCGGCCGCGGCTTACTACCGTCGCCACAGCGAAACCGGCGTCCCCTGGTCCATGCGTTTCGGGCTCTATCAGGGAGAGCGCATCGAGGCCGCGGTCCGTCGGCGCTACTTCGCCGCGTTGCGGCCGATCATGCTGGAGCCCGTCGCCGCCAACCTCACCAAATCGCTGTATACCCTGACCACGGTCGACGTCTACCGGCGCGACAGCGATATTCGCGAAGCGGTGCATATCGACGGTGTCGCCGGTTTCGCCCAGCCCGAGAGCAACACGGCCAAGGCCCTGGCCGGTTTCGGCCGCAATGCGCTGGGCACCTACGTCATGCTCTCCAGCTCGCCCCGGGCGGACGTGAAGCCCGACTTCCTCATCCGCCAGCTACCGGCGTGGTGGTATCCAGAGCTCGACGCCCCGGAGCGCGGGGCGTCGCGACACGAACGCGGCCTCCGCCGGGCGGGGCGACAGATCGATTTCTATGCCCGGCAGCTGCATGAGCCGGACGTGCCGCGCATCGACGGCAACGAATTCCTGATTTCCAGCTCGAGACGCTATATCGACAGCCTCCTGGAACGGTCCCTGTCCAGTCCCGAGACCATCATGCTCGGCTCGGATACGCTGTTTGCGTTCGGCCGCGGCGACTATGCCGGCCTCCAGGACGCCGGGCGTGACGAGCTCGACGAGGTTGCCGAGCGGCTGCTCAACACGCCGAGGCTCGGGGAGGTGATCATTACCGGTCACGCCGACCGGGTGGGCAGCGATAGCGCGAACCGGCGCCTGTCGCTGCAACGCGCCCGCACGGTGCGGCGCTACCTCATCGGGCGGGGCGTGCCTTCGGGACTGGTGGAGGCGGACGGTGTCGGCAGCAGCCGGCCACTGGTCACCTGCGGCGACGATCTGCCCCGGGCCCGGCTGATCGACTGCCTTGCGCCGAACCGGCGTGTGGAGATCGAGGTGCACAAACAGTGACGGGAAGTGAACGGGATCTCGTTACCCCACGACGGCGATTGCATAATCCGCCTGAAGGCGAAAAAATGACTTCCACGGCGCCTGCATGAACGCGGGCGCTAGGTTCTGTCCGGGGTGGTGACGGGGCGTTGTGTCGTCATCGGCCGGCGGAAGCTGCCGCAGCGCGGTGCGCTGCGGCAACCCAGGGAAGCGCTGATAACCGGCGAGAGTCGTCAGGCGCAGTAGCACGGAACGCTGTAATCATGTCATATCCACGCTCAGTGCCGCGCATTTCTGCGTTCGATGGGGCAATCCCGCCCGCTCCGGCGTTTATCCAGTGTCTCCCCAATAACGGCGATGGCCTGTATCAGCGGACGTCGGCGTATTCAGCGACATCCATGCCACGGGATGGCGGGTGTCTATCTGTCGATCGCAAAATTGGGAGCAATGGAGCATGGCATTCGACGCGTATCTGAAAATCGACGGAATCCCCGGTGAGAGCCTGGACGACAAGCACAAGGACTGGATCGAGGCGCTCAGCTTCGACTTCGGTGCGAGTCAGTCCACGTCCTCGACGGCGAGCTCGGCGGGCGGCGCCTCCGCAGAGCGTGTCAATCTCAGCGAGTTCCGCGTGCGCAAGTATGTCGACAAGGCCTCGGCGAAACTCTTCGAGGCGTGCTGCAAGGGTCAGCACATCAAGGATGTCACCCTCCACGTCAACCGTGCCGGCGGGGACAAGCTGCGTTACATGGAGATCAAGCTCGAGGAGGTGATCGTCTCCTCCACGAACATGGAGGGGACCTCCACCGCCGCAAGCTATGACGAGAGTGTCAACCAGGAGGACGTGCACGACCTGCCCTCCGAGGTCATCAAGTTCAACTTCGCGCGGATCAAGATCACCTACACCCAGCAGAAGCGTTCCGACGGCCAGGGCGGCGGCAACGTTGCCGGCGGCTGGGATCGCACCCGCAACAAGGTGTATTCCTGACCACGGACGCGGGCCCTCCGGGGCCCGCGTTTCCGCTGGCTTTAGCGGCGATAGGGGAAACACGGCCGCAACGGCGGCGTGCCATTCGCCGGAGGTGATGCGCACATCACGCAACCCCCACCAGGGAAGGTGCCATGCAGACACTCGGCGATCTGACCATCGAGGCGCTCACGGCCCCGGTCGACGGTGGCAGCGGCGAGGACCTGGCGTTCTCGCTGCTGTTCGACGAGATAAAGGAGGCCCGCCGTGCCGACCCGACCTACCTGCCCCAGGGGGACTGGGAGGTCGATCTCAAACGCTCCGACTGGGAGGCCGTCGTACACCTGTCCTCCGAGGTGCTTGCCGGTCGCAGCAAGGATCTTCAGCTCGCTGCCTGGCTCACCGAGGGGCTGGCACATCGTGAGGGCTTCCCGGGAATCCGTTTCGGGCTGACGCTGACGCGCACGCTGCTGGAGCAGTTCTGGGACACGCTGTATCCGGAGCTGGACCCCGACCCCGAGGAGCGTGTGGCGCGCCTGAACTGGCTCGCCTCGACCCTCGCCGAAGTGGCGCGCGGTCTGCCGCTGGTGCAGGGCAACGGCTACGCCCTGGTCGACTACGAGGAATCCCGCGAGGTCGAGAATCAGGCCCGTGCCGACGCGGACGCCATGCAGGCCGCGCTCGCCGAAGGGAAGATCAACGATGAGCTGTTCCAGCGTTCCGTGGTGCTCAGCGACACCGCCTTCCTGCAGGAGCGACACGACGGCCTTCAGGGGTGTCTTGACGCCCTTTCGCAGCTCGAGGCCTGCAGCGACGCCTGTTTCGGTGTCGACGGCCCGGGGTATTCGGCGTTGCAGGCCGAGCTCGAGCAGTGCCGCGATCTGGTGGCCCGGCTGCTGCGCGAGCGCGGTGTCACCGATATGCCGGAGGAGGCCGGCGAGGCGAATGACGGGCCGGCCGGGGAGGCGGTATGGACGGTCCCCGCGCCGGCGGCGGCCGGAGGTCGCGACGGGGCGCTGCGCACCCAGCCGGAGACCCGGGAGGAGGCCTTCGAGATGCTCGCCGGGGTCTCGCGATTCTTCAGGCAGAGCGAACCACACAGCCCCGTGCCGTACCTGGTGGAGCGGGCCGTGAAATGGGGACGCATGCCGCTGGAGGAATGGCTTCGCGACGTCATCAGGGACGACGGCGTGATCGAGGGCATCCGCGACACCCTCGGCACCCGTGTCGCCGGGGAGGAATGACCCCATGCACCGCCCCTCGATCTACGATCGGCTGCACCGTTACCGCAAGCCGGAGGCGCCGGCCATGGACGCGTCGCCACGCTTTGAAGCCGGGCGGCTGGCACTCGTGGCGGCCCTGGCGTTGACCCCTGCCGGTGTGGTGTCGACCTCCGGTGTGCCGGAGGCCGTGGCGCCGGCGCAAGACGCCGGGTTGTCGGGGCGACGCGGTGAACCGGTTCCGGTGTATTGCATAAGCGGGCTCAACGAGGCACTGCCCGGCGTGCCGGGGGATCCCGTTGCCCACCGCGAATGCCGGCTGCTTGCGACGTTGCTGGACGAACTCCTGCTCGTGACGGCGGACATCCCCGAAGAGGCCGTCGTGGATGTGGTCTGGACAACCGCTCTGGCTTCCCCCGCTCGCGAACGGGCCGTCGAGCGTTTGAAGGGCGTACTTGAACGGTGGCGACTGCCGGTCACTTTCCAGCGGATCGAGGCCGGCCCGCCCGCCGATTGTGCAAACCTTCACGAGTGTCTGGCGCCGGCGCCGGGGAGCGGTGCCAGATGGGTGATCTGGCTGTCGGCCTCGTCCCTGGTCAATGGCCCCGGTGTGGACCTGCTCACCCGGGAAGGCGCCCTGAAGACCGTGATGCATCCGCAAGGTCTGGCCCCCGGTGAGGCCGCCAGTGCCGTTGTGTTCAGGCGGTTCGTGCCGGACGAATCGCGTGGGGTGGCGGAGACCGGCTGGACGCTGTATCGCGGGCAGCGGACTGCGTCCGTGTCGAGACGGAAGGGGAGCGGGCTGTCACAGGCGCTGGCGGAGTGCATCGGCGGATATACCGCGTCGGTATGTGACGAGCCGCCCGAGGCGGATGCGATCGTTACGGATACCCCGGGGTTGCCGGGGCGTTCGGGTGAGCTGGCGGGCATGCTCAGTGTCCGCTATCCGCAGATGGACCTCGTCGAGCATGGTGCCGATCTCGAGAGGTTCTGCGGCTGGCCCGGCGATGCCGCTTACGGTGTCCAGGTCGCCCTCGGGGCCGCTATGGCCGGAGTGGGTGGCAGCGCCCTGCTGCTCCAGCTCCGGGATGATGGCATTACCGGTGTGCAGTGGCTGGTCGGCAGTCCCTCGCCGGGGGGCGATGAGGTCGTATCCGGTGCCGGGTAGGGCATTACCGGTGGGTGCCGCGGCTGCCGCCGGAGGAGATGATATGCGCGTGGCAGGCGGTTTTATGGTTGCCCCGTGTCCCCCTGACCTGGCGGGTGAGGACTCGCCTGCCGTGTGGGGCTCGCCGCGCGGATTCCCTAGTGATGAGGACGGCTGCCTCCCGGGCGCCGCATATGCAAAGTACCAGCCAGCGGCAGGTGGCACCTGCGGCAGGGACGCCCCGATACCTCTCGGGTGAGAAGCAATCAGGAAGATTGGCTATGACGGATATCACTTTCATGGACACGCTGCTCGAGCGTTTCGAGGTCTCGCTCACGCAGCACCAGCGGCTGCTGCGCCTGGAGCTTGGCGCGGCGGCCGGGCTGCTGCCCCACCGCCTCGTCGGCGAGGAGGCGGTGAGCACCCCCTTTCGCTACCGCCTCGACTGCCTCTGCCAGCGCGGCGACCTCGAGCTCAAGCACCTCATCGGCGCCCCCGCCCGGCTCGCCATCCGCCAGGCCGATGGCAGCGAGCGCCCCCTCCACGCCCTCGTCGCCGAGGCCGCCCGCCTCGGCGAGGACGGGGGGCTGAGCACCTACCAGCTCACCCTCGTGCCCTGGCTGTCGATGCTCGCGCTCGGGCGCGGCAGCCGCATCTTCCAGGACCGCTCGGTCCCCGGGATCGCCACCGCCGTGTTCGACGCCCACGCCCTCGCCCGCGGGCGCTACCGCTTCGAGCTGCGCCGCGACTACCCCGCGCGCAGCTACTGCGTGCAGTACCGCGAGAGCGACCTGCACTTCATCAGCCGCCTCTTCGAGGAGGAGGGGCTGTTCTACTACTTCGTCCACGGCGGCGAGGCCGGCCACACCCTGGTGGTCACCGACGACGTCGACACCTGCCCCGCCGTCGAGCCCGCCACCATCCGCTTCCACCGCCAGGGCCCCACCGAGACCCGTGACACCCTCACCCAGTGGGGCGGGCGGCGCCGCGCGCAGCCCACCCGCGTGAGCCTCGCCACCTTCGACTACAAGCAGCCCTCGCTCGCCAGGCGCACCGTGCTCGATACCGCGCACGAGCGCGGCAACGCGCCCGCCGCCGAGCACTACGACTACGCCGGCACCTACTACTACCGCGGCTTCGAGCGCGGCGGGCGCCTCGCCGCCAACCGCCTCGAGGCCTTCGACGCCCGCGCCCGGCGCTTCCACGGCGCCGGCGGCGCCCGCCAGCTGCTCGCCGGCCACCGCTTCGAGCTCACCGAGCACCCGCTCCACGACACCGGCGGCGAGGCCGAGCGCCACTTCCTCGTGCTCGCCCTCAGCGTCCACGCCGAGAACGCCCTGCCCGTCAGCCCCGCGCTCCACGCCCTGCCCGGCAGCCTCCAGCCCGACATCGACGCCGCCCGCCGCGCCCACGGCCTCGAGGCGCACGGCGACGAGCGCGAGGACTACCGCAGCGCCGGCACCGGCCACTACCTCGTCTCCCTCGAGGCCCAGCGCGCCCACATCCCCTACCGCCCCGCGCTCGAGCACCCCCGCCCCGTGCTCGCCGGCCCCCAGACCGCCACCGTCGTCGGCCCCGAGGGCGAGGAGATCCACACCGATCACCTCAACCGCGTGAAGGTCCGCTTCCACTGGGACCGCCTCGCGCGCGGCGACGAGCGCGACAGCTGCTGGCTGCGCGTCGCCGAACCCAGCGCCGGCGCCGGCTGGGGCGCGGTGTTCACCCCCCGCGTCGGCCAGGAGGTGCTCGTCGACTTCCTCGACGCCGACCCCGACCGACCGCTGATCACCGCGCGCGTGTTCAACGCCGCCACCCCGCCGCCGTGGCACAGCAACGGCCTGCTCTCGGGGCTGCGCTCCCGCGCCTACCGCGCCAGCGGCCACAACGAGCTCGTCTTCGACGACGCCACCGGCCAGCAGCGCCTGCGCCTGGCCAGCGACCACGCCGCCAGCCAGCTCAACCTCGG
>NZ_KB894812.1 GCF_000374645.1 Arhodomonas aquaeolei DSM 8974
CTATCAGGGCGTGAGCAAGCGCGCCGAGCATCGTGGCAGCACCACGAAGTGGCATGTGGCCATGAAGCGCGGCGCGCGCCGGGCGCTCGGCGACGATGAAACCGCTCAGGCCCGGGAAGCCTGCGAGCTCATCAAGGCGAAGATCCGTGCCTACGTCGAGCATCCGTTTCACGTCCTCAAGAACCGGTTCGGCCACCGCAAGGTGCGCTACCGCGGCATCGCGAAGAACGAGGCGCAGTTGTATGCGCTGTTCGGCCTGGCGAATCTGCTACTGGCTCGTCGACGATTGCCGGCCGTCCCAGGGGGAGGTGCGTGTTGAGACCGCAGAAAAGCGCTCCACATGAGCAATACGGCGGCATTTTGCCGGCGAGCAGCAACACAGGCCGCCTTGAACGGCCACCAATCGCGCCTTCTGGCGGCATTGGCCACGTCGAAATCGACGAAACCCGCATTAGTTCAGCGCTTCCTTAGTGGGCAGCCCATCAAGGTACGGCGAAACCCTTTTTAGGGCAGTGCTGGGATTCGTGGGCGGATACGTTTCAACGAGAGACACACCCGGAGTTTTTAGCAATCGGCTTGGTAGCAGAGCTATGAAAAGGGAGGCCTTGTCACCAGTTCTTGGATCGAACGCCACTTCGGCGTCTGTATCCAGTCGGTAAGAGACTAAATAGTCATTTTTATCGCGATCGAGCTGTCTGGCGTGAGGAAGCGAATCTAAATACGCTTCAATATCC
Organism: Arhodomonas aquaeolei DSM 8974; assembly: GCF_000374645.1. Taxonomy (GTDB): domain Bacteria; phylum Pseudomonadota; class Gammaproteobacteria; order Nitrococcales; family Nitrococcaceae; genus Arhodomonas; species Arhodomonas aquaeolei. The sequence continues at coordinate 735 of NZ_KB894812.1, forward strand.
GATCCTTTCATACTCGGTTTCCTCCTTGAAAATATAACGATAAAGCTCACGTGACGCTATGAAGCGTAGCGAAATAGCGGTCACGTGCAGCGCCTTGTTAGGCGCTAGTCGATAACGTTTTCGATGTTCGTCCAAAGCACAACCGCATTATCGCCCACATAAGCACGAACTTTGGCTTTCCCCGACCAAGTAGTATCTAAGACCGAGACCTGAATTCCGGACTTAGTGATGATGCACCCATGCTTCATCAAGTACTGCATTCCCCGCTTGTCTTTCTTCACTAATGCGGACGTAAATTGGTCGAATAAGCTTTCCGACACGCAGGCTGGATAGCCGCCCTTAAGTGTCTCCGCATTGGCAGATGACATCAACGCCCCGAAGAGAATAAGTGCTGACACCATTACTTTTAGCATGATCTTCCCCTTTGTTGTGAATGCCTAACGCCGAGCTTCAGCCGACGGCCGCGAGCGCAGCGAGTGGCCGGTCGGATGGAAGCACTGGTTGGACGTCACTTTTGGTCGGCCTTCAAAGCTGATTTGCAGAAGGGGCATATCTTTGCAGCTGGCAGAATGAACTCAGCACAATGCGGACATGGAACCCGCTGCGCCTCCAACTGTTGTTGTTTTTGAGCTGGCTTAGACCGATTGATTCCATCCGACACTTGCTTTGGGCCACGCCCCGCGACGGAATCGAAGGCCTTCAGAAAGAAGATGGCCAGACCAACCACAATTAGAAACCCGAGAAACTCCATTTATGACCTCCACATCATTGACGTCCAACAGTGATTAGATAGCGCGCACGGATATCCAATAAACGTGCGCGCACGATATTGCACTCTGCACGCTTGGGCCTTCCCATGTAACCCACTGATTTTATTTATCGTTAGTTTCCGCGCCGCCAGAGGCGCCGCAATATCGTGCTTGCAGTTTGCGTCCGCGCCGTTGGTACTGTATGTAGGCCCCGTATTCGACATGGGGGTGATGTCATACCCTCGGCGCGCGGCCCCGGCCGATGGACGAGTTCCGCCGGGCGGTTGCGGGTGAAGCGTTACGGCATCCGTAAAGAGGGGAGCTACTACTGCTACTGGATAGGAACAGTGATCGGGCTGCAAGCGCGGATATCCAGCGGCCGTATGCGCGCGACTGTTGGATGGCGATGCCACGATCGATCGGCGGAAAAATTGTGCTTTCAAAGGAAATGACACGCCCGAGCGTGAGAAGCGCCTGCGATATCGCGCGTACGGTGTGGCGTCCGGGAACTGGCCGCGGCGGGAGGATGTGTCCGTGAGCTTGCGGCAGGAGGGCATATTCCGCCGCTCGGACATTGAGCGTGCCCCGGTGTCCATACCCTCTCCCTCATTCCTTCGTATCCGTTCTGGGAATTAGCCTGCTACGGCGTGCAGGTAATTGTCCAGCCCTGCCGGTTATCGGCTTCCCCACCAGCGCGTGAGGTAGTGTCGCAGGGCGTCGGTGATTCCGGTCGATCCGGTTTCCGTGGCTTTGCCCCGCCCGGTTCCGATACCGCCGTTAGCGAAGTCTGCGGTGGTCAGTAACTCATTCGTGTTTTCATTCGCCCGCCAGTGGCCCGCGAATCCGTCGTCGTCCGCTACGGCGCGGCGGCCGAGTTCGCCGAGGCGTTCGACGAATTCGGCGAGGGGATAGGCGGCGTCGGAGAGGTTGCCGGTGTTCGTCAGGCGGATTTCGTGGAGGCGGAACGGCGGGCCGCCGTTGGCGGTACGGCAGGCGTCGAGCTCGAGGCTGAGGGTGGTGTTCTGCACGATCTCTTCCACCCGCTGGCGGATGGGACCATCGGATTCGGGGACGGTGTCGCCGTCCGGGGCGACGAGGCGCACGAGCACGATGTCGGTGCAGCCCTGGCGCAGCAGCGGCGTCAGGGGCGGATTGCGGGTGTAGTAGCCGTCCCAGTAGGCGCCGTCGCCGATGCGCACGGCGTCGAAGACCATGGGGTGTGCCATGGAGGCGAGCACGGCGCGGGCGGAGAGCGTGTGGGTGCGGTCGCGCCCGTCCGGCGTGTCAAGGAGGCGGCGGGTGCGGGGGTCGTTGCTGAACAGGTGCGCCAGCCCGGAGTGGACCTCGGTGGCGGCGACGGTGACGAAGGGGCGCCGGGCCGGCAGGGCCGCGGCGTCCGGGTCCTCCACCAGCGTGGGGGCCGCAGCGGCGGCGAGGTCGCGGATCATGTCCAGGGCGACGCCGCGGAAGTGGCTCATGGGCATGGCCTTGGGCACGCCCAGCGCCTCCAGGTGGCGGTGCAGGCCGATGAGCAGACCCAGGGCCTCGTCCGGGACGAAGCGCAGGGCGTGGTAGCGCTCGCGGAGGAGGTCCTCCATGCGGTTGAGCCGCCAGAAGGCGTCGAGGTAGGTATCCGGGGCGATGCCGTCATGGATGGCGCGGGCGAGCAGCGCGGCGTTGAGGGCGCCGCCGGAGGTGCCGGTGACGGCGTGTATGCGCCCGGGCGGGATGGGCCCCTCCGGCCGTATCAGGGCCGAGAGGACGCCGGCGGTGAACGCGGCGTAGGCCCCGCCGCCCTGGAGCGCCAGCCCGATGCGTCCATCCCCCATGACATCTCCCTATCGTCCTGCCCGCCCCACTGGTATCACATCCCCCGCAGGGGCGACAGCGCGGGATCAGCCCTGGACGATGCCCGCCTCCACCAGCCGGGCGATGGCGGCGTCGTCCAGGCCGAGCTCGTCGGCGAGCACGGCGCGGGTGTGCTCGCCGAGCTGCGGCGGTGCGGCGGCCGTGCGCGGCGGCGTGGCGCTCATGCGGATGGGGCAGCGCACGAGGTCCACGTGGCCGCCGGCCTCGTGGGGCACGCGGACCTGCATGCCGCGGTGGCGGACCTGGGGGTCGGCGAACACGGCGTCCATGGTGTTGATCGGCCCGCAGGGCACGCCCGCGGCCTGCAGCGCGCTCACCCACTCGGCGGTGGCGCCGCGGGCCAGGCGCTCGGCGATCACGGGCACCAGCTCGCCGCGGTGGGCGACCCGGGCGGTGTTGGTGGCGAAGGCCGGGTCGTCCGCGTAGCCCGCCAGCCCGGCGACGTCGCAGAAGCGGCGGAACTGGCCGTCATTGCCCACGGCGAGGACCATGTGCCCGTCCGCGGTGGCGAAGACCTGGTACGGCACGATGTTCGGGTGGGCGTTGCCGGCGCGCCGGGGGACGGTTTCGCCGACGAGGTAGTTGCTGGCCTGGTTGGCGAGCATGGAGACCTGCACGTCCAGCAGTGCCATGTCGATGTACTGGCCCTCGCCGGTGCGGTCGCGGTGGCGCAGCGCGGCGAGGATGGCGGTGCTGGCGTACACGCCGGTGAACAGGTCCGCCACGGCGACGCCGGTCTTCATGGGCTCGGCGCCGGGGCTGCCCTCGGGCTGGCCGGTGAGGCTCATCAGCCCGCCCATGGCCTGGATGAGCACGTCGTAGCCCGGGCGGCTGGCGTAGGGGCCGTCCTGGCCGAAGCCGGTGATCGAGCAGTAGACGATGCCCGGGCTGGTGGCCGCCAGGCTGTCGTAATCGAGCCCGTAGCGCGCCAGCCCGCCGACCTTGAAGTTCTCGATGACCACGTCCGAGCGGGCGGCGAGGTCGCGGACCAGCGCCTGGCCCTGCGGGTCCGCCAGGTCGACGGCGAGGGAGCGCTTGCCGCGGTTGGCGCAGAGGTAGTAGGCGGATTCGCGGGTGGGCGTGCCCGCGGCATCGGCGAGGAAGGGCGGGCCCCAGCCGCGGGTGTCGTCACCGGTGCCGGGGCGCTCGACCTTGATGACCTCCGCGCCCAGGTCCGCGAGCAGCTGGCCGCACCACGGGCCGGCGAGCACGCGGGAGAGGTCCAGCACGCGGATGCCGGTCAGTGCGCCTGTCACTTGCTCTGTCACCTGTTCACCCTCTTCGCTCCACGGGACCGGACCAGGGGATCGCGGGAGACTCGCCGCGACCGCGCCCGCCATGACCACCCGGGCACCGGGGACACGGCATCCGCCGTGCCACCGGCGCTCACCCGGTGAACGCCTGGATCCCCGTCTGCGCCCGGCCCAGGATCAGGGCGTGGACGTCGTGGGTGCCCTCGTAGGTGTTCACGGTCTCCAGGTTCGCCATGTGGCGCATCACATGGTACTCCTCGGAGATGCCGTTGCCGCCGTGCATGTCCCGCGACTGGCGGGCCACGTCCAGCGCCTTGCCGACGTTGTTGCGCTTGATCAGCGACACGCCCTCCGGCGCCCAGGTGCCCTCGTCCATCATCCGGCCGACACGCAGAGCGGCCTGCAGGCCCAGGGTAATCTCCGTCTGCATGTCGGCGAGCTTCTTCTGCACGAGCTGGGTCGCGGCCAGCGGCCGGCCGAACTGCCTGCGCTCCAGGGTGTACTCGCGGGCGGCGTGCCAGCAGAACTCCGCCGCGCCCATCGAGCCCCAGGCGATGCCGTAGCGCGCCTTGTTGAGACAGCCGAACGGCCCACCGAGGCCCTGGCCCTCCGGCAGCAGGTTCTCCTCGGGCACGAAGGCGTCGTCGAGCACGATCTCGCCGGTGATGGAGGCCCGCAGGCTCAGCTTGCCGTGGATGGCGGGGGTCTCGAAGCCGTCGGTGCCGCGCTCGACGATGAAGCCGCGGATCTTGCCGTCATGGGCCTCGGACTTCGCCCATACCACCGCGATGTCGGAGATCGGACTGTTGGTGATCCACATCTTCTGGCCGGTCAGCCGGTAGCCGCCGTCCACCGCCCGGGCCCGGGTCTTCATGCCGCCCGGGTCGGAGCCGTGGTCCGGCTCGGTGAGGCCGAAGCAGCCGACCATCTCGCCGGTGGCGAGCCGGGGCAGGTACTTCTGCTTCTGGGCCTCGCTGCCGTAGGCGTGGATCGGGTGCATCACCAGCGAGCTCTGCACGCTCATCGCCGAACGGTAGCCGGAGTCCACGCGCTCGACCTCGCGGGCGATGAGCCCGTAGGCCACGTGGCTGACGCCCGGACCGCCATACTCCTCCGGGACGGTCGGGCCCAGCAGGCCGAGCTCGCCCATCTCGGTGAGGATCTCCCGGTCGAAGCGCTCGTCGCGGTAGGCGCTGATCACGCGGGGCTGGAGCTGCTCCTGGCAGTACTCCCGCGCCGCCTCGCGGACCATGCGCTCTTCCTCGGTGAGCTGCTGGTCGAGCAGGAACGGATCGTCCCAGACAAACGCATTCATCGCTGTTCTCCTGCGGGTAGGCGTGCCGGTAGTGTGGCACCGGGCTGGTCATTTGAGAAAAATTGGTTACTACTGGTATCGATCACTTTTTGTTATCTCCGGTGGGTGACACACACATAGCCGGGTCGTGAAATACTTAGACATAAAATACTTCTCCGGGGTACCCTGTAGCGAACGAGTCAGGGAGGCACCGGAGACACCATGAAGGACGCGCCCGCCGACGACACCGATCCCCGTAACAAGAAGGTACTGCGGCTGTGGTTGCGGATGCTGCCGGCCGTCGGGCTGGTGGAGCAGCAGCTGCGCAGCCGCTTCCGCGAGCACTTCACCATCACCCTGCCGCAGTTCGACGTGCTCGCGGAGCTCGAGCGGGCGGATCGCCCCCAGACCATGTCGGAGCTCTCGCGGCTGCTGCTGGTTTCCAGCGGCAACGTCACCGGGCTGGTGGACCGCCTGGTGCGCAGCGGCTACGTCAACCGCCGCCCCTGCCCGGACGACCGGCGGGTGCAGTGGGTGGAGCTCAGCGACAAGGGGCGCGCGGAGTTCGACACCATGGCCCGGGCCCACGAGGCGTGGCTGGTGGAGCTGTTCGATGAGCTCTCCGATGCCGAGGTGGACGAGCTCAACCGCCTGATGGCGCGCATGAAGCTCGCGCTCAAGCACCGCCTCGACGTCGACGAGGTCGCCTGACGCCGACACGGTGAGGCGCTGGCGCGAGCAATCGCGAGCAGGCGCGGGAACCGACGTACGGTTCACCGCCCTATCCGAGAACGCGCATACTCCGACCTAGGGAAAGGGCGCATGCGCGGAATCCTTGCGGATTCCGGCCGGCGTAGCGGAGCGCCATGGAATGACCACCACACCGAACCCGGGCGTCTCCGGCCGCGGCGTCGCCTTATCGTATATCCGCTTTTTATCCGATAGTGCGACCGGCTACACCGTATTGCTGCTGCTGGGGCTCGCCGCGGCAACGGAAACCCCCGTTCTCGGGGTGGCCATCCCCGCCCTGCGATCCTGCCCTCCCATCGACGCGGAGGGCTCAGCCTCCACCTTCGGCTGCCTTAGCGCGGAGACCCTGGTGGGCCTTTATCTGCTCGCCTTTCTCCTGGCCACTCCCCTGGGGCTGACGCTCAACGCGGCCAGCTGGTTTCTGGTGGGCTGGCTGGAGAAGTAGTGGGCGGTCGGGTTCTCCTGGGGAAAACGCGCCAGTTTTCCGTTCGCCATGACGAACCACTCCTTCAATGTCGATCGGTGGCAGGAGATGCTGAAACTCGAGCGCAGTGACGTCTGGGCCACGGCCGAGAACCTGGAGAACGTGCTCATGGTCTTCTTCCCCGCGTTCCTTGCCTGCTATGAGCACGTCAATGGCATACGCCTGCTCACCCGCAACCTAGGCCTTATCTTCACCGTCGCGGCCGTCGTAGCGCTCTGTGGGGGTGAGTGCGTGGGGGCCGCCGTCTTCGCCGTAGCGGCCGGCAGCTCTCTCTCGCTGAATGCCATGATCGCGTTCCACTACAGCTGTGCCATTTTGAACGGCGCCTGTCTCATTTGCCTCGCCAATAATCCATATCTCGGATCCCATCTGGAGCGCGAATGTGGGGCCGAATCCCGCCTTCGCCTCATCGAGCGCACGCGCCTCGCCACGCCCCGTGGAGATGATCGCTAGCCCCAAGGAAGTTTGGCGTGGGTTCGTCACGGCGGGTCGGTCGGGCACGGCCACAGGCCGTGGGCGACGCCCCGAGCATTCCGGGCCAAGAACGTCGCACGCCCGCGGCGCGCGACCTACCCGAGCTGGACAGGTGGTTATCGCTGAATTGCGGCGCGCGCTTCGCGCTTGGCGATTCCCCGATCTCCCGTAGGTCGGCTGCGCCTGGCAGCCGACATTCCCCGTTCCAGCGCATCGGCCTCGACGCCTCAAGGGGGCGAGTCCACGTGATTACTGGAAAACCACACGGAAGCTTGGCGCAGGTGCGTCACAGGGGCAGACCACCCAGACTGGTGCCGCCGCAGACGTAGAGCGTCTGCCCGGTGATGAAGCCGTTCTCCGGCGCGGCCAGGAAGGCCACCGCCCGCGCCACGTCGGCCGGCTCCCCGAGCCGGCCGACGGGCACGCCCTCCGCCAGCCGCGTCTCGCGCTCGCTGCCCGCCGGCACCACGCCGTGGAACATGTCCGTGCTGCGCACCGGCCCCGGCGCGACCACGTTGACCGTGATCCCGTCCCCGGCGAGCTCCAGCGCCCAGGTCCGCGCCATGCCGATCATCCCGGCCTTGGTCGCGGAATAGCAGGTCCGCGTCTGCAACCCCTGCGCGGCCCGCGAGGACAGCAGCACCACGCGCCCGAAACCACGCTCGCGCATGGCCGGCAGGGCCGCCTGCACCAGGGTGATGGCGGCACCGAGGTGGAGGTGGGTCAGCGCGTCCAGGTCCTCGCCCGCGACCTCGTCCAGCAGCGCCGCGCGGATCACCCCGGCGTTGTGCACCACGGTGGTCACCGGATGGCGCGCCGCCACGTCCGCGGCGACCCGGGCCGTGGCCGCCGGGTCCATGAGGTCCACGGGAATGCTCTCCAGGCGCCCGTGATCGATATCGCTGGCGCGGCGGGCCAGCGACAGCACGCGGTAGCCGCGCTCCAGCAGGTCCTCGCAGATGGCCCGGCCGATGCCGGCGCTGCCGCCGGTCACGATGGCGACGGGTTCGCTCATTGGTCTGCCTCCCCCATTGCGGCGAGCTCGCGTTCGAGCGCCTTGGGCTCGTCACGCCACTTCGCCAGGATGTCCTCCGCCACCGGATCGGCGGCGCTCTCCTCCACGCCGGACGCCAGCGCCGTGACCACGCCGCGGGCGAGCCGCCCCGGCGGCGCCGCCGGCAGGGCGAGCCCGTCCGGGCCGCCGAACGGACCGGCGAACACGGTGAGCACGCGCACCCCGGCGGCATGGCCGCGGGCGCGCAGGCCCTCGGTGGCGGACAGGGCCGTCGCCTGGAGGGCCGATTCCAGGCCCATCGCCGGCAGGTGCGCCCGGGCGAACACGGAGACGAGCTGGACGACGGCGCCGCCGGCGGCGGCCAGTGGCTCGCGCAGTGCGTCGGCCAGCGCCAGCGGCACCGCCACCGCCCGCTCCATCGCCTCGCGGCCCGCCTCCCCGGGCAGCGCGGACAGCCCCGCCGCGCCGCCGGCCCCGAGCCCGGAGACCACGAGGGCGTCGACGGCCCCCGCCGCCGCACGCACCGCGACGGGGTCGTACGGATCGGCGACGGTAGCGTGCACCTCACCGGGCTCCGGCCCGGCCGCCCCGGGATCGGCGTCCAGCCGCACCACGGCGGCCGCGCCGGCGTCGCGCAGGGCGCGGCTGACGGCCCGGGCGAGGGACGGCGTCGCCGCGTACAGGGCAATGCGCCGCCCCGCCGGATCGAACGTGAATGCCTGCATGGCGCTCCGGACCTCCTCCGCTTCGTCGTTTCCCGTTGCCTGCGCGACCAGCACGCCCTCGCCGCCGCGGTCGAGCACGGCACGGACGTCCATCGTCTCCCCGGGCGCGGCCCGGCCGGCGAGGTAGGCCAGCGCCTGCGCGCCCTCGCCGAGGGAGACGGTGCCCAGGCGCAGCGGCAGCCGCGCGGCGAAGTACGGCTCGTTGCTGTGGTGCAGCCGGGTGACCGCGAGCAGCGTCCCGGCGCCGGCAACGGGCCGCCATGCCAGGGCCTCCGAGAGGCAGTGGCCGCAGACCTCCCGCGGCGGATACTGGATACGCCCGCAGTCGCCGCACACGGGCAGCTCCAGGCGCCCGCGCGCGGCCCCGGCGGTGAAGCGCCGGCCCAGCGGCCCGCGCTGGCGCGGCGGCAGTATGCTCATGGCCCGCCCTCCCCGAGGACGGCCGCGGCGGTGCACAGGCCACGGTCGTAGTTGATCATGCCGAAGCCGCTGACCAGCCCGTGGCGTGCGGCCTCGACCGGCGTGCCCGCGGCCTGACCGGTGAGCTGGCGCAGCGCCTCCACCAGGCCGATGTAGCCGCCGGCGGCGCCGGCCTGGCCCACGGAGAGCTGGCCGCCGCAGGTGTTGTGGGGGAAGTCGCCGCCGACGGTGAGGTCGTGGGCGCGCACGAACGCGGGGCCCTCGCCCTTGGCGCAGAAGCCGAGGTCCTCGATCTGCATCATCGAGATCACCGGGTAGTCGTCGTAGGTCTGGAGGAAGTCCATGTCCGCGGGCCCGATCCCGGCCTGGTCGTACAGGGCGTCGCGGTCGTAGAGCCAGCCGCCGCGGTACTGCACCGGGTCATCCGGGAAGGCGTTGTGGCGTTCGATCGCGCCGAGCACCCGCGCGTGGGGCAGGCCCAGGGCGCGGGCGCGCTCGGTGGACATCACCAGGAAGGCCTCCGCCCCCGCGCAGGGCATCACGCAGTCCAGCAGGTGGATGGGCTCGGCCACCGGGCGGGCGGCGAGGTAGTCGTCCAGGCTCATGGGCCGGCGCAGCAGGGCGTGGGGCACGGGACCGGCGTTGGCGCGCTGGCTCACCGCGATCCGCCCGAAGTCCTCCCGGCCCGCGCCGTAGGCGCGCATGTAGTGCTCGGCGATCAGCGCGAAGCTGGCATTGGGCCCGCCGGCGCCATGGGGATAGACGAAGTCACGGCTCATGCTGGAGAAGTTCTGCATCAGCCCGCGGAAGCTGCCGAAGTTGGCGGTGTCCCCGGCGAGGCAGGCGACCACGTCGGCGTCGCCGCACTGCACCGCCCTGGCCGCCCGGCGCAGGGCCACCACCCCGCAGGCCCCGCCGGTGGGGATGTGCTCCAGCCAGCGCGGCGACACGCCCGCGTACTGGGTGAAGCCCACCGCGGTATCCGGCGCCAGGGTAAAGCTCGAGACCGCCAGGCCGTCCACGGCCGCCTTGTCGAGGCCGCTGCGGGCCAGCAGCTCACGCAGCGCACCGGCGAGGAAGTACGCCGCCCCGTGGTGCGAACGTTTGGTGTAGCCCCAGCTCACCGGCACCGCCACGGCGACGCCGTCGTAGCCCGTGCTCATGCGCGCCTCCTCACCGCCGTTTCTTCAGGCCGCGGGTGTCCACGCAGCACGCCTGCCCCTGCAGCTCCCGCACCAGGGCCCGGAGCTCGCCGCGCTGGACCTTCTGGGTGGGCGTGAGCGGCAGCGCCTCGACGAAGGCGACGTACCCCGGCGCCTTGTAATAGGCCAGCTGCTCCAGGCAGTAGTCGACGATCGAGGCGGCGTGCGCCTCCCGCCGCTCCGCGGATACCGTCTCCGCGGGCACGACGCAGGCGATCACCTCGTCGCCGCGGATCTCGTCCGCCACCGCGCCCACCGCCACCTGGTGCACCAACGGGTGCTGCTGGAGCACGCTCTCCACCTCCACGGCGGAGATGTTCTCGCCGCTGCGGCGGATGACGTTCTTCTTGCGGTCGACGAAATGGAGCGAGCCGTCGGCACTGCGGCGGACCACGTCGCCGGTATGGAACCAGCCGCCGGCCCAGACCTCCGCCGTGGCCTCCGGGTTCTTGAGGTACTCGCGGAAGAAGCCGTGGGCCGGGTCATCGCCGGCGGCGCGCACCCAAAGCTCGCCGGGCTCGCCGTCGGGGACGTCGCCGCCGTCATCGCCGACCAGGCGCACTTCCACCGCGGGCTCCGGACGCCCGAAGCAGGACGTGCCCACGTGGCGGGGCTCGTGGTTGGCGATGACCGCCGCCCCGGGGCCGGTCTCGGTCATGGCCCAGGCCTCCAGCAGCGGGAACCCGAAACGCTCCTCGAACGCGGCATGGTGGCGCCGGTCCACCCCGGCGCCGAAGCCGAAACGCACGTGGTGATCGCGGTCCGCCTGCGAGGGTTCGGCGGCGAGGAGCATCGCCGGCATCACGCCCAGGTAGTGCACCACCGTGGCCCGGCTCTCGCGCACGCTCTCCCACCAGCTCCGCGGGTGGAAGCGGTCCAGCAGGATCAGGCAGCCCCCCGTGAGCACCATGGCCAGGGTGGAGAACGCCATGGCGTTCATGTGGTTCACCGGCAGCGGTGTCAGCATGCGCTCGCCCCCTTCCCGCAATGCGGCCAGGCCGCCGATGCCGGCGTACCACTCCCCCGCCCCGAGGAAGTACCGGTTCGGCAGCACGCAGCCCTTCGGCCGCCCCGTGGTCCCGGAGGTATAGAGCAGCGCGCACTCGCTGTCGCGGTCGAGCGCCGCGTCCACGGGCGGCCGCGGCGCCGGCGGCACCGCCTCGCCGGGGCTCATCACCGCGAGCCGGGTGCCGGCACGCTCCGCCGCGGCGCGGAGGTCGCCCGCACGCTCCGGCAGCGTCACCGCCAGCGCGATCTCGCTGTGCCCGCACAGGTACTCCAGCTCGGCGGCGCGCATCTCGGCGCTGATGGGCACCACGCTCACGCCGAGGCGGTTGAGCGCGAACCAGTGGGTGAGGAACGACGGCCGGTTCTCCAGCAGCAGCCCGGCGCGCAGCCCCGGGCCGTAGCCGGCGTCACGGAAGGCCCCGGCGAGGGCGTCGACCTCCGCCAGGACCGCCGCGTAGCGTCGCTCACCGGCGTCGATGCCGTAGATCGCCGCCGTCTCCGGCAGCACCTGGAGGCAGGGATGATCCGGGAACCGCGCCGCGGTGTCGCGGAACGCCTCCCAGACGGTATTGGCTCGGTTCACGGCGACCTCCGCCTATAGGTAGAGCTGGACGGCCGGGTGGTTGGCATCGCAGTTGAGCAGGTTGACCCGCTTCATGCGCATGCGCAGCTCCCCGCCGTCGGCGCTGAGGTGGTGATAGGCGGTGGCGGCGTAGCGCAGCACCTCGTCGCCCCGGGCCTCGGTGTAGTGGAAGTCCGTGCGCAGGACGTACTCGCCGGCCTCCGGGTCGCGGCGCTCGATGCGCGGCTGGGCGAGCAGGTGGTGGCCGCGCACCGTGGGCCGCAGCGAAAAGGCCCGCGGGCTGTTCATGCGGCCGATACGCACCTGCATGAGTAGCCGGTCGTCGTAGACCAGCGAGGTATGGTGCTCCGGGTCGGGCTGGTCGTGCTCCAGCGGGATCCAGTAGACCCCGTCCTCGGTGAACAGCGCCGACCACTCCTCGTAGCGCTTCTCGTCGAGCAGCCGTGCCTCGTGGTAGACGAAGTCCACGAGCGCCTCGTCGCTGGGTGTGTCGTGTTCGCTCATCGCCCTGCCCCCCTTCACTGGCCCCGGGACGCGCCGTCGGTCATGAACTTCCTCCAGGCGCGGAACTGGTTGCGCATGGAGATCTCGCTGGTGCCGTTATCCAGCCGCTCGGGCTCGTCGAGCTCCGCCGGGTCGAAGTCCCGGTGCAGGCTGATCCACTCGTTGCCGGAGGCGAGCAGCCCCGCCTGGATGGCCTCGTAGCAGTGGAGGTCGTCGTGCCCCACCACGGAGAACGGCGAGTTGATCAGCCGCGAGTAGGTCTGCGTGCGCTGCAGCAGCTCCTCCGGCGCGCCCTTTAGCCGGAAGGTCCAGCTCTCGATCAGGGTCCGGTTCGCGCTGATCGGCCGCGCGACGCGGATCGCCTGGATGGCGCACTTGGAGGTCATGGTCGGATACAGCACGGTGTTGTGCCGCACCGTGGTCAGGATCTCGCGGGCCCGCTCGGGGCCGTACGCGGCCTCCATCGCGCGGTCGTACTCGGGCAGCCCGGAGTAGTGTGAGTGGATGCTCACCTTCTCGCCGTCGTAGCTGTGGCCGTTGTCGAACACCCGCACGCCGCCGGCGTCGAAGAACTGGTAGTCGTTCACGAAGGGCAGCAGCTGCTGGATGATCATGGGCTTGGGCGCGTCCTCGGGCTGGTCCTTCCACAGCTCCCTGGCGGTACCCGCCGCGGACTCGTGCACGATCATCGGGTGCATGGTGTCGTTGAGGTTCTCGACGAACATCTTCCAGTTGCAGTCGTGCATGAACCGCAGGCAGCCGCCGGCGACCTCGATCTCGCCCTCCGGGGCCCGGTCGACCATGTTGTCCAGCGAGGTGATGACAGGGCCGAAGTACTCGTCGAAGTCCGGGCCCTCGTCGCTGATGCGCACGAAGATGAAGCCGCGGTAGTTGCGGACGTTATCGATGGTGACCAGGCCCTTGGCGGCCCGGCACTCGTTCAGCCGCGTGCCCTCGTAGCCCTTCTTGAACGGGATCGAGAGCAGCGAGCCGTCGGTCCTGAACGTCCAGGCGTGGTAGGGGCAGCGGAAGAACTTGCCGGTGTTGCCGCGCTCCTCGGGGGCGAGCTTCGCGCCCTTGTGCGCGCAGCGGTTCATCATCACCCGCACGCTGCCGTCGGTGTGGCGCACCGCCATCAGCGGCCGCCCGGCGATGGTGGCGGTGAAGTAGTCGCCCCGGTCGGGGATCTGGCTGTCGTGGCACAGGTAGTTCCAGGTCCGCGCGAAGAGGTAGTCCTGCTCCAGCTCGAAGAGCTCCTCGTCCAGGTACACGTCGCGGTGGACGCAGTCGTCGCCCACCAGCGACGCGATCGCTTCGGGGTTGTCGCGATACTTGCCCATTGCCTTCTCCTCCTCGTTCACAGATCCAGCACCAGCCGCTCGCCCCTGGCTCGGGAGATGCAGATCTGCATGACGCTGTTGCTCGCCTTCTCGTCGTCGCTCAGGTAGTGGTCCCGGTGGTCCACCTCGCCCTCGATGACCTCGGTGGAGCACACCCCGCACTCGCCGCGCTCGCAGTCGGACATCGGGTCCAGGCCCGCGGCCTCGGCCGCCTCGAGGATCGTCTGGTCGGCGGCCACCTGCAGGGTCACCCCGGAGGCACGGCACTCCACCTCGAAGGCGTGATCCCCGGCCTGCGGGGCGGCCGCGGTGAACAGCTCGAAGTGCACGTGCTCCGGCGGCCAGCCCCGGGCACGGGCGCCCGCGGTGAGCGCGTCGATCATGCCCCCGGGGCCGCAGACGTAGAGGTGGTCGGCCGGGCCGTAGCCCGCCAGCAGGGCGTCCAGGTCGAGGGCGGTGTCCGGCTCGTCGTCGGCGTGCACGCTCAGCCGCTCGCCGGCGAGGGCCCGGATCTCGTCGACGAAGACGAGCTGCCCGCGGCTGCGGCCGCTGTAGTGGAAGCGGTAGTCCCGGCCCGCGGCGGTCAGGGCCGCCGCCATGGACAGGATCGGCGTGACGCCGATGCCGCCGGCGATGAGCACGGCGCGCCCCCCGCCCTCGTGCAGCGGGAAATCGTTGACCGGCCCCTCGGCGGTGAGCCGGTCACCGGGCTGCAGGCGCTCGTGCATGTAGGCCGAGCCGCCGCGCCCGTCCGCCTCGCGCCGCACCGCGATGACGTAGCGCTCCGGCGCCGCCATCGCCGCCGCGTCGGCACGGGTGACGATCAGCGAGTACTGCCGCTGCCCGCTGCCGCCGTCCAGCGGCAGCTCGAAGCGCAGGTGGGCGCCGGGGGTGAACCCGGGCAGCGTCCCGCCGCCGGCACGCTGCAGCTCGATGCGCCGGATCTGCGGCGTGAGCCACTCGGCGGCACGGACTTCAAGTTCCAGCTTGGTCATGGCCTCTCTCCCTGCCCGCGAAAGGTCAGCGGCAATAAACATCCAAATGAATATATTCGGACGGTGGAACCCTCCCGGCTCCACCCGCCCCGCTACTCCGCGTTCAGCGCCTCGATCTGGTCGTGGAAATACGCCAGCGCCGCCTCGCCATCGACCCCACGCTCCGCCGCGGTCTCCACCCAGTCCGCGCGAACCGGCGCCAGGCGCTCGGCCAGCCGGTCGCGGGCGTCGCCGTCCAGCCGGACGAAACGCACGCCGGCGCCCCTGAGCGTCTCCCGCGCCTCGCGCGCCTTGCGGTCCCATACCCGGGCGAAGCGCCGCGCCATGGCCTCGCCGGAGAGCGCCTCGATGGCCTCGCGGTCCGCCTTGGAGATGGCGTTCCACTTGTCGCGGTTCATCACCAGGTACTGGCTGCTGTGGGCGAAGCCCCCGGGCACCGTGACCGCGGTGTCGACGTAGTCCTGCAGCCGGAAGCTGACGATGGAGTCGCTCTGGAAGAACGTGCCGTCGATCACGCCGCGGGAGAGCAGCTCGTAGCTCTGGGAGGCAGGCGCGGAGATCGGCGTCATACCCAGGCGCTGGGCGACCTCGCCGGTGGTCGCGCCGAGCACCCGGACCTTGCGCCCGGACAGATCGCCGACGCCGGCGACGTCGCCCCCGCGCAGGAAGATCTGCGCCGGGGTATTGGTCCACAGCGAGAGCAGCTTGACGCCCTCGTGCTCGTTGGCGGGCCGGAAGTAGCGCTGGTAGGTCCGCCAGTAGGCCACCGAGTTGGCCTCGGCGTCGTCGGCGAGCAGCGGCAGCTCCGCCATCCCGGTGAGCTTGAACCGCGCCGGCGTGTAGCCGTGCACGCCGAAGGCGAGGTCCGCGACGCCGTCGCGCACCAGGTCGAAGTGGGCCTCGGGCTTGGCCATCGCCTGCATGATCTCGACGGTCACGCGGCCGTCGGTGGCCTCGGCGACGTCCTCGGCCCAGGGCCGGATCATCTCCGTGACCACGTAGTGCTCCGGCGGCAGCCAGTTGGAGAAGCGCAGGGTCACGTTGCCCGCGGCGGCGGGCACGGCGGCGGCCAGCATCAGGGCGGCGGCGATCAGTCGGTTCAGCATGTTGTTCACTCCTTGCCCGCGCGGGGCTACATCATCGACGGCAGCCACAGGGTGATCGCGGGGATGAACGCGAGCACCAGCAGCCGGACGATGTCCATGAGCAGGAACGGCGTCACGCCGCGGAAGATCGTGCCCAGCCGGGTCTCCGGCAGCACGGTGTTGAGCACGAACACGTTGAGTCCGATGGGCGGGGTGATCAGGCTGATCTCGATGGCCACCACCACGACGATGCCGAACCAGATCGGATCGAAGCCGAGCCCCTGCACGATGGGGAAGAAGATCGGCACGGTGAGCAGCAGCATCGACAGGCTCTCCAGCACCGCCCCGAGCACCAGGTACAGGCCCAGTATGATGAGGATCACCGCCATCGGCGCGAGGTCCGCCGCGCTCACCCAGGCGGCGAGGTCGTCGGGCATCCCCGCGAGGTTGACGAAGTTGGAGAACACCACCGCGCCGATGAGGATCGCGAACATCATCGCCGTGGTGCGCGCGGTCTCCAGCAGCAGCCGGTAGAACGACGCCGGGGTCAGCGCCCGCCGCCACAGCGCCAGCACCAGCGCCCCGCTCGCGCCGATGCCGGCGGCCTCGGTGGCGGTGAACACGCCCAGGTAAATGCCGCCCATCACCAGCGCGAACAGCGAGAGCACGCCGCCGACGGCGCGCAGCGCACGCAGGCGCTCGCCGAACGCGAGCTTCGGGTACGGCTCGGTGGCGTCGCCGGTCCACCAGAAGTGCAGCCGCACCGCCGCCATGTAGCCGAGCACGCCGAGCAGCCCCGGCACCAGGCCGGCGATGAACAGCTTGCCGATGTTCTGCTGGGTGATGATCCCGTAGAGCACGAGGATCACGCTCGGGGGGATCAGCACGCCGAGGGTCCCGCCGGCGGCGATCACGCCGCTGGAGACCGCCTCGGAGTAGCCGTAGCGCCGCATCGACGGCATCGCCACCTTGGACATGGTCGCGGCGGTGGCGAGCGAGGAGCCGCACACCGAGCTGAAACCGCCGCAGGCGGCGACCGTGGCCATCGCCAGTCCGCCCTTGCGGTGGCCGAGCCAGGCGTTGCTGGCGGCGTAGAGGTCGTCGGCGAGCCGGGCATGCACGATGAGGTTGCCCATCAGCACGAACAGCGGCACCACCGTCAGGGTGTAGGACTTGCCGGTGTCGTAGCCCACCTGCCCGAGCAGGGACAGCGCCGGGTCCACGCCGAGGATGGCGGCGACCCCGACCACGCCCACCAGCATCATGGCGAAGGCGATGGGCAGGCCGAGCACGATCAGTCCGAGCACGGCGGCGAGCCCCGGGAGCCAGTATTCCATGCCGCGCCTCCTCAGCCGTCACCGGGGGCGCGCAGGCCCGTGGCGACGGCGAACGCGTTGCCCGCGAGGATCACCGCCGCCAGCCCCGTGAGCGCCGCCATGACCGCCGCCACCGGCCCCAGCGGGATGCCGAGGAACATGGTGGCGTCGCCGTAGGTGAACAGCCGCGCGGCGTGCGCGGCGAGCCGCCAGGCCAGCACGCCGGCGACCCCGGCGCCGACCAGGTGCACGACGCTCTCCTGCACCCGCCGTGCCGCCGGCCCCAGACGCTCGGTGAGCAGGGTCACGGAGACGTTGCCGCGCTCGAGACAGACCAGCGGCAGGCCCGCGTAGATCAGCAGCGCCATGGCCACCTCGCTGATCTCGAAGGCCCCGAGCAGCGGGGCATCGAAGAAGTAGCGCCCGACCACGTCCACGCTGGTCACCGCGAGCATGAGCACCAGCAGGCAGGCGGCGACGGCGCCGATGACGCCGCGCAACCCGCGCACGCCCCGGACGAGAGCGACGGCTGCCGGGGTCCGCATCACTCGGCCCCGGCGGCCTCGAGCTCGCGGTGCAGTGCGTCCAGGAACGCCTGCCCGTCGACCCCGTCCTCGGCGACCCGCTCGAGCACGCGCTCGCGCAGGCCGTCGGCCTGCTCGGCGATCGCCTCGATCATGGCGTCGTCGGCCTGCTCGATGCGCACGCCGGCGGCACGCAGGTCCTTGCGCCCCTGGCGGTCCGCCCGGTCCCAGGCCCGGCCGGCCAGGCGCGCGAGGTATTCGCCGGAGACACTGTCGATGGCGGCGCGCTCGTCATCGCTCAGGGACTGCCACTTCGCCTGGTTCATCACCACATAGAAGCTGACGGTGTAGAGCCCGCCGGGGACGACGGTGCCGTAGTCCACCGTGTCCTGGAGGTTGAAGAAGGTCACGCTCTCGTAGGGGAAGACGATGCCGTCGGCCACGCCCTGGGAGAGGAGCTCGTAGGACTGCGAGGAGGGCGCGTTGACCGGTACCACCCCGAGCTCCTCGCTGAGCTGGGCGGCCACGCCGCCGGGCACGCGCAGCTTCAGCCCGCTCAGGTCATCGAGGCTGTGCACCGGCCGCCGGCTGTTCCAGATATGCCCGGGCCCGTGGGTAAACAGGCCCAGCAGGTGGACGCCGCGGTGCTCGCCGGAATCCGCCATGGTCTCCTGGTAGGCGCGCCAGTAGGCCACCGACTTGACCTCGGCGGAGGGTGTCTGCAGCGGCAGCTCGGCGAGCTCGAAGACCGAGAAGCGCCCCGGCGTGTAGCCGTGCACGCTGAAGCCGACGTCCGCCAGGCCGTCGGCGACGAGGTCGTACTGCGCCGGCGGGGGGCCGAGCGGCGAGCTCATCACCTCCACCTGCACGCTGCCGCCGGTGGCCTTCTCCACCGCCTCACCCCAGGGCTTGAGCACGTCCGAGACCAGCAGGTGGCTCGGCGGCAGCCAGTTGGCGACGCGGAGCGTGGTCTGGGACAGCGCCAGCGGCGCCCAGGCAAGTAGCGCGATCGCGAGTAGTCCGGTCCAGCGCGTCATGATCGTGTCTCCTCCGTCATGGGCCGGGGTCACAGGGCCACGGTGTGTCTTTGATATTTATCAACCCTGTGGATTGAACCTAGCACAGGGTTAGATGCATTTGAATAGATTTGTAGATAAAAATTTAGTACATAAAAAATATACCGTTGGACCCGCCCCGTCGGGCCCACGACAATCGGCCGTGACGAACGCCCCGACACGCACAGACAGTGGAACCCTCAGACCATGCGAGAGCCGGTGCGCTACTTCACCGACGACTACCTCTCCTACCTGCTCGCCCGGGCGAGCACGCTCGTGAGCGAGCAGTTCCACGCCCGCGTGAGCGCGGCGGGGCTGCGCATCCCCGAGTGGCGCGTGCTCGCGACGCTCTACGACCGCGAGGCCATGACCATCGGCCACCTCGCCGAGATCACCCTGCTGACGCAGCCCACGCTCACGCGGGTGGTCGCGCGGCTGGAGGACTGCGGGCTGGTGCTCCGGCGCAACGAGCCGGAGGACCGGCGCATCACCCGGGTATCGATCACCCCGGCGGGGCGGGATAAGGTGCAGCCGCTGATCGAGCGGGCCAAGGCCCACGAGGCCCAGGTGCTCAGCGGCTACCCGGAGGCGGAGGTGGAGACGCTCAAGGCCGGCCTGCGCGAGATGATCGCGCGCCTGAGGGAGGGGCAGTAACGCCCCCGGGCGACGCCCGGGGGCACGGACATCAGGCCCCGACGCGCACGGGACGGGCCCGGGTGGTGGCCGCCTGCGGCGTCTCCCCGTCGTCGCCACCGTTCAGGGCGGCAACCGCGGCGGCAAGCTTCTCGCCCTGCTCGTCGGCCAGCGCCGCCTCGCGCAGGCGCCGGACCACCGCGGCGGGCTCCTCGTCGCCGTCATAGCCGTCGATGACGCCCATGATGGTGTTGAAGTTGCTCAGCCCGCGGGCGTGGGTGTCGCCATAGCCCTTGACCAGGCGCTGGCACCGGGCGATCTCCACCGCCAGCGCGTAGTCCGGAGCCACGGTCTGGTGGATGCGCCCGAGCCAGGCCTCGATACGCGCCATCTCCTCGCGGAAGCGCAGGGTCGAGCGCCGCCAGCGCCGCATCCGCGAGACGGTCCACAGGAGCATGAACCCCGACAGCGTCGCAGTGCGCACGTGCCGGCCCTTGCGGGTGAACGGCTCCAGCGGGCGCTGCAGGCGCGGCGAGTTCAGCAGCAGCCGGCCCAGCGGCGCGGGCAGGGTGTCGCAGATCTCCTCGATGCGCGGGTGCATGAACTCGGTGACGTAGACGAGCTGATCGTCGCCGGCGCGCACCTCCCGGCGAAAGCGCTCGAACCGGCTGGCCCGCGTCTTGAGGTCCGCCACCCGGATGGTGTCCTCGTAGGACATCCACAGCGCCAGGTACCGGGCCGCCTCGGTGGTGAGCAGGTAGTCCCGGGTCTCGCCGCCGTGGGCCTCGTCCAGCGCCAGCACCGCCTCCACGCGGTCGACGTAGTCCCGCGCGTAGGCCGGGTCCTGGTAGTCGGCGAGCCGGCGCATGCCCTCGACCACGTTGAAGTGGGCGACCTCGGGGAAGCGGCCGCGCACGCGCTCGAGCTGCTCGCGCAGCACGGGGTGCTGCGGGTCGGGCTCGGACGGCGCCGGGCCGCTGTGATCCGGCGCCTCGGGCTCGCCCTGGGCCCGTTCGAAGGCGTCGCCGAAGGCCGCCAGGCTCGCCTCCACGCCGATGCCCCCGCGGCGGATGGCCTCCTCGAACGCGGCCCGCTCGAAGGGCAGCCGCCCGGAGCCGGCCAGCGCCCCGAACAGCGTCGAGCTGATGACGCTGCCGTGGGACTCCGCCACCGCGGCCATGTCGAAGTAGATAAACGACTTCGCCGCCTGCTCCCCGGCCTCCAGGACCTTGCCGTCGTCGAGGATGCCATCGCCCATCGCGGTCTTCTCGCCGATGGCGTAGACGCGGTGGGTGGAGGCGATGAGCGTGGTGCGATCCGGGGTCACGATCCCGCGCTGTACCGCACGCCCGGCCTCCATGAACTCCGCGGCGATGACCACGTCCACGTCGCCGGGCATGGGCATGAGCGCCAGCACCGGGTCCCGGCCGGCCTTGCGGGCGGCGTGCTCGGGGAAGATCTCCACGTAGTACAGCGTCGCCCCGGTGCGCTGGGCGACGCCGGGCACGGAGGTGGTCTGGGCGAGGTAGCCCTGGGACTCGGCGAGGCTGACGATCC
This sequence comes from Arhodomonas aquaeolei DSM 8974, assembly GCF_000374645.1. Classification (GTDB taxonomy): domain Bacteria; phylum Pseudomonadota; class Gammaproteobacteria; order Nitrococcales; family Nitrococcaceae; genus Arhodomonas; species Arhodomonas aquaeolei. The sequence continues at coordinate 21,570 of NZ_KB894812.1, forward strand.
AGTCCGCCAGCACGCCGCCGCCCTGCCCGCCCATCGCCTGTATGGCGATGCTGATCGGTCTGATGGAACGGTCCACGAATGCCTCCTGTGCGCCGCTACATCGCGTAGCGTTCGATCCGCCGCGCCTCGCGGCGCTGGAAGAAACCGATCACCGCGTCGCGCACGCGCTTGGCGAACCGGTCCCAGGCGGTCGGGTTGTGGATGATCTCGGCCCGGTAGAACGACGGGCAGAGCACCGCGGCGTGCGCGACCTGCCCGCACAGCCCGCAGCCCACGCAGCTGTCCTCGACGTGGGCCACCGGGTCGCTGCGCAGCGGGTCCGGGTTGGGCTTGACCGACAGCGACGGACAGCCGGAGAGGCGGATGCAGGAGTGATCGCCGGTGCAGGTGTCACTATCCACGCCGAAGCGCTCGCGCACCACGCGCTTGCCGCCCTTGAGCAGGTTGCGGAATACCGGCTTCTCGCGGCGCTGGCGGTTGAGCATGCACTCGGACTCGGCGATCACCACCTTGGGCCCGGAGGACTCGGTCGTCAGCGCCTCGCGCAGGGTGTCGCGCATGGTGCCGACATCGTAGGTGTTGGTGATCCGCCGCACCCAGTTCACGCCGACGCCGCGCACCGCCTGCTCGATGGACTGTTTCGTGCTGCGGATCGGGTTCTCCGCCTTCGAGGAGAGGATGTCCTGGCCGCCGGTCGCCGCGGAGTAGCCGTTGTCCACGATCACCGTGACGTTGTCGCTCTGGTTGAACACCGCGTTGCCCACACTGCTCGCCAGGCCGTTGTGCCAGAACCCGCCGTCGCCGACGATGCTGATGCTGCGCCGCGCCCCCGGGGCGTTGAACGCCGCCGCGCCGGCACCGCCCAGACCGTAGCCCATGGTGGTGTTGCCGATGTTGAACGGCGGCAGGATCGAGAACAGGTGGCAGCCGATATCGCAGCTCACGTGGTGCTCGCCGAGCTCGCGCTCGACCAGCTTCATGGCGGTGAAGATCGGCCGCTCCGGGCAGCCGGTGCAGAAGCCCGGCGGGCGCGGCGGCACCACCTCGTCCAGCCCCTCCATGCCGGCGGCGGCGCTGGAGGCCGCGGCGCCGGGCAGGCGCGCGACGTCCGGGGCATGCTGTTCCAGGAACTGCCGGATGCCATCGGCGAGCACCGCGCCGGTGTACTCGCCGGCCTTGGGCAGCATGTCCTTGCCGTGGATGCGCGTCTGCAGGTCGGCGCGGCGGAGGATCGCGTGCAGGGCCTGCTCGATGTACTCCGGCTGGCCCTCCTCGATCATCAGCACCGCATCCTTGCCGGCGCAGAACGACTTCACCTCGTCGTCCACCAGCGGGTAGGTGACGTTGAGCACATACAGCGGGATGCGGGTATCGCCGAAGCTGTCCGCCAGCCCGAGGCGCTCCAGCGCGCGGATGACGCTGTTGTAGAGCCCGCCCTGGAGGATCAGGCCGATGTCGCCGCGCTCGCCCTCGAAGAACTCGTTGAGCCCGTGCTGCTGGATGAACGACACTGCCGCCGGCCAGCGGCGGTCGACCTTCTCGTGCTCGTGCAGGAAGCTCGAGGGCGGCAGCACGATGCGGCTCGGATCGCGCACCGGGTGCTCCATGGCGTCGCTGAGCGTGTACGCCGGGCGCACGTTGTCCTTGGCCTCGAAACGGCCGTGGACGTGGCAGGCGCGGATGCGCAGCTCCAGCATCACCGGCGTGTTGCTCGCCTCCGAGAGCTCGAACCCCTTCTCCACCGACTCGACGATGCTGCCCAGGTTGGGCCGCGGATCGAGGAGCCACATCTGCGACTTCATGGCGAAGGCGTGGGTACGCTCCTGCATGATGCTGGAGCCCTCGCCGTAGTCCTCGCCGACGATCACCAGCGAGCCGCCGGTGACGCCACCGGAGGCGAGCTGCGCGAGGGCATCGGAGGCGACGTTGGTGCCCACGGTGGACTTCCACGCCACCGCCCCGCGAATGGGATAGTTCACCGACGCGGCCAGGGTCGCCGCGGCGGTGGCCTCGGAGGCGGACGACTCGAAGTGGACGTCCAGCTCCTCGAGGATCTCGTTGGCGTCGGTGAGCACGTCCATCAGGTGGGAGATGGGCGCACCCTGGTAGCCGGCGACGTAACCGACCCCCGACTGCAGCAGCGCCTTGGTGACCGCGAGTATCCCCTCTCCGTGGAATTCCTCGCCGGCCCCCATGCGCAGCTTCTTGACTTCTTTCGCGAAAGAACGCTCCGCCATAGCTCTCTACTCCGTGCCCGCGGCGACCGCCAACGGCCGCCGCGGACGACAGCGGGTTCAGTCGCCGGTGACCAGGGCGACGACGCGGCAGGGGCTGCCCGAGCCGTCCTCGATCTTCAGCGGCGCGGCGATCACCACGGCCCCCGTGGGGGGCAGCCGGTCGAGGTTGGTGAGGCTCGCGAGCCCGAACTTGTTGGTGCCGTGCATGACGTTGTGGCAGGGGAACGGCGGGTCCATCTGCGGCGCCTGGCCGGCATCGGTGCCCACCGTCTCGGTGCCGAAGCCGAGCACGTCGCGCTCCTCGGCGAGGAACTTCACGACCTCGTGGCTGGGCCCGGGGGTATGGGCGCCGTCCTCGCGCATGTTGAGGAAGGCGTCCGGGTCGGTGCGCTCGGACCACTGCGTACGGAACAGCACCCAGTGGCCGGCGGGGATGCGTCCGTGCTCGCGCTCCCAGGCCTCGACATGCTCGCGGCCGAGCAGGAAGTCCTCGTCCGCGCTGGCGTAGGCGGTGCAGTCGATCACGCAGGCGGGGGCGATGAAATGCTGCGGATCGACGGTGTCGGTGGCGTTTTGCTCGAAGTCCTTGCCGGTGACCCAGTGGATCGGCGCATCGAAGTGGGTGCCGGTGTGCTCGCCGCAGGAGATGTTGTTCCAGTACCAGGCGGGACCGCGCTCGTCGTAGCGGGAGATCTCCTCCTTGCGGAAGGGCCAGCCCTGGTTGAACTGCTCCGGCAGCTGGAGCACCGGGGTGTCATTGGTCAGGGTGACGCTGAGATCGACGATGCGCACGTCGCCGCCGGCAATGGCGCCGGCAAGCTGGGTGACGAGGTTGCTGGACTGCATGATGCGCTCTCCTCCCGGATATGGCGTTTGGCGTTGGCGTGTTCTGAAGGGCCGGGAACGCCGGTAACTGTAGACGATTACCGCGGCGGCCCGGGACCGTGTCCGCTTATGTTGTTTACGTATAAAACATTTAACTGTCAGATATCAACCCGTCACGCGTACCGCTGCCGCTGGTATCATTGCGTGTCGATCCGCCGGCGTCCCGCCGCCGGCGGACGCAGTCGCGAACGAGGAGGAGCGAATGACACAGCCCGGCCGTGAGCACGGCGGCGCGACGCCGCTCGACGAGGCGACCATGCTGCCCCACAGCAAGCGCTCGCTGCGCGCGTGGCTGCACCTGATCAAGTGCTCCAAGCGCGTGGAGCAGGCCATCTCCGATCTCTTCCGCGACGATTTCGACAGCTCGCTGTCGCGCTTCGACGTGCTCGCGCACCTGGACTACGTCCACCCCGAGGCCCTGAGCACATCCGCGCTCGCCCAGCGGCTGCTCGCCTCCAAGGGCAACATCACCCGGCTGCTCGACCGCATGGAGGGCGACGGGCTGATCCATCGCCGCCCCTCCAGCCGCGACCGCCGGGTGAGCGACGTCTACCTCACCGACACCGGCACCCGGCTGTTCCATGCCATGGCCGACGCCCACGAGGCGTGGTCCGACGAGATCTTCGGCATCCTCAACGACGGCGAGCTCGACGAGCTCGTCGGCCTGCTCGACCGCGTGCGCCACCGCCTGGAGGCCCGCGGGGACCAGGACTGAGCCCCGGCGACACCGTCGTCGGCGCCGCCGGTACGACCGTACTCAGGCGGCCCGGCCCGCTCCCGGGCGCTCGGCCCCGGCACCGGAGTCGTCCGTGACCTCGTGGCTGCGCGGGCGCGTGCGCACCTGCAGGTCGGTGAGCTCCTCGCGGTCCTTCTCGGCCGTGCGGTAGGCCTGGAAACGGCCGGCACCGTAGACCCGGTGCCAGGCGACGTCCCGCTGCTGGTACCAGGCCCCGGCATGCAGGGTGAAGTACGGGTCGGAGAGGTGCGGCCGCGCCAGCGCGACCAGGTCCGCACGCTCCGCCATGAGGATGGTGTTCACCTGGTCGGCGGTGGTGATGTTGCCCACGGCCATGGTCGCGACGCCGCTCTCGTTGCGCACCTTGTCGGCGAACGGGGTCTGGAACATGCGCCCGTATACGGGCTTCTGGTCCGGCACCGTCTGCCCCGCGGAGACGTCGATGAGGTCGACCCCGGCGTCGCGGAAGGCCCGGGCGATGGCGCTCAGGTCGGCGTCCGAGAGGCCGCCCTCCTTCCAGTCGGTCGCCGAGATACGCACCGACATCGGCTTGTCCTGCGGCCAGACCGCGCGGACCGCCTCGAAGACCTCCAGGGGATAGCGCAGACGGTTCTCGATGCCGCCGCCGTACTCGTCGTCGCGGACGTTGGTCAGCGGCGAGAGGAAGCTCGCGAGCAGGTAGCCGTGGGCCATGTGGACCTCGAGCATGTCGAAGCCCGCCTCCTCGGCGAACCGCGCCGAGCGCACGAAGTCGTCCCGCACCCGGTCCATGTCGGCACGGCTCATCTCCACCGGCACTTGGCTCTCGCCCTCGAAATAGGGGATGGGCGAGGCGGAATAGACCGGCCAGTTGCCCTCCGGCAGGGGGTGGTCCATGCGCTCCCAGCCCACCTGGGTCGAGCCCTTGCGCCCGGCGTGACCGAGCTGCATGCAGATGCGCGTGTCCGACTGGGCGTGGACGAAATCCACGATCCGGCGGAAGGCGTCGCGCTGGGCCTCGTTCCACAGCCCGGTGCAGCCGGGGGTGATTCGGGCGTCCGGGGACACGCAGGTCATCTCCGTGTACATCAGCCCGGCGCCGCCGACGGCACGGCTGCCGTAGTGCACCAGGTGCCAGTCGTTGGGCACGCCCTCCTCGGCCATATACTGCGCCATCGGCGAGACCACCACGCGGTTGGGCACGGTCATACCGCGCAGGCGCAGCGGCGTGAACATCGGCGGCGTGCCGTCGGCGGCCTCGAAGCCGCGCTCGCGCTCGCGGCGCAGGAACCACGCGTTGCAGCGGTCGACGAAGGACTGGTCACGCAGCTGGAGGTTCTCGTAGGTCAGCTTCTTCGCCCGGGACATGAGCGCGAAGGCGAACGGCTCCGGGTCCATGCCCCAGTGCCGGTCGATGTTCTCGAACCAGGCGAGGGAGACGTCCGCGGCGTGCTGGGTGATCTCCACCTCGGTGCGGCGGCCCTCCTCGAAGTCCGCCAGGGCCGCGGCGACGTCGCCGGTGTGCGCCTTCACGGACTCGAACAGGGCGATGGCGCTCTCCATGGCGAGCTTGGTGCCCGAGCCGATGGAGTAGTGCGCGGTGTGCTGGGAGTCACCGAGCAGGACGATGTTGTCCTTGACCCAGCGTTCGTTGCGGATCATCGGGAACTGCCGCCAGATCGAGCGGTTGGCGATCAGCGGGTGGCCGTCGAGTTCCTGGTCGAAGACCTCCTCGAGCACCGGGATGAACTCGTCCTCGCCCATCCGGTCGAAACCCAGCCCCTGCCAGGTCTCCGGTGCCATCTCCACCACCCAGGTGCTGCGGCCCGGCTCGTACTGGTAGCAGTGGGCGACCACCACGCCGTACTCCGTCTCCTGGAAGAAGTACTTGAAGGCATCGAACTCGCGGCTCGAGCCCAGCCAGCAGAAGTAGTTCCGGCGCCAGTCGAAGCGCGGCCGGAACCAGTCGCGGTGATTCTCGCGGATGCGGCTGTTGATGCCGTCGGCGGCGACGATGATGTCGCTGTCGGCGAACTGTGACTCGTCCTCAACCTCGGTGTTGAAATGCATGGTCACGCCGAGCTCGCGGCAGCGCTGCTGGAGGATCTGCAGCAGGGTCAGCCGCGAGCAGCCGCAGAAGCCATTGCCGCCTGAAGTGAGCACGTGGCCCTGGTAGTGCACGTCCACGTCGCCCCAGTAGGCGAAGCTGCGGCGGATCGCCTCGTAGGAGGCGTTGTCGTAGTCGTCGAGGAATCCGAGGGTCTCGTCGGAGAACACCACGCCGAAGCCGAAGGTGCTGTCCGGCGCATTACGCTCGTAGACGCTGACCTCCCAGTCCGGCCACTGTTTCTTGGTCAGCAGCGCCATGTACAGCCCGCCCGGTCCGCCGCCGATGATGGTGATCTTCATCGCTCCTCCGCAGTCGTCGTTCTGTCTGCCCGATTGTCCGTATCCGGCCGCCAGCGGCCGTGGATAGAGGCAGTATAATCGCGTTATCTTACACGTCAACTTCTTACCTATAATGGATATGCCACAGTTCGATCATAGCTAAACATTTTATACTTGAATTAAATCGGGGCACCGCTTAGCCTGAGCGCACCAATACGGGGCATGCCGCCCCCGGGAGCGGAACGGATGCAGGAACTGATCACGTCACTGCCGGTCACCGGCGTCTGGTGCGACGCCACCGCGACGGTACACGGCTGGCGCTACCTGGAGGTGGTCAACCGCCTGATCGAGGACTGGTTCGAGCGGGTCGGGCATTCGTTTACCGACATGCACGTCAGCGCGGATACCGGCACCCCCACCACCCGGCTCACCCTCGACGTGGCCACGCCGGCACGGCTCGGCGAGACCCTGGAGGTGCGGCTGCGCCTGCTCCGGCTCGGCCGCAGCTCGCTGGGCTTCCGGGTTACCGGGACCTGTGACGGCGCGCCGCGGCTGGACGCCGAGGCCACGCTGGTGTGGGTGCACAACGAAAACGGCCGACTGGCCAGCCGCCCCATCCCGGAGGCGCTGCGCGGGCGCATGCGCACGTGGCTCGATGGATCCGGGGACAAGGAAACCGTACAACCGGGAGCCGAGGCATGAACGATAACGCCCCACGCCACGCCGTGATCACCGGCGGCGGCACCGGCATCGGTGCCGCCATCGCCCGGCGCCTCGCCGCCGAGGGTATGGACGTCACCCTGATGGGCCGCCGCGCCGATCCGCTGGAGGACACCGCCGCCCGCATCCCGGGGGCACGCGCGATCACGGCGGACGTCACCGATGCCGACGCCGTCGCCGCGGCGTTCACCGAGGCGCGCTCGGCACACGGCCCGGTGGACGTGCTGGTGAACAACGCCGGCGCCGCGCGCACCGCGCCGTTTCACCGGCTCTCTGCCGGGGACTGGCAGGCGATGCTCGACGTCAATCTCTCGGGGGTCTTCCACTGCATGCAGGCCGCCGTCGCCGACATGCGCGAGAGCGGCAGCGGGCGCGTGGTCAACATCGCCAGCACCGCCGCGCTCAAGGGCTACCCCTACGTGGCCGGCTACTGCGCCGCCAAGCACGGCGTCGTGGGGCTGACCCGGGCGGTGGCCCTGGAGCTCGCCCGCGAACGGATCACGGTCAACGCCGTGTGCCCCGGCTACACGGACACCGAGCTGGTGGCCAACGCCCTGGACACCATCACCGAGAAGACCGGGCGCTCCCGCGAGGAGGCGCTCCAGGAGTTCGTGAAGGTCAACCCGCAGCGGCGCCTCGTCCAGCCCGAGGAGGTCGCGGAGACGGTGGCCTGGCTGTGCCGCGCGAACGCCGCCGCGGTCACCGGCCAGGCGATCTCGGTCTCCGGCGGCGAGGTGATGTAGCCGCCGGCGCGCGCGCCGCGGAACCGCGGCCCCGACCCGGCGGAACGGACGACGCGAATCACAGGAGAGAACGAGCATGGACCCGAACACCTACCGCCCCGAGCACTTCCGCTGGGAGATGCGCGGCGAGACCGCGCTGGTCACCCTGGACCGGCCGGAGCGCAAGAACCCGCTGACCTTCGACTCCTACGCCGAGCTGCGCGACCTGTTCCGCTCGCTGGTGTACGTCGACGGGGTCAAGGCGGTCGTGATCCAGGGCGCCGGCGACAACTTCTGCTCCGGCGGCGACGTGCACGAGATCATCGGCCCGCTGACCGAGCGCGACATGAAAGGCCTGCTCGCCTTCACCCGCATGACCGGCGACCTGGTCAAGGCCATACGCGCCTGCCCGCAGCCGGTGATCGCCGCCATCGACGGCATCTGCGCCGGTGCCGGCGCGGCCATCGCCATGGCCGCGGACATCCGCTACGGCACCCCCCGGGCGAAGGTCGCCTACCTGTTCACCCGGGTGGGGCTCGCCGGCTGCGACATGGGCGCCTGCGCGATCCTGCCGCGCATCATCGGCCAGGGCCGCGCCTCGGAGCTGCTGTTCACCGGGCGCAGCATGCGCGCCGAGGAGGGCGAGCGCTGGGGCTTCTACAACCGCCTCTGCGAGCCCGAGACACTCGGCGACGACGCCCTCGCCATGGCGGAGCAGCTCGTGGCCGGGCCGAACTTCGCCCACGGCATCACCAAGACCATGCTCAACCAGGAGTGGAACATGGGACTGGACCAGGCCATCGAGTCGGAGGCCCAGGCCCAGGCGGTGTGCATGCAGACCGAGGACTTCCGCCGCGCCTACCGGGCCTTCGTCGCCCGTGAGCAGCCGGTGTTCGAGGGCGACTGACATGAGCGACCGCAGCTTCCTCGACTGGCCCTTCCTCGAGGCCCGGCACCGCGAGCACGCCGCGGACCTGGACGCCTGGGCGCGGGAGGCCGTGACCGGCCTGGACGAGTCGGACGTGGACGCCACCTGCCGCGAGCTCGTCCGCCGTCTCGGCGCCGGCGGCTGGCTCGCCCCCTGCGTGGCCCTGGACGCCGGCGACCGCCTGGACGTGCGCACCCTGTGCCTGACCCGCGAGACCCTCGCGCGGCACGACGGGCTCGCCGACTTCGCCTTCGCCATGCAGGGGCTCGGCACCGGTCCCATCTCGCTGTTCGGCACCCCGGAGCAGCGCGGGCGCTGGCTGCCGCCGGTGCGCGCCGGCGAGGCCGTCGCCGCGTTCGCCCTCTCCGAGCCGGAGGCGGGATCGGACGTCAGCGCCCTCGCCACCACGGCCCGGCGCGAGGGCGACGAGTACGTGCTCGACGGCACCAAGACGTGGATATCCAACGGCGGCATCGCCGACGTCTACACGGTGTTCGCCCGCACCGGCGAGGGTCCCGGTGCGAAGGGCCTCTCGGCGTTCGTCGTGCCCGCCGGTACCCCGGGCTTCTCGGTGCCCGGGCGTATCGAGCTGATGGCGCCGCACCCGCTCGGCACCCTGCGCTTCGAGGGCTGCCGCATCCCCGCCGCGAACCGGATCGGCGAGCCCGGCAAGGGCTTCCGCATCGCCATGGCCACTCTGGACGTGTTCCGGTCCACGGTGGGCGCGGCGGCCCTCGGCTTCGCCCGGCGCGCGCTGGACGAGGCCCTTGGCCACACCACCCGCCGCGAGCTCTTCGGCGCACCGCTCGCCGACATGCAGCTCACCCAGGCGAAGCTCGCGGACATGGCGCTGGACGTCGACGCCAGCGCGCTGCTGGTCTACCGCGCCGCCTGGGCGAAGGACTGCCACGCCGAGCGGGTCACCCGCGAGGCCTCGATGGCCAAGCTCCACGCCACCGAGCACGCCCAGCGGGTGATCGACGCGGCGGTGCAGATGCACGGCGGCCACGGCGTCACCTCCGGCGTGCCCGTGGAGCGGCTCTACCGCGACATCCGCGCGCTGCGGATCTACGAGGGTGCCTCGGAGATCCAGCAGCAGGTGATCGCCCGCCAGGTGCTCTCGGCCTTCCGCGACGGCGGGGGTAACGGGGCATGAGCACGCCGGTCCACCGCGCCACCCGCCAGGTGCGTTTCCAGCACTGCGACCCGGCGGGCATCGTGTTCTACCCCCGCTACTTCGAGCTCCTGGAGGAGATCGTGACCACCTGGCTCGCCTCGCTCACCGACGCCGGCAGCGAGGCCGCCCTGCTCGCTGCCCGCGGCGAAGCACCGAGGATCGAGCGGCTGGAGTGCCGGTTCTCCCGTCCGAGCCTGCTCGGCGAGCACATCGACTACACGCTCGAGGTGCGGGACGTCGACGCCGCCCGCGTGACCCTCGACTACCGCATCCAGCACGGCACGGAGGAGCGGGTCGCCGGCACGATCGTGCTGCGCTGGTACCGCTTCGCGCCCCGGCCCGAGGCCGCGGCGCTGCCGCCGACCCTGCGCACGCGGCTGGGCCCGCCGGCGCAACGAACCTGATCCAAGGAGAGTAACCGCTATGCAGACCGTCAATCCGGAAGGCTGGAAGCGCCCCAAGGGCTACTCCAACGGCACCACCGCCCGGGGCCGCATGGTCTTCACCGGCGGCCTGGTCGGCTGGGACGAGACCGAGAGCTTTCCCAGCAGCGACTTCATCGACCAGGTCCGCCAGGTGCTGAAGAACACCGTCGCCGTGCTCGGCGCCGCCGACGCCGGCCCGGAGCACGTCGTGCGCATGACCTGGTACATCACCGACAAGCACGAGTACCTGGCGCGGCTCAAGGAGATGGGTGAGGCCTACCGCGAGGTCATGGGCCGCACCTTCCCCGCCATGGCCATGGTGCAGGTCGCCGCCCTGATCGAGGACGACGCCAAGGTCGAGGTCGAGACCACCGCCGTGGTACCGGACTGAGCCGTCCCGCGGCGCGCCGCCGCGGGATGCGGCGGCGCGTCAACGAAAACACTTTGCATATAAAAAAGTAAAATCTAAACTTTTGTCCCGTAACGCGGCTGACCGCCGCTGACGGGACGGATAACGACAATGCGGCCGCCGGGCCGCCACCCCACGTGGAGACCACCGCCCACGTGCGGCCCCGGACGGCACGCGGACAAGGGGAGAGAGGAGCAATGACGCGCCCGCTGCGGGATACGTTCGCGGACGAGCACCTGCCGCCACCGTCGCAATGGCCGGTCCTCGACCTGTCGCACCCGGCCTATCACTTCCCGGACCGGCTCAACTGCGTGACCGAGCTGCTCGACCGCTGGATCGAGCGCGGCCATGGCGGGCACCGCTGCCTGCTCACGCCGGATGCCACCTGGTCCTATAACGACCTCCACGAGACGGTGAACCGCCTCGCCAACTACCTCGTCTCCGGGATGGGGATGGTGCCGGGCAACCGCGTACTGCTGCGCGCCCCCAACAATCCGATGATGGTGGCCGCCTACCTGGCGGTGATGAAGGCCGGAGGCATCGCCGTGGGCACCATGCCCATGCTGCGCGCCGGCGAGCTGGCGCCGATCGTGGAAAAGGCGCGGATCACTCACGCCCTGTGCGACATCCGCCTCGCCGACGAGCTGCGCGCCACTGCCGAGACCCACCCGGTGCTCGAGCACTGCGCCTTCTTCGGCGGCGGTCCCGGCACGCTGGACAATGCGCTAGAGGACCAGCCCACGACCTTCGAGGCGTGGGACAGTGCCGCCGACGAGACCTGCCTGATCGCGTTCACCTCGGGGACCACCGGCGCCCCCAAGGGCACCATGCACTTCCACCGGGACATGCTCGCGATCTGCGAGGGCTTCTCCCGGCAGATCCTGCGCCCCGATCCGGACGACCTGTTCACGGGCAGCCCGCCCATCGCCTTCACCTTCGGCCTCGGCGGGCTGGTGCTCTTTCCCCTGCACGCGGGCGCCGCCACCCTGCTGCTGGAGCGCGCCCCGCCCGCGGAACTGCTCGGCCACATCGAGCGCCATCGCGTGAGCGTGGTGTTCACCGCCCCCACGGCCTACCGCGCGATGGCCGCCGAGGCGGGACGCTTCGATCTCGCGAGCTGGCACAAGGGAGTGTCCGCCGGCGAGCACCTGCCCGCCGCGACCTGGCACGACGTCCACGAAAAGCTCGGGCTGCGGCTGATCGACGGCATCGGCGCCACCGAGATGCTGCACATCTTCATCTCCGCCCGCGAGGAGGACATCCGCCCCGGCAGCACCGGCCGGCCGGTGCCCGGCTACGAGGTCCGTATCCTCGACGACGACGGCAACGAGGCACCGGAGAACACCCCCGGACGCCTCGCCGTGCGCGGCCCCACGGGCTGCCGCTATCTCGACGACGAACGCCAGGCCCGCTACGTGCAGGACGGCTGGAACATCACCGGCGACACCTTCCGCCGCGACGCGGACGGCTACCTCTGGTACGTCGCCCGCTCCGATGACATGATCGTCTCCGCGGGCTACAACATCTCCGGGCCCGAGGTCGAGAACGCCCTGCTCTCCCACGAGGCCGTCGCCGAGTGCGCGGTGATCGGCGTGCCCGACGTGGACCGGGGACGGATCGTGAAGGCCTACGTGGTCCCCGCGGCGGGGGTGAGCGGCGACGACGAACTGGCGGCGGCGCTGCAGGCGCACGTCAAGGCCACCATCGCGCCGTACAAGTATCCGCGGGCGATCGGCTTCGTCGACGCCCTGCCCCGCACCGCCACCGGCAAGCTCCAGCGCTTCCGGCTGCGCGAGGCCGGGGAGGAGGCCGGCGGGGCCTGAGCGGTGCCGGCCCGGCGCATACAATCACAACACGAGCGAGGATAACGGCATGACACGGGGAACCTTCCGCCTGGCCGCTGCGGCGGCCGCACTGTGCACCGCCGTCGCGGGCGCTGCGAGTGCCGCGCCGGTGAAGATCGGCATGATCACCACGCTGTCCACCGGGGGCGGCTACCTCGGCGAGGACATCCGCAACGGCTTCCGCCTGGCGATGGAGCAGAACGACGGCAGGCTCGGCGGCGTCGACGTGGAGCTGATCGTCGAGGACGACGGCCGCAAGCCCGGCAACGCCCGCCAGATCGCCACCCGGCTGATCCAGAGCGAGGGCGTGAAAGTCATGACCGGCTCGGTGTTCTCCAACGTCGCCATGGCCACCATCCCCAAGATCGTGCGCGACGGGGTGATCTACATCTCCCCCAACGCCGGGCCGGCCAAGCTCGCCGGTCGGCTGTGCCACGAGAACTACTTCAACGCCGCCTACCAGAACGACAACTTCTACGAGGCGATGGGGCAGTACTTCACCGACGAGGGACTGGACAACGTCTACCTCCTCGCCCCCAACTACGCCGCCGGCAAGGACGCGCTCACCGGCTTCAAGCGCTACTACGAGGGTAACGTCGTCGGCGAGGTCTACACCCAGCTCGGCCAGACCGACTACGCCGCGGAGATCGCCGAGCTGCGCGACGCCGACCCGGACAACGTGTTCTTCTTCTATCCCGGCGGCATGGGCATCAACTTCATCAAGCAGTACGTCCAGGCGGGCCTCGACGAGTCCATCCCGCTGTACGGCCCGGGCTTCTCGGCGGACAACACCCTGGTCGACGCCGTCGGCGACGCCGCGCTCGGCATCGTCAACTCGGCGCACTGGAGCAAGGACCTGGACAACCCGGTCAACCGCCGCTTCGTCGCCGACTACACCGAGCGCTACGACCGCGAGCCGACCCTCTATGCCGCCCAGGGCTACGACACCGCCCGCCTGATCGGCAGCGCGCTGGCGGCCACCGGCGGCGACGTCTCCGACACCGCGGCGCTGCGCGAGGCGCTGGCGGCGGCGGACTTCGATTCCGTGCGCGGCGACTTCCGCTTCAACACCAACCACCACCCGATCCAGGACATCTACGTCCGCAAGGTGGTCCGCGAGGACGACGGCAACCTCACCAACCAGCTGGTGGCGAAGGTCTTCGACGACCACGAGGACGCCTACGCCGGCGAGTGCGCCCTGGGCCAGTGACGTAGCGCCGGGGCGGCGCCGGGGCATCCGCCCGCGGCGCCGCCCGCGCCCTTGATCTCTTCGGGAGCCGATCGGGATGCAGCTGCTGCTCGAACAGGTGCTGAACGGCCTGCAGTTCGGGGTCACCCTGCTGCTGATGGCCTCGGGCCTGACCCTGGTGTTCGGCATCATGCGGCTGATCAACCTCGCCCACGGGTCGCTGTTCATGGTGGGCGCCTACGTCGGCGCGACGGCGCTCGCCTACACCGGCAGCTTCCTCCTCGGCCTCGCTGCCGGGGTGGCGGCCGCCGCGCTCACCGGCATGGCCATGGAGGCACTGATCATCCGGCGGCTCTACCGCCGCGACCACCTCGACCAGGTGCTCGCCACCTTCGGGCTGATCCTGTTCTTCAACGAGCTGGTGCGCGTGGTCTGGGGGCGGCAGCCGCTCAGCATGGACACCCCGGCGTGGCTGTCGGGCCACGTGACGGTGCTGCCCGGCGTGCCCTATCCGTCGTTTCGGCTGGCGGTGATCGCCGTGGGCGTGGCGGTCATCGCCCTGCTCTACGTGCTGATCATGCGCACCCGCGTGGGCATGCGCATCCGCGCCGGTGCCAGCAACCGCGAGATGATCGCCGCCCTGGGGGTCAACATCCGGCTGCTCTACACCCTGGTGTTCGGCTTCGGCGCCTGCCTCGCCGGGCTCGCCGGGGTGATGGCCGCGCCCTTCCTGGCGGTGCAGTCCGGCATGGGCGAGGACATCCTCATCCTGACCTTCGTGGTGATCGTGATCGGCGGCATCGGCTCGATCCGCGGCGCGGTGGCCGGGGCGCTGCTGGTGGGCGTGGTCGACACCCTGGGCCGCGCCTACCTGCCCGACCTGTTCGCCCTGTGGCTGCCGCCGGCCTCCGCCGGGACGGTGGGCACGGCGCTGTCGTCCATGGCCATCTACGTACTCATGGCCGCGGTGCTCGCCATCCGCCCGCAGGGCCTGTTCGGGGGCGCCCATGACTAGCGCCCCGCTGCGCGCCCGACTCGCCACCGTCGTGCTCCTCGCCGGCCTCGCGCTGCTGCCGCCGGTGGCGGCGATGATCGGCGATCCGTACCTGGTGACGCTGGCCAACCGCGCGGTGATCTACGGCCTCGCCGCGATGGCGCTCGACCTGATCATGGGCTACGGCCGCCTGGTGAGCTTCGGCCACGCCGCGTTCTTCGGCCTCGGGGCCTACACCGTCGGCATCCTCAGCACCCACGTGATGCAGGGCATCCCCCTGGCGTTCGGCTGGAACGGGAGCAACGAAGCGCTGATCGCCTGGCCCCTCGCCATGGCGGTCAGCGCCGCCTACGCCGCCTTCGTGGGCGTGATCTCGCTGCGCACCTCCGGGGTGTACTTCATCATGATCACCCTGGCGTTCGCGCAGATGGTCTATTACCTGTTCGTCTCCCTGCCCGCTTACGGCGGCCAGGACGGGCTGTCGCTGTGGCTGCGCAACACCGCCGCCGGGGTCGCCCTCGACGACCGCACCGGCTTCTACTACCTCTGTCTGGGCGTGCTCGTGGCCGTGTGGGCGCTGCTCACCCGGATGGTGAACTCGCGCTTCGGCCGCGTCCTGCAGGGCTGCCGGGAGAACGAGCGGCGCATGCGCGCGCTGGGTTTCCGGCCCATGCCCTACCGGCTCACCGCCTTCGTCATCTCCGGTGCACTGACCGGCCTGGCGGGCGCACTGGTCGCCAACCACCAGGAATTCGTCAGCCCGGCGCTGATGACGTGGTCGCAGTCCGGGCAGTTCATGGTCATCGTCCTGCTCGGCGGACTCGCCAGCCTCGTCGGCCCGATCTACGGCGCCGTGGCGCTGCTGGTGCTCGAGGAGACGCTGGTGTCGGTGACCCAGCACTGGCAGCTGGTGCTCGGGCCGGTGCTGGTGCTGGCGGTGCTGTTCTTCCGCGGCGGCCTCTACGGTGCCCTGTCCGGACGGGGGGGACGGCAATGACTGAGGCACAGGCGGCGGCGGTCCCGACCTTCGAGGCGCGCGCGCTGTACAAGCGCTTCGGCGGCCTGCAGGCCACCGACGGCCTCTCGCTGGCGCTCGAGCGCGGGCGGGTGCACGCGCTGATCGGCCCCAACGGCGCCGGCAAGACCACCGCGCTGGCACAGCTCAGCGGCGAGCTGCGCCCGGACGAGGGCAGTATCCACCTCGACGGCCGCGACGTCACCGCGCTGGACATGCCGGCACGGGCCCGTCTCGGCATTGCCCGCTCGTTCCAGATCACCGCCGTGTTCGAGTCGTTCACGGTGCGGGAGAACGTCGCCCTCGCCGTGCAGTCCCGGGCCCGCCACCACTTCCACTTCTTCGGCAACGCCGCCCGGGACCGGCGGCTCACCGACACGGCGGACGCCGCGCTGGAGCAGGTGGGCCTCGCCGATGCCGGCGGACACCGCGTCGCCGCCCTCGCCCACGGCCAGAAGCGCCAGCTCGAGATCGCCATGGCGCTGGCCACCGAGCCGCAGGTCCTGCTGCTCGACGAGCCCATGGCCGGCATGGGCGCGGCGGAGAGCGAGGTCGTCGCCTCGCTGCTGGAGCGCCTGCGCGCGCGTTACGCGGTCCTGCTCATCGAGCACGACATGGACGTGGTCTTCCGCCTCGCCGACACCCTGAGCGTGCTGGTCGGCGGGCGGCTGATCGCCAGCGGCCCGCCCGGCGAGGTCCGCGACGACCCGGACGTGCAGGCCGCCTACCTGCAGGAGTCGTTCTGATGCTGGAGCTCGAGGGCGTCGAGAGCGCCTACGGCAGCAGCCGCGTCCTCTTCGGCGTGGACCTCACCGTCGGCGAGGGCGAGGTGGTGAGCCTGCTCGGGCGCAACGGCATGGGCAAGACCACCACCGTGCGTGCGATCACCGGGCTGACGCCGCCGCGGGCGGGCACGATCCGCTTCCGGGGCCGGCGCATCGACGGCCGCCCGGCCTACCGCATCGCCCGCGCCGGCATCGGCCTGGTCCCGGAGGGCCGGCAGATCTTCCCGAACCTCAGCGTGGAGGAGAACCTCGTGGCCGCCGCCCGCGGCCGCGGCTGGGACCTGGCGGCGGTCTACGGGCTGTTCCCGCGGCTCGCCGAACGGCGGGACAACCCGGGCACCCGGCTGTCCGGCGGCGAGCAGCAGATGCTCGCCATCGGCCGCGCGCTGATGACCAACCCGCGGCTGCTCATCCTCGACGAGGCCACCGAGGGCCTGGCCCCGGTGATACGCTCGGACATCTGGGCGTGCATCCGCCGGCTGCGCGAGCTGGGACAGTCGCTGCTGATCATCGACGCCGGCCTGGAGGCGCTGCTGGCGGTGTGCGACCGCCACTACATCATCGACCGCGGACGCATCGCCTGGCACGGCGACGGCGAGGCGTTCCGCGCCGAGGCCGGGGCGCTGCAGCGGCGCTACCTGAGCGTGTGAGAACCCCCTACCGCCGCGGAACGGGCATCGACGAGGCCATGAGCGATCACGAGTCACTGGAATACGAGTACAACCCGCGGGTGACGGTACCGGCGTTCGCCCGCTACTTCGAGCGCCTGCAGGCACTCTCCGAGGAGACCCGCAGGCGCCTGCCGGAGCGCATCGGGGACGTGGCCTACGGCGACGGGCCGCTGCAGACGATGGACTGCTTCCCCGCCGGGGCGGATGACGCGCCGGTGCATGCGTTCTTCCACGGCGGCTACTGGCGCAGCCAGGACAAGCGCGACTACGCCTTCGTCGCCCGGGACCTGGTGCCCCGCGGGGTCTCCGTGGTGGTGGTGAACTATGAGCTCTGCCCCGCGGTGAGCGTCGCCGGGATCAACGCGATGTGCGCGGACGCCGTCCGGTTCATCCACGACAACGCCGCCCGGCTGGGGCTCGGCAGCGGGCCCCTGACCGTATCCGGCCACTCCGCCGGCGGCCAGATCGTGGCCCGGCTGCTCGCCGGCCGCACCGCCGGGGAGACCCCTATCGCCGGCGCACTCGCGATCTCCGGGGTCTTCGACCTGGCGCCGCTGATCGCCACCAGCATCAACGACGCCCTGGGCCTGGACGAGGCCGCCGCCCGCGCCTGCTCGCCGCTGTACGAGCTCCCGCCGCCGGCGGACGTGCCCCTGCGCCTGGCGGTGGGGGGCGCCGAGACCGCTGCCTTCCACGAGCAGAGCGAAGCCTACCGGCGCCACGCGGGCATCGACGCGCCGGTGACCACGCCGCCCGGGCGCAATCACTTCGACGTGCTGGAGGCGCTGTTCCTGGCCGACGGCGAGGCCTTCGGCGTCACCGCCGGACTGGCCGGCGCGGGGGATCACTCTCCCTCGTAACGGCTCTCCCACTGGTAGGCGTGGCGGACGATGGTCTCCAGGTCGTCGAAGGCGGGCGTCCAGCCAAGCTCACGGCGCAGCCGGGTGCTGTCCGCCACCAGCGCCGGCGGGTCGCCGGCGCGGCGCGGCGCCTCCTCCACCTCGAACGGGGCACCGTGGACACGCCGCACCGTGTCCACCACCTCGCGCACGCTCGAGCCGTGGCCGTAGCCGCAGTTGTACACCCGTGAGTCACCACCGGCGGCGAGATGGTCGAGGAGCTGGACGTGGGCGCGGGCGAGGTCGACCACGTGGATGTAGTCGCGCACGCAGGTACCGTCCGGCGTGGCGTAGTCGGTGCCGAACACGGACAGCGACGGCCGCCGCCCGAGGGCGGTCTGGCACGCCACCTTGATCAGGTGGGTCGCCGCCGGCGTGGCCTGGCCGATGTGCCCGTCCGGGTGCGCGCCGGCGACGTTGAAGTAGCGCAGGATGCCGTAGCGCAGCGAGGACGCCGCGGCGGCGTCCATGAGCATGCGCTCGCTCATCATCTTGGAGGCACCGTAGGGATTGATCGGCGCGAGTGGCGTGTCCTCGCTGACGAGCTCGGTCTCCGGGATGCCGTAGACCGCCGCCGTCGAGGAGAACACGAACTGCGGCACCCCGGCGGCGGTGACCTCGGTGAGCAGCCCCAGGGTGTTGCCGGTGTTGTTCGCGTAATAGCGCAGGGGATCGGCGATGGACTCCGGCACCACGATGTGCGCGGCGAAGTGCATCACCGCGTCGAATCCCTCGCGCAGCACCGAGGCCAGGGTCTCGCGGTCGGCGAGATCGGCCACCACCAGGCTCGCCTCGCCCACCGCCCAGGCATGACCGGTGGAGAGGTTGTCGTAGACGACCACCTCGTGCCCCCCGGCCAGCAGCTCGTGGACGACGTGCGAGCCGATGTAGCCCGCCCCTCCGGTCACCAGAATGCGCATGCGCGGCTCCCTCTGCGTGGTGGATCGGGGCATGGCCCCGGACGATCAGACTACCCCCGAACCGGCCGCCGCGGCGAGCACCGGGCCGACGTTACCGGCCGGCCGGTGTCATGAACGGTCGCCGCACGTGCGCGACGTCTCCTCCACGGCGGCGCGGGCCGGGGCCGCGGTGACGATCGACGGCACGGCCGGGCGTCGTCAAGCGACCGGCTGTGTTATAGATTCCCGGGGGCCTGCCCGTACGCCGGAGCGCGGGTCCGCCGCATCGCCGGGCACGGCATGTCACGCAACGCCCGTTCCGGGGCGCGGAAACGGGCGAACCGTCACACCGGGAGATTTTCCATGATCCGTGATTTCCTCCGCGGCGTCAGCTACGTCCCCCGCGGCTTCGCCCTGCTCGGTGAGCCCGGCCTGCGGCGTTTCGTGGCCCTGCCCGTGATCATCAACGCGCTGATCTTCCTCGGCCTGTTCTGGCTCGGCGCGGAGTACTACGGGATGCTGCTGAACTACCTCCTGCCGGATACCGCTGCGCTCGGTGACGGCTGGATCGGCGACGTGCTGACGGTGTTCGTGGTGCTCCTGCGCTGGCTGCTGTGGCCGCTGTTCATCCTCGCCGCCGCGGTGGTGATGTTCTACACCTTCACTGCCGTGGCCAACCTCGTGGGCTCGCCGTTCAACGGCATGCTCGCCGCCCGGGTGGAGGCCCGGGCAACCGGGCGCATGCCCCCGGAGGTGAGCAGCGGCGGGCTGGTGGTGGAGACGGTCGGCGCCCTGGGCGACGAGCTGCGCAAGATCGCCCACTTCGCCCTGCTCGCCGTCCCCCTGCTGGTGCTGTTCTTCATCCCGGTGGTGAATATCCTCGCGCCACCGGCCTGGGCGGTCTTCGGCGCGTGGATGATGGCGCTGGAGTACTGCGACTACCCGCTGGGGAACCACGGCCTGGCGTTCGCCGATCAGCGCGCGCTGCTGCGCCGACGGCGGTGGCTACACCTCGGCCTCGGCGGTGCACTGCTGGCGATGACCCTGATCCCGGTGCTGAACCTGCTGGCGATGCCCACCGGCGTGATCGCCGCGACGCTGCTGCGCAGCGAGCTCGGCGAGTACGGCGACGCCCCCGCGGCTCAGCCGCCGGCGGCGAGGTAGCGCCGGATGCGCTCGACACCCTCGGCGAGGCGCTCCAGCCCGGTGGTGTAGGCAAAGCGCATGTGCCGCCCCGGGTGCGCGGACTCGAAGTCCAGCCCCGGGGTCGCGGCGACGCCGGCCTCCTCCAGCAGGGCCTGGGCCAGGGCCTCGCTGTCCGGGGCGACCGCGCTCACGTCCGCATAGAGGTAGAACGCCCCCGCCGGTTCCCCGGGGATCGCCAGCCCGAGCTCGCGCAGCGCCGGCAGCAGGAAGTCCCGCCGCTCCCGGAAGGCCTCGCGCCGGGCCTCGAAGATCTCCCGCGCCGCGGGGCTGAAGCAGGCCAGCGCGGCGTACTGCGCCGGCGTGGAGGCGTTGATGTAGAGGTTCTGGATGAGCTTCTCGGTGGCGGCCTCCAGCCCCTCCGGCACCACCAGCCAGCCGAGCCGCCAGCCGGTCATCCCGAAGTACTTCGAGAAGCTGTTGATCACCAGGGCCCGCGGCGCGTGCACCACCGCGCTGGCCGCCGCCGGGGTGTAGTGCAGGCCGTGGTAGATCTCGTCGACCATCAGCGCGATGCCGCGCGCGTCGGCGAGCGCCGCCAGGGCCTCCAGGGCGGGACCGTCGGCCATGGTGCCGGTGGGGTTGGACGGCGAGCCGATGAGGATGCCGGCGGTATCCGCGTCGACGTGATCGGCGGCGAGCGCGGCGGTGAGCTGGTAGTCCGTCGCCGCGGTCACCGGTACCGGCCTGGGTAGCGCATTGACCACTGCCGCGAAGTTGCGATTGCACGGATAGCCGGGCTCAGGCAGCAGCACCGTACGGCCGGGGTCGGCGATCAGCGCCATGGCCAGCGTCAGAGCCCCGCTCGCCCCGGGGGTGATGAAGATCCGCTCCGGGGCGACATCGGCGCCGTACTCCTCGGCGTAGTGCCGGGCAATGGCCTCGCGCAGCGGCGTGAGCCCCGCCGCCGGCAGGTAGCCGGTGTGCCCCTCGGCCAGCGCGCGCCGCCCGGCCTCGACCACCGGCTCGGCGGTGGTGAAGTCCGGCTCGCCAATCTCCATGTGGACGATGTCGTGACCCGCCGCCTCCAGCGCCCGGGCGCGGCGCAGCAGCTCCATGACATGAAACGGACGGACCTCGTCGATCCGCCCCGCGGGCGTGAAGGGCAGCGGCGTGTCGGTCACGGTACCTCCGGTGGGCGCGGGCTGGTCACCAGAGCGTACTAAGGCTCCTGGACGGTTTGCCAGCGCCCGGCCATCCCCCGCGGGCTGCGTGCACACGATCCGGCACGGCCCAGGTCAGGTAGAATCCGGGGACGACAGGGACACGGGCCACCGGGACGACGACCGCAGCGATGAGCACAGACGCCGACACCGGGCACTACGTCGGACGCTTCGCACCGAGCCCCACCGGGCCGCTGCATTTCGGCTCGCTGGTGGCCGCCGTGGCCAGCTACCTGGACGCCCGCCGCCACGACGGGCGCTGGGCGCTGCGCATCGACGACGTCGATCGGGCGCGCGCCGTCAACGGCACCGACACGGCAATCCGCCGCACCCTTGAGCGTCACGCCCTGCACTGGGATGGCCCGGTGGTCTACCAGAGCGCCCGCGACGACGCCTACGCCGACGCCCTGGACCGGCTGGTGGACACGGGCCTCGCCTTCCCCTGCGGCTGCACCCGGCGCGAGCTGCGGGCGGTGGCAACCCATGGCCCGGCGGGGATGATCTACCCCGGCACCTGCCGCGACGGCCTGCCCCCCGGCAAGAGTGCCCGGTCCTGGCGGCTGCGTGCCCCGGCCGCGCCGGTGCGCTTCGACGACCGCCGTCTCGGCCCGCAGCACGTGGACGTCGCCACGGAGATCGGGGACTTCGTCATCCGCCGCGGCGACGGCCTGTTCGCCTATCACCTGGCGATGGTCGTCGACGACGCCGCCCTCGGCGCCACGGACATCGTCCGCGGCGCCGACCTCCTGATCGCCACCGCGCCGCAGATGGCCCTGCGTGACGCCCTGGGGCTGCCGCGGCCGCGTCACCTGCACCTGCCCCTGGCGCTCAGCCCCGCGGGCGGGAAGCTCAGCAAGCACACCCACGCCCGAGCCGTGGACGACGCCACCCCGTCGGCGAATATCGCCGCGGTACTGGCCTTCCTCGGCCTGGCGCCGCCCGCCGACCTCGAGGGCGCACCGCCGGCGGCGCTGCTGGCCTGGGCCACCGGGCACTGGCGCATCGACACCCTCCCCGCCACCGACATCCCCGTGGAGGGACGCTGACGGCATCGCCCGGCCATCGCCGGTTGTGCTACTTTAGGTAACAAACAGCGGGGGCAACACCCCGATAGCCGCACGGATGCAGCGGGAGGAGAACCGATGGCCACGCACATCGACTATGGGCCCCATGCGCCCAGCCTGATCACGTTCGCGTTTACCCTGCTGGCCTTCGCCTCGCCGGCCAGCGACTGGTGGTCGGCGCTCGCACCACCGTGGTACGCGCCCTTCGCGCTCTGGGCGCTGGTGATCGTCGCCATCCGGCTCGGCGCCCGCCGCACGGCCCGCCATGAGGTTTGAGCTCGGCACGCTGTTCGCCTTCGCGATCGCGTACCTGCTGGTCCTCTTCCTGATCGCCTACGGCACGGAGCGGAACGCGCGGGCGCGGCGGCTGGCCGCACACCCGGCGGTCTACGTCCTCTCGCTGGGGGTCTACGCCACCACGTGGAGCTATTACGGCGCGGTGGGCTTCGCCGACCGCCAGGGGCTCGCGTTCGTCACCATCTACCTCGGCGTGGCCATGGCCATGGCACTGACGCCGGTGCTGCTGATGCCGCTGCTGCGGCTCACCCGGCACTGGCAGCTCACCTCGCTCGCGGACATCTTCGCCTTCCGCTTCAACAGCCAGGGCGCCGGCGTGCTCGCCACCGTGGTCATGCTCACCGGCAGCCTGCCCTATCTGGCGCTGCAGATCCGCGCGGTGGCGGAGTCCACGCAGGTGCTCAGCGGCGAGGCCTCCCCGGGCCCCATCGCGGTGGGCTTCTGCGTGATGGTCTCGGTGTTCGCGATCATCTTCGGCGCACGCCACGTCACCCCGCGGGAGAAGCACGCCGGGCTGGTCACGGCGATCGCCTTCGAGTCGCTGATCAAGCTGATCGCGCTGCTGGTGGTCGCGGTGGTGGCCGTGCACCTTGCCTTCGGCGGCTTCGGCGGCATCCAGGACTGGCTCGAGCGCAACCCGGAGCGGCTGGCCGCGTTCTACGCCCCGGTGCGCGAGCAGGCTTGGGGCGGGCTGCTGTTCATCGCCTTCGGCGCGGCCTTCCTGCTGCCGCGCCAGTTCCACATGATGTTCACCGAGAACGCCCGGCCCCAGGGGCTGATCACCGCGAGCTGGGGATTCCCGCTGTACCTGCTGGCGATGTCGTTCGCCGTGCCCCCGATCCTGTGGGCGGGCTACGCACTCGCCCCGGGGATCATCCCGGACTACTACGTCCTCGCCATGGCCATGGTCAGCGGCTCGCCGACGCTGGCGATGGTGGCCTACCTGGGCGGCATCTCCGCGGCGAGCGCGATGATCATCGTGACCACGCTCGCGCTCTCGTCGATGTGCCTCAACCACCTGGTCCTGCCGGTGTTCCGGCCGGACCCCCAGCGCAACCTCTACGAGGCCCTGCGCTGGGCACGGCGCATGCTGATCGCGGCGATCATCGCCGCCGGGTACCTCTTCTTCCTCGCGCTGGAACGCACGGAGGGGCTGGTCTCCTGGGGGCTGATCTCGTTCCTGGCGATGGTCCAGTTCGTGCCCGGCGTGGTCGGCGTGCTGGTATGGACACGCGCCACCCGGGTCGGCTTCATCGCCGGGCTGCTCACCGGCGGTGCGATCTGGGGCGGCACGGCACTGCTGCCCGCGCTCACCACCGTCAGCCCGGTGACCATCGTCGGCCTGGACATTGCCCGCACCCAGGGCGCGGACCACTTCGCGGCGGTGGCGTTCTGGTCGGTGGCCGCCAACGCCCTGGTGTTCGCCGCGGTCTCGCTGCTCACCCGCCAGAGCGACCGCGAATCCGAGGCCGCGGCGGCCTGCCGCGACGTGAGCACGGCGATCCCCCGCGGGGCGCTGGTGCTGGAGTCGCCGGCGCAGTTCGTCGAGCAGCTGACCTCGGTCACCGGCGCGGCGGCCGCCCGGGCCGAGGTCGCCAAGGCGCTGGCCGACCAGGGCCTGGACTGGAGCGAGACCCGCCCGGACCGGCTCCAGCAGCTGCGCGAGCAGATCGAACGCAACCTCTCCGGGATGATGGGCCCGATCCTCGCGCGCATGATCGTCGACGAGCGCCTGCGCGTGGACGCGGACACGCGCACGGCGCTGGCACAGAACGTGCGCCTCATCGAGGAGCGCCTGGAGCGTTCGCGCAACCGCTTCCGCGGCCTCGCCGCCGAGCTCGACGAGCTGCGCCGCTACCACCGCCAGATCCTCGAGGACCTGCCGCTGGGCGTGGTGGCGGTCACGCCCAACGACCGCATCGTGCGCTGGAACCCGGCGATGCAGTCGCTCACCGGCATGAACGCCGCGCGGGTGGTGGGCCGGCGCGTCAGTGAGCTCACCGAGCCCTGGGGCGGGCTGCTCACCGATTTCCTCGCCGCGGACGAGAACCACGCCCACAAGCGCGCCCTGCAGCTGCCCGCGGAGACGCGCTGGCTGTCGCTGCACCGGGCCTTCATCGGCGGCGCCCGCCGCGGCGAACCCGGCGACCGGCTGCTGCTCGTGGAGGACGTCACCGAGCTCCAGCGCCTGGAGGAGGAGCTGACCCACAGCGAACGCCTCGCCTCCATCGGCCGCCTCGCCGCGGGTGTCGCCCACGAGATCGGCAACCCGGTGACGGGCATCACCTGCCTGGCCCAGGAGCTGCGTGCCGGCGTCGAGGCGGACGAGTTGCCGGAATACGCGCAGGACATCCTCACCCAGGCCCAGCGCATCAACACCATCGTCCAGACCCTGGTGAGCTACGCCCACGCGGGCCACAACGAGGGCCACCAGCCGGTACCGGTGGACGTGGCCGCCGCCGTCGGGGAGGCGGAGCGGGTGGTGCGCCTGTCCAAGCGCGCGCGGCTGATGACCATGCGCTACCGCCTGGACGAGGGCCTGTGGGTGCGCGCGGACATGCAGCGGCTGGTGCAGGTGTTCGTGAACCTGTTCAACAACGCCGTGGACGCCTGCGGCGAGGGCGGCGAGATCCTGGTCACCGGGGTGCGCCGCCACGGCCGCGTGGAGATCCGGGTCATGGACAACGGCCCGGGCATCCCGGCGAATATCCGCGACAAGGTCCTGGAGCCGTTCTTCACCACCAAGCAGCCGGGCCGGGGCACCGGGCTCGGGCTGCCGCTGGTCTACAACATCATCCGCGAATACGACGGCGAGCTGCGGCTGCGCGAACGCTGGGGCCGGCGCCACGGCACGGTGGTCCTGATCGCGCTGCCGGCGATCGAGGAGTGAGGGAGGGAGACCCAATGCCACGCGTACTGGTGATCGAGGACGAGAAAGTCATCCGCAGCGCCATCCGGCGGCTGCTCACCCGTCACGGCATGAGCGTCACCGAGGCGGGATCGCTGGAGGAGGCGGAGGACAGCACCGCCCTCGCCGACCACGACATCATCCTCGCCGACCTCCGCCTGCCCGGCGCCGAGGGCATCGAGGCGGTGCGCCGGGCCGCGGAGGTGCCGGTGATCATCATGACCAGCTACGCCAGCGTGCGCTCGGCGGTGGAGGCGATGCGCGAGGGTGCGGTGGACTATATCGCCAAGCCCTTCGACAACGACGACCTGCTGCTCACCGTCGAGCGCGCGCTCAAGGAGACCCGGCTGGAGCGTCAGAACGAGGCCCTGCGCGCCGACGTCGCCGCGGAGTACCCGGTCTCGGGAATCGTGGGCGACTCGGAGGCGATGCAGGCGGTATTCCGCCGCATTGGCAAGGTCGCGCCCACGGACACGACGGTGCTGATCCTCGGCGAGTCCGGCACCGGCAAGGAGCTGGTCGCGCGGGCGCTGCACGAGCGCAGCACGCGCAAGGAGGCGGCGCTGGTGGCGGTCAATTGCGCGGCCATCCCCGAATCGCTGATCGAGGCCGAGCTGTTCGGCCACGAAAAGGGCGCATTCACCGGCGCGGAGGGACGCCGGCGCGGGCTGGTGGAGTCCGCCGACGGCGGTACGCTGTTCCTCGACGAGATCGGCGAGCTGCCGCTCGCCGCCCAGGCCCGGCTGCTGCGCGTCCTCCAGGAGGGCGAGATCCGCCGGGTCGGCTCGGATCGCTCCAGCCGCGTCGACATCCGCCTGGTGGCCGCCACCCACCGGGACCTGGAGGCGATGGTCGCCGATGGGACGTTCCGCGAGGACCTCTACTTCCGCATCCAGGTCATGGAGATCCGGCTGCCGCCGCTGCGCGAGCGCAGCGAGGACATCCCGGCACTCGCGCGCTTTCTCCTGGAGAAGGCCTGCCGGCGGCTCAACCGCCCGCCCATGCGCCTGAGCGACGATGCCCTCGGCGCGATCCGGAACTACCAGTGGCCCGGTAATGTCCGGGAACTGGAGAACGCCATCGAGCGTGCGGTCATACTGGCGGAGAGCACCGCGCTCACCGCCGATCTCCTGGGCCTGCCCGTCGGGGGCGGCGGCGACGCCGGTGCCTTTCCCGACATGTCGCTGGAGGGCTATTTCCGGGAGTTCGTGCTCCACCACCAGGACCACCTCACCGAGACCGAGATCGCGCGGCGCCTGGGGATCAGCCGCAAGGCGCTGTGGGAGCGACGCCAGCGCCTCGGAATCCCCCGGCCCGCCGCCTCTGGCGCCCGGACGGGGTAACGCGTTAGCGTTACGGGAGGTGACAAATCGTTACGAGTCGTAACGCCCGGCCGCGGCCCGGGCGGGCCGACACGCCCCCGAGCCGGGCGCGAATGCGGTACCCGACGGATGGGGTTTTCCGGAACGGAATTTGCTTCCATGCTGGAATCGAACAAGATCGAAGTCCCGGCGATACTATGGATCACGTCGCCCGGGACGTGCGCTAAAAAGCCACGACATCAGCCCTGAAGGGAGGAGAAGCAGGATGTCCGAGTCCAAGGTGTACCCCGTTCCCAAGGACGTTGCCGATAACGCGCTCATCAACCGCGAGCAGTACGAGCAGATGTACCGGCGCTCGCTGGAGGAGCCCGACGCGTTCTGGTCGGAGCAGGCCGAGCAGTTCCTGACCTGGTTCAAGCGCTGGGACAGCGTCAACACCAGCGACCTCGCCAAGGGCGAGATCCGCTGGTTCGAGGGCGGCAAGCTCAACGCGGCCTACAACTGCGTGGAACGCCACCTGGCCTCCCGCGGCGACCAGGTCGCCATCATCTGGGAGGGCGACGAGCCCGACCAGTCCCGCAAGATCACCTACCGCGAGCTCAACTCCGAGGTGAACCGCTTCGCCAACGCGCTGCGCGCACGCGGCGTGAACAAGGGCGACCGGGTGTGCATCTACATGCCCATGATCCCCGAGGCGGCGGTGGCCATGCTCGCCTGCGCGCGTATCGGCGCGATCCACTCGGTGGTCTTCGGCGGCTTCTCGCCCCACGCCCTGCGCGACCGCATCCTCGACTCGGACTGCCGCGTGGTGGTCACCGCCGACGAGGGCGTGCGCGGCGGCAAGCATGTGCCGCTCAAGGAGAACGTCGAGCGCGCCCTCGAGGAGTGCCCGGACGTCTCCACGGTGTTCATGGTCAAGCGCACCGGCGGCGACGTATCGTTCAAGGACGGCCGCGACGTCTGGTACCACGAGGCCATCGACGGCGCCTCCGAGGACTGCCCGGCGGAGGAGGTCGACGCCGAGGATCCGCTGTTCATCCTCTACACCTCCGGCTCCACCGGCAAGCCGAAGGGCGTACTGCACACCACCGGCGGCTATCTGCTGCAGGCGGCGATGACCCAGAAGTACGTCTTCGACTACCACGACGGCGAGATCTACTGGTGCACCGCCGACGTGGGCTGGGTCACCGGCCACAGCTACATCGTCTACGGCCCGCTCGCCAACGGCGCGACCACGCTGATGTTCGAGGGCGTGCCCACCTACCCGGACGCCGGGCGCATGTGGGACGTGGTCGACAAGCACAACGTCAACATCTTCTACACCGCGCCGACGGCCATCCGCGCGCTCATGGGTCAGGGCAACGAGTACGTCACCCGCCGCTCGCGCAAGAGCCTGCGCGTGCTCGGCACCGTGGGCGAGCCGATCAACCCGGAGGCCTGGGAGTGGTACTACCACACCGTGGGCGAGGACCGCTGCCGCATCGTCGACACCTGGTGGCAGACCGAGACCGGCGCGATCATGATCAGCCCGCTGCCCGGCGTCACCGACCTCAAGCCGGGCTCGGCGACGCTGCCGTTCTTCGGCATCGAGCCCCAGCTGGTGGACAACGACGGCAACGTCCAGGACGGCGCCACCGACGGCAACCTCTGCATCGCCCGCTCCTGGCCGAGCATGATGCGCACGATCTACGGCGATCACCAGCGCTTCATGAACACCTACCTCACCCACTACACCGGCAAATACTTCACCGGTGACGGGGCCCGCCGGGACGCGGACGGCTACTACTGGATCACCGGTCGCGTCGACGACGTCATCAACGTCTCCGGTCACCGCATGGGTACCGCCGAGGTGGAGAGCGCGCTGGTGCTCCACGACCAGGTCGCCGAGGCCGCCGTGGTCGGCTTCCCCCATGACGTCAAGGGTCAGGGCATCTACTGCTACGTGACCCTGGTCTCTGGTGCCGAGCCCACCGAGGCGCTCAAGAAGGAGCTCGTGCAGCTCGTGCGCAGCGAGATCGGTGCCATCGCCTCCCCGGACGTCATCCAGTGGGCGCCGGGGCTGCCCAAGACCCGTTCGGGCAAGATCATGCGCCGCATCCTGCGCAAGGTCGCGAGCAACGAGACCGACAGCCTGGGCGACACCAGCACACTGGCCGACCCCAGCGTGGTCGAAGAGCTCATCGAGCACCGGGCGCACAAGTAGACGCCCCGCAGACAGCCCCGGGCCCTGCGCCCGGGGCTGTTACCCCGGGAAACACCCCGGGTTACCTCCGGTAACACTCCCCCGCCGCTCACCCGCCAACCCCGTGCCGCATTCCCTGAATGGACGCGCATTTAGCGCGCACGCAGAACTGTGCACGCTTTTTGCAGAACACTGGGTACGGGTATGGGTGCCGGGACCGGCACACCCGGGGTCAACGCCTCCGCCCCCGCAGCGACGGGGTCACGGAGACGCTGAAGCAACAACGAGGAGGAGAACGATGTCGAACGATTCCGCTCGTAAGGAAGCGGCGGCGGCATACTGGAAAGAGAACGTCCGGTTGCTGCTCACGCTGCTCGTGATCTGGTTCATTGTCCCCTACATCTTCGGGATCCTGCTGGCTCCCCTGCTCAACAACATCCTGATCGGCGGCTACCCGCTCGGTTTCTGGATCGCCCAGCAGGGGTCGATCTATCTCTTCCTGATCCTGATCTTCACGTACGTCGTGAAGATGAACGCCCTGGATCGCAAATACGACGTCCACGAAGAATAACCAGGAGGAGAGACCGGACATGGATCTCACGACGCTGACCTATATCG
Source organism: Arhodomonas aquaeolei DSM 8974 (assembly GCF_000374645.1). GTDB lineage: Bacteria > Pseudomonadota > Gammaproteobacteria > Nitrococcales > Nitrococcaceae > Arhodomonas > Arhodomonas aquaeolei. Next base: position 51,229 of record NZ_KB894812.1, read on the forward strand.
TCGTCGGCTTCACCTTCGCGCTGTACATCGGTATCGCGATCTGGGCGCGGGCGGGAAGCACGAGCGAGTACTACACCGCCGGACGGGGCGTTAACCCCGTGGCCAACGGCATGGCCACCGCGGCGGACTGGATGTCCGCGGCCTCGTTCATCTCCATGGCGGGGCTGATCGCCTTCATGGGCTATGACGCCTCCGTCTACCTGCTCGGCTGGACCGGCGGCTACGTGCTGCTGGCGATGCTGCTGGCGCCGTACCTGCGCAAGTTCGGCAAGTTCACGGTGCCGGAGTTCATCGGCGACCGCTTCTACTCCAAGACCGCCCGCATCATCGCCGTGGTCTGCCTCATCGTGGCCTCGCTGACCTACGTCATCGGCCAGATGAAGGGCATCGGCGTGGCCTTCTCGCGGTTCCTGGAGACCGACTACGCCACCGGCCTGCTCATCGGCATGGCGATCGTGTTCTTCTACGCGGTCATCGGCGGCATGAAGGGCATCACCTACACGCAGATCGCGCAGTACGTGGTGCTCATCTTCGCCTACACCGTGCCCGCGGTGTTCATCTCCCTGCAGCTCACCGGCAACCCCCTGCCCCAGCTCGGCCTCGGCGGGTCGCTGGAGGTCGGCGGCGCCCAGGGCCAGCACCTGCTGAGCACACTGGACCAGATACTCGTCGACCTCGGGTTCGACCGGTACACGGCCATGCAGGAAGGCAACACCTTCAACATGATGATGCTGGCCATGTCGCTGATGATCGGCACCGCCGGTCTGCCCCACGTCATCGTGCGCTTCTTCACCGTCCCGCGGGTGCGTGATGCGCGTAAGTCCGCCGGCTGGGCGCTGGTGTTCATCGCCATCCTCTACACCACGGCCCCGGCGGTGGGTGCGATGTCCTACTACAACCTGATCAACACGGTGAAGGACGGCACGCCGACCCAGGTCGACGCCAGCCTGCCCTACGAGCAGCGGCCCCAGTGGTTCAAGAACTGGGAGCAGACCGGTCTGCTGAGCTGGGACGACAAGAACGGCGACGGGCGCATCCAGTACTACAACGCCGACAACCCGGCGTTCTCCAGCGAGGCCCAGCAGCTCGGCTGGGAGGGCAACGAGCTCACCGTCGACCGCGACATCATGGTCATGGCCAACCCGGAGATCGCCAAGCTGCCCAACTGGGTGATCGCGCTGGTGGTCGCCGGCGGCCTTGCCGCGGCACTGTCCACGGCGGCCGGCCTGCTCATGGCCATCTCCTCGGCGGTCTCCCACGACCTGATCAAGGGCGTGTTCAACCCGAAGATCAGCGAGAAGGGCGAGCTGCTCTCGGCACGGCTGTCCATGGCGGGTGCGGTGCTGGTGGCCGGTTACCTCGGCCTCAACCCACCGGGCTTCGCCGCCCAGGTGGTGGCACTGGCCTTCGGCCTCGCCGCCTCCTCGCTGTTCCCGGTGCTCATGCTCGGCATCTTCAACAAGCGCATGAACAGCGCCGGTGCCATGACGGGCATGATCGTGGGCCTGACCACCACGCTGGTGTACATCTTCACGTACAAGGGCTGGTTCTTCGTGCCGGGCACCAACATGCTGCCCAACACCGCGGAGTACTGGTTCCTGGGCATCCAGCCGGAGTCCTTCGGGGCGCTCGGCGCGCTGCTCAACGTGGTCGCGGCCGCGCTGGTCTCCCGTGTGACGGCCCCGCCGCCGGAGCACATCCAGCAGCTCGTCGAGGACGTCCGCGTCCCCCGCGGCGCGGGCGAGGCCACCGGCCACTGAGCCGCAGCCTCACGACGACACCGACGAAAGGGCCCTGCGGGGCCCTTTCTCTTTGTGGTGACCAAATAGGTGGAAGCTGCGGCCGTGCCCGATGCACTTCCCTGGCCGGCTCCCCGCAGGCGCCACTCTTCAACCCGACGACGGTCGATTGCCTTCGAGCGATCGCTTCACGGCATATTCGGCGGGGATGTCGGCTGCCGGGAGCAGCCGACCTACAGCAGAGGCTGAACCGCCGCGGTGGAATCCAACGGCACCCCGGGGCGATGTCGGAGACGGGAAGGCGCTGCCACGGGACGCCGGTGGCGCAGGGCCCTCCGGAACAGGCCCTAGAGCTGGAAGCGCACCGCGAGCCGACGCTGGATATCCCGGCCCTGCCGCAGGGCCTCGCGGAGCACGCGCTGGTCCAGCGGGTTGAGCTCCCCCGGCGCCACCCGGTTACTCAGCGCCTCCCCGGCCCGGGTCTGCGCCTGGTGGGCGCGCATGCGGATAAGCTGGAGGTAATCGAGGGCATGCCCCCACGCCTCCGCCTCGTCCGGCGTGCAGACCCCCGCCTCCGGCAGGGCCGCCAGCCGCGCGGCGGTACCCGTGGCCTCGATCCCCGACTCCAGCGCCAGCACCCGGGCGCCCTCGACGAACGGGAAGAGACCCCGCATCTTGATATCGAAGGTCGCGCCGTCGCGTCCCCGCTCGGTGGCGAAGGTCCGCAGCCAGCCCAGCGCCGGGCGATGAGTGAGCGCGTTACCCGCGAGCGAGCGCAGGAACAGGGTATTGTCCCGTACCTCGGCCAGGATGTGGCCACGCAGCTGCTCCACCGGCTGGACGTCGCCCCAGACCGTGCGCAGGTCGAAGTAGATGCTCGAGCGCAGGAGGTTCTCCGGTGTCGCCGAGGCGATCATCCGCGAGAACAGCCGCCGCCACTCCTGCAGACTCAGGCACAGCTCCGGGTTGCTGGCCATGATGTTGCCCTTGCACAGGTCGAAACCGCAGCGGTCCAGGGCCTCGTTGATCTCCCGGGCGAGCGGCAGCAGCGCCTCGCGGACCTCGTCCGCCGGACGGGCGCCGGGATCGAAGAGCATGCCGTTGTCCTGGTCGGTGTGCAGGGTCTGCTCGCCGCGGCCCTCGCTGCCGAAGGCCATCCAGGTGAACGGTGCGGCGGGCTCGCCGTGAGCGCCCACGCACAGCTCGATGACCCGTGCCACGGTACGGTCGTTGAGCAGGGTCAGTACTCGGGTGATCTGGTCCACCCCGGCACCGTGCCCGAGCAGGGCATCGATCAGCGGCGGGATGTCGGCGCGGACCGCGACGATGCCCGCGACGTCCACGGCGTTGTTGAGCGCGCGCATGACCTGCACGACGTTCACCCGCTGGCGCGCGAACAGGTCCCGCTCGGAGACCACTCCGACGATGCGCTCACCGTCCATCACCGGGATGTGCCGGATATGGTGCTGGGCCATGAGAATCACCGCCTCGAACGCCAGCGCATCCGCCGGGAGGGTCCGGGGATCGGCGCTCATCACCCCGTCAACCCGGGCCTCCAGCGAGCCGCCGTCGGCAACCACGCGGCGCAGGTCATGCAGGGTGAAGATCCCGAGAAGCCCGCCGCCGGCATTCACCACGAGGACGCTGCCCACCCCCTCGCGGTGCATGCGCGCGACCACGCGGCGCACATCCTCGTCCGCACCGGCGGTGACCGGGGTATGGGCACAGACACTGCGCAGGCTGACGTCCAGACTGGTGATCCGGGAGAGCTCGTCGCCGGCCTGGCGCCGGTTCTCCGCCTGGCCGCGAACCAGCAGCCCGGTGGCGCTGCGCCGGCAGAACGCGGCGAACTCCGGCACCGAGTCGATGCACTGCACGATCACCGCCGCCGGAACCCGGTAGAGGCGCACGGCCCCGGAGGCGCGATAGGTATGGGCCACCGCCCGGCGCTCGGTCACCGCCTCGATAGGGAAGGACTCGCCGACGAACAGGTCCGCCGGCTCGTCGTCGCCGGCCTCCAGGCTTACCCGTCCGGCGGCGATCACGAACAGCCCCTTCGGCGGTCCGTCCTCCGGGCCGAGCAGCGTCTCGCCGTCGGCGGCGTCACGGACGGCCGCCGTCTCGGCGACGAGCATCAGCAGGTCCGCCGGCAGGCTGTCGAACGGCGGCTGCCCCGCCAGGAAGTCTCGGCGTTCTTCCGGTCCCGGTACCACGGCGACCCCCTCTGTCTCCATCCCTGACGGTCCCCATCATCCCAGATGCAACGCCCCGGTGTCAGAATTCCGGCCCCGCGTGCCCGCCCGGCACCGTCCCGCCGGGGCCGATGGCCGCTCGTCCGCTTCCCACGCCGGCACGCGGGATACACCGCCGGACGGCCGCGGCAGGGCCCAGCGGCGTGCCGGGGGCGGAACACACGCCCACCCCGTTACAATAACCCCATGATCGCCTCCCCGCCCCCTGACGACGGGTTCCGGCCGGCCCCGTGGCTGCCCGGCGCCCATGCCCAGACGATATGGCCGGCGCTGTGCCGCCCTACTCCGCACGTGACACTCACCCGCCACCCGGTGACCCTGCCCGACGGCGCGGTCATACACACCTACTGGGGGCCGGAACGCCCGGGACCACTGGTACTCCTGCTCCACGGACTCGGCGGCGATGCCGGCGCCCCTTACTGTCGGGGACTCGTGCGCGCCCTCGCCGCCGCGGATTTCCAGGCGGTCGTCATCGAGGGTCGCGGCACCGGCGGCCAGCCCGGACGGCGTTTCTACCACGCCGGGGCCTGGCGGGACCCGGCCGCGGTACTGGCACGGCTGCCTGTCGCCGATCCGAGACGCACCGTTCATGCGGTCGGCATCTCCATAGGCGGCAGCATCCTGCTGAACTGGCTCGCCGCCACCGGCGAGGACTGCCCCCTGGCCTCGGCCGTCGCCGTGTCCACGCCTTTCGATCTCGCCGCCTGTGCCGCAAACATCGACCGCGGATTCGCCCGCGTCTACCAGGCCTACCTGCTCAACGGCCTGCGACGCCTGCTGCGCCGGCGCGCCCGCCACAACGGTGCACCGGTGCCCGCGCTCACCGGCATCCGCTCGCTGAGGGCGTTCGACGAGCGCATCACCGCGCCGCTGCACGGCTTCCGCAACGCCGCCGACTACTACCGGCGGGCCAGCACCGCCGGTCGGCTCGCGGCCGTGACCCGCCCCTGCCTGCTGATCCAGGCCGAGGACGACCCGTTCGTGCCGGCATCCACCATCCCCACGGCCTCCGCGCTGGGCCCGCGGACCCGGCTGGAGCGCCAGCCCCGGGGCGGTCATGTAGGATTCGTGAGCGGTCCGCACCCCCTCGCCGCGGACTACTGGCTGGAACGTCGAGTACCTCACTGGATCGCCGCAGCATCCGCCATTCTGTGACCCTGCCCACGAAACCCCCGTGATCGTGGCGGTCTTTGCCGCGTTTTACCCTCTTTAGACTGCGTCCCCGAGTCGGGGGGCTCACGGGCACTGGGGTATTCCCAGCACATGTCAGGCCACGACGGGCGTCACGCCCGCCGCAAGGGACTCATGTGTCCGCCCGTGCCTCCCGCGAAACCCAAATCCGTGTCGCCTGGAGGCATTCCCATGAGCCAATTCGGCCAGCGGACGCGCAGCGAGGGAAACCGCAGCGCCGGTCGTGAACGCCAGGGACGGACCCCGCTACGCATCGCCCTCGCCACCCTGCTGCTCGGCAGCACCCTGCCCGGGGCCGCCTCGGCCGCCGCCGTGCAGGCCGAGTACTGGTACGGGATCGACGGCGGTGGTTACATCTCCACCCTCGAACAGGACCCGCGATTCCCGGACCAGCCGGACGAGACCCGTGAGCTGGACCGACTGGACCTGCCGCGCAACGTCGCCGACAACTACGGCGCCCGCATGCGCGCCCTGCTGGTGGCCCCCTCCAGCGGCTACTACACGTTCTGGGTGGCCGGCGACGACCAGTCGCATCTGCTGCTCGGCACCGACGATACCGAGGCCAGCAGCCGCCTGATCGCCAGCGTCTCGTGGTGGACCCAGCCCGAGGAGTGGTACAAGTACGCCGCCCAGCGCTCCGAGCCCATCTACCTGAACGCCGGCCAGCGCTATTACATCGAGGCCCGCGTCAAGGAAGGCCAGGGCGGCGATCATCTGTCCGTGGCCTGGTCCGGTCCGGACTTCGACCGGCGCATGATCGGCACGAGCGCACTGGAACCGCTGGATGGCGGTGACACGGCGACCGACTCCGGCAGTGGCGACAGCTCCGGCACGTCGGACACATCGGGCGACACGGCCGGCGGCACCGACACCCCGCTCACCGTGGAGTACTGGGGCAACATCTCCGGTGGTCGTATCGGTAATCTGATCCAGGATCCCCGTTTCCCGGATGACCCGGACCGCAGCATCACCGTCGAGCGCCTGGACCTGCCACGCAACGTCGCCGACAACTATGGCGCCCGTGTTCGCGGGGTGCTCACCGCGCCGAAGACCGGCAACTACACTTTCTGGATCGCCGGCGACGACCAGTCCCGGCTGTACCTCGGCAGCGACGCGAGCGCCGCGAGCCGCGAGCTCATCGCCAGCGTCTCGTGGTGGAGCTATCCGGAGGAGTGGAACAAGTACGCGGCCCAGCGCTCCCAGCGTATCCACCTCGAGGCGGGCGAGCAGTACTACATCGAGGCCCAGCTGAAGGAGGGCCAGGGGGGCGACCACCTCTCCGTAGCCTGGTCCGGCCCCGGCTTCAAGCGCCGCATCATCGAGGCGGATGCCTTGAGCGGCTACAACGGCTCCGGCTCGTCGACGGACTCCGGCTCGTCGACGGACTCCGGCTCGTCGACGGACTCCGGCTCCACGACGGACTCCGGCTCCACGACGGACTCCGGCTCCACGACGGACTCCGGCTCCACGACGGATTCCGGCTCCACGACGGATTCGGGCTCCACGACGGATTCCGGCTCCACGACGGATTCGGGCTCCACGACGGATTCGGGCTCCACGACGGACTCGGGCTCGACGACCACCGTCGACACCGACCAGGACGGGATCACCAACGACCAGGACACGGACGACGACGGTGACGGTCTCCCCGACACCTGGGAGACGACCTACGGCCTCGATCCGCTGGATCCGTCCGACGCCGGCAGCGACGCCGACGGCGACGGCGCCACCGCCCTGGAGGAGTACACCGCCGGGACCGACCCGACGGATCCGGCCAGCGTGCCGGCGGCCCCGGCGATCGCCGTGCAGTGGAACGCCCCGTCCGAGCGCACCGACGGGACGTCGCTCGCGATGAGCGAGATCGACGGTTACCGCATCTACTGGGCCGAGAGCGGCCAGTCCCTGCAGGCCGGTGCCCGCATCGATGACGCCTACCAGACCGAGTACGTCATCGAGGGGCTCGAGAGCGGTACGACCTACCGCATCGCAGTGACCGCCATCGCCAGCGACGGCGGCGAAAGCGAGCGCTCCGAGACGGTCTCCGTCACCCCGTAACCCCCCTGCCCGCCCCCGGGCCGCCGCGGCGGCCCGGGGCATCCGGGCGCGAACCCGCCCCACAGACGGCCCCGGCCAATCCCATCACGCGTATTCCAGGCCGCCCCTCATGGCCTGCGCCGACCACCCACACGGCATGCATGGCCGTGCCCCCTTCCTGCACCCCTGACGTCGCGCCATACGGGCCACCGACCGGGTTTCGATGAAACAGGCAAGGTAGTAGTGTTCCCGGGGAAACCACCGCACGGGGACGAACCACCGATGAGCCTGGCAGGAAAGACCCTCTTCATCACCGGTGCCAGCCGTGGCGTGGGCAAGGCGATCGGCCTGCGCGCCGCCCGGGACGGCGCCAACGTCGTGATCGCGGCGAAGACCGCCGAGCCCCACCCGCGCCTGCCCGGCACCATCCATACCGCCGCCGAGGAGATCGAGGCCGCGGGCGGCCGTGCCCTGCCGGTGGTCACCGACATCCGCGACGAGGCCAGCGTGGAGGCCGCCGTGCGCCAGGCCGTCGAGCACTTCGGCGGCATCGACGTGCTCGTCAACAACGCCAGCGCCATCAACCTCTCAGGCAGCCTCGAGCTGCCCATGAAGCGCTACGACCTGATGCAGCAGGTCAACACCCGGGGCAGCTTCCTGTGCGCGCAGAAATGCCTGCCGCACCTGTTCGAGGCGGACAACCCCCACGTGCTCATGCTCTCGCCGCCGCTGGACATGCACCCGCGCTGGTTCCGCGACCACCCCGCCTACACCATCGCCAAGTACGGCATGAGCATGTGCGTGCTCGGCATGGCGGAGGAATTCCGCGAGCAGGGCGTGGCGTTCAACGCACTGTGGCCGCGGACCCTGCTCAAGACCGCCGCCGTGGACAACCTCCTCGGCGGCCCGGAGGTCTCCGGCCGGGGCCGCTACCCGAGCATCGTCGCGGACGCGGCATACACCATCGTGACGCGGCCGTCCCGGCAGTGCACCGGGCAGTTCTTCATCGACGAGACGGTGCTGCGCGAGGCCGGGGTCAGCGACTTCTCGCCCTACCGGGTGGACCCGGAGCGCGGCGAGGACGAGCTGCAGCTGGACCTGTTCGTGCGTCCGTGACGGCGCTCAGGCGGGCCGGCGCGCCACGCGCAGGGTGAGCGGCCAGCGCACCCGGCGCGGCTCCTCGCCCCAGAGCCCGTCGAGCTCGCGGGCGAGGCCGGCCATGGGCCCGGCGCCTGCGGCCTCGGCACGCTTCACGCCGGACCAGGTGGCGACGTAATCGAGGAAGGCGTCCCGGGTCCACGTCCGCTCCATCCCGAACGCCGGCGCGGCGAGCTCGGGCCAGGGCAGCGTCAGGCCCGGGTAGCCGGCAGCCACCCACCAGCGCTCCGGCGGCCAGTACGCGGCGAGGGTGTCGTCATGGAACCGGCGCACCACCGCATCGATCGCCGGCGCCACCGCGCACAGGGCGTAGCCCCAGACGGCGAGCACGCCGCCCGGGCGCAGCACCCACTCGACCTCGCGGAAGAACGCCGCGGTATCCAGCCAGTGAAGGCCCTGGGCGATGGTGACGGCATCCACGCAGGCGGCGGTCAGCGGCACGGCCTCGCCGCGGGCGACCACCGGCAGGACGGTCCCCACGGGCATGGCCGCGAGCTGGCGTTGCGAGAGGTCGGTGGCGATCACGGCCCCGAAATGACGCGCCAGCCCCGCCGACGCCTGGCCGCTGCCCGCCGCACAGTCCCAGGCCGCGTCCCGGCGCTGCGTCTGGTCGGCGAGCCAGTCGAACAGCCCGGCGGGATAGTCCGGGCGCGCGCGGGCATAGTCGCCGGCGTGGCCGCCGAAGTGGTCCCGGCGGTCAGCCATCGAGCCGGGCCTGCAGCCGCGCCGCGTCCACCACGGCGTGGCCGTCCTGGTCGTTGTTGAAGAACGTCCAGACCGCCCGCCCGGCATCGCGCTCGGCGGCCAGCCAGGACGCCCAGTCGTCCAGCTCGGCGTCGGTATAGCCGCCGCCCTCCCCGGCGCCACCATGCAGACGCAGGTACACGCGAGCGGCGGTCGCCACCCGCGGGTGGCCGGCCAGGGCGTCGTGCACGCACAGCGCGGCGTCGTGGCACCGGAGCACATCGAGGACCCCGCCCGTGAGCCAGCGCTCGTCCCGGAACTCCACCGCCCACGGCCACGCCGGGGCGGCGGCGAGGAAGGCGTCCAGGCGCTCCGGCACCGGCCGCCAGCGGGGCGGGAGCTGCAGCAGCACCCCGCCGAGCGCCCCGCCCAGGGCGTCCGCGACCTCGGCGAACCGGGGCAGACTCGCCTGCGGCTCGCGCAGGCGCTTGATGTGGCTGCCGTAGCGGCTGAACTTGAGCACGAAGCGGAAGCCCTCCGGCACCTGCTCCCGCCAGCCCGCCACGGTCTCCGGCTTCGGGAGGCTGTAGAAGGTCCCGTTGATCTCCACCGCGGGGAAACGCTCCGCGTAGTAGGCGAGCCGCCGGGTACGCGCCAGCCCCGGCGGGTAGAAACGTTCCCGCCAGTGGTCGTAATCGTAGCCCGAGGTGGCGATATGGACGTCCGCCGTGCTCATCGCAGCGCCGGCCCCCATTCGGGCTCGTGGCCGCGCCCGGACAGCCAGTCGAACAGCGCGGGCCCGGTGCCGTGGGGCCACGGGCGCACCCGCGCGGGCGCCAGGCAGCGGATCTCGGCGAGCTCCTCGCCGGCCGCGGGCTCGCCGGTGAGCGGCACGTGATAGGCGATGAGGAGCTGGTTGTTGCGGTAGTAGGGATACAGGCCGAGGAACCCCGCCGACGCCCCGGCGACGCACAGCTCCTCGTCGATCTCGCGCAGCACGCCCTCTTCGGGCGTTTCACCGGGCTCCAGGAAGCCCGTGACCAGCCCGAACCGTCCCTCGGGCCAGCCCCGGTTGCGCGCCAGCACCACCCGACCGTCCGGTGTCTCCGCGATCGCGGCCACCACCGGCACGGGGTTGTCCCAGAACACGAACGCACACCCCTCGCCGGGGCAGGCAAGACGCGGTATGCCGCCGAGCTCGCGGCGCACCAGATCCCCGCCGCACTGGGGACAGTACCGGCGTCGCTCCTCGCTCATGCCCGCATTGTAGGCGCCGCCGCCGCGGCATTGGAATCCGGCGGCGCCGGCAACATCGCCATGAAGGCCGTCAGCGCCGCCGAGCTCGCCGCCTCCGGCGGGGCCACGAACCGGGTGACCACCGAGGCCACGTCCTCGGGCAGCGTCAGACCATGGACGCCGTAGCCGGCCCCGCGCGCCGCGACCACCGTGGCCGGCAGCATGGCGAAGCCCATGCCCGCGGCCACGCAGCCGAGCATGGCATCGACGGTGCCGAACTCGAAGATCCGCGCCGCCGGCACCCCCTCACCGGCCAGGAAGAGCTCGATGCGCTGGCGGTAGCTGCAACCCTGGCGGAAGGCCATGAACGCGCTGCTCGCGAGACGCCCGGGATCGGGCAGGTGCGTCTGCGTCAGCGCAGCGGCGAGCACCAGTCGTTCGTGAAAGACCTCGCTCACCCGGTAGCCGGACAGCGGTACCTCTCCGGCAACGAATGCACCATCCAGCGCCCCGTCCGCAAGCCCGGCGAACAGCTCCGCCGTCGTGCCCGTGATCAGCTCCAGCGTCACCGCCGGATAGTGCTCGTGGAAGGCCGCCAGTAGCGGCGGCAGGCGGACCGCGGCCGTCGTCTCCATGGCACCGATACGCAGCGTACCGGCGGGCTCGCCCTCCCCCCGCACCTCGGCCACCGCCCCGTCGTGCAGCGCGAGCAGCCGCTCGGCATACCCGAGCAGCGACCGCCCCGCCGGCGTCAGACCGGCACCGCCGGCCCGGGTCAGCAGCCGCCGCCCGAGCTCGCCCTCGAGCTTCTTGACGTGGGCGGTGACATTGGACTGCACCGTGTGCGCCGACGCCGCCGCGGCGACGAAGCTGCCGGTGCGGGCGACGGCGACGAACAGGCGAAGCGAGCGGAGCTGCATGAGGGATCTCCGAAGCACTTCTATCAGTAAAAATGATAACAGAGAGATAAAACAATCACTTTATATCATTGACGGGAGCGATTACCGTGGTCGCCGGATCACGACGGGAGCCCCGCATGCGTCTGCCCACCGCCGGTCCCGGCCTCGCCGGGGCGGCCGCCACCTTCACCGGCATCGGTCTGGCGCGCTTCGCGTATACGCCGCTCATTCCCGCAATGGTGGACGCCGGGTGGTTCTCGGCCGCGCAGGCGGCGTACCTCGGCGCGGCCAACCTCCTCGGCTACCTGATCGGCGCGCTCACCGCCGACCGGCTCGCCTCGGCGCTCGGCGTCCCGCGTCTCGCCCGAGTGTCGATGGCGGGGCTGGTCGCGAGCTTCCTGCTGTGCGCGACCCCGGCGCCGTTTACCTGGTTCGCCCTGTGGCGCCTCATCTCCGGCATTACCGGGGCGGTGCTGATGATCGCCGGCGTGTCCGCCGCCATCGGGGCGGTCCCGGCGGCACGCCGTGCCCAGACCACCGCACGGGTGTTCACCGGCATCGGCGTCGGCGTTCTGCTCGCCGCCGTGGTGGTGCCCCTGCTGCTGCGCGCCGGGCTCGGCGCCGCCTGGCTCGCCCTCGGCGGCCTGGCGCTCGGCGCCTGCCTCCTGGCCTGGCCCGCGTGGGGCCGGCTGTCCGCGCCGGAAGGCGCGAGCGCGGGCAACGGCGGCGCGACGGGCCGGCTGCTCGCGCTCACCGGCACCACCCTCGCCGCCTACGCCCTGGACGCGGTGGGCTTCATCCCGCACACGGTCTTCTGGGTGGACTACCTGGCGCGCGGCCGCGAGCTGGGGATGGACGCCGCCAGCGCGCAGTGGGCCCTGTTCGGCCTCGGCGCCGTCGCCGGTCCGGCGCTGGCGAGCTTTGCGGCCCGGCACCTCGGCTGGCGCCGGGCGCTGGTGGGCGTGCTCGCGGCCAAGGCGGGGATCGTCGCCCTGCCACTGGCCGTGCCGGGCCCGGCGGTACTGGCGGCGAGCTCGCTGGTCATGGGGGCGCTCGTGCCCGGCACGGTGGCGGTGACCTCGGCGCGGATCGCCGAGCTGGCGGGCATCGCCGATCACCGGCGCGTATGGGGCTGGGCGACCATCGCCTTCGCCCTGCTCCAGGCCGGCGGGGGCTACGCGCTGGCAGCGGTGTTCGAGCGCACCGACAGCTACCTGGCGCTGTTCGCGATCTCCACGGCCGCGCTGCTCGCCGCCGTGGCCCTGGCCTGGTCCTCCCCCGCCGGCACCGGGCGCTGAGCGCCGGGCGCCGACGGCCCGAGCCGGCCGACCCCCGGCAGCACCAGTGCCGGCGGCCAGGGCGCGACACCGAGCTCCAGGCCGAGGACGTTGACCGTCAGCCCTTCCTCCGCGGCGATGCCCACGCCGGCGAGGCCGTAGAGCGAGAGCTGGTAGCCGCTGCCGCTGGGCACGCGGGCGAGCACGCCATCGGCGAGGTAGTCCTTGCCCAGGGCCGTGGGCGGCAGGGCCACCGACAGTCCGTCCACGTGCCGGATCACCCAGGCGGTGAACGTGTTGCTGTTGGGACCGGGCCAACTGCGGTAGGTGTGCGGGAAGGGATAGTCGTCCACCGCCGCGTCGATGTGCGGGATCAGTGCCGCCGCGCGCGGGCCGCGGATATCGGCAAGCAGACGCGGTGGCGCCCCGAACCAGGCGCGGTCCGGCTCGGCGGCACTGCGGTGGACCCGGCCGCCGCCCCAGCCGGTGACCTGATAGACGGTGTAGCGCCCGCCGCCGGCGGGCTTGGTGGCGATCCAGGTGTGCACGGCGAAGGCGCCGCGCCACTCGAAGGCGCGGGCGGCGTAGACCTGGACGATGGCCTCCGGGGCCGCCCCGGGCACGGGCGCAATGCCCGCGCTGGCACGGCTCGCTGTGCGCCAGTCGCCCTCGACGACGAAGCCCCCGCTGGCCCACATGACCGCCGGGCCGGTCACCATCAGGGCCAGCAGGGTGACGACGGCGAGGCGGCGGCGACGCCCGCTCATCCGGTTTCCCCCCGCCTCGGACGCCCCAGCCCCTCGCACCGGCGGCAGCGACACGCTAACCTGTCGATAAAGGTCACCATAGAGATGCCGGATCCCCGATTATGCCCACCACGTCGATCAACCGCGACCAGCTCCGAACACACCTGCGCCGCGCCGGTCTGCGCGCGACCCGGGCACGGCTCGATCTGGCGACGCTCATCTTCGGCGAGGGCGACCGCCACTTCACCGCTGAGGCACTGCACCGCGAGGCCGGCGACGCCGCCATCGACGTCTCCCTGGCGACGATCTACAACACCCTCAACCGGCTCGCCGCCGTCGGCCTGCTCCAGCGTATCGTCCTCGACAGCCGCCGGACCTACTTCGACACCAATACCCAGCCCCACCACCACCTCTTCGACGAGGACGCAGGCCGGCTCGAGGACGTCCCCGTGGGCGCGGTCGAGCTCAACGGCCTGCCCGACATCCCGGACGGTACCCACATCGAGAGTGTGGACATCGTCATCCGCGTGCGCCGCGACGAGGCGTAGCTGCCGGACATACCGCCCGTCTTTAGAATCATTCTATATTGTTGACGACGGCATGGGTGCTGCTATTACAGGGGATACGCTCCCGCAATGTACGGGAGCGCACTGAACTACCCGACAAGCCGCCCTATGGGAGGAGGTGTGTCATGACAGATCTCAAGGGCTCCAGGACGCACAAGAACCTCTGTGAAGCCTTCGCCGGCGAATCCATGGCGAACCGCCGTTACCTCTACTTCGCACAGAAGGCCGACGTGGAAGGCCATAACGACATCTCCGCGGTATTCCGCTCCACCGCCGAGGGCGAGACCGGCCACGCCCACGGCCACCTCGAGTTCCTCGAGGAGGTCGGCGACCCGGCCACCAACGAGCCCATTGGCGACACCGACGCCAACCTCCGCTCCGCGATCGCGGGGGAGACCTACGAGTACACGGATATGTATCCGGGAATGGCCCGGGATGCCCGCGACGAGGGCTTCGACGAGATCGCCGACTGGTTCGAGACCCTGGCCAAGGCCGAACGCTCCCACGCGGGGCGCTTCAAGAAGGCCCTCGAGGGGATGGAAGTGCTCTGAGACCGGCGGGCGGCCCGGACCGGGCCGCCCATCGCCCCCCGCACGCCAGGAGGAGAGAGCCATGAGCGAGGGCGGTCTCGGCGCACCCGTGCGCCATCGTATCGACTGGCAGGACCCGGATTTCTACGACCCGGAGAAGCTCGCCGCGGAGGAGCGACGGGTCTTCGACATCTGTCACAGCTGCCGGCGCTGCTTCAATCTGTGCAACGCGTTCCCGCGCCTGTTCGACCTCATCGACGAGTCCGAGACGATGGAGCTCGACAGCGTCCCGGACAGCGCGTTCCAGCAGGTCGCGGATGCGTGCACGCTCTGCGACATGTGCTTCATGACGAAGTGCCCGTACGTGCCGCCCCACGAGTTCGACGTGGACTTCCCCCACCTGATGCTGCGACACCGCGCGGTGGAACAGCACCAGGGCCGGCCCGGCTTCGCCGACCGGGCGCTCACCGAGACGGACCGCAACGGCCGCCTCGCCGGCAGGCTCGCGCCGCTGACCAACTGGGCGAACCGGCGCGACAACCACCTCACCCGGCCGGCCCTAGAGCGCATCGTCCACGTCCACCGGGACGCGGCACTGCCGGCATTCCATCGCGAGACCCTGCTCCGGCGCGCCGACCGGACCCCGGCAGTGAACCCCGCGGCCCCCGCCCACGGGCGGCGCGCGGTGCTCTATGCCACCTGCTTCGGCAACTACAACAACCCCGACATCGGCGAGGCCACCCGCGCCGTGCTCGCCCACAACGGGGTCGAGACCGGCGTGGCCTACCCTGGATGCTGCGGCATGCCCAAGCTGGAGCAGGGCGACCTGGAGGCGGTCGCCGCGGCGGCGACACGCACCGCGGACGCCTTACTGCCGTGGGTGGACGACGGCTACCGGGTGATCGCGCTGGTCCCCTCCTGCGCGCTGATGCTCAAGTTCGAGTGGCCGCTCATCGTCGACGACCCGCGGATCCAGCGGCTGGCGGAGAACACCATGGACGTCGCCGAGTACGTGGTCGACATCGCCCGCAACGAAGGCCTCGCGGACGGCCTTCAGCCCCTGGACGGCGGCGTCTCGCTGCACCTCGCCTGTCATGCCCGGGCCCAGAACATGGGCCCCAAGGCCGCGGACATGCTGCGGCTGATCCCGGACATCGACCTCGACGTCCAGGAACGCTGCTCCGGCCACGGCGGGGCATGGGGCGTGAAGAAAGAGAACTTCGAGGTGGCGATCAAGGTCGGCCGCCCCCTGGCACGGCGGATCTTCAAGTCCGGCAGGCAGCACCTCGCCTCCGAGTGTCCGCTGGCCGGCGCCCATATCGTTCAGGGCCTGGAGCGCCAGGCCGGCGACGGCGACGCGCCCCCGCACCAGTCATCGGTTCATCCCATCCAGCTGCTGGCGCAGGCCTACGGGCTCATGTAAACGCCGGCGGGAGGGCAGCGATCATGGCGAAACAGATTACCCGCGACGACATCCTGAGCATGGAGGCCTACGGCGCCATTCGCCGCGACAAGGCCCGCGAGATCTCCGCGGCCAAGCGCCACCGGCGTATGGGCATCGGCCCGGACGCGACGATCTACTTCGAGAACTACGACACCATGTGGCGCCAGATCCACGAGATGCTGTTCATCGAGCGCGGCGGCGAGGCCCAGATCGACGACGAGCTGGAGGCCTACAACCCGCTGATCCCCCAGGGGCGGGAGCTTGTGGCGACACTGATGTTCGAGATCCCCAACCGGGAACGCCGCCAGCAGGTGCTCGGCCGGCTGGGCGGCGTCGAGGAGACCGTCTACCTGCACCTGGGCGATGAGCGTATCGCCGCGCAGGCGGAGACCGACGTGGACCGGACCACCGCTGAGGGCAAGGCGTCGTCGGTGCACTTCCTGCACTTCCCGTTCACCGACGCCCAGGTCCGCCGCTTCTCCGACCCGGAGACCGACGTGGTGCTTGCGATCGAACACCCGAACTACGCACACACGGCAGGCATGCCCGCGGACGTGCGTGCCGCCCTTGCCGGGGACTTCGACTAGCTACCCGTCGGAGCCAGACCGCCCGGGCCGGGCTAGCCGCCGCGGATACGGGCCTCCACCGCCTCGGCGAGCCGGCGTTTGAGCTCGTCGCGGGCGGGTCCTGACTGGGCGTAGACGGTGTCCCGCCGCCCCACCTCCAGCGCCCGGACGTCGACGATATCCGGCTCGATGTAGATGTCGGGCTCACGATGGCGGCGTTTCTCCGCGATGATCGCGCTCTGCATGATCTGGAAGCTGTTGAGTACCGAATCGAGGAAGGACAGCGCCGCCTTCGGCGAGCGCTTGCCGGTGACGTTGATGGCCACGGTCAGGTCACAGTCGTCGACGAGCACGTCGTAAGGCAGCGGATTGACCGTACCGCCGTCGACCAGCAGCCGGCCGTCGATGCGTACCGGCGTGAACACCCCCGGCAGGGCCATGCTCGCCTGTACCGCCGGCAGTAGCGGCCCCGCATCCAGGACCACCTGCCCACGGCCCCAGAAGTCCGTGGCCACGACACTGAGCGGGATGTGGAGCTCCTCGAAGGTCTCGGGCATACGCTGGCCGTAGAGCGCATTCAGGAACGCCCGGCTGCTCACCAGTCCGCCCCGGCCGATGGCCGGGTCGAACAGCTCCAGCCAGCGCAGCAGCTTGCGCTCGAGGAGCAGCTCCCGCCAGGCATGGCTGTCCCGCACCGCGAGCTCGCCGGCGATGGCGTCGATCTCCGCCGCCGAGCGCCCCGAGGCGTAGAGCCCTGCGATCACCGCGCCGACGCTGGTCCCGGCGATGCGCGCCGGGCGCAGCCCGAGGGCCTCGAAGGCCTCGAGCATCAGGATATGGGCGAATCCATTGGCTCCCCCGGCCCCCAGGGCGAGACCGATACGCACTGGCACCTCCGCTGATCAACCGCCACACCGTGCCCCGCACTATCCGGCAGCGCGCGCCGGTGGGCAAGCGGGCCGGCCACCATCGGCGGCGATGCTCAGTGCCGGCGGCGCTCGGCGTCCTCGCGCCGGATATGGCGAAGGAAAAAGACCACGAAGAAACCGCCCATCCCGAGCATGAACAGGATCACAACGAGGCTGAGCCAGAAATCCGGTCGCCCGGACAGGAGATTCGTGAGTGCTTCCATGACCGTCGTCTTCCCGTTGGTTGTGATTGTCTGCAAGCCGATTTCGGGCCAGCTTGCTGCGGCCGGGCACGATTTATGTTGATTTGCGTCAACACCGGACACCGGGAGGCCTTCCCGCTTATTCCAGGTATGCCATGCTAATGCGGCGCTTCGGCATGCCGGCCGGCGACGGCGCCGGACGGGGTGCACATCCAGTAACCGCGGAATGAACGATGGCCGATCAACCTCTTCCGGGCGGGCAGCCCAACGAGCGTCGCACCGCCCCCACCATGGGCGGTCCCGGCACCGAGCAGACGACCACCGAGGTGCTGCGGGTAACCATTGACGACCTGCTGAGCGCCCGCCACCACTCGCCGGACTTCACCGCGATCCGCGCGGACTACCTGCGCGCCCGGCTTCAGGTGATGCAGCTGGTATTCGCGCTCGGCTTCCTTGCCTGGATCCCGCTGGACTTTCTGCTGCTTCACACCCGCGAGGCGCTGCTCATCGCCATCGCCCGCGGCAGCCTCGCGGCGGCCCTGTGCGCGCTCTGGCTCGCCGCCCGCCCGGTCCGCGGCAATTACCGGCGGATACTGGGACTGATCGCGGCGAGCGTGTTCGCCATTGCCGTGTTCTATGCCGTGGTCATGGGGCTGCATGGCAGCGGGCTGCGCACGGCGGCGGCCATCGGCGGCTACGAGGCACTGCCGTTCGTGCTCATCGGGCTTACGGCACTGTTCCCGGTGACCCTGGTGACCGGCGTGGGCCTGATCGCCATCACCCTGGGCATGCACCTGGTCGTCGAGCTCACGCGCGGGACGCTGACCAGCATCGCCACGCTCAACACCCTGTGGATGCTCGCCTTCGTCGCCGGAATCACCCTCTGGGTACAGGCCGGCCAGCTATGGATGCTGCTGCGCCTGTACCGCGAATCCACCCGTGATCCACTCACCGGCCTGATCAACCGCCGGGTGCTGACCCGCTCGCTGCAACGCCAGTGGTCCGGCGGCCGGCCGCGGCAGGGCTTCTCGCTGGTCATGCTCGACATCGACCGCTTCAAGCGCATCAACGACGACCACGGCCACCAGAGCGGCGACCGCGTGCTCCAGCACGTGGCCGAGGTCATGCGCCGCCAGCTGCGCCTGGGCGACCTCATCGGCCGCTACGGCGGCGAGGAGTTCCTCGCAATACTCCCGGGCGTTGGCAGCACGCAGGCCGTCGAGGTGGCGGAACGGCTGCGTCAGGCCATCGCCGGCACCACGGTCGAGGGCGTGGACGGCGCCACCATTTCCCTGCGCGCGAGCCTGGGCGTAACGGCCTACGAGCCGGGGGAGGCACTGGAGAACGCCCTCCAGCGTGTCGACGACGCCCTCTACCAGGCCAAGGAAACCGGCCGTGATCAGGTCATCCACCGCCAGAGCGAGGTGACGACCGCGGCCGGCGCCACCCCGGGCTACAGTGTCCCGTAGAGGAGATAATCGCCGCGCCTCGCGCAGGGATACCGCCATACCGGCTCCGGGAGCGGAAAAGCCCGGGGCGGAGGAATGACGGAAGAATTAAAGGGAAGGGTCCGGCCAAGGGGGGAAACCGGACCCTTCAACCCGGCGCCGGCCGTTGCCCGGCAACGATCCGCCGCCCTGGCGTCACCGGGGAAACCGGTGGAGCGGCCGCTTGGACCGGGGACGCGGGGGAGACGCCGCGCCGGCCCGGCACGCCCGGCGGGAACCCGGACGCGCCTTTACCGCTCACCGGGATAACTGGGGGACGCCGGGCGGGTTTTCAACCACCCGGATCAAATGCCGGCGCTCTCCGCCTCCGGATCCGCCAGCAGGAAGTGACAGCGGGCACTAGCGACCTCGCGGCGCTCGCCGGCCTCGTCGAGCTGCCAGGCCTGTACCGCCACGTTCGCCACCCGCCTGCCCTGGCGACGGACATCGCACGCCGCGCACAGGGTCTCCGGTCGCCCCGGACGCAGGTAGTCGATGGAGAAGTCCACGACCTTGGGCACCCGGCTCGCCTGCTGTGTCCACAGCAGGTGCAGTACCGCCGCGTTCTCCATGAACGCACCGATCACGCCGCCGTGAAGTGCCGGCAGGTGCGGGTTGCCGACGTTGCCCTCGCGGAAGGCCAGCCGGAACTCCAGTGCCCCGCCGGCCTCGCTGAAGCTGATCCCCAACAACCGGGCATAGGGGATAAGCGCGACCAGCGCATCCGGATCACCGCTGCGCCGGGCCTCGGCCACCCGCGCCATGAGGTCCTTCATGCCACCCCCTCCACCAGCGTGGGACCGTCGTCGGCGACGCGCATGAAGGTGCTCATGCTCATGGCGATGGGATCATCGACACCGGGCTGATAGACGCTGCAGCGCGCGAAGGCGATCTGCTCGGTGAGCTTGTAGCACTCGGCGTGGGCGTAGACGGCCTCTCCCGGTACCGCGGGGCGCATGTAGTCGATGCGCAGGTCCAGGGTGGCAACCGCGCGGGTGGCATTGAGCGCGGCGATGACCGCACCGCCGCTGGTCTGGTCCACCAGGGTGGTGATCACCCCGCCGTGGATAACGCCGGTGACGGGGTTGCCGACCATGGACTCCCGGTACGGCACCCGCGCGGTGAGCGTGCGCTCGCCCACCGCCACCGGCTCCATGCCCAGTACCGCGCTGTGGGGGATGGTCTCGAAAAAGCGCCTGGCAATCGCCAGGCGTGCGTCGCTGTCCTCGTCTGCCACCACTGCCGTCCTCGCTGCCTGTGAGGGGCCACGCCGCCTGACAGCCGGCGGGACCCGCGCTGTCACTCTACCCCCCGGGCACGCCGGCTGCCTATAGCACTGCCGGGCAGGGTCGTGGCGCACACGCCATGGCCCGGCGGCACGACGCGGCCGCGTTACCGCATCCCGCCGGCGCCCCGCGGGAAAGCCGGGCTAGACCAGCACCCAGGTCGCCAGGCCAAGGAAGCTCGCGAATCCCACGATGTCCGTCAGGGCGGTGAGCAGCATGCCCCCGCCCAGGGCGGGGTCGATACCCAGGCGCTCGAGCAGTAGCGGCACCGCCGTACCCGAGAAAGCAGCATTGCCGAGGTTGACCAGCACCGCCGCGGCGAACACCAGCGCCAGGGTGGGATCCCGGAACCAGCCGTAGACGGCGCCACCGAGCACCGTCGCAAGGGCTGCCCCCAGCACCGCCGCGACGCCGACCTCGTGGGCGAGCAGGCGCAGACCGTTGGCCCGGCCGACCTGGTCGAGGGCGATGCCCCGGGTCACCAGGGTGAGGGTCTGGATGCCCGCCACGCCGCCCATGCTCGCGACGATGGGCATGAGAATGGCGAGGGCGACACGCTGCTCGATGGTGGCCCCGAACAGACCGATCACCCAGGACGCCAGGAAAGCGTTGACCAGGTTCGCCCCCAGCCAGACCCCGCGCCGCGCGGCAGTGGCCAGCACCGGCGCGAACATGTCCTCGCTCTGGCCGAGGCCGGCGGACTGCATCAGCGATCGCTCGCCCTCGCGGCGGATCACGTCCACCACGTCGTCCACCGTGATGCGGCCGATGAGATGGCCGGTCCCGTCCACCACCGGTGCGGTGGTGAGATCGCGGTCCTCGAACAGCCGCGCCACCCGGCGCGCCGACGTGTCCGCGGGGATCGCGTCCAGGTCCCGGCGCATCAGCTCGGAGACCAGGGTGCCGCGGGGACCCGCCACCAGCTCGTCGAGGGGCAGCATGCCGCGGAAACGGTTGTGACGGTCTATCACGAACAGCGCGGTGATGTGCTCGGGCAACGCCCCGTCCTTTTTGCGCACCCGGCGGAGATAGCGTTGTGCGGTCTCCAGGGTGACATCCTCGCGCACCGCCAGGGCGTCCGCGTCCATGAGACCGCCGGCGGTGTCCTCGGGGTAGGAGAGCACGCGGCGCAGGCGCTCGCGGCGCTGCAGGTCCATGGTCCGGAGCAGCGCCCGGACCACCTTGCGCGGGAGCTTGTCGTAAAGATCGGCGAGCTCGTCGAGCTGGAGATGCTCGACATCCCGGGCAAGCTCGGCGGGGCGGGTGGCATCGATGAGCCGGTCGCGCACCTCGCGCCGCGCCTCGATGAGGACCTCGCCGCGCACCGTCGGAGCGGGGATGGCCTGCCAGACCGCGAGGCGGTCCTCCTTGGGCAGGGCCTCCAGGATATCGGCGATCTCTGCGGGGTGACGCGCCGCGGCGAGACCGGTGACGGCCTCCGTGTCACCGGCCTCGAGGGCCCGGGCGATCTCGCTCGTCCAGTCCTCGAGCTCCGCGGCGGTCTCGGCGCTCACTCGCCGTCCCCGTGGCGACCGGGCGCGGTCACTTAACGCCCATGGCCTCGCGGACCACCGGCAGGGCATCGCGCCCGCCGTCGGCGGTGGTCACGCCGTCGAGCCACTTCTCCAGCAGCTGCGGGCGCTTGCGCACGAACGCCTCGCCCGCCGGGCCGTAGTCCATGTCGTCGTTGAGCACGTAGTCGCCCATCAGGCTCTGGTCGTCGACGCTGACCTGGAACTGGCGAAGCAGCCGGGCGACGTTGGTGCAGCGCTCGGCGTAGCCGGACGTGGCGATGGTGTGCACGGTGGCGCCGCCCTGGTTCGGGCCGAAGTAGTCCTCGCCGCCATGGAGGAAGCGCATGTCGATGTTGCGCGTCATCGGGTGCGGCGCCCAGCCGAGATAGACCACCCACTTGTCGCGGCGCACGGAACGGCGCACCTGGGTGAGCATGCCCGCCTCGGAAGAGGCCATGAGCTCCCAGTCGCCGAGGCCGTAGGCGTCGTCCTCGATCATCTTGCGGATCAGCAGATTGCCGTCATTGCCCGCCTCGATGCCGTAGATCCGGCCGCCGAAGCGGTCACGGTACTCGTCGAGATCGGAGAAGCTCTTCACCCCCGCCTCGTAAACATAGGCCGGCACCGCCAGGGTGTACTTCGCACCGGACAGGTTGGTGGTGATCTTCTCGATCTTCCCGTCGTCGAGGTAGGGCTTGATCATCTTCTGCTGCGTGGGCAGCCACAGGCCAAGGAAGACGTCACGCTCGCCGCTGGCGACGGCCTGGAAAGCGATCGGCACGGACGCGGTGGTGAGCTCCACGTCATAGCCGAGCGCGGTGAGCACGTTCTTCACCAGGTGGGATTTCACGGACACACCAGTCCAGTTCACGTTCGCCATGCCGACACTGCGGCAGGACTGCGGTTCCGCCGCCTGGGCGGTGGAGAGGCCGAGCGTCGCGACGGCCGCCAGGGCCATCGTGAGAATACCGCGTTTCATCATTACTTCCCCCTTGGGGTTTGGTGACTCGTCGATTATGGCATCCAGCCCCGGATCGCGTACGCCGGGCCGCGCCCCCGGAGCCGGTAGCCGCGGCAGACGTTAATTGAACGTTCAATCAATATCAAGTAAGCTCCCCGGCCATCGACGACGAGACGGGAGGACGCCGCGATGCCCAAGCGCGGCATGGAGCCGATCCGGCAGCAGCAGTACATCGAGGCCACCCTCGCGGTGATCCACGAGTCGGGCCTGCAGGCGACCACCCTCGCCCGGGTGGCCCGGCGCGCCGGCACCTCGACCGGCCTCGTCGCCCACTACTTCGGCGACAAGACCGGGCTGCTGGAGGCCACCTTCCGTTACCTCGCCCGGCTGCTCGGGCGCGAGTACCGCGCCCGCCTCGCCGGCGCGGCCACGCCGCTGGAGCGGGCGCTGGCACTCATCGACACGAACTTCGCCGACAGCCAGGCGCGCCCGCAAGTGGTCAGTGGCTGGCTGTCGTTCTGGTCCCAGGTCAACCACCGCCCGGAGCTGGCACGGGTCCAGCGGGTGGTCGCCGCCCGGCTGCGGAGCAACCTGCTCCACGACCTCCGCCGGCTGGTGGCCTATCCGGACGCCGTGCACATCGCCACCGGGCTGCCGGTGATGATCGACGGGCTCTGGCTTCGCGCCACCCTCACCACCGGCGGCGTGAACTTCGCGGAGGCACGAGACCTGGCCCGGGACTACCTCATGACGCAACTGGCCGCACGCACACGGGAGCACAGCCATGACGCAACAGCCTGAGGCAAAACTGTGGATCGACGGCGCGGCCGTCGACGCCACCAGCGCCGAACAGTTCGACAACATCAACCCGGCCACCGGTGCGGTGCTCAACCACGTCGGCATCGCCGGCGGCGCGGACGTGGAGCGCGCGGTCGCGAGCGCCCGCGCCGGCCAGCGGCAGTGGGCCGCAATGACCGGCACCGAGCGCGGCCGCGTGCTCCAGCGCGCGTCGATGCTGCTGCGCGAGCACCGCGACGAGCTCGCACGACTGGAAAGCCTGGACGGCGGCAAGCCCATCGCCGAGACCCCGGAAGCGGACGTGGACTCCGGCGCCGACTGCCTGGAGTACTTCGCCGGCCAGGCGGCCTCGCTCACCGGCGACTACCAGGCCGTCGACGGTGGCTTCTACTACGCCCGCCCCGAGCCGCTGGGCGTATGCGCCGGCATCGGCGCCTGGAACTACCCGCTCCAGATCGCCTGCTGGAAGGCCGCGCCGGCACTCGCGGCGGGCAACGCCATGGTCTTCAAGCCGGCGGAGCTGACCCCGCTGTCCGCCTTCCGGGTCGCCCAGCTGTTCACCGAGGCGGGCCTGCCGGACGGCGTGTTCAACGTCATCCAGGGCGAGGCGGACACCGGCCGGGCCCTGGTCGCCCATCCGGGAGTCGCCAAGGTCTCGCTCACCGGCGAGGCGGGCACCGGCAAGGCCGTGATGCGCGACGCCGCCGCCGGGCTCAAGGCGGTGACCATGGAGCTCGGGGGCAAATCCCCGCTCATCGTCTTCGACGACGCCGACCTGGACAACGCCGTCTCCGGCGCCCTGCTCGGCAACTTCTACACCCAGGGCGAGATCTGCACCAACGGCACCCGGGTGTTCGTGCACGAGTCGGTGATGGACGACTTCCTCTCGCGGCTGCTCGAGCGCACCCGGCGGCTGCGCATCGGCGACCCGATGGACCCGGAGACCGACGTGGGCGCGATGATCAGCGCCGGCCACATGGAGCACGTGCTCGGCTACATCGAGCGCGGCCGCGCCGAGGGCGCAGAGCTGCTCGCCGGTGGCGGCCGGGCCACGGTGCCCGGCTGCGAGGGCGGCTACTACGTCGAGCCCACGGTGTTCGGCGGCTGCAGTGACGACATGACCATCGTGCGCGAGGAGATCTTCGGGCCGGTGATGTCGGTGCTCGCCTTCCGCGACGAGGCGGAGGTGATCGAGCGCGCCAACGCCACCGACTACGGCCTCGCCGGCGGGGTGTTCACCCGGGACATCACCCGCGGTCACCGCGTCGCCGCGGAGCTGGAAGCGGGCGTGGTGTGGGTGAACCACTACAACCTCACCCCCATCGAGATGCCCTTCGGCGGCGTCAAGCACTCCGGGCTCGGCCGCGAGAACAGCCGCCACGCGCTGGAGCACTACACCCGGCTGAAGAGCGTGTTCGTGGCCACCGCCGACGTGGAAGCTCCCTACTGAGCGCCGCCGCGAGCCCCCGGCGGGCGTGACCGCCCGCCGGGGGCCGAATCCAGCCCGACGAGAGAGGCACAGCATCCCATGGCCACCGAACGCTACGACTACGTCATTATCGGCGCGGGTTCCGCGGGGGCGGTGCTCGCCAACCGCCTCACCGAGGACCCCGCCACCTCGGTGCTGCTCATCGAGGCGGGTCCCATGGACCACAGCCTGTTCATCCAGATGCCCTCGGCGTTCGCGCACCCCCTCGCCAACGACCGCTACAACTGGTACTACCACACCGAGCCGGACCCCTGGATGGACAACCGCGCCATGTACTGCCCCCGCGGGCGTGTGCTCGGTGGCTCCTCGTCCATCAACGGTATGGCCTACGTGCGCGGCAACGCCGGCGACTACGAGGGCTGGGCCGAGGACTTCGACCTCCCCGGCTGGCGCTACCGCCACGCCCTCGCCTACTTCAAGAAGGCCGAGGACTTCGATCAGGGCGCCAACGCCTACCACGGCAGCGGCGGTCCCCTGCACGTCACCACCGGCAGCATGGAGAACCCGCTGTACGGCGCGTTCGTCGACGCGGGCGTGGCCGCGGGCTATGCCCACAACCCGGACACCAACGGCTACGCCCAGGAGGGGCTGGGGCCGATGTTCATGACCACCCGGGACGGGCGGCGCTGGTCCACCGCCAACGCCTACCTCCGCCCGGTCATGAACCGCGACAACCTCACCATCCACATCAACTGCCTCACCGAGCGGCTGCACATCACCGACGGCCGCGCCGTGGGCGTCGAGGTCTACCACCGCGGCGAGCGCCGCACCATCGAGGCGGACCGCGAGGTGCTGCTGTGCGCCGGCGCCATCAACAGCCCGCAGCTGCTCATGCTCTCCGGCATCGGCCCGGCGGAGCAGCTGCGCGAGCACGGCATCGAGGTGCGCCAGCACCTGCCCGGGGTGGGCGGGAACCTCCAGGATCACCTGGAGGTGTACGTGCAGTATGCCTGCACCCGCCCGATCACCCTCTACAGCGCCCTCAAGCCCTGGAATCAGGCGCTGATCGGGCTGGAGTGGCTGACCCGCCACACCGGTCTCGGCGCCACAAACCACTTCGAGTCCGGCGGCTTCATCCGCAGCGAGGCCGGGGTGAAGTACCCCAACCTCCAGTACCACTTCCTGCCCATGGCCATCAGCTACGACGGCAGCGCCACCGCGGACAGCCACGGCTTCCAGGCCCACGTCGGCCCCATGCGCCCCGAGAGCCGCGGCAGCGTGCGCCTGGCGAGCGCCGACCCGCGCGAGGCACCGCGTATCCGGTTCAACTACATGGCCACGGAGCGCGACCGCCGCGAGATGCGCGACGGCATCCGCCTGACCCGAGAGATCATGGCCCAGTCACCGCTCCAGCCCTACCGCGGCCGCGAGCTCGGCCCCGGCGACGACGTGCACACCGACGCGGAGATCGACGCATGGGTGCGCCAGAACGGCGAGAGCGCGTATCACCCGAGCGGCACCTGCCGCATGGGCCATGACGACGACGCCGTGGTGGACGGCGACGGCCGCGTCCACGGCATCGACGGCCTGCGCGTGATCGACGCCTCGATCATGCCGCGCATCGTCAGCGGCAACCTCAACGCGCCGACCATCATGATCGCCGAGCGCCTGGCGGATGCGGTGCGCGGGCGCGAGCCGCTGGCGGACGACCAGCCCTGGCACGTGCCGGAGAACTGGCAAGAGAACCAGCGCTGAGGCCGCGCGGATGGCCGTCCCCGTGCCGGGGGCGGTATCCTCCGGGGAAAAGGACAGCACGGGCACGGTCCGGTTGACGGACCGCGCCGATCCCGGAGGACCGACAGGGCATGCTGGAGACCGCCGAGCTCGGGCGGCGGGTCGACCGCCGCACCTACCACGCGGAACTCGACCCGCTGCGCCGTGAGCTGCTGGAGCTGCAGTGGCGGCTGCGGCACGCCGACTTCCCGCTGGTGCTGATCTTTGAGGGCGTGGACAACGCCGCCAAGGGTGAGCTGGTCAACACCCTCAGCGACTGGCTCGACACCCGGGCAGTCGATTTCGTCGCCTTCGGCCCCAAGACCGACGAGGAACGCGGCCGCCCGCGCTTCTGGCGCTACTGGCGGGCGCTGCCCGGGCGCGGGCGCACGGCGGTGTTCCACAGCTCCTGGTACACTGGCACGCTGATCGAGCGCACCCTCAACGAGCTGCCCGACGCCGACTTCGATCATCACATGCGCCGCATCGGCCGCTTCGAGACCCTGCTCACCCGCGAGGGTGCACTGGTGCTGAAGTTCTGGCTGCACATGTCGGCAGCCCGCCAGAAGGCCTACTTCCGGGAGCTCGCCAGGCGCCGGGACGGCCGCTGGCTGACCTCGCCGCTGGACCGGCGGCTCAACCGCCACCACGACCATCTCTGCCAGGCCGCCGAGCGCGCCATCCGGCTGACCGACCACGCGCGCTCGCCGTGGGCCGTGATCGAGGCCGAGGACCGGCGCTACCGCAACCTCGCCGTCGGCCGCCACATCCGCGATGCCCTCGCCGCCCGGCTGGATACGCCGCCGCCGGCGGCACCGGCACCCGCCGCCCCGGAAACGGCCACCGCCGCCGCGGACGAGGACACGGTGCTCGACTACCTCGACCCCGGCCACCACCACCTGGACAAGGCCACCTACAAACAGCGCAAGCGCGAGCTCACCCAGCAGCTCGCCGCCCTCACCTGGCGGGCCCATCACGAGGGGGTCTCCGTGGTGCTGGTCTTCGAGGGCTGGGACGCCGCGGGCAAGGGCGGCACCATCCGGCGGCTGCTCCGCGGCATCGACGTCCGCCTCGCCCGGGTCATCGAGATCGCCGCCCCCACCGACGAGGAACTCGACCACCCCTACCTGTGGCGCTTCTGGCGCCACCTGCCGCGGGACGGGTTCGTCACCCTCTACGACCGCAGCTGGTACGGCCGGGTCCTGGTCGAGCGCGTGGAGAACCTGACCCCGCGGGAGCGCTGGCGCGAGGCCTACCCGGAGATCAACGAGTTCGAGGACCAGCTCGTCGAGCACGGCAGCCTGGTCATGAAGTTCTGGCTGCACATCGACGCCGACGAGCAGCTCCGGCGTTTCGAGGCCCGGGCCAACACGCCGCACAAGCACTACAAGCTGACCGACGAGGACTGGCGTAATCGCGAGCGCCGCCCGGCGTACGAGCGCGCCGTCCACGAGATGGTCGCGCATACCTCCACCGCCGCGGCCCCCTGGCAGCTCATCCCCGCCAACGACAAGCGCTACGCCCGCGTCGAGGTCATGCAGCGGCTGGTGGATGCGCTGCACGCCCGCCTCGGCGGAGAGGGGCACAAATGAGCCTGTGGCAGCAGTTCACCGACGGCCAGAGCACCCTCGCGGGGCTGCTCCTGGCGGCCCTGCTCGGCGCGCTGATCGGCCTGCAGCGGGGCTGGCAGGGCCGCGAACTCGCCCCGGGCAAGCGTATCGCCGGCTTTCGCACCTACACCCTGGTGGGTCTGCTCGGCGGCTTCGCCGTGGTACTCGCCGACCCGCTCGGCCCCTGGCCCGGGGTGGCGCTGCTCGCCGCGGTGATGGCCGCCGCGCTGGTGGCCTTCCGCCTGCAGGTCCGGCACACCGAGGACTACAGCATCACCGGCCTGGTCGGCCTGATGCTCACCTTCTGCTTCGGCGCCCTGGCGGTCGCCGGCGAACCGGTGGCCGCCGCGGCCTCGGCGGTGGTCACCGCCTTCCTGCTCGACAACAAGCAGTCCATCCACGACCTCCTCCGCCACCTGGAGGCCCGCGAACTCGACGCCGCGCTCAAGCTGCTGCTGATCTCGGTGGTGATGCTGCCGCTGCTGCCCAACCACGGCTACGGCCCCGGCGGCGCGATCAACCCCTATGCGGTATGGTGGATGGTGGTGCTGATCGCGAGCATCTCCTTCGTCGGCTACTTCGCGATGCGCATCGGCGGCCCGGAACGGGGGACACTGTTCACCAGCCTGTTCGCCGGGCTGTCCTCCTCCACCGCGCTGACCCTGCACTTCTCGCGGCTGTCCCGGGACAACGCCGCACTCTCTCCCATGCTCGCCGCCGGCATTCTCATCGCCTGCGGCACCATGTTCCCGCGTATCCTGGTCATCTGCCTGGCGCTCAACCCGGCCCTGCTGCCCGCGCTGACCCCGCCGGTGCTGGTGATGATGGCCGCGCTCTACATCCCCGCGCTGGTGATCTGGCGCCGATACCACGGCCGCCGGGTGGAGGCACCACCAGTGCGCCAGAATCCGCTGGATCTGAAGACCGCGCTGTCCTTCGGCGCGCTGCTGCTGGTGATCCTGCTGCTCGGCGAATGGCTCGAGGAGGCGCTGGGCAGCGCCGGCATCTACCTGCTCGCCGCGAGCTCCGGCATCACCGACGTGGATGCCATCACCCTGTCGCTCACACGCATGGCGGAGAAGGGGCTCGCCACCCCCGTGGCGGTGGTGGGCATCGTCATCGCGGCCAGCGTCAACAGCGCGGTCAAGGCGGGTATGGCGGCAAGCATCGGCACCCGCGCGGTCGGCTGGCGTGTCGGCGCCGCCATGGGCGCGGCACTGGTGCTCGGCCTCGCCACCGCCGGCGCGCTGGCCCTCGCCTGATCCGCGGGCCCGTCACGGCCACGCCACTGGACAGCCCCCTCGCATGCCGGCACCGTTAGCGGATCGCATGCCCGGCCGCAGCCCGGCGACAGGAGAGCGTCATCGACCCGGACACCGCGTACCCCCCGGCACTGGAGACCGACACCGCCTCGCGGCGTGCGGCAGCCACCGGCGACTGGCGCATCGACACCATCGCGCCGATCGCCCGTGACCTGGAACGCCCGCGCGCCGGCGACAGCGGCTGGACACTGGAGCTCTCGGGCCTCGGCACCCTGGACACCGCCGGCGCGGTCTGCCTGGAGCGCCTGCGGCGCTCACTGGGCGGCGATACCCGCGTTACCGGCGCCAGCGCGGATCACCGCGCGCTGCTGGAACTGGTCACCGGGGAGGACAGCGAACCGCCGCCTCCGCCCCGTGAGGGGCGGCTGGCCCGGCTCGGCCGCCACGCGGTGGAACGCGGCGGCCGGGTCACCGGCTTCCTCGCCTTCACCGGCGAGCTCACCGTGGATGTCCTGCCCCGCCTGATCCGGCCCCACCGCCTGCGCTGGCGTGCGATCGTCGCCGGCATCGAGCAGGCCGGGCTGTACGCGCTGCCCATCGTCGGCCTGCTGGCCTTCCTCATGGGCGTGGTCATGACCTACCAGGGCGGCTCGGTGCTGCGCTCCTACGGGGCGAATGTCTTTCTGGTCGACCTCATCGGCATCACCATGCTGCGCGAGATGGGCCCACTGCTTGCCGCGATCATCGTCGCCGGACGTACCGGCTCGGCATACGCCGCGGAGATCGGCACCATGCAGATCACCGAGGAGGTCGACGCCCTGCGCACCCTCGGCATCACCCCCTACGAGATGCTGGTGCTGCCCCGGGTCGCCGCCCTGGCCGTGGCCATGCCGCTGCTGTCCGTGTGGGCGGACGCCATGGGCGTACTCGGCGGGATGATCGTGGCCAATGGCCTGTACGATGTCAGCTTCGCGACCTTCCTCGACCGCCTGCCCTACGCGGTGCCGGTACGCATGTTCTGGGCGGGCATCGGCAAGACGCCGGTATTCGCATTGCTCATCGCCATGGTCGGCTGCTATCACGGGCTGCGGGTACGCGGCAGCGCCGAGGAGGTGGGCCGCGCGACGACCATGGCCGTGGTTCAGTCCATTTTTCTGGTGATCATCGCCGATGCCGTGTTCTCCGTCGTCTTCCAGCAGTTCGGGATCTGACGTGGCCGCGCCGGTCATCGAGGCCCGCGACCTGGTCACCGAGATCGGCGGCCGCCGCATCCACGACGGGCTCGACCTGCGTATCGAGCGCGGCGAGCTCATGGCCATCGCCGGCAGCAGCGGCTCGGGCAAGACCGTGCTGATCCGCGCACTGACGCTGCTGCTGCCCATCGCCGGCGGCGAGATCCGGCTGTTCGATGCACCGGTGACGGGACTGAACCGGGCCGGCGAACGGCGCCTGCGCCGGCGCATGGCACTGATGTTCCAGCGCGGGGCGCTATTCACCGGGATGACGGTGCTGGAAAACGTGATGATGCCGCTGGCGGAGCACACCCGCCTGCCCCTGGGGCTGCGACGGGAGATCGCGCGGGTCAAGATCCGCCTGGCCGGCCTGGAACCCGACGCGGCCCACCGCTACCCTGGCGAGCTCTCCGGCGGCATGACCAAACGCGCGGCCCTCGCCCGGGCCCTGGCGCTGGACCCGGAGCTGCTGTTCCTCGACGAGCCCACCGCCGGGCTGGATCCGGTGAGCGCCGCCGCCTTCGATTCACTGATCCGCGAGCTCCGCGACCTGCTCGGCCTCACCGTGGTGGTGGTCACCCACGATGTGGACTCGCTGTGGGAGATCGCCGACAGTATTGCCTTCATCGGCGAGGGGCGGGTACTCGCCCGCGGCGACGCCGCCACCCTCGCCGAGTCCGACGAGCCCGCGGTGCGGGCCTATTTCTCCGGTACGCGCATGCGCCGCGGCAGGGAACGATCATGGGAAACCGCGTGAACTACACCCTGGTCGGGCTGTTCGTGGTCGGGCTCACCCTGGCCACGGTGGTCCTCGGGCTGTGGCTGGCCGACTCGCTGCAGACCGGCGAGACCCGGCGGTACTCGGTCTACCTCACCGATACCGCCTCCGGGCTCGGACGCGACTCGCCGGTGACCTACCGGGGCGTGGATGTCGGTCAGGTGCACGCCCTCGACATCGATCCCGAGCACCCGGAGCGGGTGCACGCCATCATCGCCCTGCGCTCGGACCTGCCGGTGCGCGAGGGGATCGCCGCCACGCTGAAGATGCGCGGGCTCACCGGCATCGCCTACCTCGACCTCGCCGGCGGCGATCCGGGCAACCCGCCGCTGGAGGCGGAGGCCGGGGAACGCTATCCCGTCATCCCCTATCACAAGTCCCTGCTCATGCGCCTGGACACGGCCGTCACCCAGGGCCTGGACACCCTCGACACCCTCAGCCAGCGGGTCGGGGAACTGCTCTCCCGGGACAACCGCGAGGCCGTGGACCGCAGCCTGGAGAACCTGGCGACGGTCTCCGAGCACCTCGCCGCCAACAGCGAGCGGCTCGACAGGATCATCGCCGACAGCGAGCGCCTGCTGGAGCGCGTCAACACCGGCGCCGAACGTATCGGCCCGGCCTTCGAGGCCGTGGAGGGCGCCGCCCACGCCATCCAGCGCACCGCCGAGTCGCTGTCACGCACCAGCGAGGAGATCGCCGAGCTCGGCAACACCGGCGAGAACGGCATGCGCCGGCTCAGCGAGACCACGCTGCCACGGGTGGATGCGCTGACCGGCGAGCTGCGCGAGCTCTCCCGGCGCATGGGCCGGCTCGTGGACAATCTCTCTGAAGACCCCCAGCAGGTCCTCTACGGCCGCCAGCGGCCCGAACCCGGCCCCGGTGAGGAGTAAAGCACATCATGCCCGCCACCCTGCGCACCGTCGCCGCCGCCTGCCTCGCCGCCCTCATGGTCTCGGGCTGTAGCGTGGTGCAGCGCCCGCAGACGCCGCCGCCCCGGACCCTCCAGCTGGTCGAGCCCGCGATGCTGGTGCCCGCGGAATCAGGTCCCCACGGCGTGCTGCTGGTCGAGCCCGCGGAGGCCCGGGCCGGCTACCGCGACACCGGCGTGGTCTACCGGGAGAAACCGCAGACCCTCGACTACTTCGCCACCGCCCGCTGGGCGGAGCCGCCGGCGGCACTGCTTGCCGACGCCGCCACCGACGCCCTCGCCGGCGCCGGCCTGTTCCACGCCGTGGTGGCCGGCCCCGCCAGCGTGAGCGCGGACTACCGCCTGCAGCTCGAGCTGCTGTACCTGGAGCAGGACTACCGCGACGGCATGCCCGGCAGTGCCCGCCTGGGCGTGCGTGCACGCCTGCTCGAGGGGGGACGAATCCTCGCGAGCCGGCAGTTCTCCGTGACCCGGATCGCGGAGGCGGCGGGACCGGTCCCCGCCGCGGAGGCCGCGGGCCGTGCCACCCGGGAATGGCTCACCCGGCTGACCCGGTTCGTCGCCGCCGCCCTGCCCGCCGCACGGGACGACACCGGCGGCTGAGCCGCCGCCACCGCCATCACCAGGGAGACGCCACCGTGTTCACGCCGCCACCGAGCAAGCTCCCGGACGTCGGGACCACCATCTTCGCCGTGATGTCCGCACGCGCCGCCGAGGCGGGCGCCATCAACCTCGCCCAGGGCTTCCCCGATTTCCCGCCCCCGCCGGGCCTGACCCATGCCATGGACGAGGCCATGCGCGACGGCCGCAACCAGTACGCGCCGCTCCACGGCCTGCCCGCCCTGCGCGAGGCAGTCGCCGAGCGTCTGGCCACCGCCCAGGGCGTGCGCCCGGACCCGGACCGGGAAATCACCGTGACCTCCGGCGCCACCGAGGCCCTGTTCGACGCGATCCAGGCGGTGGTCCGCCCCGGCGACGAGGTGGTGGTGCTCACCCCCGCCTACGACGCCTACGGTCCCGCGGTCACGCTGGCCGGCGGCCGGGTGGTGCCGGTCTCCCTGCGCCGCGACGATTTCCGGCCGGACATCGACGCGCTACGGGAGGCGATCAGCCCGCGTACCCGGCTGGTCATTCTCAACAGCCCCCACAATCCCACCGGCGCGGTCTGGCCCCGAACCGACCTGGAGGCAATCGCCGCGCTGCTGGCGGACGGCGACACCATGGTCCTGAGCGACGAGGTCTACGAGCACATCGCCTTCACCGACGAGGGCCACGTCAGCGCCCTCGGCGTACCGGGTCTCGCCGAACGGGCATTCGTGGTCTCCTCGTTCGGCAAGACCTACCACTGCACCGGCTGGAAGGTCGGCTACTGCATCGCCCCGCCGGCGCTCACCACGGAGTTCCGCAAGGTCCACCAGTTCGTGACCTTCGCCACCCATACCCCGAGCCAGGCGGCCTTCGCGGCCTACATGCAGGCGGCGCCTCACCACGCCGACGAGCTCGCGGCGTTCTACCGCGACAAGCGCGACCGGCTGCTCGGCTGGCTGGCGGACAGCCGCCTCGCCACGACTCCGGGGTCAGGCACGTATTTCCAGCTGGTCGACTACTCCGCGGTGAGCAACGAGCCGGACACGGATTTCTGCGAGCGGCTGATCCGCGACGCGGGGGTCGCGGCGATCCCGCTGTCGCCGTTCTACGCCGATCCGCCGTCGGACCTGCGCCAGGTGCGGCTGTGCTTCGCCAAGCAGGATGCCACCCTGGACATGGCCGGGGAGCGGCTATGCAGGCTCTGAGGGTCTCGCTGGTCCAGCCCGCCCTCGCCGACCGCGAGCCGGCGGCGAACCGGGCCACGCTGGAGCGGCTGACCGCCCCGCTCGCCGGGACCACGGACCTGGTCGTGCTACCGGAGATGTTTGCCACCGGCTTCACCATGAACCCGGAACGCGACGCCGAGCCCGCCGACGGCGACTCGCTGGCGTGGATGCGCGCGCAGGCCCGGCACCTCGGCGCGGTGGTCACCGGTAGCCTCGCGATCCGCGAGGGGACGCACTACTTCAACCGCCTGTACTGGGTCGGCCCGGACGGCGGCGTCCGCCACTACGACAAACGCCACGGCTTCCGCATGGCCGGCGAGCACGAGCACTACAGCCCGGGCCGGGAGCGGCTGATCGTCGAGCTCGGCGGCTGGCGGGTCTGCCCGCTGGTCTGCTACGACCTGCGCTTTCCGGTGTTCAGCCGCAACCGCGGCGACTACGACCTCCTTATTTACGTGGCCAACTGGCCGGCGGTGCGACGCACCAGCTGGCAGCGCCTGCTGCCCGCGCGGGCCATCGAGAACCTCGCACCGGTGATCGGCGTCAACCGCGTCGGTGCAGACGGCAACGGCCGGCACTATGCCGGCGAGAGCGTGGCCCTCGACTGGCTGGGCGAGCCGCTGGCGGACGCGGGCCGCGACGAGGAGGCCGTGACCAGCGCGACCCTCGACCCGGAGCGGCTGCAGCGCTTCCGCCGGCGCTTCCCGGCGCTGGACGACGCCGACCGGTTCATCCTCGACGACACGCCGCCGGGCTGAACCGGCGCCGACGGTGGCCGACGGTGGCCGCCGCAGGCGCCACGACGTACAATCGCCGCGACCTCGTCACGCAGGCTCCGCACCCTATGCCGCACGTCGTTGCAATGGCCGACAACGTCCAGCGCCTCGGCTTCTTCGCGCGCATGACTGACGGCCTGGACACGCTGGGCCTGACGCTGACCGTGATCGTCCCGCGCCCCGCGCTGGTCCGCGAGGGCCGGCGCCGCGGCATCGACGTCCGGCTCATCGGCCCGCGCGACGACGCAGCCACGGCATCGGAAGAGGCGCTGGAGCGGCGCACCGACACCCTGACACCCCGCCAGGCCGGCCGGCTGCACGCGGGCACCCGGCAGCTGCTGGCGCAGCTGCACCACGAACGCGGCATCGCCCTGCTGCTCGTCTGGAACGGCCGTCAGGTCGCCGGCCTCGCCGCAACCGGTTTCGCCCGGGAAGCCGATGTGCCGGTACTCTTCCTCCAGGCACCATGGCTGGCCGGCCGACTGATGGCCGACCCCTGCGGGACGCACCTTGCGAGCAGCATCCACGCCGCACCGGAGCGTCTCGACGCCTACCCGGTCAGCGAGCGGGCATACCTGCGCTGGCACGGGCTCTACCGCACCCGCCGCCGGGAAAGCGCGTCGGTCCCCGCCGGCTCCCCTACCCCACCGGCAGGCAGCCCCGGCCGCTGGCTCGACCGCCTGTACACGCGGCTCGGCGCATCGGCGGTGCCCGCGCCCCCGGCCCGCCGCCGCCAGCTACGCCAGCAGCGGGCCGTGAGCGCCCAGCTCAGCGCCCTGCGTGACCCGATGCCCGGACGCTACGCGCTGTACATCGCCCAGCCCGACGACGATCCCCTGGTCGCGCTGGACAGCCCGGTCAACGCCGCCACGGCGCTCGCCAATGCGCTGGAGCGCGCCCGCGCCCGCCACCTGCCGCTGGTGGTGCGCCTCGGCCACGATTTCCACGACCCGCGGCTCCTCGCCGGTATCATCGCCCGACTGCGTCAGTACCGGGATGTGTACCTGACCGCATCGGCGATCTATCCGCTGGTGGAATACGCCGAACGGGTCATCACCATCAACGACGTCGCCACGGTGCTCGACGCCCGGGTGCTCGAGCGCCCCCTCGACGTGCTGGGGGGCAGTCTGCTGGCGGCCCTGGATGAGGACCGCCTGGCACGGCTGATCCTCGGCTACACCGTGCCCGTGGACTTCTTCTCGCACCGCCCGGTCCCGCCGGAGGCGATCCGCGAGATGATCACCCGACTGCCCCCCGGACAACGCCCCGCGCTCGCCGGCGGGAGCGCAGCCGCGGCGCCGGAGGATGCAGTGATGACGCTCAGCCCCGGAATGGAGTCGAGATCGTGACCCTGGACGACGACCAGCGTGCCGCCTTCCGCGAGGCCGCCACCGGACTCAACGGCGTTGACGAGGCCGTCTACGAGGCCTTCGGGCGCGACCCGCTGCAGCCCGTCATCGGGCTCGGCCCCGCGGACGCCCCCGTGGGCTTTTTCGGACGCGATCCCGGCCGCGAGGAGATCCGTCACGGCATGCCCTTCATCGGCGGTGGCGGCCAGATGCTGCGGCGCGCCCTCTACGCCCATCACCACGGCACGGAGATGCCCGGCTTCGACGCCTCCGTCGAGGTGGGCCGGGGCTACTTCTGGGCCAACACCGTCCCGTACAAGCCGGTGGGCAACAAGGCCTGGTCGATGGCCGCGAAGCGGCGTTTCCATCCGCTCATGCGCTCCGTGCTCGTCCACGGCTGGCGGGGGCGGGAGCTCATCACCCTGGGACGCGAGGCGTTCCTGTGGTTCGGCATCGACCGGCCCCGCGGGGAACGCCGGTCGCTGGAGGCGTTCTGGCAGCGCCCGGACCGCTTCGAGGCCAGCTTCACCGTCACGCTGACGGCCCCGGACGGCACCGACGCGCTGGTGCGCCTGCATCCGCTGCCCCACCCGTCCCCGCTCAACGCGACCTGGTACCGCCATTTCCCGGGACTGCTCCATGCCCGTCTGGCGACCCTGCCGGCGCCGCGGACACCCGACACCCGGCCGGTGTGACGACCCCGCGACCGGGCCAGGTTCCCCGTGCCTTTCGGCCGCCCGAGGTGGTGCCAGCGGTGACCGGGTTCGTTAATATGTGGCGTTGACAATGCCGCCACGGCGTCACCCGCATGCGGACACCTCCCCGCGGCGGCCGGACCACAGCGAGACGGGAAAACGATGACCGAACTCAGCGACCTCTCCGACGAGCAGCTCCGCGGCCTGCACGAGGACACCCTCACGCGCTACCGTGCCTTCCGCGACCAGGGCCTGAAGCTGAACATGGCCCGCGGCAAGCCCGCACCCGAGCAGCTCGACCTGAGCAACGATCTTCTCGGCCTGCCCGGTGCCGGGCACTACACCGCGGCCGACGGCACCGACTGCCGCAACTACGGCGGCGGCCAGGGCCTGCCCGAGGCGCGGGCGCTGCTCGGCGAGATCGTCGGCGCGCCGCCGGAGAACACCGTGGTCGCGGACAACGCCAGCCTGGCGATGATGCACGACCACATCGTCTACAGCCTGCTCAAGGGCAACCCGGACAGCGCCGCGCCCTGGTGCCGGGAACCCCGGGTGCGTTTCCTCTGCCCCGTGCCGGGCTACGACCGTCACTTCGCGATCTGCGCGGAGTACGGCATCGAGATGATCAACGTGCCCATGCTCGAGGACGGCCCGGACATGGACCGCGTCGAGGCCCTGGTCGCCGAGGACCCGAGCATCAAGGGCATCTGGTGCGTGCCCAAGTACGCCAACCCCACCGGGGCGGTGTACTCGGACGAGGTGGTCGAGCGCATGGCGCGCATGCCCACGGCGGCCGCGGACTTCCGCATCTTCTGGGACAACGCCTACGCCGTACACCACCTCACCGGGGAGCGCGTGGAGATCGCCAACCTCATCGAGGCCTGCGGGACGGCCGGCAACCCGGACCGGGCGCTGGTGTTCGCCTCGACCTCCAAGATCACCTTCGCCGGCGCCGGGCTGGGCGTGTTCGCCAGCTCCGCGCGCAACGTCGAGTGGTACCTCGCCCGCGCCGGCAAACGCGCCATCGGCCCGGACAAGATCAACCAGCTCCGCCACCTGGCGAAGCTGCCCGACCTCCATGCCCTGCACCGGCTGATGGACGGCCACCGCGAGCTCATCGCGCCCAAGTTCGACGCCGTCCACGAGGCCTTCACCCGGGTGTTCGGCGACTACCGGGTGGCGACCTGGACACGCCCGCGGGGCGGCTACTTCATTAGTCTCGACACCCCGCAGGGATGCGCCGCGCGCACCGTGGAGCTGGCCCGCGAGGCCGGCGTGGTGATGACGCCCGCAGGCGCGACCTACCCCCACGGCCACGACCCGGAGGACCGCAACGTACGCGTGGCGCCGACCTTCCCCTCGCTCACGGAGGTCAAGCAGGCCGCGGAGGGGATCGCCGTCGCCACACTTCTCGCCGCCGTCGAGCGGCAAATCGCCCGCCGAAAGGCATAACAACAAACCGATACCGATGACCAAGGAGCCGGTATGAAAAAGGCCGTATTCATCGCAACCATGCTGGTCGCGAGCACCGCCAGTGCCTCGTGGCTGAGCAACATGTTCGGGGGGGACGAGGGCAAGGACCTCCTCGCCTACGTCCCGGCGGACAGTGACTACTACCTGGGCTACAGCGAGCCCTACGACGTGGCGGGGTATCTCTCGCACTGGCAGGGCGTGCTCAACCGGGCCAACGCCCGCGAGGAGCTGCCGAGCCCGGCGGAGGCCACGGAGGCCGGCGGCCCCGGCGCCGGCATGATCATGGCGTTGCTGGAGCAGACCTACCTCGACGCCGACGCCGAGACCCCCGGTGCCTCCATCGGGCTGGACGACGGCGGCGTCTCCGGCTTCTACGAGGTCGCCGGGCTGCCGGTGCTGCGCTACCGGCTCGACGACGTCGACACCTTCAAGGCAGCCCTGGACGCCGCCCAGAAACGCGCCGGCGTGACCCCGGCGGCCTCCACCGGCGAGAACGTCCGCCGCTACCCGTTCGCGGGCAAGGGCGACGCCACGCCGCCGGCCCTGCTGATCGCCGTGCGCGACGGCGACGCGGTATTCACGCTCGCAGTGGCCGGCATGGAGGATGCCCTGCCGAAGGCGCTGGGCGAGACCCTGCCCGGGGAGAGCATGGCCGACTCCGGGCGTCTGGAGAAGCTCGCCGAGACCTACGGCACCCTGCCCTGGGCCACCGGCTACATCGATCACCGCGCGCTCGCCAGTGCGGTCACCGGCACCGGCGACGGCGGCACCGCGGCACTGGTCAAGTCCATCGCCAGGGCCTACGGCGAGGAGCCGCCGGAGCTGGAAGCCGGCTGCGTGGCGGACATGAATGCGGTGGTGGATGTGTGGCCGCGCAGCGTGCTCGGTGTCTCCGAGCTCGACCCGGACACCGGTGCCGCACGCGTGCGCTGGGTGACCGACATCGCCGACGGCGACCTGCGCTCGACCCTGAAACGGTTGCGCGGCCATATCCCGTCGGCGGCGCAGGGCAGCCTCGCCAGCGCGGGACTCGGCCTGGACATCTCGTCGGTGGTGCCGGTCATGCAGACCCTGGCCAATCGCTTCAAGTCCACGCAGTGGCAGTGCCCGCAGATGCAGCAGCTCCAGCAGCAGGTCAACACCCAGCAGCTCTCCCAGATGGGCATGCTGACCGCGATGCTGGGCGACGTCCGCGGTGCGACGCTCACCCTGCTCGACGGCCCGGCGGAGAAGGGCCGGATCCCCACGGGTACCCTGGATATCGCCACCTCCCGGCCGGGGGCGCTGTGGCAGGTGATACAGGGGTTCATCGGCACCAACGTGCAGCCCGAGGTGGGCGGCGAACCGGTGAGCATCGACCATCCGATGGTGAGCGGCAAGGACGTTCGGGTCGCGCTGCGTGACGGCCGCTTTACGGTCCTCGCCGGCCAGGACGCCGCAGTGCCGGACTCCGGCGCGGACCTTGCGGCAAACGGCATTCTCGACCTGCGCTACAACCCCTCGGCGCTGAGCGGGGCGCTGATGAGCGACCTGGAGGCCGTGCCGGGTGACCAGGCGGAGATCGACGAGGTCCGCGATCAGCTCAAGGCGATGGACATCGACCAGGAGATCATGCTCGACATCACCGATCAGGGCCTGCTCCTGGACGTCGCCGCCACGCCCGGATCCGGGGACTCCTGATCCCCGTGCCGGAACGGCCGGCTACCGCGGGGCGCGGCAGGGACGCCGCGCTGCTGCTCGCCTGGCTCGCGGTGGTGGCGCTCGCCGCCGCCAGCGGCATCCTGACACCACCGGGCGAGTGGTACGCGGGCCTCGCCAAGCCACCGCTCACGCCGCCGGACTGGCTGTTCCCGGTGGCGTGGACGGTACTCTACGTAATGATGGCGGTCTCCGCCTGGCTGGTGAGCCGCCGGGTCATGCTGCCCGACGGCCTGACCGTGCTGCTGCCCTTTATCGCCCAGCTCGGGGCCAACGGACTGTGGTCGGTGATCTTCTTCGGCTGGCACCGCCCGGTCACCGCACTGCTCGATCTCGCCGTCCTCTGGCTGCTGATCGCGCTGTGCATCGCCCGCTTCCACCGGGTCTCGCGGCCCGCCGCCTGGCTGCTCGCACCCTACCTCGCGTGGGTGAGCTTCGCCGTCTACCTGAACACCGGCGTGATCCGGCTCAACTGAGCCGCACCCGCGTCCGGCGCCAGTGGGCGCCCCGCTCCAGGGACTGTACCGGCATGGCCAGCGGCCGTTCCGGCG
Organism: Arhodomonas aquaeolei DSM 8974; assembly: GCF_000374645.1. Lineage (GTDB taxonomy): Bacteria > Pseudomonadota > Gammaproteobacteria > Nitrococcales > Nitrococcaceae > Arhodomonas > Arhodomonas aquaeolei. The sequence goes on from NZ_KB894812.1 coordinate 92,076, forward strand.
GCAGTGCCGGCAACCGCCGCGCCGCACCGCGGCCCTCCGCCGCGAGCGTCGTGTCCAGCAGCCCCAGTACCGCCGGCGGGCGGCGCTCCTCCGGCGCTGCCCAGGTCCCGCTGCGGACCATCCATTCGCCCCAGTCGAGGCGGCTGGAGCACACCACGATCGGGGCGGCCAGCACCAGCCCCGCCACGATGGGTGTCAGCCACCAGAAAAAGCCGAGTGCCAGCCACGCCGTCACGCCGCCCCACAGCAGACCGCCGATGGTGGCCAGGGCGGTGCGCCGCGCCGCCTCGCGCCAGGCCACGGCACGGCCGTCACGGACCTGGGGGTCCCAGCCGGTGCGGCTGCCGCTGAGCACGGCGAGCACGAAGCCGGCATGGAAGACCATCATCACCGGCGCGATGAGCACGGAGAACACCGTCTCCGTCAGCGCGTTCCACGCCAGGCGCCAGCCACCGCCGAAGGCCCGGCGCTCGTCGGCGCGGAGGAGCGCCCGCAGCACGCCCAGCACCTTGGGCAGGAGCAGCAGGGCTACGGTGATCATGAGCAGCGAGGCGATCTCCGTGGTCTTGGCCACCGGCCAGTCCGGAAAGAGCTGGTAGCCGCGCCGGAAGAACTCGCCCTGATTGAGTGCCCGGGTGAGGGCGTCCACCGTGCTCAGCGCGAGCATGAACAGCCACAGCAGCGACGAGATATAGGCCGTCGCCCCCATGAGGAAGTGGACCCGGCTGAGCGGATGCAGCCCGTACGCGGCGAGCAGCCGCAGGTGCTGGAGGTTGCCCTGGGCCCAGCGGCGGTCACGCTTGGCAAAGTCGAGCAGGTTGCTCGGCACCTCCTCGTAGCTGCCCTCGATCTCGGGCAGGAGGTAGACGTGCCAGCCGCCACGCCGCATCAGCGCGGCCTCCACGAAGTCGTGGCTGAGGATATCCCCGCCCAGGGGCGGCCGCCCGGGCAGTGCCGGGAGGCCGCAGCAGTCGCTGAAGGCGCGCACGCGGATGATCGCGTTGTGGCCCCAGTAGTTGGCCGCATCCATCTGCCAGAAGCTCAGCCCCGTCGCCAGCATGGGGCTGTACAGCCGGGCGGCGAACTGCAGGAAACGCCCGAACGGCGTGCGCTGACGCACCGGGATCGGCACCGTCTGGATGATGCCCGCCGAGGGGTGGCGCCACATGGTCCGCGCCAGCGCCAGCAGCGCATCGCCGCTCATCACGCTGTCGGCATCGAGCACCACCATGAAGTCGTATCGCCCGCCCCAGCGCCGGCAGAAATCGGCGATGTTGCCCGCCTTGCGTCCCGCGTTGTCGTCCCGGCGCCGGTAGAACAGCCGGCCATCGGCGTCGAGGCGCTCCGCCAGCTCGGCGCAGCCGGCGGCCTCGGCCTCCGCGATGGCCTCGTCGCGGGTGTCGCTGAGCAGGTGGAAGTCAAAGCGCTCCCCCGCCCCGGTCGCCACCAGAGAGTGCCAGGTGGCTTCCAGCCCGGCCAGGACCCGGCCCGGATCCTCGTTGTAGACCGGCATCACCACCGCAACGCGGCCGGTGGGCCCCGAATCCGGTACCGGGCTGGCCGCGAGCGTCAGTGGATGGCGCCTTGCCAGCGACAGCACGAAGCCCGCCACGGCGCTCCAGAAGGCGGCCACGATCCAGGTGAACGTGACCGTGAACAGCGCCAGGATGCCCCACTCCAGGATGGTGGTGTCGTTGGCCCGCAGGATGCTGAACATCAGGAACACCCCGCCCGCCGCGCTGGAGAGCACCAGCAGCGCGAATACGGCACGGCGCAGGCCGGCCCCGGGGCAGTGCACCCGATCCGTCACCGGCGATGTCGATGCTTCAGGGGAGTGCATCGGGATCCCAGACATAGTTCCACGTCTCGCTGACGCGTTCGCCGCGCAGTTGCAGGAACAGCCTCAGGTCGGAGGGCTTCTCACCGTCCGGCGCGAGCCGGAAGCTCGCACGCCAGTGGCCGTCGGGCAGACGGTGGACGGTGACGTCCTGGGTGACCCCCGTGGACTGGCTGAGCTCCGCGGTTACCGGCTGCGAGCCGGCCAGGCCGTCGAGCTCACCGCCGGCGAAATCGACGATGAACTGGCGCAGGCTCTTCGGCGGCTTGTCCTTGGTACCGGGAATGGCCGCGTAGCCGATGCGGGTACGAACAGCGCGGGCCAGGTCATGCCCGGGGGGTGCACCTTCGAGGCTGCGCAGCTCGTAGCTCAGGGTCAGTGACTCCCCCGCCTCGAAGGGATCCTTCGGGCTCCAGAAGGCGACGATGTTGTCGTTGACCTCCTCGTCGGAGGGCAGCTCGACAAGGTGCACGGCACCCTCGCCCCAGCCCTCGCCGCGGGGCTCGACCCACATACCCGGCCGGCGGTGATAGTCCGCCTCGGCGTCCAGGTAGTGCTCGAAGTCGCGGTCTCGCTGAAGCAGCCCGAAGCCACGGGGATTGGTGTCCATCAGCGCGCTCTCGCGCAGCGCCCGCGGGTTGGTCAGCGGCCGCCAGATCCACTCGCCCCCGGCGGTGTGCATGGCCAGGCCGTCACTGTCGTGGACCTCGGGGCGGTAGTCATCGTGGCGGCGCACGCTGTTCTCGCCGTAGAAGAACATGCTCGTCAGCGGCGCGATGCCCAGGCGCTGGACGTCGTCCCGGGCAAACAGCCGGGCGGTCACCTCGACACGTGTGGACTCCCCGGGATGTATGCGGAACCGGTACGCCCCGGCCAGCGACGGGCTGTCCAGCAGGGCAAAGACGGTGACCGTGGTGGCGCCCTCCTGCGGGCGCACCAGCCAGAACGCCTTGAAACGGGGGAACTCCTCGCCGCTGGGCAGAGCCGTGTCGATGGCCAGTCCCCGCGCGGACATGCCGTAGCCTTCACCCCGGCCGAGGAAGCGGAAATAGGAGGCGCCCTGGAAGGCGATCACCTCGTCCGCGTAGTCCGGCCGGTTGAGCGGGAAATGCAGGCGGAAACCCGCATAACCGAGTCCCTGCGGGGGCTCGCCCTCGAAGATCTCTCCGCCGTCGTAGCGGAACAGGCCCGGGTCGAAGGGCAGCGTACGGACCTGACCGTTCTCCACCAGATGGATGGTTACCGGCTCGTTGTAGAGAAAGCCGGGATGGAATAGCTGGACCTCGAAGAGGCGTTCCCCCTTCCAGATCGCACGGTCCGGGCGGAAACGGATCTTGCGGTAGGCGTCGTAGTCCATCGACGCCAGCGACTCCGGCAGCGCCGTATCCGGCGCCTGGTAATCCTCGCCCGCGAGCGCGCGCGCCCGCTCGGTCACCCGCTCGAACACGCGGACATCGTCCCCGTCCTGAGCGGAGGCAACCGTGATGTGACCCGCAGCGGCGAGCACAACGGCGACAAGGGGGATCAGTGGCAGGCGGTTCCGTCGGCGCATGGGCACTCCTTCCAGCGTCTCTGCCGGAACGGCTGCCCGTGCGTTCACCCCGTCTCGCTCTCCAGGCGGGCAAGGCGCGCCAGCGCCTGTCCGCGATTGTCGCCGCACAGCTCGGGCGTCGCCGAGAACCGTTCGCACACGTCGGGCCGCTCGGGGCTGGCGAACAGCCCGCAGCGGTTATCCGCGCTCAGGTGCACGCAGCGTACGCCCGCCGGTTTGCCCTCAGGCATTCCGGGCAACGGCGAGGAGATGGACGGCGCGATGCAGCAGGCGCCGCAGCCGATCCGGCATTTCATGATTATCCGTCACCCTCTGCCCCGAAGAATGCGGCCACCGCCTGCCGGTGCTCAACCGAATTGAGCTGTTCGGCGAAAACTGCCGCCTCGCGATCGACCGCCTCGTGCAGCCGGGCCCGCCACTGCGGGCCTCGCAACAGGCTGCGCGTGGCCGCGACAGCGCCGGCGGGCGCTGTCGCGATGCGACGACACCACGCCCCGGCGACCGCCTCCAGTGCCGGCGGCTCGCACACCTGGGAGACCAGACCGAGGCGCTCCCCCTCCCGCGCGTCGAAGCGTTCGCCGAGGATAAGCAGCCGCGCAGCCCGCTGTGGCCCGACCAGCTCGGGCAGCAGCAGGGTGCTCCCGAACTCCGGCACCAGACCGAGTTGGACGAAAGGCATGGCAAAGGTGGCATCGGTGGCGGCGATCACCGCTTCACAATGCAACAGCAGCGTCGTCCCCAGGCCAACGGCATTGCCGCGGACCTCGGCAACCAGCGGCCTCGGGCAGTCCACCACCGCATGCAGGAAGCGGAACACGGGCTGCGTCTCCACCGCCTCACCGGCCTGCGCCAGCACCTGCAGGTCGTTGAGATCGTTGCCGGCGGTGAAGTCGGCGCCGTCGCCGCGCAGTCGGATCACGGACACCGCCGGGTCCTCGCCCGCCGCGGTGACCGCGTCGGTGAGCGCGGCGTACATCGGCTGCGTGAGCGCGTTGCGCTTGTCGGCGCGCATCAGCGTGATGATGCACACGCCGTCGTGCATCATCGTGTGGATACCGGTATCCGCCATCAGCTCTCCCTCCTCTCCTCGGCCGCCACCGCCTCGGCACGGCCACGCCACTCGCTGGCGTCGAACTCCAGCCCCTCACGCTCCCACGGCGGCACCGGCGTGAACACCTCCACGAGGAAGTCCACGAAGGTCCGTACCTTGCGTGAGAGATGGCGGCGGTGGGGATAGAGCACGTAGAACGCCGAGCTCTCGTGGGGGTACTCGGGCAGCACGGGCACCAGGCGCCCGGCGCGGATATCCGGCACCACCAGCCACGAGGACATGCGCGCCAGCCCGGCGCCGGACAGCGCCGCCTGGTAGAGGGCGTCGACGTTGTTGGCGCGGAAGTTGCCGGAGACGTGGAGCACCCGGCGCCCGCGTTCGGCGTCCTCGAATTCCCAGTCGTTGAACAGCTCCATCTCCGAGAGCGTCAGGCAGTTGTGCTCGAGGAGCTCCTCCGGGGTCCGGGGCACGCCGTGGCGTTCCAGGTAGGACGGGGCGGCACAGATGATGCGGCGGTTGACGCAGAGCTTGCGCGCGATGAGCGAGGGATCCTCCATCTGTTCGCGCCACTGGATCGCCACGTCGATGCCCTCCTCCACCAGGTCCACGTGGTGGTCGGTGAGCTCGAACTCCATGTTGATGTCCGGATAGCGCTCCAGGTACTGGTTGATCCGCGGCAGGATCTCCATGCGCCCGAAGGAGACCGTGGCCGCCACCCGCAACCGCCCCCGGGGGTTCTCGTTGAGGGCGGTTATGGCGTCCTCCGCCTCCTCGATCTCCTGGATGATCCGGGCACAACGCTCATAGTACGCCTGGCCGGCCTCGGTGAGGCTGATGCGCCGGGTGGTGCGGTTGAACAGCCGTGCCCCCAGGCGGTCCTCGAGGCGGCGTATCTGCTTGCTGACCGCCGAAGGCGTCAGATCCAGATCCCGGGCCGCCGCCGAGAAGCTGCCCTCCTCCACGGCCCGCGCGAAGATCATCATTTCGGCCGCCTTGTCCATGGGTGTTCCCCCGATTAGTGATTCCGGGTCACAAAGTTTTTGCCATTCGGCCGGATTGCGGCCGACAGCGGATGCGCTATTGTGCCATGCAACAAACGTTGGATGGCGCCTCACCGGATCGGCGGTTACATGAGACCGCGGGGTCCGGCCGGGAGCTTCCCGGCGACTATAGCAGCGGCACGGTACAGACACAGGGGTTTCGTCAAAAACACGGCCGATTCGTGCAACGACGGAACAGGTGATTGGCCTCGGCGACGGTCCAACGGATGCCCGGAACCAGAGAGAATACAGACAGAATTCACTTGTAAGCGCGTGGCCTGCCACGCAGGAGACCAGCAATGAACAGCAATGAGCCCATTGTTCACGAGGGACGTGTCGGGCTGCTCGAGATCGAGCCGGTGCTGCGCCGCAGCCGCCGGATGCGTAACGAGGCGATCGCCCGTTCGCTTCGGCGCTTCGCCCACGCGATCGGCAGCCACACGCGTCACCACGCCCACGAGATCGCCGGCCTCTTCCACACGCCGGCGGCCCGCTAGGGGCTTCCACCGGACGGAGCCACAGCCCAGGGCTCCGTCCCGCCCGGAACCCCGTTTCCGGGACACTGTCTCTCCTCCTCCTTGGCCGACCCCCGGGTCGGCTTTTTTTGCGCCGCCCCCGTTGCCCCGGTTTCACTCCCCCGGCCACACGGCAGGCCACGGCACCGGTCACACGCCGGACCGGCAGACGTTTCGCCGGCGCGGCATCCCGTGGAGCGAGCGGGCCTTGTGAGCGGGCCGTCAGGAGCAGGCCGCCACACGCACCGCCTCGTCGGCCGGCCGATCGCCCGCCAGGACCAACTCCAGCGCCTCCAGCCCGAAGCTCAGCACCACGGCGGCATGGCCGTCCGGCGCCAGGCCACCGGCCTCGATCTGCGCGGACGTCGCGCGCCCGCAGTACCCGACCGGTATCCAGCCCTCGGGGTCCCGGGCCTCTATGGCCATGCCCCCGTCCAGCGGCCCCGCCGCGGGCAGAAGGCGGTAACGACCGACCAGCCCGGTCGCAGACACGCATGCCCGCACGAGCCCGGCCAGGTCGTGGCTACCGCTGTCGGCGCTGAGACGGACCATCAGGAGCTGATGCCGACGGCGGCCCGCATCGGCACCCCGCGTCGGCACCACCGGCCCGGGGGTGACGAGCAGCCGGTCCGCCGGCGGATCCAGCGCCTGGGTGCGCAACAGCTCATCGAGCCCCCCGAGGAGGTCGGCCCGGGGCAGGCCTCGCCGATGCTCGCCAAAGCCGCCGATATGCCAGGGCGAGAGCCTCAGGAGCTGCCGCGGACAGCCGTGCGCCGCGGCGACCCCCTCGTGCAACCGTGCGATCAGTCCCTGGAGCGTGTCCTCACCCTGGGCGGGATCGGTGCGATCCCGCCCGGTGAGGAGCAGCTCCTCGCGCATTCGTTGTTCCTCGCCGCCCTGCATGACCCTGTATCTCCATCGTTCGGGCCCCCAAACGAAAACGCCCCCGGATCCTGGGATCCGGGGGCGTTTTCGGCGTGGAGGCTGTCTGGGCTGAATCGTCAGATAATGCACCGCCGTCCCGGATCATTGAACCCGGGCATAAACCAGTAAAAACCGAGACGGGCGATGGCTGCGATCAACGTGCTTACCTCTTGAACCTTGTCCCGACGGTACCACCGGCGGGGACCTACGGCAACACCGCCGAGACGAGCCAGAGCACGACCATGCCCGAGCCGAGCACCCACAGCGTGTTGCGGGTACGCCACGCAACCAGCGCCGCCACCAGTCCCGCGGCCACCCGGGCGGGCTCGAAGGGCGATTCGCCGCCGAGCAGGATACCGGGCACGACGAGCGCGGAGAGCACCGCCGCAGGCACATAACGCAGCGGCCGGCGCAGCCATCCCGGCATACCCCGATGCCCCACCGCCTGGATGAACGACAGCCTGAGGGCGAAAGTGCCGGCGCCACAGGCGAGGATGACCAGCCAGATGGTGGTATCGCTCATGCCGCCCCCTGGGCGCGCTCGGCGACAACACCGGCGATGATGCCGGCCAGCGCCCCGGTAACCATGCCGAGATTGAAGGGCATGCCATGGGCAAGCAGCGCGATCCCGCCGCCGGCCACGGCGGCGACGGCCATGGGCCGGTCATGGACGGTCGGCACCATCAGCGCCAGGAAGATCAGCGGCACGGCGAAGCCGAGCTGCCAGGCCGGCGGCACCGCTGCGCCGATAAGGATGCCCGCCGCCGTGGCAGTGAGCCAGACCACCCACAGCGGCAGCGCCGCGCCCAGGTAGAACCAGTGCCGGTTCTCCATCTCGGGATGACGGATGAAGCGCGTGATACACACCGCGTAGGCCTGGTCCGTGAGCAGATAGGCGAGGGGCGCCTTCCAGCGCGTGGGCAGGTACGCGAAATGCGGTGCCAGCGAAGCGCTGTACATGGCAAAGCGCAGGTTGATGATCAGCGCAGTGAGCACCACCACGCCGGCCCAGGCGCCGTCGCCGATAAGCTGTGCGGCGGCGAGCTGGGAGGCACCGGCGAAGATCACCAGCGACATGCCCATGCTGGCGGCCACGTCGAGCCCGGCCTCGCGCGCCGCAATACCCGCCATCACGCCGAACGGCAGCGCGCTCGCGCTGATCGGCGCCATGGCCACCAGGCCCGCATTGAAGGCATTGCTCCGCGTCATCGACACCCCTTATCCCCCGAATTCCGTCACCTCCGCCCGCCGGGGGCTGAGAGCGTGTCAGTGTATCGTTCGATCGGCCACATGCCACGCGCCCTCAGGGGCGCCGGGCATCGGCATCCCGGGTCTCCCCCCGCTGCACGCCACGTGGCCGCCATCGCCGGCCGGCGGCACAACGACGGGGGCGCCGTCTCCCGCGCATGCACGTCCCTGACGCGGCGGTGACCCCGGTGGCGGGCCGGTATTCCTGAACCGGGGCGGCAGTGTGGCCGTCGTGAACGCGCATTTTCGCCACATACGACCCGCTCGCCCATCCGGATCGGCTCGCTGCCCCACGTCCCCGCCCGAATCCGGCCCGGTCCCACAGGCCGCCAGTGTACTGTGTCAGAATGCACCCAGGTTGGCGACGGGACCGTAACGTGATTAACGCCGAGCTCTACCACCGTCTGCAGACGGTGCTGCGCGAGCGCGACCTGCGAGAGTTTCCCGCACCGCAGCGTCAGGGGGTCTTCCTGTTGCGCCTGATGATCGCGGTCGCCGAGGACGTCGCCCGCGGCCAGCTGACCCTGCGCGCGATGAGCCTGGTCTACACCACCCTGCTGTCGCTGGTGCCGCTGCTCGCGGTGAGCTTCTCGGTGCTCAAGGCGTTCGGCGTGCACAACCAGATCGAGCCCGCGCTGGCACGCTTCCTCACCCCGCTGGGTCCGCGCGGGGCGGAGATCACCGAGCAGATCGTCACCTTCGTGGAGAACATCCGCGTCGGTGTGCTCGGCGCCGTGGGTATGGCACTGCTGCTCTACACCGTGGTCGCGCTGATGCAGAAGATCGAGCAGGCCTTCAACGCCGCCTGGCGGGTCCAGCGACCGCGGCCGTTCACCCAGCGCTTCAGCGACTACCTCAGCGTGCTGCTCGTCGGCCCCGTGCTGGTGTTCTCCGCGCTGGGCATCACCGCCTCGTTCTTCAGCGCCGACTGGGTCCAGCGCCTGGCCGCCATTCAGCCCTTCGGTGTAGTGCTGGACGCGGTGGCGGCCCTGCTCCCCTATCTGCTCATCATCGCCGCGTTCGCCTTCATCTACCTGTTCGTGCCCAACACCCGGGTCCGCCCGACCGCGGCGCTGGTGGGCGCGCTGGTCGCCGGCGTGCTCTGGCAGAGCACCGGCTGGCTGTTCGCCTCCTTCGTCGCCGGCTCGACCCGCTATACCGCAATCTACTCGGCGTTTGCCGCACTCGTGATCTTCATGATCTGGCTCTACCTGAGCTGGTTGATCCTGCTCATGGGCGCGAGCATCGCCTACTACTACCAGTACCCAAGGCAGATGCTGCTCCACGGCGAGCCGGCGCCGCTGAGCCCGCGGCTGCGTGAACGGATCGCCCTCGCGATCATGGCCCGGGTTGCCACGGCGTTCTATGCACGCGCGCCGGCGCCGGGCGCGGAGGCCCTCGCTGAGGCGCTGCGCGTGCCCATGCACGCCGTCGGCGAGGGACTGGATGCGCTGGTCTCGACCGGCATGCTGTGCCCGCTCGAGGACCCGCACGGCCACACGGCCTACCTCCCGGGAACGCCGCCGGAGCGCACCACGCTGGCCGAGGTACTCGCCGCCGTGCGCCGCCACGGCGAACGCCCCGGCCTGGACCTGCACATGCTCCGGATCCCCGCCGCGGCACAGCGCGCCGCCGAGGCCTGGGACGCCTCGCTGGAGGACACGCTGAGCGGGGTCACGGTCAGGGATCTGACCCGGGAGGACATGGCATGACCCCGGCCCACGGCGGCGACGACCGGTTGATCCGGGATCTCCGGCTGCTGGAGGCCCTGGAGGCCCACGGCTCGATCAACGCCGCGGCGGAGGCGGCGGGCATGGGCTACCGCTCAGCCTGGAACCGCATCGAGCGTATCGCCAACCTGTCGACGGTACCGTTGCTGGAGCGCCGCACCGGCGGGCGCCGGGGCGGCGGCACCCGACTCACGCCGGCAGGGCAGCAGCTGCTGACGGCGTGGCGCCGGCTTGCCGAGGAGCAGGCGCGACTGGGTGAGGCCGGCGGGACGGTGGAGACAGACACCGAGGCACTCGCGTTGACCCGTCGGCTCGCCCTGCGCACCAGTGCCCGCAACCAGATCTTCGGCCGGGTGACGCGCATCCGCTCGGACGCCGTGGAGGTGGAGGTCTGCCTCACCCTGGCCGACGGCACCCAGGAGATCGCCTCGGTGATAACCGCGGAGAGCCTGCGCGAGCTGGGTATCCGCGAAGGCGACGGCGTCCACGCACTGATCAAGGCCTCCACGGTGATGATCGCCACCGACGTCACGGCGGTAAGCGCACGCAACCGCCTCTCCGGCCGAGTCGCACGCGTGGTTCCGGGCACGGTCAACGCGGAGGTGGTCATCGAGATCCCGGGCGGGCAGACCATCGCCGCCACCATCACCCGGGACAGCGTCGAACGCCTCGGCCTGGCACCCGGCGTGGCGGCCACGGCCCTGTTCAAGGCCTCGAGCGTGATCCTCGGTATCTGAGCCGGCGCTCAGACCAGCGCCACCGTCTTCGCCATCGCCCAGACCCGGCGGCCGGGCTCGATGCCCAGACGCTCCCGGGAGAGGCTGGATAACGACGCCAGCAGCCGTCCGCCGTCCGTGGCCACGGCCACCAGGCAGCGCCCTTCCGCCGGCTCGGCCGTCACGGTCTCCACGACCCCCTGGAAGCGGTTCAGCGCGCTGGTCGCCCCCGGCGACTCCAGCGCCAGGGTGACGTCGCTGGCGTGAATGCGCACCCGCACGGCACGCCCCTCCGGGACATGCTCTCCGGCCAGCCACACCGGTGTACTACCGCAGCGCAGCTCGCTCATGTGGTGACGGGCATCGTAGCCGACGCCCCGTGCCTCCAGCACCGCGCCGGCGTCCTCCCGCCGGGCCAGCGGCAAGTCCGGCCGCGCCAGCATCTCGGTGAGCCGTCCGCCGGCGGTGACACGACCACCGTCCATGAGCAGCAGGTGTCCGGCGAGACGCACGACCTCGTCGAGGTTGTGGGTGACCAGCAGTGTCGGCAGCCGGAGCTCGGCCACCGCACGCTCCAGCCACGGCAGGATCTCCCGGCGGTGCCCCTCGTCGACGGCGGAGAGCGGCTCGTCGAGGAGCAGTACCCGCGGCCGGGCCAGCAGGGTCCGGGCGATCGCGACGCGCTGGCGCTCGCCCCCGGACAGCTCGGCCGGTGCCCGGCGGAGCAGCGCACCGATGCCGAGCAGCTCGAGCAGCTCGTCGCGCTCCGCCGCCGTCGCGCCGCTGCGCCGCGCGGCATAGCGCAGGTTGCCGGCGACGCTGAGGTGGGCGAACAGCCGCGCGTCCTGGAAGACCAGCCCCACCCGCCTCGCCTCCACCGGGACCCAGATACCGTCGGCATCGTCGTGCACCACGTGCCCGTCCAGCACGATCCGCCCGCGGGGCCGCTCCAGCCCGGCGATGCAGCGCAGGAGCGTGGTCTTGCCGCAGCCGGAGGGACCGAACACGGCGGTAACACCATCGGCGGGCAACGTCTGGTCCACGGTGAGCCGGAAGCCCGGACGCTCCAGGGCGACGGACAGCGCGAGGCTCATGCGCCCACCCCCCGGAACCGCCGGTTGCCCCAGTAGACCGCGCATAGCAGCAGGAAGGCGAGCACCAGCAGCATTGCCGAGAGGACGTGCGCATGACCGTAGTCCAGCGCCTCGACGTGATCGTAGATGGCGATGGATACCACCTGGGTCCGCCCCGGTATGTTGCCGCCGATCATGAGCACGACCCCGAACTCGCCGACGGTATGGGCGAACCCCAGGGTGACAGCGGAGATGAAGCCGCGGGCGGCCAGCGGCACAGCCACGGTGAAGAAACGGTCCCGCCGGCCGGCCCCCAGGGTCGCGGCCGCCTCGAGTGGCCCGTGGCCCACGGCGGCGAAGCTGTTCTGCAGGGGCTGGACGACAAACGGCAGCGAGTAGACCACGGAGCCAACGACCAGGCCGGCGAAGGTGAACGCCAGCGGCGCGCCGCCCATGGCCACGAGTGCGCCGCCGACGGGCCCGTTCGGGCCAAGCAGCAGCAGGAGGTAGAAACCCAGCACCGTGGGCGGAAGCACCAGCGGCAACGCCACCGTGGCCTCGACCAGGGTGCGCCAGCGCGATCGGCTGTGCGCCAGCCACCAGGCCAGCGGCGTCCCCAGCACCAGCAGGATGACCACCGTTGTGGCAGCCAGCTGCAGCGTCAGCACCAATGCATTCAGATCACCGGGATTCAACACCCCTGCCCGCTCCCTGCCTGCACCGTCCGGATCACTCCGCCGCGGGACGGCGGTAGCCGTAACGCTCGATAATCGCCCCGGCCTCGGGGCCACGGACAAAGTCGATGAAATCGCGCACCGCCTGCCCGTCCTTCAGGACAACGGCCTGCTGGCGTATCGGCTCGTGCAGCGATTCCGGCACCACCCAGTGGCTACCGCTGACCTCGCCGTCCGGCCCGATCACCTGGGACAGGGCCACGAAGCCGACCGGGGCGTTGCCGCTGGCCACGAAGTGGTACGTCTGGGCAATGTTCTCACCCATGACCACCTTCGGCTGCAGCCGCTGCCACTGGTCAAGCGCCTCGAGCGTCTGCCGCGCGGCGAGCCCGTAGGGGGCGAGGCGCGGATTGGCGATCGCCAGCCGCCGGATGCCGTCGCCCTTCAGGGCCTCGCGGCCGTCGTCGAAGGCGTCCGTGTCCTTGCTCCAGAACACGATCCGGCCCTGGGCGTACGTGAAACGGCTTCCCTTTACGATGTGGCCGCCGGATTCCAGCTTGCGGGGCCGTTTGACGTCGGCGGCGAAGAACGCGTCGAAGGGCGCACCGTTCACGATCTGGGCGTAGTGCTTGCCGGTGGACCCGAATGCCAGGGTGACCTCGTTATCCGATGTCTTTTCATAACGCGACGCAATATCCTGCATCGCGTGGGTGAAGTTCGAGGCCACCGCGACGTGGATCTCCGCCGCCCCCGCCAATCCCGGAATCATTGCAAGGCAGGCGATCAGGACGGCGGCCAGACGTGTACGGGTGACAGGATCGGACATGACTCGATGCTCCCGGAAGGATGTATTCGCAATGCACCTTATTACATAACGAGTCTGCCCGGCAAGGCCGGGGCCGGACGTGCCGGCCCCGGCGGCTCAGAACGGCGGCTGCTCGATACCCGGCTGCGTCGCGACGAGCGAGGGCCGCGAGGCGATCACACCGAGCCAGCTCGGCAGTTCGCTGGCCATCCCCCGCCAGTCGAAGTCGGGCAGGCGGAAGTCGAGGAACTCCAGTGCCACTGCCACGGCGAGGCTGCCCATGTCGGGGCGGTCCACGACGGGCCGGACGACCCTGTCTAGCACGGCAACCCCGCGCACCAGGGCATCATGGCGACGCTGGATCACCGGATCACCGTCGTCACCGTCCCGGAAACGGCGATGGACGACGATCCCCACCGCCGAGTCGATCAGCCCCTGGGCCAGCCCCAGCTTGCGATGGACCTCCTCGACACGATCAAGGGGCATAAGGCGCGGCTCCGGGAAGCGGCGCTCCAGGTAGAGCGCGATGATCGCGCTCTCGGTGAGGCAGACACCCTCCTCATCCTCCAGCACCGGGACCCGCGAGAACGGCGAGACCGCCAGCAGCGCCTCCGGGCTCTCCCACGGGTTCACCCATACCGGGGTGACCCGCGAGTCCAGCTGCTTCTCCAGCAGCACCGTCCGCACCAGACGGGCGTAGGGCGAGGTGGGCGAGGTGTAGAGCTTCATGGGTGGGTCCTCCTCCGGCGGCGACGGCCGCGCCGCGCGCCTATTTCGTCCCGTACATGCGGTCCCCGGCGTCCCCCAGGCCGGGGACGATATAGGCCTTCTCATTGAGGCCTTCGTCGACCACTGCCGTGTAGACGGGGACGTCCGGATGGGTCTCCTGGAAAGTCGCCACCCCCTCCGGCGAGGCCACCAGACACAGGAAGCGGATGTCCCGGGCGCCGTCCTCCTTGATCCGGGATACCGCCGCGGCCGCCGAGTGACCGGTGGCGAGCATGGGATCGACGACCACGATGCGACGCTCATCGATGGCAGCGGGCATCTTGTAATAGTACTCCACCGGCTGGAGGGTCTTGTGATCGCGGTAGAGCCCGACGTGACCGACCCGTGCGGTGGGGATGAGTTCGAGCATTCCCTCCAGCAGGCCGTTGCCGGCACGCAGGATGGACACGAAGCAGAGCTTCTTGCCCTCGAGGGTCGGCGCCTCCGCCATGTGTGCCAGCGGCGTGTCCACCGATCGGGTGGTCAGCGGGAGGTCACGAGTAACCTCGTAGGCGAGCAGTGTCGAGAGCTCGCGGAGGACGTCGCGGAATTTCGCGGTGGAGGTGTCGCGGTCGCGCAGAACGGTGAGCTTGTGCTGCACCAGGGGATGATCGATGACGGTCACCGATGAGTGCATGGGTCGTTTTCCTCAGAAGGGCCGGTGTGGGCAACTGGGCGGCAAGGATAGCAAAGGGAGCGAAGGTGCGCCGATGCCGTCGTCCGCACAAAAAAACAGGGGCGCCGTTCGGGCGCCCCTGTCGGTGCTGGCTCGTCGGCCGCTGCCTCAGGGCAGCAGGTGAGCGACGGCGTCGCGCTCCTCGACGAGCTCCTGCTCGGTCGCCGCCATGCGCTCCCGGGAGAAGTCGTCGATGTCGAGCCCCTGGACGATGCTGTACTGACCGTTGCTCACACGGCAGGGGAAGGAGTAGATGATGCCTTCCGCAATGCCGTAGCTGCCGTCCGACGGGATCGCCATGCTGACCCAGTCGTCCTTCGGCGTACCGAGGGTCCAGTCGCGCATGTGGTCGATCGCCGCACTCGCCGCCGAGGCCGCACTCGACTGACCGCGCGCCTTGATGATCGCGGCGCCGCGCTGCTGCACCGTGGGGATGAACTCGTCCACCAGCCACTGCTGCTCGACCAGGTCCCGGGCAGGCTGGCCGGAGACGCTGGCGTGGTTGATGTCGGGATACTGGGTCGCCGAGTGATTGCCCCAGACCACCATGTTACGGATGTCGGTGGTGTGGCAGCCGGTGCGGTTGGCGAGCTGCGCCAGCGCACGATTGTGGTCCAGGCGCATCATCGCGGTAAAGCGGCCCGGATCGAGGTCCGGCGCGTTGCGCTGCGCGATGAGGGCGTTGGTGTTCGCCGGATTGCCGACCACGAGCACGCGCACGTCGCGGCTGGCAACGTCGTTCAGCGCCTTGCCCTGGGCCGAGAAGATGGAGGCATTCGCCTCGAGCAGGTCCTTGCGCTCCATGCCCGGGCCGCGCGGCTTGGCACCAACGAGCAGCGCATAGTCGGCGTCCTTGAACGCCTCCTCGCCCTTGTCGCTCATGGTGATGCCTGCGACCAACGGGAACGCGCAGTCCTCCAGCTCCATGGCGACGCCGTTGAGCGCATCGAGCGCCGGCGTGATCTCGAGCAACTGGAGGATGACCGGCTGATCCGGGCCGAGCATATCGCCGGCGGCGATACGGAACAGCAGGCTGTAGCCGATCTGCCCGGCGGCACCGGTCACCGCAACGCGTACAGGTGCTTTCATGGAGGATCTCCTAGATTGCCTGGGGAAATGAGGCCAACGGCGGGTACCGCCGTACGATCGGGCACGCATTGTATCAGATGCGCCGTACCCGCGCCCCTAGTCTCCCTTGCGGCCACCGCCGCCGGCCTCGCGCAACGCCTCCCAGAACGCGCGCTGGAAGGGCTCGAGCCCGGGGAATTCCGACTGCGACGAGGCCCGCAGCATGCTTGCCGGGTCGTACCCCTCCCAGCCCTCGTGCATGCGCTTGCGCACCGACTCCACCACCTCCTCGTGAAGGGGGGACACGTCGGGCAGGCCAAAGAAACGCCTGGCCTCCTCCGGCGTGAGGTCGATATCCACCTTGATCCGCATCCCCTGCCTCCTGCCGCTATTCCGCGGCGAACGTCACCGGGTCGCCCACGGCCAGCCCCAGCGCCGCGGCCGCGCTGCCCTGGTTGACCGCGATCTCCACCAATCCGAAGGCGTTCTCGTACCAGAACGCCTCGCCCACCTCGCGGTCCGAGAACGTCCGCGCCCGGGGCAGCGCCCGTCCCGCAAGAACCGGCGCCCTGCCCGGCGGAACGCTATCGGCGCGGCGCCCGGTCATCGCATTGCCGAAGCCGTCAATGTAGACCACCCGGTCCTCCCCGGCTGGTGCATCACGGTCGACCCAGTCGTCCACCGCCCGCACGCCGGCAGGGAAACGCCCTACCGCGAGGCTCGCTGCGGCGGGCGCGAACACGTCCCGCCCGTGAAAGCTCGGCGACGCACCGCCGACCGCCGGCAGCCGCCACGCCCGCGCGTCGTCCCCCCGTAGCAGCGGCGCCAGCAGGCCGTTGTCCGGGCCGACGTACCACCGGTCCGCGACCCGAGCCACCAGCGCCTCGCGGCTGCTCCCGACACCCGGGTCGACGACCGCCACGACAATGCAGCGCCGTGGCAGCCCGGGCGCGAGCGCATCCAGCAGGAGACCCGCCTCCCGCGGCCGGAAGCGAGGCGCGTCGTGCATCAGGTCGACGATCGGGGTCGCCGCGACCCGGCCCGCTATCACCCGGTGCAGCAGACCGACATAGGGGCCCTCCAGCCCGAAATCCGTATACAAAAGGATCATGGCCGTCACCCCCTGGCATTCGCCCATAAAAAAACCGGACGGCGCGATGCGCTCGTCCGGTCCGATCGGCCTGAACGGCCCACCGCCTTAGTCCTCGTCCGCCTCGTCGGCCTCCGCCTCGAGGTCAACGGGACGGTCCACCAGCTCGACGAGCGCCATGGGCGCATTGTCGCCGGGGCGGAAACCGGCCTTCAGCACCCGCAGGTAGCCACCGGGGCGCTGCTGGTAGCGCGGACCGAGCTCGCGGAAGAGCTTGTCCACCGCCTGCTTGTCGCGCAGCCGGGAGAACGCGAGACGACGATTCGCCACCGAGTCCTCCTTCGCGAGGGTGATCAGCGGTTCCGCCACCCCTCGAAGCTCCTTCGCCTTGGGCAGCGTGGTGCGGATCGCCTCGTGATGGAACAGCGAGGCCGCCATATTACGGAACATCGCGCGGCGATGGCTGCTGTTGCGATTGAACTTTCGTCCGGATTTACGATGACGCATGTCTGTCTTCCTTCAATCCTGCGGTGCTCAGCCGAGCGCGCGGTTCGCGTCGTCGAACCCGGCCGGCGGCCAGTTGTCCAGGCGCATGCCGAGCTGCAGCCCGTGCTGCGCGAGGACCTCCTTGATCTCGTTGAGCGACTTCTTGCCGAGGTTCGGGGTCTTGAGCAGCTCCACCTCGGTCTTCTGCACGAGATCCCCGACGTAGTGGATGCTCTCCGCCTTGAGGCAGTTCGCCGATCGCACCGTGAGCTCCAGGTCGTCGATCGGGCGCAGAAGCACCGGATCAACCTCCGGCTCCTCGCGCTCCGGCTCGGCGCTGTCCTCACCGCCCTCGAGGTCGACGAACACGGCCAGCTGATCGCGCAGCAGCCCCGCGGCGAAGCGCACGGCCTCCTCCGGCTCAAGCACGCCATTCGTCTCGATATCCATGACGAGCTTGTCCAGGTCGGTACGCTGCTCGACACGGGCGCTCTCGACGTTGTAAGCGACCCGCTGGACGGGGCTGTACGTCGCGTCGAGCTGCAGCCGGCCGATGGTGCGCTCCTCGTCGCGCTCCCGCGCCGTCGCCGGCTCGTAGCCGCGACCACGCTCGATCTTGATCGTCGCCTCGAACGACGTCTCCTTCGTCAGCGTCGCGATGACCAGATCCGGATTCTTGACCTCCACGTCGTGGGAGGCCTCGATGTCACCCGCAGTAACCGTGCCCGGACCGGTCTTCGAGAGCCGGAGCGTCGCCTCGTCGCGGGCATGGAGCCGCACGGCGAGCTTCTTGAGATTGAGCAGGACGTCCACGACGTCCTCGTGCACACCCTCGATCGCGGTGTACTCGTGGAGAACGCCCTCGATCTCCACCTCTGTCACCGCATACCCCGGCATGGACGACAGCAGCACCCGGCGCAACGCATTGCCCAGGGTGTGCCCGAAGCCGCGCTCCAGCGGTTCCAGCGCGACCTTCGCGCGCCGGTCGCTGAGCGTCTCGACGTCGACCACCCGCGGTTTGAGATAGTCCTTGAACTGACCCTGCATGAGGCTAGACCTCTCGCTTGTTCCGCCCGCCTCGGGACCTTACTTCGAGTACAACTCGATGATCAGATGCTCGTTGATCTCCTGAGAGAGGTCCGAGCGGTCCGGCACCTGTTTGAAGGTCCCGGTGCACTGATTCGTGTCGACATCGACCCACTGCGGGAATCCGGCCTGCTGCGCCATCTCCAGCGCCGCCTGCACCCGCACCTGCTTGCTGGCCTTCTCCTTGAGGGAGACCACATCGCCCGGTTTGACCTGGGCCGAGGCCACGTTGGTCACGCGGTCGTTGATCTTCACCGCGCGGTGCGCGACCAGCTGGCGCGCCTCCGCACGGGTCGAGCCGAAGCCCATCCGATAGACCACGTTGTCGAGCCGGCACTCCAGCAGCTGGAGCAGGTTTTCACCGGTGTTGCCCTTGCGCCGGTCCGCCTCGCGGTAGTACTTGCGGAACTGCTTCTCCAGCACGCCGTACATGCGGCGGACCTTCTGCTTCTCGCGAAGCTGCAGGCCGTAGTCGGACAGCCGCGTACGGCGCTGACCGTGCTGGCCGGGCGGCGTATCGAGCTTGCACTTGCTGTCGAGCGGACGCACGCCGCTCTTCAGCGACAGATCGGTGCCCTCGCGCCGGGCCAGCTTACATGTCGGTCCCGTGTACCTTGCCATGACCTTACCCCTTAGACGCGACGCTTCTTCGGCGGACGGCAACCATTGTGCGGAATGGGCGTCACGTCCGAGATGTTGGTGATTCGGTAGCCCGAGTTGTTCAGCGCGCGGACCGCCGACTCGCGCCCCGGACCGGGGCCCTTCACGCGGACCTCGAGGTTCTTCAGGCCATAGTCCTTCGCCGCCTCGCCGGCGCGCTCGGAGGCGACCTGCGCGGCGAAGGGCGTGCTCTTGCGGGAGCCGCGAAACCCGCTACCCCCGGCACTCGCCCACGCCAGCGCGTTGCCCTGCCGGTCGGTAATCGTGATGACTGTGTTGTTGAACGTCGCGTTCACGTGCGCGATACCGTCCACTACGGTGCGCTTGACGCGCTTACGTCCCCGGCTCGTCGCTTTCGCCATATTGACCGTCCTGAATCCTCAAGTCCTAAACTGCTGTGCGAACCCTACCGGGTCACCGGCCGACGGGGACCCTTGCGGGTACGCGCATTGGTACGCGTGCGCTGCCCCCGGACCGTGAGCCCCCGCCGGTGGCGGATGCCCCGGTAGCAACCCAGGTCCATGAGCCGTTTGATGTCCATCGCCACGCTGCGCCGCAGGTCGCCCTCGACAACATACTTGCCGACCTCCTGCCGCAGCGTCTCGAGCTCCTCGTCGGAGAGCTCGCGGATCCGGCGATCCACAGGGATCCCGGCCGCCTCGCAGATCGCCCGCGCCCGCGTGCGCCCGACGCCATAAATGGACGTCAGCGCGATCGACGCGTGCTTGTTCGCGGGAATGTTTACGCCAGCTATACGGGCCATGCAGTTACTCCCAATACCCCTTGCCCGCGGAAAGCCCGCTAGTATAGCGGGCAATCCACCGAGTGTTCAACTCATTACCGCCGCGGTCAGCCCTGGCGCTGCTTGTGCCGGCCGTCCGAGCAGATTACGCGAACCGTACCCCGCCGCTTGATCACCTTGCAGTTGCGGCAGATCTTCTTCACCG
The DNA here is from genome assembly GCF_000374645.1 of Arhodomonas aquaeolei DSM 8974. GTDB lineage: Bacteria > Pseudomonadota > Gammaproteobacteria > Nitrococcales > Nitrococcaceae > Arhodomonas > Arhodomonas aquaeolei. The sequence goes on from NZ_KB894812.1 coordinate 112,022, forward strand.
ACGCGCGTACCTTCATGGTCTCTCTCCGCAAATCCTAGCCATCACCGCTCGACAAGCGGCAAACGGTACCAAAAACGAAACGCCCCCGCAGCCCGTCCGGGCCACGGGAGTCCGGAATCCGGCCCTAGCCCAGCAGCCCGCCGCCACCGCGACCATGGGCCTTGAGATTGGCCTTCTTCATCAGCGGCTCGTACTGGTGGGAGAGCAGGTGCGCCTGCACCTGGGACATAAAGTCCATCACTACCACCACGATGATCAGCAGCGAGGTCCCGCCGAAGTAGAACGGTACGTTCCAGTACAGCAGCAGGAACTCCGGCATCAGGCAGACCGCCGTGATGTAGAGCGCCCCGACCAGCGTGAGCCGTGTCATCACCTTGTCGATGTAACGGGCCGTCTGCTCCCCCGGACGGATCCCCGGGATGAACGCACCGGACCGCTTGAGGTTATCGGCGGTCTCACGGGCGTTGAACACCAGCGCGGTGTAGAAGAAGCAGAAAAAGATGATCGCCACCGCGTAAAAGGTGATGTAGAGCGGCTGCCCCGGGCTGAGCATGTTCCCGATGGTCTGCAGCCAGCCCATCGACCCCTGGCCGAACCACTGCCCCAGTGTCGCCGGGAACAGGATGATGCTCGACGCGAAGATCGGCGGGATCACGCCGGCCATGTTCAGCTTCAGCGGCAGGTGGCTCGACTGGGCCGCGTACATCCGACGCCCCTGCTGGCGCCGCGCGTACTGCACGGTAATCCGCCGCTGACCCCGCTCGACGAAGACGATGAACGCGATCACCGCGATCGCCAGCGCCAGGAAGAACAGCACCGTGAGAATCGAGAGCTCACCCGTGCTTGCCAGCTCGAGCGTGCCGCCGAGCGCCTGCGGCAGCCCGGCAACGATGCCCGCGAAGATCAGCAGCGAGATGCCGTTACCGATACCGCGCTCGGTAATCTGTTCACCGAGCCACATCAGGAACAGCGTTCCCGTCACCAGCGTCACCGTGCCGATGAACACGAACGCCAGGCCCGGATTCAGCACCACACCCTGGTTCTGCAACGCGAACGTGATGCCCACACCCTGGAACGTCGCCAGCGCGAGCGTCCCGTAACGCGTGTACTTCGTGATCTGGCGCCGACCCTGCTCACCCTCCTTGCGCAGCTGCTCGAGCTGCGGGATCACCATGCTCATGAGCTGCATGATGATCGAGGCGGAGATATAGGGCATGACGCCAAGGGCGAAGATCGACAGCCGCTTGAGGGCACCACCCGAGAACATGTTGAACATGTCCAGGATGGTGCCGGACTGCTGCTGGAACATCTGGGCCAGTGCGGCCTGGTCGATGCCCGGAATCGTCAGATGCGCACCCAGGCGGTAGACCGCCAGCGCGACGATCACGAAGACCAGACGCTGCCGGACCTCGGTCAACCGACCGAGGCCCGCAAGCCCGTTCGCGTTTGCCGGTGACTTGGCCAATTTAAGCCTCTACCTTGCCGCCCGCCTGCTCGATCGCCGCCACCGCGCCGCGAGTGACCCCGAGGCCGCGCACGGTGTAGGCGCCGCCGGGCTCGCCCGAGGCGATGACCTTGGCGTGACGCGCCTGCGTGGGCACGATGCCGGCCTGCTTGAGCCCGGCGAGGTCGACGGTGTCGCCCTCGACGTACTTCAGTTCGGAGAGACGGACCTCGGCGACATAGCGACCGCGGCGCGAGCGGAAGCCGACCTTCGGCACCCGGCGCTGCAGCGGCATCTGGCCGCCCTCGAAGCCCACCTTATGGAAGCCGCCGCTGCGCGACTTCTGTCCCTTGTGGCCCCGGCCGCCGGTCTTGCCGTTGCCGGAGGAATGCCCACGGCCGACACGGTCGGCCTCGGGCCGGCTGCCGTCAGCGGGCCGAATGCTGTTGAGTCGCATCGCTCAGGCCTCCTCTACCTTCAGCATGTAGGCGACCTTGCGGATCATGCCCCGGTTCTCCGGGGTGTCGCCCACGGTGACGGTCTGGTGCATGCGCCGCAGCCCCAGGCCGGCGACACAGGCCTTGTGATCACGCAGCCGCCCGGAGGTGCTGCGCACGAGCGTAACCTTGAGTTGCTTGCTGTTCGCCATGATTAACCCAGGATTTCCTCGACGGTCTTGCCGCGGCGCCGCGCAACCAGCTCCGGCGACTGGTACTGCGTGAGCGCGTTGATCGTCGCACGCACCACGTTCAGCGGGTTACGCGAGCCGATGGTCTTGGCGAGCACGTCCTGCACGCCCACGACCTCGAAGACCGCGCGCATCGCACCGCCGGCGATGATGCCAGTACCGGCGGAGGCGGGCTGAACGTAGACCTTGCTGGACCCGTGCCAGCCCGTCATCGCGTACTGCAGGGTGTTCTCGTTGAGATGGACCTGGCGCATGTTCTTGCGCGCCTTCTCCATCGCCTTCTGGATCGCCAGCGGCACCTCCCGTGCCTTGCCGTACCCGAAGCCGACGGAGCCTTCGCCGTCGCCGACCACGGTGAGCGCGGTGAAGCCGAACTGACGACCGCCCTTCACCACCTTGGCCACGCGATTGATCTCGATGAGCTTCTCGCGGAGCCCCTCGTTGCTAACGTCGCTCGTCGCCATTACTACGCTGCCCCTGATCAGAACTTGAGACCGGCTTCCCGCGCGGCATCCGCCAGCGCCTGGACACGGCCATGGTACTTGAACCCGGCGCGGTCGAAAGCGACCTCTTCAACGCCGGCTGCCCGCGCCCGCTCCGCGATGGCACGGCCCACGGCCTTCGCCGCCTCGACATTGCCACCCGAGGTCAGATCGCCCAGGACCCCCTTCTCGAGGGTCGAGGCCGCCGCCAGCGTGCGATCCGCATCCGGCGCGATGATCTGTGCATAGGTGTGGCGCGGCGTCCGGTGGATGGTGAGCCGGTAGGCGCCGCGTTCCCGAATCTTGGCCCGCGCGCGCCGCGCGCGCCGGAGCCGTGCTGCCTTCTTATCCATAACGCCTCACCTGACCTACTTCTTCTTGGCTTCCTTGAGCACCACGCGTTCCTCCGCGTAGCGCACGCCCTTACCCTTGTACGGCTCCGGCGGCCGGAAGCCGCGGATCTTCGCCGCTACCTGGCCGACCAGCTGCTTGTCGACGCCCTTGACGACGACCTCGGTCTGGCTGGGCGTCTCGACAGTGACGCCCTCCGGCACCGGAAAGTCCACCGGGTGGGAGAAACCAAGCGTGAGATTGACCGTATCGCCCTTCGCCTGGGCGCGATAGCCGACGCCGACCAGCTGCAGCCGACGCTCCCAGCCCGTGCTCACGCCGATCACCATGTTGTTGATCAGCGCGCGGGTGGTTCCCGCCAGCGCAACGGCTTCCTGGCGCTCGCTCGTCGCGGCACACTGCACCACGCCGTCGGCCTGCTCGACCGTCACCCACGGGTGAACCTCGTGGTTGAGCTCGCCCTTCGGCCCCTTCACCGCCACATGGCGTCCGTCGATGCTGACCTCGACACCCGACGGGACTTGGACCGGACTTTTCGCAACTCTGGACATGATTCTGGATCCCGTCGTTAAAAGACCACGCAAAGAATCTCACCACCGTGCCCGGCGGCGCGGGCCGCACGATCGGTCATGACACCCTTGGAGGTCGACACGATCGCCGTGCCCAGCCCGCCGCGCACGCGCGGCAGGGTCCGTTTGCCCTCGAAACGGCGCAGACCCGGCCGGCTCACCCGCTGGATCTCCTCGATCACCGGGCGGCCCTCGTGATACTTGAGTCCGATTACCAGCTCGGGCTTCTTCTCGGAGCCCTCCACACGGTAATCCTCGATATAGCCCTCGTCCTTGAGCACCCGCGCAATGGCACCCTTGAGTTTGGACGACGGCATGCTGACTTCCGCCTTCTCCGCGGTCTGACCGTTGCGGATCCGGGTCAGCATGTCCGCAATGGGATCCGTCATGCTCATGTTCGCGTCACCTGATTACCCAGTCTTGGTTTGAACGCAGCCGGCCTACCAGCTCGACAGCTTCAGCCCCGGAACCTCACCGCGCATCGCCGCCTGGCGAAGCTGGTTCCGGGACAGGCCGAACTTCCGGTAGACGCCCTTGGGTCGACCGGTCACGCGGCAACGGCTGACCTGCCGCACGGGACTCGAGTTCCGCGGGAGGGACTGCAGCTTCTCCTGCGCCTCGGTGCGCTCCTCATCGGTGCTGTTCGGGCTCTTGATGATCGCCTTGAGCTCCGCGCGCTTGGCCGCGTACTTGCGGGCGAGCCGCTCGCGCTTGTGCTCGCGCTCAATCATGGAAACCTTTGCCATACCGTCCTCGTCTATTTCCGGAACGGGAAGTTGAAACCTTCGAGCAGGGCACGCCCTTCCTCGTCGGTCTTCGCCGTGGTGCCGATGGAGATGTCCATCCCGCGGACCGAGTCGACCTTGTCGTACTCGATCTCGGGAAAGATGATCTGCTCGCGCACGCCCACGTTATAGTTCCCGCGGCCATCGAACGCCCGCGGCGAAAAGCCACGGAAGTCGCGCACACGCGGCGAGGCGATGTTGATGAAGCGGTCGAGGAACTCGTACATCCGCTCACGCCGCAGCGTCACCTTGCAGCCGATCGGCCAGCCTTCGCGGATCTTGAAACCCGCCACCGACTTGCGCGCGTTCGTGACCACCGGCCGCTGGCCGGTCAGCGCCGCGAGTTCCTCGGTCGCCGACTCCAGGACCTTCTTGTCCCGGATCGCCTCGCCGAGGCCCATGTTGATCACCACCTTCTCGAGCCGCGGCACCTCCATGGGATTGGAGTAGCCGAAGCGCTCGGTCAGGCTCCCGGCGATCTCTTTCTGATAGAGCTCACGCAGCCTTGCCATTGCGGCACCCTAGTCGATCTGTTCGTTGTTGGACTTGAAGACGCGCACCTTGCGACCGTCTTCCTCGACGCGAACACCGACGCGGTCCGCCTTGCCGGTCTTCGCGTTATAGATCGCCACGTTCGAGACGTGGAGCGGCATCTCCTTATCGACGATACCGCCCTGCACGCCTGCCTGCGGGTTCGCGCGCTGGTGTTTCTTGGCGACGTTGACGTTTTCCACGACAACCCGCGCCTTTTCCGGAAGCACGCGAAGCACCCGCCCGCGCCGGCCCTTGTCCTTGCCGGCGATAACGATCACTTCATCACCTTTCCTGATCTTGCGCATGACAACCTCTGCCTAGAGAACCTCGGGCGCGAGCGAGATGATGCGCATAAACTGCTCTGTGCGCAGCTCGCGCGTCACCGGGCCGAACACGCGCGTGCCGATCGGCTGCAGGTTATTGTTCAGCAGCACCGCGGCGTTGCCGTCGAAGCGGATCACCGAACCGTCCGCGCGGCGCACGCCGCGACGGGTACGCACGACGACCGCACTGTAGACATCACCCTTCTTGACCCGCCCGCGCGGGATCGCGTCCTTTACGCTCACCTTGATGATGTCGCCGATGCCGGCGTAGCGACGCCGCGAGCCACCCAGTACCTTGATGCACTGCAGCTGCCGCGCCCCGCTGTTGTCCGCCGCACCGAGAAGAGTCTGCATCTGAATCATGGCGACCTACTCGCTCTCTAATGCGTTAACCACGCGACCCCGGCGGGGCCGCCGCGAAATGGCTACTGGGCGGCCTTCTCGAGGACCTTCACGAGCCGCCAGCTCTTCGACTTGGAGTACGGGCGGCACTCCTCGACCGCGACCCAGTCGCCCTCACGGCACTCGTTCGACTCGTCGTGTGCGCGGAGCTTGGTGGTCCGGCGGACGTACTTGCCGTAGAGCGGATGCTGCTCCATACGTTCGACGGCGACGGTCACCGTCTTGTCCGTCCGCGCGCTGATCACGCGGCCGTTGACCGTGCGTTTGGTGCTCACCTGGTCGCTCATGACGCCTCGCTCGACCTCTGTTTCTCGTTGATCACGGTCTTGATCCGTGCAATGTCACGCCGCACCTTGCCCAGCTGGTCCGGGCGGCCGAGCTGGCCGCTGGCCTGCTGCATGCGCAGGTTGAACTGCTCCTTGCGCCGCTCGAGCAGCTCCTGCTGCAGCGCGCTCGCGTCCTTATCGCGCAGCTCACTTACCTTCATCACAGCACCGTCCGATGTACAAAGGTGGTCTTGACCGGAAGCTTCGCGCCGGCACGACGGAATGCCTCGCGGGCCACGTCCTCGGCGACACCCTCGATCTCGTAGATCACGCGCCCGGGCTGGACGACGGCGGACCAGTGGTCGACGTTGCCCTTGCCCTTACCCTGGCGGACCTCCAGCGGCTTCGCCGAGATCGGCTTGTCCGGGAAGATCCGGATCCAGATCTTGCCGCCACGCTTGACGTGACGATTGATCGCCCGGCGGCCGGCCTCGATCTGGCGTGCCGTGATCGGGCCGCGCGTGGTGGCCTTCAGGCCGTACTCGCCGAAGGCGACCGTCGTGCCCCGCGCGGCCAGGCCGTTGTTACGGCCCTTCTGCTGCTTGCGGAACTTCGTTCGCTTGGGCTGAAGCATGTCCTATTCCCCTCTCGCGTCAGCTCGCCGCGCGCTTGGTCTTGCCGGACTCCGGCGCCAGGTGCGTGTCCAGGACCTCGCCCTTGAACACCCAGACCTTCACGCCGATCACGCCGTAGGTCGTCTTCGCCTCGGCGAAGCCGTAGTCGATGTCCGCGCGCAGTGTGTGCAACGGCACGCGGCCCTCGCGGTACCACTCGCTGCGCGCGATCTCGGCGCCGTTGAGACGGCCACCGACCTGGATCTTGATGCCCTGGGCGCCGAGGCGCATGGCGTTGCCGACCGCCCGCTTCATCGCGCGGCGGAACATGATCCGGCGCACGAGCTGCTGGGCGACGTTCTCCGCGACCAGCTGCGCGTCGAGCTCCGGCTTGCGGACCTCCTCGATATTGATATGCACCGGGATGCCCATCATGCTGGCGAGCTGCCGGCGCAGCGCCTCGATGTCCTCGCCCTTCTTGCCGATCACGATCCCCGGCCGCGCCGTGTGGATCGTGATCAGGGCGTTCTTCGCCGGGCGCTCGATCTTCACGCGGCTGATCGAGGCGTGCGCGAGACGCTCCTTGATGTAGCTCCGCACGGCAAGGTCGGTGTTGAGAAAATCACCGTAGTTCTTGCTGTCGGCATACCACATGGAACGCCAGTCCTCGGTAATGCCGAGTCGGAATCCGGTCGGATGAACCTTGTGACCCATGGCGCCCCCTTACTGCTCTGCAACGGCCACGGTGATGTGGCTCGTGCGCTTGAGGATCCGCGTCGCGCGACCCTTCGCGCGCGCCTGGATCCGCTTGTACATCGGACCTTCGTCCACGAAGATACGGCTCACCCGCAGCTCGTCGATGTCCGCGCCCTCGTTGTGCTCCGCGTTGGCGATCGCGGAATCGAGCACCTTGCGCACGATCCCGGCGGCCTTCTGCGGGCTGAACTCCAGAACCTCCAGAGCGCGACTGACCGGCAGGCCGCGCACCTGGTCGGCGACCAGACGGGCCTTCTGCGGCGAGATCATCGCGTAGCGGAGCCTAGCAGCCGTTTCCATGCGTTACCTCTTCGACTTCTTGTCCGCCGCGTGCCCGCGATAGGTGCGACTCGCTGCGAACTCGCCCAGTTTGTGCCCGACCATGTTCTCATTGATGAGAACCGGGACGTGCTGCCGCCCGTTGTGAACGGCGATGGTCAGGCCGACCATCTCCGGAACGATCATGGAGCGGCGCGACCAGGTCTTGATCGGGCGCTTGCTATTGGCTTCTGACGCCGCCTGCACCTTCTTGAGGAGGTGCACGTCGACGAACGGGCCTTTACGAATCGAGCGTGGCACGGATCCCCACCCCTCTATGCGTTAGCGTTTGCGACGGCGCACGATGAACTTCTCGGTGCGCTTGTTCGTTCGGGTCTTGTGACCCTTGGTGGGCACGCCCCACGGGGTAACCGGGTGACGGCCACCGGAGGTGCGGCCCTCGCCGCCGCCGTGCGGATGGTCCACCGGGTTCATGACCACGCCGCGGACCGTCGGCCGACGGCCGCGCCAGCGCGTCGCGCCGGCCTTGCCGAGTGAGCGCAGGCTGTGTTCCTGATTCCCGACCTCGCCGACCGTCGCGCGGCAGTCCGCCAGGATCTTGCGCATCTCCCCGGAGCGCAGGCGCAGCGTCGCGTAGGCGCCCTCACGGGCGACCAGCTGCGCGCCGGCACCGGCGGAGCGCACCAGCTGCGCGCCCTTGCCCGGCCGCATCTCCACGCAGTGCACCTGGGTGCCCAGCGGGATGTTGCGCAGCGGCAGCGCGTTGCCCGGCTTGATCGGGGCCTCGACGCCGGAGACCACCTGCTGGCCGACCCGCACGCCGCGGGGCGCGATGATGTAGCGGCGCTCACCGTCCGCGTACAGCACCAGCGCGAGGTTGGCGCTGCGGTTCGGATCGTACTCCAGGCGCTCGACGCGGGCGGCGATGCCGTCCTTATCGCGCTTGAAGTCGATAACGCGGTAGCGCCGCTTGTGTCCGCCGCCCCGGTGCCGGGTGGTCATCCGGCCCTGGCTGTTGCGACCGCCGGACTTCGAGAGCTTGCGCACCAGCGGTGCGTAGGGCTCACCCCGGTGCAGCTCGCGGTCCCGGATCTCGACCACGAAGCGGCGCCCAGGGGAACTCGGTTTCGCCTTGACGAGTGCCATAATAATTCGTCCCGTATTCCCGCCGCGTTATTCCGCCGCCTCGAGGAAGTCGAGCTCCTGGCCCGCCTCGAGGGCGACGTACGCCTTCTTCCAGTCCGGGCGCCGGCCGCGGATGCGCCCGAAACCCTTGTTCTTGCCGTTCACGTTCACGACGCGGACGTCACGAACGCGGACCTCGAAGAGCTGCTCCACCGCCTTGCGGATCTCCGGCTTGCTCGCGTCGCGGGCGACGCGGAAGACGACCTGCTCACCATCGTCGGCGACCAGGGTGCTCTTCTCGGAGATGTGCGGGCCGAGCAGCACCTGATAGATACGCTCCGGATTCATGCCAGCCACTCCTCGACACGGCGCACCGCGTCGGCCGTGATGATGACGCGCTCGTGGCGCAGCAGGTTGACGGGGTTGACCCCCATCACGTCGGTGACGTCCACCCGAGGCAGGTTGCGCGTGGCGAGAAAGAGCTCCCGAGGGACCTCGTTCGCCACAATGAGCGCGTCCTCACCGCCGAGCTCCCCGAGCCGCCGGGCTGCCGCCTTCGTCCGCGGCTCGTCGATGCCGACCCCGTCAACAACGACCAGCCGCTGCTGGCGCGCGAGCTCGGAGAGTATGGAGCGCAGCGCACCGCGATACATCTTGCGGTTGACCTTCTGCGAGAAGTCCCGCGGCATCGCCGCAAAGGTCTTCCCGCCGCCGCGCCAGATCGGGCTGCGGATGGTACCGGCACGTGCTCGCCCCGTACCCTTCTGCCGCCACGGCTTGCTGCCGCCGCCGCTGACGTCGCTGCGCCCCTTCTGGGCCTTCGTGCCGGAGCGGCCGCCCGCAAGGTACGCGGTAACGACCTGATGAACCAGCGGCTCGCGGAACTCCGCGCCGAACACGTGATCGGAGACGTCCACGCCGCTGCCTTCACGCACCTGGAGCTGCATCAGTTATCCCCCTTCGCGTGAGCTTTGACCGCCGGCCGGATAATCACGTCACCTTCACGGCTACCCGGAACACCGCCCTTGATCAGCAGGAGCCCGCGCTCGCCGTCGACGCGAACAACCTCGAGGTTCTGCGCAGTGCGGCGCACGTTCCCCATCTGCCCGGACATCTTCTTGCCGGGGAACACGCGCCCCGGGTCCTGAGCCTGGCCGATGGAGCCCGGCTTGCGGTGCGACTTCGAGTTGCCGTGGCTGTTGTCCTGGGTGTGGAAGTGGTGGCGCTTGACCGTGCCGGCGAAGCCCTTGCCCTTGGTCACACCCACGACGTCCACGAGCTGGCCGGCCTCGAACTGGTCCACGCCGAGCTCGCCCCCGGCCTCAACGGTCTCCTCACCGTCGAGACGGAACTCCCACAGCCCGCGACCCATTTCCACACCGGCGCGCGCAACGTGTCCGGCGACGGGCTTGGTCACGCGCGAGGGACGCCGGCTCCCGGTCGTCACCTGGACCGCGCGGTAACCGTCCTGCTCTTCGGTCTTGAGCTGCGTGACCCGATTGGCAGTCACCTCGACCACCGTTACCGGTATCGACGCCCCGTCCTCGGTAAAGACACGGGTCATGCCGCACTTACGACCGACGATTCCGATTGCCATCGTCGTTACCCTCTCCAGAAATACAAAGACTACCGGGCGCCGTCGAGCGGCGCTCGGAGCGTGAGCCAACGTTATCCGACAGCCCGGTAGCCCGGTGTTTCAAATGGGCCCGCCCCAGCTGACCGAGACCTGGCTCGGGGCCGGGGTAGTTCCCAAGCAGCGTTAGTAGAGCTTGATCTGGACATCGACGCCGGCGGCGAGGTCGAGCTTCATGAGCGCATCAACCGTCTTCTCCGTCGGGTCCACGATGTCCATAAGACGCTTGTGCGTCCTAATCTCGTACTGATCGCGCGCGTCCTTGTTGACGTGCGGCGAAATGAGGATTGTATACCGCTCTTTCTTCGTAGGCAATGGGATGGGACCCTTAACCTGGGCCCCGGTCCGCTTGGCGGTCTCCACGATCTCGCGCGCCGACTGGTCGATCAGCCGATGGTCAAACGCCTTGAGACGAATGCGGATTTTCTGACTCGTCGCCATAGTACTTTACTCGATGATCTTGGAGACGACGCCGGCGCCGACGGTACGACCGCCCTCACGCACCGCGAAGCGCAGCCCCTCTTCCATGGCGATCGGCGCGATCAGCGACACCGTCATCTTCACGTTGTCGCCCGGCATCACCATCTCCGTGCCCTCCGGCAGGTCACAGGCACCCGTGACGTCGGTGGTACGGAAGTAGAACTGCGGCCGGTAGCCGTTGAAGAACGGCGTGTGACGGCCACCCTCGTCCTTGGAGAGCACGTAGACCTCGCACTCGAACTTCGTGTGCGGGGTGATCGTGCCCGGCTTGCACAGCACCTGCCCGCGCTCGACCTCGTCGCGCTTGGTGCCACGCAGCAGCGCACCGATGTTGTCGCCCGCCTGCCCCTGATCGAGCAGCTTGCGGAACATCTCCACACCGGTGACCGTGGTCTTCGTGGTGTCGCGCAGACCCACGATCTCGACCTCCTCGCCGGTCTTGATCACGCCGCGCTCGACACGACCGGTCACCACCGTGCCGCGACCCGAGATCGAGAACACGTCCTCGATCGGCATCAGGAACGGGCCGTCGATCGCGCGGCTCGGCTCCGGGATGTACTCGTCCATCGACTGCACCAGGCGGATGATCGACGGCGCGCCGATCTCCGACTCGTCACCCTCCAGCGCCTTCAACGCCGAGCCGGTGATCACCGGGATGTCGTCGCCCGGGAAGTCGTAGTCACTGAGCAGCTCCCGGACCTCCATCTCCACGAGCTCCAGCAGCTCCTCGTCGTCGACCATGTCCGCCTTGTTCAGGTAGACCACCATCGACGGCACACCCACCTGGCGCGCCAGCAGGATGTGCTCACGCGTCTGCGGCATCGG
>NZ_KB894813.1 GCF_000374645.1 Arhodomonas aquaeolei DSM 8974
TGCCGCGCGCCCACCACAAGCATCTCAAGAGCACCAACATGCTCGAGCGGCTCAACGAGGAGATCCGGCGACGCACGCGCGTGGTGCGCATCTTCCCCAACGCCGCCAGTTGCCTGCGCCTGGTGCGCGCGCTCGCCGCCGAAACCCACGAGGGCTGGCTCGAGGACAACCGCTACCTGAACATGCAGCTACTCAAGGAGCACAAGAAGGACTTGCTCAGGCAAGCCAACGCCGCCTGAGACTCCCCAACCCGACCATGGCCGCTTTTGCACAACTTGACGCACAGAACCCCGGACAGGCTTTCCACCGTATTAATGAACGGAATTCATTACGGCATCCAATCAATCCCGTCTGGTCGAACAATATTACGGCCTTTATTGTTGTGAACATGCCGGATACGCCATCCAAGCCAACAACTGCCGCCCCCGCCGCACACAAGGGCTGGTACGTTCTGGCCATATTGAGCCTGTTGATGGGGTTCGCCTCGATTTCGACGGATCTGTATCTGCCGGCCATGCCGGCAATCGCGGATGCGCTCGGAGCGGGGGACGGAACGATCGAACTCACCGTCTCGGGCTATCTGGTCGGTTTCAGTCTCACGCAGCTGATCTGGGGTCCGGTGAGTGACCGCTTCGGGCGCCGTGTACCGGTGGCCATCGGCCTGATCCTGTTCGTCATAGGCTCGGCGGGCTGTGCCCTCTCGGACAGTGCGGCGATCATGATCGCCTGGCGGGTCGTGCAGGCCATAGGCGCTTGCGCGAGCGTTGCGCTCTCGCGCGCAATGGTCCGCGATCTGTATGACGGCAATCGGGCGGCGCAGATGATGTCGACCCTGATGACCATCATGGCAATCGCGCCCCTGCTCGGTCCACTCGTCGGCGCCCAGATTGCCGCCTTCGCCGGCTGGCGCGCGATCTTCTGGACACTGGTCGGCATCGGTGCGATCGCGCTGCTCCTGCTGCTGACACTGCCCGAGACACATGCCCCGAAACACCGCAGCCGCGAAACGTTCGCGCAGGCACTCCGTCGCTACGGCGAGCTCATTCGCCACCGGCACCTGCTCGGCTACGTCGGCGTGGGCGGGTGTTTCTACGGCGGCATGTTCGCCTATATTGCCGGGACGCCGTTCGCGTACATTGACTACTACGGCGTGCCGGACAGGCTCTACGGTTTTCTCTTCGGTGCCGGCGTGATCGGCATCATGACCACCAACCTCGTCAACGCGCGTCTGGTGCGGTATTTCGGCGTGAACCGGATGCTACTCGCGGGATCGCTGGCGGCCTTTGGCTGCGCGGCGGTCACCGGGGTGAACGCCACCACGGGCTGGGGCGGGCTCTGGGGGATCGCCGTACCGCTGTTCGCGTTCGTCTCGACCACCGGGTTCATCATCGCCAATGCCATGGCGGGCGCACTGGAGGACTTTCCCCGGCGCGCCGGCGCGGTCTCCGCCCTGGTGGGCGCGACCCAGTATGGCAGCGGCGTCGTCGGCTCCGCCCTGGTCGGGCTGCTCGCCGACGGCACGCCGCAGCCGCTCGGGCTGGTCGTCGCGATGGCGGCGACCGGCACGCTGGTCAGCTCAGGATACGTCGTCCTGATACACCGCCGAGCTCGCTAAGAGCAGCCCGCCCGAATGCGGACAGCGGTCGTGCAATCGCCTTTCGCCGCCGAACGCCCACGCCGCCCCCTACCCTTCCCGCAGCACCTATCCCGCGCGGGCCAGCGCCTGCTCCAGGTCGGCGATCAGGTCGTCCGCGTCCTCGAGGCCGACGGACAGCCGTACCATGGTCTCGCCGATGCCCCGCCGGGCACGCTCGCGTTCGTCCAGGTCGGCGTGACTGGTCATCACCGGCTGAGTCACCAGGCTCTCGACGCCGCCGAGGCTGGGAGCATTCAGGAAGAGCTCGAGGGCATCCACCATAGCCATCGCGCCGGCCGCGTCCCCTTCCAGGGTCAGCGAAAGCATGCCCCCGAAAGCGCGCATCTGCTGCCGGGCCAGGGCATGGTCCGGGTGGTCCGGCAGCCCCGGATAATGCACCTGGCGCACCGCCGGATGGTTCGCCATGGCCTCGGCGATGCGCTGGGCATTGGCGTTGTGGCGCTGCATCCGCACGTCCAGCGTGCGCAGGCTGCGCGCGAGCAGCGCAGCAGTCTCCGGCGACGGTGTCTGGCCGAGGGTCTTGCGCCAGCCAGCCACCGGCTCCAGTAGCGCCGCCGGCCCCATGACCGCGCCGGCGGTGAGGTCGCTGTGGCCACCGAGATACTTGGTCGCGCTGTGCACCACGAGATCCGCACCGAGCGCCAAGGGGTTCTGATTCACCGGCGAGGCGAAGGTGCTGTCCACCACCAGCAGCGCCCCCGCCCGGTGCGCGGCCTCGGCGACAGCGCCTATATCCAGCACGGCGAGGTCCGGATTGCCGGGCGTCTCGATGATGACGACGCCGAAACCGGCAGAGAGGACCCCGTCGAGCGCCTCCATCTCGTCGGGGAAGGCCAGGTGCCCCCGCCACCCGAGCGCCGGGAGACGCTCCGAGACCAGCTCCAGCGTGCCCCCGTAGGCGTTGCCGACCACGGCCACCCCGCCCTGCCCGTGCGCCATGCATACAGCGGAGATCGCGGCCATGCCGGCCCCGAACACCAGCGCCGCCTCACCGCCCTCCAGTGCGGCGAGCTGGCGTTCCACGGCAAAGATCGTCGGATTGCTGCCGTAGCGCGTATACAGAGGACGGCGGTCCGGTGCGGCGGCAGCCTCGCGTAGCGCCTGCGTGTCCGTAAAGCCGAAGGTGGTGGTGTTGTAGACCGGCACGTACGGCGCCCCGTAAGGGTCGGCAACCTGCCCCGCATGGATACAGCGCGTGGGGAAACGCTCATCGCTCGCCATGGGTCCTCCGTCAAGGCGTATGTGGAATTCGCAGAGGATGACCGATCCCGCGGCGTCATGCGAGGCGGCGCCCCGTCAGTCACGTCACGCCGGTGGCGGATCGCCCGGCGTCTCCTTTTCTTCCGGTCCCCGTTCACCGTTGAATCCGGCGCCGTCACGCACCGCCGGCGGTTCACCCTCCGTTTCCCCGAGCGTCGCAACGTCCCCGGGTGCGCCGCTCCCCGCAGCACGCGGATCCAGCGCCAGGACCGCCTGCGTGGTCCGCGGCACGGCGACGAATGCCCCCTTCTCCGCCTGTGACGCGGCGCGCCCGGCCGAAATCGCGATCAGCACGAGGACGACGAGCGTGGCGTGCACGCCGGCGGTGAAGAGAAACACCCCGGCGGGACCGGCCATGTCCATCACCAGCGACGCCACCGGCGGACCGATCACCGCCCCCAGGCTGAACACGAGCAGGAGCAGGCTACTGACCTCGATAAAGGCCTGATTGGGCGCATAGTCGTTGGCGTGGGCGACGCACAGGGAATACACCGGCAACGCGCTCGCCCCGAATGCGAAGGCCGCGATCTGCAGCACGTGGGCGTCCCTGCCGAACGAGCCGGCGAGCACGACCCCGCTGATGCTGGCGAAGAGGCAGGTGAACACGATCACCTTGCGCCGGTCCACGCGGTCCGACCACCATCCCAGCGGCCACTGGGTAAACACGCTGCCGAGAATCGCCACCGCCATGAACAGCCCCACCCCCATGGCGTCCAGCCCACCGGCCTCGGCAAACAGCGGGGCAAGGGTCCAGAACGTGCCGTTGGCGACGCCGACACCGAGGCAGCCGAGCACACCGACCGGCGAGACAGCCAACAGTCGCCCGAGGACCGGTGGCGCTCCGGCCTGCGCCCCCGGCGCCTGCATGGTGGTGAAGGCCACCGGGAGAATGGCCAGGGAGACGGCAATGGCCGCCAGCACCAGCGGCACCGAGTCGACCGGCCCCGCCCAGCCGAAGGCGAGCTTGCCGGCGATGAGCGCCGCCCAGCTCACGAGCATGTAGGCCGCGAGCACGCGGCCCCGTGTTGCCGTCGGGGCGAGGTCGTTGAGCCAGCTCTCGGTGGCGATGTAGAGCCCGGCGAAACCGAAGCCCACCACCATGCGCAGCCCGAACCACAACGCGTCGGTCATCAACAGCGTGTGTGCAAGCAGTCCGGCGGCCACTAGGGAGCTGAACCCCGCGAACGCCCGGATGTGCCCGACCCGGTGTATGAGCGCCGGCACCGCGAGGCAGCCGAGGATGAAACCACCGTAGTAGCCGGACCCCAGCAGCCCTATGGCCAGGTTGCTGAAGCCCATCGTCCGGGCCTCCAGGGGCACGACGACGCCCTGCAGCCCCGACCCCGTCTCCAGCAGCGCAACCGCAATCAGCAGCTGGGCAATGGAGATCAGCGTCCGTGCCATGGGTCCGCCCCCAATCTGACATTGCCGGGATCGCCTCTCGTTATACGCGATTTCCCCAACAGCAGGTCCACCGCCGTCCGGACCCATCAACCGCACGGAGGCGGCGGCTTGCCGGTCCCCGCCTCCGTGCACGCACCGGATGGGAACCGCTAGCGCCCTGCCTGCTCGTGGGCGCGGGCGACCTGCAGGACGGTCTCCTCGCGGAAGTGCCCGCCGACGATCATCATCCCGATCGGCAATCCCCCCTTGCTGCCACAGGGCACGCTCATTGCCGGGTGACCGGAGATGTCGAACGCGGCGGTATTGTGGAGATTGCCCAGGGCGCCGTCGAAGGTCTCCGCCAGGCTGTTCCCCTGGGGGCGGCGGCGCGCGACCATGGGCGTCGTCGGCATGACCATCACGTCCACCTGCGCCAGTGCCGCGTCGTACTGCTCGCGCAGCCGCCGCGCCGTGTTCTGCGCCTTGGCGTAGTAGTGGTGGTTGTGCGCCTCGGACATGTACGAGCCGACCAGGATGGTGACCTTGGTCGTCGGCGAGAAGTCCCGGCCGCGGGCCTTGCGCGCGCGCCCGTAGAAGTCCATGAGGCCGGTCGAGTAGTGGCCTTTCCAGTTCAAGCCGTAGCCGTCACCCGCCACCATCTGCGCGGTCGCGCCCTCGAAGGCGATGGCGTTCCAGAGCGTCACCCCGAGCCGATGCAGCGGCGCCGACACCTCGGTGACGCTGGCCCCGGCGGATTCCAGCTCGGCGACCGCCGCACGCACCGCCTCGTCCACCTCCGGCTCGGAGGCCCCCGGGATCGAGAAGCCCTCGCGCAGCAGCCCGATACGCAGCCCCTTGACGTCCCGGCCGAGGGCCCCGAGGTAGTCCCCGGGCTGAAGCCCGGCCGGCTGACGGGGATCCATGCCGTCCGGCCCGGCGATGGCCTGCAGGGTCCGGGCGCATTCCTCGACGGTGCGTGCCATCGGCCCGGTGTGGTCGAGGGTCAGCTCGATCGGGAAGATACCGGTATACGGGACCAGTCCGTGGGTGGGCTTGAGGCCGCAGCAGCCGCTCCAGGACGCCGGCAGCCGGATGGAGCCACCCTGGTCGCCGCCGGTGGCGATGTCCACCTCGCCATTGGCCACGACCACCCCGCTGCCGTTCGACGACGCCCCCGGCAGGTAGTCCGCTCCGTGCGGGTTGATCGGCTGCGGCTCCGGATAGCCGGTCACCCCGCCGCCGTCGACACAGAATCCCGGGACGTTGGTCTTGCCGACGATCGTCGCGCCGGCGTCGAGCAGCCGCGTCACCACGGTCGCGTCCTCGTCGGGGACGTAGCCCTCCATCAGCGCGGAGCCGTTGAGCATCGGCATGCCGGCGACGGCGGTGTTGTCCTTGATGGCGACGGTCTTGCCCGCGAGCAGCCCCTCCGCCGCGCCCTCGATACGGCACTTCCAGGCCCAGCCGTTGACGGGATTGTCCTCCCCCACCGGCCGGTATCCGACCTCCTGGCGCGGGTAGCGGACCGGCAGCTTGACGTCGGCCAGTTCGTCCATCTCCGCGTAGCCGTCGACGGCCTCGCAGGCAAAGCCCCAGTACTCCTTCAGTTCGTCGCCGGAGAGCCCGAGATTGAACCGCTCCGAAATGGCCTGGATCTCCTCCAGGGTGGGACGTGAAATCGCCATTGCGCGTCTCCTGTCGTGCAAAAGTGGGGAATCAGTGTGTCTCGACGATCTTCTTCAGGGCCCCGGCACCGACCGTGTACTTCGGGTCGACGAAGTTGCCCAGGCGGACCCGCCCGCACTGACTGAGCATCATGTAGGCGTCCCACTGGTCGTAACCGTAGTCGGCGGCCATCCAGCGGACGAGTTCGCGATAGGCGATCCGGGTGGCGTCCTCCAGCGGCCGGGCGCTGCCGATCGCCATGATCATTTCCTCGTTCTCCAGGCGCGGCCAGGTGATGTGCCAGGACTTGATGAGGTCCACCCGGATCGTGGTGGTGCTCGGGTATTCCACCGCCGTGCCACAGACCTCGCCGTCCCCCTGGGAGGCGTGGGCGTCGCCGATGAACAGCCGCGCCCCCGGCACCCGCACCGGCAGGTAGGTGATGCTGCCCGGCGCCATGTCCGGGAGGTCCATGTTGCCGCCGTGCTGGTCCGGGGTGAGGGCGTTGATGGAGTCAATCTCGGGGGAGACGCTCAGGGTGCCGATGTGCGGGCGATAGCGCAGGACGTTGCGCTCGCTCCAGTAGATGTACTCGTCGTCGAGCCGCATCCGGCGAACGCGCTCCGGCAGCGGGTCGTTGAGTATCGCGGTGTGCTCGGTCCCCGTCAGCGCGCCGAACTCCGGGATCATGCAGCACGTCCCCGTGGGTTCCTCGCCGCGGGTCCTCATCTCCTCGATGTAGACCGCGAGCACGTCGCCCCACTCCGCACCTCGGACGCTGATGGGGCCGTTCTGCGGATTGAGGAACGGCATCCGCAGCAGCTCCGAGGGCGAGTCGCTCTCACTCTGGATCTTGCCGTCGAAGGCGTCGCGGGTGTCGACGACGACCCGGTCTCCCGGGTCGATCTCCATGACCGGCTCCGAGTACGGGCCGATGGTGTAGTGATAGTCGCCCTGCACCGCCTCGGTGAGGCGGTAGGTCTGCCCCACCCGGCCACCCGCGACGCCCTGGCGGGCCATGATCGAGCCGTCGAGCCAGCGTTCCGACGGACCATTGCTATCGGACATGACGTTCTCCGTAATCTAGAGGGAAAGCACATGACGGAGGCGCTCCCCGTCATGCATATCCGCTTCGGACAGGGCCTGGGTGATACGGCCCTTCTCCATGACGTAGCCGACACGGGCCGCTGCCTGCATCAGCTCCACGTTCTGCTCGACCAGGAGCACGGTGATCCCGGTCTGGTTCAGTTCGTTGATCAGGGCACCGATGTCCTTGACGATGTTGGGCTGGACACCCTCGCTGGGCTCGTCGAGCAGCAGGATGTCCGGGTCGCCGACCAGCGCACGGGCGATGACGAGCATCTCCTGCTCGCCGCCGCTGAGCGTGCCCGCACGCTGGCGGCGGCGCTCCCTTAGCCTGGGAAAGCGCTGGTACATGTCCTCGAGACGGCGCCAGTTGCGACCCCGCTCCAGCGCGCCGATGCGCAGGTTGTCCTCCACGCTCATGTGCGGGAACACCATCCGGCCCTGGGGCACGTAGCCGAAACCGCGCACCGCCCGCTCCTCGGCATCGAGGCCGGTGACGTCGGCGCCGTTATGGGTAATGGAGCCGGCGCTCGACGGCGTCAGTCCCATGACGGTGCGCATCAGCGTCGTCTTGCCAACGCCGTTACGCCCCAGGACGCCGACGACGTCCCCGCGCCTCACCTCAAGGCTCGCCCCCTGCAGGATGTCCCCGCTGCCGTAACCGGCGGTCAGGCCGGCGATGCTGAGTACGGTCTCGTTCATCAGGCTTCCTCAAAACATTCGGATCCCGCTGCGGGCCCGTTCATCCGAGATAGATCTCGCGTACGTCGCTGCGTCCGGCGAGGTCGTCCATCGCGCCCTCGGCGAAGATCTCGCCCTGGTGCAGCACGGTCACCCGGTCGGCGACCTGGCGGACGAACGCCATGTCGTGCTCGACCACGACCACGGTCATGCCCCGCTCGCGCAGCGCCAGCAGCGCCCGGCCGCTCGCCTCCGTCTCCTCCACGCCCATCCCGGCGGTGGGCTCGTCGAGCAGCAGCAGCCCGACGTTCTCCGAGATTGCACAGCAGATCTCCAGCCACTGCTGCTCCGCGTGAGAGAGCTCGGAGACGAGGCGGCGGCCGTCCGCGAGGTGGGCGATACCGAACAGCGCCATCGCCTCCGCCCGGGTCACCCCGGCGCCCCGGCCGGCGTGACCGTTCAGCCGCCGCGCGACGATATCCGCGACGCGCACGTTGCGGTCGACGCCGAGCTGCTTGTAGGCACGGTTGCTCTGGAGCTTCACGCCCACACCCAGGCGTATCCGCCGGAATGGCGGCTGGGCGGTGACGTCGCGCCCGAACAGGAAGACGTCGCCCCGGTCCGGCTGCTCGATACCCGCGATGAGCTTGAACAGCGTGGACTTGCCGGCCCCGTTCGGGCCGATGAGACAGCGCAGCTCGCCGGCCTCGACGACGAACGAGACGTTCCTGGCGGGCATCACCCCGCCGAAGCTCTTGTGCAGGCCGTCGGCCATGACGACCTGCTCGGTATGCGTGCTCATGTGACTCCCCCTATCCCCGGCGCCCGACGAGGCCCGAGAGACGCTGCGCCCAGCCCATCGTCGGCACGACCATCGCCACCACAAGCAGCGCCCCGAGAATGACGAAGGCGTACTGGTTGCCGCTGGAGGAGAGCCGGAAGCTCAGGACGTTGAGCGCGACGGTCGCGACGGTGACGCCGAGCAAACTGGTGCGCGCGCCCACCGCGACCCAGACCACCGGCAGCGTCGCCTGCAGCAGCCCCATGGAATCCGGGGTGATGTAGTTGCCCCACTGCACGTAGAGCACGCCGCTCAGCCCGGCGAGCAGCGCCGCCACGCTGAAGCACAGCAGCTGCATCAGCCGCACGTCGTGGCCGAACAGCTCCGTGCGCAACGGGTCCTCGCGCAGCGCGATGAGGACGTCACCGAAGCGCGAGCGCACGCACAGCACCACCGCCAGCCAGGCGATCACGACCGCGATCAGGACATAGTAGAACAGCGCCCGGCCGAAGAGATCGCTGCCGAACACGTTCATCGGCGGGATGTTGGTCATGCCGTTGTAGCCGCCGAGCAGGACCTCGCCGACCTTCCATTCGTACCCGGCGGTCTGGCCCATGAACGTCGCCAGGATGAGTGTCATGACTAGCGTCACGATGGGCACGATCCACGCCTCGACGCGGCCGTAGAAGATGAAGTAGCCGAACGCCACGGCGAGAACGAGCGCCGCCGCGAGGCCGCCGGCGATCCCCGCCACGGCCGCGAGGCCGGGGCTGGAGAGGAGGTTGCCGGCAACGATCCCGTAGGTGTATCCGGCAAGGCCGAAGAAGGCGACCTGGCCGAAGCTCAGCACCCCGGAGATGCCCCAGAGCATGGCGAGTCCCAGCGCCATCGGCACGTTCAGGATGTAATAGGCGGTGCTCGACGCCGCGTAGTCGTTGATCACCGAGCCGTAGACGGCCACGCCGATCCACAGCAGGGCGACCAGGTAGTCTTCGATCTGCAAGCGTTTGAACATGAAACGGTCCCGTACTGTTGGCATCGGTGGCGCTAGCTCAGCCACCGGCGCTGGATCCACTCGGACAGCCCCTTGGGCAGCAGCCGGATGAGCACCAGCGAGGCCAGGAGCATGGCCACGATGCCGATGAAGGTGCCGAACCAGATCGTGAACGGTGTCTCCGCCAGCGACAGGAAGCCGGTGCTGCCGAGGGCACCGGCGATGACGTTGGCCGACCCGCCGGTCACGACCGTGATGAACGCCGGCGCGACATACTGCTGGCCCATGTATGGCGCGATGGTCGTCGTCGGTGCCATGAGTGCACCGGCCAGCCCCGCGAGACCGCTGCCGAGCGCGAAGGTGAGCATGTACACGCGGCCCGTCTTCACCCCCAGCGCCTGCGCCATCTCGCGCTCCTGCATGGTCGCGCGGGCGCGCAGCCCGAACGCCGTGCGGTAGTAGAGGAACCACAGACCGGCGACCAGCAGCAGGGCCAGCACGATCAGCGCGATCCAGTACCAGGAGAACGAGAACGTCCCGACGGTCCCCGAGCCGAACGGGATCGGAATGGACGCGAGGAATGGCCCGAAGGCCAGCAGTGCCCCCTGGGCCAGGATCAGGCTGACGCCCCAGGTCACCACCAGCGCCTGGAGCTCGCGCCCGTAGAAGCGGCGTATCAGCACCCGCTCCAGGGCGACGCCGACCAGGGCCACCGCGAAAAAGCTCACCACGACGCAGGCGGCAAACGGCACGCCCGAGTGGTAGAGAGAGGACGCCACGTAGGCGCCGATCATCATCAGTTCGCCGTGGGCGAGATTGATGATGTTCATCATCCCCAGGATCACGATCAGCCCGATGGCACTGAGCAGCAGAAACGCCGCGTTCGTGCCGAACTGATAAAGAACGCTCAGAACACCGTCCACGATCTTCCCCCGAAATATGCGCGTGCAACGGAGCCGGGACCCGGCCGGCGGCCGGGCCCGGCAGGCGTCACTTGGCCGCCATCTTCTGCAGCATCGGGAAGAACTTGTCCTCCTGCGGCGTGTACTGCTTGTGTTCCGGCCGGCCGACCAGATTCACACCCAGGCGCTGCAGCCACCACGCCTCCACCGTCGGCCAGTCGCGCACGAAGCTGATGTCGTGGTTCTCGTCCGCGCGGGCCATGCGGATGTAGTGCGAGGCGTGGTGGGTCCCCGGTTCGAGGAACACCGGCCCCTCCGGGGCCTCGATCGTCCAGCCGCTCTCCAGCACCCGCCGTACCGCGTCTTGGTCGGTGGTGCCCGCCAGCCGCGCGGCCTTGGCATAGAGGTGGATGCTGAAGTAGGTGTTCTGGGCCATCTGCCCGAGGTAGGGGTCCTCCGGGAACATCTCGAAGAAGCGTTTGACGAACGCCCTGTTACGCGCCGTCGGGATCTCCGGCATGTAGTTGATGGCGTTGTGCATCCGCGCGAGCGACGGCTTGTTGAAGCGCAGGTGCTCGTAGCCCTGGGCCATGTTGATCGTCGACGCCATGGGGAACTCCAGGCCGGCGGCCGCCGCCTGGGGGTAGTAGTTGGACTGGTTCTGGCCGACGAGGAGCGTCATCACCCAGTCGGGCTTCGCGGCCTGCACCTTCGAGATCACCTGGCTGAACTGGCTCACGCTCAGCGGTACGAACTCCTCGCCGACGATCTCCCCGCCCACCAGCGGCGTGTAGGCCCGCACCCACGCGGCCGTGAGCTGGCCGAAGTTGTAGTCCGCCGCGATGGTGAAGCCACGGGGGCCGTAGTTCTCGACCATGTACTGGACCACCGGGATGACCTGCTGCTCGCAGACCGCGCCGGTGCAGAAGGTGAACTCGTCGGCGACGCCGCCTTCGTACTGGTTGGTGTAGAAGTAGAGCTGCTTGTTGCGGTCGATGATCGGCCGTATCGCCTCGCGCTCCGCACTTGAGAACCCGGCAACCAGGACGTCGACCTTGTCCTGCTGGATGAGCTTGCGCGCGAGCTGCTGCCACAGCCGGTTGTTCGACTGCCCGTCCGGCGCGGTCAGCTCGACCTCCTTGCCGAGCAGGCCCTTCTCGCCGGAGGGCACGAGGATCTCGTCGTCCTCGCCGTAGAGGATGCCCGACGTCGCGTCTCCGCCGCCCTGCTCCGCGACCTTCACCTCGCCGCTTGCGGTGTCGAGACGGACCTTCGGCGGCTCCCCCGCCTGGCTGCCCGTCGAGGCGAAGCCGCCCACGCCCACCGGCCCGCCCGCCAGGGTCAGGCCCTGGTTGATCTCGGCCACCGCGAGCTGTGCGGCGTGGTACTTCTGCAGGCCATACACCGCGAGGTTGCCGGACAGGTCCTCGATGAAGCCGATGTTCACCGTCTTGGACTCCGGGGCGGCAATCGCCGGCACGCCCTTCATGAGCAGCCCACCGCCGATCATCGATCCGGCGACGGCGACACTCGCCCCCTTGAGAAAGTCGCGGCGGCTGACACCGAGCTCCGGCCCGTCCCCGTTGCCGCGATCCGAATCACTCGCAGAATGATTCACGCCATTCACCGGGGCATCCCCCTTTTTACGATCGTCACTCATTCCTCGTCCCTCCCGTTGCACAGAAAAGAAATCGGTGACCGCCAGAACATTTAGCACGGTTCGTGCCAATAAAACATCACCTAAAAATCAACAAGTTATAATGTATTTTTCAAATTTTACGGGCACAGGAATCCGTCCGAAAAAGTGCATTCTTTTCTGCACCATTCCGGTTCCTTTTCGCCCGATTAATGCACTTCTATGGAACGATGGATCCGTAAAGCGAGGCCCGGAATCCGTGCCGGCGACCGCGGCCGCAACGGCCACAGCGATTCCGGCCCGGTATCGCCATCCCCCGCGGCAACGTTCCGGCTCCCGACACCGTCACACCCTCAGCCTCCGCGCCTCGACGTCGGAGCCGAGCGCCTGGACCGAGAGCTCACCGCTGACGATCATCGCCGCGAGATCCTCGACGGTGGTACGCCGCTCCATGCTGCCGATCTTTAGGACATGGAATGCCTCGTCCTCACCGATACCGAAGACGTCGATAATCCGGATCGCGGCGCTGCAGACCAGTTGGCGGGCCTTCAGCCGGTGGCGGAGCTCCGAAATGGTGCGGGTGCTCGTCGTCCGCTCCTCGAAGACGTGGCAGGCGATGACCAGGCTCGCGAGAATGCCGGTGCCTCGAATCGGCTTGACCAGATAGCCGCAGGCGCCCTGCTCGATCACCCATTCCACCGCACTGGGCACGTCCGAACCGATCAACGCCAGGACCGGGCGGTCCTGCGGGATATCGACTCCCCCGCCTAGGGCGGGTGAATGACGGCCCACGTCAACGTCGATGAAAACCAGATCGCACGGCTCCTGCGCCACCGGCTCGGACATCGCGTCGACGACGACCGGGACGATCCCCAGGCGCTGGAGCTGCTGCGTGAGTACGTCGCGGTCGCGACCGGCACCGCACAGCATCAGTGCCCGCCAGCCGAGGAAGTTACGTCGTGGTCTCGTGTTTCTGCTCATCGGATCACCCGTAGCCTGGGACGGTTCGTCAGCTCTCTCCGCCTCCCGTTCCAGCTCGCCCAGACACCCGTCCCGTCGACCCAGACCAGATACGGGTCGGGGCGTACCGGTTCGGCTGATTCCCGGACGATGTCGAAGGTGCCGTCGGAGCGGGACACCCCGAGCCTCGGCACCAGGAAACTGTGATTGTTCTCGCTGTCCACGGACACCTGGCCCTGCGGCGCCGCGAAGGCGACGCCGTAGAGCGAGCGCTTCACGGCCTCTATCTCCGAGGGGGTCGTCCCGGTCAGGGCTCGCGCCAGCAGGTGCACGGTGTTGTAGGAGGCCTCCGCGTCCGCACACGGCACCGCGCGCTCGCCGAACCGGCGGCGGTAGGCGTCACGGAAGGCCTGGTTGACGCGTGTCTCGACGGTCGAGAAATACACGCTGGAAGAGAGGTGACCGCCGCAGGCGCTGGCGCCGATCTCCGCGAGCTCCGGCTCGCAGAGCGTGCAGCTGCCGATCACTGTGTCATGCAGGGCCTCGTGGCTCCGGCGTGCCTCGGCAAACGCCCGGTAGAAGGCGTAGCTCGACTCGCCGATGAGCATGTTGAGCACAAAGCTGGGGCGGCGATCCAGGATCTCGTCGATGATCCGGTCCACATCGCAGTCGTGGACCTGAAGGTAGCGCTCGCCGAGGATGCGCCCGCCGCTGACCTGCGTGAGCTCGCGGACGATGCGGTGATTCTCCCACGCCCAGACATAGTTCGAGCCGACGCAGTAGATATCCCGGCCGACATGCCTGAGGACGTAGTCCATCAGGGGCAGGACATGGTGATTCGGCGCCGCGCCGGTGTAGATCACGTTGTCGTTGGTCTCGAACCCCTCGTAGTGGGACGGATACCAGAGCAGCGCGTCGTGCTTCTCGAAGCTCGGGATGATCTCCTTGCGGCTCGATGAGGTGTAGCAGCCGACAACGTGCTTGATCCCCTCCTCGCGCAGCAGCCGCTGCGCGCATGAGAGATACGCGGCAGGCACCCCTTCGGGGTCCTGAACGTGGGGTTCCAGGCGGAAGTCGAAGCGATCGTCGGCGTTGACCTCCTCCAGGGCCAGCATGGCGCCGTCACGCATCGCCCGGCTGACCGTCCCGTAGGGGCCTTGCGTCGAGAACAGGATCCCGATTGGAACCACCGATTTCATGAGTGCCACCTCCCTGGGGCAAAAAAAAAAGCCCCCATCACGCCGAGCGACGGCGCAGATGGGAGCTTTTTCGCTCCGTGGCCGGGTTGGCCCGACCGACGTCTGTATTGGATCGGCTCTCCGGCAGCCACCGGAAAACGCGATTGCCTTGTAGTTATGGTAGGTGGATCCCCTCCTGTCAAGGCTGTCCATGATCATCACGTGTGGACAGCGTGGAACGGGGACCGTACCGCCCCGCCTCAGGCCGGCATTTCCACCCCGTCCGCGATGTAGGCGAGCGAGAGGGCGTTGCGCAGGGTGATGCGCCGGCCGTCCACGCCGATGATGCCCTCGCGCCCGAGCTGCGAGACGGTGCGGCTGACGGTCTCCAGGGTGATGTTCAGATAAGCCGCGATCTCCCGCCGCCCCATCGCCAGGCGCAGGCGCATGCCGTCGAAGCCGCGGCGGCAGCGGCGCTCGGCCATGTCCAGGAGGAACCCGGCAACGCGCTGCCGCGCCGAGCCCCGGCAGGCGCCGAGCAGGCGCTCCCTTGCCGTGCTGAGCTCCTCACGCAGCAGTCGGTTGACCGCCTGCCGGACGCGCGGATCCGCCGCCATAGCCTCTTCCACGGTCTCCCACGGGAGCTCGCAGACGCGGCTGCGCTCGAGCGTCACCAGCCGCTCGTCCGGGGCCATGCGTTCACCGGCATCGAGCCCGATCGGCTCGCCCGGCAGGGTGAAGCCGGCGATGACCTCCTCGCCGGTCGCCGTGTAGCGCGAGCGCTTGACCGCCCCGGAGCGCAACACCCCGAGGCAACGTCCCGGCCGCCAGCGAAGCGCCTGACGCGCCGGCAGGGTCACGCGTTGGTGCACCATCGGGGTGTCCGGCTCGCCGACGGGATTGCGCAACCCCTCCGGGAAGCACACGCGGTAGAGGTCACAGTCGGTGCAGCCCTGCAGCACCGGTATTGTGTCCCCGCGGTCAAGGGCCTGTGACGGCGCGTCGGTCGACATGGCTTACCCTCCTGATCGATCATTAACCTGCATTAAATATACATGTATTTTCCCGAGTGCAATAACAGGAGCCCGTCATGACCGAGTCCCGACCGCTAGTCTACGCCTGCTCCGGCTGCTCCAATGTCGCCCAGCTCGCAAACCGTGTCGCCGTGGCCATGGACCGCGACGGCCGCGCGGAGATGTCCTGCATTGCCGGTGTCGGCGGCGGTGTGCTCTCACTGGTGCGCCGGGCCCGCAGCGGCCGGCCCGTCATCGCCATCGACGGCTGCCCTCTGGCCTGTGTCCGCCACTGCCTCGAGGGCGTCGGCGTCACCGCCGACTACCACACGACGCTGACGGATCACGACCTGCGCAAGCGCTACCGCGAGGACTACGGCGAGGAGACGGTTGCCGAGGTACGCCAGCGCGTCGAGGCCGAGGCCACCGGCGCGGGCCTGTTCGCGCCAGCAACGGATGCCTCCGCGGTTCGCGGCTGACCCCGCGCAAGGCCGGCCGGGACACCGCCCGTAACCGGGGCGCCCCGGCCGGGCCGAACGAAGCATCGTGGTCAACATGCATTCCAGGTGTTTCTTTTAAGATGTATCTATAGTACTTTTTAATCGGAACATAGGGGATTCAACCATGCACATCGTCAGCGACACCGCCGAAACCGCCCCCGCCGGCAGCTTCTACCACGCCCTGGGTGACGAGGTCGCACTGTTCGGGCACGCCGCCGCCGAGCGCCTGCCGGTACTCATCAAGGGCCCCACGGGGTGCGGCAAGACACGGTTCGTTCAGCACATGGCGGAGCGTCTGGAGCGCCCGCTCTACACCGTCGCCTGCCACGACGACCTGACCGCCGGCGACCTCGTCGGCCGCCACCTGCTCGGCAGCGAGGGTACCTACTGGCAGGACGGTCCGCTGACCCGCGCGGTGCGCGAGGGCGGGATCTGCTACCTCGACGAGATCATCGAGGCGCGCAAGGACACCACCGTGGTGCTCCATCCCCTCGCCGATGACCGCCGGGTGCTGCCGCTGGACGCCACCGGCGAGCTGATCGAGGCCCACCCGGACTTCCTGCTGGTGGTCTCGTACAACCCCGGTTACCGCAACCTGATGAAGGGCCTGAAGCCGAGCACGCGGCAGCGCTTCGTGGCCCTGTCCTTCGGCTACCCCGACGCCGCCGCGGAGCGGCAGATCGTCGCCCGGGAAGCGGGGATCGACACGGCACGGGCGGAGCAGCTCGTGCGCCTGGCCACGGACCTGCGACGCCTCGACGGTCACGACCTCGAGGAGGCCGCCTCCACCCGGCTGCTGGTCCACGCGGCCCGGCTGATCGCCCGGGGCGTGGCACCGCTCGCGGCCTGCCGCGCCTGCCTGGCGGAGCCGCTGAGCGACGAGCCCGCCGCCCTGGAGGCGCTGATGGATGTCGTCGGCGCCCACCTCGGCTGACCCCGCGGACCGGAACACCGCTTTCTCAACCTTCAGGGGGACATTCGATGTCGGAACGTTTTACCAAGGGCATGGCCCGAAACATCTACTACGGGGGGAGCCTGTTCTTCATCCTCCTGTTCCTGGGACTCACCTTCGATACGGTGACGGCGCTGCCCGACCGCGAGAATCGCGCGGGGCTGACCGATACCGTTGCCGAGGGCAAGGAGGTGTGGGAGCAGAACGACTGCATCGGCTGCCATACCCTGCTCGGCGAAGGTGCCTACTTCGCCCCCGAGCTCGGCAACGTCTTCGAGCGCCGTGGCAACGGCAACGAGGCCGCGTTCAAGGCGTACCTCAACGCCTGGATCAACGCCCAGCCCACCCAGGCCCCGGGCCGTCGGCAGATGCCGCAGTTCAATCTCTCCGACCACGAGATCAACGCCCTCGCGGAGTTCCTGATCTGGACCTCGCGCATCCGCAACAACGACTGGCCGCCGAACGTCGAGGGCTGAACGGTCAATGAACCAGGGGGACACGAGCATGAAATACCAGAGCCAGTCGGTGGCGATGCCCTACTTCGTCTTCGCCATCGTCCTTTTCTTCGGCCAGATCGCCTTCGGGCTGATCATGGGCCTGCAGTACATCATCGGGGACTTCCTCTTCCCGCTGATCCCCTTCAACGTCGCGCGCATGGTGCACACCAACCTGCTCATCGTGTGGCTGCTGTTCGGCTTCATGGGCGCGACCTACTATCTCGTGCCCGAAGAGGCCCAGCGCGAGCTCCAGAGCCCGTGGCTGGCACGAGTGCTGTTCTGGGTGTTCGCCATCGCGGGCACGCTGACCATCATCGGCTACCTCGCCGTGCCTTACGCGCGGCTGGCCGAGCTCACCGGCAATGAGTACTTCCCGACCATGGGCCGCGAGTTCCTGGAGCAGCCCACCATCACCAAGGCCGGCATCGTGCTGGTCGCCCTCGGCTTCCTCTACAACGTCGGCATGACCGTGCTGCGCGGGCGCAAGACCGTGATCAACATGGTCCTGATGACGGGCCTCGTGGGGCTGGCGGTGATGTTCCTGTTCGCCTTCTACAACCCCTCGTCGCTGACCATGGACAAGTACTTCTGGTGGTGGGTCGTGCACCTCTGGGTCGAGGGCGTGTGGGAGCTGATCATGGGCAGCATCCTCGCCTTCGTGCTGATCAAGACCACCGGCGTGGACCGCGAGGTCATCGAGAAGTGGCTGTACGTGATCATCGCCATGGCCCTGATCACCGGCATCCTCGGCACCGGTCACCACTACTTCTTCATCGGCGCGCCGTCGTACTGGCTGTGGATCGGCTCGGTGTTCTCGGCGTTCGAGCCGCTGCCCTTCTTCATGATGCTGCTCTTCGCCTTCAGCATGGTCCGGCGCCGGCGGCGCAACCACACCAACCGCGCGGCCACGACCTGGGCGCTCGGCACCTCGGTGGTGGCCTTCCTCGGCGCCGGCGTGTGGGGCTTCCTCCACACCCTGGCACCGGTGAACTACTACACCCACGGCAGCCAGCTCACCGCCGCCCACGGCCACCTCGCCTTCTTCGGGGCCTACGCGATGATCAATCTAGCGATCATCTCCTACGCCGTACCCGCGCTGCGCGGCCGGCCCGAGGGCAACAGCGCCCGGGCCCAGTCGCTGGAGATCGCGAGCTGCTGGCTGATGAGCCTGTCGATGCTCGCCATCACGGTGTTCCTCACCGCCGCCGGCGCGATGCAGATCTGGCTGCAGCGCTGGCCGGAGAGCGGCCAGGCCCTGTCGTTCATGGCCACCCAGGAGAAGCTCGAGCTCTTCTACTGGCTGCGATTCGGCGCGGGCGTGCTCTTCGCCGTAGGCCTGGTGCTCTACGCGGCGAGCTTCTTCGTCGGCGAGCGCGCGGGTGACACCGCGCACGACGCCGCGGCGGCCACGACCTAGGGGAGGCCCGTGCCATGGAAGAGGTCGTCGGTCTCGGCTGGCACCGGGTGATCACCCGCCTCGCGCGGCGGGACCACCCCGAGGCGGCGGTGGCGCTCGCCGACGAGCAGGCCCGGCTCGGGCTCGTGCTCCGTGCCCTCGGCGGCGACGCCGGCCTGCGCGTCACCGCCGCCACGCCGCGGGCGGTCCGGGCCCGCCGACGCTGGCTGGAGCGCGTGGCCGGCACCGGCCACCGCCATCCGCTGGCATGGCGTGACGGCGAGCGGGTCTGCGTGCCCGAGCGCATCGCCTGCTTTCCGGACGCCGGGCGCAACCGCGACCTCTACCTCTGGCTGATAGCACTCGCCAGCCGCTCCGATCCCCACGGCGGGGACTGGTTCACCGGCAACCAGGCCGCGGTCCGGCGAACCCTTGCGGCCTTCCCCGGCCTGACACCGGTGTACCGGCGGCTGGTGGCGGCGACGCTCGCCGCGCGCCGCGATCCGGACCGGCTCGGCCGTGCGGAAGGGCGCCGCGAGGCCGCGATCCGCGCCGCACTGGAGGACCCCGGCAGCCGGACGGCGCTGCCGGCGGCGCGGGGCCAGCCGGAACCGGTCCCGGTCTGGCTCTACCCGGCTCCGGAAACCGGCACGGCCCCGACGCCGGCGGAACGCGATGACGACGCCACGGAGACCACCGCCGGCACGCCGCCGCGGGGCCGGGGGCGCAAGGCCGCGGAGTACGTCGAGGACACGGACGGCCGCAGCGGGCTGATCGTCTTCCGGCTCGAGAGCCTGTTCTCGTGGTCGGAGTACGTCCCCGTGGACCGGACCGTGGACGACAGCGAGGACGAGGACGCCCCGCGGGTCGCCGAGGACCTGGACCGGCTCAGCCTCAGCCGCACCGGCACGGCGCCGGCCTCACGCCTGCGTCTGGATCTCGACCTTCCCGCTGCCGGCGACGACGACACGCCCCTCGGCGACGGCCGGCTGCTGCCGGAATGGGACTGGCGCCGGGGCGAGCTGCGCCCCCGGCACTGCCGGGTCGTGCCCCTGCTGCCGCGGGACGCCGCACCGATGGCCATTCCCACCCACCTTGCTGCCCCGGCCGCGCGGCTGCGGCGCCGCTTCGAGGCCCTGCGCCCCGAGCGTTACTGGCAGCGCCGCCAGGCCAGCGGCCGGGCCCTGGACCTGCCCGCGTGCATCGAGCACCGCACCGCCCGCCGCCGCGGCCGGGCCGACACGGCGCCACGCCTGTGGGCGGATCCGCGGGAGCAGCAGCGCGACCTGGCCTGCCTCGTGCTCGCGGACCTGTCGCTGTCCACCGAGGCCTGGGTGGACGACGACCACCAGGTGATCGAGGTGGTGCGCGACAGCCTGCACCTGCTCGGCGAGGCCCTGGACGCCGGCGGCGACCGCTTCGCCATGTACGGCTTCTCCTCGCGCCGGCGTTCCCACGTGCGCTTCAGCCTGCTCAAGAACTTCGCCGAGCCCTGGGGTGAGACCGCCCACGGCCGCATCCACGCGCTGCGCCCGGGCTACTACACCCGCATGGGCGCGGCGGTGCGCCAGGCCACCGAGATCCTCGCCGAGCAGCCGGCCTCCCAGCGCCTGCTGCTGCTGCTCACCGACGGCAAGCCCAACGACCTGGACGTCTACGAGGGGCGCTACGGGCTGGAGGACACGCGCCACGCCCTGCTGGAGGCGCGCCGCGCCGGCGTCACACCCTTCTGCGTGACCATCGACCAGGAGGCGGCGGACTACCTGCCTTACCTCTTCGGCCAGCGCCACCACGCCCTGCTCCACCGGGCCCAGGCCCTGCCGGAGCTGCTGCCGCGGCTCTACCTGCTGCTCACGGAGGCGACGGCATGAGCGATGCAGCCGCTGACACCGCGCGCCCCGGCGCCTATGCCGTGCCGGGCGATCTGGCGATGTGGTGGTTCATCCTCGCCGAGCTCGCCGTGTTCGGCGCCCTGCTCGCCAGCCTGATCGTCGCCGGCGCGCTGGCTCCGGAGGTGTTCGCGGCCGGGCGTGCCGGACTGCACCCCGTCGCCGGCCTGGCCAACACCGTGATGCTGCTGACGGGCAGCTACCTCGTCGCCCGCGGCATCGACGCCGCCGCCGCGGAGGGCCCGCGCCGCTGCGCGCCGTGGTTCCTGGCCGCGACGCTGGCCGGCGCCGGCTACGTGGCCGTCAAGCTCGGTGAATACGCCGACCTCGCCGCCGCGGGATACAATCTGCGCACGAGCACCTTTCATTTCTTTTACTTCTTCACCACGGTGTTCCACCTTATGCACGTGGTGCTGGGCATGATCGTGCTGGCGGCAGTGGCCCGGCGGTGCCGGCGGGGCGATTACGACGACGAGGGGCTCAGGGCCCCGGAGAGCGCGGCGAGCTACTGGCACATGGTGGATCTGGTATGGCTCGCGCTCTTCCCGCTGCTCTACGTGCTGCCATGAGCCGGGCCGAGACACTGTCGCAGCACTGGATCATGCTGCTCGCGCTGACCGTCGCCGCGGCACTGGCAGCCACGGTGGTGCCTGCCCCCTGGCTTACGCCGGCGGTGGCGGCGCTGACCGTGATCAAGGGGCGCACGGTGATCGACTCGTTCATGGGGCTGCGTGGCGCCTCGCCGCTGCTGCGCCACTCGGTCAGCGCCTGGCTCGCGGGGGTGGTCGCTCTGGGCGTGGTCATACGGCTGACATGATGAATCACAAATAACTACCTCTTTAGAGGTATCTCATCGATGGTATGACTGTCCGTCGGACGGTACACTCAACACGATGCACACCGCGTCACCTCCGGGTAACGCGTCAGCGGAGGCTCCCAGCCCATGCGATTGACCCTCTACACCGACTACTGCCTGCGCGTGCTCATGTACCTCGGTGTCAAGGAAGACCGGTTCGCGACGATCAGCGAGATCGCCGAGCGCTACGACATCTCCCGTAACCACGTGATGAAGGTGGTCTACGGACTCAGCCAGTCGGACTACATCCGAACCGTTCGCGGCAAGAACGGCGGCATGTACCTCCAGCGCGCCCCGGAGAGCATCAACCTGGGGGCACTGATCCGCGACACGGAGCAGGATCTCGCCCTGGTGGAATGCTTCGCGCCGGACAACCGTTGCGTCATCACGCCGAGCTGTCGGCTGACCCACATCCTGGGCGACGCCCTCAAGGCCTTCTTCGCGGAACTGGACAAGCATACCCTCGCGGACCTGCTCACCACCCGGGACGACATGCGCGAGCTGCTCGGCATCCGCGGCATCCCCGTGGTCCAGGCGGCGAAGAGCGGCTGACGGGGTCACCGCCGCGGCCGGAACACCAGCCGGCTGGAGAGCACGAAGTTCACGCTCATGCCGCCGGCGCCGCCGACTAGCACCGCGCACAGCGGCAGCAGTGCCGTACCGGCGGGCACTGCGGCCGCCACGCCCCGGCCCGCATGGAGCACGAGCGCGAACAGCGCGAGGTTGAGGGCACCGCCGGTCGC
The DNA here is from genome assembly GCF_000374645.1 of Arhodomonas aquaeolei DSM 8974. Classification (GTDB taxonomy): domain Bacteria; phylum Pseudomonadota; class Gammaproteobacteria; order Nitrococcales; family Nitrococcaceae; genus Arhodomonas; species Arhodomonas aquaeolei. Next base: position 22,030 of record NZ_KB894813.1, read on the forward strand.
GTGGGCGCTGTAGAAGCTCAGCAGCTGTGGCAGCACCCGCCGCCTGCGCCGGTGCCCCGCGAAGGTGAACCGGCGGTTGAGGAAATACCCCACGGTCATCGCCAAGGCCAGTGAGCCGAGGCGCGCGGCACGCAGGCCCACCGGACACAACGCGTGAATGGTGTACAGGCCGGCGGCATCCACGCCGGCCATCACGCCCCCGACCAGGGCAAAGCGGGCGAACGTCGCGCCACCCGCCGTCGACCGCGTCACGCCACCGTCCCGCCTTGGCCTCATGCTGGGATACCCGCGTCGCCTGATCTGCCGACACCATACCGTGCCCCCGGGGGCGCCACCGTGACAGCCGGGTTTCACGTGTGCGCCACGCCCGCCGGCAGCAGTGCCGGCGACGCCGCCGGAGAAAACCGTGGCGGCGCTCAGGCCGCGTCGCTGTCGGCGCTTTCGCCCAGAAGGAACAGCGGCGAGGTCAGGTCGCGCGGATCGGCGGCCCGGCGCGGATTCGCCGGGTAGAAGCAATCGCCGAGCCCGGGGCGACGGCGGAAGTGACGGGTGCGCTTGTAGGGCAGCTTCATGAACCCGGCGATCCCGACGCCGCGGATCTGGTCCACCGCCTCGGCGATACGCTCCAGCAGCGCGGCGAACTCCGCCTCACGCTCGGGCGCCAGGAGCGTGTAGTAGCTGTGGATCTTCAGGTGCGTGGGCTTGCTCTCGAAGATCACGCAGCCCGTGTGGGGGATGTCGTTGAGCTCGACGATGGCATCGATGATCGGCTGCGGCAGGGCCAGGTACTCGTCCGGATCACGCCCGTCCTCGAAATAGGAATGCGGATGCAGCCGGGCATCCGCGCTCTCCGGCGGCACCACCTCGTAGGGAATGCGCAGGTCCGGCGGCACCTCGAAGGGCTCGCCCTCGCCGGCACGCTCGAGGTGCAGGGTGTGGCGGGCATCGAACATCACGCACTTGAACACGCCCTCGCGCTCCAGCGAGCGCGCCAGGGTTACCACCACGTTCACCGCCGCGGCGAAGGCACTCACCCGGTCCGGGTCGCGCAGTTCCAGGTAACTGTCGATCTCCAGGCCCTCGGGCTTCCAGCGGATGCCCAGCCCGCCCACCACCGGGTAGCGCGAGAGGCGGCTGACCGCGGCCATGAGCGCCTTCTCCCGGTCCCCCATGCCGTGCATGAAGTTCTTGTAGTAGCGCTCGAGCTGGGCGTCGTCCGCGCCGGCCAGGGTGGCCTCCGCCACCTCCTCGCGCAGGAACGACTTGCGCGAGCTGTAGACCACGCTCTCCATGTCCTGCGCCGGCGCGACCTTGATCGGCAACAGGGTCATGGCCGGCCTGGCCGGGCGCGGCACGGCGACGATGCGCCCGAGGTGCGCCATCTCGCCGAGGAAGTAGTCGCCGGCACGGCGACGCTCGTCGGGGTCCCGGCTGAGCAGGCCGTCGAGCACCCGGGCGAAGGGCCGCGGCAGCCCCAGCGCGCGGGCGGGAATCACGTCACTGCCGAACCTACAGGACTGCGCCGAGGCCAGTGCGTACAGGGTACTCGCCACGCCCTGCTCGTCGAAGCGCGGGGAGGACAGGCCGCCGCCCAGCTGCTCCTCGCCGATGAAGTAGACGTCGCCAAGGCGGGCATTGGTCTCGCCACCGCCGGTCATCGCGTCCAGCGAGCAGAACGGCGTGGGCTGATCCTCGTGGTCCACCTGGGCGAACACCGACGAGCCCCAGTCGATCAGCGAGACGCGGCCGTCGTCGGGGTCGTAGACCAGATTCGAGGGTTTGATGTCCCCGTGGACGATGGGCCCGCGGGGATGATGACGCAGGTAGGCTAGCATGTCCGCGAGCTGGCGGGCGATGTGCAGCAGCTCGTCCACGGGCAGCGGCCCCACCTGGATGGAGCGCTGATCCAGGTCCTCGCCGGGGGCACGCTCCATGACCAGGATGCGCTGGCCGTGGATGCGCTCGAAGGCGAGGAAGGCCGGGACGTTGGGGTGACGCACCTGCGAGAGCATGTACGCCTCCTCCTCGAGCCGGTCCTGGATGTGCTGGGCCAGGGTGATACGCGAGAACTTGAACACCTGGCTCGCGCCCTCGCTGCGCCGGCCGGCGAACACAAAGCTGTACGCGCCCTTGCCCAGGAGGCAGACCTGGCGGTAGCCGAGCCCGCGGAGCTGCTCCTCGCACAGCCGCACCCAGGCCTTGAGGCGGTGGGCCTCGTCCTTGCTGAGCAGATAGACCGACTGCTCTTCGGGGATGTAGAAGTGGCGGATCGACTCCGCCGTCGCCGCACGGGACATCGCCCCGCCCCCGTCAGCCCGCCTCTGCGAGCATCAGCGCCGGCTGTTCCAGCAGTCGTTTCCAGTGATTACTGAACCGCGCCATGGTCGCCCCGTCAATCACGCGATGATCGGCGGACCAGGAGATCGGCATGATCCGGCGGGCGACCACGCAGTCCTCCGCGTCGAAGCGCGGCAGCCGCTGGGTGGCCCCCAGGGCGACGATGGCGAGTTCCGGCTTGTTGATGATTGGGGTGGCCACCGTGCCGCCGATCGCCCCGATGTTGGAGATGGTGATGGTCCCGCCCTTCATGTCCTCGGCGGCCACACGTCCGGCCCGCGCCGCCTCGACCAGCTCGTTCAGGGCCTTGGCGGTGGCGAGCAGCGACAGCGACTCCACCCCCTTGATGTTCGGGACGACCAGCCCGTGGGCGGCATCTACGGCCACACCGATGTTGTGCCGGCGGTGGTAATGGATCTCCTCGTGCTCGTCGTCGAAGGTCGCGTTGAGCTGCGGAAAGGCGCGCAGGGTGAGGGACAGCGCCTTGACGAAGAACGGCATCAGGGTGATGCGCACCTCCTCGCGGTAGTGATCGCGGATCTCCGCATACACCTCGGTCAGGGCGGTGACGTCCACCTCGTCGGCGTAGGTGTAGTGCGGGATGGTCCGCGCCGACGCACTCATCTGCCGGGCCATCGCCGCACGCACGCCCTTGAGGGGCTCGCGGCGGATCACCTCGTCGCCGCCGCCCGTGGCGGCGCCCGACGATGCCGAAGCCGGAGCCGCCGCCTCCGCTCCCTTCGCCGGCGCCGTTCCGGCCTCGGCAAAGGCACGCACGTCCTCCTTGTAGACCCGCCCCTTCTTGCCCGAACCAGGCACGGCATGGACGTCCACCCCGAGCTCCCGGGCCAGGCGCCGCACTGCCGGGCTCGCCGGCACCCGTCCGGCGGGCCCGGCGGACCGCCCGTTGCCGTCCCCGGCCGCCGCCGGGGATACCGCCTCGCCACCGGAGGCCGGTTCCGCGGGCGGTGCCGGCGACCGGTCACTGTCCGTCGCCGGCGCCGTAGCGGCATTACCGCCGCCAGGCTCGGCGGCGTCACCGTCCTCGCCGGCGACCTCGATGGCGAACAGCGGCTCGTGCACCCGCGCGATCTCGCCCTTGGCGTAGTAGCGCTTCACCACCCGGCCGGTCTCCATGGCCGGGATCTGCACAAGGGCCTTGTCCGTCATCACGTCGCAGACGGGCTGGTCCTCCTCGACGTTATCGCCCTCCTCGACCAGCCATTCGGAGAGCTCGCACTCGACAATGCCTTCGCCGATATCCGGCAGGATGAAGTCCTTGATCATGGTGGTGCCCTAGAAGTTCACGGTCTGCTCGATCGCGGCGAGCGTCTTGAGGTGGTCCGGCATGTACTCCCGCTCGTGGGCCAGCGGGAACGGCGTGTCCAGGCCCGTGACCCGGCAGATCGGTGATTCCAGGTAGAGGAAGCAGCGCTCCTGGACCGTGGCGGAGAGCTCGGCGCCGAAGCCGGCGGTGCGCGGCGCCTCGTGGTTGATCACCAGCCGCCCGGTCTTGAGCACGGAGCGCGTCACGGTCTCCACGTCCCAGGGCAGCAGCGTGCGCAGGTCGATGACCTCACAGTCGATGCCCTTCTCCGCGGCCATCTCCGCGGCACGGGTCACCACCTCCACCTGCGCCCCCCAGGCGAGCACCGTGACGTCGCCGCCCTCGCGCAGCACCTCCGCGCGCCCGAGCTCGGCGGTGTAGTCCTCCTCCGGGACATCGCCCACCGCCGCGCGGTAGAGGCGCTTGGGCTCGAAGAACAGCACCGGGTCCGGATCACGGATGCTCGCCAGCAGCAGCCCCTTGGCGTTCTCCGGGGTGCTCGGCACCACCACCTTGAGGCCCGGCGTGTGGCAGAAGTAGGCCTCCGGGGACTGGGAATGGTAGTGCCCGCCGGAGATGCCGCCACCGTAGGGGCTGCGGATGGTGAGCCCGCCGACGTTGAACTCGTTGCCCGAGCGGTACCGGAACTTGGCCGTCTCGTTCACGATCTGGTCGAAGGCCGGGAAGATGTAGTCGGCAAACTGGATCTCCGCCACCGCCCGGAAGCCGGCGGCGGCGAGGCCGTTGGCGAAGCCGATGATGCCCTGCTCCACCAGCGGCGTGTTGAAGCAGCGCTCGTTGCCATAGCGGTCGCGCAGGTGACTGGTCGCGCGGAAGACGCCGCCGAACTGGCCGACGTCCTCGCCAAAGCAGATCACCCGCTCGTCCGCCGCCATGGCGGTGTCCAGGGCACTGTTGAGGGCCTGCAGAAGATTCATCCTTGCCATCACTCGATCCGCCCCGCCGTCTTCGGATAGGCGTCCGGGTTCGCCCGCACCTGCTCACGCAACGCCTCGTACTGCTCGGTGAGGTTCCAGGGCGGTGCGGCGTAGACATCCTCGATCAGGCGTGCAAGCGACGGCGCCGGCTTGGCCTCGGCGGTCTTCATCGCGGCAAGGATCTCGTCGCGGTACCCCTGGCGCAGGGCCTCGTCGCGCTCCGCGTCCCACCAGCCCTGCGCCTCCATGAACGCGCGGATGCGTGCGATCGGATCGAAGCGCTGCCAGGCCTCCTCCTCCTTGCGGCTGCGGTAGCCGGAGGGGTCGTCGGAGGTGGAGTGGGCACCGAGGCGGTAGGTCATCGCCTCGATGAGCACGGGCACGCCCTCGCTCACCGCCTGGCGCCGCGCCTCCTGCGTCGCGAGGTAGACGGCGAGGAAGTCGTTTCCGTCGACGCGGATGGAGCGCACCCCATAGCCGACGCCGCGGGCGGCGACGCCGTCGCCGGCGTACTGCTCGCTCACCGGGGTGGAGATCGCATAGCCGTTGTTGCGGCAGAAGAAGATCACCGGGCAGCGGATCACCGCCGCCATGTTCAGCGCGGCGTGGAAATCCCCCTCCGAGGCCGCGCCCTCACCGAAGTAGCAGATGCTGCAGCGCCCCTCGCCGGCGAGCTTCTGGCCGTAGGCGTAGCCCGCGGCCTGGGGGATCTGGGTCGCCAGCGGCGAGGAGACGGTCATGTACGACAGCGCGCGGCTGCCGTAGTGGACCGGCATCTGCCGGCCCTTGCCGAGGTCGTCCTCGGTGGCAAAGAGCTGGTCCATGAACTGCGCCGCGGTGAAGCCGCGGTAGCGCAGCGCGCCCTGCTCGCGGTACTGGGGCAGAATCATGTCGTCCGGTTCGAGCCCGGCCGCACTGCCCACCGTGGCGGCCTCCTCGCCGGTGGCGGTGAGGTAGAACGACAGCCGGCCCTGACGCTGTGCTGCGACCATGCGTTCGTCGAGCAGCCGCGTAAACACCGCGGCGTCGTGCATCGCGAGCACGATCTCCTTCGCCACACCCGAGGGGTCGGCGCCTTCGTAGGGCCTGCCATCCTCGCCGAGCATCCCGTAGATCGGGATGGTCAGCGCGGACTCGGTAATGAAATCCGGGGTATGGATGCGCGGGGCATCCACTGAAGACGGCGCATACATGGCGGACTTCTCCCCTCCTCCGTGATTGTGTTCTGTCCGCGGGCCGATGCCCGCGCCGCTTATCGGTCTCAATGCAGTCTAGCAGCAGCACACCCCGCCGACGCCATCACCGGTCCTGATCCGCACCGGATAGCGATAACGCGCCCGCGAAGGGGCCGCGGACACAGTCCCCCCGTGGCCCACCGGTCTACCCGTAACACGGCGGTGATGGCGGCGCACATGGGGCTCTTCTAGGCTTACCTCCGGGGCGACCGAACCGGTCCCCCGGGATCGCCCCTGCCAGGACCCCGGCAGCGGCCGCGACGCGGCGTACGGGGGTTCCCGGCGGCGATACCGGGGTCGCGGGCATCCAGGAACATAACGACGACCGTGCCCGGACCTTCAGCCCCCGCCACACCGCAACCGGGAGGAGACAATCCATGCGACGTCCACCCATTCGCCGGCACACCCTTCCCGCCGCCCTGGTTATCGCCGCCGCACTCGCGTGCCCGGCCGCCCTCGCCCAGGAGCAGTCGGGCGACAGCGGCGCCCCCGCGGACGCCCTGGCCAGCGCACAGACACGTATCACCGGCCTGGAGAACGATCTCTCAGACGCCCGCGACCGTGCGGACAACCTCGAATCACAGCTCGACGACGCCCGTGAACGCGTCGAGTCGCTCGAACAGCAGCTCACCGAGCGCACCGATGCCCGGGACCGCCTGCGTAACGAGCTCGATAAAGCGAAGGAACAGGTCGGTTCGCTGGAGGCGGAGACCGCCGAGCTGCGCAAACAGCTCACCGCAACGCAGGGCAAGCGGGACGCCTTCGAACAGCAGCTCGCCGAGCGCACCGATACCCGGGACCGCCTGCGCGGCGAGCTCGGCAAGGCAAAAGAGCGGATCGATTCGCTGGAGGCGGAGACCGCCGACCTGCGCGAACAGCTCACCGCGACCCGCAAGGAACAGGGTCGGCTGACCGAGGCGCTGCAGAAGGCACGTCAGCAGGGCGAGGAGACCGCCGCGACACTGGACGACGCCCGCGGGACCATCGACAACCAGAAAAGCACCATCGCCCAACTCCGCGAACGCGCCGGCACCCTGAAGGATAGCCTCGACCAGGCCCGCGCCACCGTGAAGTCGCGGGAGCAGACCATCGCCGGGCTGCGCGCGCAGCTCGCCCCCGCCAACGGCGGCACGGCGTCGCTGGACGAGGCCCGTGCGCAGGCATCCGAGGCCGCGGCGCATTTCCGCGACGTACATGCCGCCCATCGCCGGGACGAGGCCGATGACCAGGCCCTCACCGAAGCACGCCAGGCGCTGCGCGTTGCCCAGTCACTGGTCGCCCGGCTGGAGCACGAAGGGCTCTACGACGTGCGCGGCGGCGACACCCTGGGCCAGGTCGCCGCGAGGTTGTACGGCGAGGCCAACCGCTGGCCCACGCTCTACGAGGCCAACCGGCACGTCCTGGAGAACCCGGACACCCTGCGTGACGGCATGATCCTGGTGACGCCGGCCCCCTGAGCCGTGTCCCCCGGGGCTCAGCCCCGGGGCGTCGCCCCCGTCTCCGCGAGGAATCCGTGTATCGCATCGGCACACGCCGGTGCGCGTTCCTGGTGCAGGGCGTGCCCGGCGGCAGGGATTTCCGCGGTACGCAGGTCGGCGAAGCAGGCGAGTCGCGCCGACCAGTCATCGCCCCCGCGCAGACGGCGGACGACGGACGACTCGCCGCCCCAGAGCCAGAGCACGGGGGCCTCGATCGCCCGCCAGCACGCCATCGCCTCCTCGAGCCGGTAGAGCACCGGGTTCGGCCGGCGATGGGCCGGGTCGCCACGCAGGCGCACCGCCCCGTCCACCTCCCGGCCCCAGCAGCGCGCGAGATACGCCGCCACCGCCCCGGGCATGCGGGGGTTGCGCCCGGCCAGGTGGTCCGCCAGCGCCCCGTAGTCGGGGAAGGACCGCAGGCGCGGTGTCTGTGCGAGGCTGTCCAGCCACTCCCGGTAGCGCCCAGGCGCGGTCTCCGCGGCAGTGGCCGGGAGCCCGAAGCCCTCCAGCGAGACCACCGCGCGCACCCGCTCCGGGCGCACGCCGGCGTAGAGCCCGGCGACGTTGCCACCCATGCTGTGGCCGACCAGAACCACCGCTTCGCCCGCGGGCACCGCCCGGTCGATCAGGGCGTCCAGATCAGCGAGGTAGTCGGGGAACCAGTAGCGCCCCTCGGAGGCCCGGTCGCTGTCGCCGAATCCCCGCCAGTCCGGTGCCAGCCGCCGCCAGCCGTCACCGAGGGCCGCCGCCAGCGGACCGAAGCCGGCACCGGTATCCATCCAGCCGTGGAGCAGCAGCATCGTGGGCGCTGACGGCGCGCCGGACCACTCGTGGACGGTATAACCGACGCCGCCGAGCTCGTGCCGGCGGCTCGCGGCGGGCCACCAGTCCGGGTCAATCGATGCCGAAACGTGCTGCATGCTCGCGGATATCCCATTCCTCGGCACCGAAGGCCGCCGTCTCGGTACCGGTCAGCACTGCCTCGACAAAGGCGGCCACCCGCTCCGGCGGCTCCAGCTCACCGGCCTCCTTGAGGGCGCGGAAACGCGCCACGGCAGGGAAATCCGCCTCGTCCTGCTCGCGGATGAGTGCCTGCATGTCGGTATCCACCACCCCGGGCCGCAGGCTGCCCACGGCGATGTCCCGGTCCCGGAGCTCCTCACGGAGCACCGTGTAGAGCATGTACAGCGCGGCCTTGCTGGTGCAGTAGGCCCCCCACCCCGGGATCGCCCGGTGCGCCGCCCCGGAGGAGACGTGCAGCACGCGACCGCCCGGCAGGCGGGACAGCAGGGCCTGTGTCAGGAACAGCGGTGCCTCGACGTTCACCGCCTGGCTCGCCCGCCACGCGCCCACGCTCACCCCCGCCAGCGGCCCCACGGGCTCGAGGCGGCCGGCGTTGTGCACGAGATAGCGCACGGCGCGCTCGCCCACCGCGGTGGCGACCGAGTCACGCCCGGCGGCCTCGGCGATATCCGCCGCGACGACCTCGATGCCGTCGTGGCCTTCCGCGGTTTCCTCCAAGGCCAGCCGCCGGCGTCCGACGACCAGCACACGCCCGCCCGCGCCGGCGAGGCGCCGGGCCAGTGCCCGGCCGATCCCGCTGCCACCACCGGTAATCACCGATACCGTTTCCATGTTCACCTCGACTCCCCGTGTCTCGATCCGCTCCGGCCGCCATGATGGCCGGCCGGCCCGTGTCCGGCGTGCGCCTCCGCGGGCGTACGCCGGTAGAAGGCCGCGAGCTGTTCGTGGACCGCCGGGAAATGGGCCGCCACCACCTCCGGCATCTCCAGGAACGTCTCACTGAATACCGCGAAGCACTCCGCCGGGTCGGTCGCCGCGTAATCGTCGATGCCCGGGTCGCGGCCCGCCTCCACCGCGGCATTGATCGCCTCGAAGGCCTCGGTGAAGGCGCGGGTCCAGGCGCGGCGGTCCATGCCACGGTGCAGCGGCGGCATGCCGTTGGCCTCGCCGTTAAGCATGTCCAGCTTGTGCGCGAGCTCGTGGAGGACCACGTTCCAGCCATCCCGGCGGCCCCCGGCCTCCACGTCGGACCAGGACAGTATCACCGGACCGTTGTCCCAGGCCTCACCGGCCAGTGCCCGGGCCTCGTCATGCACCACGCCCGCCTCGTCCATCTCGCGGTGACGTGCCAGGAAGCCCGACGGATAGACGATCACGGACTGCCAGCCACGGTACCAGTCGATATCCAGGCCGAGCACCGGGACCGCTGCGAGGGCGGCAATGCGTACGGCCTGCTCCGGCACGAATTCACCGCCACCGGCGGCATAGAAGCGTTTGCGTGCGAGGAACAGTGTCGCCAGCTCGCGCAGGCGCACGCGCTCACCGGCATCCAGCCCGGCGAGCACCGAATCACTGTGTGTCGCCCGCCGCCAGAGCGCGTCGTCGACGGCGTAGCGGCGCAGCTGGCGACCGCGCCACCAGCCCCGCAGGACCCGCGCGATCACGGCTGGGGCTGCGCCACGACGCGCACGGGCCGGCCCGCCCGCCAGGCGGCCACGTTCTCCGCGGTCTGCTCGACGACGCGCTGGCGTGCTTCAAGGCTGCCCCAGGCGCAGTGCGGGGTGACGATGAGATTCGGCAACCCGGCGGCAATCAGGGGATGGTCCGGCGCCGGCGGTTCGCCGTCGAGCACGTCGACCGCCGCGCCGGCGATCCAGCCCTCGCGCACCGCGTGCAGCAGCGCCGCCTCGTCGACCACGCCACCGCGTGCGGTATTGATCAGGATGGCCCCCCGGCGCATGCGCCGCAAAACGCCCTCGTCCACCAGTCCGCGCGTCTGCTCCGTGAGCGGACAGTGCAGGCTGATCACGTCGCTGGTCTCAACGACCGTGTCGAACCCCACGCGTCCCGACCGCGGCGCCTGGCCGGCCCGCTCCGCCACCACGACCTCCATGCCGAGGGCGCCGCAGACACGCCCGACCTCCTCGGCAATGGCGCCGTAGCCCACGAGCCCGAGGCGCATGCCGTCCAGCTCGCGGATCGGGTGGTCGAGCAGGCAGAAGAACGGCGATCGGCTCCACACCCCGCCGCGCACGTCGTCGACATAGGCGGGGATACTGCGCGCGAGCATCAGCACCAGCCCGAGCACGTGCTGGGCCAGCGAGCGCGTACCGTAACCCTGGCAGTTGACCACGGTCACGCCGTGGCGGGCGGCCGCCTCGAGATCCACGTTGTTGGTGCCGGTGGCGACGATGCACACCAGCGCCACCGCGGGATGCGCCTCGAAAAAGGCAGCGTCCAGCACCACCTTGTTGACCACCACGCAGCCGGCATCGCCGACGCGTTCGGCCACGTGCTCCGGTGGCGTGGTGCCGTACCACGCCATGCCTGGCAGCTCACGCTCCAGGGCGGAAATGTCCAGGTCACCGCGGTCCAGCGAATCGGCGTCGAGGAAGACGGCGCCCTCGCCGGGGTTGACATCGGCATTTTTATGCACAGGTCCCCTCCGGAGGCTTCACGGGTGTGTCATCTGGGAAAAATTTCTTATGTGGAATATAGAAAAACAATTTAAAAACATGTTTTTAAACAAATTAATACAAGCGTGCCCGGTTTTTGATCAATCCAAAAGCGTCTCAGTGACGACGGGGATTTAGATCCCTTATCCGCGTTTCCTCCACAGGGTTATCCACAGCTTCTGTGGAGAACCCGGAAACCGTCCGGCGACGCCGGCCCCAGCGGTGGCACCGCCCCCGGACACCTGCCTTCGGGGTGGCGACCGGGCTACCCGCTCAGTATCATCGGTATCCCGCACCAGCGCTGTCCAGCCCCATGCAGATCGGCCCGCACATGCTCGCGAACAATCTCGCCCTGGCGCCCATGGCCGGCGTTACGGACCTGCCGTTCCGGCGGCTGTGCCGACAGATGGGCGCGGGCCTCACCGTCTCGGAGATGGTGGCCTCGGATCCGGCGCTGCGCGGCACGCGCAAGTCGCGCCTCAGGCGCGTCCACGACGGCGAGCCGGGACCGCGCGCGGTCCAGATCGCGGGCGCCGACCCGGCCATGCTCGCACGCGCGGCGGCCGACAACGTCGCCGACGGCGCCGAGATCATCGATATCAACATGGGCTGCCCGGCAAAGAAGGTCTGCAACCGCATGGCGGGCTCGGCGCTGCTCGCCGACGAGGCGCTGGTCCAGGAGATACTCCGGGCGGTGACCGCGGCGGTGGACGTACCCGTGACGCTCAAGATCCGCACCGGCGTCAGTCCCGAGCGGCGCAACGGCGTGCGCGTCGCCGAGATGGCCCAGGCAGCCGGCATCGCGGCACTGGCGGTACACGGACGCACCCGCCGGGAGGCCTACCGGGGCGAGGCCGAGTACGAGACCCTGCGCGCGATCTGTGCCGCCGTGGACATTCCGGTCCTGGCCAACGGCGACATCACCACCGCGGAGCGCGCCCGTGCGGTGCTCGATTACACCGGCGCCTCCGGGGTGATGATCGCCCGAGCCGCACAGGGGCGGCCCTGGATCTTCCGCGAGATCGAGCACTATCTGCGCACCGGCGAGCATCTGCCACCGCCGCCGGTCGACGAGGTCCGGGCCGTCATGCTCGGGCATCTGCATGCACTGCACGCGTTCTACGGCCCGCACCAGGGCGTACGCATCGCGCGCAAGCACATCGGCTGGTACCTCTCCGGGCGCCCCGGCGGCGAGGCGGCGCGCCGCGGGCTCGTGCGCCTGGACGACCCGCAGGAGCAGATCGGCGAAGTCGAACGGTTCTTCGACGGGCTGGCGCGCGCCGACGCCGCCTGAAATCGCTGCTCCCCCCCTTCCCGAAGGGTCCTGAAGCGCGCCATCATAGACCGCTTGAAGAATCGTCGGGATCGCCGCGGCGGGCGAACCGGACACCATCGCCGATCATGCAGCACATCAGCAGAGGAGACCTCCCATGCAGCAGGCGAGCGGTCGTTACTTCTCCGACGCCGAGTACGAGCGTCGGCGACGCCTGGTCCGCGAACGCATGTCCGAGCAGGGACACGACGCCCTGCTCATTGCCAGTCCGGAGAACATCAATTACCTCTCCGGTCTCGACCACATGGGCTACTTCGCCTGCCAGCTCCTGATCTTCCCCGCCAAGGGCCAGCCCATGCTGGTGACCCGGGCGATGGAACAGGCCGTGGTACGCGATCAGGTCCCGGACCTGATCCACATCGGCTATACCGACGGCTCCGCGCCGGCAGCGGACGACCCGCTCTCGCTCACCGGTGCGGCGGGCGAGATCACCCGTGAGCCGCGCCGGCGGCCGCCGCTGATGAGCTCCGCGGCGGTGCGCGAGACCGTGCGTGCGCTGAACGATGCCGGCCTCGCCAGCGGCCAGATCGCCGTCGACCAGACCAGCACCTTCCTGCCCTACGCCGTGCTCGACGGGATCATCGAGGGCACGCCGGAGGCGAACTGGGAGGACATCGGCAGCCTGATCGACGACGTGCGCCTGGTGCAGTCCGCCGACGAGCTCGCCCTGACCCGCGAGGCCGCGGCGATCTCCGACTCCATGATGCTCTCGGCCATCGCCACCGCCGGCACGGGCATGAACGCCCGCGAGGTGATGGCGGCGATCTACGACGCCATGTTCCGCCGCGGCGGCACCTATCCCGGCTTCGTGCCACTGGTGCGCACCACCGCCAACCTCGACCACGAGCACGGCACCTGGGAGGACCGCAACCTCGTCCATGGCGATCTGCTGTTCCTGGAGATGTCCGGCTGCGTGCGCCGCTACCACGCCCCCATGGGGCGGCTGGCGTTCATCGGCGAACAGCCCGCCGAGGCGCAGCGCATCAACGAGATCTGCCAGGAGGCGATGATGGCCGCCGCGGGCACCATTGCCCCCGGGGTCCCCGCCGGCGACGTCTACGAGGCCTGGCAGGGCGTGCTCGATCGCAACGGCCTGTCCCACTACCACCGCCACCACTGTGGCTACTCGGTGGGCATCGGCTACCCGCCAAGCTGGTCGGGCAGCGGCGTGCCCGTGGGCCTGCGCAGGAACTCCGACATGAAGCTGCGCGAGGGGATGGTCTTCCACCTGATGAGCTGGCTGCTCGGCTCCGGCCAGGGGGACGCGTTCCTCTCCGACACGATCACCGTCACTGGTACCGGCTGCGAATTCCTGACCACGGTGAACCGCGATGCCTGTGTCCGCTGACGCCCCGGAGCTCCCGGACCTCGAGGCGGTGCGCGCCGCGGCGGCGCGCATCCGCCCCGCCATCCCGCCGACCCCGGCGTTCCCGGCCCAGGACCTCTCGGCATCGCTCGGCACGGAGCTCTGGGTCAAGGCCGAGAGCCTCCAGCGCACCGGCTCGTTCAAGGTGCGCGGGGCCTACAACTGGACGGCGACCGCGACCGCGGAGGAGACGGGCAACGGGCTGATCACCGTGTCCGCTGGCAACCACGCCATGGCCCTGGCCTGGGCGGCGGAGCGCCAGGGGGTACCGGTCACGGTGGTGATGCCCGAGGGCTCCAGCACGATGAAGATCGAGACCACCCGCGCCTTTGGCGCGGAGGTCATCATCCACGGGGACATCAAGGCCGCGGTGGCCGAGTGCCACCGGCTGCGCGAGGAGCGCGGCCTGACCCTGGTGCACCCCTATGACAACCCGCGGATCATGGCCGGCCAGGGCACCGTGGGCCTGGAAATGCTGGAGCAGATCCCGCGGCTGGGGCGGGTGCTCTGCCCCATCGGCGGCGGCGGGCTCGTCTCCGGGCTCGGCATAGCCATCCGCAGCCAGCGCCCGGACATCGAGCTCATCGGTGTCGAGCCCGAGGGCGCGGCGACCATGCGCAACGCCTGGGACAGGGACAGCGCCGAGGCCGCACTGGACGGCGTCAGCACGATCGCCCCCAGCCTCGCACCGGTGGTGGTGGGCAAGTACACCTACGCGGCCAGCCGCCGCTGGGTGAACGACATCGTCACCGTCAGCGACGACGCCATCGCCCGGGCCACGCGGGCGCTGATGACCCAGGGACGGCTGTACGTGGAGACGGGGGCGGCCGTGGGACTGGCAGCGGTGCTCGACGGGGCGGTGCCCGCCGCGGCGGAGGGTGCCACCGCGCTGGTGATCACGGGCGGGAACATGGACACGGCCCAGGCCCGCGAGCTGCTGGCCTGAGCCCTGCCGGAGGGCGCCCGCGGGCGCCCTCCGGGACGGCATTACATGTAGACGCCGCCGTTGACGTTGATCTGCTGGCCGGTGATGTAGTCGCCGTCCGCGGCGAGAAAGACCACCGCACGCGCGATCTCGTTGGGCTCGCCGAAACGGCGCATGGGGATCTTGGCGAGGATCTTCTCGCGGATCTCCTCCGGCACCTTCTGCAGCATCTCGGTCTCGGTGAAGCCCGGCGCGATGGCGTTCACCGTGATGTTGTGCTTGGCGAATTCCTGCGCGGCGCTCTTGGTGAACGCGATGATGCCGCCCTTGCTCGCGGCGTAGTTCGTCTGCCCGAAGTTGCCGGCCTGGCCCACGAACGAGCTGATGTTCACGATCCGTCCGTAGTTGCGGTCCATCATGTGGGAGTAGGCGGCGCTGACCGTGTAGTAGACGCTGTTGAGGTTGGTGTTGATCACCTCCTCCCAGTCGTCGTCGGTGAGCTTCTTCAGGGTCTTGTCGCGGGTGATGCCGGCGTTGTTGACCAGGATATCGAGCTGTCCGAAGTGCTCGATGGTCTTCTGGACCAGGCCGCGGGCCTCGTGCTTGTCCGCCACGTTGCCCTGCAGCACCAGGCACTCGCTGCCCAGGGCCTCGACCTCGCTGGCAACGGCCTTCGCGCCGTCGGCACCACTGTTGTAGTTGATGGCGACACGGGCGCCGAGACGCGCCAGCTCCAGGGCGATCTCCTTGCCGATACCACGGGATCCCCCCGTTACCAGGGCGACTTGGTTATCGATGCGGCTAGCCATGCTGCTCACTCCTTATTCGGCCTGTGTTGTGCGGTCCACTCGGAAGACCGGTTTACCGGCCCATCCCGGCCGGCTGCCTGAGATCGATTGCGGATCCGTGCGGAACGCCCGGCGCCCCGCTTCGACCCGTGGGTCGACTATGCCAGAGTTCGCACCGCCGATGCAGCCTGCGCGACGGCGTCACGAAAGCTCCCGTGTCACCAGCGCGCCTGTAGGCGCGCCGGGCGGTCCGCAAACGCCCACGCATCCCGCCCGCTCCTGTCCGCCGCCCGGAAAAACCCGGAAGTCGGGCGTGGATCAGGCGTCCGAAAACGGCGAGACATCCCGCCGCGGGACGATCTAGACTCGCATCATGGAACTCGATCCCGATCACTGCTACCAGGCCGTACAGGCGCGTGACGCCCGCTTCGACGGGGCGTTTTTCGTCGGTGTGTCCACCACCGGCATCTACTGCCGTCCGGTCTGTACCGTACGGGTGCCGCGGCGCGAACACAGCCGCTTCTTCGCGGACGCGGCCGCCGCCGAGGCGGCGGGCTTCCGGCCCTGCCTGCGCTGCCGTCCCGAGCTTGCCCCGGGCGCCTCGCCGCTGGACTCGCCGCGCCGTACCGCCGACATCGCAGTCGCACGCATCGAGGCCGGGGCCCTGACCGACGGCGGCGTGGACGCCCTCGCTGCCGAGCTCGGCGTGAGCGCGCGGCAGCTGCGCCGCCTCGTCCAGCAGGCCTACGGCGTCACGCCGGTGGAGCTCGCACAGACGCGCCGGCTGCTGCTCGCCAAGCAGCTGCTCACGGACACGTCCATGCGCGTCGCCGACGTCGCCTTCGCCGCCGGCTTCAGCAGTGTCCGGCGCTTCAACCACCTCTTCCGCAGCCGCTACCGGCTGACACCGAGTGCCCTGCGGCGCCGCCGTCCGGCGGGCGAGCCGCAGGCCGTCACACTCAAGCTCGGCTACCGCCCGCCGCTGGCGTGGTCACCGCTGGTGACCTTCCTCGGCGGTCGCGGCGCCCCGGCGGTGGAGCAGACCGACGGGGTGCACTACTACCGGCGCACGGTGCGCATCGGCGAACACACGGGATGGATCGAGGCGGTCAACGACCCGCGCCGCCCGGTGGTCCGGATCTCGGTGGCGCCCTCGCTGCTGCCGGTGCTCACCCCGCTGCGCGCGCGCCTGCGCCACCTCTTCGACCTGGACGCCACGCCCGGCGTGATCGACGCCCACCTCAGCGGCGATCCGCGCCTCGCGGACGCCGTCGCCGCCGCCCCCGGCCTGCGCGTCCCGGGCGCGATCGACGGCTTCGAGATCGCGGTGCGCACGGTGATCGGCCAGCAGATCGCGGTACGGGCGGCGACCACGGTCTTCACCCGGCTCATCGAGCGCTTCGGCGCACCGACAGGGACGCCGTGGCCGGACCTGAACCGGCTCTTCCCCACGCCCCGGACCCTTGCCGAGGCGCCGCTGCAGTCGATCATCGACTGCGGCCTGCCGAGCCGGCGCGCCGGCACGATCCAGGCCCTTGCCCGGGCCGTGGCCGACGATGCCGTCTCCCTCGCCCCCACCGCCACCCTGGAGGCAACCACCGCGGCGCTCACCGCGATCCCCGGGATCGGTCCGTGGACCAGCCAGTACGTCGCCATGCGGGCGCTGGCGGACCCGGACGCCTTCCCCGAGAGCGACCTCGCCCTGCGCCGCGCGGTCGGCGCGGAGCGTCCCGCCGACGTCCGCGCCGGCACCCTGGCGTGGCGCCCGTGGCGCGCCTACGCCGCCATGCATCTCTGGCACCGAAGCGCCAGCGGAGGATAAGGACCATGACCCTGCGCTACACCCTGATGGACAGCCCCATCGGCGAGCTCCTGCTCGCTGGCGACGGATACGCGCTCACACGCCTGGACCTGCGCGATCCCGGCGATCCGCGCCCGGACCCGGCGGCGGGCTGGCAGCGTGACGACACCGCCTTCACCGAGGCCCGGGCCCAGCTCGACGCCTACTTCGCCGGCGACCGCGAGGGCTTCGACCTGGCGCTTGCCCCGGCGGGCACGGCGTTCCAGCGCCGGGTATGGGACGCGCTGCTCGCGATTCCCTACGGCGAAACGGCGAGCTACGGCGACGTCGCCCGGCGCCTGGGCACGCCGGGGGCGGCCCGTGCGGTGGGACTGGCGAACAACCGCAACCCCATCGCCGTGATCATCCCCTGCCACCGGGTGATCGGCGCGGACGGCAGCCTGACCGGCTACGGCGGCGGACTGGAGCGCAAGCGCTGGCTACTCGCCCACGAACGGCGCTTCCGCGCCGTGGTCGCCGACGCCCAGGCCGAGCTGCTGTGAGCCCGGGGCGTTGCCCTAGAGGTTGAGGCGGCGGCGCGGCTTGATCGGCAGCCGGCCCCGCCAGTAGAGGATCATGACGAATCCGAAGGCCATGCCGCCGAGATGCGCGAAGTGGGCCACGCCGGAGAAGGTGTTGGTCACCCCGGCGAAGAGCTCGAAGGCGCCGTAGAGGATGACGAAGTACTTCGCCTTCATCGGGATGGGCGGGAAGATGAGGATGACCTGCTGGTTGGGAAAGAACATGCCGAAGGCCAGCAGGATGCCGAACACCGCCCCCGAAGCGCCGACGGTGGGATAGATCATGCCGTTGCCGGCGGCCATGGTCGCGACCACGAGCTGGATCAGCCCGGCACCGACGAGGCAGACGAAGTAGTAGCTCGTGAACGCCCGCGTGCCCAGGGTCCGCTCGATGGGCGTGCCGAACATCCACAGCGCGAACATATTGACGAACAGGTGGAACAGCCCGCCGTGGAGGAAGCCGTACGTCACCAGCTGCCAGACCGCGAAGTCCGGCACGCGCATCAGCCCGGTGGCAGTGCGCGCGACGTCCGGCGTACCCAGGGGCCAGAGAGCGAGCTGATCCGCCGCCGTCATGCCGATGAGCTGCTCGGCGCCGAACACGAGCGCGTTCACGACCAGCAGCGCGAAGACCGCCGGAGGCAGACTGGTGTCACGTTGTAGCATCGGTACTCCAGGCAGCGGGACGTATATGGTGCGCGCATCATAGCGCCCCCGGCTGCACCGGTGCACGCGCCTCAGCCGCCGCCCTTGCGCCGCTGCTCGCGCTCGCGCAGCTCCCGGCGGATGATCTTGCCGGTGGTGGTCATGGGCAGCTCGGCAACGAACTCCACCTCCCGCGGATACTCGTGGGCGGCGAGGCGCTCGCGCACGAACTGCCGGATCGACTCCGCCAGCGCCTCGTCGCCGGTCACCCCCTCGGCGGGCACGACAAACGCCTTCACCACCTGGGTGCGCAGCGGGTCCGGGCTGCCCACCACCGCCACCATCGCCACAGAGGGATGGTGCATCAGGCAATCCTCCACCTCCCCTGGACCGATGCGGTAGCCCGCGGAGGTGATGACGTCGTCGTCCCGGCCGACGAAACGGAAGTAGCCGTCCTCGTCCACGCAGCCGGTGTCGCCGGTGACCAGCCACTCGCCGCGGAACTTCTCCGCGGTGGCCTCGGGCCGGTTCCAATAGCCGAGGAACATCACCGGGTCCGGGGCGTGCACGGCGATCGCCCCCACCTTCCCCGCGGGCAGCTCGTTGCCCGCCTCGTCGATCACCGCCACCCGGTGGCCCGGCACGGCGCGCCCCATGGACCCCGGGCGCAACGGCATCAGCCCCGCCCGGTTGGCGACGATGAGGTTGCACTCGGTCTGGCCGTAGAACTCGTTGATCGTCACCCCCAGGGTCTCCCGGCCCCAGTCCAGCAGCTCCGAACCGAGGCTCTCGCCACCGCTGCCCACCGAGCGCAGGTGCCGGCCGAAACGCTCGGCGGCGTCGGGGACCTGGCGCATGAGCTTGAGCGCGGTGGGCGGCAGGAAGGCATTGCGCACCCCATGGCGGGCGATCAGGGCGAAGGCCGCCTCCGGGTCGAAACGCCGCGCCCGGTGGGCGACCACCGGTACCCCGTGGTGCAGCGAGGGCAGCAGCACGTCCAGCAAGCCGCCGATCCAGGCCCAGTCCGCCGGCGTCCAGAAACAGTCCCCGGGCTGGGGGAAGCCCTCGTGGGGCTGCTCCACCCCCGGCAGATGGCCGAGCAGCACCCGGTGGGCGTGAAGCGCCCCCTTGGGCTGGCCGGTGGTGCCCGAGGTGTAGATGATCACCGCCGGATCCTCGGCCCGGGTGGTCACCGGAGTGAACGCCGCCGACGCCCCGTCGAGCAGCGTCCGCCAGGCGTGCATCCCCGCCGGCGCGTCGCCGCCGACCACGATCACCGTCTCCAGTGCCGGCAGCCGTTCGCGCAGCGCCGCCACCGTCTCGGCACAGGCGGCGTCCGTCACCAGCACCCGCGCCCCGCAGTCGCCGAGGCGGTAGGCCAGCGCGTCGGGGCCGAACAGGGTGAACAGCGGGACCGCGATACCGCCGAGACGGTAGACGGCGGTGTGGGCGACCACCGTCTCCGGGCGCTGGGAGAGCAGCAGGCCGACCCGGTCACCGCGCTCCAGGCCGAGCCCGGCGAGGGCATTGGCAAGCCGGTTGGAATCCGCACGCAGGCGCTCGAAGCTCCAGTGCTCGGCGCCGCCGTCGCCGAGGTCGTGGATGATGGCCGTGTTCCCGGGGGCAGCGTCGGCGTGGCGGTCGAGCACATCGACACCGATGTTGTATTCCGCCGGTATCCGCCAACGGAATGCCCGGCACTGCGCCTCGTAGCTGGACGCGCTCGCGAGCATCGCTCTCTCCTCCTGTGATGACGGTGGCCGCCCGGGCCCGCGTTGATTAGGATATACGGCCCGTGCGCGCGGGCGACCGGTTTTCCGGTGCGCCCGGTACCCGTCGTACCATAAGCGAGCGCGAAAGACCTTTAAACACTGCCGCGGGCGCCCGCCGCGCCCGCGCCCGTCCAGACCCCGGAGGTTGGAGTCCCCATGACCGACTACACCGAGCTCGCTGAGACCATCGAGCGCATGGCCGCACCCGGCAAGGGCATCCTTGCCGCGGACGAGAGCTTCGGCACCATCGCCAAGCGCTTCAAGGCCATCGACGTGGAATCCACCGAGGAGAACCGGCGCACCTACCGCTCCCTGCTGGTGTCCACCCCGGGGGTGGAGGACTACATCGGGGGAGTGATCTTCTTCGAGGAGACCCTCGGCCAGCGCGCCGACGACGGCCGCACCCTGCCGGAGGTCTGCGAGGCCTCGGGGATCGTCCCCGGGATCAAGGTCGACAAGGGCACCATCGATCTGGTCAACGCCCCCGGCGACAAGATCACCCAGGGCCTGGACGGCCTGCCCGAGCGCCTCGCCGGCTTCCGTGAACAGGGCGCGCGCTTCACCAAGTGGCGCAACACCTACACCATCGGCGGACATAACCCGACACCGCTGGCGGTATCGGCCAACGCCGAGGTCATGGCCCGCTACGCCGCACTCGTGCAGGCCGCCGGCATGGTGCCGATCGTGGAGCCGGAGGTCCTCATGGACGGCGATCACGGCGTGGAGCGCTGCGCGGCGATCACCGAGTGGGTGCACCGCAGCGTCTTCGACGCGCTCTACCGCTACGGCGTGAGCCTCGAGCACATGGTGCTCAAGCCCAACATGATCCTGCCTGGCAAGGAGCGCGAGCGCCTGGCGCCCGAGGCCGTGGCCGAGCATACCCTGCAGGTGCTGAAACGGACGGTGCCGGCGGCGGTGCCGGCGATCGCCTTCCTCTCCGGCGGCCAGACCCCGGCAGAGGCGACCGCCAACCTCAACGCCATCAACGCCGCCGGGGGTGCCAGCCCCTGGTCACTGACGTTCTCCTACGGCCGGGCCCTTCAGGAGCCCGCACAGCAGGCCTGGCGCGGCCACAGCGACCGCATCGAGGCCGCCCAGCAGGCCTTCTACCAGCGCGCCCGGCTCAACGGCGAGGCCCGCCGCGGCAGCTATTCGGCAGACATGGAAGCGGCATAAGCCGGTGGCCGGCGCGCCGGGGAGTATCCCGGCGCGCCGGCCACCGCCGTCAGCGTGATCCTGCTTCCCGCATACCGGCGCTCACCGCCTCGTTCCACGCGGTCCAGAACCAGGCCCCGCCCTCTTCCAGCGCCTCGTCCCAGAACGATACCGGCGTGGGTGCGATCAGCTCCATACGCCCCTCCACCTCGTCCTCGCAGCTGCACAGCGTCATACCGAACTTGCGCGCGATCTGGCGCATAGGCCGGTTGTGGCGCAGCGTCGTGAGATAGACACGCCGGATCCGGCGGTTGCGCGCGAAGGTGATCAGGCGCTGAAACAGCTGCGTGCCGATGCCCCGACCCTGCACCGGTGCCTCGACACTGAACGCCAGCTCGGCCTGCCGGGGCCAGTCCCGGGCGAGGATCTGGCACTCGCCGGCGGCGCGCAGATCGCCGCCGACGAAGGCGCCGAAGACGGTGCGCTGCAGCCAGTCGCTGCGGTTGGCGTATTCGATGAGAAAGGCGTCGTTGACACGGCCGCCGAAGCGCAGATAGCGGTCGGTCTCCGAGAGGCGCTCCAGGTGCGCGGCCAGCGCACCGCGCTCCTGCCAGAGCAGTCGCCGAATGACGACGGGCTGGCCGTCGATGGTGCTCGATTCGTCGTTCACGTTGCATACCCGCTGTGTTGGTGCGGACGATGCGCACGCAAGGGGCCGGCCGCGCTTGTGGCGTGGCGGCGCTTTTGCTGCATCGCAAAAAACAGTATACCAGAGGTCCGGAGCGGGCGACGCCCGCCACGCCTCGACAACCAGAACGGGAGAACCTACCCATGCGTTCCGTTTCCATGAGAGCCGGTGCCTTCGCACTGCTGACCGCCACCCTGCTCGCCGGCTGCCAGACCACCGACCCCTACACCGGCGAGCCGCAGACCAGCAAGACCACCACCGGCGCCGCGGTGGGCGCCGTCGCCGGCGCCGTGGTGGGACTGGCCACCGGGGATGACGCCACCGAGCGCCGGCAGCACGCGCTCATCGGCGCCGGTATCGGTGGCCTCTCCGGCGCGGCGATCGGCAACTACATGGACCGCCAGGAGGCGGAGCTGCGCCAGCGCCTGCGCAATTCCGGCGTGAGCGTCACCCGCAAAGGGGACCGCATCATCCTCAACATGCCGGGCAACGTCACCTTCGCCACGGACAGTGCCGATCTGCGCTCGCAGTTCTTCGATGTCCTCGACTCCGTCTCGCTCGTGCTCAAGGAATACGAGAAGACCGTGATCAACGTCGCCGGCCATACCGACAGCACCGGTCCGGCGGACTACAACCAGCGCCTCTCGGAGCGGCGGGCACAGACCGTGGCGGACTACCTCCGTAACCGTGGCATCAACAGTCAGCGGATCATCGCCCGCGGCTACGGTGAGGACTACCCGATCGCCAGCAACGACACCGAGCAGGGCCGCCAGCAGAACCGCCGCGTGACCCTGGAGCTGACGCCGCTGCGCGCGCAGTAGGCGTACCGCCGGACGGGAACGTCCGGTTTTTTGCGCGATCCCGGGCAAAACGCCGTGTGATGCGGTATGTTGTCGGGCCAGGGAGACACCGGCCTGCCTGCCCGGCCCATGACACGGGCGCACGGCGACGGTGCGCGGCCGCGCACGACCCTTACGCCCGCGGATGCGGACGACACGGCGCGTACCCGCGCCCGGGCCGGGATCGCCCACCGGCGCACAGGCAGGGCACCGGCACGGCCGGTGCAGCGGCACACGGCTAGCAGGAGGTGGCCAGCATGTATCCGTTCCTCGATTACAAGGTGCATCACGTCATGGTGCGGGATGTGATCACCATTGCCCCGGACCAGCCGCTGTCCGCACTGGATGCCCTGTTCGCGCAGTACGACTTCAACAGCATTCCCGTGGTCGACGACGGTGGCACGCTCTGCGGCGTGATCACCAAGCTCGACCTGCTCGCCGCCTTCCGTTTCGACACCGCGCACATGATGCCGCCCTACGAGGAGATCATGTGCCGTCCGGTGGCGGACGGCATGACCCGGGACCCGCTGTGGGTCCCACCGGAGCTGCCCCTGACACGGGTGCTCCAGCGCATGGTGGAAATGCGCAACAAGGCCTTCCCGGTCCTCGACGAGGAGCGGCTGGCCGGCATCATCGCGCGCGAGGACATCCTCGCCGCGCTCCACCGCGCCGCGCGCGGCGAGACGCCGGCCGGCACGAACTGATCCACGCCGGGCGCGTCGAGGGGGACGCGCGGGGCATCCACTCACGCGGCAGACAAGGCAGAACCATGAGCCGTGAGCGTCGGGCATACCAGAGGCACCCGGTCCAGTGGCCGGCGGAGATTGTCGACCAGGGGCACAACCGGGTTGCCGTGACCCTGCAGGACGTCTGCGTCGGCGGTGTATTCGCCGCCGTCGACGATTCGGGCGCAGCCGCGTCGCTGACGATCGACGATCACCGCCACGTGTGTTTTTACGATCCCGTCGCCGGCGAGACCCGCGAAATCGCCGCACGCATCGCCCGCAGCACCCCGGCGGGGGTCGGCCTGGCGTTCGAGAGCCCCCAGCCGGAGCTGGTCGGCACCCTTCAGTCCGTCGCGGGTCCCGGCGCACCGCCGCGGCCGGAATCACCAGCACCGCGCAGCGGCGCGAACGCCCGGGTCCGCTGGGTCCACGAGGTCTGCCGGCGTCACGCCGAGTGGCTATGCAACGAAACCATCCCGACCTTCGCCTCCGACGTGGTGGACGAGCTGTTCAACCGCTCGCGCACCGTGGCCACGACCCAGGAGCAGACGAGCGTCTTCAAGACCTTCCAGATCGTTCGCCGCCAGCGCGAGACACTGCCCACGACCTTCCTGCGTCACGTCCTCGATGGTGTCGACCACCTCGGCGAGGGCAGCGGCGAGATCGACGAGGAGCCCGAGCACGACCCGACGCCGGGTGAGCTGTCACTGGTCGACGAACAGGAATTCGACGACTGGCTGCGACGCTCCGAGCTCGTCGGCGATGCCGAGCGGCGCAACCGGAATGCGCTGCGCGCGCTCAATCGCCGCCTGAACTACGCCCTGGATGCCTCCCTGGACGATTCGACCAACCCGGTCTCGCCGGAGGGTCTGACCCGCGCCCTGAGCGAGACCCTGGGCCTCGACCGCGTACCGTCGATCGCCGTCCATACCATCTACGAGGTGTTCGGCCAGAAGGTCTTCAGCGCCCTGCCGCGCTTCTACGAGCGCATCAACGCCGAGTTCCGCGAGGCCGGGCTGCTGCCCGACGCCGAGAAAGAACGCCCGGAGATCCGCATGCTCGGCGGCGGACGGGCCCTGTCCGACGACAACGCCCGCTCCGGTGGCAGACGCGGCCGGGCCCGCATTACCGGCCATGGCGTGGCCACCGGCCGTGCGGCGGACGGCACGGAGGCCCACCCGACATCCACGGGGGGCGGCGGTGAGCGGGTCACCACGGCCACACTCACCAGCGTCGCCCGGGAGCTCGAGACCCTGGCCAATGACACCGGCGGGACTGGCACCCCTGATGGCGCCGGGGACAGCGGCCCCGCGGCCGTCCCGGCCGGCGGCAACGCCGGCAACGCGGGACCGACCCCTGCCCCGACACGCCCGGCCTCGGTGGACCAGCGCCAGAACCTCGCCGCCGTGGATCGCTGGTTCCGCCAGATCCGTGCCGATCGCGCCACGCCGGATTACGTCCGTGACTGGGCCGACGAGCTCGCCGCCGCCGCCCGTCAGGAACAGATCGACAGTGGCGCCTTCCTCGCCGGGGGCACCAGCCCGGTCAACCGACTCATCGACGCGATGGAACGCGCCGGGGTGGCCATGCGCGCCCTCCCGGAACGCAACGCCCGTGGTCTGCGCCAGACCGTGGACGCGCTCGTTCGCCCGGCACTGGAGCGGGGCGAGGCCACCGCGGTGGACGACGCCGCACGACGGGTGGCCGAGGCGGCGGCGGAACCGCTGCGCGAGCGCGCCCAGCAGATCGAGCGGATCGACAGCCAGCTGGCTGGCCGGGACCGGCTGGAGCAGGCCCGTGAGGCCGTCGACGCTGTCCTCGCGGAGCGTATCGACGGGCATCGCGTACCGCGTCTGCTCTCACGGCTGATGACGGACGGCTGGCGGAACCTGCTGGTGCTCGTGCGGCTGCGCTTCGGTGGCGAGCACGACACCTGGCGGCGATGTGTCGCAGTGATCGACCGGCTGCTCGCGGGGCTGGGACACGACGACGACGCCCCGCGCCCGATCCGCGATGCCGAGCGGGTCGTCGAGTATGCTCGCTTCCAGCTCCGCCAGTTCTCCCGCCTCACGCCGGAGCTGGCGAACACGCTGGACGCCATCGAGTCAGCGGTGCTCGCCGTGTGCCGCGGCGAGCCTCCGGAGCCGGCGATCGACTATGCCGACGCACCGCCGCGCCCTCACGGCCCCCCGGAACGCCCGGGCCTGTGGCAGGCCCGGGCACGCCTGCTCGGCATCGGCGACTGGCTGGTCCCCGCGCTCGAGGGTGAGCCGCTCCAGCTGCGCTGGATGGACACGCACCGCCGGCGATTCGTTTTCCTCGCGCGCGATGGACACACCACCCGGGAGCTGGGGCTGGACGAGGTCGCCAACGCCCTGCGCGACGGCTGCCGCGTGGTCGACGACCTCGACGAGGCGCCCTTCACCGAACGCCAGTGGCGCGAGACCCTGGTACAGGCCCACGACACCCTGATCCGCCGGGCGACACGCGACCCACTCACCGACGCGTATAACCGCAAGACCTTCTCGCGGACCCTCGAGCAGCTCGCGCACTACGGCGCCGGCCGCCGCTACGCGGTGGTACAGATCGCGCTGCGCGACCTCAATGCCATCAACGAGCGCGCCGGGCGCATGACCGGCGACCGGCTGCTGCGACGCGCGGCGCACCTGATCCGCCGTGCCGCCGGCGCCCACGGCATCGTTGCCCGGGTCAGCGGCGACGAGTTCGCCGCGGTGATCGACGTCGCCGACACCGAGGCCGCGGAGCTGCTCACCGAGCGCCTGCGCCGCAGCGTCAGTGCGCTGCCCGGACGCATCCGCGGCGAGCTGGCCGACACCCCCTGGCGCGTCGCCGCCGTGGTCACCGTCTTCGACACTGACAACAGCATCCCGGACCGGCTCCTCGAGCGCCTCGGCGAGGCGTGCGCCCGCGCCCGGGACAACGAGGCCAGCGCACTCGTGCCCGCACCGAGCCACGAGTCCCCGGTGGACCAGGACTATCTCTGCCGGCTCATCGACGACGCCATCCAGGCCGACTCGCTCTCCCTGCGCGCCCAGCGCATCCAGCCACGGGACGGCGAGCGTCAGCGCGAGCAGCGCTACGAGCTGTTCCCCGCCCTCTACGACCGTGGCGGCGAACAGCGGCTGCTGCCCGGGGAGTTCCTCGGTGTCGCCCGCCAGCGCGGGCGCATGCCCCAGCTCGACAGCACAATGATCCGTCACGGCATGGCCCTTGCCCGGCGCCTGGCGGCGCGGGATGGACGCGATACGGTGGTCCACGTGAACATCGCCGCGGCAAGCGTGGATGACGACACCGTCCTCGATACCCTCTCCCGCCTCTCCGCCGGGCGGGAACGCGACGGCAACGCCCGGGTCTGCCTCGAGATCAGCGAGGCCACCGCGGCCGGCCAGCTCGAACGCGTGGTGCGTTTCCTCGACCGTGCCCACGGCCTTGGCGTGGAGCTGTGCATCGACGCCTTCGGCACCACCCTCGCCGGCTACGATTTCATGCGGCTGCTCCCGGTGGACCTGTTAAAGCTCGACCCCCAGGTGATCGAGCGCATCGATCTCGACCGCGCCGATCAGGCGATGACCCAGACCGTCACCGAGATGGCCCACCTCCTCGGGCGCCGGATCATCGCCGCGGGCGTCGAGCGCATCGACCTCTTCGACCGGCTCCGCGAGATCGACGCGGACTATCTCCAGGGCTACGCCATCGAGCGGCCACAGCCGCTGCGCTGACACGGCGGCTCACCGACGCCGCCCTGACACGCCCTTGACGACGGCCGGAACGGCACACGGACGTGCGCCCGGACACGCCGCCGGATGACGCCCCGGACCGCGCGGCAATGCTGGCGCGGGACGTGAATTGACTTATTCAATCCCCCGTCGCGGCCATCTATGCTGCAATAACAAACCCCTCACCGGAGGCGGCATTGCCCCCGGCGGGGTGCGCGCGGGCGCTACCGGGAAGAGACAGCACAACCGGCCAGCACAAGGCAGGGAGGAGAGCATCATGAGACGCTATCAGGACGTCTATCGTCAGTCCGTCGACGACCCGGAAGGCTTCTGGCGAGAGCGCGCCCGCGAGATCGACTGGTATGAATTCCCGCAGACCATCCTCGGCCGCGACGAGCGCGGCCACTACCGCTGGTTCCCGGACGGCCGCCTGAATACCTGCCACCTCGCCGTGGATCGCCACGTCCAGCGCGGTGCCGGCGAGCAGACCGCGATCATCCACGACTCGCCGGCCACCGGCACCCAGCGGCACATCAGCTTCACCGAGCTCCAGGATCAGGTCGCCCGCTTCGCCGGCGCCCTGCGGGGGCTCGGCGTGGAGCACGGCGACCGGGTCGTGATCTACAT
The DNA here is from genome assembly GCF_000374645.1 of Arhodomonas aquaeolei DSM 8974. Classification (GTDB taxonomy): domain Bacteria; phylum Pseudomonadota; class Gammaproteobacteria; order Nitrococcales; family Nitrococcaceae; genus Arhodomonas; species Arhodomonas aquaeolei. The sequence goes on from NZ_KB894813.1 coordinate 49,785, forward strand.
GCCGATGATCCCGGAGACCCTCATCGCCATGCTCGCCTGCGCGCGGCTCGGCGCGATCCACTCGGTCGTCTTCGGCGGCTTCTCCCCCCACGAGCTGGCGGTGCGCATCGACGACGCCCGGCCCAAGGTGGTGGTATCAGCGGGCTGCGGCATCGAGTTCGACCGGGTCATCCCCTACAAGCCCCTGGTCGACCGGGCACTGGAGATCGCCGCCCACCCGCCGGCACACACCGTGATCGTGCCGCGGGAGCAGGCGGAGGCGGCGCTGGAGCCCGGGCGCGACCACGACTGGTTCGAGCTCATGGAAAGCGCCTCCCCCGTCGATCCGGTATCCGTGGCCGCCACCGACCCGCTCTACATCCTCTACACCTCCGGCACCACCGGTAAACCCAAGGGGGTGGTGAGGGACAACGGCGGCCATGCCGTGGCCATGAACTACAGCATGGACGTCGTCTACGACACCCATCCCGGCGAGGTCTACTGGGCGGCCTCCGACGTGGGCTGGGTCGTGGGCCACTCCTATATCGTCTACGCCCCGCTGATCCGCGGCTGCACGACCATCGTCTACGAGGGCAAGCCGGTGCGCACCCCCGACGCCGGGGCGTTCTGGCGGGTGATCGCCGAGCACGGCGTAAAGACCTTCTTCACGGCCCCCACCGCCTTCCGCGCGATCAAGAAGGAGGACCCGGAGGCCAGGCACAAGCAGCGCTACGACCTCTCCGGACTCGCCAACGTGTTCGTGGCCGGCGAGCGCCTGGACCCACCCACCTACGAATGGCTCGACGAGCACCTGGATTGCCCGATCATCGACCACTGGTGGCAGACCGAGACCGGCTGGGCCATCGCGGCCAACCCCATCGGCGTCGAGCGGCTGCCAATCAAGCCGGGCTCCGCCACCGTGCCCGCCCCCGGCTACCGCGTGCGCGTCCTCGACGACGACGGCGAACCCGCCGCCGCCGGGCAGATCGGCAACATCGTCGTGCAGCTGCCGCTGCCCCCGGGGACGCTGCCGACGTTGTGGAATGACGACGAGCGCTTCGAGCGCAGCTACCTGAGCACCTTCCACGGCCATTACCTCTCCGGTGACGGTGGCTATCTCGACGAGGACGGCTACCTGTTCGTGATGGGCCGCACCGACGACGTCATCAACGTCTCCGGTCACCGCCTCTCCACCGGCGCCATGGAGGAGGTCATCGGCGGCTACGAGGCGGTCGCTGAGTGTGCCGTGGTGGGCCTGCCCGACGAGCTCAAGGGACAGGTGCCGGTGGGCTTCGTGGTGCTCAAGGACGGCGTCGACATGACCCCGGAGGCGGTCGAGGCCGCCCTGGTCGCCCGGGTGCGCGAGGAGATCGGCGCCGTGGCCGCCCTGCGCCGGGTGATGGTCGTCCCGCGACTGCCCAAGACCCGTTCAGGCAAGATCCTGCGCAAGACCATCCGCAGCCTTGCCCAGGAGGACGACGTCCCCGTGCCCTCCACCATCGACGACCCGGCGATCATGGACGAGATCCGCGACACCCTCGAGGACGCCGGGGTCGGACGCTTCTCCTGAGTGCCGCGACGGCGCCGTGCGGGGTTGTCTCCCCGGCGCGGCGCCTCCATCCATCTCCGGTAGAGAACCGGAGGTGAGCATGGCAGCACAACAGCCTGTCCGGGTCGACCGGGAGCGTTCCGCCCTGATCGTGGTCGACATGCAGCCGGACTTCATGGAGGGCGGCGCCCTCGCCACCAAGGGTGGCTCGGAGATCCTGGACGGTGTCGCCACAATCATGCGCGACAGCGACTTCGGCCAGATCGCCGCCACCCAGGACTGGCATCCCGCGGGGCATATCTCCTTCGCCAGCAGCCACGAGGGCCGTCAGCCCTTCGACATCATCGAGCTCTACGGCCACGAGCAGGTCCTCTGGCCGGACCACTGCGTACAGGGCACCGCGGGCGCGGCGCTCCACGACGGCCTGCCCTGGGAGCGCGCGTCGGTGATCGTCCGCAAGGGCGAGGACCCGGCGGTGGACAGCTACAGCGGCTTCCGCAACAACGTCGACGCCCAGGGCGAGCGCCCGCCCACGGGGCTGGCCGGTTACCTGCGCGAGCGCGGGGTCACGGACGTGTTCGTCTGCGGGCTGGCCCGGGACTTCTGCGTGAAATGGACCGCGGAGGATGCCGTGGCCATGGGCTTCAACACCTACCTGCTGTGGGATCTCACCCGGCCGGTGGACCCGGCCAACGACGACGGCGTACGCCAGGCCCTGGCCGACGCCGGCGTGAACGTGACCGACAGCAGCGCCCTCAACTGACGCCCCCGGCACCGCGGGGGCACTCAGTGCTCCCGCGTGGCGTGAAAGCCGATCTCCGGCCAGCGTTCCTCGGTGAGCTGAAGGTTCACCCGGGAAGGGGCGATATAAGTGAGGTTGCCGGCGACGTCCTCGGCGAGGTTCGCGACATTGCGCTCGCGGAACTCCTCCAGGCGCTTCGAATCGTCGCTGTCCACCCAGCGGGCGGTCGCCACGTTCACCGGCTCGAAGCTGCACTCCACGCCGTACTCGTTCTTCAGCCGGAAGGCGACCACGTCGAACTGGAGCACGCCCACGGCGCCGACGATCAGGTCGTTGCCCTGCAGCGGCCGGAACAGCTGCGAGGCCCCCTCCTCGCAGAGCTCGACCAGTCCCTTCTGCAGCGCCTTCATGCGCATGGGGTCGCGCAGAACCGCCCGGCGGAAGAGCTCCGGGGCGAAGTTCGGGATGCCGGTGAACTTGAGCTTCTCGCCGGCGGTGAAGGTATCGCCGATCTGGATGGTGCCGTGGTTGTGCAGCCCGATGATGTCGCCGGGATAGGCATTGGCGATGTTGTCCCGGTCCGAGGCCATGAAGGTGATGGCGTTGGCGATCTTCACGTCCTTGCCGATGCGCACGTGATGGACCTTGGCACCCTTCTCGTAGACCCCGGAGCACACCCGCAGGAAGGCGATGCGGTCACGGTGGTTCGGGTCCATGTTGGCCTGGATCTTGAACACGAACCCGGAGAACGTCTCCTCCTCGGCGGCCACCTCGCGGGTCTCCGTCTCCCGGGGCTGGGGCGAGGGGGCGTCCTCAACGAAGCGGTCGAGGAGCTCGCGCACGCCGAAGTTGTTGATCGCCGAGCCGAAGAACACCGGCGTAAGCTCGCCGCGGCGGTAGGCCTCGACGTCGAAGGGATTGCTGGCCTCGCGGATCAGCTCGACCTCCTCGCGCAGGGTCCCGGCGTCGTCGCCGAGCACCTCGTCGAGGCGCGGGTTGTCCAGGCCCTCGATGGTCTCGCCCTCGTTGATCCGCCCCTCGTGGGTGGCGCTGAACAGGTGCACGCGGTCATCGAGGAGGTGGAACACGCCCTTGAAGCCCTTGCCCATGCCGATGGGCCAGGTCACCGGGGCGCAGCGGATACGCAGCACCTCCTCGACCTCGTCCATGAGCGACATCGGGTCGCGCCCCTCGCGATCGAGCTTGTTCATGAAGGTCATGATCGGCGTGCTACGCAACCGGCAGACGTCCATGAGCTTGATCGTGCGCTCCTCGACGCCCTTGGCCGCATCGATGACCATCAGCGCCGAGTCCACCGCGGTAAGCGTGCGGTAAGTGTCCTCGGAGAAGTCCTCGTGCCCGGGGGTATCGAGCAGGTTGACGATCCGCTCCTTGTACGGGAACTGCATCACCGAGGAGGTCACCGAGATACCGCGCTGCTTCTCCAGCTCCATCCAGTCGGAGGTGGCATGGCGATCGGACTTGCGCCCCTTCACGGTCCCGGCGATCTGGATCGCGCCGCCGTAGAGAAGGAGCTTTTCGGTGACGGTGGTCTTACCCGCGTCCGGGTGTGAGATAATCGCGAAGGTGCGCCGCCGGGCGACCTCCTGGAGAAACTCGCTCATGGGGTTCCGTGCGCTCGGGCGTTGGAGTGTGGCATCGTCAAAGCGCCGCGATTATACATGACCCGGCGGATCCGCACCGAGCCCCGGAAACACCGCGCCGACGACGAGGACGACCCGCGCATGACTGGCAGCTTTTCCGGCGCCGCCGAACGCCCGTTCTGGGAGCGCAAGCGCCTCGACGAGCTCTCCGCGCCCGAGTGGGAGGCCCTGTGCGACGGCTGCGGCAAGTGCTGCGTTCACAAGCTCGAGGACGAGGACGGCGACTACCACTTCACCGAGCTGGCCTGCCGACTGCTCGACACCCGCACCGCGCTGTGCAGCGACTATGCGCATCGCCACCGCCACGTGCCGGACTGCATCACCCTCACCCCGGAGCGGGTGGAGCGCTTCGGCTGGCTGCCGAAGAGCTGCGCCTACCGCCGTGTGGCCGAGGGTCGCGGGCTGGCGTGGTGGCACCCACTGGTCTCCGGCGACCCGGAGACGGTACATCGCGCGGGCATGTCCGTGCGCGGCCGGGTGGTCGGTGAACAGGCGGTAGCGCCGCCCTACGATCTCGAGGACTTCATCGTCGAGGACCTCGACGACGACACGGACTGACCAGGGACATCATGACACCCGGAGACTACCCCCTGCTCGAAGGCATCGACTCCCCCGAGGCCCTGCGCGCCCTGTCCGCCGGCGAGCTCCCCGCGCTCGCCCGCGAGCTGCGGGACTTTCTGCTCCACAGCGTGGCCCGCTCCGGCGGCCACCTCGCCGCCGGCCTCGGGGTCGTGGAGCTGACCATCGCCCTGCACTACGTCTACCAGACCCCGGAGGACCGGCTCGTCTGGGACGTCGGCCACCAGTGCTATCCCCACAAGATCCTCACCGGGCGGCGCGAGCGCATCGGCACCGTGCGCAAGACCGACGGCCTCGCCGGCTTTCCCAAGCGCGACGAGAGCCCCTACGATACCTTCGGCGTCGGTCACTCCAGCACCTCACTCAGTGCGGCGATCGGCATGGCGCTCGCGGCCCGCGCCCGCGGCGACGGCCGGCGGGTCTGCGCGGTGATCGGCGATGGCGGCATGACCGCGGGCCAGGCCTTCGAGGCGCTGAACCACGCCGGCGACGCCCGCCCGGACATGCTCGTGATACTCAACGACAACGAGATGTCCATCTCCGAGAACGTCGGCGCGCTCTCGCGTACCTTCGCGCGGCTGCTCGCCGGCGGCCTCTACGGCAACCTCCGTCGCGAGAGCAAGCGCGTTCTCGAGCACATGCCCCCGGCGATGCGCGAGTTCGCCAGGCGCGCCGAGGCCCATGCCAAGGGCATGGTCGTGCCCGGGACCTTCTTCGAGGAGCTCGGCTTCCAGTACTTCGGGCCGGTGGACGGCCACGACCTCTCGGCCCTGCTCCCGGTGCTGCGCCGTCTGCGCACCACGCCCGGACCACTGCTCCTGCACGTGGTCACCCGCAAGGGCAAGGGCTACGCCCTGGCCGAGGAGGATCCCATCGCCTACCACGGCGTGAAGGCGTTCGATCCCGCCGAGGGGCTGACCGGCGGCAGTGGCGGCGGCCGGCCGAGCTATACCCAGGTATTCGGGGAGTGGCTGTGCGATATCGCCGAGCGCGACAGCCGGGTCTGGGGCATCACCCCGGCCATGCGCGAGGGCTCCGGCCTGGTGGAGTTCGCCCGGCGCTTCCCCGGGCGCTACCTGGACGTCGGGATCGCCGAGCAGCACAGCGTCACCCTCGCCGCCGGCCTCGCCTGCGAGGGCGAGCGCCCGGTGCTCGCGATCTACTCGACGTTCCTGCAGCGCGGCTACGACCAGCTCATCCACGACATCGCCCTCCAGGAGCTGCCAGTACTCCTCGCCCTCGATCGTGCCGGCCTGGTGGGCGCGGACGGACCGACCCATAACGGCAGCTTCGACCTCTCGTACCTGCGCTGCATCCCCAACCTCGTGGTGATGGCCCCCGCGGACGAGAACGAGTGCCGACAGATGCTCTACACGGGCTACCGGCACGACGGTCCCGCGGCGGTCCGCTACCCCCGGGGAACGGGCCCCGGGGTCACGGTCTCCCCGGAGATGCAGGCCCTGCCCATCGGCCGTGCAGAGCCGCGCCGGAACGGCCACCGCGTCGTCCTGCTCGCATTCGGCAGCATGCTCGCGCCTGCCCTGGCGGCCGCCGAGCGACTGGACGCCACGGTGATCAACATGCGTTTCGTCAAGCCGGTGGATGAAGACGCGGTGCTGAAGGCCGCCGCCACGCACGAGCTTCTGGTGACCGTGGAGGAGAACGTGATCGCCGGCGGCGCCGGCAGCGCGGTGGCCGAGGCGCTGGACGCCGCCGGGGAGACGGCCGTCTGCCGCCACATCGGCCTGCCGGACCGATTCACCGATCACGGCGACCCGGCCACCCTGCTCTCGCGGCTGGGCCTGGACGCGGACGGTATCGCCGCACAGGTCGGGGAATGGCTGGGGTCGGAGAAGGCGGCGGCCACGGACACGGGTCGTGGCCGGGGATGAGCCCGGTCTGCGGGTGCCGGGCGGCACCCGCAGACCCGGTGGAGGCGGGGTCTAACCAGACCGTCAGGTTACCGGGAGCCGGCCCGTCGGGCCGGGGACGTCATCACATACAGGCCGGGACGGGGCCCCGGCGCCGACACTCCCTCTGCCCTGACGCGGTTTGGTGCGACGGGCTGTCTCTAGACGTTGGCGTCAACGAACTGGGTCAGCTGCGCCTTGCTCAGGGCGCCGACCTTGGTATCCGCGACATCGCCGCTGCGGAAGACCATCAGCGTGGGGATGCCACGCACGCCGTACTTGGGCGCGGTCTCCGGATTGTCGTCGATGTTGAGCTTGCAGACCTTGAGCTTGCCCGCATACTCCTCGGCGACCTGCTCGAGCACGGGGGCGATCATCTTGCAGGGGCCGCACCACTCGGCCCAGAAGTCCACCAGGACCGGGCCATCGGCCTTGAGAACCTCGTCCTCGAAGTTGCCGTCGGTGATGCTGACGATGTTTTCGCTCATCAATGCCTCCAGGGGAACTGAAAAAACGCGCGAAGGATAACGCGCCTGTGGTGGCTTGTATAATCGACGCGGGCGCGGAAGTCGATAGCCAGGATCAATCATTCTACCGGATAATCGCCGGCCAGGGATGTGCCGACGTCATCACGGCGCGATCGTGTCTTGCCTCGCCGCGGGTCTCACAGTAGGGTTAGCGCGAAATTACTAGACCTCTTTCTAGACGCCGGCAACCACCCCCGTCAAGGCGGCACCGCCGCAACACCGGGCAGGGACCTGCCAGGGCCATCGGCCGGACCGCCCGCGGCGCGATCCGGTTCCCCCAGTGGATACGGTTGGGAGACGCATGACAGGACAACCCAGTTACAGCTACGAGGAGCTGCTCGAGTGCGGCCACGGCAAGCTCTTCGGTCCGGGCAACCCGCAGCTGCCGGTGCCGAACATGCTCATGTTCGACCGCATCAGCAGGATATCCTCCGAAGGCGGGGCGTACGGCAAGGGCGAGGTCCAGGCCGAGCTCGACGTCCATCCGGACCTGTGGTTCTTCCACTGCCACTTCCCCGGCGACCCGGTGATGCCGGGCTGCCTCGGGCTCGACGCCCTCTGGCAGCTCCTCGGCTTCTACCTGGGCTGGACCGGCGGCCAGGGCAAGGGGCGCGCGCTCGGCTGTGGCGAGGTAAAATTCACCGGTCAGATCCTGCCCCGTAACCGGCAGGTGACCTACTTACTGGACATCAAGCGCCTGATCCGGCGGCGTCTGACGATGGGTATCGCGGACGGCCGAGTCCTCGCCGACGGCGAGGAGATCTACCGGGCCACCGATCTCAAGGTCGGCCTGTTCATGGACCCGGATAGCGCGCTGTAGGTGCGTTGAGCAAACAGCGAGGAAGGTATCGTGCGACGAGTCGTCGTCACCGGACTGGGCATCGTCTCCTGTCTCGGCAATGATCGTGAAACGGTTACCCGATCCCTGCGCGAGGGCCGCAGCGGCATCCGCTTCCGCGACGCGTATGCCGAGTACGGTCTGCGCAGCCAGGTCGCCGGCGTGGTCGACATCGACCTCGACGAGCGCGTCCCGCGCAAGCCGCGCCGTTTCATGGGCGGCGCCGCGGGGTATGCGTATGTCGCCATGGAGGACGCCATGCGCGACGCCGGCCTGGACGCGGAGCAGATCTCCGATCCGCGCATCGGTCTGATCGCGGGCTCGGGAGGCGGTTCCACCTCCAATCTCGTCCAGGCCGCGGACACGCTGCGCGAGCGTGGCGTGCGCAAGCTCGGCGCCTTCGCCGTGCCGAAGGTCATGGCGAGCACCGTCTCCGCATGCCTGGCCACGCCGTTCGGCATCCGTGGCGTCAACTACAGCATCTCCTCGGCCTGCGCGACCAGCGCCCACTGCATCGGTTCCGCCATGGAGCAGATTCAGCTCGGCCGCCAGGACGTCGTCTTCGCCGGCGGCGGCGAGGAGGAGCACTGGTCGATGACCATGCTCTTCGACGCCATGGGCGCCCTGTCCTCGAAGTACAACGACACCCCCGAGCGGGCGTCCCGCCCCTACGACGCGGATCGTGACGGCTTCGTGATCGCCGGCGGCGCAGGCATGGTGGTGGTCGAGGCCCTCGATCACGCCCTGGAGCGCGGCGCGCCGATCTACGCCGAGCTCGTCGGCTATGGCGCGACGTCGGACGGCTACGACATGGTCGCACCCTCCGGCGAGGGCGCGGTGCGCTGCATGCGCGAGGCCCTCACTCACACCGAAGGCCCGGTGGACTACGTCAACGCCCACGGCACCAGCACCCCGGCAGGGGATATCACCGAGCTGCAGGCGATCCACGAGGTCTTCGGCGAGTCGATGCCGGCAGTGAGCTCGACGAAGTCGCTTACCGGCCACTCGCTCGGTGCGGCGGGGGTGCAGGAGGCGATCTACTCGCTGCTGATGCTCAAGGAGGGGTTCGTCTCCGCCTCCGCCAACATCGAGAACCTGGACCCGGACGCCGAGGGCATGCCCATCGTCTCGGAGTACCGCGAGCAGCCGCTCAACACGGTGATGTCCAACAGCTTCGGCTTCGGCGGAACCAACGCCACCCTGGTATTCCGCCGCTACGAGGACTGACGCGCCGCATCCGCCGGCGGCGCCCCACGGGCGCCGTCAGGCGGAGGCGGCGACCGCCGAGTCCAGCCGCCCGCGCAACGCCGCCACCGCCGGCAGCGGCGCCGCCGACAGCTCCGCCGCCACCGACTCGCCCAGCGCCTGTAACGCCTTCGCCGGCAGGTTGGCCTCCAGCAGTGGGAACAGACCCTCCTCCTCGCGCTGCTCGTGGTGCGCGCTCATGTCCGCCACCCGCCGCGCCGCCGCGATCAGCCCGAGTGCCTCACGCCGCCCCGGTCCGTTGCCGGCGGCATGCTCCGCCACGGCGGCACGATGCGCGCCGGCGAGCTGCTGGAGCCGCGCGTGCTCCGCCCGATAGACCCGCGCGGGCCACGGCGTCTCCCAGTCCGCGCTCTCGAGACACGGCAGCAGCCACGCCTCCTCGGCCCGCGCATGCGCGCGCAGACGCTCGAACCAGGCATCCCATATCTCCACCGCAACAGCGCAGCGGCGCTCCAGAAGCGCCTCCTGGTGGAGCCACAGCAGCTCCTCGAATACGGCATGATCACCACTCAGCCAGCGGACGGGATCGCTGTTCCGCGGGGTATTCCTCACCTTGGCCACCTTCCCTGCAGGGCTTGTACGGCGATGGTACCATTCGCGCCCGTCGACGGCGCGCGGACACCGCTCGCCTTCCAGTCGCCGGGGTGGTACGTTTCGCCCCGCGCAACAACAACGGTCCGGGGTTCACAGGGGATGATGCACAGCATGGCGCCGGTAGCAGACATCAACGCGGCCTTCGAGGCCTGGCTCGACGCCACGGAAGAGGCGGAGCCGATCGGGCAGGACAACACGGGGTTGCGCCACCGCCGCATCGGGCATGCGATCGGCGCGGTGGACACCGAATCCGACTACCTCGTGCTCTGCCGCATCGAGACCGATCCCGGCCACCGCGGCGAAGGCGAGGCAACCCGGCTGCTGGAGCTGCTCAAGGGGATCTGCGAGCGCTACAACGTCACCCTGCTCGGGCAGGCGACGGCGTACGACGATACCGGACTGGATCAGCAGGCCCTGCTGGAGTGGTACCGCCGGCACGATTTCGAGATCGACCACGGCCGCACCGCCCAGCCCCTGGTCTGGTACCCGGCACGGCCGTGATTCCGATCCGTGTCGCCGGCGCTCAGCCGGCGACGCGCACCCTCGCCTCGCGCCCGAGCACCCAGCGCTGCAGCCCGGCCAGTACCACCCCGTACAGCGGCACGAAGAACGCCAGGCTCACCACCAGCTTGGTGGTGTAGTCCACGGCGGCGATCTCCGTCCAGTGCGCCGCCATGAACGGGTCCGGACTGGCATAGAACGCCAGTGAAAAGAACGCCACCGTGTCGGCGAGGTTGCCCAGCACCGTGGACGAGGCCGGCGCCACCCACCAGGCGAAACGGCGCTGGCGCAGGCGGTCGAAGACATGTATGTCGAGGATCTGGCCGAGCACGTAGGACATGAAGCTCGCCATGGCGATACGGGCGACGAACACGTTCAGCCCGACGAGCCCTGCCAGGCCCTGGAACTGCCCCTGCTGGAAGGCGGCGCCGAAGACATAGGACACCAGCAGCGCCGGCAGCATTGCCATGAAGATGATCCGCCGCGCGGGCCCCTTGCCGAACACCCGCACCGTCAGGTCCGTGACCAGGAATATGAACGGGAAGGAGAATGCACCCCACGTCGTATGGACACCCCAGACCTGGATCGGGAGCTGCACCAGGTAATTGCTGGCGGCGATGATCAGGATGTGAGCGGTCACCAGCACCGCCAGGGCACGGCGCAGCTGGGCCGGGGTGAGGGAAAGCATGGGGGCGGTCTACCTCCGGTATGTGTCGGATCTCGGCGCCTGCGTCCCGGCGCCCGGAGAACATAGCGAATGCAGGGCACAAAGGCAAAAACGCTGAATCGAAAGGCATCCTCCCGGGTGGTCGCCCTCGCCTGGCCGCTGATCCTGTCCAACGTCACCGTGCCGCTGCTGGGGCTGGTGGACACGGCGGTGATGGGCCATCTGCCGGACAGCGACTACCTCGGCGCGGTCACCCTCGGTGCGACCCTGTTCAGCTTCCTCTACTGGGGCTTCGGCTTCCTGCGCATGGGCACCACCGGCTTCGTCGCCCAGGCCCACGGGCGCAACGACGCCGACGCCCTACGCGAGCTGCTCGCCCAGGGCCTGGTCATCGCCGCTGCCATCGGCGCCGCCCTGATCGCCCTGGCTCCGTGGGTCGTCCCCGCCGCGCTGAGCCTCTTCGACGCCAGCCCGGCGGTAACCGGGCTGGCCAATACCTACGCCACCTGGCGCATCGCCAGTGCCCCCGCGGTACTCGCCAACTACGTGCTCATCGGCTGGTTCCTCGGGCTGGCACGCACCCGGGTGACCCTGGTGCTGATGCTGGTCAATAACGTGATCAACATCGTGCTGGACCTCTGGCTGGTCGTCGGCCTCGGCTGGACGGTCGCCGGCGTCGCCCTCGCCAGCGTCATCGCCGACTACCTTGCCCTGGCGACCGCACTGGCCCTCGCCGCGGCGCACCTGCGCCGCCTCGGCGGACGACTGCTACCGGCACGGCTCGCCGAGCCTACACGTTATCTGCGGCTGCTGCGGGTGAACGCGGCGCTGTTCGTGCGCACGCTCTGCCTGCTCTTTGCGATCGCCTTCTTCCACGCCCAGGGGGCACGGTTCGGCGACGACATCCTCGCCGCCAATGCCGTGCTCATGCAGTTCCTGATGCTGACTTCCTACGCCCTGGATGGCTTCGCTCATGCCGCCGAGGCGCTGGTCGGGGAGGCACTCGGGCGTGACAGCCGCCGGCGGCTGGCCGCCGTGGTCCGCGCCGCCACGCTCTGGTCTCTGGTGAGTGCGGTGCTGGCGAGCGTCGCCTTCGCGATGGCGGGTGAGGCGATCATCGCCCTGCTCACCGACCTCCCCCGGGTGCGGGCTATCGCCGCCGACTACCTGCCCTGGCTCATCGCCCTGCCCCTGGTCGCCGTGTGGAGCTACCTCCTGGATGGGCTGTTCATCGGCGCCACCCGGGCCCGGGCGATGCGCGACACCATGCTGGTGGCGGTGATCGCGGTCTACCTTCCGGCGTGGTGGCTGACCCGCGGCTGGGGCAACCACGGCCTGTGGTTCGCCTTCCTGCTGTTCACCCTCGCCCGCTCCGGCGGGCTCGGACTGGTCTTCCGCCGGGCGGACTACGGCGCCGGCTGGCTCCCGGCGGACCCGCTCACCCCAGGGGGGCGAGGCGGGTGAGCACCATGAAGACCGCGGTGCCCGCGGCGATGCTCACCAGCGCGTTGCGCCAGCGCAGGTGGCAGAGCGCGGTCACCGCGATCGCGGCGAGATGGTAGAGACCGAAGGGCGGCGCGAGCGGCTCGACGTCGCGGACCGCGTAGACCACCAGCAGCAGCATCACCGCCGGCGGCAGGTAGCGCCCGAGGTGGCGCACCAGCGGATGCTCCATGTAGCGCCCAAGCACCAGGAACGGTGCCGCACGGGTGAAGAACGTCGCCACCGTCATCGCGGCGATCACCGCCAGTAGGTAGCCGTCCGCACCACTCATGCCGCCTCCCGGGAACCATCGGCCAACAGCACCGCGGTCACGAACGCCAGCGCGACGATGAGCATGTAGTCCCGTCCGCCGAACACGAAGCCGGCCGCGGCGGCGGCCGCGGCGATGACGAAGGGCCGCACGGCGCGCACGGTCATGGCCTGCTCGATGGTCAGGACCACGAACAGCGCGGTGAGCGCGAAGTCGAGGCCCGCGACGTCACCGCCCAGCCCGCTGCCCAGCCAGGCCCCGAGGCTCGTGCCGAGCACCCACCAGAACTGGTTCAGCGCGGCGACAGTCACGCGGAATCGCGCCGGGTCCGCCCCCGGTGGTGCCTGGATGCTCGTGAGCAGGGAGTAGGTCTCGTCGGTCAGCGCGAACACCGGGTACCAGCGCGTCACGCCCCGACGCGGCAGCCGCGGCCCGAGGGACAGCCCGTAGAAGGCGTGGCGGGCGTTGATCACCACCGTAGTCACCGCGATCTCGCCGACGCCGGCCCCCGCGGCAAGCAGCGTCACCGCCATGAACTGCGCAGCGCCCGCGAACACCGCGATGCTCATCAGCGTCGCATACCACCAGGCGTAGCCGAGCTGGACGAAGAGCACACCGAAGACCATGCCCAGGGGCACGTAGCCGAAGAACACCGGCAGGCTCGCCCGCGCCGCCGCGGCCAGCCCCGGTGTGCGCTCGCTCATGCGGACAAACGCGTTCATACGCGGTAGCCCAGTGCCTCGGGCAGCCACAGCGCGACGCCCGGGAAGACGATCACCAGCGCCAGTGCGACCACCATCGCCGCCACCATCCAGGCCGCCCAGCCCAGGGTGCGTTCCATGGGCACCTCCGCGACCTTGGTGGTCACCATCAGGTTCACCGCCACCGGTGGCGTGAACTGCCCCACCGCGATGGTCATCGCCATGAGGATGCCGAACCAGGTGGCGTTCCAGTCGAAGGCACGCATGACCGGCATGAGCATGGGGATGAGGATGAGATAGATGGATACCCCGTCGAGCACCATTCCCGCGACGAGGAGCAGCAGCATCACCATTGCGAGCACGATCCAGCCCGTGTCCGACACGGATAGCATCGCGTGCGCGACGTCGTCGAAGGCCCCGAGCGTGCTGCCCGCCCAGGCGAAAATCCCGGCCAGCGAGATGATCAGCAGGATCACCGCCGAGAGCACGGCGGAGTCCACCAGCGCCCGGTAGAGGGTCCGCAGGTCCAGGTTGCGGTAGACCACCATGCCGATGAACACGCCGTAGGCCACCGCCACCACCGCGGCCTCCGTCGGCGTGAACAGCCCGCTGCGCAGGCCGCCGAGGATGATCACCGGGGCGAACAGCGCCGGCAGCGCACCGACGAAGCTCTCCCGCAGCGGCGGCCGCTCCTCGGCGTCGCGCCGCTCGAAGCCGTTACGCCGCGCCAGCCAGATCGCCGGGACCACCACCGCCAACCCCGCCAGCAGGCCCGGGAAAACGCCCGCGGCGAACAGCGCCCGCAGGTCCACACCGGGGACCAGGATCGAATACAGGATCAGCGCCACGGACGGCGGGATGAGGATCGCCGTGGACGCCGAGGCGGCGATCACGGTGGCGCTGAAGGCCCGCGGATAGCCGGCCCGGGTCATGCTCGGCACCATTACCATCGCCACCGCGGCGGCGTCCGCCGGCCCGGAGCCCGACATCCCGCCCATGATCAGGCACACCAGGGTCGCCACCACCGCCAGCCCGCCAGGACGCGGACCGATCAGCGCGCGGGCGAAGCGCACCAGGTTGGCGGCGACACCGGCGCGCTCGAAGATGGTGCCGGTGAGCACGAACAGCGGGATCGCCACCAGCGGGTACTTGGCGATGGCGTTATAGGTGTTCGTCCCAAGGGTGCCGAGCATCTGCGCGGGCAGTCCCATAACGATCCCCACCGCACCGGCGAGCGCCAGCGCGATGGCGATGGGCGAGCCGATCACGATCAGCGCCGCCAGCACGAGGAAGAGCATGACGTCCGGCGTCGGCAGCATCAGTCCGGCCTCCCGCCGCGGAGCTGGCGCAGGAAGCGCCCCACTACCCGCAGCAGCACGACCAGCGCCCCCAGGGGCAGCCAGACGCTGTAGATCCAGTTGGGCACGCCGAGCCCCGGGGACGAGGACTGCCAGCGCCACTCGTCGTAGGCGAAGCCGGTGCCGTAGTAGATGATCAGCCCGAGCACCGTCAGGGTCGCGAGGAAGGTCGCCACCGTGGCCGCCCAGCGAAGCGGCCGGGGCAGGCGCTGCTGGAAGAACCCGATGCGGATGTGCTCGTCGCGCGCGAAGGCCACCGCCGAGCCGAAGAAGGCCATGAACACCAGCAGGAACACCGAGACCTCCTCTGTGAAGGCGAAGGAGGCGTCCGTGGCATAGCGAACCACCACGTTGGCGAGGCTGATGAGGCAGATGATCGCCATGGCCGCCGCGGCCGCCGCCTCCTCGACGGCCAGCGGCACGCGCGGACGATCACGACGGTCGTTGTCCGGCTCAGGCATTCCGGGTCCCCGAACGACGGACACCGGGGCACCCTCGGGCGGCCCGGCGTCCGGTTGGATCACCCGGGGGCACCGGCCCCCGGCTTCGTGCGGCCCGCGGGCCGCTCACTCGGCGTCGCGGTTGGCGACGGCCTCCTTCGCGGTCTCCACGAGGTCCTCGCCGATCCGCGGCGCCCAGGTCTCGTAGACGCTGGCGGTGGCCTTGCGGAAGGCCTCGCGCTGGGCGTCGGTCAGCTCGGTGACCTCGATACCCTGCTCCCGCAGCGCGGCAAGACGCTCCTCCACGCTGGCCCGGGAACGCTCGATCTCCCACTGCCCGGCGTCGATGGCCGCCTCGCGGATGATCCGGCGGTCCTTCTGGGGCAGGCTCTCCCAGGTGCCACGGCTCGCGGCGAAGATCAACGGATCCGCCATGTAATGCCAGCGGGTGAGATACTCCTGGCCCACCTCCCACATCTTCGCGATCTGGATCACCGACAGCGGGTTCTCCTGACCGTCGACCGCGCCGGTGGCCAGCGCCGGCTTGGCGTCCGCCCAGCTCATCTGGGTCGGGTTCGCGCCCAGGGCCTCGAAGGTGTCCTGGAACAGCGGCGAGCCCACGACGCGGATCTTCATCCCCTCCAGGTCGTCCGGATGGGTCACGGGCCGCACGGAATTGGTGAGCTCGCGGAAACCGTTCTCGCCCCAGGCCAGCGGCACGACGCCCTGACGCTCGATGGCCTCGAAGATGCGCTCCCCCACCTCGCCCTGGGTCAGCGCGTCGATGGCGGCATAATCCGGCATCAGGAACGGCAGGGAGAAGACGTTGAGCTCGCTGACCTGGGGCGACCAGTTGATGGTGGAACCGACCGCGAAGTCGATCAGCCCGCTGCGCAGGGCCGCGAACTCCTTGGTCTGGTTCCCCGAGACGAGCTGCGCCCCCGGATAGACCTTGAGATTGATACGCCCGTCACTGCGCTCCTCGACGAGCTTCACCCAGCGCTCGGCGGCCTCGCCCCAGGGGAACGGGGTGGGCAGGACGGTCGAAACGGTATACTCGGACTTGTAGTCCGCGGCACCCGCACTGCCCCCGGCGAGCAACAGGCCCGCCAGACAGGCGACGATGATCGGCGCTTTCAAACGCATGCTCTCCCCCCATGAAATGCAATAGTGGATACGGGCGGCACCCCGGATTGTCCCCCGGCATTGCCGACCGCGCCCGTGCCAATATGTCCACCACGTCGTGAAAATGCAATCCACGGCCGCAACGGCCAACCGCAATCAAGGAGACGAGATGCCCGATACCCGACGACCCGGCCCGCCTGCACGCGAGCCGCAGATCCGCACCATCGCCATGCCCGCCGACACCAACCCCTCCGGGGACATATTCGGCGGCTGGCTGATGTCGCAGATGGACCTGGCTGCCTCCAGCGTGGCGACCCGCGCCGCGCGCGGCCGTGTCGCCACCGCGGCGGTGGATGCCATGAGCCTGATCGCCCCCGTGCACGTGGGTGACGAGGTCAGCCTCTACGCGGAGCTGCTGCGCACCGGGCGCACCTCGCTGACCATCGCCGTGGAGGCGTGGCGACGGGACCGTTTCTCCGAATCGGCGACGCAGGTGACCGAGGCCACCTTCACCTTCGTTGCCATCGACGAGGATCGCCGCCCCCGGCCGCTGCCGCAGCCGGTGGGCGACGGCCTGCCGCCGGCACCGGAGTGATCCGGACCGGCGGCAGGCCGGGGCTCAGCCGCGGGCCTTGCGCTCGCGGCGGCGGGCGTGGAGTACCGGCTCGGTGTAGCCGTTGGGCTGCTCGCGACCCTTGAACACCAGGTCGCAGGCGGCCTTGAACGCCACCCCGTCATAGCCCGGCGCCATGGGCTCGTAGTTGGGATCGCCCGCGTTCTGGCGGTCCACCACCTCGGCCATGCGCTTCATGGTGGCCATCACCTGCTCCTCGGTGACGACGCCGTGGTAGAGCCAGTTCGCCATGTGCTGGCTGGAGATGCGCAGGGTCGCCCGGTCCTCCATGAGGGCAACGTCATGGATGTTCGGGACCTTCGAGCAGCCGATGCCCTGATCGATCCAGCGGACCACGTAACCGAGCACGCCCTGGGCGTTGTTGTCGAGCTCCTGCTGGATCTCCTCCGCGCTCCAGTCCGCGTTCTCCGCCACCGGGATGGTGAGCAGGTCGTCCAGCCCGGCCCGGCGCTGGCCGGCGAGCTCGCCCTGGCGGGCCATCACGTCCACCTGGTGGTAATGGATGGCGTGCAGGGTCGCGGCCGTGGGCGACGGCACCCAGGCACAGTTGGCGCCGGCGCGGGGATGGCCGATCTTCGCCTCCATCATGTCCGCCATCAGGTCCGGCATCGCCCACATGCCCTTGCCGATCTGGGCGTGGCCGCGCAGGCCGCAGGCGAGACCCACGTCCACGTTCCAGTCCTCATAGGCATTGAGCCAGCGCGAGGACTTCATCTCGCCCTTGCGGATCATCGGACCGGCTTCCATGTCCGTGTGGATCTCGTCGCCGGTGCGGTCGAGGAAACCGGTGTTGATGAAGATGAGGCGCTCGCGGGCCTCGCGGATGCAGGCCTTGAGGTTGAGCGTGGTGCGCCGCTCCTCGTCCATGACGCCGATCTTGAGGGTGTTGCGCGCCAGCCCCAGCGCATCCTCGACGCGGTTGAACAGCTCGCAGGCGAAGGCGACCTCTTCCGGGCCGTGCATCTTGGGCTTGACGATGTAGACGCTGCCGGCGCGGGAGTTGCGCACCGAGCCGTTGCCCTTGAGGTCGTGCACCGCGATCAGGGCGGTGAACAGGGCATCCAGCATGCCCTCGGGGATCTCCTCGCCACTGGCGTCGAGCACCGCGGGCGTGGTCATGAGGTGGCCGACGTTGCGCACCAGCATCAGGCTGCGCCCCTGCAGGGTTAGCTCGCCGCCGTCCGGCCGCTGGTAGCGGCGGTCCGGGTTGAGCCGGCGCGTGACCTGGCGGCCGCCCTTGTCGAAGACGTGCTCGAGCGTGCCCTTCATCAGGCCCAGCCAGTTACGGTAGACGTTGGTCTTGTCCTCGCCGTCCACCGCGGCGACGGAGTCCTCGCAGTCCTGGATGGTGCTGACCGCCGCCTCCATGAGCACGTCCTTGACGCCGGCGGGATGGTCGCGGCCGACGGGGTGCTCGGGGTCGATCTGGATCTCGGCGTGCAGGCCGTTGTTGGCCAGCAGGACGCCGGCCAGGGGCTGGCCGCCGGTATAGCCGGCGAACTGGGCCGGATCCCGCAGGCCCGTCTCGCTGCCATCGCCGAGGGTGACGACGAGCTCGGCGCCGTCCGGGCTCAGGCCGAAGCCGGCGACGTCTGCGTGGCTGCCACGCGCGAGCGGCGCGATCTCGTCGAGATAGGCCGAAGCGTGGCTCATCACCTTCCTGCCACGCACCGGGTTGTAGCTGCTCCCCTTCTCGGCGCCATCGTCCTCGGGGATGATATCGCTGCCGTAGAGCGCGTCGTAGAGGCTGCCCCAGCGGGCGTTCGCGGCGTTGAGGGCGTAGCGCGGGTTGCTCACCGGGACCACGAGCTGCGGGCCGGCGACCTCGGCGATCTCCGGGTCGACGTTTTCCGTGCTGACCTGGAAGTCCCCGCCCTCGGGCAGGAGGTAGCCGATCTCCTCGAGGAAGGCCCGGTACGCCGCGGCGTCGAAGGCGCCGTTGTGCTCCCGGTGCCAGGCGTCGATCCGCGCCTGGATCTCGTCGCGGCGGGCAAGCAGCTCCCGGTTGCGCGGCCCCAGGTCGGCGACGATGTCCGCCAGGGCCCGCCAGACCGACGCGGCGTCGACCCCGGTGCCCGGCACGATCTCGTTTTCCAGCAGCTCGTGGAGGGGGCGGGCGACCTTCAGGCCCGCCGCTTCGATACGTTCGCTCATCGACTGTCTCTCCCGTGATAGTCAGGGCGTTGTGACGGGGGACGGCACAAGCCCACGACCGACCCCGTCGCTGCCCTCAGTCTACCGCCGCTGACGGGCACCGGCAATTTTATGGAAAGCGTTTCCACGATAGCTCCGACGCGCGGTCGGCGGAGCGGCGGCCGCGGCCGGCCGTTTCGACCCGGACGGCCCGCCCGGCTATAATGCCCGCTTCGGCCCGGCCGCCGAGCCATGGACGGCCCGGGCCCGATGCGCCATGCACTCGATCAGCGGGACGGTCCATATGAGCGGCAAGCACTTCCATACCATCGTCATCGGCAGCGGCCCCGGCGGCGAGGGCGCGGCGATGAAACTCGCCAAGGCGGACAAGCGCGTGGCGGTGGTCGAGCGCCACAGCGAGGTCGGCGGCGGCTGCACCCACTGGGGCACCATCCCCTCCAAGGCGCTGCGCCACAACGTCCGCCGGATGATGGAGTTCAACAACAGCCCGCTCTTCCGCGAGGTCAGCGAGCCGCGACACTTCTCCTTCCCCACGGTGATGCGCACCGCCGAGCGGGTCATCGACCAGCAGGTGGGGCTGCGCACGAGCTTCTACAGCCGTAACGAGGTGCCGGTGTTCCGCGGCACGGCGCGTTTCGCCGACGAGCACACCCTGGAGGTCGAGGGCGCCAACAACCGGATCACACGCCTCACCGCCGATCACTTCATCCTCGCCACCGGCTCGCGCCCGTACAATCCGGCGGACGTGGACTTCACCCACCCGCGGGTATTCGACAGCGATCAGATCCTCTCCCTGGACCATACGCCGCATACCATCACCATCTACGGTGCCGGCGTGGTGGGCAGCGAGTACGCCTCGATCTTCCGCGGTCTCGGCGTGAAGGTGGATCTCATCAACACCCGCGAGCGCATGCTCGCCTTCCTCGACGACGAGATCTCCGACGCCCTCTCCTACCACCTCCGCGAGCTCGGCGTGCTCATCCGTCACCGCGAGGAGTATGCCCGGGTCGTCCCGGGGGACGATCACGTCATCCTGGAGACCCAGTCGGGCAAGCGCATCAAGAGCGACATCCTGCTCTGGGCGAACGGGCGCACGGGTAACACCGATCGCATGGGCCTGGAGGCCCTCGGGGTCCAGCCCAACGGCCGTGGCCAGGTGGAGGTCAACGAGGATTTCCAGACCGAGCAGCCGCATATCTATGCCGTCGGCGACGTGATCGGCTACCCGAGCCTCGCCAGCGCCGCCTACGACCAGGGCCGCTACGTCGCCCATCACATCATCTTCGGCGAGTGCGATTACCGCCTCGCCCAGGACACCCCCACCGGGATCTACACCATCCCGGAGATCAGCTCCGTGGGCCGCAGCGAGCGCGAGCTCACCGAGGCGAAGATCCCCTACGAGGTCGGTCACGCCTTCTTCAAGGACCTCGCCCGGGCGCAGATCTCCGGACAGACGGTCGGCATGCTCAAGATCCTCTTCCACGTGGAGACACTGGAGATCCTCGGCATCCACTGCTTCGGCGACCAGGCCTCCGAGATCGTGCACATCGGCCAGGCGATCATGGCCCAGCCCGGCGAGGCGAACACGCTGATGTATTTCATCAACACCACGTTCAACTACCCGACGATGGCCGAGGCGTACCGCGTGGCGGCGCTCAACGGCATCAACCGGGTGCCCTGAAACCGTGGCGGCGACTAACGGCAGCGCTACCGGCGGCGAGGATCACCGCATCCCGGTGGTCTTCTATTTCGACTACATCTGCCCGTTCTGCTACGTGGGCGCCCATCGCCTGCAGCGGATCACGCAGCGCTACCCGGTGGCGGTGGAGTACCGCTTCGTCGAGATCCACCCGGACAGCCCCGCCGGCGGGCGGCCGGTCTCCGAGCTCGGCTATCCACCGGAACAGTGGCGGCGGATGAACGAGGCGCTCACGGCAATGCTCGAGGCGGACGGCCTGCCCATGGCCGAGCGTACCTTCACCACCAACTCCCGCCAGGCCCTGCTGCTGGCACGCACAGTGCTTCAACGCCGGCCCGGGCGTTTTCTGGCACTGCACAACGCCCTCTTCCACGCCTACTTCGTCGACGGCCGCAACATCGGCGAGACGGCCGTGCTCGAATCGATAGCGGCGGATCATGACGTCGGCGACTGCCTGATGCCGGTGGACGACCGCCAGGCCCTTGCGGGCCTGCTGGAGGACGTGGAGGCGGCCCGCAGCACCGGACTCACCGGCGTGCCCACCCTGATCGTCGGCGACCGGGCCTTCCCCGGCGCCGTGTCCATGGACACACTGGCCGCGGCCATGGAAGAACACACCCGCGGCGGGGCCCCGGGGGAGACCCACTGATGGCCCGCCTCAAGCTGCCGCTGCCGGAACGCTTCGCCTTCTGCCACGAGCTGGACGTACGTGTCACGGACCTGAACTTCGGCGGCCACATGGGCAACGAAATGGTCCTGGTCTACGCCCAGGAGGCCCGCGCGGCGCTGCTGCGCCATCACGGCTACTCCGAGAGCGACATCGAAGGGCTGGGGATCATCGTCGCCGACGCCGTGGTCGTCTTCCGTGCCGAGGCCTTCGCCAACGACCCGCTGCGCATCCACGTCGCGCTGGATGACTTCAACCGCTACGGCTGCGATATCCTCTACCGCCTGGAGCACGCCGGGGACGGCCATGAGATCGCGCGGGCGAAGACGGGGATCGTGTTCTTCGACTACAGCGAGCGGCGCATCGCCCGCGCGCCGCAGGCGTTCGTCGAGCGCTTCGCCCCCGCCGGGGAGTGAGCCGGTCGGGCAGCGCGGCGGGATCAGCCGCCGAGCATGCCCGATTTGACGTCCTCGTCCGCCGGGTGGGCACCGACGAAGATCGCCAGCCATGCCCGCGCGAGGGCACGGCCCGGTACGGTCCCGGTGACCTTGCCGTTGTACACCACCCGCGTGCCCTGCCCCGGCAGGTAATCGATGGCGATCTCATCCCCGGCCTCGGCGTCGCCGAACAGCTCGTTGAACGCCTCGATCCGCTCCGCCAGGGCCTTGCGGCGGTCCTCTGAGAGGTTGTCCTCGAAACCGTCGTTCCAGGCCTCCACCAGCTTCTCCCGGGAGACGTGATCGTAGACCAGGTGCAACACCACCCGCCGGGGACCGTCCAGCGAGAGCACGTCGTCCGCCCTGCCGGTGGTCTCGGGCAGGTAGAGCCCGCCGACATAGATGTCGAAGAAGAACTTCTCGCGCAGGCCGAGGCCATTGAGGGAGAGGCTCTCCCCGTCCACCTCCATGCGCTCCGGCATGTGCACGCCGGCGAGTTCCGCGGCCGTCGCCGGCCCCGCCAGCAGAACGCCCGCGAGCACCAGTGCCGCGGCACGGCACCCTCTGATCGTGGTAGTCAGCATCGCTCGAACACCCCCGCTGCGCCCATGCCGGTGCCCACGCACATGGTGACCATGCCGTAGCGCAATCCCTGCCGGCGCAGCCCGTGCAGCAGGGTGGCGGTTCGGACGGCACCGGTGGCACCCAGGGGGTGCCCCAGGGCAATGGCGCCGCCCAGCGGATTGACCCGGGCCGGATCCAGCTCCAGCTCGCGCATCACCGCCAGGCTCTGCGCGGCGAACGCCTCGTTGAGCTCGATCCAGCCGAGATCGTCCCGGCCGATGCCCGCGGCGCGCAGGGCCGCCGGGATCGCCTCGACCGGACCGATGCCCATGATCTCCGGGGGCACACCCACCACGCGGTAGCCCGCGAAACGGGCCATCGGGGTAATGCCCAGCTCGCGTACCCGGCGGCCGCTCATCACCACCACCGCCCCGGCACCGTCACTGGTCTGGGAGCTGTTGCCCGCGGTCACCGAGCCCCGCGCGGCGAACACCGGGCGCAGCTTCGCGAGCCGGGCCGCGTCGGTGTCACGCCGCGGGCCTTCGTCCGTCGCCACCGCGCGCTCGCTGATGCGCACGCTCGCCCCTTCCGCCGCCGGGGCGTAGCTGCGCGCGGTCACCGGCAGGATCTCGTCGGCGAAGGCGCCGCCGTCGATGGCCGTGACCGCCCTGCGATGACTCTCAAGTGCGAAGGCGTCCTGGTCCTCCCGGCTGACGCCGTAGCGCTCCGCGACCCGTTCAGCGGTCAGGCCCATCCCGTACGCGATGCCCACGTCCTCGTCGCGTTCGAAGATCGTCGGGTTCAGCGACGGCCGGTGACCCATCCAGGGGATGGCGCTCATGCTCTCCGTGCCGGCGGCGAGAATGCAGTCCGCCTCGCCGCTGCGGATGCGCCCGGCGGCCTGGGCGATGCTCTCGAGCCCGGAGGCACAGAAGCGGTTGACCGTCACCCCGGGCACGCTCTTCGGCAGCCCCGCGAGCAGCGCGGCGATCCGCGCGACGTTGAGTCCCTGGCTCCCTTCGGGCATGGCGCAGCCGGCGATGACGTCCTCGATGCCCTCCGGCGCCAGCTCCGGCACCGCATCCACGGCCCCGCGGAGCACATGGGCCAGGAGGTCGTCCGGGCGCGTGCCGCTGAGCGCGCCCCGGGGCGCCCGCCCCACCGGGGTGCGCACCGCGGCGACGATATAGGCGTCCTGCATTTCACTCATTGACGGTTCCCCTCCCCGTGCCGCCGTCGCCGGCGACGTCCAGGCGGTTGTCGGTTCGTTCAGTTGCGCAGCGGCTTGCCGGTGCGGAGCATGTGCGCGATCCGCGCCTGGGTGGCCTCGCTCCTGAGCAGCGTCATGAAGCCGTCCACCTCCAGCTCCAGCAGCCACGAGTCGTCGACGCTCGAGCCGGTGTCCACCTCGCCGCCGGTGAGCGCCCGTGCTGCGAGGTGCGCGACCCGGGCGTCGTGTCCGGAGATGAAGCCGCCGTCACGGAGGTTCACGATCATGGCCTCCAGCGTCGCCAACCCGTCGCGCCCGGCGACCCGAACCGGCGGCACCAACGGCGGGCGGTAGGCGCCGGCAGCGAGTGCCCGGGCGTGCTGTATGGCGACATGAAGCACCTCGTCCTCATGAGGCACGACGGTGGTGTGCGCCGGCAGGAACCCGTAGTCCACGGCCTCGACGGCACTCGCCGCCACTTCCGCACGTGCCACGGTCTCGAAGCGCCGCTGGATCGCCGGAAAGGGATCGCCGTCCACCGCCGTGGCCGCCGCGTGGCGCGCCAGCGCCCGGCAGCCTCCCCCCGCGGGGATCAGGCCGACGCCCGCCTCGACCAGTCCGACGTAGCTCTCCAGCGCGGCGACCACGTGGTCACAGTGCATGAGGAACTCGCAGCCGCCCCCGAGGGCCATGCCCCGGGCGCCTGCGACCACCGGTATCGAGGCATCGCGCACCCGGGCGGTGGCCTGCTGGAAGCGCCGGACCATCCGCTCCAGGGTGTCGAAGTCGCCGGCCTCCAGCGCCCCGCTCACCTCCTTGAGGTTGGCGCCAACGGAGAACGGGGCCGAGGGCTGCCACAGCACGAGGGCGTCGTAACGTCCCTCCGCGGCCTCGACGGCCTCCATCACGCCGTCGAGCACGTCCCGGCCCACCGCGTGCTTCGGGCCGCGGAAGCTGAGCACGCCGACGTCACCCTCGAGATGCCACAGCCGCACCCCCGGATGATCCAGCACGGTCTCGCCCCGGGGCGGATGCGGCCCGCCCAGCAGCGCCGGCGGGAAATACTGGCGGCGGTAGACCGCCAGGCCGGAGGGCGGACGGTAATCGCCGGCCCCGGGCGACCAGGCCCCGGCCGGCGTGTGTGCGGCCTCGATGGCGAACACCCAGTCCGGCAGGGGGACGTCCGCCAGGGTCCGGCCCGCCTCGCGGTCGGCGTCGATGGCCTCCGCCGTCTCCTGCCAGCCGGCGGCCTGCCAGGTCTCGAACGGCCCCTGCTGCCAGGCGAACCCCCAGCGGATGGCGAGGTCCACATCGCGGGCATTGTCGGCGATGGTGCCCAGCAGGTGGGCGGCGTAATGGAAGGTGTCGCGGTGGATCGCCCACAGGAACTCGGCCTGGGGGTGTTCCGAGGCGCGCAGCGCACGCAGCCGCGCGGCCGGGTCGCTCTCGGCGAGGATCTCGCTCACCGCCGGGTCGATCTCCCCCGGGGCCGTGCGATAGTCACCCTGCACCGGATCCACGACCTCGATGCCCTCGCGGCCCTTGCGGTAGACGCCCGCGCCGGCCTTGCGCCCGAGGGCCCCCGCCTCGATGAGCCGTACCATCCAGTCGGGCAGGCGGAGGTAATCCACCCACGGGTCATCCTGCAGCCGTGGCACATTGCCCTCGACCACGTGCCGCAGGGTGTCCAGGCCCACGAGGTCGGCGGTGCGGAAGGTCGCGCTCCTGGGCCGGCCGATCGCCGGACCGGTCAGCGCGTCCACCACGTCCGGCGCTAACCCCAGGCGCTCGGCATGGGCCATGGCCGCGACCACCGCAAACACGCCGATCCGGTTGCCGACGAAGTTCGGGGTGTCACGCCCGCGGATCACGCCCTTGCCGAGGGCCGTGGTCAGGAATGCCTCCAGGCCGTCCACCACCGCCGGCTCGGTCCGTGCCGTGGGGATGAGCTCCACGAGGTGCATGTAGCGCGGCGGATTGAAGAAATGGATGCCGCAGAAACGCCCGTGCAGCGCCTCCGGCAGGGCCTCGGCCAGCGCCTCCACGGACAGTCCCGAGGTGTTGCTGCCGACCACCGCCCCCGCCGGCAGGTGCGGGGCAACGCGGCGGAACAGGTCCAGCTTGACGTCCAGCCGCTCTGCCACCGCCTCGATGACGAGGTCGCAGTCCGCGAGCGCGGCCAGGTCGTCCTCGTAGTTCGCGGGCCGGATGCGCTCGGCGTACGCCGGACTCGCCAGCGGGGCCGGCTGCAGGTTCCCGAGCCGGCGGATGGCCTCGCGCGCCCCGGAGCGCCGGTCGTCGCCATCGCCGGCGAGCTCGAAGAGCACCGTCGGGATGCCGGCGTTGGCCAGGTGGGCCGCGATCTGCGCGCCCATGACCCCGGCGCCGAGCACCGCCGCCCGCCGCACCGAAATCGCCTCGCTCATCTGTTCTCTCCTCTGCTCGTTTCGGTCAGGCCACGTCCCGGCCGTGTCCGGCACGCGCCTCCAGCACGCTGCGCGGCGTCAGCGCCTCCGCCGGGAACGCGTCGGTGCGCACGGTATCGGCGCGGGCACGCTCGTAGTCGCTCACCAGCGCCGCCGTATCCGTATCCAGCACGCCCGCCTCCACGGCGTTGGCGATCTGCTCGTCGAAGGTGTGCCCGCCCACCTCACCGCGGGCGACCGCCTTGCGGAAGCGCACGTAGTGCGGCTCCGCCTCCTGCAGCAGCCCGAAGGTGTGTTCCACGCGGCCGACGGCGTCGTTCGGACCGCCGATATAGACCAGGTTGGTGATCCGGTCGCGAACCCCGCCGGGCGCCATCATGCGCTCGGCCACGGCCCGCCCGAGGGCGTCCGCGGGGGCGCGGTACGGCCGCCCGAGCGGGAACACCACCCAGCGCAGGACCCGCGCGATGCCCCGGTTCGGGAAGTTGGCCAGGAACTCGTCGAACGCCCGGGTCATCTCCGCGAGGGCGTGGTCCACCGCCCAGCACACGTGGTCCAGCTCGTCCGGATCGCTGCCGCCGTCACGGTGGAACTTGAGCACGGCGGAGGCGAGGTAGAGCTGGCTCAGCACGTCGCCGAGGCGCGCGGACAGGCTCTCGCGGCGCTTGAGCTCGCCGCCGAGCACGCCCATCGCGACATCCGAGACGAATGCCAGCGCCGAGCTCATCCGGGTGAGCGCGCGGTAGCGGCCGGCGAGCGGCCCGCCCTCCGGCGCCCGCGCCAGGCGTGCCCCGGTAAGCCCGAGCAGCAGCGCGCGCGTGCCGCGGCTCAGGGAATAGCCGATGTGCCCAAACAGCGCCCGGTCAAAGGACGTCAGGTCGTCGTTCTGGGCGGCGGTCATCTCCTCGAGGACATAAGGATGGCAGCGGATCGCACCCTGGCCGAAGATCATCATGCTTCGGGTGAGGATGTTCGCGCCCTCGACGGTGATCGCCACCGGTGTCGCCTGGTAGGCATAGCCGAGGTAGTTGCGCGGCCCGTAGATGATGCCGCGGCCGCCGTGGATATCCATCGCGTCGTCGATGATCCGGCGCATCCACTCGGTCATGTGGTACTTGGCGATGGCGGAGACCACCGACGGCTTGACCCCCATATCGCCAGCGCTGGCGGTGAGCCGCCGCGCCGCCTCCAGGGTGTAGGTGCCGCCGCCGATACGCGCCATGGCCTCCTGCACGCCCTCGAACTGGCCCACGGAGAGGTTGAACTGGCGGCGGATGCGCGCGTACGCGCCGGTGGTGCGGTACGCCATCTGGCTGGCGGAGGCGCCCAGCGCCGGCAGCGAGATCGCCCTTCCCACCGACAGGCACTCCACGAGCATTCGCCAACCGGCGCCGGCCATTTCGCGGCCGCCGATGATCCACTCCAGCGGGATGAACACGTCCTCGCCCTCGACCGGACCGTTCATGAACGCGAGCCCCATGGGGAAATGACGGTCGCCGATACGCACACCGGGGTGACCGGCCGGCACGAGCGCACAGGTGATGCCCACGTCCTCCTCGTCGCCGACGAGGTGCTCCGGGTCGTAAAGGCGGAAGGCCAGCCCCACGACCGTGGCCACCGGGGCGAGCGTGATATAGCGCTTACTGAAGCTCACGCGCACGCCGAGGACCTCCTCGCCCTCGTGCTCGCCGCGGCAGACGATGCCGTAGTCCGGCATGCCGCCCGCGTCGGAGCCGACGTCCGGGCCCGTGAGCGCGAAGCACGGGATCTCCCGGCCATCCGCGAGCCGCGGCAGCCAGTACGACTTCTGGTCGTCGGTGCCGTACTTCATCAGCAGCTCACCGGGCCCCAGGGAGTTGGGGACCATGACGGTCACCGCCGCCGAGAGGCTGCGGCTGGCAATGCGGGAGACGATGGTGGACTGCGCCAGCGAGGAGAACGCGAGGCCGCCGTAGGCCTCGGGGATGATCATCCCGAAGAAGCCCTCGTCGCGGATATAGCGCCAGGCGGCCTCGGGGAGATCGTGCTCGCGACGGACGATGTCGTCCTCGTCGAGCATGCCGCACAGCGTCGCCACGGGGCCGTCCAGGAAGGCCTGCTCCGCGTCGGTCAGCGAGGTCACCTGCATACCGTGGAGGCGCCGCCAGTCCGGGTTGCCGCGGAAGAGATCCGTTTCCCACCAGGTGTCACCCGCCTCCAGGGCCTCCTGCTCGGTCCGGCTCATGCCGGGCAACACCCGCTGAAAGACGGGGAAAAGGTGGCGCGTGATCACGCGCCGGCGCAGAGAGGGGCTGTTGAGCACCACCGCCGGCACCGCACCGAGCACGGCGAGCACGATGGCGGCGATAACGCCGATCCCGCCGGTGATCCAAAGGCCGGCCAGGTAGAGCGCCGCCACGGCGGTCGCGCCACGCAGGCCAATACCGCGATAGCAGACGACGAGGATGGCCGCGACCGCGGCCAGGATGGCGATCAGGGCGTACATGAGACACTCCTCCCGGCCCCGGCGGGGCCCGCATTCCTTGTTCGGACGCGCGCGGGCGCAGCCGGCTCAGCGCCGGACCAGCGCGCGCTCGTAGCCGGGGATCAGCGCCTCCCCGACCAGATGCATGTACTCATGGAAGCGCTCGCCCTCCGGGATGGCCTCGGGGGCATCCCGGCGCAGCTGAAGCATGCCGAGGAACATCGAATACGCCATCGCCGCGCGCGCGGCCGCCGTCTCGGCGTCCGCACCCATCGCGGCATAGCACTCGCGCAGGAAGGCGAGCCGGTGCGCCATCACCCGGCGGACCACCTCGGTGATCAGCGGGCTGTCGGTGGCGTTGGCCAGCGCAAGATAGAGCCGGCCCGCCCGGCGGCTGCCGTCCGCCTCGCGGAACAGCCGTGCCAGGCGCTTGCGCGGATCGGTCTCTTCGGCGGCGCGGGCGAGGACCTCATCGGTCTCGCGGCGCTCCCACAGGGCCAAGGCTGCCTGGAGCAACATCCGGCGGCTCGCGAAATGCCAGTAGAAGCTGCCCTTGGTCACGCCCAGGCGCCGTGCCAGCGGCTCCACGGCCACTGCACGCACACCGTCCTCGGCCAGCGCGTCGAGCGCGGCCTCGGCCCAGTCGTCTGCGGTCAGTGTCTGCCTGATCGTGCTCATAAGGCGAACCCTAGTCCATACGCTGCCGTATGGCAAGCATCGGCGAGATTACTCCATACGCTAGCGTATGGCAACCGCCGCACCCGCTTCCCGCCCGGGAATCACTGTCGGTCAGCACAACCGTAGGGTGCGTTCGGACGGAGGCGTCGCACCCGCCCGACGTAAACAGATCTCATCACCCGGTGCGGACGATTCCGCCGGGGGACTGCAACGGCCCCGGGACGCCGGGCGGCGGCGCCCGGCGTCCCGGGGCAGAGGCTGCGAAAGGAACGCGATATAACGCCGGGGGTTACTCTCCCGCCTCCCGCGGGATGTGCGTACGCCGGCGACGGTTACGGAAGCTCACCTTCACCTCCTTGTTCCCCGTCTGGCGGTAGGCCGGGCCGGCGGGTTCAGGGGACTCCGGCGCGGGCGCCGGGGTCGGCGTGAGGCTGCGCGCAGTGGCGCCTTCTTCGGAGACGGTGTCGTCGCGCCCGGACGGACGGGGACGGCTGCGCCCGACACGGGGCGGCCAGCGCCGGAACCGCTTTTTGTTGCTCTCGTCGTGAGGCATTATCGAGGTCCTTGGGGATGGGTTGTCGAATAAGGGCTGGGGGCGTTTAACACGACTTTCAAGCGCCTCCCCTATCATGGCGCGAGTGGGCGTATACGCCCGCGGCAAACCCAGACACATCAACGACGACGGAGTAGAGTGCCCTCCATGGACACGCCCGATCTCAGGAGCCCCGAGCTGTACTTCAACCGCCAGCTCAGCCTGCTGGAGTTCAACCGCCGGGTCCTTGAGCAGTCCCGCGATACCACCAATCCGCTGCTGGAACGGGTCAAGTTCCTCTGTATCGCCAGCAGCAACCTCGACGAGTTCTTCGAGATCCGGGTCGCGGGCCTGAAACAGGCCATGGAGATGGGCGCCTCCCAGTCCGGCCCGGACAACCGGACCGCGCAGGAGGTGCTGCGCGAGATCGGCGTACGCACCCACGAGATCGTCGCCGAGCAGTACCGCGTGCTCAACGACGAGCTCATCCCCGCCCTCGACAACGCGGGGATCCGCTTCCTGCGCCGCTCGGAGTGGAGCCGCGAGCAGGCGGCCTGGGTGAAGGACTACTTCTACCATTCGCTGCTCCCGATCCTCAGCCCCCTCGGGCTCGATCCGGCACACCCGTTCCCGCAGGTGCTCAACAAGAGCCTGAATTTCATCGTGGCCCTGGACGGCAAGGACGCTTTCGGGCGCAACAGCGGGCTTGCCGTGGTCCAGGCACCGCGGGCACTGCCGCGCATCATCCAGCTCCCGCCGGAGCTCTCCGAGGACGGCGGCTGGGACTTCGTATTCCTCTCCTCGATCATCCACGCCCACGTCAACGACCTGTTCCCCGGGATGGACGCGCGCGGCTGCTACCAGTTCCGGGTGACGCGCAACAGCGACCTGTTCGTCGACGAGGAGGAAGTGGACGACCTGCTCCGGGCAATGGAGGGCGAGCTGCCCTCGCGCCGCTACGGCGACGCCGTGCGCCTGGAGGTGGCGGCCAACTGTCCGGCACACATGTCGGACTACCTGCTCGAGGAGTTCGAGCTGACGCGGGACGACCTCTACCAGGTCAACGGACCGGTGAACCTCAACCGCCTGCTCGCGGTCTACGACCTCATCGACCGTCCGGAGCTCAAGTACGCCTCATTCACCCCGGGGTTGCCGGCCCAGCTCGCCCACGCCAGCGACCTGTTCAAGGTCCTCCGCGACCGCGACGTGCTCCTCCACCACCCCTACGAGTCCTTCGCGCCGGTGGTGGAGTTCATCCGCCAGGCGGCATCGGACCCGGAGGTGCTCGCCATCAAGCAGACCCTCTACCGCACGGGCCCGGACTCGGTGATCGTGGATCACCTGGTCGCCGCCGCCCGCGCGGGCAAGGAGGTGACCGTGGTGGTGGAGCTGCGCGCGCGCTTCGACGAGGAAGCGAACATCAAGCTCGCCAACCGCCTCCAGGAGGCCGGCGCGCACGTCGTCTACGGCGTGGTCGGACACAAGACCCACGCCAAGATGATCCTGGTCGTGCGCCGCGAGGGCGGCCAGCTGCGCCACTACATGCACCTGGGAACCGG
The DNA here is from genome assembly GCF_000374645.1 of Arhodomonas aquaeolei DSM 8974. Taxonomy (GTDB): domain Bacteria; phylum Pseudomonadota; class Gammaproteobacteria; order Nitrococcales; family Nitrococcaceae; genus Arhodomonas; species Arhodomonas aquaeolei. The sequence continues at coordinate 81,002 of NZ_KB894813.1, forward strand.
CAACTACCACTCGCGCACGGCGCGGCTGTACACGGACTACGGGCTGTTCACCGCCGACCCGGTGATGGGTGAGGACGTCCACCGGGTGTTCCTGCAGCTCACCAGCCTGGGCAAGGTGAGCACGCTTTCGAAGCTGCTGGAGTCGCCGTTCACGCTGCACGAGAGCATGCTCGCCAAGATCGAGCGCGAGGCGGCCCATGCCCGCGCCGGACGGCCGGGCCGGATCATCGTCAAGGTGAATTCACTGGTGGAGTCACGCACCATCCAGGCCCTGTACGCGGCGGCCATGGAGGGCGTGGAGATCGACCTGATCGTGCGCGGGATGTGCTCGCTGCGCCCCGGCGTGCCAGGCGTGTCCACCAACATCCGCGTGCGCTCGGTGATCGGCCGCTTCCTGGAGCACACCCGGGTGTTCTACTTCGCCAACGGTGACGCCCCCGAACTCTACTGCAGCAGCGCCGACTGGATGGAGCGCAACTTCTTCCGCCGGGTGGAGACCTGCTTCCCCATCGTCGACCCGGACCTGCGTCAGCGCATTCTCGAGGAGCTGCAGTGCTACCTCGAGGACAACTACCAGGCCTGGGAGCTGCAGCCCGACGGCCAGTACCACCGCTGCACGCCGGCCGAAGGCGAGGCGCCCTACGCCGCGCAGCTCGAGCTGCTGCGCCGCTACAGCGAGGGCGGCTGAGCGGGCATCGCGGCCACCCTGCCCTGCCATGAGGCGGTTCCGCCTGGACCGGACCGCCGCCGCAGTCCCCGTGGCGGCGGTCCCGGCGGCTCAGCCCCCGACAACCAGCTCCACCCCGGCGGAGGCCAGGTAATCCTGCTCCGCCGCCAGGTCGGCGGCGGCCAGCGGGTAATCGTCCAGCCAGCCCTCAGGGAAGGTCAGGCGCAGACGGTCGGCGCCCTCCGCCGCGAGGCGGACGGCCGGCAGCGCCGCCGCGCCCCGCCCGCGGTGCAGGAGCACCGCCAGGCGCAGGAGCACCGCCAGGCCCCGGGCCCGCCGCGCGCGCTCGCCGTGGAGGTCACGGAAGGCGGACGCCGCGAACTTGCGCCGGTGCACCCTTACCAGGGCGGCGAGCTTGACCTGCTCCTCCCGGGAGAAGCCGGGCATGTCGCTGTAATGCAGGATGTAGGCGCCGTGCTTGTGGTATTGGCTGTGGGAGATGTCCAGGCCGACCTCGTGCAGCCAGGCCGCCCAGGCAAGCATGCGCGCCGCGGCGGCGTCCTCCAGCGCCCATTCGGCCGCCACATCGCACAGCAGCGCCGTGGCGGTACGCTCCACTCGCCGGGCGTGGGCCACGTCCACGTGATAGCGCGCCGCCAGCGCCTCCACTGTCGCCTCGCGCACGTCCTGGTGGCGGATACGCCCGACCAGATCGTAGAGTACGCCCTCGCGCAAGGCACCGTCGGCGGCCTCCATGCCCTCGATCCCCAGGGCCTCGAACACGGCCCCCAGCACCGCGACGCCGCCGGGCAGCACCTGGGCCCGGCGCTGGCTGACACCCTTGAAATCGATATCGTCCAGGCTGCCGGCCTTGCACAGCGCCTTGGTCAGACGCTGCAGGCCGGCGAAGGTCACAGTGCCGTCGGTCCAGCCCTGCTCGCGCAGCGCGCCGGCGATCGCGCGGATGGTGCCGGAGGCACCGACAGCGCGGTCCCAGCCCCGGGCGAGGAAATGCCCCTGCACCGGCTCCAGCTCCATGAGCGCGGCCATCCGCGCCTCCTCCATGGCACGCCGGGTGATCCGCCCGTCCGGGAAGAACCGCTGCGTGAAGCTCACGCAGCCCATGTGCAGGCTCTCCATGTAGCCCGGTACCAGCCGCTCACCCAGTACCAGCTCGGTGCTGCCGCCGCCGATATCCACGACCAGCCGGCGCTCGCCGCCCTCGGCCAGGCTGTGGGCCACGCCGAGATAGATCAGCCGGGCCTCCTCGAAGCCCGAGATCACCTCGATTTCGTGGCCGAGCAGCGCCTCCGCCTCCTCGACGAAGGCCGTCGCCGCCCGGGCGCTACGCAGGGTGTTGGTCCCCACGATCCGTACGGCCTCCGGCGGCAATGGCTGGAGCCGTTGACCAAAACGGGCCAGACAGGCGAGCGCGCGTTCGCGTGCGGCCGTGTCCAGCCCCTTCTCCGCGGTGAGTCCGGCGGCGAGGCGAACGGGTTCACGCAGGCGGTCGAGCACCGTCAGGTGGCCGTCACGCACACGCGCGACCACGAGGTGGAAGCTGTTGGAGCCGAGGTCCACCGCGGCGACCTCGCGCCGCTCGCCGTTATCCGCCATCACGTCTCGCCCAACTGCCGGGCGAGACGCGGCGGCAGCAGCCAGCGCAGCCCACCGCGCCCGGGCGTTGGTACCCCCGGGAAACGCACCAGGGCACTCCCCGCCTTCTTGAGCGGGATCGCCGGCCCCGTCCGGCCCCCGAGTGCCGAGCCCAGCCACTCGCCGAGATCGGGCTCGTGGCCGACGATGGCGACACCGTCCTCGCCCTGGGCAAGCATCTCGTAGACCGCCGCCTCGCCCGCGCCCGGCGCCAGGGCCCGCGTCTCGACCAGGCGTGCCTTAGGGAACACCACCGCGAGGAGCTCCGCAGTCTCCACCGCGCGGCGCAGTGGGCTGTGCAGTATCCGCGCCGGGGGATCGGCGACGCGGGCAAGCCCGGCGGCGACCTCCCGCATCCGGCGGATACCCCGCTCGGTAAGCGCGCGCCGTTCGTCCGTAACGCCGAGCCGTGCCGCCTCGTCGCGGTCCTCGGCGATGGCGTGGCGGAGCACCAGGACTTCTCGCATGGATCACGCCCTCATCGGTTGAGTGCCTGCATCGCGGCCTCGAGGCCGTCCGGGGTGAGCGGATACATCCGCTCGCCGATGACCTCGCGGATCATGGTATTGGACTGGGTCGCATCCCAGAACCGGGACGGCTCCGGGTTCAGCCACACGAGATGCGGGAAGGTATCCACGATCCGCCGCAGCCAGGTCTCGCCGGATTCCTCGTTCCAGTGTTCGACACCAGCCCCGGGGAGCTTTACCTCGTAGGGGCTCATGGCGGCGTCGCCAACGATGATCACGCGGTAGTCGGGATCGAAGGTGTGCAGGATCTCGTGGGTGGGCACCGCGTCCGCGTGCCGACGGGTGGCGTCGCGCCAGAGCGTCTCGTAGGGGCAGTTGTGGAAGTAGTAGTAGGTCAGGTGCTTGAACTCGCTGCGTGCCGCCGAGAACAGTGCCTCGCAGATCGCGACGTGGTCGTCCATGGACCCGCCGATATCGAAGAACACCAGCACCCGCGCGGCGTTGTGGCGTTCGGGCACCATTCGCAGGTCGAGCTGGCCGCCGCGGCGCGCGGTGGCGTGGATAGTGTCGTCCAGGTCCAGCTCCTCGCCGGCGCCCTCGCGGGCGAAACGGCGCAGGCGCCGCAGCGCGAGCTTGAGGTTACGCGACTCCAGGGCCTGGTCGCCGTCCAGGTTGCGGAAGGTGCGCTGGTCCCAGACCTTCACCGCGCGGCGGTGACGGGAGCGGTCCTGGCCGATGCGCACGCCCTCCGGGTTGTAGCCCCAGGCGCCGTAGGGCGAGCGGCCCGCGGTGCCGATCCACTTGTTGCCTCCCTGGTGACGCTCGCTCTGCTCGGCGAGGCGCTCGCGCAGGGTGCGCATGAGCTCGTCCCAGCCCATGCCCTCCAGCTCGGCCTTCTCCGCTTCGCTCAGGCTCAGCTCCGCCTGGCGCCGCAGCCACTCCTCGGGAATGTCGGCGCCCAGCGCCGAGGCGATGTCCTCGACGCCGCTGAACCACGCGGAGAAGACCTGATCGAAGCGGTCGAAACGCGTCTCGTCCTTGACCAGGCACGCCCGTGCCAGGAAGTAGAAGTCCTCGACGCTGCCCGGCGTGACCCGGGCCTGCAGCGCCTCGAGCAGGGTGAGGAACTCGGTGACACTCACCCGCAGCCCCGCCTCGCGCAGCGCCTGCAGGAACGAGATCAGCATGATGCCCCTCCGGCTCAGCCCTGCCGGCGACGGCGGGCCATGAACATCAGCCGCTCGAACAGCTGGGTGTCCTGCTCGTTCTTCAGCAGCGCCCCGTACAGCGGCGGCAGGGTCTTCTCCTGGTTGCTCTCGCGCAGCACCGAGGCATCCACGTCCTCGGCCATCAGCAGCTTGAGCCAGTCCAGCAGCTCCGAGGTCGAGGGCCGCTTCTTCACGCCGGGCATCTCGCGCAGGCCGAAGAACAGCTCCAGGGCCTCGCGCACCAGGCCGCCCTTGAGGCCCGGGAAGTGCACCTGGACGATGCGCTCCATGGTCTCCCGGTCGGGGAAGCTGATGTAGTGGAAAAAGCACCGGCGCAGGAAGGCGTCCGGCAGCTCCTTCTCGTTGTTGCTGGTGATGATGATCACCGGGCGGTGACGGGCGGTCACCGTCTGCTGCGTCTCGTAGACGTGGAACTCCATGCGGTCGAGCTCACGCAGCAGGTCATTGGGGAACTCGATGTCCGCCTTGTCGATCTCGTCGATGAGCAGCACCGGCGGCCGCTCCGACTCGAAGGCGCGCCAGACCGGGCCCGGGACAATGTAGTTGGCGATGTCGTGGACCCGCTCGTCACCGAGCTGGGAGTCGCGCAGGCGCGAGACCGCGTCGTACTCGTAGAGCCCCTGCTGGGCCTTGGACGTCGACTTGATGTGCCACTCGTAGTACGGCATTCCCAGCGCCGTCGCCACCTCCTCGGCGAGCAGCGTCTTGCCGGTACCCGGCTCGCCCTTGATCAGCAGCGGGCGCTTGAGCGTGGCGGCGGCGTTGACCGCCATGGTGAGGTCGCCGGTGGCGACGTAGCGTTCGGAACCCTCGAAGCGCATCGGTGCGTTCCCCCTCTGGGGCGCCGCGCCCGGCGGGCGCCGGCGCATGGTGACGGTCGGGCGTGCCCGGAGCGGCGTCAGTAGCCGTCCTCGTCCCGGGGCACGCAGAGGAAGTGCTCGCGGTAATAACGCAGCTCGGCGATGGAATCGCGGATGTCATCCATGGCCAGGTGCGAACTGCGCTTGCTGAATCCGTTCAGGATCTCCGGCGTCCACCGCCGCGCGAGCTCCTTGAGTGTGCTCACGTCCAGGTTGCGGTAGTGGAAGTAGGTCTCGAGCTCCGGCATGCAGCGGTGCAGGAAGCGCCGGTCCTGGCAGATGCTGTTGCCGCACATCGGCGAGACGCCGGCGGGCACCCACTGGCGCAGGAACGCCAGGGTCTCCGCCTCCGCTTCGGCCTCGTCCACCGAGCTCTGGCGCACCCGGTCGGTCAGCCCGGAGCTGCCGTGCTGGCGGGTGTTCCACTCGTCCATGGCGTTGAGGACCTCATCGCTCTGGTGGATCGCGAGCACCGGGCCCTCGGCGAGGATGTTCAGGGTCCGGTCGGTGACGATCGTGGCGATCTCGATGATGTGGTCCCGGTCGGTGTCCAGACCGGTCATCTCCAGATCGATCCAGATGAGGTTGTCCGGGGAGTGCGGCATGCCTGATTCCCGTGGTCCGCGCGAATTGTGCCGCATTCTATCAGAGGCTATCCTGCGGTGCCGGCCGCGGGGCGACGGTTGCTGGAGGCGATGAGCGGAAACACAACAGCGCGCGTGGTCGTGAGCTACGGCCGGGAGGTCATCGTCGAGACCGGCGACGGTGAGCTGCTCGCCTGCCTGATGCGCCGCCGCACCAACGCCCGCCCCGTGTGCGGCGACCGCGTGCGCGTCGCGCACACCGACGGCGGTGGCGTGATCGAGGCGGTCGTGCCCCGGGAGAGCGTTATCGAACGCGGCGATTTCCGCGGCCGTCCGCGGCCGCTCGTGGCCAATGTCGACCGCCTCGTGATCGTGCTCGCCGATCCCCCCGGCCTCGAGCGCCTGCTCCTCGACCGCTATCTCGTGCTCGCCGCCCATGCGGACGTCGCGCCCCTGCTGGTGGTGAACAAGGCCGACGCCCTGGACGACGCGGCGCGCGGCCGGGTCGAGGCGACGCTCGCCTTCTACCGTGATGAGCTCGGGCTGACACCGCTGTACGTCAGCGCGCGCTCCGGCGAGGGGCTGGAGGCATTGCGCACCGCCCTAGCCGGCCACACCGCGATACTCGTAGGGCACTCGGGGGTGGGCAAGTCCTCGCTCATCAACGCCCTGCTCCCAGAGCTCGCGCTGCGCATCGGGGCGCTCTCCGCGGCGAGCGGACAGGGCCGCCACACCACCACCGCGACCACCCTCTTTCCGCTGCCGGACGGCGGCGCGATCATCGATTCCCCGGGGGTGCGCACCCTGCGTCTGGACCACGTGCCCGCGGCGACGGTGCTCACCGCGTTTCCGGAGGTGGCACGGCATGCCGGGCGCTGCCGCTTCAACGACTGCCGTCATGCCGGCGAGCCCGGCTGTGCGGTGGCCGCCGCGCGGGAGCGCGGCGAGATCGCACCGGAACGGCTCGAAACCCTGGCAGTGCTGCTCGCGGAGGCCGGGGACGGCTGAGGCCGGCGGTCAGTCGTAGCGTCGCCGTCCCGCGAAGGCGTGGGAGAGCGTACCCGCGTCAACGTACTCCAGCTCGCCGCCCAGCGGCACACCGTGGGCGATGCGGCTGACGTTCACGCCGTGACCGTGGGCCATCTCCGCGAGGTAGTGGGCGGTGGCCTCGCCCTCGACGGTGGGATTGGTCGCGAGGATGATCTCGCGCACGCCGCCGTCGGCGAAGCGGCCTTCGAGCACGTCCAGGCCCAGCTCCTCGGGGCCGATGCCGTCCAGCGGCGAGAGCTGGCCCTTGAGCACGAAGTACAGGCCGCCGTAGTCGGTGGCCTCCTCCAGCGCATAGACATCCGCCGGGTTCTCGACGATACAGAGCACGCCGTGGTCGCGGCGGGTGCTCGCGCACAGGGCGCACACCCGCTCCTCGGTGAGAATGCGGCAGTGCTCGCACTCGCCCACGCGGTCCGCCGCCGCGGTGACGGCGGCCGCGATCCGGCGGGCGGCATCACGGTCACGCTGGAGCAGGTGCAGCGCCATGCGCTGCGCCGAACGGGGACCTACCCCGGGCAGCTCGCGCAGCGCGTCCATGAGCTCCGAGACGAGGGGCGAGAAGCTCATCGGCTCAGAACGGGAGGTTCATCCCCGGGGGCAGGCCCATGCCCTCGGTGAAGCCTTCCATCTTCTCCTTGCTCACCCGCTCGAGCTTCTGGGCGGCATCGTTGAAGGCCGCCGCGACCAGGTCCTCGACCATCTCGCGATCGTCGTAGACGCTCTCGTCGATACTCACCCGGCGAACCTCGTGGCGCCCGGTCATGACCACCTGGACCATGCCGCCGCCGGCCTCGCCGGTGATCTCCATGTGCTGAAGCTCCTCCTGGGCTTTCTGGAGCTTCTCCTGCATCTGCTGGGCCTGCTTCATCAGGTTCCCGATGCCACCCTTCATTGCCGTTACTCCTGTTCTCGGTCCAGGGGGCGAACGCTCTCGGTGACGACCTCGCCGTCGAACGCCTCCCGGATCGCGGTTACGTTGGGGTCCGTTTCGATGCTCTCCCGCGCGGCGACCTCGCGGGCCTGGCGTGCGCGCTGCGCGCCCTCCGCCGGCGTCTCGCCCTCGGCGCTGCCCTCGCGGATCTCCAGGCGCAGGCTCTCGCCGAAGTACTCGCCCAGCACCCGCGCCAGGCGGGTGCGCATGGACTCATTGTTGAGGTGCTGGTGACCCTCTTCAATATACAGCCGGATGCAATCGCCCTCTCGTCCGCCCCAGCGGCAGTGCTGGGCGAGTGCACGTACCATGCCGCCGACACGGAGCCCCGCGACCACGGTGCTCCAGTCGACGTCGTCGCCGTAGCCCGCCGCCGGTCCCGGCGCTGACGCCGCTTCCGGCGCGGGCTCGGTAGCCGTAGCCTTCGCGGCCGGGGCCGGTGGTTCCACAGAGCTGGCGTGGGGTTCCGCGACTGTCGCACTCCCGGGCGACGCGGCCGCGGCCGGCCCCGCGCGCTCGCCGGCCGGTACGCTCGTCGGCGCCCCGGCGGACCGGGGGCGCCCTGACGGTGCCTCCGCGGCCGCCGGTGGGCCGGTCCTGCCCGTGGCAACGGCGCGCGGCGCCGCCGCCGGATCCGTTGCCCGGTGGGGATCGTTCCGGGGCTTAGCCGCCGGCGGCGACGCGGGCCGGCCACCGCCCTGCCCCGCCTCGCCGGCCGGCACGTCCGCCGGGCGGAAGGCGAGCATGCGCAGCATGGCCATCTCGAAGCCCGTGCGCGCCTCCGGCGCCCAGGGCAGGTCACGGCGGCCATGGAGCGCGATCTGGTAGAAGAGCTGCACGTCCTCCGGGCTCAGCCGCTCGGCGAGGCGGTGCAGGCGCTCGTCCTCCGGCGCCTCACTGCCCAGGGCGTCCGGGGCGAGCTGGATGACGCTCAGCCGGTGCAGCGCGGCGAGGACCTCGTTAATGCCCTCCGCGAAATCCGGGGCGCGTTCGGCCATCTCGGCGATGACCCCCATCACTGCGCCGGCATCCTCGTCCGCCACCGCCTCCAGCAGCGACAGCACGAACTCGCTGTCCAGACTGCCGAGCATGGCACGGACGTCGTCGTCCGTGACCTGGCCGCCGCCATACCCCAGCGCCTGGTCCAGCAGGCTCAGGCCGTCGCGCATGCTGCCGTCGGCGGCGCGGGCCAGGCGCATCACCGCACCGGACTCCGCGCCGATGCCCTCGCGCTCGAGGATGTCGTTCAGGTGCTCGGCGATGAGCGAGGCCGGCAGGTGCTTGAGATTGAACTGCAGGCACCGGGAGAGAATGGTCACGGGCAGCTTCTGCGGGTCCGTGGTGGCCAGCAGGAACTTCACGTGGGGCGGCGGCTCCTCCAGCGTCTTGAGCAGCGCATTGAAGCTGTGCCGCGAGAACATGTGGACCTCGTCGACGAGGTAGATCTTGTAGCGCCCGCGCGTGGGGGTGTACTGGACGTTGTCCAGCAGCTCCCGGGTATCGTCGACGCCGGTGCGCGAGGCGGCATCCACCTCGATCAGGTCGACGAAGCGGCCCTCGTCGATCTCCCGGCAGGCCTCGCACTCGCCGCAGGGCTCGGTGGTAACGCCCTCGCGCTCGCAGTTCAGGCACTTGGCGAAGATGCGCGCGATCGTGGTCTTGCCCACGCCGCGAGTGCCGGTAAACAGGTACGCGTGATGGAGACGATCGTTCGCGATGGCGTTGGCGAGCGCCCGCCGCACGGGGGTCTGCCCGACCAACTCCGCGAAGGTGCGCGGACGCCATTTGCGTGCGAGAACCTGGTAGGCCATGGGATTCGCCGAAGCTGTCGAGACGGCGATTCTAGCACCGCCCGACGGCGGGGTTCACGCGCCGATGCGGGGAAACCCGCCGGAGGGATTGGGTGGCGGCGACGCCAGCCGCACCCCGGCGCCCGAGTCCACTGCTACCGCTGCTCCCTTCCGGGCCTGACGGGGTTCGCAGTCTGTCGTCGCGGGGGGACCGACGCCACCACCATTGTGACGCCGCCATCGTCATGACGGCGGCGAGAGACTACCAGCATTCCGGGGCTCAGACAATCGCCCCGAACGCCGCTCAGCCGCAGAGGCGCTCGCCCTCGACACCGTCCGCCGCCGCGGCCAGTGCCTCGCCGTTCATCAGCTGCAGCCGCCGCCCCTCGAGCTGGATCATGCCCGCGCGCTTGAACTGCGAGAGCGTGCGGCTCACCGTCTCGATCGTGAGGTCGAGATAGGCGGCGATCTCGCGACGGCCCATGCCCAGACGGATCCGATCCGCGGATAACGAACGCCGCTGCCGGCGCTCGGCGAGATCCAGCAGGAACGCGGCCACGCGCTGGCGGGCGGAGCCGCGGCACGCGCGCAGCAGCCGCTCACGCTCGACGGTGATCTCCTCGCGGAGCATCTGGTTGACCGCCTCGCGGACGTCGCCGTCCTCCTCCATGAGGCCCTCGATCCGCTGCCAGGGGATATGGCAGACGTGGGCCTGCTCCAGCGCCACGTAGCGCTCCTCCTCCTGGCCGGCCGGGGACCATTCCAGGCCCAGCGTCTCGCCGGGGAAGTAGAAGCCGGCGATGATCTCCTCGCCGTTGCGGCTGTAGCGGCAGCGCTTGAGCGCCCCTGAGCGGAGCACCGAGAGCCCCTTCAGGCGCGCACCGTCCACGGGCTGGCCGGCCCGCAACGGCTCATGACCGCGCCGGACGACCCCCTGGCGTTCGTGACGCTCGCCGCCCTCGAGCCGGCGCGCAAAACAGATCCGGTACAAACCGCAACGCCGACAGGTAATGGCGTTGCCGCTGTCCCCTGTGGCGGAGTGCTGCTGTCCCTGTCGCATGATCCCTTCACCCAATAGCCTGCATGATTCGACGAGGCGTTTCGGGCACCGCCGGCACCGCGGTGCAACACGCATGTGTGGAGAATATCACACAACGGTGGGCGCGCAGCAGCACCCCCGGTCAGGATTCAGCCGCCCCTTCCACCAGTCCGGCGGCGCCATGCCAGTAGCCGTTGCAACCGCCGACGCCGGTAAGTGGCGCGAGCTCCTCGGCCACTTTCTCCGGCGCGGCGCCGTTGCGCAGCGCATCGAAGCCCGCGACCACCTGTTCCATGTCGTGACTCTGGGGGACCAGCCGAAGCACGCCGGCGCCGGCGTTGCACAGCGCCGGATAGTCGGCGGCGAGGTTCTGCGTCATCGCCGACTGGGTCTGGATGCCGTTAAGGGTGAGGAACGGCTGGCCATCCTGGGTTCGCACCACCCGCCCGTCCGGGTCATCGCCACAGGCGAAGCCGCAGTCGTCCCGGGAGCGGTTCTCGGCCCGCGCGGTGAAACAGCGCGCTGACCACGCCAGGGGCAGCCGTCCCCACGCCAGGATCTCCGACTCCAGCGCCGGCACCGCCGAGGTCAGCGCCCCGGCGGTCTGCGCGCCGAGCTCCACGGGCAGCACCCAGCGCCTGGCGCCGGCGGCGCGCATGCGCTCGAGCGCCGCGGCGTTGTAGAGGTTCAGGGTGGGGCCCGCCACGAATCCACGGCTCTCGCGCTCGAGTACGCCCACTGCGGCCATGTCGTTGGCCTCGACCGTGAACGGGCTGTCCCGGCAGAGGCTGCGCAGGCCGCCCAGCTCCGAGCCCGCCTCGATGAGCGTGAGCGTGGAGATCACCACCTCCTTGCCGGCAGCCGCGAGGGACTCGCCGATGGCGAAGTAGTCGGTGCTGCGCAGGCGGCGGCGCTTCGGGCAGACGGTCTCGCCGAGATAGACCACGTCCACGGGCCAGTCGCGGGCGGCCTCGTAGAAGGCCATCACCGCCTCACGGCTCCAGAAATACGGGATCGGAGCCAGGGACAGGCGCGGTGTGCCGGTTGCGTTCATCGTGCTCACCCCCACTGCCGGTGATAGGCGCCCAGGGTGACCTGCGCGCCCTCGGAGACACTGCGCAGGCGCTCCTGCCATTCCTTCCGGGGCGCACCGGTCCGCCCGGCCATGCAGGCATCGATGGCCTCGCGCAGGACCTCGGTGACCTGGCGGACATAGGCCGGGCTGCGCTGGCGGCCCTCGACCTTGATCGCGGCGACACCAGCCTCCGCGAGCTCCGGGAGGATGTCCACCGTGCTCAGGCTGGTCGGCTCCTCCAGCACGTGCCACGGTGCCGCGCCGTCGAGCTGGAAACGCCCCTTGCAGATGGTTGGGTAACCGGCGCGCTCGCCGCTGCCGTAACGGTCCACCAGCACCCCGTTGACCCGCGCCTCCAGGCCGTCGCCGGTGACCTGCCAGCGCACGTGGGAGGCCGGCGAGCAGGCGCCGTAGGTGTTGGGCGAACGCCCGGTGGCGTAGCTGGAGAGCAGGCAGCGCCCCTCGACCATGATGCACAGGCTGCCGAAGCCGAAGACCTCCACGGGCACCGGCGACTCCGCGGCCACCTGGGCGACCTGGCGCACGGACAGTACCCGCGGCAGCACCGCGCGGCGGATATTGAAGTGGCGGTGGTAGAAGGCCAACGCCTCCGCGTTGGTCGCCGACGCCTGCACCGACAGATGCAGCGGCAGCGCCGGGTGGCGCCGGCTGGCATAGTCGAGCACCCCGACGTCGGCTGCGATGAGCGCATCGACGCCGAGCTCCGCGGCACGATCCACGGCCGCCTCCCACGCGGACCAGCTGCCCGGCTGCGGATAGGTGTTCACGGCGAGGAACACGCGGCAGCCGCGGGCGTGGGCCTCGGCGATGCCGCGCTCCAGGTCGTTCTGGGTGAAGTTCAGGCCCGCGAAGTGCCGGGCGTTGGTGGCGTCGCGAAAGCCGGTATACACGGCGTCCGCACCGGCCGCCACGGCGTTGCGCAGCGCGGGGAGGCTTCCGGCGGGGCAGACGAGCTCCATCGTGGCTCCTCAATGATCGGCGGGTTGGCAATCGCCACACGCTAGCGTATCGCCGCCGCCATGCCTTTGAGCCAGCGCAAACCCGTCGTGGCCACACGGTGCTATGTTGAAGCGCTTTGTCGCTACCCCACAGCGGAGTCACGCATGCGGTTGCACGCCCTCCTGCCCAACGCCGCGCGGATACTCACCCGGACGGTGCCGACCAGCCTGCAGCGCGCGATCATCGAGGACGCGCTCAATCATGCCCTGGCGGAGGCGATCGCGGACGCGCGTTTCGACTTCATGGAGGCCCGGGTGCTCGCCGTCGCCGCCGACGACGCCGGCGTGATCTGGCCGATGACGCTGATTGCCGGCCGGCTGCTGGTCCTGCCGCCGCAAACCCCGGCGGAGACGACCATCCACGGACCGTTGTCGGTGTTCGTCGCCCTCGTGCGCGGGCAACTGGACCCGGATACCGCGTTCTTCCAGCGCGAGCTGATCGTCGAGGGCGATACCGAGCTGGGGCTCGCCGCCAAGAACACCCTCGACGCGCTCGATCCGGAGACCCTGCCGGCACCGGTTCGCCGGCTGCTGGTGCCCTGAATCACGACTCACCGTCCCACCCAAAGCACGGGACGACGGCGCCAGCCGCGGTGGTGCCCTGCGTCGTGCCGTGGCATTCGCCCACCACCGCCCCGGACCGGGCCGCGGTGTCAGCGCTTGCCATGCCCCGGTGAATGCCCCGCTCCGCTCTCCTCTCCCAGTACCTGCTCGCGCCAGTCCGGCCCCAGGCGCGTCTCGATGTAGTCACGGATGAACTGACGCACCATCTGCGAGGGGGTCACGTCCGCTTCCGCACACAGCCGCTCGAAAACGGCCTTCTTCTTCGGATCGATCAGCAGCGTCAGCCGCGCCGTACGGTTCTCCACGGTCCATCTCCAGATCTATTATGTTAACCATATTAACATTGATTGTTATATATAAGCACATAAAATAGAAATACGTTTAACATCCCGGACCACCACCCGATGCCCCACCGCGCCCATCTGACCCGCGTCTCCATTGCGAGCGCGTTCCGACAGGCCTGCCTGCGCGAGCGCTACACCCTGACCCGCCTGCGCGCCGACGCCCTCGCCGGCGTGAGCGTGGGCATCATCGCCATCCCGCTGTCCATGGCGCTCGCCATCGCCAGCGGCGTACCGCCGCAGCACGGGCTCTACACTGCGATCGTCGCGGGCGTCGTCATCGCCCTCACCGGCGGTTCGCGCTACAGCGTCTCCGGCCCCACCGCCGCCTTCGTAGTTATCCTCTACCCGATCTCGCAGACGTACGGGCTGGCCGGCCTGCTCACCGCCTCGCTGATGGCGGCGGTGATCCTCGTCGCCATGGGGCTGGCGCGGCTGGGCCGGCTGATCGAGTACATCCCGCCCCCGGTCACGCTGGGCTTCACCGCGGGCATCGCCGTGGTGATCGCCACGCTGCAGATCCCGGACTTCTTCGGCCTGGAGACCGGCGCGCTGCCGGAGTTCTACCCGGAGAAGCTCACCCACCTCGCCGCGGCACTACCGGGGCTGGACCCGGCAACCACCACCGTGAGCGCGGTGACCCTCGCGGTGCTCGTGATCTGGCCGCGGCTGCGCCTGCCGGTGCCCGGACACCTGCCCGCGGTGCTCGCCGGCGTCGCCGTCGCCGCGCTGTTCGCTGCCGGCGGCGATCCGGTGGAGACCATCGGCTCGCGCTTCACCTTCACCCATGCCGACGGCACCCTCGGCATGGGCATCCCCGCGGTGCTGCCGGAGTTCACCTGGCCCTGGAACCAGCCGGGCCCCGGCGGCGAGCCCGTCGCGTGGACGCTGGAGCGCGTGCGCGCGCTCCTGCCCGCGGCGTTCTCCATCGCCGCGCTGGGCGCCATCGAGTCACTGCTCTGCGCGGTGGTCCTCGACGGCATGACCGGCCGGCGGCACAGCGCCAACGGCGAGCTGCTCGGCCAGGGCCTGGGCAACCTGGTGGCGCCGCTGTTCGGGGGCATCACCGCGACCGCGGCGATCGCGCGCTCCAGCGCCAATTACCGCGCCGGGGCGGAGAGTCCCGTCGCCAGCGTGATCCATGCGCTGGTGGTCCTAGCTGCCCTGGTGGTCCTGGCGCCGTGGCTGGCCTATCTGCCCATGGCCTCCATGGCGGCGCTGCTGATGATGGTCGCCTGGCAGATGAGCGAGGCACACAAGGTGGTGCGGCTCGTCCGCCGCGCCCCCGGCGGGGACATCGCGGTGCTCGCCACCTGCCTCGGGCTGACGGTGGTCTTCGACATGGTCATCGCCATCGGTGTCGGCGTGGTCCTCGCCGCGCTGCTGTTCATGCGCGACGTCGCGACCATGACCCGCGTCACCGACATCACGTCGTCGTCGCGCTTACGCTCACATGCCGTCCCGGCCGGCTGGGCGGTGTTCAAGGTCACCGGCGCGCTGTTCTTCGCCGCCGCGGAACGGGTGTTCGCCGAGCTGGAGGCGGAGGCGGCGGGGCGGGACGGGGTGATCGTCTACATGGACGGCGTGCCGGTGCTCGACGCCGGCGGGGTCAGCGCGCTCGAGCGTTTCGTCGAGCGCATGTCGGAGGCCGGTACCCGTGTGATCGTCGCCGACCTGCAGTTCCAGCCGCTGCGCACCCTGGCCCGCGCCCGGATCCGGCCGGTGCCGGACCGCCTGGTCTTCACACCCACCCTCGACGAGGCCGTCCGCCAGGGCCGCGACATGAGCGCTCCCGGCGGGAGCGCCGCGGTACTGTGACATAGTCACTGACCGCGGCACGCCGCGCGCCGGAGACTCTCCGCCAGGCCCCGGGGAATCGCCCCGGGGCACGGCAACCGGTAAACGGGAGGTCCCCATGCGCGCACCCCTCAAGCCCCTGCTCGTCTTCATCGCCCTGCTCGTCACCGCCGGCGTCGCCGACGCGGCGGAACGGCGGCTGCTCACCGTCATCACCGCGGACAGCCCCCAGACGCAGGCCATGGCGCTGATCCTCACCCGCCAGTGGGTCCGCGACGGCGGCGACGCCCGGATCCTGCTGTGCGACGCCGCCGGCGGCATGGCGGTGTCCGCCTCCGACGAGGGCGGCGAAACCGTCCAGCCACCGGACATGGCGCCCCGGCAGATGCTCGGCGGGCTCGTCGACGCCGGTGTGCGGGTGGACGTCTGCGCCATCTACCTGCCCACGGAGGGCCTCTCCGACCGGGACCTGCGCCCCGGCGTCGGCGCTGCCACGCCGTCGGATATCGGTGCAGTGATGGCCGACCCGGCCACCCGGCTGTTCACGTTCTGAACCGGCGAACGCGCCCCTGGAGGTGACACCATGAACGACGTCCGACTGCTGCGCACGCTGCGCAACGCCGCCGCGGCTGCGCTGATGCTGCTGCCGACGGCCCTGCTCGCGGCCACCGCTCCGCTGGTCTCCGCCGACTGGCTGGGGGCGCACCGCGAAGAGGTGACCGTGATCGAGACCGCCAAGGACCCGGCGCTCTTCGACGGGGTCGGCCACATCGCCGGCGCCGTGTTCGTGCCCTACGGCGACATCGCCGTGGAGCGCGAGACCGACGACGGCCCGGTGGACTACCTCGTCCCCGACGCCGGCACCTTCACCGCACTGATGCGCGACGCCGGCGTCGACGCCGGCGGGACCGTCGTGATCGCCCCCGCCGGCACCCGGGTCGCCGGGGACATGACCGTCGCCGCACGGCTGTACTGGGCCCTGCGCTACTACGGTCACGACGACGTCGCGGTGCTGGACGGCGGTGCCGCGGCCTGGGCCGCCGCCGGCGGCGGGACCGCCGACTCCCCGGCCGGCCTGCCGGGAGACGGCGACTTCGCGGCCCGTCTGGCCCGTCCCGGCATCCGGGTCTCCACCGCGGACGTGGCCGACGTCCTGGAGAACGGCGGCGCCACCCTGGTGGACAATCGTCCGCTGACGCAGTACACCGGCCTCGCCGGCAAGGACTACGTCGACGGCCTCGGCCATCTGCCCGGTGCCCGTCCGGTACCGTTCGACCTGTTTTCCGTCAGCCGCGACGGCATCCACTACTGGCGCGACGGCGAGGCGGTGCGCCGGATCCTCGCGGCGATGGACGTGGGCGAGGATCAGCCGGTGATCGCCTACTGCAACTCCGGCCACGTCTCGTCCATGGCCTGGTTCGCGATCAGTGAGATCGGCGGCCGGGACGACACCGCGCTCTACGACGGCTCGCTCCACGCCTGGACCCGTTCGGCGGACCGGCGGGCCATGCTCCGGCCCTGAGACCATGACACGGCGCCGGAGCGTGCCCCGCGGCCGTACGGGGGTCGCCCCCGACGGTCACGCGCACGGCCGGCGCCCCGGCGGCAGCGCCCGCGGGAGTAAGGCCATGAAAGCACTCGCCCCCGGACCGGGGGATCGGCTCGGTCATTTCCCGGTGAGCATGTTCGCCATCGTCATGGGGCTCGCCGGCCTGGCCATCGCCTGGGAACGCGCCGCCCGGGTCACCGGTGTGCCCGCGGCGGTGGCGCCGGTGCTCGCGACCTCGGTCGCGGCGGTGTTCATCGTGCTGCTCGGCGTCTACGCGGCGAAACTGCTGCGCCGGCGCGCCGATGTCCTCGCCGAGCTGCACCACCCGGTGAAGCTGAGCTTCTTCCCGACGATCTCCATCAGCCTGGTGCTGCTGGGCACGCTGGCGCTGGTCCACGCCCCGGCCGTGGCGCCGTGGCTGTGGGGTGCGGGCGCGGCCGCGCAGCTCGCGTTCACCCTCTACATCGTCGGCGCCTGGCTCCACCAGGAGCGCTTCGAGATCGTCCACGTGAGTCCGGCATGGTTCATCCCCGCGGTGGGCAACATCCTGGTGCCGATCGCCGGCGTACCCCTGGGACTGGCGGAGCTGTCGTGGTTCTTCTTCAGCGTGGGCGTGATGTTCTGGCTGGTGCTGCTGACCATCGTGGTCTACCGCATGATCTTCCACCAGCCGCTGCCGGCGACGCTGATGCCGACGCTGTTCATCCTCGTCGCCCCGCCGGCGGTGGGCTTCGTGGCCTACGTGCAGCTCACCGGTGGCGTGGATGCCTTTGCCCGCGTGCTCTTCCACACCGGGCTGTTCCTGCTGCTGCTCCTGCTCACCCAGTGGCGGCGCTTCACGCGGCTGCGCTTCGCGATCTCGTGGTGGGCGTATTCGTTCCCGCTGGCGGCGATGACGGTCGCCGCGTTCGGCCTCCATGCCAGCGACAGCCGGAGCTGGGTGCTCGTGCTCGCCTGTGCCCTGCTCGCGCTCGTGACCGCGGTCGTCGCCGGGCTCATCGTCCGCACGGGAATCGCCGTTCTGCGCCACGAGATCTGCCGCCCGGAGCCCGACACCGAACGGACATCGGCCGCCTTATATCTGATTTAATTATATATATATAACCATTTATTGACTTATCCCCCGGACGGACCTATAGCTCTCCTATGGGTCCCGCATCGGACCATCCGGACAGAGGAGTATCCCGTGATGAGCCAGCCCGACGTCACCGCCTTCTTCGACGAGGAGACGTTCACGGTGAGCTACGTGGTCGCCGACCCGGCGAGCCGCGAATGCGCCATCGTGGACTCCGTGCTCGACTACGCCCCCAACTCCGGGCGCACCAGCCACGACAGCGCCGATCGCATCGTCGCGTTCGTCCAGGAGAACGACCTGCGCGCGACCTGGATCCTGGAGACCCACGTCCACGCCGATCACCTCACCGCCGCCCCCTACCTCCGGGAACGGCTCGGCGGTGCCATCGGCATCGGCGCCAACATTACGACGGTGCAGAACGTCTTCGGCGACCTCTTCAACGTCGAGGCCGCGTTCGCCCGCGACGGCAGCCAGTTCGACCACCTCTTCGCCGACGAGGAGACGTTCCGCATCGGCGGAATCGAGGCCCGCGCCCTGCACACCCCGGGACACACCCCCGCGTGCATGACCTACGCCATCGGCGACGCCGCCTTCGTGGGCGACACCCTGTTCATGCCCGACTACGGCACCGCCCGTGCGGACTTCCCCGGCGGCGACGCCCGCCAGCTCTACCGCTCCATCCGCCGCGTGCTCTCGCTGCCCGGCGAGACGCGGCTGTTCATGTGCCACGACTACAAGGCCCCGGGCCGGGATGAGTACCGCTGGGAGACCACCGTGGCCGAGGAGCGCGCCACCAACGTGCACGTCCATGACGACGTGGACGAGGAGACGTTCGTGCAGATGCGCACCGAACGCGACGCCACCCTCGACATGCCGCGGCTGATCCTGCCGTCCGTCCAGATCAACATGCGCGCCGGTGCCTTTCCGCCGGCGGAATCCAACGGCGTGCGCTATATCAAGATACCGCTGAACGCGCTCTGAGCCCGCGCGTTCCACGGCAGGGAGGAGAGAGACCGTGGAGACGAGAAAACCGCTGTCGCCGTTCTACGCGGTGACCACCCAGCTCCGGGCGAGCGACCTCGGCGCGCTCGCCGCCGAGGGCGTGCAGACCGTCATCAACAACCGTCCCGACGGCGAGAGCGGGGATCAGCCTGCCGGTGCCGAGCTCGCGGCGGCCGCCGAGCGCCTCGGCATCGCCTATCACTACGTCCCGGTGGTCTCCGGTCAGATCACGGACGACGACGTCCGCGCGTTCGCGACGATCCTCGCCAATGCCCGCGGCCCGGTGGTTGCCTTCTGCCGCACCGGCTCACGCTCCACCAGCCTCTGGGCCCTGAACGAGGCCCGCCACCTCGCGCCGGACGCGGTGCTCGCCACGTGCGCCACTGCGGGCTATGACCTGTCCGGCCTGCGCCCGCGACTGGAAGCGGCCTGGTCCGCCGACACCACCGGCGAGGCCACCGACACCGGCAACGGCCGCCGGTACGACGTGCTCATCGTCGGCGGCGGTGCCGCCGGCCTTGCCACCGCCGCCAGCCTGCTGGCCCGGCGTCCGGCGCTGGATATCGCAGTTATCGAGCCCCGCGAGCAGCACTACTACCAGCCGGGCTGGACGCTCGTCGGTGGCGGTGTCTTCAGGCGCGAGCAGACGGTACGCCCCATGGCCGACCTCATGCCCGCGGGCGCGCGCTGGATCCGGGCCGCGGTCGCGGCCTTCGAGCCCGGGCAGAACCGGGTGGTACTGGAGGACGGCGAGCGCCTGAGTTACCGGACGCTGGTCGCTGCTCCGGGGATCCGGCTGGATTGGGCCGCCATCGAGGGCCTGTCGGAGACCCTCGGCCGCAACGGTGTAACCTCCAACTATCGCTACGAGATGGCCTCCTACACCTGGGATCTCGTACAGGGCCTGCATGGCGGGCGGGCGCTGTTCACCCAGCCACCGATGCCCATCAAGTGCGCGGGGGCCCCGCAGAAGGCGATGTATCTCGCGTGCGATGAGTGGCGTCGCCGCGGGGTGCTCGACGCCATCGACGTCGAGTTCAACAGCGCCGGCGCCGTGCTCTTCGGCGTCGAGACGTTCGTGCCGCCGCTGATGCGCTACGTCGAGCGCTACGGCATCGATCTGGCGTTCAACAGCAACCTCGTCGCCGTCGACGGCCCGGCGCGGACCGCGCGCTTCCGCGTGCAGGACGCCAGTGGCAACGAGCGGCTGGTGGACAAAGACTTCGACATGCTCCACGTCTGCCCGCCCCAGACCGCGCCGGACGTGGTGCGCGAGGGCCCGCTCGCCAATGCCGGCGGATGGATCGACGTCGATCCGGAGACCCTGCAGCACGTGCGCTACGGCAACGTCTTCGGCCTCGGCGACGCCTGTGGCGCGCCCAACGCCAAGACCGCCGCGGCGGTGCGCAAGCAGGCACCGGTGGTCGCGGAGAACGTCATCGCCACCCTGGACGGGCTGCGCTGCCGCGCCGTCTACGACGGCTACGGTTCCTGCCCGCTGACCGTCGCTCGCGGTCGGGTGATCCTCGCGGAGTTCGGCTACGGCGGCAAGCTGCTGCCGACATTCCCGCTGGATCCGACGGTGCCGCGCTGGAGCATGTGGATGCTCAAGGAGAAATGGATGCCCGGCATCTACTTCAACCTCATGCTCCGCGGCCGTGAGTGGCTCGCCAGGCCCCGCCGCCTGCCCCACGATCCGGAGGCCCGGGAGGCCCGCGACGCCCTCCGCGAGGGCCCCGCGCGCCACCGCTGAGCCATCGTCGGCGCGGCGTCAGCGTCCGTCCCCGGGCGCATCCGGCCCGGAGGTGCTCGTGCCGAGGTCCTCGGGGCGGTTCTCCGCCGGTGTGTCCTGGCGGGTGTCCCGCCGCGTGACGGTCGAGGTCTCGCCGAGCACCACGTTCGCCGGCGGCGCGGAGCCGTCCTTGTCCTGGCCGAAGTACATCGTCATGTGCGGGAACGGGATCTCAATGCCGGCATGGTCGAAGTGGCGCTTGACCAGGCGGTTGTAGGCGCGTCCCACCGCCCACTGGTTGCCCGGCGTGGTGCGAATGCGTACGCGGATATTCACCGAGCTGTCGGCGAGCGCGGTGACGCCGTCGATCTCCACGTCCTCCAGGATCTCCGGGCCCAGCGTGGCATCGCTGCGCAGCTCCTCGAACGCCGAGCGCAGCGAGGCGATGGCCTCGTCGATGTCCTCGCGGTAGGCGATGCCGTACTCGCCCATGTGATAGGCGAAGCCGCGCATGTAGTTGGCGACATTATCCACCGACGAGAACGGGATCAGGTGGTACGTGCCGGCGAGGTCGCGCACCCCCACCGAGCGCACGGTGAGCTTCTCGACCGTGCCCGTCACCCCCGAGATCGTCACCACGTCCCCGGTGTTCATGGCGTTTTCGAGCTGGATGAACACACCGGTGATGATGTCCTGGACCAGCTTCTGGGCACCGAAGCCGATGGCGAGACCGAGCACACCGGCGCCGGCCAGCAACGGACCGATGTTGATACCGATCTGGGAGAGCGTGATCATCACCGTCATCGCCACGATGGCGATCACCGCCGCGTTGCTGAACAGTGCCAGCAGGGTCTTCTCCCGCGCGCTGGGCTCGCCGGTCCCGGTCTCCGGACTCATGCGATGCTCGATGACGCTGGCGATGGCCACCCATACCGCCGCGGCGATAAGCAGTGTGATCGCCACACGGACCGCCACCTGGATCACGGCGAGGCCGAACGGCGAGTCGAACCACGCGCCGATATCCATCACCGACCATGCATCCAGCACCCCCAGGGCCACGATGAACGTCACCACCCCGCGGGCAGCGCTCACCATCGCGGGCACGTAGGCGTTCAGGCGATGCTCCAGCATCGGCATGCGCCGCTGCCAGTCCTCCGGCAGTCGGATATGCCGGCGCTTGAGCCGGCCCAGTCCGTCCGCCGCCAGCAGTCCCGCCAGTGCCATCGCGAGGCTCATGCCCGTGGCACGCACCACGAAGGCCAGGGTCCCCGCCGGATCGACCTGACCGCCCACGAACAGCACCGTGGCATAGACGGCGGCGATCAGATGCCAGGTCCGGGCCAGCCCGCCCAGCAGGGCCCGTCCCGGGCCGGTACGCGCGTGGGCCGCTGCGCGCTGAATCACGCCGCCGACCGAGCGCCGGTGCCGGAACACGAGCACCAGCACGTACATGTAACCCACCGCCATGACGACGAGTCCCACCGTACGCTCCGTCTCCGCCACCGTGGCGTGACGGTTCGCCAGCGGCAGGGCCAGCAGCAGACCGTAGCCGAGCCAGGCGATGACCCGGCCCGCGCGCACGTAGACGTAGCGCGCCTGCTCCGTGGCCAGCGGCACCGGCCGCAGGCCGTCGAAACGCGGCGAGAGGACCGCGCGCACCACCACCCGCAGCCCTTCGACCACGATGAAGGCGTTGACGAACAGCGCCGCCCAGTGGGGAAGCCGGGTGCCTCCACCCGGCAGCGACAACGCAATGACGTAGGCGGCGACCGCCGCTGCGACGATGGTCAACGCGTCGACCACCACGCCCACGACCACGCCGGTCAGTGCCCGGCCGGGGTGACGCCGGTAGCCCGCCGCCGCCCACGAGGCGACGCGCCGGTACAGCGGGGCCGCGAGCCGGCGAAGCACGGAGAAGATGACGAAGGTCGCCACCACCAGGCCCGCGAAGGGCAGCACGCCGCGAAGCAGCTCGCCGTAATCCCGACCCGGCCGCCAGAGTGCGGCCGCAGCGGCGGCAACGGCGGTGGCGGCGCTGGAGACACGCTCGATCACGCCATGCACCGCGGCCTCGGTGACCGAGGCGACGCGCTGCGGCAGCGAACGTATACGCGCGACCGGGCTGTCCGGCGCGATAGCACCGGACTCGCCCTCTTCCCCGCCCTGCGAGCCGCCCTCATCCTGCTGTTTGCGGGCCAGACGGCGCAGCTCGCCGATCAGCTGCTCGCGGGCCTGCTTGTCCTCGAGCATATCCGCGAGCGCCGCGTAGTCCGGCCGGCCCCCGTTCTCCGCGGACGCCCCACCACCACCGGCCGGGACGGCGCCCGTCTGAGCGGCGGCGGTAGCGGCAGCGAGTGCCAGCACGAGGAGCAGTACGACGTCACGAAACCAGCGCAGTCCTGTTCTCACCGTTATCCCCTTCCCTGCCGAAGGCCGCGCCCGCCACACGGACCGCCCCGCCAAGGTACTAATCCGGGACGGGTTAGTCACGGCGGCACCCGGGACGCGACAGCGGGCGGAAACGAAAAAAGCCCGGCAGGGGTGGCAGACCCTGCCGGGCTTCATATCTGGCGGAGAGAGAGGGATTCGAACCCTCGATGGGCGTTAGCCCATACTCCCTTAGCAGGGGAGCGCCTTCAGCCACTCGGCCATCTCTCCGGGGGCTATGCCGCGTCGGCGGCAACGGGGGCAAAGCTTACGCAAATTGCCCCGCTGCGTAAACCCGGTTCAGTCCCTCTCGCCGGCACTCTCGTCCTGGGCGCCCGGTTCATCCTCGTGCTGGATGCGGTCGTAGATCTCCTCGCGATGCACGGATACATCCCGCGGCGCGTTAACGCCTATACGCACCTGATTGCCCTTGACGCCGAGCACCGTCACGGTGACATCGTCGCCGATCATCAGCGTTTCCCCGACTCGTCGTGTAAGAATCAACATTCCTTGATCACTTCCTTGCCGAAACGGCCCCCCTTAGCCCCCCTGTCATGTCCCGCAATAGCGGTCGGCAGGGTTTCGCGAGCTGCCGATACTCTCGTTGTACACAGTGAACCCGAAAAACACGAACGTCACGCCGTCCATCGGCGATCCATGCCGGACGGCGGGACGACTCGTTCGTCGAGGCGTTACTGCGGCTCGCCTTCCACGCGAACCGTCTCGCCCTCCTTGTTATCCAGCTCGAACGCCCGGTGCAGCGCACGCACGCCGAGCTCGAGGTACTTCTCGTCGATAACGACCGAGACCTTGATCTCGGAGGTGGAGATCATCTGGATGTTGATCCCTTCCGCCGCCAGGGCGTCGAACATCCGGCTCGCCACCGCCGCGTGGGAGCGCATGCCCACACCCACGATCGAGAGCTTGACGATGCCCGTATCTCCATAGACCTCGCGCACGTTCAGCTGTTCCGCCTGCTCGCGCAGGATCTTGAGGGCGTTCTCGTACTCGTTGCGGTGAACGGTGAACGTGAAGTCCGTCAGCCCCTCGTTGCTGATGTTCTGCACGATCATGTCCACGTTGATGTTCGCCCGCGAGATCGGGCCCAGCAGCTGCGCGGCGATACCCGGATGATCCGGCACGCCGATGACCGTGATCTTCGACTCGTCGCGGTTGAACGCGATCCCCGAGATAAGCGGTTCTTCCATGCCTTCTTCCTCATACATGATCAGTGTGCCCGGCCCCTCCTCGAACGTGGAGAGGACACGCAGGGGCACCTTGTACTTACCCGCGAACTCGACGGCGCGGATCTGCAGCACCTTCGAGCCGAGGCTCGCCATCTCCAGCATCTCCTCGAAGGTGATGCGATCGAGTCGGCGCGCCTGGGGCACGACCCGCGGATCGGTGGTGTAGACACCGTCGACGTCGGTGTAGATCTGGCATTCGTCGGCCTCGAGCGCCGCGGCCAGGGCGACCGCCGTGGTATCGGAGCCGCCACGGCCCAGGGTGGTAACCGAGCCGTTCTCGTCGACGCCCTGGAAACCGGCGACCACCACAATGCGGCCCTCGTCGAGGTCCTCACGAATCCGCTCGTCATCGATGTCCTGGATGCGCGCCTTGCTGAAGGCGCTGTCCGTAAGGATGCGTACCTGTGGCCCGGTATAGCAGCGCGCCGGCGCACCGAGGCGCTCCAGTACCATGGTGAGCAGCGAGATCGTTACCTGCTCGCCGGTGGACAGCAGCAGATCGAGCTCCCGCGGGCGCGGGGACTCGGACTGCGAGGCCGCATGCGCCAGCTCCATGAGCCGGTCGGTCTCGCCCTTCATGGCCGAGACCACGACCACGACCTTGTGCCCTGCATCCCGGGTGGCGATGGCCTTGCGGGCGACATGCTCGATGCGCTCGATATCGCCGACCGAGCTGCCACCATATTTCTGAACTATCAGTGACATGTCCGTGTTTCCTGAATGGGTTTGTCAGTTACCCGGCCGTCTCGCCGAGGGCCTCGCCGACCCAGCCGGATACGGCACCGAGCGCCTCGCCCAGCCTGGAGGGGTCGTTACCGCCCGCCTGGGCGAAGTCGGCGCGACCGCCGCCGCGGCCGCCGACGCGTTCGGCGACGCGGTTGACCATATCCCCGGCGCGCACCCGGTCGGTAAGGTCCGAGGTGACACCGGCCACGATGCGGACCTTCTCCCCGTCGACCCCGGCGAGCACGATCACGCCACTGCCGAGCTTGTTCTTGAGCTGGTCCAGGGTGTTCCGCAGTGCCTTGGCGTCCGCGGCGTTGACCTGTTCGGCAAGCACGCGCACGCCGCCGACCTCGACGGCCCTGTCCACCAGATCGCTGCCCGTCTGGCTGGCGAGCCGGGCCCTGGCCTGTTCCAGCGCCTTCTCCAGCTCGCGGTTGCGATCGAGCACCTGCCCGAGGCGCACCTCGATGTTTTCGGGGCTGGCGCGCAGGCGCTCAGCCACCGCGTCGATACGCCGTTCCGCGGCCTGGGCCCAGGCCAGCGCCCCCTCGCCGGTCACCGCCTCGATTCGGCGCACGCCCGCGGAAATGCCGACCTCGGAGATGATCTTGAAGAAGCCGATGTCGCCGGTGCGGCCGACGTGAGTACCGCCACAGAGCTCAGTGGAGAAATCGCCGAAGCGCATGACCCGCACGTCGTCACCGTACTTCTCGCCGAACAGCGCCACCGCCCCGAAGTCGATGGCCTCGTCGTAGGTCATGTGGCGGACGTCCGCGGGCTCGTTGGCACGGATCCACTGGTTGACCCGGCGCTCGATGCTCTCCTGCTGTTCCGCGCTCACCGACTCGAAGTGGCCGAAGTCGAAACGCAGGCGATCGGGGGCCACCAGCGAGCCCTTCTGGGTGACATGCTCGCCGAGGATCTCCCGCAACGCGGCGTGGAGCAGGTGCGTGGCCGAGTGGTTGAGCACCGTGGCCTGCCGACGGGCCTCGTCCACGTGGGCGCTAGCGCCGTCGCCGGCCTGCACGCGCCCCCGGCGGACCACGCCGACATGGCCGTGGGCGTCGCCGTACTTCACGGTATCCCGAACCTCGAACTCGAAGCCCTCGCCGCTGATCGTTCCGCGATCACCGACCTGGCCGCCGGACTCGGCGTAGAAGGGCGTGCGGTCGAGGATGATCATGCCCTCGTCGCCGGTCTCCAGGGTATTCACCGCCCGGCCCTTGGCGTACAGGGCATCGACGTGGGCACTGTCGCGCAGGTGATCGTAGCCGGTGAATTCCGAGCTGCCCTCGTAGTCCGCGCCGCCACCGTGATCGGCCTTGAAGTTGCTCGCCGCCCGGGCGCGCTCGCGCTGCTCGGCCATGGCTCGGTCGAAGCCCTCGGTATCCACCTCGAGGTCCCGTTCGCGGGCGATGTCGGCGGTGAGGTCCACCGGGAAGCCATAGGTGTCATAGAGCTTGAACACCGTCTCGCCGGGAATCACGGTGCCCCTGAGGTCGCGCAGGTCCTCCTCGAGGAGCTTGAGGCCCTGCTCCAGGGTCTCGCGGAAGCGCTCCTCCTCCTGGCGGAGGATGCGCTCGGCCTGTGGCTGGCCGCGGACGAGTTCCGGGAACGCCGCCCCCATTTCGTCGACCAGCGGCTGCACCAGGCGATGGAAGAACGTCCGGCTCACACCGAGCTTGTAGCCGTGGCGCACCGCGCGACGGATGATGCGGCGAAGCACGTAGCCGCGCCCCTCGTTGCTCGGGAACACGCCATCGACGATCAGGAAGGCACAGGCGCGGATGTGATCGGCGATCACTCGCAGCGAGCTGTTGGTGTGATCCTCGCAGCCGGTGACCTCACCCGCGGCGGTGACCAGACGCCTGAACAGGTCGATGTCGAAGTTGTTGTGCACACCCTGGACCACCGCGGCGATACGCTCCAGGCCCATGCCGGTATCGATGGATGGCTTGGGCAGGGGTGCCATGTTGCCGTCGGCGTCCCGGTCATACTGCATGAACACGAGATTCCAGATCTCGATGTAGCGGTCGCCATCCTCGTCCGGAGAACCGGGTGGGCCGCCGGGCACCTCGGGGCCGTGGTCGTAGAAGATCTCCGAGCACGGCCCGCAGGGACCGGTATCGCCCATGGACCAGAAGTTGTCGTGGGCGCCGATACGCGAGAACCGGGACGGGTCGACGCCGATCTCCTTGAGCCAGATATCGGCGGCCTCGTCGTCCTCCTCGTACACCGTCACCCACAGCCGCTCGGCCGGCAGGCCGATGACCTCGGTGAGGAAGGTCCAGGCATAACCGATCGCCTCGCGCTTGAAGTAGTCGCCGAAGCTGAAGTTGCCCAGCATCTCGAAGAAGGTGTGATGCCGGGCGGTGTAGCCGACGTTCTCGAGGTCGTTGTGCTTGCCGCCGGCGCGCACGCAGCGCTGGCTGCTTACCGCGCGCGTGTAGCCGCGCTGCTCACGGCCCAGGAAGACGTCCTTGAAAGGCACCATCCCCGCGTTGGTAAACAGCAGCGTCGGGTCGTTGCCCGGCACCAGCGGCGAGCTCGGCACGACCTCGTGGCCGCGCTCGTGGAAGAAGTCCAGGAAGGCCTGGCGGATCTCTGCGCTCGTCTTGATCATGTCCCCTCAGCCATTTGCAAGTACGCGGCGGGTCTACTCGTCGTCGGCGAGCCCACCCAGTACGCGCCGTACCTGGTCCGCGCTGAAGCCGCGGTTGGACAGGTAACGCCCGCGCCGGGCCTTCTCGCGCAGCCCCTCGGGGGGGCGGGGCCCGAACCGCTTGTCGTGGATCGCCCGCAACTGCTCCAGCCAGAAGTCCTCATCCGGCAGATGCGGGTCGATCAGCGCATCGTCAACGCCGCGGCGGGCGAGCTCCGCACGGATGCGCAGCGGGCCGTATCCCTGGGCGCTGCGGGAGCGCACGTATTCCCCGGCGAAACGTTCGTCGCTGACCAGCCGCTCGCCGGCCAGCGTCTCGACCACCTCCCCGACAAGGTCCGCGTCGTAGCCGCGCTGCTCGAGCTTGCGGCAGAGCTCGCGGCGCGAGTGCTCGCGGCGGGCGAGCAGCCGCACGGCGCGTTCGCGGACCTCCCCGCAGAGATCGCCGTCGTCCCCGTCGTCCATGCGTGACGGCTCAGGCGCCGTCGCCGCCGGAGGCGCCGCTCTCCTCTTCGGCCGTCTCCTCGGCAGCCGGGCGACCCAGCAGCATCTCACGGAGCTTGCCGTCGATCTCGTCGGCGATGTCCGGGTTGTCCTTGAGGAAGTTGCGGACGTTGTCCTTGCCCTGGCCGATGCGGTCGCCGTTGTACGAATACCAGGCACCCGCCTTGTCCACCAGGCCGTGCTTGACGCCCAGGTCGATGAGCTCGCCGTGGCGCGAGATGCCTTCGCCGTAAAGGATCTCGAATTCCGCCTGCTTGAACGGCGGCGCCATCTTGTTCTTCACCACCTTCACGCGGGTCTCGTTGCCGATGACCTCGTCGCCCTTCTTGATCGCACCGAGACGACGGATATCCAGGCGCACGGAGGAGTAGAACTTAAGTGCATTGCCGCCGGTGGTGGTCTCCGGGCTGCCGAACATCACCCCGATCTTCATGCGGATCTGGTTGATGAACACCACCAGCGTGTTCGAGCGCTTGATGTTGGCGGTGAGCTTGCGCAGCGCCTGGGACATCAGCCGCGCCTGCAGGCCCACGTGGGAGTCGCCCATCTCGCCCTCGATCTCGGCCTTCGGCGTGAGTGCCGCCACCGAGTCGACCACGACGATGTCCAGCGCCCCGGAGCGCACGAGCATGTCCGCGATCTCCAGCGCCTGCTCACCGGTATCCGGCTGCGAGACCAGCAGCTCGTCGACGTCGACCCCGAGCTTCTCGGCGTAGTCCGGATCGAGGGCGTGCTCGGCGTCGACGAACGCCGCCGTACCGCCGGCCCGCTGCGCCTCGGCAACCGCGTGCAGGGTGAGCGTGGTCTTGCCGGAAGACTCCGGCCCGTAGACCTCGACCACCCGCCCCCGCGGCAGACCGCCGACACCGAGCGCGAGGTCCAGGGTCAGCGATCCGGTGGAGACCACCGGCACGTCCACCGCCCGCGCATCGCCCATGCGCATGACGGCCCCCTTGCCGAACTGCTTCTCGATCTGCCCCAGCGCGACGCCGAGGGCCTTCTTGCGGTCTTCGTCCATGTTTTTCCTCTGCGACTGAAGCCCAGCGCCTATGCCAAATGACCGGTCATTATTTCACAAAGGGGGTTCGCCTCCCACCCCGCGCCCGGCGAGCGGCCAGTGCCCCAGACACCGATAGCGCACCCCGTCCGGCCCCTGCTCGGAGGAGAGCAGGCGGAATCCCGTGACCGGCCAGTCGACAGGATCGGGCTCCGGCGGCGGCGTCCCGGCGCGGCGTGCCAGGGTCACGTGGGGCCGGAACCGGCGCCGCTCCCGCGGCAGCCCGTGGGCCGCCAGCGTCGAGGCCAGCCCCTCTGCCAGATCCCCCAGTGCCTCCGGCGGAGCGCCCGGCGCCAGATAGGCGATCCCCTGCCGCCGCCACACCCCCGCCCGGTCCAGGTGCAGCCGGAACGCCGCCGGTACCGAGGCGGCAAGGACGTTCGCCGCGGTGACCGCACGCACCCGTGCCGCCGCGTCGCAGCGCCCCAGGAAGACCAGGGTGAGATGAAGGTTGATCGCTGGTACCCGCCGCCCCCGCTGCACCCGCCACGCTACCGCCTCGAGACGCCGGCGCACGCCCGCCGATGGCCACAGCGCGAAGAACAGGCGCTGGTGCGGGACCTCGCCGCTCACGCCCCGGTGGCCTCGATAAGCCCGTCCAGCGCGACCGCCACGCTCTGCCGGCGTACCGCCTCGCGGTCGCCGTCGAATCTGTGGCAGCGGCACTGCACGCCGCCACCACGGCGGCCCCAGGCAAACCAGACGGTGCCCACCGGGCGCTCCGGCGTGCCGCCGTCCGGGCCGGCCACGCCGGTGACCGCCACGGCGAGCGCGGCGTCGGAAACGGTGAGCACGCCGCGTACCATCGCCGCCGCGGTGGCCTCGCTCACCGCCCCATCCGCCTCCAGCGTCGCCGCGGGCACGCCGAGGAGGTCGCGCTTGGCGGCGTTGCCGTAGACGATGAAGCCGCGCTCGAACCACGCCGAACTCCCGGGGATGTCGGTGAGCACCTTGCCGATCCAGCCGCCGGTGCAGGACTCCGCGGCGCTGACCAGCCAGCCGTGCGCCGCGAGCGCCGCGCCCAGGCGCCGGGCACGGTCGTCGAGCCCCGCGTCGTCCACACCGATGCCCGGACCGTCACCGTCGATTCCCGTCATTCCTGTCTCCCGTCTGCCGTGGTGTGCCCGCGACCGCGCTGCACAGCGCGCGGTACGGGCGGTATACTGCCGCGCACCCGTCGCCGGCAGCCACACCTGCCGTGATCCACCGACCCAGCGCGGAAAGCACGCCATCACCAGTATGACCGACAACGCCACCGCGTCGCGCAAGCACACACCGATGATGCAGCAGTTCCTCCGGATCAAGGCCGAGCACCCGGATATCCTGCTGTTCTACCGCATGGGCGACTTCTACGAGCTCTTCTACGACGATGCGCGCCGGGCGGCGGAGCTGCTGGACATCACCCTGACCACCCGGGGCGAATCTGCCGGCGAGCCCATCCCCATGGCCGGGGTGCCGGTCCACGCCTACGAATCCTACCTCGCCCGGCTGGTGCGCCTCGGCGAGTCAGTGGCGATCTGCGAACAGATCGGCGACCCCAACACCAGCAAGGGCCCGGTGGAGCGGCGCGTGGTGCGCGTGGTCACGCCGGGCACGCTCACCGACGAGGCCCTGCTCGAGGAGCGCCGCAGCAACCTCCTGCTCAGCGTCGCCGCCGGTGACGACGAGTATGGCCTCGCCGCGCTGGAGCTCTCCAGCGGGCGCTTCGTGGTCACCGAGGTCAACGGCGAGGAGGCCCTGGTGGCCGAAATCGAGCGCCTCCAGCCCGCGGAGGTGCTGGTCAGCGAGGAGCACGCTCCGCCGGCCCCCCTCGCCCAGCGCGCCGGGCTCACCCGCCGCCCGCCCTGGCAGTTCGAGCGCGACGGCGCCGAGCGCACCCTCACCCGGCACTTCGACACCCGGGACCTCGCCGGCTTCGGGGTGGCCGGCCTGGACCGCGCCATCGCCGCCGCCGGCTGCCTGCTTCAGTACGTCAGCGAGACCCAGCGCTCGGCGCTGCCCCACATCCGCGCCATCCAGGTGGAGAACCGCGACGAATCGGTGGCCATGGATGCGGCGAGCCGCCGCAACCTGGAGCTGGACTACAACCTCGGCGGCGGTACCGAGCACACCCTGGCCTGGGTGCTCGACACCACCGTGACCGGCATGGGCGCGCGGCTGCTGCGCCGCTGGATCCACCGCCCGCTGCGCGACCGCACGGTCCTCAATGCCCGCCAGGAAGCCATCGGCATGCTGCTGGAGACGGCGGGCACCGGCGCGGTGCGCGACGCCCTCGCCGGCCTCGCCGACGTCGAGCGCATCGCCGCGCGCATTGGCATGCGCTCTGCCCGGCCCCGGGACCTCACCGGCCTGCGCGAGGCCCTGCGCCGGCTCCCCGCGGTGCAGACCGCCCTTGCCGGGATGGACGCGGAGCTACTGCTCCAGCTCCGCGCCGACCTCGCGCCCCGCGAGGCGCTACTGGAGCACCTGGAACGCGCCGTGGTGAACCAGCCGCCGGTAGTCATCCGCGACGGCGGGGTGATCGCCGACGGCTACGACGACGAGCTCGACGAGCTCCGCGGCCTCGCCCGCAACGCCGACGAATACCTGCTGGAGCTCGAGACCCGGGAGCGCGAGGCCACCGGCATCGCCAACCTCAAGGTCAGCTACAACCGCGTCCACGGCTACTACATCGAGATCGGCCGCTCGCAGAGCGACAACGTCCCGGACCACTACATCCGCCGCCAGACCCTCAAGGGCTCGGAGCGCTACATCATCCCCGAGCTCAAGGCCTTCGAGGACAAGGTACTCTCCGCCCGCGAGCGCGCCCTCGCCCGGGAGAAGGCGCTCTACGAGGGCCTGGTCGAGTCCCTGGCGGAGGAGATGGACGGCCTGCTGCGCGTCGCCGAGGGCCTGGCGACGCTGGACACCATCGGCGCGCTGGCCGAGCGCGCCGACACCCTGGACTACGCCCGCCCGGAGCTCGTGCGCGACGGGGGCATTCACATCGAGGGCGGACGTCACCCGGTGGTGGAGCGGGTGATGAGCGAGCCGTTCGTGCCCAACGACGTCCATCTCGACGACACCCGGCGCATGCTCATGATCACCGGCCCCAACATGGGCGGCAAATCGACCTACATGCGCCAGGTCGCGCTGATCACGCTGCTGGCCTGCATCGGCAGCTTCGTGCCCGCGGCGGCGGCACGGATCGCGCCGGTGGACCGGATCTTCACCCGCATCGGCGCCTCCGACGACCTCGCCGGCGGGCGCTCGACCTTCATGGTCGAGATGACCGAGACCGCCACCATCCTCAACAACGCCAGCGACCACAGCCTCGTGCTCATGGACGAGATCGGCCGCGGCACCTCCACCTTCGACGGCCTCGCCCTGGCCTGGGCCAGCGCCGCCGAGCTGGTCGCACGCATCCGCGCCTACACGCTGTTCGCCACCCACTACTTCGAGATGACCGCCCTGCCCGAGCACTACCCGGCGGCGGTGAACGTACACCTCGACGCGGTGGAGCACGGCGAGCGGATCGTGTTCCTGCACTCGGTCAAGGACGGCCCGGCCAACCAGAGCTACGGCCTCCAGGTCGCCGCCCTCGCCGGCGTGCCGCGGGAGGTCATCCAGGCGGCCCGGCGCAAGCTCGCCGCGCTGGAGACCGATACCCGGCCGGCGGGCCCGGAGCCCGACGGCCAGCTCGCGCTGTTCGACGCCGCCCCGCCGGACCCGGCGGTGGAACGGCTGCGCGAGACCGACCCGGACGACCTCAGCCCCCGGGACGCCCTCGCCCTGGTCTACGAGCTCAAGCGCCTCAGCGAGGAGGCGCCCTGAGCGGGGCTATTCCCCCCCGGCGTGTGGGTTGATGGCGCCGGGTAACTTGATACGATACCCGCAAACGCTCTCATAAGGTGTCAAAACAATGACTTACGTCGTCACAGAAAACTGCATCAAGTGTAAGTACACGGACTGCGTCGAGGTCTGCCCCGTGGACTGCTTCCACGAGGGGCCGAACTTCCTGGTCATCGACCCGGAAGAGTGCATCGACTGCACCCTGTGTGAGCCGGAGTGCCCGGCGGAGGCGATCTTCTCCGAGGACGACCTGCCCGCCGAGCAGTCCAGGTTCCTCGAGCTCAACGCCGAGCTTGCCCAGCAGTGGCCGGTGATCACGGAGATGAAGGACCCGCCGGAAGACGCCGAGGAGTGGGACGGCAAGTCGGACAAGCTCCAGTACCTGGAGCGCTGAGCCGCGGCCGCGGCGCCCGGGCGCTCAGCCGCCCGGCGCCCGGCGCACGTCCACCACGTTGCGCAGCCCCGCCAGCCGGTCGATCAGCCGGCCGAGCTGTGCCAGATCGCTCACCCGCACCGTCAACGTGATACGCGCCTGCTCGCTGTCCGGGTCGGTGTGTGTGTTCACCGCATCCACCCGCACGCCCTCGTTGCTGATCAGCGTGGTCACGTCCCGCAGCAGGCCCTGACGGTCGTAGGCCAGCACCCGCACGTCCACCGGGTAGCTGCTGTCGGTCTCGTCGTTCCAGCTCACCTCGATGAACCGCCCCGGATCCTCCTCTTCCTGCAGGCGCGCCAGGCTCGCGCAGTCCCGGCGGTGGACCGTCACGCCCTGGCCCCGGGTGATGAAGCCGACGATGGGATCGCCGGGGGCCGGCTGGCAGCATCCGGCCAGGCGCGTCAGCAGGTTGCCGACGCCGTAGATGGTGACGTCGTCGCTGCCGCCGGCCGAGCGCTGCGGTCCGGGACGCCGGCGTGCCGGCGGCGGCGTCTCCCGGCGCGGGCGGAGCTGCTCGTCGAGCAGCCCGGCGATCTGCCCGCCGGTGACATCACCACGGCCGAGCGCGGCGAAGAAGGCGTCGAGCTGGGGGTAGCGCGAGCGTGCCGCCAACCGTTCCAGGTTGACGTCCTGCAGGCCCAACCGGCCGAGCTCCCGGTCGACGATCGCGCGGCCATCCGCCACGTTCTGATCGAAGTCCTGCTGGCGGAACCAGGTGCGCACGTGGGCCCGGGCGCGCGGCGTGACCAGGTAGCCCAGCGCCGGGTTGAGCCAGTCACGGCTCGGCTGGCCGTTGCGGGCGGTGAGCACCTCCACCTGGTCGCCGTTGTGGAGCTGGTAGGTCAGCGGCACGATCCGGCCGTTGACCTTGGCCCCGCGGCAGCGGTGACCGACCTGGCTGTGCACCGCGTAGGCGAAGTCCAGCGGCGTCGCCCCGCGCGGCAGGTCGAAGACGTCGCCCCGGGGGGTGATCACGTAGACCCGGTCCTCGAAGACCTCGGCCTTGAACCGGTCGAAGAGGTCCTCGCCGCCCTCCTCCGGGTTCGTCTCCAGGAGCTGGCGGATCCAGGCGATCTTGCCGTCGAAGCCCGGGTCCTGGCCGCGGCCCTCCTTGTAGCGCCAGTGCGCGGCGATGCCGAGCTCCGCGCTCTGGTGCATCTCCCGGGTGCGGATCTGGATCTCCACGTTCTTGCCGCCCGGGCCAACCACCGCGGTGTGCAGGGACTGGTAGTTGTTCTCCTTGGGCGTGGCGATGTAGTCGTCGAACTCCCGCGGGATGGGCTGCCAGAGGGCGTGCACCACGCCCAGGGCCGCATAGCACTGGGCCACGGTATCGACCATCACCCGCAGCGCACGGATATCGAAGAGTTCCTCGAAACTCAGCCCCTTGCGCTGCATTTTTCGCCAGATACTGTAGATATGCTTCGGCCGCCCTTTGACCTCCGCATCGATGCCGGCGTCCCGCAGGGCCTCCGCCAGCGCCTCGCGCACCTCGCCGATGTAACGCTCGCGGTCGACACGCTTCTCCGCGAGGAGCCGGGCCACGCGCTTGTAGGTCGCCGGCTCGGTGAGCGCGAACGCGCGGTCCTCGAGCTCCCACTTGAGCTGCCAGATGCCGAGGCGATTGGCCAGCGGCGCATACAGGTCGAGGGTCTCGCGGGCGAGGGCCGAGCGGGCATCCTCGTCGAGGTGGCGCACCACACGCATGTCCTGGAGACGCTCGGCGAGCACGAGGAAGACCACACGGATGTCCCGCGCCATGGCGAACAGCATCTTGCGCAGCGCCTCGGTGCGGTCCTCCCCGGTCCCGCCGGGATGGCTGTGCAGCTCGCTGACCACACCGATGCGCGCGGCACCGTCCACCATAGTCGCGATGTCACCGCCGAAGCGTCGGCGCAGGGTCTCGCTGTCGTAATCCGGGAACGACGGCAGGTCGTGGAGGAGCGCCGCGGCCACGGTCTCCGCGTCCAGCCGCAGCGAGGCCACCACGCCGGCCACGGCGACGGCATGGGCCATATACGACTCACCGGAAGGACGTTCGGCCTCGCCGTAGCCCGCAAGGGCGTCCGTCCACGCGCGCTCCAGCAGTGCCCGCCCGCCGTCGTCCGGCGACAGCGGCAGCCGCTCGACCCACTGCGGGAAATCGAGCTCGACGTCGGCGATATCGCCAAGCTCACCGGTGACCTGAACCATGGCTCGCATCCACAGGCGTTGCGAACAAAGCCGGTCATTATACTATCGCGAAGACCGCGTGCACCGCCGGAAGACGATCACGGGACGGATGGCCGGTACGGCTGCGGTCACCCGTCCCCGGCGGACGGGTCGCGCTCGATCAGCCCGGGGTCGTCGTTACGCGGCGAGTTCACCCGGGTGCTGACCGGCCACAATCGCAGCTGCTCGCCCGGCACCGGACGCACCGCCACGCGAATGCGCTCCCGGGCGTTCAGCGCCGGATCCAGCCAGGCCCGCCAGCAGGAAGGGTCCAGGACCACGGGCATCCGTGGGTGGATACGCCGGGCTGCCCCCCGGGCGGGCTCGGTGATGATGGCCATGCCCGGCAATGCCCCGCCGGCGTGACCGCCGGGGACGTGCACCGCCGCGAACATCAGCGGCGCACCCACGTCGAGGTGCCAGGGCTGGCGCACTCCGCCGGGCCCGGCCCGCCATTCGTACCAGCCATCCGCCGGGACCAGACAGCGCGCCTCGCGGAAGGCCCGGGCGAAATAGCGGCTCGACGCCACCGTCTCCGCGCGGGCGTTGATCGGCCGCGGGGCACCCGGGTCGTCCACGTCGTCGGGCCGGAAGCCCCAGCTCGCCATCGTTAGCCGCGGCCCGTCCTCACCGGCCACTGCCACCGGCACGGCGGTTCCGGGCGGGATGTTGTAGCATGCCGGGACCACCGCGTCCGGCGGGGCGATGCCCAGCCACTCGGCGAACGCGGACAGCGGCGTGTGACGTTCGAATCGGCCGCACATGGGTCGCGCAGGATAGCAGACAAGGCCCCGCCGGGCGGGGCACGACGACGGGAGGACGCGGGAACATGCGCATCGCGATCATCGGTATCGGCGGGATCGGGGGGTTCTACGCGGCACGGCTGCTGCAGGCCGGCCACGAGGTCATCGCCATCGCCCGCGGGCAGCAGCTGGACGCCCTGCGCGAGCGGGGCCTGACCGTCGAGCACCCCGAGTCCCGGTTCGAGGCCCCGGTGACCGCCATGGATATCGCCGGCCTGCAGGCCGAGGATCCGCACGGCGTCGACGGCGTACTGCTCGCGACCAAGTCCGCGTCGACACCGGCGATCGCCGCCGCGCTGGCCGGGTGGCCCGGGGCCGGCGCTGTGCCCGTCGTCTCGCTGCAGAACGGCGTCGACAACGAACCCGTACTTGCGGATGCCCTGGGCGCCGATCGGGTGATCGGCGGCCTGTCCATCCGCATCGGCACCCACGTCACCGCCCCCGGCGTGATCGAGGCCACCGGCCCCGGGCAGGTCACCGCGGGCATCTGGCCCAACCGGGCCGAAGCACCGGAGGGGCCGGCATCGGCCTTCCTGCCCCGCCTGATGGCGGCCCTGCAGGCGGCGGGCGTGCCAGTACAGGAGACACCGGACATCCGCCGCGAGCTCTGGCGCAAGCTCATCATCAACAACGGCGTGAATCCGATCTCCGCGGTCACCGGCTGGGACAGCCAGCGCCTGACCCACGACGAGCGCATCGCGCCCGTGGTAAAGCGGCTCATGCGCGAGACCGCCACCGCGGCCCGGGCGGACGGCGTCGAGCTCGACGAGACGGACGTGGCGGAGATGTTCGGCATCATCCACGACCTCGACCCCATCAAGACCTCCATGCTCGTGGACCGTGAGCATGGCCGGCCGCTGGAGGTGGACGCCATCTGCGGCCCGGTCATCGAGCGAGCGCGCCGCCTCGGCGGCGATGCCCCGGCCACGGAAATGGTTGCCGCCCTCCTCGACCGGGGCATCTGGTCCACCGACGGCGGCGCCGTCGCCTGAGGCCACGGCGGGACGATGCCGGCCCGTGCAGGCGTACGCACACCACTGCTGACCACCGCGGCGCTGGCGGTGCTCGGCGTGATCCTGCGGGCACTCGCCCTGCTCGCCGCCCTCGCGGGCCTGGACGGCCCCCCGCCGACGATACCCGCCAACCTCCCGGATGTGCTCGGACACAGCGCTACCGCGGTCTTCGCACTCGCTGCCGTCGCCGCGGCATGGAGCGTGGTGTGCGCCGTGGCAGTCCGGCGGCGCTAGTCCCCGGCGGACAGGGACACCGCAAGCACCGCCACGACGGTTCAGAGGATCCAGACGCCGATCGGCAAACCAGCCTCGTGACCGACCCCGGGCGACACCGTCGTGGCTGTCGGTTGCCGGGGGCAGCCAACCTACTGGAATCTTGCCCTGCGCAGCGTTGGCGGAACGCACGTACATCGGGGTTATGGCGCCGGCCGCTCAAGGCAATCGACGCAGCCGACATCGCGGGACGGGATGTTGGCTGCCAGGAGCA
>NZ_KB894814.1:0-22585 GCF_000374645.1 Arhodomonas aquaeolei DSM 8974
GCGCTCGCGCCGCATCTACGCCGGCGCCGATGATGTGCTGCTGACGGCGCAACATTCTGCGGCCGACGGCGAAGTCGCATAGGCGGAACGCGGCTGCGGTGCGTGCGCGGGGGCGTCAGCCACTGGATACCGTGTCCCGCCGGGGTGCTGCATCGGTGCCGTCACTGATGGCGGACCGCCGCGCGGGTGGTGCGCATGTAGGCCATGACCAGTGCGAAGTAGCCCAGGCTGGTGACCAGCTCGGCGATGCCGAGCCAGCGCTGCGGGGGCGGCGCGCTGGCCGCCAGAGTGGCGTGGATGAAGTAGGCGAGCACCAGCAGACTGCTCCACGCCAGGGTATAGCGCCGGCGGCGCAGCAGCCCGCGCAGGGGCAGCAGCCACGGTGCGACGATCACGATCAGCAGCGGGGCGCGCAGCGCCGGGGGCGGCGGCGAGAGCCACAGGTACCAGCTCATCAGCAGTGCGAACTGGGCGGTCCAGGCGACGAGTACGCCGCGGTAGAGCGCGTCGCCGCGGCTCATGCGCGCCCCCGCTCCAGGGTGACCGCGGCGTCCGCGAGGCGGGCGCCGAGTGCCCGGCACAGCCGTGCCTCGTCGTCGTCGAGGGGGCGGTCACTGTCCGGGCCGGCATAGTGGCTCGCCCCGTAGGGGGTGCCGCCGGTGGTGGTCTCGCGCAGGGCGGATTCGGTATAGGGCAGCCCCACCAGGTACATGCCGTGGTGCAGCAGCGGCAGCGTCATGCTGGTCAGGGTGGTTTCCTGGCCGCCGTGCATGGACGCGGTGGAGGTGAATACCGCTGCGGGCCGGCCGGCGAGGGTGCCGCCCAGCCACAGGTCGGAGGTCCCGTCGAGGAGGTACTTCAGCGGCGCCGCCATGTTGCCGAAGCGCGTGGGGCTGCCCAGTGCGAGGGCGTCGCAGGCGGCGAGCTCATCGCGCTCGACATAGGGCGGCCCGCTGGCCGGGATGTCGTCCGCCACCGCCTCACAGACGGTGGAGACCGGGGGCACCGTGCGCACGCGCGCACTGGCACCGGCAACCGACTCCACGCCGTGGGCGATCTGTTCCGCCATCGCGGCGGTGGCGCCGAAGCGGCTGTAGTAGAGGATGAGGACGTCGGCCATGGCTTGCTCGGACCTTCTCCGGTGTGGGCGGCCGGGCGTTGTCGCGGCCCGGCGCAGTATCGCAGCATCGTTGGCGCGGGGTACCCGTCGGCGGGCTCAGTCGAGGACCGAGAGCGCGTTCTCCGGCGGGCGCCCGAGTGCCGCGCGGCCGTTGGCCACCACGATGGGGCGCTCGATCAGCCGGGGATGCTCGTTCATGGCCCGGATCAGTGCATCGCGGTCGAGCTGCCCGTCGTCCAGTCCCAGTTCCCGGTACTCGCGCTCGCGCTTTCGCATGAGCGCCCGCGGCTCGAGGCCGAGCTGGTCCAGCAGGGTGCCCAGTTCGGCGGGGGACGGCGGTGTCTTGAGGTACTCGACGACCTCCGGCTCCACGCCGCGCTCGCGCAGCAGCGCGAGGGTCTCGCGGGATTTGCTGCAGCGGGGGTTGTGGTAGATGCGCACGGGGCTGGTGCTCATGCCCGATCCTCCTGCGGTGTCTGCTTCGCTACAATGGCACGCAGTCTGGCTAGGGATCGTTACGAAGGCAACGGCCTGTGTCCGGACCGGCGGAAACAGATGAAATCGACGGGAGGCAATGATGGAGAACCGGGCCTGGCGGGTATACGGCCGTGTCCAGGGCGTGTTCTTCCGGGCGTCGGCCCGGCAGGAGGCGCTGCGCCTCGGGCTCGACGGCTACGCCCGCAACCTGCCGGACGGCAGTGTGGAGGTCGCGGCCCGTGGCGAGGCGGCGGCGCTCGACGCGCTGGCGCAGTGGCTGCGCGACGGACCACAGCATGCGCGGGTGTCTGCGCTCGAGCCCGTGACGCCGCCGTCACGCATCGACGAGGGCTTCGACACGCTGTGAGGGGCCCCACGCGGCGCTCGCTTTACGCGGATTCCAAGACGTGGAAACATAAGCCGCCGGCGAACTGACCACCGATTCGCCGGCCGGCAGCGGCCTGCCACTGCCGGCTGGAACTGTCTCGAGAGGGGAAAGATGAAGACGAAGCTTCTACTCGCGGCCGGCGTGATGCTGGCAATGGCGGGCGCGGCGCACGCTGCCGGCGATCCCGCCGCCGGGGCGGAGAAATCAGCCACCTGCCTGGGCTGTCACGGTGTCGACGGCTACCGTAACGCCTATCCCGCCTATCACGTGCCGAAGCTCGGCGGCCAGCATGCGCAGTACATCGTATCCGCGCTGAAGGCCTACAAGAGCGGCCAGCGCGAGCACGTCACCATGCAGGCACAGGCCTCGAGCCTGAGCGAGCAGGACATGCAGGATATCGCGGCGTACTTTGCCCAGGTCGGCGCGGACAAGTGACGGGGAGGGGATGATGAACAGACTGCTTATCGGACTCGCCGCCACGGCGCTGCTCGCCATGACCACCCAGGCCGGGGCGATACCGCCGGGTAGCGCAAAGGACGGCAAGCCCAAGGCCCAGGTGTGCATGTCGTGCCATGCGCCGGACCTCAATAATCCGGCGTTCCCGAAGATCGCCGGCCAGCACGCGGACTACCTGTTCCACGCGCTCCAGGCCTACAAGAGCGGCAAGCGGCAGAACCCGGTCATGGCCGGGCAGGTCGGCTCGCTGTCCAGGGAGGACATGGCGGACCTGGCGACGTACTTCTCGACGCTCGACGCCGGCCTCGAGACCCTGCCGCGCAAGTGAGCGGGGTGGACGGCTTGCGTTCGCTGCTCATCCTCGCCCACGGCAGCCGCCGCGAGGCCTCCAACGACGAGGTCCGCGGCCTGGCCACCGCCGTGGCCGCGAGGATGGACGGTCGCTACGACCGTGTCGGCTGCGCGTTCCTGGAGCTCGCCGAGCCGGACATCGCCGCCGCCATTGAGCGGGAGATTGAGGTGGGCTGCGACGAGATCGTCTGCCTGCCGTACTTCCTCTCGGCGGGCCGGCACGTGGCCGAGGACATCCCCGCCATCATCGAGGCCGCGCGTGAGCGCCATCCCGGCGTGCGCGTGAGCCTGGAGCGCTACCTGGGGGCGCAGAACCGCCTGGCCGCGCTGATCGCGGACGTGGTGCCGTAGCACGTCCGCGCGTTGGGGGCCGGTCACTCCGTCCCGCCGGACTCCAGCATCGCTGCATAGCCGTCCCGGAAGCCGGGGTAGCGCAGGCGGTAGCCGCTGTTGTGGAGGCGGCGGTTGCGGCAGCGCCGGCCCATGCCGGCGCCGTCACCGGCCTCGCGGGGCGGCGGCGGGCAGCCCATCCGCTGCGCCAGCCAGTCCATCACGGTGCACTGGGTCGCGGGCTCGTCGTCGACCCCGATATACCGCCGCTCCGGTCCGGCGAGGCGGGCGAGGTGGGCGAGGAAGCCCACGCAGTCGGCCTCGTGGATGCGGTTGGTCCAGCGCGGCGGCTCGTCCCGGCAGGCGGCCCCCTCGCGCACCCGCCGCAGAAGCCGGCCGCGACCTGGCCCGTAGATCCCCGCGAAGCGCACCACCGTCGCCGGCCAGGGCGCGCCGAGGGCCACCGCCTCGGCATCCAGCAGACGTCGTCCGGAGAAGCGTTGCGGCTCGGTGGGGCTGTCCTCGTCCACCCAGCCGCCGTCGTCCTGGCCGTACACGCCGGTGCTGGAGACGAAGCACTGCCACGCCGGCGAGGCGCCGTTGATCTGCAGTGCCTCGATCAGGTTGCGCTGGCCGAGCACGTAGGCCTCGCGGTAGCCATCGTCGGTATAGGCGGGGGGCGTGGCGATGTAGAACACCGCCTCCGGCCGCCGGCCCCGCAGTGCAGCGGCGAGGCCGTCGGGGTCGGTGAGGTCGGCGGCAACGGGCTCGATCTCCGCCGGCAGGGCGTCGGGCCGGCGGCGCAGGCCGAGCACGCGGCTCCCGTCGCCGGCCAGTGCGAGGCCGAGCTGCCGGCCGATACGTCCGCAGCCGGCGATGAGGACCTCGCGAAAGGGGGGATGCGGCATGGTTACCTCGTGGCTGACGGGCGGTCCGCCAATGTTATCGCGGAGCGTGTATGACAGCACAGCGGCTCGCGCGTATGAGCGCGACACTGGACGGGCGCGCCAGCCGGACCAGCCGGGGGCGGCAAGCCCCATAACCTCTCGGCGATCCTGCGCACCAGCGATGCGGTGGGGGTGGCCGAGGCGCACGCGGTGACCCCGCGGGGGCAGGATGTCGCGGGGCACCGCCGCCGGCACGGTATCGATTACCCGGTGCTGGACGCGCAGGACGATGTCACCGGGCCGTTGCCCCCTGCGCACGGACCGGGCGTCCTGGCACGGGCCGGCTACTGGGGGTGCCAGCGCCGGCGCAGGGCGCGGAATACACGCTCCGGGTACCACGTCTGACCCAGGCTGCCGTTGTAGCGGGCCAGTGCGCGGGTGAGGTTGCCGTTCTCGATGTTCAGGTAGTGGCGGAGGATGGTGCAGCCCATGCGCAGGTTGAGCGCCGGTCGGAAGAGGTTGCCGTCCGGGCGGTCGAGTTCGTCGAGCCAGAACGGCATGATCTGCATGTAGCCGCGGGCCCCGGCGCTGGAGATGGCGAAGCGGCGGAAGTCGCTCTCGACGTCGATCAGCGCGAGCACCCACTCCGGTTCCAGGTCCGCCCGGCGGGCCTCGTAGTGGACGAGCTTGAGCAGCCGCAGGCGCTTGTTGGGGTCGGGGATGCGCCGGCGCAGCCGGGTGGACATGTCCATCAGCCACACCTCGGCGTCGAACCGGTTCGCGAAGCTGTCGCTGCCCTCCAGGGCCCGTTCCAGGGCGCGGCGCAGGGCGGGATCGGGGCGCTGGCCCGAATCGGCGGCACCGGTGGCGTGCGCGCCCCCGGCCGCGAGGCCGAGGGCCAGCACGACGATCAGCCCCAGTCGCCGCCACACCCCCATCGGCGGTCCCTCAGGCGCAGCGTCGGCGCAGCTCGTCGACGACGCCGTCCAGCGCCAGCGCCTCACTGTCCGCGGCGCGGCGGTGGCGGTATTCCACCGTGCCCTCGTCGAGGCCGCGGTCGCCGATGACCAGGCGGTGGGGGATGCCGATCAGCTCCATGTCCGCGAACTTCACGCCGGGACGCGCCTCGCGGTCGTCCCAGAGGCAGTCGATGCCCGCCGCGCGGAGTTCGTTGTAGAGCCGCTCGGCGGTCTCGGCCACGCGTGCCGACTTGTGCGCGTTGATGGAGACGATGCCCACGCGGAACGGCGCCATCGGTTCCGGCCAGATGATGCCGCGCGCGTCGTGGTTCTGCTCGATGGCGGCGGCCACCACACGGGAGACGCCGATGCCGTAGCAGCCCATGTGCATGGGTGTGTTCTCGCCGTTCTCGTCCAGCACCGTGGCCTCCATGGCCTCGCTGTACTTGGTACCGAGCTGGAAGATGTGACCGACCTCGATGCCGCGCTTGATCTCCAGGGCGCCGTCGCAGCGCGGGCAGCCCTCGCCGGCACGCACGGTGCGCAGGTCCGCGGTCTCCGGTGCCGGGGTGTCCCGGCCCCAGTTCAGGTTGATCCAGTGCCAGTCGGCGCGGTTTGCGCCGGAGGAGAAGTTGGTGCTCGCCGCGGCGCGGTGGTCCACCAGGGTGCGCAGGCCGGCGGGCAGGTCGACGGGGCCGATGAAGCCGCGGGGCACGCCGGTGGCCTCGAAGGCCTCCCCGGGCTCGGCGAGTCGGACCTCCTCGGCGTCCAGCGCGTGGGCGGCCTTGACCATGTTGAGCTCGTCGTCGCCGGCGACGAACAGCACCGCGGGGACGCCGTCGGCCATCACGACCACGCTCTTGACCACCCGCTCGGCGCCGATGCCCAGCATCTCCGCCTGCTCGGCCACGGTCTCGATGCCGGGCGTCGCCTGCTCCTCCGCCGCGGCGGGGGGCAGGCTCTCCGGCATCGCCGGGCGGCTCGCGGCGAGCTCGGTGTTGGCGGCGTAGGTGCAGCGCTCGCAGGCGGCGATCTCGTCCTCACCGGAGTCCGCGAGGACGTGGAACTCTTCGGAGACACTGCCGCCGATGGCCCCGGAGTCCGCGGAGACGGGGCGGAAGTCCAGTCCCAGGCGTTCGAAGATGCGGGTGTAGGCGCCGCGCATGTCCTGGTAGGTCTCCTCCAGCGATCCGGGGGTCATATGGAAGGAGTACGCGTCCTTCATGATGAACTCCCGCGAGCGCATGACGCCGAAACGCGGACGGATCTCGTCGCGGAACTTGGTCTGGACCTGGTAGTAGGTCAGCGGCAGCTGGCGGTAGCTGCGCAGCTCCCGGCGGAGCAGGTCGGTGATGACCTCCTCGTGGGTGGGGCCGAAGCAGAATTCGCGCTCGTGACGGTCGGTGATGCGCAGCAGCTCCGGACCGTACTGGTCCCATCGCCCGGACTCCTGCCAGAGCTCCGCGGGCTGGATCGCGGGCATGAGCAGCTCCATGCCCCCGATGCCGTCCATCTCCTCGCGGACCACCTGCTCGACGCGCTTGAGCACCCGCAGGCCCAGCGGCTGCCAGGTGTAGAGGCCGGCGCCGAGGCGGCTGATCATCCCCGCGCGCAGCATCAGCTGGTGGCTGACGATCTCGGCGTCCGCGGGGGTTTCCTTGGCGGTGAACAGGGGAAAACGGCTGGCTCGCATGACTGGCTGGTGCCTCCGGGGCGTTGTTCGTTCTCGGGTGTGGGCCGGTGCGCGGTCAGCGCGCCGCGTCGTTGCCCTTGGCCGGGATGTCGCTGCAGTTCTTGTCGATGAACGCCTGCGCCTCCTTGCGCTGGGATTCGATCTCTTCGGCGCTGTAGCGTACTACCTCGCCGTCCGGGCGGCGAAAGCGCTGGTTGGGCGTGGCGTTGGTGAACGCCTCCAGGTTGTCCCGGGCGGCCTGGCATTGCTGTCGCATCCAGTCCGGGTCCGGGGTGCCGCGCTCCGGCTTCCTGTCGGCGTCGTCACCGGCGGTCTGCGACGGGGCG
Source organism: Arhodomonas aquaeolei DSM 8974 (assembly GCF_000374645.1). Taxonomy (GTDB): domain Bacteria; phylum Pseudomonadota; class Gammaproteobacteria; order Nitrococcales; family Nitrococcaceae; genus Arhodomonas; species Arhodomonas aquaeolei. The sequence goes on from NZ_KB894814.1 coordinate 6,988, forward strand.
GCGGATCCCTCCTTTGCGGTATCGCCGGGCTGCCCCTTCCCCTTGCCGGCACCGGGCACGCGGACCTCGCGGGCGTCTCTGCCCTGGGGTGGCTGGCTGCCGTAGTGGACCTCCCCGTCGGCGTCGGTCCACTTGTAGACGGCTGCCGATGCGGCGGCCGGGACGCCCAGCGCGAGGGCGAGCAGGATTGCGGTCCAGCGCATGCCGATTCTCCTTTCGTATTCAATTACCGCCATTATCCGGCTGGTGCCGCCGTGCTCAACCGTCAGTGAGGGCGCGCGGTTCCACGCTTGACGCCATATCCGGTGCCGAGTAGGTTTTCCGGGTTTCCCATGCGTGAGACCGTGGGGCCGGAGCCATGCGCCGACCCCCTGGCGTATTCTTTCTGGTAGGCATCATGCGGCATATCATATCCATTCTCGTGGTGAACGAATTCGGGGCGCTGGGGCGCATTGCCGGACTGTTCACCGCGCGAGGCTACAACATCGAATCGCTTACCGTCGCGCCCACCGATGATGCCACGCTCTCGCGCATGACGCTGGTAACCATCGGCGATGACCAGATCATCGAGCAGATCATCAAGCAGCTCAACAAGCTGCTGGACGTGGTCAAGGTCCTGGACATCACCGAGGCCGAGCACATCGAACGGGAGATGATGCTCGTCAAGGTCCAGGCCGCCACCAACGATGCGCGCGAGGAGTTCAAGCGCCTCACGGATATCTTCCGCGGGCGTGTCCTCGACGTCACCGAGAAGACCTACACCATCGAGCTCACGGGCACCAGCAGCAAACTGGACGCCTTCCTCGAGGTCATCGGGCGCAAAACGCCCGTCGAGGTCGTACGCTCCGGCGTGATCGGCATCGCACGCGGCGACCGTCAGATGCGTATCTGATCCGCCGCCATCCCGTGCCCCGAACCGACCTGCCCCGGCCGGCCCGACGCCGTGTCGGCGGTCGTCAATCAAACAAGCGGTGACATCATGAAGGTTTTCTACGATAAGGATGCGGATCTCTCCATCATCCAGGGCATGAAGGTGGCCATCATCGGCTACGGCTCCCAGGGCCATGCCCATGCCAACAACCTCAAGGAGTCCGGCGTGCCGGTGGTGGTCGGCCTGCGCCAGGGCTCGGCGTCGGCGCGCAAGGCCGAGCAGGCGGGCCTGGAGACGGCGAGCATCGAGGATGCCTCCGCCAGCGCGGACCTGGTGATGATCCTTACCCCGGACGAGCACCAGGGCGCCATCTACCGCGAGCGCATCGAGCCCAACCTCAAGGAGGGCGCGGCGATCGCCTTCGCCCACGGGTTCAACATCCACTACGGCCAGATCGAGCCGCGCAAGGACCTCGACGTGATCATGATCGCGCCGAAGGGCCCCGGCCACCTCGTGCGCTCGACCTACACCGAGGGCGGCGGCGTGCCGTCGCTGATCGCCATCCACCAGGACGCCAGCGGCCGCGCCCGCGACGTCGCGCTGTCCTATTCGGTGGCGAACGGTGCGGGTCGTTCCGGCGTGATCGAGACCTCCTTCCGCGAGGAGACCGAGACCGATCTCTTCGGCGAGCAGGTGGTGCTCTGCGGTGGCATGACCGAGCTCATCATGGCCGGCTTCGAGACCCTGGTCGAGGCGGGCTACTCCCCGGAGATGGCCTACTTCGAGTGCCTGCACGAGACCAAGCTGATCGTCGACCTCCTCTACGAGGGCGGCATCGCGAACATGCGCTACTCCATCTCCAATACCGCCGAGTACGGCGACTTCACCCGCGGTCCGAGGGTGATCAACGAGGAGTCCCGCTACGCGATGCGCGAGATCCTCGAGGAGATCCAGAACGGCGAGTTCGCCAAGGAGTTCGTGCTGGAGAACCAGGCCAATGCGCCGCGTCTCAAGGCGATGCGCCGCAAGGCCGCCGAGCACCCCATCGAGGAGGTGGGCGGCCGCCTGCGCGAGATGATGCCCTGGATCCGTGCCAAGCAGCTGGTCGACCGGGAGCGCAACTAGCCCGCCCTGGTCCCCGCCGGACCGCTCCACGGCGGTCCGGCGGACGGCGGGCGTTCACGCGCCGGCACGCGTGTGACGGACCTGCCGGCGACACACGCTTCCCGGCACGGTCCGGGAAGCGGTTACACAGGCGGGCCAGCGCCCGGGCGTTGCCGGCGCTCCGCGCTGGCAAGCCACGCGCCTGCCCGGTAGTCTGGGCAGGTGCGAATCCGCCCAGCCGAGAGGGCCATGAACGAGCACAACCCCCGCCCGCGACGTCGCGGTATCTACCTTCTGCCCAACCTGCTGACCACCGTCGCCCTGTTCTTCGGCTTCTACGCCGTGGTGGCGGCCAACAACGGTGCCTACCAGACCGCCGCCGTGGCCATCTTCGTGGCCATGGTCATGGACGGCATGGACGGGCGGGTGGCCCGGCTGACCAATACCCAGAGCGACTTCGGCGTGCAGTACGACAGCATCGCCGACATGGTCTCCTTCGGTGTGGCGCCGGCGCTGGTCATGTATCAGTGGGCGCTGCGTGACCTCGCCCAGCTCGGTGACACCTGGGGCAAGCTCGGCTGGCTCGGGGCGTTCGTCTACGCCGCCTGCGCGGGTCTACGCCTGGCGCGCTTCAATACCCAGGTCGGTGTGGCGGACAAGCGCTTCTTCCAGGGGTTGCCCAGCCCGGCCGCCGCGGCCACGGTCGCGGGCATGGTCTGGGCCGGCAACCGCCTGGAGTTCGGCGGCTGGGGTGCGGGGATCCCGGCGCTGGCGGTGATCGTCGCCGCCGGCATCCTCATGGTCAGCAATATCCGTTACTACAGTTTCAAGGAGATCGACTTCCGCTACCGGGTGCCGTTCATCGTGATCGTGCTCCTGGTGCTGGGGGTCGCGCTGTCGTCGGTGCACCCGCCGACGTTCCTGTTCATCGTCGCTCTGGGCTACATGGGGTCGGGCCCGGTGCTCACGGTGATCCTGCGACGGCGGCGCATGCGTGCGCGTCACCACCATCACCACCCGCCGCAGTGACGCGGTGGCGCCCGGGCGGGCGCGGCAACGGCCAGGGGGGCAGGCATGACCAGACGAGAACGCTCGACGAATTGCTCGGGGACCCGGTGACGTATGGGGGCCGGTGACCGCCAGCGTGTCTATCTCGAGCGCATGGGTATCCCGCTCTGGGTCCGTCGCGGCGGCAGCGGCGCGGCGTCCGACCCCGGGGAGGCGTGTCCCGGCGGGGGCGCTGAGTCCGCCTCCCCGGTGATGCCGGAATCTCCGTCGCCGATGGCCGAATCCCCGGTGGAGACGGGCATACCCGCTGCCGGCGCTTCCGAGCCGCTTGCCGCGGACGGTGGCGCCGCGACGCGGGAGACCGTTGCCGAACCGGCGCCGGCGGGCGGGGGCGGTGCCGCGGAGGCGGAGCACGAGGCGGAGTGGACGGCGCTGCGCCGCGAGGTGGACCAGTGCACGGCCTGTCCCCTCTATCAGACGCGTACCCAGGCCGTGTTCGGGGTGGGCAGCCACGACGCCTCGCTGATGATCGTCGGCGAGGCCCCGGGAGCGGACGAGGACCGCCTCGGCGAGCCCTTCGTCGGCCGGGCCGGCCGGCTGCTCGACGAGATGCTGCGGGCCATCGGCCTTGCCCGCGAGCAGGTCTACATCACCAACATCCTCAAGTCCCGGCCGCCGAACAACCGCGACCCGCGCCCTGAGGAGATCGCGGCCTGCGAGGGCTACCTGCGCCGGCAGATCGAGCTGATCGCACCGTCGATCATGCTCGCCGTCGGCCGGGTCTCGGCGCAGTACCTGCTCGATTCGGACCGCCCGCTGGGGCGCCTGCGCGGCCGGTGGCACGAGTACGGTCCGCGCCGCACGCCTCTGCTGGTGACCTACCATCCGGCCTATCTCCTGCGCCGGCCGGTGGAGAAGCGCAAGGCCTGGGCGGACCTCAAGCAGGTCCACGGGCGGTTGCGGGAGCCGGGGTCGTGAGTGCCGGGCGCTCGGCACTGCTTTCGGTAATCCGGCCCATGGAGGAGTCGGACATCCCCGAGGTGGTACGCATCGAGCAGCTCGCCTACGACTACCCGTGGACGCCCGGCATCTTCCGCGACTGCCTGCGCATGCGCTACGACTGCAGCGTGCACCTGGATCGCGGCGAGATCGTGGGCTATCTCCTGGTCACCGCCGCCGCCGGCGAGGCCCACGTGCTCAACCTGGCCGTCGATCCGGAGCGTCGTGGCGAGGGCTTCGCCCGCCGGCTGCTCCACTACGGGATCCGCAAGGCCCGGCGTACCGGGGTCGAGGCGATCTTCCTCGAGGTGCGGCCGACCAACACGGCGGCGCTGCGACTCTACCTCAGTGAGGGCTTCCGCCAGGTCGGCCGGCGCCGCGATTACTACCCCGCCGAGACCGGCCGGGAGGACGCCCTGGTGCTGCGTCTCGTCCTGGCCGGAGAGGACGCGTGAACCGCCGCGCGGTCACCGCCTGGGCCCTCTACGACTGGGCCAATTCGGCCTTTGCCACCGTCGTTATCGCCGGCTTTTTCCCCCTGCTGTTCCAGGACTACTGGAGCACCGACGTGGGCCCGGCGGCGAGCAATCTGCGCCTGGGCGGGGCGAGTGCCGTGGCGAGCCTGATGCTCATCGCCGTGGCGCCGCTGCTCGGTGCCATGGCGGACCGCCTGGGTGCACGCAAGCGGCTGCTGTTCACCTTCGCGGTCCCCGGCATGTTCGCCACCGCCGCGCTGGCCTGGGTGCCCGGCGGCGCCTGGATGTCCGCCGCGGCGCTGTATGTGTGTGCCTCGGTGGGGTTCATGGGCGCGAATGTCTTCTACGATGCGCTGCTGGTGAACGTCGCGCCGCCGTCCCGGTGGGACGCCGTCTCCGGTCTCGGTTACGGGCTCGGCTATCTTGGTGGCGGGCTGCTGTACCTCGGCTGCGTGCTGGCCGCGCTCAATCCGTCGGCGCTGGGTTTCGCCGACGCGGGCGCCGCCGCGCGGGCCGGGTTCGTGGCCACCGCGGTGTGGTGGGGCGTTTTCGCGCTACCGCTCGCACGGCGGGTGCCCGAGCGCCGCCGCCATCCCGAGGCCGGCGCGTGGCAGGCGGGCTGGCGCGAGCTCGCCGGCACGTTACGGCACCTGAGCGCGGTGCGTCCGGTGCTGGTCTTCCTGCTGGCTTACTGGCTCTATATCGACGCGGTGCACACCGTGATCCGCATGGCGGTGGCCTACGGCCGGGCGCTCGGCTTCGGCCGCGACGACCTCATCGTCGCGCTGCTGGTGGTGCAGTTCGTGGGCTTTCCGGCCGCGATCCTCTACGGCCGTCTGGGCGAGCGCTGGGGCCCGCGGCGTGGCATCTACGCGGGGCTGCTGGTGTACGCGGCGATCTGCGTGTGGGGGGCGTTCATCGAGTCGGCCTGGGAGTTCTACGTGATCGCCGTGCTGGTCGGGCTGGTGCAGGGCGGTGTCCAGGCCCTGAGCCGTTCGCTGTATGCACGGCTCATCCCGCCCGGGCGCGCCGGTGAGTTCTTCGGTTTCTACAACCTGCTCGGCAAGTTCGCGGCCGTGCTGGGGCCGCCGCTGTTCGGTGTGTTCGGCACGGTGTTCGGTAGCGTGCGTTTCTCCATGCTCTCGCTGATCGTGCTCTTCGCCGTCGGTGCCGCGGTGCTGGCGCGGGTGCCGGAGTCCGCCTTCCGGGCCGGTGACGGGTCGTGAGCCCGGCCCCGTTTGCCCGCTATAATGGCGACTCATTCCGAGAGGGAGACAGTGATGAGCGACGGTGAGCGCGAGCACAGCACGGACGCCGGCCAGGGGCGTCCGCCGTCCACGTGGCAGGTGATGAAGAGCGTCGCCGCGGCGGCGTTCGGCGTGCAGTCCGAGGCGGCCCGTCAGCGGGACTTCACCCGTGGCCGGCCCGGCACCTTCATCATCGCCGGCGCCGTGTTCACTGCGGTGTTCGTCGTCGCCCTGGTGGTCATCGTCAACCTGGTTCTCAGCGCGGCCGGCCACTGACCCCGAATTCCCCCGGGGTAGTGGGCGGCCTTGCCGTGCGCCCTTAATGAAGTAAAATACGTACTTCATTTAAAAGGCGCTACCGGCGCCACTGCCCTGGGGGATGTCCAGATGATGAAGAAAGCGATCGTGTTCACGGGGATGCTCGTCTTCGCCGCCGCCGTCAGCGCCAAGGGGGATCCGGCCGCGGGCAAGAGCAAGGCGGCGGTCTGCGCCGGCTGCCACGGCCAGGACGGCGTGTCGATCGCGCCGATGTATCCGAACCTCGCCGGCCAGAAGGAGCAGTACCTGGTCAACGCCATCACCGCCTACCGGGAGAAGCAGCGCACCGGGGGCAACGCCCCGACGATGTACCCCATGGTGGGCAGCCTGTCGGACCAGGATGTCCAGGATCTCGCCGCCTACTTCTCCTCTCTGCCCGCCGGCGGCAAGTAGATCCGGCACCGGGCGGGCCGGGCGCGCGTCGTCCGGCTCACCCCCGCACCAGCCCGGCGCGCACGTCGCCCAGGATCGCGATCCTGGGCACGATCCCGTCGGCCCGCGACTGCGCCTCGCGCACCAGGGCCTCGTCCTTCGCCTCCTCCGCCGTGCTCATCAGCGCCGCATAGAGCGCCTCCGTCGTCCGCAGTGCCGCGTCCACATGGCTCAACGGGGTGCCTGCGCTGCCGGGGGAGGCCGACGGTTCCCCGTCCGCATCCGTGTACAGGCGGGCCAGACGCGCCGCCGCGCCCTCCAGCCCCTGGTTCCGGCAGGCGGCGACGGCGGCGGCGAGCTGGCCGCGTAGCGTGGTCTCGCCGCTGTCCATGTACGCACGGAGCGCTCCGGTATCGGCGAACGCGCGGGTGCCGGGACCGATGCGTCGCCGCGCCCGCCGGCGTTCGAGGCGCAGCAGGGCGACGTGGCCGAGCTCCTCGTCGGCCATGCGCTCGGCGTACTCGCGTACGGCGGGCTCCTCCGCCTCGGAGGCGATGCGCACGTAGAAGGCGAAAGCCCGTTCCTCGTTGTGCACGGCGAGCTCCAGGGCCCGTAGCGGCGTCATCAGTGCCTCGCCGCCGGCGTCCGCAACCGCGTCCTCCGACAGCGACTCCGGCGACTGCCAGCGAAACCCCGGCAGCGAGTCCGTGTCGACGCCCTGCCGGCGGCCCCACTCGGCGATGCCGTGCTCGTGTTCGCGTTCCTGCTCCGCGAGGTCGGCGAAGACCCGGGCGAGGGCGGCGTTGCCGGCGGCGTGCATGCGTGCCGCCAGTGCGTCATAGCGACACGCGGCCTCCCGTTCCATGGCCGTGGCCAGGGCGAACAGTGCCGGCACACTGTCAACGGCCGGGAGGGCATCGAATTTGTATGTTTCGTCCTTGTTCATTGATGTATCTCCAACACGTGACAACGATCGGAAAGCCCTGTCTATTCTGACCTAACGTGACCATGCCCACATGTTGACCTCGGTCAAGCGAATCATTGAACGACAAAAGTAGCATTGCATATACATTGAAATGAGCTGACGGCGACAGCCGTGACAGCCGGTGACGGAAGGTGACTTTCCCATGCGCGTGTCCCTGCCCGCTGCAACGACCCGGTTACTGGGCCTGTCCCTTGCCGTCGTTCTGCTTTGCCTGCTGCCCGGCGTCGCCGGTGCCTCGGCCTCCGCGCTGGGGCACTTCCTTGAGCGGGTGCAGCCGGGGCAGGTCTTCCCGGGGGCGGAGCGTTTCGGTCCGGTGCAGACCGACCCACCGGTAGCCCCGGTGTTCCGGGGCGGCGAGCAGGTCGGTTACGTGCTGCTCAACACCGACTACTCCCAGGCCATCGGCTACTCCAGCAAGCCCATCGACATCCTGGTCGGTGTCGACAATGACGGCATCGTCCGCGGTGCGCGGCTGGTGCAGCACCACGAGCCGATCGTGTTGATCGGCATCCCGGAGAAGCGTATCCGGGCGTTCCTGGACCAGTTCATCGGCTTCGACGCGACCCGCGGCACGGAGATGGAGGAGGCGGTGGACATCGTCTCCGGCGCCACGGTGACCGCCATGGTCATGGAGGACAGCACCCTCTGGGCCGCCAACCAGGTGGCCCGGCGCCTGGGCCTCGGTGACCTGGAGGCCGGCGGCGGGGACGAGGGCGGCAGCGCACGGTCCGTGGACACGGAGGCCCCCGTGAAGGTGCGGGACTGGAGTGCCCTGACCGCGGACGGCTCGGTGGCTTCCATGCGGGTCACGGTGCGCGAGGTGAACAAGGCCTTCCGTGCGCTGGACAATCCCAAGGCCCGGCGGCGCCCGGAGAAGGGCCCCCAGGACGACACCTTCGTGCAGCTCTACACGGCGCTGGTGAGCGTGCCCACCATCGGGCGCTCGCTGCTCGGCGAGCACGGCTGGGACAACCTTCAGGCCCGGCTGGAGCCGGGCCAGCAGGCGATCCTCATCGCCGGGCGGGGCCGTTATTCGTTCAAGGGGTCGGGCTATGTGCGCGGCGGCATCTTCGACCGTGTCGAGATGGTGCACTCCGGCGGCACCACTCGTTTCCACGACTACCAGTACACCCGGGTGCGCGAGCTCGCGGCCGAGGGGGCACCGGAGCTCGAGGAGATCGGCGTGTTCGTCGTGCCCGCAGAGGCACACTTCGATCCGGTGCAGCCCTGGAAGCTGGGCCTGCTCGTCCAGCGGGCGACAGGCGCGCTGTCCAAGGTCTTCGTGAGCTTCGAGCTGGACTACCAGCTCCCCGAGCGCTACCTCACCCCCGCGCCGAAGGCGCCGGCGGCCGGAAGCGGCAACGGCGGCGCGGCGCCCGGGGCCGCGACCGCCCCCGGGCGCGGCAGCGACCTGTGGAAGCGGGTCTGGCAGGGCAAGCCGGTCAGCATCGGCATCCTCGCCGCGCTGCTCGCGGTGGTCACCGCCATCTTCTTCTTCCAGGGCACGATATCGCGGCGGCCGGCGTTGCGGCGCTGGCTGCGCTACGGCGTGCTGACGTTCGTGCTGGTCTGGCTTGGCTGGTGGTCGAACGCCCAGCTCTCGGTGGTGAACGTGTTTGCCCTCACCAACGCGGTGCTCACGGGCTTCAGCTGGACCTACTTCCTCATGGACCCGCTGGTGTTCATCCTCTGGGCGAGCGTCGCCGCGGCGATGATCTTCTGGGCCCGGGGGGCGTTCTGCGGCTGGCTGTGTCCGTTCGGCGCGCTCCAGGAGCTGACCAACCACATCGCCCGGTGGCTCGGCGTGCGCCAGATCCGCGTGCCGTTCGCGCTGCACGAGCGGCTGTGGCCGATCAAGTACGTGATCTTCCTGCTGCTGTTCGGCCTCTCGCTCTACGACCTCGCCCTCGCGGAGCGCTTCGCCGAGGTCGAGCCGTTCAAGACCGCGATCATCCTGAACTTCGTCCGCGACTGGCCGTACGTGGTCTACGCACTGACGCTGCTCTCGGTGGGGCTGTTCATCGAGCGCTTCTTCTGCCGCTACATCTGCCCGCTCGGCGCTGGGCTCGCGATCCCGGCGCGGCTGCGGACCTTCGAGTGGCTCAAGCGCTGGCCGGAGTGCGGCAGCCAGTGCCACCGCTGCGCCCGCGAGTGTCCCGTGCAGTCCATTCACCCCGAGGGGCACATCAACGTCAACGAGTGCATCTACTGCCTGCACTGCCAGGAACTCTACTTCGACGACCACCGCTGCCCGCACAACGTGACCCGCCGGCTCAAGCGCGAGCGCCGCCGCGCCCTGGGCCGGCGCGGGCGTGAGCAGGGGGGCGCGCAGCCGGCGGCCGCCGGCGCGGGCGCCGCGACCGTGCATTCCGTGGGCTGGGGGGAGACCCGCCGGTCCGGATCCGACCAATCGACACAGGAGAACGGGCAATGACCGACCAGAATCACAAACAGGGGCTCAGCCGCCGGGCCTTTCTCGGCGGGTCGACCCGGCTCGCCTCACTCGCGGGGCTGACCGGGATGACCGGCATCGGCGCCGGCTGGGCGCTGCAGCCGGGTACGGCACAGGCCGCCGACGCCGCCAACGTCGGCCCCGGCGAGCTGGACGAGTATTACGGCTTCTACTCCAGCGGCCAGACCGGCGAGGTCCGTCTCTACGGCGTGCCCTCGATGCGCGAGCTCATGCGCATCCCGGTGTTCAACCGCTGCTCGGCCACCGGCTGGGGGCGTACCAACGAGAGCCTGAAGGTCCTCCGCGACGGCCTCACCGAGGAGACCCGGGCCTACCTCGACGAGCACGGCGAGAGCCGGCACGGCGTGTGGGTCAACGGCGACGCCCACCATCCGCACCTCTCCTACAAGGACGGCGTCTACGACGGCCGCTACGTGTTCATCCAGGACAAGGCCAACCGCCGCATGGCCCGCATACGCTGCGACGTCATGAAGTGCGACAAGATCGTCGAGATCCCCAATGCGACCGCCATGCACGGCATGCGCCCGCAGAAGGTGCCGCACACGCGCTACGTCTTCGTCAACGGCGAGCACCGGGTGCCCGTGCCCAACGACGGCCGCGACCTGGACGACCCGAGCAAGTACCACGCGATCTTCACGGCGGTGGACGCCGAGAAGATGGAGGTCGCCTGGCAGGTCATCGTCGACGGCAACCTCGACAACAACGACTGCGACTACCAGGGCAAGTACACGTACTCCACCTGCTACAACTCCGAGGAGGGTACGACCCTGGAGGAGATGACCGCCCAGGAGCAGGACTGGGTGGTGGTGTTCAACATCAAGCGTATCGAGGACGCGGTGGCCGCCGGCAAGGCGGACATGATCGGCGGCGTGCCGGTGGTCGACGGCCGCCACGGCTCGCCCTACACCGCCTACATCCCGGTGTCCAAGAGTCCGCACGGCATCAACACCGCGCCGGACAAGCAGCACGTGGCCATCAACGGCAAGCTCTCGCCGACGGTCTCGCTGATGGACGTCACCCGCCTGGACGATGTCTTCGCCGGCAAGATCAAGCCCCGCGATGCCATCGTCGCCGAGCCGGAGCTGGGTCTCGGGCCGCTGCACACCGCCTACGACGGGCGCGGGAACGCCTACACCACGGCGTTCATCGACAGCCAGATCGTCAAGTGGGACATGGCCAAGGCCATCCGGGCGTACAACGGTGAGGACGTGAACCCCATCGTCCAGAAGCTCGACGTCCATTACCAGCCCGGCCACAACCACACCTCCATGGGCGAGACCCTGGAGGCGGACGGCAAGTGGCTGGTCTCGCTGAACAAGTTCTCGAAGGACCGTTTCCTCAACGTCGGTCCGCTCAAGCCCGAGAACGACCAGCTCATCGACATCTCCGGCGACGAGATGAAGCTCGTCCACGACGGGCCCACGTTCTCCGAGCCCCACGACATCACCATCGTGCGTGCCGATCTCATCCAGCCGAGGCAGACCTGGGACCGCAAGGACCCGATGTTCGCCGAGACCGTGAAGATGGCCGAGGCGGACGGCGTCAACCTCATGGGCGGCAACAAGGTGGTGCGCGACGGCAACAAGGTACGGGTGTACATGTTCTCCGTGGCACCGAAGTACAGCATGGACGAGTTCCGCGTGAAGCAGGGCGACGAGGTGACGGTCGTGGTCACCAACATGGATACCGTCGCCGACGTGACCCATGGCTTCACCATCGAGAACTACGGTCTGGCCATGGAGATCTCGCCCCAGCAGACGTCGTCGATCACCTTCACGGCGGATCGCCCCGGGGTCTACTGGTACTACTGCCAGTGGTTCTGCCACGCCCTGCACATGGAGATGCGCGGGCGCATGCTGGTCGAGCCGAGGGAGGCCTAGGTGCCGGTGCGCACGCTGGCGCCGGACCCCGACCGCCGGGCGGCATCGCCCGTCCGGTGGCTCGCCGGTCTGTGCCTGCTGGCCGTCGCGGTGGCGGCCTGGCCGGCCGCCGCGGCGTCGCTGGCCGAGCGCGTGCGCGATGCCGGGCCGGGGGCGGTGATCCACCTCGCCCCCGGCACCTATCACGGCCCGGTCACCATCGACCGGGCCCTGAACCTGGAGGGCGAGCCCGGGGCGGTGATCGTCGGCGACGGCGAGCACAGCGTCGTCACCGTGACCGCGCCGGACGTCGTCGTCCGCGGCCTCACCATCCGCGACTCCGGCAGGAGCCTGGCCGACATGGACGCGGGTATCACCCTGACCCAGGCGGCACGGGGGGCGGTGGTCGACGGCAATCGCCTGGAGGGCAACCTCTTCGGCGTCCACGTCGCCGGTGCGCCGGATGCGCTGGTGGCCAACAACGTCGTCATCGGCCTGCGCGGCCGCCACATGAGCGAGCGCGGCAACGGCGTGTATCTCTGGAACGCCCCGGGCACGCGGATCATCGGCAACCGCTTCCGCTACGGCCGCGACGGCATCTTCTCCACCACGAGCAAGCGCAACCTCTTCGCCGGCAACCGCTTCGAGGACCTGCGCTACGCCGTGCACTACATGTACACCAACGACAGCACCGTCCGGGACAACGTCTCCGTGGGCAACCACGCCGGCTACGTGATCATGTACTCCAGCCGCATCGCCATCCGGCGCAACGTCTCCCGCAACGACCGCGATCACGGGCTGATGCTGAACTTCGCCAACCACAGCGAGATCGCGGGCAACGCCGTCATCGACGGCAGGGGCAAGTGCGTGTTCATCTACAACGCCAACATCAACGTCTTCCGCGGCAACCGCTTCCGCGGCTGCGACATCGGTGTGCACTTCACCGCCGGCTCCGAGCGCAACACGCTCGTGGGCAACGCCTTCATCGACAACCGCACCCAGGTCAAGTACGTGGGTACGCGCAACGTGCGCTGGTCGAAGGACGGGCGGGGCAACTACTGGAGCGACCAGACTGCCTTCGACCTGGATGGCGACGGCATCGCCGACCAGCCCTACCGCCCCAACGGCCTGGTCGACCAGGTGATGTGGCGCACACCGGAGGCCAAGCTGCTGATGTCGAGCCCGGCGGTGCAGATGCTGCGCTGGATGCAGTCGGCGTTCCCCACCATCCGTCCCGGCGGCGTGGTCGACGAAGCCCCGCTGATGCACCCGCCGGCGCTGGCGCCCAACGTGGCCGCGGAGGTGGCGGAATGAGCGATGCCGTGATCGAGCTCCGGGGCGTGGAGAAGCACTACGGCCGGTTCCACGCCCTGCGCGGCATCGACCTCGCCGCCCGGGACGGCGAGCTGCTGGCGCTGCTCGGCCACAACGGCGCCGGCAAGACCACCCTGCTCAAGATCCTGCTCGGCCTGACCGGCGCCAGCCGCGGCCACGTGCGGGTGCTCGGCGAGCGTCCCGGCACGCCCGCCGCCGTCGCCTCGCGGGCCCGGATCGGCTTCCTGCCGGAGAACGTGGTCTTCGCCGGGGGCATGACCGGGCGCGAAGTCGCGCGCACCCTCGCGCGGCTGAAGGGCCGGCCGGTGGCCGAGTCGGAGGCGCTGCTGGAGCGGGTCGGGCTCACGGATGCCGCCGCCCGGCCGGTGCGCACCTATTCCAAGGGCATGCGCCAGCGCCTGGGCCTGGCCCAGGCGCTGATCGGCCGCCCCCGTCTGCTGCTCCTCGACGAGCCCACCACCGGCCTGGACCCGGTGCTGCGGCGCACGTTCTACGCCATCCTCGCCGAGCTCCGGGGCGAGGGCACCACGATCCTCGTGTCCTCCCACGTGCTCGCGGAGATGGAGCTGCACACCGATCGCGTCGCGATCATGCGCGGCGGCGAGCTCACCGCCTGCGACACCCTGCCGGGCCTGTGCAGCGCCGCGGGCCTGCCGGTCCGGGTGCGGGTGCAGCCCGGCGACGGCGCCGCGGCGCAGTGCCTGTTCGAGGGCACCTGGCCGGCCCGGCGCCAGGCGAACGGCGGGGTGGAGCTGCAGATCGCCGCGGACGAGAAGATGCCCGTGCTGCGCTGGCTCGGTGGACTGCCGGACGGCGCGGTGACGGACGTGGGTATTCACACGCCGAGCCTGGACGAGGTGTATGCCCACTTCGCCAGTGCCGAGGGGGAGGGCGCATGAGGGGCGTTCTGGTGATGGCCGGCCGGGAGATCCGTGCCGGGCTGCGCAACCGCTGGGTGGTGGCGGCGACCGGCGTGCTCGCCGTGCTCGCGCTGGTGCTGGCGTTCCTGGGCAGCGCCCCCGCCGGCGAGGTGGGCGCGGACGCGCTCACGGTCAACGTCGTGTCGCTGTCGTCGCTGTCCATCTACCTGCTGCCGCTGATCGCGCTGATGCTGAGCTACGACGCCATCGTCGGCGAGGCGGAGAACGGCACCCTGCTCCTGCTGCTCGCGTATCCCGTCTCGCGCTGGCAGGTGCTGGCGGGCAAGCTCATCGGTCATGCGGCGATCCTCGCGTTCGCCACGGTGGTGGGTTTCGGCCTGGCCGGTGCGGCGATCGCCGCCACGGGCGACGTCGACGCCCAGGGCGTGTACGCCTTCGCCCTGCTGATCGGCTCATCCGTGCTGCTCGGCTGGGTGTTCGTCGGGGTCGGCTATCTGCTGAGCGCGGTGGTGCGCGAGCGCAGCACGGCGGCCGGGCTCGCGATTGCGGTGTGGCTGCTGCTGGTGGTGCTCTACGACCTCGCGCTGCTCGGCGGTCTGGCGGTTACCGGCGGTTCCGGGCTCATCGGCCGGCTGGTGCCGGCGCTGCTGCTGCTCAACCCGGCGGATGCCTACCGCCTGCTCAATCTCGCCGGTCTCCCCCAGGTGGCCGCCTTCTCGGGGCTGGCCGCCGCGGGCCGGGGCGTTGCCGCCTGGGCGCCGCCGGTGGCGCTGCTCGCGTGGGTGGCGGTGCCGGTGGCGGCCGCATGGCTGGTATTCCGCAGGAGGGCACTGTAATGCTGAGGCCACGCTTTCGTTTGGGACTTCCCGGGGTCGTGCTGCTTGCCGTACTGCTGGCAGGTTGCGGTGAGGGCGGTGAGTCCGCCACCGCGCCGCCGGCAGTGGCGCCGACGCGGGAGGCGCTGACCTACTATGGCGGCATGATTCTGGTGGACCACCGCGGCCCCAAGGCGCAGATCCACCTGGCCGCCCGGGACGAGCCGCTGTGGTTCCCCCAGGTGCGCAATGCCGTGGCCTTCACGATGTCGCCGGAGGAGCCGGACGACATCACCGCGATCTACGTCACGGACATGGCCGCCGCCGGGGAATGGAGCTCTCCGGGGCAGTGGATACCGGCGCAGGACGCGGTCTACGTGATCGACAGCGAGTGCCGCGGCGGCATGGGGGCGCTGGAGGCGGTGCCGTTCTCGGAGCGTGGGGCCGCGCAGGCGTTCATCGAGCTGCACGGCGGTGCGCTGGTCGACTGGGACGCCATCCCGAAGGACTACATCCTGGAGCGTTCCATCGCGGTAATCGATTCCCCGACGATGCAGGGGATGGATGGCGGGGGCGGCTGCCGGCGGCTGGCGCCGGCGCAGTAGCACTTTGGCGGCACGCCCGTCAGGTGAAACGTCGCACGCCTTGGGCGCACGACCTACGCGCGCGCAGCCGGAGGTGGGTCGTGCACGGCCGCACGACCATGTGCGACAGGGCTCCTCGGTGTTCGCCGGCGCGCCATTGAGGACGTCGCACGCCTTCGGCGCACGACCGCCGCGCGCGTGCAGCCGGAGGTAGGTCGTGCACGGCCGCACGACCGTGTGCGACAGGGCTCCTCGGTGTCCGCCGGGGCGC
>NZ_KB894814.1:23004-41171 GCF_000374645.1 Arhodomonas aquaeolei DSM 8974
CGCGCCGCATCTACGCCGGCGCCGATGATGTGCTGCTGACGCAGGCCTCTCCCAGCACAGCGCCCGGCCTGGCCCAAGGCGGGGCGGCTACGCGTTCGCAAAGCACCGCATAGGGCAGCCCCCGGGACACACCCGTGGCGTCCCGGGCCCATGGTCCCGCACCGCCCCCCGCGACGGTCGCGGCGACCCGTGCTAACCGGTGCCGCTTGCCTCCCGCCTGCGGCGCTCCGCCCACACCACCAGGGCCAGGGTGGCCGCTCCCATCACGAAGCCGGTGAATACCGGGCCCAGGGCATGCCCGAAAAACCGGAAGAACTGGGTGTAGCCCTGGATGACGAGGAATGTCCAGGCATAGCCACGCAGCATCCGCAGCCGGTAACGGATTCCAAGCGACATGAGCGCGGCATTGAGACCGAGCCAGGCGAGGTTGAACAGCCACAGTTCCCCGGCACCGGCCCGGTGAAAGCCATCCGACAGCTCGAAGCTGCCGAACAGGGACAGCAGCCACAGCGCCATCTCCGCAAAGAACACCCCGGCGGACAGCCACACCAGGAAAAAGCCGCGATAGCGGGCCAAAGGCCCCGCCTCCGCCAGTCGGTGGAGCCCGCCGGCGAGAGCGACGGCGAGACCGGCCAGAAGGAAACGCAGCGGATAACTCATCCCGAACCAGTACACGCCCCAGCCCGAGGCATAACCGGTGGCCCCGCCGAACCAGGCGAAGAACACCACCGCCGCCGCGATCAGGAGCAGCAGGTTGTCCAGCACGTACGCCAGGACCAGGAGCACCCCCAGGTCGATAAGCAGCAGCGCCGGCCAGTTGCCGGAGCCGGCCGAGATGATCGCCCCCACGGTAAAGGTCAGGGCGATCACCAGCAGGCCGCCCAGAAGCTCCAGGCCCCGGGGTGTCCAGTGGTAACCGCCGCGCCGCCTGAGCCGGAGGCCGCCCGCGAAAGCGGCGACGACGCAGACACCGAGCACCGCGGCGAGCCTTGCCAGCGAGAAACCGAGCAGCTCACGGCCCAGCAGGACCACGCCGGCCGCGGCACTGATACCGCCGAATATCGCGAACCACCGCCCCAGCGAACGCCAGTCCCAGCCGGCATCGGGATAACGGGCCGCAAGGGCGGAGAACCCGGCGTCGTCGAGCACACCTTCGCGTCGCAGCGCCGCAAGCTCACGGCGCACCCGCCGTCTGAAGCGCGCGGGACTCATGACGCCCGCCCCGCGCCGAAGCGCTCACACATGCCCCCGATGCCGACACCGAGCAGTCCGCAGACCAGCAGGAACCCCCCGATGGAGACCTCGTCCCAGAACCGTTCGAACAGCCGCGTATACACATCGATAGCCAGGAAAACGACGCCGAACCCGGTGAAGCGTCCGTCCCGGAGCACCGCCCCGGCCACGATCTGGGCGACGCCGGCGGCGCTGAACGCCAGCACCCAGCCGGTGCCTCCGGGCCGTATGGAGAGTATCCAGAGGCAGAGATTGAAATAGACCAGCCCCCAGACCAGCCAGAGATGTCCGAAACCGACCTGGCGTCGCAGCCAGCGCCTTTCGCCCACCGACTCGTGCAGGACACCGAACACGACCGCCGTGAGACCGGCGACCGCCATGTCCCGTTCATTCTGGATGTCCAGGAAATAGCCACCATGACCGATATAGCCATGACGGGTGCCCGCCCAGTGGAAGAGCAGAAGCAGCCCCAGGAACAAGGGCCACCGCAGGGCGTTCGAATAGGCCACCGCCAGGGCGGCAATCGCCGTGAGCAGCATCGCCAGCAGCGGGATGTCCGCCCCGCCCCCGCCGCCAAGACCGAAGTACAACAGCAACGCCCCGGCGTAACCAGCCGCGAGCGCAAAGGTGATGAGCACCCCGCCGGTGACGGTCAGCCCCCGGCGTCGATCCCGCGCCAGGCCGATCCCCGCCCAGCCGGCAGCGAAAGCGGCGGCCAGTACCAGCACGGCCAGGGCAACGGGGGAGGCGCTCTGCAGCAGGATCCCCACCCCGGCGAGGGAAGAAGCGGCAAGCAGGACTACCGCGATCCCCCCCAGCAACCGGACCGCCATTGCCCCGGCGCCCTCCGCGTCAGCGTATCGCGCAGCGAGACGTGCGGCCAGATCGTCGTCGACCACGCCCTGGTGCCGCCACGCCGCGACCTCCGCGGCCATGCGTTCACGGAATCCCTGCGCCATGCCTCCGCCCTGTTCCATCGGTCCGTCGCGTCGGTGAGGCGCCCGCCGACCCGTGACCGGACCGCTGCATCGAACGCCTGTTGCTCGCCAGCGCATCGCCGTCCAGGCCCCTGCGAATACCGCCCATCGGCCACTGCCACGACGTTCGCCGCCAGGCCTTAAGGCACCGCCCCGCCGTGCCGATACACCGTCGACACCACGAACCATAAAGCTTAACCACCATTACTCGTTCGCGGTAGGAACTGCTCACGTTGACTGCCCGGGGAACTACATCGATGATGACTTGGCTCAAATCCAGCCTGCGTAACTGGCTGCTGGCATCCGTCGGCCTGGCGATGGCCGTGGTCTGCATTACGGCGGTGATCGCCGTGGTGCGGCTCAACACGAGCATCGGCGACTACGAACGCCTGCTCACACGCTACGTCCACGCCGAGACCGAGATCCTCGCGACCAACCGGCTGTTCAAGCAGCAGGTCCAGGAGTGGAAGAACGTACTGCTGCGCGGCAGTGACGACGCTCAGCGCGAGAAGTACTGGCGCCAGTTCCGCGAGACCGAAGGCGAGGTGCAGTCCCGCATCGAGGACCTGATTGCTGCGGCCCCGACGCCGGCGATCCGCTCGACACTGCAGAAATTCCTCACCGCCCACGAGAACATGGCCGAACAGTACCGGCAGGGCTACAAGGCGTTCGTCGATAGCGGCTTCGACCACCGTGCCGGCGACACCGCGGTCCGTGGCATCGATCGCGGACCGACCGAGCTGCTGAGCAAGGCAGCTGACCAGATCGGCACGCTCACCCGCCAGCAGCGCGAAGCCGCGTCCCGGACGGCCGGTATCGCCACCGACTGGAGCCTGCCCGTCATCGTCGGCGTCTCCATCGTGGCCCTGGCTCTGCTGTTCTGGATGCTCAACCGCAGCGTGGTACACCCCACCCGCCGGCTCGCCGACGCCATCGACGCGTACTCCCACGGCGACTTCCGGAACGACACCGGCGTCGACCGCGCAGATGAACTCGGCCGCCTCTCCGAGGGTTTGAAGGGCATGCGCAGCAACATCACCGACATGCTCGCACGGATGCAGGAAGCGGCCCGGTCGCTCGCCGAGACGGCGCAGGAGCTGACCCGGACGGCGTCCGGTCTCGCGGACGACAGCTCCGAGGTACGCTCGCGCACCGAAGGCAGCGCCAGCTCCATCTCGGAGATGTCCGCCACGATCCAGGAAGTCGCCCGCAATGCCTCTGATGCCGCCTCCGCCGCGGACCAGGCGGGCGACAACACCCAGAGTAGCCTCCGGGCGATGGACGAGAACGTCACGGCCGTCAAGCACATGGACGATCTCGTGAGCGAGCTCGGTAACGCCATGGAGCAGCTGCAGCAGGACACCACCGAGATCGGCACCGTACTCGAGGTCATCCGCGGCATTGCCGAGCAGACTAACCTCCTCGCCCTCAACGCCGCCATCGAGTCCGCGCGGGCCGGCGAGCACGGCCGCGGCTTCGCGGTGGTGGCCGAGGAGGTACGCACCCTCGCCCAGCGTACCCAGGAATCCACCGAGGAGATCCGCCAGACCATCGAGAAGCTCCAGTCCGCGGCGACCACCGCGGGCGACCTCACCCGGAAGGGACGCGAGCGCGCCGGATCGACGCTGGAGCAGGCCGAGTCCACCGCGACGGCCATCCGCGACGTCGAGACGGCCGTTTCGACCATGCGGGATCTCAACCTGCAGATCGCCACCGCCACGGAAGAGCAGAGCACCGTCTCCGAGGACATCAACCGGACCATTACCGAGGTCGCCGAGCTGACCTCGCGCTCCGACGAAGGGGCGCAGGGCATCAGCCACGCGGCCGGGGAGCTCGACAGTCTTTCCCGCCGACTCGACGAGATGTTCCGCCGCTTCCGCATCGCCTGATGCCGGGGGGGGGTGCTTCCGCCGCCCGTCAGACCGCCGTTGCAGCGACGGCGGTCGCTTCCTATACGTGAAGCAGGCTTGCCTCAGGGCATCCGGAACAGGTGGAGGAGGTCCCGCGATGGCTGTCGGTCACGACCCCGTGGTCGGGGACTGGTACATGACCCCGTCAGGGGACAGCTTCGAGGTCGTCGCCTTCGAGAGCGATGACGATAGCATCGAGATCCAGTACTTCGACGGTGCCGTGGAGGCACTGGACATGGAGACCTGGCTCGATATCAGCGCCCGTCCCATCGAGCCCCCGGAGGACTGGTCCGGCTCCATGGACGTCAGCCGCGAAGACGTCGGCACCGAGGACGTCCCCCAGCCCCACTCCGCATCCAGCCCGCTGGACGACCCGGACCTTTAACCCCGCTGCACCGCCGCGGTGTCGCCATACGCGGACACACCGCCACCGGCCAGCACGGCTATCCGGCGGTCGTTGACGGCGTACGCCCCCGATCCCATCGTCGCAGGCAGAGGGCCCCGCCGGAGAGGCCTGGTGCATCGACGGCGGGTCAATGCGGGTGACGGGGCCATAGAGCGGCCGTGGGTACGGCGCATCGCCGATGGCACCCCGGCCGGTACCGAACTCACCCCCGGACAATGGAGAACCGGAATGCGACGCACCCTTTTTCTCGCCCTTGCCCTTATGCTCGGATTCGGTCTGGTCGCCTGTGACGACGAAGGCCCCGCGGAGAAGGCGGGCGAGCAGGTGGACGAGGCCGTCGAAGATACCGGCCAGGCGATCGAGGAGGCCGGCGACGAGATGGAGGAAACCACGGACAACATGAGCGACGGCAACTGACACCCCTTCCCTTATCGGGTACGGGTGCGGCATCGACCGCCCCGTGCCCATCACACAGCGACCGGGACAAAAGACAATGAAAACCCTTGGACGCATATTCCTGTCCGGACTCGCCGCGGTCGTGCCGATCGCCCTGACCTTCGCGCTACTGGCATGGCTGGGTCTGTATGCCGAGCGCGTACTCGGCGCGATCAGCGAGTGGCTGCTGCCGGACACCCTGGCCTTCCCGGGTCTGGGACTGCTGCTGGGTGTCGCGCTGGTCTTCGGCGTGGGCGTGCTGATGCAGGTCTGGATCGTGCGCCGGCTGTTCGATCTGAGCGAGCGCCTGCTGGAACACATCCCGCTGATCAAGACCATTTACGGCTCGATCCGCGACGTCATGCAGATGTTCTCCCCCCACGACGGCCAGGACACCGGCCGCCCCGTGCTCGTGCGCGTGCCGGGCCGCTCCGAGGCGGTGCTCGGCTTCCTGACCCGGGACGGGCTCGGCGATGCCCTGGGCGGCGAGGACATGGTGGCGGTGTATCTGCCCATGAGCTACCAGATCGGCGGCTTCACCCTGGTGATGCCCCGGGGACAGGTCGAGCCCGTGGACATGGGCGCACAGGACGCCATGCGCTTCGTGCTGACCGCCGGCATGGGCGTGTCCGAGCGGGGCTCCAATGGTGCTAACCAGGGGGAACATTATGAGCGGTGAGCTCCCGCTGCTGGAGATGCTTGCCCGCCTGTCGGCAGCGACGGGGCTGGCGATGCTGCTGGGCCTGGAGCGCGAGCTCCGCGGCAAACCAGCCGGGCTTCGCTCGCACATGCTGGTGGCGCTCGGCGCGGCATCGTTCATGCTCATCGGCATGGACATCCTGCTCTCCGCCGCGGAGGGCAAACCGGGGGCCGCCAGCATCGACCCCACCCGCATCATCGAGGGCGTGATCGGCGGCATCGGCTTCCTTGGGGCCGGCAGCATCATTCGTAGCAACACCGGTATTCAGGGCATCACCACCGGTGCCGCCATCTGGACTGTCGGCGCCATCGGGGTCGCCTGTGGCGCCGGCGAGCTGGCGCTGGCGGCCGTCGTCACGGCGCTGGCGCTCGTCATCGTCGTGGTGCTGGGCCTGTTCGAACGCGGCGTGATCGAGGAGGGCCAGGACCCGTGAGCCGGCGGGTTACGGCACCGCGGCAGGCCGGCGATGGCGGCTGCCGCGGTGCCAGTAGCGGCTCAGCATGGGCTTGACGCTGATCCCGTGGACCAGGATCGAGAGCGTCACCACGATAAGCGTGATGTGGATCAGCTCCAGCGCCACGGACTCGCTCAGGCCCTGGTCGATGGCATACATCAGGTAGTAGAGCGAGCCGATCCCGCGCACGCCGAACCAGGCCGTCATCATCCGCATGCGCCGCGGCGCGCGGCTGCCGAGCAGCCCAAGCCAGACCCCGAGCGGCCGCGCGACCACGAACAGGAACAGCGCCGTGGCCACCGCACGCCAGCTCCAGGAGTTGAGGAACAGCGTGCCGCCGACGAGCAGGATCACCACCACCTCGCTGAAACGTTCGAGCTGCTCCTTGAACAGCAGCGACGCGTCGGTAATGCGGTTTCGCGCCAGCGGCTCGGCACGGACCTCCGTCTGGCGCAGGGCGACAGCGGCGGCAAACACGGCCAGGAACCCGTAGGCATGGATGCTCACGGTGAGGCCGTAGACCGTCGCGATGAGCCCCAGGCCCACGAAATCGTCCATGAGCACCGCGTCGGGCCAGCGCCGGCGCACCTCGACCGCAGCATGCCCGACGAGCACACCCGCCGCCAGGCCGATGCCCACGCCGGCGGCACTCGCCCACAGCACGTCCCGCAACACCCAGGCCGTACCGGCCTCTCCCAGCGGATGGATACCCAGCAGCCCGAGCCCCAGCAGCACGAACGGGAAGGCGGTGCCATCATTGAGCCCCGCCTCCGAGGTCAGCGCCAGACGCAGGCGGTCCCGGTCCCCCGGATGGCGCACCTGCACGTCGGTGGCGAGCACCGGGTCCGTGGGCGCGAGGATCCCCGCCAGCAGGATCGCCGCCCCGGCGGAGAGCCCGAGGACGACGTAACCAAAAACGGCCATCACGGCGATGGTCACGGTCAGCGCCACCGTGGCCAGCAACGCCGTGGTGCGCCAGCGGCGCAGGCTGAACGGTCCCGGCATCTTCACGCCCGCCGTGTACAGGGAGAGCAGCACCGCGAGTTCGGTGATCAGCTCCAGGGTCTGCGACTGCTTGAGCGGGTTGAAGTGATAGGCCTGGAGCAGCGTGGGCCCGGCCACCAGACCCACACCCAGGTAGAGCATGGCGGTAGTCACGGGCAGCCGGTCGACGGCCGACCGGGTGAACCCCATGGCCACGAGCAGCAGTCCGATCAGCAGGAACGCCATCGCGCTGGTCATCGTCTCGTGTCACCTCGTCGGAATGATGGCAGGGCGGCCCGCGCCAAACCGCGACGGACCGGGGGAGGATCATAGGCCGCCACGAACCGCATGGCGATGCCGTCGCCGCCGGACGGCGCGGTACCGGCGGCCGTCGCCGGGCGGTGACGCCACCGCTCTCCCGCCGTCCCGGGACGGGGTGCCGCATCGGACCGGTCGCGTCTCACCGCGAAGGCCGGGGCAGCAGGACGACGCCCGTTCGGGCTGTGACGGTGCGCGGTACG
Organism: Arhodomonas aquaeolei DSM 8974; assembly: GCF_000374645.1. Taxonomy (GTDB): domain Bacteria; phylum Pseudomonadota; class Gammaproteobacteria; order Nitrococcales; family Nitrococcaceae; genus Arhodomonas; species Arhodomonas aquaeolei. The sequence continues at coordinate 30,625 of NZ_KB894814.1, forward strand.
GCGACCGTCCCGCGGCCTGTTGTGTTGTTGCCGGCGACCCATCGCACCTGACCCGGGGATCCCTCGTTACGCCGGGGCGTCAGGCCCACACGAGAACGCCCGCCGGCACGGGGGCACCGGCGGGCGTGTGGGACCGGCAGACGTGGCAGGTGCACGTGCCGGCGGGCGACTACTGGCGCAGTGCCTCGACGGAGATGTTGATCTCCGCGGTCTTGGGCTCCGGAATGTTGTTGTCGGCGAAATAGGTCAGCCCGAAATCCGCCAGATTGATCGTGGCGCTGGCGGAAAAGGCACGCCGGAAGTTCCCCCAGGGATCCTTGCGCGCGGCGAGCTCCTGGACCTTGAACTCCACCGTGTGGGTGTTGCCCTTGATGGTCAGCTCACCGGTGAGCTTCGCGGAGTCCGGACCGGTGGGCTCGTAGGAAGTGCTCACGAACTTCGCCGTCGGGAACTCCCCGGTCTCGAACAGGCCGTCGCGTTCACGCAGGTGCTTGTTGCGCTCGGCGTGAAAGGTGTCGACGGACTCGGTCTGCACCGTGAACTCCGTCGAGCTCGCGGCACGGTCCTCCGGATCGTAGGTGATGGTGCCGGAGAAGTCGTGGAACACCCCGGGCATCCACGAGAACCCGATATGGCTGGTCTTGAAGGTAATGAACGTATGTGCCGTATCGAGCTTGTACTGCTCGGGAGCGGCCTGGGCGGCGGTGACGCCGAACGCCAGCAACGTGGCGGCTATTGTCGTCAGGATGCGCTTCATCGGTCCCTCCTGGTGATTGTGACTCTCGATGGATTGCTCGGAACTCACCGGCCGGGACGGAGCATGCGTACCAGCGTGCGGTCCCGGTCGACGAAATGATGCTTGAGGGCGGCGAGGGCGTGGACCGTGGCGATCAGCACCAGTGCCCAGGCGCCGTAATAATGGATCGCACCGGCCAGCTCCTCCTGCTGCTCCACGCCGGAGACGAGGGCCGGCACCTCGAACCAGCCGAACACACTGACCGCATCGCCCTGCGCCGTGGTGATCAGATAGCCGGCGGCGACGACACCGAGCATCAGCGCGTACATGACCCAGTGGGCCGCCAGCGCACCGGCGCGCTCCCAGCGTGCCATGCCGGTCTCGAAGGCCGGCCGCGGGTTGAGCCCGCGCCAGATCAGGCGCGCGAGCACGGCCGCACCCACGAGCACGCCGATGGAGCGGTGGATGTCAGGGGCGGTGGTGTACCAGGGGTGGTAATAGGAGAGGTCCACCATCCACAGCCCCAGGCCGAACAGGCCGAGAATGGCCGCGGCGATGAGCCAGTGAAGCACGATGCTGACCAGTCCGTACGCCGATGTCGTATTGCGCCACACTGTCGCGTCCCTCGATCACGGTTGCGCAGGCCAGACCGCCTTGGCGACCCCGCCTGCCTGACGCCGCCAGTCTCCGCACCGTGCCGGCGCCCGGCAAGCGGGCACACATCAACATATTGTTAACCATATGGAAACCATTGCCGGCCACAGCCCGTTCGGCCGGAAAAGTGCGGAAACGATAAGCCGGAGCTAATCCGCGTCCCCACCGCCGTCGGGCTCGAGGCGCAGCTCCCGCCCCCGCTCGTCGCAGGTCAGCAGGGTCACCGGCCGGCGCCACACCCGGTAAATGTAGTCGAGCACATGGCGCGCCCGCGCCAGGTCCAGCCCCCGCCCGTCGTCGGCAACGTTCTGACGCAGCACCAGGCCGCCGTCGCGCTGTAGCTCCTCGACCACCACCCGCGGCGCACCGAAGTTGTACTTCGGCCCGAGCAGGGTCTCGTGCAGCTCGGCAAGGTTGGAATCGGTCACCCGGATCTGGCCGTCCTGGCGCGCCGCATAGACGAACAGCTCCAGCTCCCGGGCCCGCTCGGCGGTGAGGTAGTTGCGCACGAAGCCGAAGTCGTCCTCCTGGCTCATCACCGCCCGGGCCGCCTCCAGGCCGTCGTTCTCGACGATGTGCTGCCAGAGCACGTAGCCCAGGTGATACGGATTGACCTGCAGTGAGATGCGGCTGTCGCCGCCGTAGGGCCGGACCACGTCGGAATGCGTCTTCATGCAGTCCACGTACGCCTGCGAGGGCAGGAAGTCCGCCTCGCGCAGCAGCCGCGCGTGCCAGTAGCTCGCCCAGCCCTCGTTCATGATCTGGCAGTTGAACACCGGCTGGAAGTAGTACGCCTCCTTGCGTACCGCGAGGAAGATGTCGCGCTCCCAATCCTCCATCTCCGGGGCGTACTGGGCGATGAACCACAGCAGGTCGCGCTCGGGGTGCGGCGGGATCCTCGGCGGCGCCCGGTGCTGCGGGGCGTCGCCGAGCCCTTCCGCCTCCCCGGGTAGCATGGCGTAGCGGTCCTGGAACTCCGGCTCCGCGTCAGCCTCCGCCGTCCCGGCGCCGGCCGCGGAACGGGTGCTCTCGTAGCGCGGGCGGTTGAGGGGCTGGTCGGTGTCGATGTGCGGCTCCAGCGCCAGGGCCGCGTCCAGCACCGCCTCGACGCGCCGCTCGCCCACGGTCTCGATCACCTCCTCGATACGGTGCGCGTGCGCCGCCGCCTGCTCGACGATGTGGTAGCCCACCTGGGACTGGCTGTGGGCGAACAGCAGGTTGTTGCGCGAGAAGTCTGCGTGCCCGAGCACGTGGGCGACGACCAGGGTGTTCTCCTCGACGCTGTTGGTGTCCACCAGGAACGCCCGGTTGGGATTGCCCGGGAAGACCACCTCGAAGATTCGCGAGTGCCCCATACGGTGCTGGACCATCTGGTAGATCCAGCGCACGCCGAACGACCAGTGCGGCATACGCACCGGCAGCCCGTAGACGGCGATCTCGGTCATGAATGCCGAGGGCACCAGCTCGAAGTCGACGGGATAGTGCTCCAGCCCCAGCTCCCGGGCCAGGGCCTCCATCCTCGGAACCGCCTGCTCCAGGGTCAGGGTCATATCAAACCGCCTCCGCCGCGTCCGCCTGATCGGTGAAGAACGCCCGGATCGCCGGCCAGATATCGCCGTCGTCGCTGAGCGCGTAGCTGCCGCAGGGCACGCCCAGCGCCGCGAGCTCGCGCCAGATGATGGCGACCTCGGTATCGAGCCGCCGGTGCCCGGCGTGGGACACCTCGGCATAGCCCATGAAGTTCATCTGCGGCGCCAGCCGCGCGAGTATCTCCGTCGCCTTGCCACGATCCTCGCTGAAGTTGTGGCCGTCGGTGGCGTAGAAGAGATAGCAGTTGTAGCGCGACGGGTCGTAGCCCGCCTCCAGCTCCTCCTCGACCTTCAGCAGCCCGGAGGAGCTGCGTGTGCCACCCTGGCCGTGGACCTGGAAGAAGGCCTCCTCCTCGAAGGTCCACGCCTCCACGGTGTGCGCGACAAACACCGTCTCCACCGCGGAGAACTGCCGGCGGATGCCCGCCAGGGCCCAGAAGAAGAACGTCTTGGCGAGCTTGCGGCAATGCTCGTCCATGCTCGATGAGACGTCCAGCAACAGGAAGACGACCGCATTGGTGCTCGGCTTGCGCCGGCGTGCGAGCTGGCGGAAGCGCAGATCGTCGTTGCTGATCGGCACCGCCCCGGGGCCCGTGGCGCTGCGCCGCTTGATCGCCTCGCGCATGGTACGGCGGCGGTCGAGCCGCGAGCGCGCCCCGCGACGGTCCCAGCCCTCGCGGATGAGCTCGTCGGTCTCGACGCTGTCGCCCTGCTTGGGCTGGAGATTGGGTAGCTCCAGCTCCTCCCACAGCCAGTCGAGGATGTCGTCGACGCGGAACTCCAGCACGAAGGTCACGCCGCCGTCGCCCTCGCCCGCGCCCTCTTCGCCGCCGGCCCCCGGGTGCCCCGGCTGGGCGGGACGAAGCACGTCACCGGGCTCCGCCTGGCCCTGGCCAGCGCCCTCCTGCTCGCTCGGGTCACGGAGCCGGAAGCGGTAGTGCTCCATGAACTTCACCGGCACCTGGACGGTGCGGTTGTCCGGCCGGGACAGGATGTCGGAGCCGGCCACCAGGTCGGGGAGCTGCTCGCGCACCGCCTCGCGCACACGGCGGTTGTGACGGAGCCAGTCCCGGGTGCCCCGGGAGAAGAGGTCGTACCAGTGGCCGTCGGCGTCGCTGCCGTGGGTCTCGATGAGCGTCATTGCGCCCTCCTCGCCCGCCGATGCGGGCTGTCTCGCACTATTCCTGGGACAGCAGCGTGGTCACGTAGTTGAGCGCCTCCCGTGCGCCGTGACGGTCGTAGCCGTAGTCGCCGATCAGCCGCTCCTCGACGGCGGCGATCTTCTCCTTCGCCTCCTCGTCCGGGCGGGTCACCGAGGTCACCAGACGCAGCACGTCGCGGCGCTCCTCGAACAGATAACGCTCCATGGCCTCCTTGAGCCGGGTGTGGGAGTCGAGCGTGAAGCTCTCGCCGCGCTTGTAGGCGACCATCGCCTTGCGCACCACCTCCTGGCGGAAGGTGTTCTTGCCGGCGTCGGAGATGTTGATCTTCTCCTCCACCGAGCGCAGGAAGCGCTCGTCCGGCGGCCGCGACTCGCCGGTGATGGGGTCGTTGACCTCGCGGTTGTCCAGGGTTGCCTCCACCTCGTCGAGGTACTTCTCCAGCAGGCTAGCGCTCTCCTCCTCGAAGGAGACGAACAGCGCCTTGTGCACGTCCTCCTTGACCCAGTGGTTGTAGAAGTCCTTGCGCGCGGTGACGAGGAAGTCCACCCACGCCCGCTTCTGCTTGGACTCGATGCGGGCGTCGTTCTCGATGGCATCCTTGAGGGTGACCAGCACCTCCATGCTGGTGAGGCTGCTGACGTCGCTGCGCGAGATCGCGTTGGACAGCGCGTTGACCACGAACCGGGGCGACACGCCGGAGAGCCCCTCGTCCTCGTGCTCGTGCTGCACCCGCTCCTTCTCGCTCGCCGAGACCCCCTCGACCCCCTCATCGGCATACAGGTGCACCTTCTTGGAGAGGTCCAGGTCCTCGCGCTCGGAGGGCTTGAGCCGCGATAGCACCGCGAACACCGCCGCCACCTCCAGGGCATGCGGGTCGAGGTGGACCTGCTGGAAGGTCGGGGCCTGGGCGATGAGCTTGCGGTAGATCCGGGCCTCGTCGTGGTAGTTGAGGGTGTAGGGCACCTGGATGATGACCATGCGGTCGAGCAGGGCCTCGTTCTCCTTCTCCTGGAGGAACTTGCGGAACTCCGCCAGGTTGGTGTGGGCGATGATGGTCTCGTCCACGTGGATCAGCGGGAAACGCGAGACCTTGACGTTCTTCTCCTGCGTGAGGGTGAGCAGGAGGTAGAGGAACTCCCGCTTGACCTTGAGGATCTCGATCATCTCCAGCAGCCCGCGGCTGGCGGCGTAGACCGCACCGGACCAGCTCCATGCCCGCGGGTCGCCCTCGTCGCCGTACTCCGAGACCTTGGCGAGGTCGACGGAGCCGATCAGATCGGCGATATCCGCCGTGGTCGGATCATGAGGGGCATACGTGCCGACACCCACGCGGTTGGCCTCGGAGAGGAAGACCCGCTCCACCGGGTACTGCATGAAATCGCCCTCGTACTCGCGCTCGAGCACCGAGCGGCAGTACGGCGAGAGATCGCCCTGGATGTCCACGCCGTAGGTCTCGCGAAACTCCGCGCGCAGGGTGTAGGGCACGAGGTTCAGCGGGTTCTCGTGCAGCGGCGAGCCCTTGAGCGCGTAGAGGGCCCCCTCCTCGGTGTGGCTGTATTCCTCCAGCCCGCGCTTCAACAGGATCACGAGGCTGGACTTGCCGCCGGAGGGCGGGCCGAGCAGGAGCAGCAGCCGGCGGCCGACCTCGGAGCCCGCGCTCGCGGCCTTGAAGTAGTCCATGATCCGGCGCAGCGGCCGGTCCATGCCGAAGAGCTCGTGGGAGAACAGCCGGAACTCCTCCCCCTCGGGCGTGGCTTCGGCCTCCCGTCGCTGCATCCAGCGCAGCATGTCCCAGACATACTGGTGGCTGCTGCGCGTAGCCAGCCCGGGCTGCTGCACGACGACCTGCTCCAGGTAATCCGCGAACGTGCCCTCCCACTGCTTCGCCCGGTGCTCACGGGTGAAGGCGCTCAGGGAATCCAGGAACTGCTCATGCCGCTCGCGCGGATTGCCGTTCGTGCTCGACATACCATCTCCTCCGTCACGGATTCGCCCGTCGGGACGCCCCCTGTGGAGACCCTCGGGACGAGGGCCTGTGATGGTTAGAGTGCGCCGGCGCGCTCAAGGTTTCCCGTCCGCCGCGTTATCACACCCCTACCGGAACTTGTAGCACACAGCCGCGGCGCAGGTGACAGGGACGGGGTCTCACGTCGAACACTTCACAGGCGTGCAGGGAAGGCGTACTTTCGCCGATCGGGACCTCTACCTGCCGCCCGGAACGGCGGCAGTTCCCAACATAGCAACGGATACCCAGGCGGATGCGCGCGCTCATCGTCTCCATCACGGCGTTGCTCGGCTCGACGGTCATCCTCATGACCGGCAGCGGGCTGCTCGGCACACTGCTGTCCGTGCGCATGGGCATCGAGCAGTACAGCCCCGGCATCACGGGCCTGGTGATGTCCGCCTACTTCGCCGGGCTCATGCTCGGCGCCCTCGGCGCCGGCGCGGTGATCCGCCGGGCCGGGCACATCCGCGCCTTCGCGGTCTTCGCCGCACTGGTCACCGCCGCCACGCTGGTGCACGCGCTGTGGATCGACCCCTGGGTCTGGGGCGCTCTGCGGGTGATCAGCGGCTTCTCCCTGGCCGGGCTGTACATGGTCATCGAGAGCTGGCTCAATGAGCGTGGCGCCGGCGGCGCCCGGGGCCGGCTGTTCTCCCTCTACCAGGCCACCAGCTACCTCGGCCTGGGCCTCGGTCAGCTCCTCATCTCCGTGCGCCCGGCGAGCGGACCGGAGCTGTTCATGCTCAACGCCGTATTGCTGGCGCTGTGCCTGGTGCCGGTGAGCCTCACCCGCGCCATCCACCCGACACCGCCGGAGCGCACGCCTATGGCGCTCGCGCTGGTCTGCCGCGGCTCTCCGCTCGGGGTGTTCATCTGCCTGGGGGCGGGCATCGTCAACGGCTCCGCGTTCGCGCTGGCACCGCTGTTCATCGTCGACCACGTGGGCCTGCAGAGCGTCGCCGTGTTCATGAGCGCCGTGATCCTCGGCGGCATGCTGCTGCAGTACCCCATCGGCCACCTCTCCGACGTCTTCGACCGGCGACGCCTGCTGGTGGCGGTGAACCTGGCGCTGGCCGCCTTCGCGGTGGTGATGCTGTTCGTCGCCAACAGCGGGCTGACCGTGCTCGCCGCGGTCGGCCTGGGCTACGGCGGCCTGACCTTCACGCTCTACCCGCTGGCCGTGGCCCATATCAACGACCGCGTGCGCTCGGACAACTTCGTCGGCGTCGCCGGCGCGCTGCTCTTCCTCTGGGGAATCGGCGCGGTGGTCGGCCCGATCGCCATCGGCCAGCTCATGAACCTCCTCGGCACCGAGGGGCTGTTCCACGCCGCGGCCGCCTGCGCCGTGCTGATGGCCACCGCGACCCTGGCCGCCCGGCGCGAACAGGTGCCCCACGAAGAGCAGACCGCCTTCGTGAGCATGGCCCGCACCACCACGGTCATCACCGAAATGGACCCGCGTGCCGATCCCGGGGAACAGGTGCAGATGGACTGGATCGAGGAGATGCAGACGTCGCAGGAAACGGAAGCCGCCGCGCCCTGACGCGGCGGCGGATCTGGAGCGGCCGACCGGAATCGAACCGGCATCACGACCTTGGGAGGGTCGGGTTCTACCGTTGAACTACGGCCGCCTTGCGGGGCGAACGCCCACCCGCGTATTTGTAGCCGGTTTCGGGGGCGAAACGCAAGCGCACTCCGGCCGGCTCCGGGCCGCCACCGCGGTCGCACCGGTGGCCGCGCGGCCATGCACCGCGAACGCACAGCACCACGCGCCCGCCTGGTGCGACGCCCCGTGTCGGGTCACAACGATAGACAGACACTATCACTAATTTAACGACAATCAATTGGAACAACCAATCGGTCGCCAGTAGGGTGTGCACTCGAGGTTCAACGTCACGGAAAGGAGTCGATACCAATGTCTCTCATCAACACCGAGATCAAGCCGTTCAAGTCCACTGCGTTCAAGGCTGGCGCGGATTTCTTCGATGTCAGCGACCAGGACCTGCGCGGCGGGTGGTCCGTGGTGTTCTTCTACCCGGCGGACTTCACCTTCGTCTGCCCGACGGAGCTCGAGGACCTGGCCGACCACTACGACGAGTTCCAGAAGCTGGGCGTCGAGATCTACAGCGTCTCCACCGACACCCACTTCGCCCACAAGGCCTGGCACGACACCTCCGAGGCCATCGGCAAGATCAAGTTCACCATGGTCGGCGACCCCACCGGTGAGATCACGCGCAACTTCGACAACATGCGCGAGGGCGAGGGCCTGGCCGACCGTGCCACGTTCGTGATCGATCCGGACGGCGTCATCCAGGCGATGGAGACCACCGCCGAGGGCATCGGCCGCGACGCCACCGACCTGCTGCGCAAGGTCAAGGCGGCGCAGTACGTGCGCAACCACCCCGGCGAGGTCTGCCCGGCGAAGTGGAAGGAGGGTGAGACCACCCTCGAGCCGTCGCTGGACCTGGTCGGCAAGATCTAAGCACACCGGTGCCGACCGCGGGTCCGCACCGCCGGACCCGCACGCATCCCAAGAGCGTGTCCGGCCCCGCCGGGGCCGGCACGCCCACCGAATCCGAACCAAGGGGGCATCGTCATGTTGGACGACAAGCTCAAGGACCAGTTGAAGGCCTATCTCGAGAACGTGACCCAGCCGGTCGAGCTGGTCGCCTCCCTCGATGATGGTGCCAAGTCCAGGGAGCTCGACGAGCTGCTGCGGGAGATCGAGTCCCTTTCGGACAAGATCAGCCTGCTGCGCCGCGAGGACGAGGACGACGACACCCACGTGCGTCGGCCCTCCTTCGATATCCGCCGCGCGGGCACAGACATCAGTGTGCGCTTCGCCGGCATCCCGCTGGGTCACGAGTTCACCTCGCTGGTGCTGGCGCTGCTGCAGGTGGGCGGCCACCCGTCCAAGGCATCGCGGGAGATCATCGAGCAGATCGAGGCGCTCGATGGGGACTACCACTTCGAGACGTTCTTCTCGCTGTCCTGTCAGAACTGCCCGGACGTGGTGCAGGCGCTCAATCTCATGAGCGTCATCAACCCGCGCATCCGGCACGAGGCCATCGACGGCGCGCTGTTCCAGGACGAGGTCGAGGCCAAGGAGATCATGGCCGTGCCGAGCGTCTACCTCAACGGTGAACCCTTCACCCAGGGGCGCATGACCCTCGAGGACCTCGTCGCCAAGCTGGACACCGGCTCCGAGGCCCGCGATGCGGAGAAGATGCGCGAGAAGGACCCGTTCGACGTTCTCGTCGTCGGCGGCGGTCCGGGTGGCGCGGCCTCGGCGATCTACGCCGCGCGCAAGGGCATCCGCACCGGCGTGGCCTCCGAGCGCTTCGGTGGCCAGGTGATGGACACCCTCGGCATCGAGAACTTCATCTCCGTGCCCTATACCGAGGGGCCGAAGCTCGCCGCTGCGCTCGAGGAGCACGTCAAGGAGTACGGCGTCGACATCATGGACCGCCAGCGCGCCGAGGCGCTGATCCCGGCCGAGGAGCCCGGCCGGCCCCACGAGGTGCGCCTCGCCAACGGCGCCAGCCTAAAAGGCCGGACCGTAGTGCTCGCCACCGGCGCGCGCTGGCGCTCGCTCGGCGTGCCCGGCGAAGAGGAGTACCGCAACAAGGGCGTGGCCTACTGCCCCCACTGCGACGGCCCGCTGTTCAAGGGCAAGCGCGTGGCGGTGATCGGCGGCGGCAACTCCGGCGTCGAGGCCGCGATCGACCTCGCCGGCATCGTCGATCATGTCACGGTGCTGGAATTCGCCGACAAGCTGGGCGCGGACGCCGTGCTGCAGAAGAAGCTCCACAGCCTGCCCAACGTGGACGTGATCTGCTCGGCGCAGACCACCGAGATCACCGGCGACGGCTCCCGGGTCAACGGCCTCGACTACAAGGACCGCGAGACCGGCGGGATGCACCACGTCGAGCTCGCCGGCGTGTTCGTGCAGATCGGCCTGCTACCCAACACCGAATGGCTCCAGGGCAGCGTGGCGCTGAGCAAGTACGGCGAGATCGAGGTCGACGCCCGCGGCGAGACCTCCGTGCCCGGTGTCTTCGCCGCCGGCGACGCGACCACCGTGCCGTACAAGCAGATCGTCATCGCCATGGGCGAAGGCTCCAAGGCGGCCCTCAGCGCCTTCGACTTCCTCATCCGCAACAGCGTCTCCGAGGAAGAAGACGCCGCCGCCTGAGCCGGACAAGACACTACCCGCAAGTCCCACGAAGCCCGGCACCCGCCGGGCTTTGTCTTTGCGCTGCCTACGCGGCAGCCAACGAGCTCACGGATCTCGATCAGCGTGTCCGGCATTTCTAAGCTGCCTACGCGGCAGCCAACACAAAGATCCTCGAGGAATCGGCCTACCGCGATTTCTAAGCTGCCTACGCGGCAGCCAACATCGG
>NZ_KB894814.1:41271-41607 GCF_000374645.1 Arhodomonas aquaeolei DSM 8974
ACCGCGATTTCTAAGCTGCCTACGCGGCAGCCAACATCGGAGGCTTACCATGGATTTCTCAGTGACATTTCTAAGCTGCCTACGCGGCAGCCAACGCTGGCCGTGGACGGCGACGGCACCGCCCCGCTTTCTAAGCTGCCTACGCGGCAGCCAACACCTGCGCCGGCGATAGCTCGCCGCGGACGGTTTTCTAAGCTGCCTACGCGGCAGCCAACAATGCCGAGCTCGGCAAGCTCGAGCGGCTCAATTTCTAAGCTGCCTACGCGGCAGCCAACCGTAGCTTTCCTCCAGGTTCTCCGCAGCCAATTTTCTAAGCTGCCTACGCGGCAGCCAACG
>NZ_KB894814.1:41837-93766 GCF_000374645.1 Arhodomonas aquaeolei DSM 8974
GATTTCTAAGCTGCCTACGCGGCAGCCAACGTGCGCACGAGCATGCCGAGCGGGGACCAGCGTTTCTAAGCTGCCTACGCGGCAGCCAACGCCTTCGCGCGGACATTCGGGGACAAGCTCAATTTCTAAGCTGCCTACGCGGCAGCCAACGCCACCGTCGCCACCTCCGGCGCGATCAGCGGTTTCTAAGCTGCCTACGCGGCAGCCAACGCCTTGAGGTCCACCTTGCGCAGCGCGGCGATTTTCTAAGCTGCCTACGCGGCAGCCAACATCGGTTCCTCATGCGTGCCAAAGTCGATGATTTTCTAAGCTGCCTACGCGGCAGCCAACGGTGGAATCACACCGACGCTGATTGGCGACGTTTTCTAAGCTGCCTACGCGGCAGCCAACGGATCGGCTGGCGGAGAAGTCCTGCTGCTCGTTTTCTAAGCTGCCTACGCGGCAGCCAACCGTGACCTGGACGTATGTGCTCGCCGGGCGCATTTCTAAGCTGCCTACGCGGCAGCCAACTAGCGCTCGGTGACCGGAGGGAGCACGCCGACTTTCTAAGCTGCCTACGCGGCAGCCAACTGGGAGGATATCGCGGGCTCAGGAATCAAAGATTTCTAAGCTGCCTACGCGGCAGCCAACGTAGCGAAGTGCGCGGCAATGGGCACCGGCTGTTTCTAAGCTGCCTACGCGGCAGCCAACCGGAGATCCAGGTGGCCGTGGCCACGCTCATTTTTCTAAGCTGCCTACGCGGCAGCCAACACGGTGCGCTACCGCGAGGCGCTGTCGAGCGTTTTCTAAGCTGCCTACGCGGCAGCCAACAGATGCGAGTAATTGCTCGTCGGTTTGTCGCTTTTCTAAGCTGCCTACGCGGCAGCCAACCAGGACGGCGGCATGGCGACCATCACCCTGCATTTCTAAGCTGCCTACGCGGCAGCCAACCAGATCCCTGCTCTGTATCTGCTGCAGAATATTTTCTAAGCTGCCTACGCGGCAGCCAACGACCCGGTCGTCACTCACCGCAGGTTCGACCTTTTCTAAGCTGCCTACGCGGCAGCCAACTAGAGTCTATCAGCGGTAATCCCCTGTTTGTTAAAGAACAACGGGGATTCGGCAGCCGTTGCCCCTTTTTGCAGGCCCTTCGCTAAGTCACTGATTGACGGGATGGCTCCACTGGCCGCCGGAAAAAGGGTCAAAACCACGGCACGGTGACCGTGCGGCTGAGCCTATAGGTGCCGAAGACGCCCGGCACGGGGTGCCGCTCGGGTAGGTCGGTTGCTCTTGGCAACCGACAGCCGCGATGATGTCGCTCACTTGGCGGAGCGACACAGCGCCGGCAATGAGGCACGGCACTGCCTGACAGACGAGGTCAGTGCAAACAACGGCCGGCAGGTCGTCAGGTTTTCCCGGTAACCCGCAAGCAAACTGGCAAAAACCTCCCGGACAACATCCAGGATCGTGCACGGCCGACAGGTCGTAGACGTCCTCCCGCCGGAACACCGCCCACGCAACGTCGCGCCCCGGACCCCGCCCGCCGACCGGGAGACCGCCGGCACCCCACCTGTCGGTTGCCAAGAGCAACCGACCTACAGGAACGACCCGGCGTAGGTTGTGCGCCGCAGGCGTGCAACGTCCCGCACGGGCATCAGGTGCCGCCTGGGGTTCTCACCCGGCGCACCTTACGCCAGTGCGATCACAAGCTATGACCAAACTGACGACCATTGGGATCGCGACAGTGCCTGCTTGCCGCACATCAATCGCGATCTTTTCCCGACAAAGTGCGACGAACCTGGTTTCTGAGCTGCCTACGCGGCAGCGAACATGCCGATGGAGCGCACACCGGCGGCAACGGCTTTTCTGAGCTGCCTACGCGGCAGCGAACCGCCTGCTGCACCCCCGGCGGCGGTTCGACCTTTTCTGAGCTGCCTACGCGGCAGCGAACTCGCGTATACGCGAGGACTTGCCGGAGCCGCTTTTCTGAGCTGCCTACGCGGCAGCGAACGTCCATCGTCACCCCCCGTCTGTGCCTGCTGTCTTTCTGAGCTGCCTGCGCGGCAGCGAACGACGGCCACCGCTGGGACGACTACCGCCCCGATTTCTGAGCTGCCTGCGCGGCAGCGAACTGCATCAGCCTCGGGGTGACGATCATCCCGGCTTTCTGAGCTGCCTGCGCGGCAGCGAACGTGCGGGAAGTGCTGAATTATCCGTGGGATTTTTTCTGAGCTGCCTGCGCGGCAGCGAACCTATCCGAGCACATGCGCGTCCACGAGCCGCATTTCTGAGCTGCCTGCGCGGCAGCGAACGCCACCCGCCCCTTCACCGGCTTGTCGCCGCCTTTCTGAGCTGCCTGCGCGGCAGCGAACACGCGCTCGGCCGGCTCTACGAGTGGCGGGCATTTCTGAGCTGCCTGCGCGGCAGCGAACCTCGCCGGCGCCGCCGCTACCGTCCTCGGGTCTTTCTGAGCTGCCTGCGCGGCAGCGAACGCGCGAGCCGTGGTCCTTCTGCGAGGGGCGCTTTTCTGAGCTGCCTGCGCGGCAGCGAACATACATCGAAGTGCACGAGGCGGATATCGGCCGTTTCTGAGCTGCCTGCGCGGCAGCGAACGACTGTTTCGTGCCCAAGAACGTTGTGTGGGATTTCTGAGCTGCCTGCGCGGCAGCGAACCGGTGCTTGCGCACGCGCCGTATGGCGGGCGTTTTCTGAGCTGCCTGCGCGGCAGCGAACGGACTGTTTCGTGCCCAAGAACGTTGTGTGGGTTTCTGAGCTGCCTGCGCGGCAGCGAACTTGACCGCGCCGCCGGACGCGCGCGCTCACGCTTTTCTGAGCTGCCTGCGCGGCAGCGAACGGCCCCCTCGACCTCGATACGCAGCGCCGGCATTTCTGAGCTGCCTGCGCGGCAGCGAACCAGGGCGTTACTGACACTGCGCCGCATCCGCTTTTCTGAGCTGCCTGCGCGGCAGCGAACGCCCCGCCGGTAAAGCCCCGGGCGATGTATCTTTTCTGAGCTGCCTGCGCGGCAGCGAACGTCGATCAGCGCGAGCTCGTTGCGGAGATCAATTTCTGAGCTGCCTGCGCGGCAGCGAACACACACACGGCGTGGCGCGGACGCTCGCAAGCATTTCTGAGCTGCCTGCGCGGCAGCGAACATGATGCAGACACTCGCGACCGTAGGATGCGATTTCTGAGCTGCCTGCGCGGCAGCGAACAATCTCCGTTGGTCGCTGCGTTCCCACCCACATTTCTGAGCTGCCTGCGCGGCAGCGAACACCGCACGCTGGCTACTCGGCTGAGGGCTCCCTTTCTGAGCTGCCTGCGCGGCAGCGAACCCGGCGGCGCCGGCGCCTCGGTCGTGGCCGGTTTTCTGAGCTGCCTACGCGGCAGCGAACGCTCTCTGACGTTGGCGCCCGTAAGGCGTATCTTTCTGAGCTGCCTACGCGGCAGCGAACTAGGGCCTGTGCGCGGTAACCATCTGTTTATTAAAGAACAACGAGGATCCGGCGGCCGTTGACCCTTTTTTCAGGCACTTTTCTAAGTGACTGATTTATGGAGCCGTGTTATCGGCCGCCGGAAAAAGGGTCAGAACCACGGCACGGTGGCCGTGCGGCTGAGCCCGTAGGTGCTGAAGGCACCGGGCACGGGGTCCGGGCCGCAGTCGCCGTGTTCGATGAACAGGCTGAACGCCCGGCCGGTACTGCTGCTGCGGACGGTGACGAAGGGGGTCGTCACCTGCCGCTCGACGCTGTCCGGGACCTGGGCGCAGGCCTGCTCGTAGGTCTCGTCATGCCGGCGCATGCGCCGGCGCCGCAGCCGCTCGGCGCTGGTCTTGTACTGGCGGCGCCGCACGACCCGGTGGGCGGCCCCGTCGGGTACGGCCCGGATCCCGCCGCGATCGACGTGGTCGCGCATGCCGGTGAGCCAGCGGAGCCCGGTCAGCTCATGGAGCCGGTCCGCCGTTCCGTGGAGCCGCAGCACATCGCCCAGGGTACGGGGATCGGTCTGATGGGCGGGGAAGCTGATGCCGATATCGTCGGCATCGATGCCCACCAGCCCCCGGTGCAGCTTGCTCACCAGTGCGCCGAGCAGCATGGACTGCTGAAACTCCGGGTCCGGCAGGACGCGGATATCCAGGTAGTGATCCAGCATCGCCTTACTCCGCCTTGTCGCCGAACACGCCGCCGCGGATGAGGGTGGCCATGACGAAGTGCTGATCGGTGACCGCCGGCTTGCGATCCCTGAGCAGCCAGTCGTCCAGCAGCGAATAGAAGTCGACCTTCTGCCGCGGCTGGCGGTACGCGGTCCCCCGCGTGGTCACGGAGCCGTAGGGTTCGACGGCGATGGGCCCGATCCCGGCGCTCTCCGCCTCCGGATACCAGGTATCGATGGTGCGGATCGCGTTGCCCAGCTTCTGGGAGTGGATACCGGCGACGCCGTTGACGCTGTAGAGCGTCTTGCTCTTGTCGTTCCGCCCCCGCTCCAGGATGAGCTCCTGGGAGGGGAAGACCTCCTGACCGGCGCCCATCCGGGCGAAGGCGCTCACCTCCAGGAGCACGAGACGCTCGCCGGCGAGCCCCTGGCGGATGAGGGCGGCGAGGCCGGCAAGATCGTCCCGGGCACCGGCGGCGGGCTCGAAATCGCGCAGCGAGAGATCGAGGGCATCGAACGTCCAGCTCGCCGCGAGCTCGCCGTGCTCGCGGTGACTCACCCGGACCTCGACGGCCTCGGCACCCACGCGGTTGCGCCAGAGGAAACGCCCGTTGGCGAGGTTGTGGGCGTAGCGCCGGGCCAGCTCGTCGAAGCCCTGCTCGGTTTCGTAGGCGTCCACCGCGGCCCGGAGCTTTTCGTGATAGGCCGCGCTGTTGCAGGCGGAGGGCTCGCCGGCACCGCCCAGGACCTTGAGCGTGAAGTGCGTCAGCAGGGTATCGGCATCCGTGGGCAGGGCCGCGACGTCCACGGTCTGGAGGTTGGGATTGTGGATCGCGGCATCGATCTTCGCGGGGTCCTGGTCTTTCGCCTTGAGCCGGTTGGAGATGGTGCCGCGCACGGACTTCGCGCGAATGGCGATGCCGGGCCACTCCGCGGCGCTGTCGCGCTCGCTCCAGTGGCCGGCGAACATCAGGGCGTCCGAGGGATCGAGCTTGCGCTCGAAGGCGAGGACGGAGGCGGTCTTGAGCTCGGCGGTCTTGGCCATGATTCAGGCTCCTTCCTGGTGCAGATCAGACGAATTCGGCGGCGTTGTCGATGTAGTCGTTGCGCAGTCGGTAGCGCCCCTCGTCGAGCCGGTTGTCGACGTACCAGAGCAGCCGCTCCGGGCTGTCCAGCCGATGGGGACTCACCCACTGGCCGATGGAGTACAGGCTCTCGACGAAGCGTAGCGGGGTGGCCGTGTCCCGGGCCCGCCGGACGTCGCCGCCCGCCTGCAAAGGCCCGAGCGCGCCGTATCCCACGGGGATCGGCACCAACCATCCCGGCCGGCGGCGCGCCTCCCAGCGAATCGTCTCCTCGCCGTCGTCTTCCCCGCCGCGGCAGGTCATGTTCAGCCGCGAGAGGTCGAGCCAGGCATCCAGCAGCGTGGTGTCCGGGTCGTCCGCACGCATCTCGGCGTGCCGTTCGTGGAGCAGGTCGTCCCGGCAGACGAGGGCGAAGCCGGGCAGCCACCGCCGCAGCAGGCGCTTGCTCTGCTGGCGGCGCTCGTCCTCCTGTTCGTCCAGGGGGATCAGCTCGGGGCCGTTCCAGCGGCGCCCCCGGAACGAGCCCGGCAACACCGTGCCGCCGGCCACCCGCAGGGTGAGCAGCAGCTCACCGACCTCCCGGGCGATGGCGGCACGCTCCTCCGCGGGCGCGGCGCAGGCATCGCCGCGCACCGCGAAGACCAGGCTGACTTCCAGGTGCACGCGTCCCTCCTCGACGATGGCGGCGGTGTCGCCGTCCCTGCCCACCGGGTTACGCGTCAGATGAAAGGCGTGGGTATAGCCACGATGGCTCGCCTGGGGCTCGCAGTGATGGCAGACCACGCCGACGCCCTCGAACAGGAGGGGGACGTCCCGCGCGGTGAGGCGGCGTTCGAGCAGATGCATCAGACCCACGAACGCGGTCATTGCCGGGAATCCCCAGGTCATCGGGCTGGAGATGGCGTTCGCGTTCTGCACGCGCACGTGGGGCAGCACGAGGAGCGAATGACTCTCATACATGGGGCAGCGTCTCCTCCAGCTCGTCCATTTCCGCCTGCAGCCGGTCCGCCCAGAAGCGCCGTTCGGGGTCGGCCACCGGCAGTGGGCCCTGGAGCTGAGCGTTGAGCCAGGCGGCGAAGCGCTCTCGGACCTCCCGCGGCCAGTCCACCTGCGCCCGGCGCATGGCGAACTCGGCGTCCTCCGCCGCCCGGTCCGGGTCCAGCCAAAGGCACTCCGCCTCGACGAGGCGACAGTCGGCGTGGGCGCTCCAGCCCGGCGGCAGTGCCGACAGCTCGGCGGCGAAGACCAGGAGCGCATCGGTGAGCTCGGCCAGCAGCTCGTCCCGGTGGCGGCGGGTCGCGACGTTCGGTTTCGGCTCCGAGCGCAGGAAGCGCAACAGCGCGTTCACCGCCGAGCGCACGGGCCGCCGGCGGCCGAAGAGCGGGAATACCGAGTCGGTGTGGAGCGGTGCCCGTACGTCCGCGGAACGCCAGTCCGGCGGCAGCGAGGCGAGGAGGTAGTTGCCACCACGCCGCTCGCTGTTGAGCTGGGAGATGTTCTGGGGCTTGGTTCCGCCGAATTTCTGCACGGCCAGTTTCGGATACTCGCGGGACTCGACGGCGCTGTAACGCCGCTCGCGCCGGGCCGTCCGCGCCGCCTTCGCCACCTCGCTGAAGCGGTCCTCGTTGATCGCCCGGAACGCCGCGTGCGCAAGGCTCGTCGCGTACAGCGGCGCCAGCAGGTGAAACCCCCGATCGTCGGTGGGGTCGTCGCCGACGAGCCAGTAGACCTGCTTGGCGCGGGTATGGCTGGCCTGGTCGTCCCCCGCCCGGGTGATGCCGGCGAACGCCTCCATCCACGCCTGCCCCTGCGTCGGATCGTCGCTCAGGGCCGCCGCGAAGGCCGCCTCGCCGGCCAGGGCACGATCCAGCATGGAGCGGCCGTCGTGCTCGGTCTGGAGGAACTTGTAGACGTCGAGCGCCGCGGCATTGCCCACGACGTCCCGCGGCGCGCCGTCGCCGAGGACGTGAGTGCCCACGGCCGGGTGCGCCGGCAACGTCTCCGGCGGGGCGAACAGGCTCGTGCCCCGGGCGTCCGGGTGCGTGGCCTTGAGCGCGTGGGTGACCACCTGCAGCTGGGCGACGCGCCGCGTGGCGTCCGCGAGCCAGTTTTCTCTCTGATGGGCGTCAATGATTCTTGCCCGCTTCGGATCATCCGACGCCAACCTGTCCAGTTTCGTTTGCTGACGCTCGCTCAGGAACTCTTCGATGGTCTTACGCAGCGCCGCCGTGCTCCCTGTAGGCATTAGATCACTCTCCTTGGCTACTGGCGCCTAGAACTAGAAATGCCAAAATGGCAAACTAGACCCCGGCTCAGGGTAGTGAGCCGGGGTGAATTGGCCGCATGTCACACATGCGGCGTTACGGTATTGAGATCGAGTGGATGCCAGTCACCCCATATACCTCCTTACTCTCCGCTGTCCGGGGAGAATTCCGGTACTCACGCATAGCCACGTGATATCCATACCCGATGGTGTTGCCGCACCATCGGGTACTACCTTAGCTGGCCGAACTCGTAGTTTCAATCCCTAACATTTTCCCTATATATGAACACTACACCCTATCGACATGCTATTTTGTTTTCCTGCCGTAAAGGCAGCTCAGCAACTAACCTCTTCGCTATACAGCTCGCTGCCGAGCAGGCAGAGCAGGGGCCGGGCACCACCACCGGCCCCTGCACCCACTATCGCCGACGCGTAAATCCAAGGGCATCGGCGTAACACCAGCCCTGATCATTCTGCGGCACGGTCACCACGCCGAACTGACGCGCACACGCCTCCAGCGGCTGATCCAGGTCCTCCGCCAGGGCCGCGAGGGCGTCGAGGTAGCCGGCGCCGATCCAGGGCGTGATGCGCTCGCCCGGCACGCCCTCCAGGGTCGTGCGTTCCAGCCGGCCATCCGCCTCCAGATAGAGGGGGGCGCCCCGCCTGCCGGGCTCGTGCCACAGCTCCCTGAGGTGCCAGTGCTCGCCCGCGTCGTCGGGCATCAGCACCAGCTCGACCTCCTCCCGGGTCTGCCGCCGGAACGGCTGTTTGCGCTGGAGCACGCCGCTGAGGTCCGCGCGCGGGAGGCCGTACCAGCTCGCGGCGTTGAGCGGCGGTGTGGGTGGCGCCTTCATGGCGCGCCGCTCCCGCGCCGTCATGGCGCGGCCCGGCCCAGACTCGCCGGGCAGCAGGGCGGCACGCAGGCGGGCGTGCTCCAGGTCCACCAGGCTGTCGCGGGGGCGCAGCTCGCCGCGCTCGGTGATGCGCGGCCGTGAGTCCACCACCTCGTACTCGTCGGGCGCGAGCAGCTCGTGCAGGTCGTGACTGCTGAGCCGCCATCGCGCCGCGCCCTCGAAGCCGGGGTGCGTAAAGGCGACGTTGCCGGGGGTTTCCATGGCCTTGTAGTTGCCGGCCAGCAGGGCGATGTTCGCGGTTTCACAGGGGGCGACCCGGTGCCGCCGCACCCGGCCGGCGAGCTGGATGAGCGAGCGCATCGACGAGGGCTCGACCACCGCCCAGTCGTAGTCGTGGTCCCGGCCGACCTCCGTCACCGGCGAGCCCAGGACGACGAACAGCTGATCCGGCTCGTCGGCGCCGTCGATGCAGGCCCGCACCTCCGGGCGCTCGAACACGGCCATCTCGTCACGGCGATCGAGGGCACCGTCCAGATGACGCTCGATGGTCGAGCGCATGACCAGCGGGAACTGCGCGTGATACACGCACAGGTGGATGCGGTGGCCCTCCGGCGCGCCGGCCGCCAGCAGCGCCCGAGCGACCTGCACCAGGGGCTCGATGTTCGCCATGCGGATCAGCCCGAAGCTCACCCGCCTGCCGCTGCGAGGGTCGACGCTGTGATGCCGCTGGTGGAGCTCGAGTGCCTGCCGGCGCATCTGTGCCGCCATCTGTTCGGCGATGGTCGGTGCCCCGCTCTCGCGGGATGCCGGGACGGGCACCAGGGCCGCCCGGCGCCTCACCGCCGCCTCGGCCAGACGCGCCCGGCGCCGGCCGGCGAACGCCTCGTGGGCAGCAGTGAAGGACGCGGCATCCGGGCAGTCCGCGTGCCGGCGGTCGCTCTCGTCGAACCAGGCGCAGGCGATGTTCACCGCCCGCCCCGGCTCACCACGGTTGCGCTGATACACGGCACGCCCCGCCCGATAGGCCTGGTACAGCCCCTCCACCAGCGACGGCGCCAGGGTCGCCGAGGAGAGCAGCACCCGCGTGCCGAGCATGCCGGCCCAGTTGACCAGGCGCGTCAGCGCGGGGAGGTCGTCCAGGTCGAAGTCGTCCACCTCGTCGAGCACGAGGTCGCCGCTGAGCAGGCGCAGCATGGGGGCGATCTGGCGCCCACCGCGGAGCCCGTCGGTGGCGGGCACGAGGTGATCCACGGTGCAGGCGAGGATCGGGGCGGCAATCAGCGCACGCATACCCGGATCATGGGCGAGCTGGCGCAGCAGGGGATGGTTGCCGAAGTCGCCCTCGAAATAGACGTGGGCATCCTCTTCCATGAGGCGCTGGCTGGAAGCCGAGCCACTGGCATCCGCCTCCGCCTCGAAGTGCTCGAACAGCGCGCGGCCCGCCGCCCCGCCGGTACGCACGGCGAGCTCGTCGTCGCCGAGATTCATCAGCGTCCGATACGCCCGCCCCGTCTGGAGCGTGAGCGTGCGCAGGCCAAGGGCGATCGAGAACCGCGCACCGCCGTCCGGGTCCGCGAGGGCATAGAGGATCCGGCCGTTGGCCAGGGTCTTGCCACAGCCCGTCGACGCCATGTTGACGCCGAAGAACCCCTGCGCCTGCGAGCGTTCACGCAGGGAGGCCGCGAGGTCGTAGGCCCGATCCTGCCAGCGAAAGCGCGGATCGGCGCTGCGGCGGCGGAACCCGCGGTGGCGGGCCAGCCGTGGCAGGTAACGTTCGACACCGGGCAGCGTGCCGCTGACCCGGCGCGCCCCGGCCTCCACGCCGAGGAGGTGCTCGTCGAGGGGCTGGTTGAGCGCCCCGGTGCGACGCACGGTATTGGCGTAGAGGGGATACCCGGGCTCACCGCGTGTGCGCTGGCCGGGGTCCTCCAGACTGGAGTAGTGGTGGTCCGCCAGCATCAGGCTCAGCCGGGCGAGATGCATGACGTAGGGGTTATCCAGCCAGGGCTGCTGGTAGTGATCGAGACGGCGCCGCATGCGGCCGGCCAGGTGCGCGGCACGGTTGCGCCACCTGCGGGTGGTCACCGGCAACGGGTGATCGAACCGCCAGTAGCCGGGGAGCTCGCGGGGATCGCGCCCGTTCACGACATCGTCGTTCCAGTCCGCGGTAATGAGCGCTGGCAGATCCCGCAGCTGTGCGGCCTGGAAACCGCTGTCGTCGGCGGATCGCGGCATCACCGGCAGGCGGTGATGGGTGACGATGAGCCAGCCCACGGCGGCCGCCAGCGGCGGCAGCGAGGAAAACGGCGAGGCAGGGCCGTCGTCCAGGCCGTCCCGCACCAGCCGTTCCAGCCAGGGCCCGTCATCCGCATCCAGCTCGGCCAGCCGGGCGAGCCACGTGGCGTCGTCGTCACCGGCGACGAACGCCTCGAACAGCCGCAGGCTGATCCATTCGTGCCGGTAGACGTTGCGGGTGGCGCCGGCGGGGTCGAGCAGGCGTCTCTGGAACGCGGCGCACGCCTTGCCCAGGTCGTGCAGCAGGGCCGCCAGGCTCGACAGCAGGAGGATGTCCTCGCCGGTGTGCCAGTCGTTCTCGTCCGCCCGCCGCAGGATGTCCCGGCGCGTGGTCTGCGTGGGCACGGCGCCGCGCGCGTTGAACCGCCCGGCATCGCCGACGATCCACAGCAGCTCGCTGTGATCGCGCCCGCGTATCCAGTGGCAGGCCACGGCGGTGTTCCTGCGCGCACTGCGGCGAAGCAGGCGGCGCAGGGTGTCCAGACCGGCCTGGGTGATGGGCGTCTGCCAGGTGCGCTCGCCACGGCGTTCCGCGAACTGGTCGAGAATCCGCCGCGTCTCCTTGAGGGCGTTCTTGCTGCACTGGGAGACGAGCAGCACGTTCATCGGGCGGGCGTCCCGAGCGTCACGGCCACGGATTTCAGCGTATCGATCATGAAATCGAGCGATTCCGTGCGGGTGAGCTGCTCGATACAGGCCTGGCGGAACTCCTGCTCCTCGTCGCCGCGCATGGCGGAGATGAACGCCTGCGGGAGGATGACCGCGTCCTTGACGAGATCGGCCACGTCGAAGACGAGCCCGCCGCGCCGGGTCTTGCCGTGGAGGACCGACAGGCCGTGCGGCAGCCCCAGCACCCAGGTGGCGGTCGCACCGAGCCCGTAAGCCAGGTAGTTGCCGTGATCCAGGAACCGGTTCGCCGGGTCCGTGCCGCTGCCGCGCTTCGCCCGGGCGAACTCGCCGTAGTCCACCGCACCGGCGGCCATGGCGAACAGCTGCTTGGTGAGCCGCGCCTCCAGCGTCAGCAGCTCCACCGTGTCCGGCGCCGCGGCCACCGCCGCCTCCGTGCGCTCGACGAGATGCGTCAGCGGCTCCCGTGCCACCTCGAAGCCCACGTCCGTGAGCGCCCGGTTATCCAGCCAGTTCCCGCGTATCCGCTGCAGCCGCGCCCACTGGAAGCGCCGTGCGGCCTCGAGGCGCTGTGACGCGTCGAACCAGAACGCCACCCAGGCCTGCAGATACTCGGTCGGCCGGTACTCGCTCTGCGGGCTGAACCAGGCGACCTCGACGTCCATCTCGTTGGCGCTGAACAGCGGCGTTCCACCGCCGCCGCAGAACCCGACCAGCACGCCGGCCCGGGCGAGCTCGCGCATCGCCGCCTGGGTGATCGAGGTTCCCGTGCCCAGCAGGACCGTCGTCGTGTTCGCGATGGGGATGTTCCAGTACAGCGAGCGCCGGCCCTCGTCGGTGACGAACTCGACCCGCCCGCCATTGACCAGGACGCGGCAGTGCTGGAGGTAGTAGATGTTCGCCCGCCTGGAGTGCAGGATCGTCTTGAGGTCGCCGGCGGAGAAGTCGTCCATGACTGGGCCTTGCCGGGGGTGGCAATACGGCAGTGGCAGCGCACCGAGCCGGGCAAAGGCCCGGCAGTTTGCCGCCCCGCAGGTCCGGCCCCCTCTCCGGACCCCGTGAACCGGACCTTACTCCGCGATGAACATGGCAGTCCATATCCGCAAGCCGGGGCAAGGGCCCGCGGGTCTGTGACGTCCTGATCCCGGCCCGTTAGAATCCCGGACGTTCATTCCGGTGTCCACACCGTGCCCGGTTCCGCCAGGATCACCGCCCAGACTGCGCCATGTACGCCAGCGTCCTCCCCACCGTCGCACCCGTGTTCCTCATCCCCGCGCTCGGGCTGCTGATATCGCGGGTGTCCGGTTTCGACCGGCGGTTCGTGGGCGCGCTGGTGATGAACGTCGGCGCCCCGGCACTGGTGTTCAGCTCCGTGCTCCAGGCGGAGCTCGCCATGGGCGAGATCCTGCGCATGCTCGCGGCGGGGACCACGGCGCTCGCGCTGTTCGCCGTGGCCGGGGCCGGGGTACTCCGGGCGATGCGCCTGCCGCTGGGCGGCTACCTGCCGTCGCTGATGTTCCCGAACACCGGCAACCTGGGGCTGGCGGTGGTCTTCCTGGCCCTCGGGCCCACCGGCCTCGCCTTCGGGGTGGCCTTCTCCACGCTGGTGAAGGTCGGCCACTTCACCATCGGTGCGTCGCTCGCCGGGGCGGGCATGTCCGCGCGCTCGCTCTACCGGATGCCCCTGCTCCACGCCTTCGTCGCGGCACTCGCGCTGCACGCCCTCGGCATCACCCCGCCGGAGCCGCTGATGCGCAGCATCTCGCTGGTCGGGGACATCACCATCCCGTTGATGCTGCTCTCCCTCGGCGCCTCGCTCAGCGGCGTGCGGCTGCACCGCCTGCCACGCAGCTCGGCGCTCGCGGTGGCGCGGGTGGCAATCGGCTTCGGCGCGGGCGTGGCGGTGGCGACGCTCTTCGAGCTCGGTCCGGTGGCCGCGGGCACGCTGATCATCCAGTGCACCATGCCGGTGGCGGTGTTCAACTACCTCTTTGCCGAGCGCTACGACGGCCCGGTGGAGGATATCGCCGGCATGATCGTGCTCTCCACGCTGCTCGTCTTCGCCCTGCTGCCGGCCCTGCTCGCCTACGTGCACTGACCCGCCCCGGGTAGCCACCGCCACGGCCGGCGGGTGTACAATGGCAGCGCTATGCAGGAGCAACGCGCACCCATCGAGATCGTCGTCAACGGCGAGCCCCGGCAGGTCAGTCCCGGGCAGTCCGTCGGCGGGCTCGTGGCCGACCTCGGGCTCACGAACCGGCGTATCGCCGTCGAGGTGAACGAGGCGCTGGTGCCGCGCAGCGACTTCCAGGCCCACGAACTCGCCGCCGGCGACCGAGTGGAGATCGTTCACGCCATCGGCGGGGGCTGACCGCCGCGCGGCCCGCGCATCCGAGCAATCACCGGGATACACCATGGCAGGAGACACCTTCACCGTCGCCGGGCGCGAGTTCCGCTCCCGGCTGCTGGTCGGCACCGGCAAGTACCGCGACCTCACCGAGACCGGCGAGGCGATCGAGGCGAGCGGCGCCGAGATCGTCACCGTGGCGATCCGCCGCAGCAACATCGGCCAGTCGCCGGACGAGCCCAACCTGCTGGACGTCGTCCCGCCGTCGCGCTACACCATCCTGCCCAACACGGCGGGCTGCTACACGGCGCAGGACGCGGTGCGCACCTGCCGGCTGGCCCGGGAGCTGCTCGACGGGCACAACCTGGTGAAGCTCGAGGTGCTGGGCGACGAGCGCACCCTGTACCCGGACGTCACCGCCACCATCGAGGCGGCGCGGGAGCTGGTCGCCGACGGCTTCGACGTCATGGTCTACACCTCGGACGACCCGATCATCGCCGAACGGCTGGAGGAGATCGGCTGCGTGGCGATCATGCCGCTCGCCGCCCCCATCGGTTCCGGGCTCGGGGTGCAGAACCCCTACAACCTGCTCACCATCATCGAGAACGCCGGCGTGCCGGTGCTCGTGGACGCCGGTGTGGGCACCGCCTCGGACGCCGCCATCGCCATGGAGCTCGGCTGTGACGGCGTGCTGCTCAACACCGCCATCGCCGGCGCGAAGGAGCCGGTGCGCATGGCCCGGGCGATGCGCCTCGCCGTGGAGTCCGGCCGCGAGGCCTACCTCGCCGGGCGCATCCCGCGCAAGCGCTTCGCCAGCGCCTCCTCGCCGCTCGAAGGGACGTTCTTCTAGGACGTTGCCCGCCGTGCCGCCACGGTGCGTGAGACAGAACAACCGGATGACCCCGTGAACGACGAGACCACCACCCGGAACACCCGCCGCCCCGTCCGCTCCTTCGTGCGCCGCGAGGGCCGCCTCACCGCCGGCCAGCAGCGGGCGCTGGAGCGGCTCTATCCGCGTTACGGCATCAAGCCGGGCGCGGGGGTGATCGACCTCACCACGGCCTTCGGCCGGGAGGCGCCGGTGGTGCTCGACATCGGCTTCGGCGACGGCGACGCCCTGGCGGAGATGGCGCAGGCCCACCCGGAGCGCAGCTACCTCGGCATCGAGGTCTACCGCACCGGCGTCGGCCGGCTGCTGCGCCGCCTGGAGGAGGACGGCATCGACAACGTCCGGGTCATGGACGCCGACGCCGTCGCCATCCTCCGCCAGCACATCGCCCCGGCGGGCCTCGCCGGCGTAAACCTGTTCTTCCCCGATCCCTGGCCCAAGAAGCGCCACCACAAGCGCCGCATGGTCCAGCCCGAATGGCTGGCGCTGGTGGCCTCACGCCTCCGCCCGGGCGGCTTCCTCCACCTCGCCACCGACTGGGAGAACTACGCCGAGCACATGCTGGAGGTCGTGAGCGCCAGCCCCGACTTCGACAACCCCCACGGCGGCTACGCCCCCGACCCCGGCGAACGCCCGGTCACCAAGTTCGAACGCCGCGGCCGCCGCAAGGGACACGGGGTCTGGGACCTCATCGTCTACAGGACGGGGTAGTTGATCCCGCGGATGGGGAATCGTCACGACCAGGACGAACACGGAGCCCCGAGGCGACTGGCTGCACGCATCTGCCGACGGACCAAAGCCCCCTCATCCAAATGACGGTTACCCATGCTGTCCTGCAGACCCGAGGGTCTGCAGGACAGGCTCCGGTGATTCCAGGGATCGGCTTTACTGCCAGCTCGCGCTGATGGTCGGCTGCAGCTCCTCCTGATAATCGGGCGACAGCACGATCTCACCGGAGGACGGCGGCTCGAACGATGCCATCGCGGACACCAGGCTATCGACCTGGGAATCCAGCAAGGTGTATCCATCCGCCGCCTGTATCTGTTCGACGTGATGGGCATCACCGAGGTACCAGCCGCTGATGGTCGCTCCGTCATCCGTGCCAATGATCCCCACCGAGAGATCGTCTCCCTCCCGCTGGAACCAGAGCTGATCGTGGGCCACATCGTCACCGAAGCTCAGGACGTCGGTCTTGCCGGCCTTGGGGTCATACGCGGTGATCGAGTCGTTCCCTCCTCCCCGGTTCTGGATGAATTCGTCGTCCCCGCGGCCGCCGATCAGCCAGTCATCGCCCTGCGCACCATTCAGAATGTCTGCGCCGGCACCACCATCGATCAGGTCGGCATCCGACGAGCCAAGGATGGTCTCACTTGCGCTGCGTGCAGCCTGAACAGTGCCATAGGCCCGCTCATCCGGAAGCCCAGTGTAATCCGGTGAACCGTCCGGATCCGGATCGGCAAGACCGAACGCACCAAAAATCTGCGACTTGCTCAGCTGGGCGCCATCGGAGAAGGTCAGGGCATCGATGGCGAGGTCTCCACCCCGAAAGAACCCGCCCACCGTGACCTGATCACCACCGGATCCGACCTTCAGCACGAGATCGTCGCCGGACTTCGTCAGGCCACTCGCGACGTCGTTGAAACCCGCATCCGCAAACTGCAACTGGTCCGTACCGCCGCCGGTGTTATCGATGCAATCCTGTCCGTCACCGGTCCGGAAGACATACGTATCGTCACCGCGCCCACCGATCAGCAAGTCGTCTCCGGCACCACCTTCAAGCGAGTCGTCACCATTGAGACCGAAAAGACGTTCGGCATCGCTGCCCCCCTGAACCAGGGCATCATCACCGTTACTTCCCACAAGCGTACCGGCGTAAGGCGATGACCCGTCCGGGACGGGCAACCCGAACGCGCCGAAAATCTGCGCCGAGGTCAACGACCCGCCACTCTCGAAACTGATGGTCTCGACGAGTTCACTACCGCCCCGGAAGAAACCGGAGAGTGTCACCTGATCGGGGCCACCATCGACACTCAACACCAAGTCGTCGCCGGACTTCATCAAGCCTGACGAAACACTGCTGAAGGCAATACCGTCCGTGAAGAGCAAGGTATCGTTACCGCCGTCTTCCTGCAGAACGGCCTGCCCGCCACCAAAACGATAGGTGTCATCTCCCGTCCCACCCCGGAGAAGATCGTTACCACCCTGCCCATCCAGGGTATCGGCGTCGGCACCTCCGAGAAGGACATCGTCGCCGGTGGTACCGACGAGGTTGTCCGAACCGCCGGCCTGGGCGGGCGGCGGCGTTTCACCACCATCATCCGGTGGCGGGTTCGTCGTCCCCCCATCCCCGTCGTCGCCGGAGCCGTCGGCCGGGTCGTCAGGCATGGCGGTCAGCAAACCGGTGATCTCGTTGGCCGCTATCGCGCCGCCGCCATCAGTCGGCTGGACGTAGCTGATCGCGGCATCCCCACCCAGAAAGTGGTTCGTTACCCGAACCTGCTGGGCCACGTCACCGTCGAGGAGCATTACCAGGTCTTCGCCGTCCTGATGGAAGGAGATCCGTGAACGGTCGATACCGCCGAGGAAGAAGACGGTATCCGTTCCTCCGCCGGTGTTGTCGATGACGTCCACGCCACCATTGGCCGAGTAGTAATAGTCATCACTGCCGGCGCCACCGGACAGCACGTCGTCACCGTCCTCGCCGTACAGGATATCGTGCCCGGCTCCACCGAAGAGCTGATCCGCCCCCGATCCCTGACCGGTGCCGTCCCCGCCATACAGCGTGTCGTCACCGCTGCCGCCTTCGAGCCGGTCGGCCCCCGCAAAGGCCCATAGCGTATCGTCGCCTTCCAGGCCCTGGAGCAGGTCGTCCGTTGCATAAGCCGACAGCTCATCGTCCCCGCCCGTGCCGACAACAGCGGTGGCGAACTCGCCCGTCACGCCGTTGGCCGCAACGATGTCGGCAATGTGCCGGGTATCCAGCATTGCCCCACCATTGGGCTGGACGTAATCGATTGCGGCATCGCCCCCCAGGAAATGGTCGAGCACGCGTACGGACTGGGTCGAATCGGCATCCACGGTAATCAGGAGATCATCGCCGTCACGGATGAAATTCAGCCGATCAGCGCCGACGTCGGAGAAAAACACCCCGTCGTAACCACCGTCGCGATTGTCGATGGTGTCGGCCCCCTGCCCGCTCCCGTGGACGTACTTATCGTCCCCCAGGCCGCCGGTCAGGTGATCATCGCCGGTATCGCCCCGCAACTGATCGTTACCGTCTCCGCCAAGAAGGACGTCGTCCGCATCACCACCGGACAGGTAGTCGTCTCCCGATCCTCCCTCGAGGTAATCGGCACCTTCATCACCGAACAGGTTGTCCGCACCGGCACGGCCGAAGAGACCATCTTCGCCGAGGCCACCGCTAAGACTATCCGCGTCGGCTCCACCGTCCAGCATGTCACTGCCGTCACGTCCCTGCAGATTGTCCTCGCCGATACCGCCGATCAGTTGATCGTTACCCGCTTCACCGTCCAGATAATCATCACCGGCCTCGCCATGGAGCACGTCATCACCAGCTCGCCCCCAAACCTGATCGTCGCCGGCGCCGGCATATAGCCGCTCGTCCAGCGCGCGATAGCCGGACAACGTATCGGCGGAAGCCGTGCCATATGTCACCACCGCAGCCTCGACGTCGGAATCGGTCAGCTCGGTGGCATCCTCGAACACGAAGCGGTTGACCTTGAAGTGTTCCGTGGGCTCCTCGAACCAGCGCTCGATGGTGATGCGGTCCGCCCCGTTGGCGTGCTGAATGACGAGATCATCACCGTGTCGCTCAAAGGCCAGATCGGTCACGGCGATGCCGGCCCCGAATGAGAGGGTGTCCCGCGAGGGATCGACGTTGCTGTAGGACTCCCCCGCCCGGCGTTCGATCAACCGGTCCTGACCATCGCCGAGCCCGAACCGGTACGTGTCGTCAGCGAAGGAACCATAGAGCGTGTCGTCTCCCGTTCCGCCCTCGAGGAACGAGCCCATGCCGGATATCCAGGGATCCCCGTTCGCCGTAAGCTCGTCATCACCGGCACCACCGAGCAACTCGTCCCTTCCCAGACCGGTGAGCGTGTCGTCACCATCTCCACCAGAAAGCAGCCCTGTTCCGTTCAGGGTGTCGCCACCGTCACCACCGTAGAGCGAGCCGTTACCCCGTAACGTATCGCCGCCAGCACCGCCTTCCAGCAGGTCCACACCTGTCCCGCCGTCAAGCGTGTCGACACCGGCACCGCCACGCAGAGTGTCATCTCCCGTACCTCCCTCCAGCGTGTCATCACCAGCACCGCCTTCCAGGACATCCTCGCCGTAGTCGCCAAAAAGCGAATCGCCATCGACGCCTCCCACAAGGTGATCGCCCCCCTGGCCGCCGATCAGCGTATCGGCCCCGGAACCTCCGTAGACCTCGTCGTCTCCGGCGGCGGCGGTCACCGTATCGTCCCCCGCGAGCGCCTGAATAACGTCCGCGTCGGCGTGCCCCTGGATGACGTCACCCCCGGTCGTCCCCGCGATGGCCTGCAGCTTGATGGTGTCGTAGTCCCAGATTGCGCCATCGGCGAACTCAATCGACTCCAGAGGCGTGTCCCCCTGAACCCCGGCCTCATCGGAAAACTGACCGAGCACACGCGCAAGGACCACACCGGTACCCAGGCGGACCACCAGATCCCCACCGTCCCGACGCAACACAACATCGGCGGACGAGGTGTCGGTCAGTCGCAGCCGATCGTTACCCTGTGTATCGAAAATCCGGTCGGCCCCGTCGGCCGCCGCCATTTCGTAGACGTCATCGCCCTGGCCGCCTTCAAGGCGATCGCCACCGGCACCACCAATCAACGTGTCTCCGCCGACTTCGCCGTACAGCGTATCGGCACCGGCGTCCCCGTAAAGCGAATCTGCACCGTCACGCCCATATAGCGTGTCGCTTCCGGCACCGCCCGTTATCGCATCGTCTGCAAGATGGCCCTCGAGAACGTCGTCGCCCGCCGATCCCTGCAATACGAGCTCGTTCAAATCGCTCAGGTTCCAGACGGTCCCGTCGCTGAACCGGACTGCCTGAATGGTGGAGTCGTTGCGGGTCTCGTCGCGGAAATGCCCACGAATAGTGACCTGGTCCGTTCCATTGACGTTGAGTAGCAACAGATCGTCGCCTCGACGGCGGGCATGGATATCGTCGGGCGCGATCGCGGCGGAGAACTCGACCTCTTCCTGACGACCGGCCGTGGTATCGAAGGCGTTTATCTCATCCGCACCATGGCCGCCATGAAAAACGTAGGTATCGCTTCCAGCGCCGCCTTCCAGCGTGTCATCCCCCTGACCGCCGGTAAGGCGGTCATCGCCAGCACCGCCGTAAAGATCGTCATCTCCGACAGCGCCATACAATGCATCGTTGCCAGCGCCACCATGCAGCCGATCGTTACCTGCCTCACCAAAGACCATGTCATCGCCTTCGTTACTCGAAAGCACGTCGGCCCCGTCACCACCACTCAAGGCATCGTTGCCAGCATGGCCATGGATAGTGTCGTTGCCCGCCAAACCATCGATCGTATCGGCCACGTCATAACCGATCAGCACCTCCGAAGCATCAGTGCCGACTAGTACCTGCTGCTTCACGTCATTGACATCCCAAACAGTGCCATCGGAAAATCGCAGCTCTTCGACTCGCCGTTCACCGCTATTGGCATCATTCCAGAAGTAATCTTCGACCGTCAGGGTGTCCGTGCCATCTCCGAGCACAACAACCAGATCTTGGCCTGATCGGCGGAGCATGACGTCGGAAAAAAGAACGCCAGATTGGAATTCAATGGCATCGACCTTCGCAGGGTCCGGATTGTAATTATGACTGACAATGCGGTCCTGACCGTCCCCGAAACCGAACCGGTACACATCGCTACCCAGACCGCCGTCAAGCAGATCACCCTCGGTTCCGCCGACCAGCACATCGTTACCGTCTTCGCCATACAGCCGGTCTTGACCACTGCCACCCAAAAGCTGGTCCGCTCCATTGTCACCGTCGAGTCGATCATTTCCCGCGCCGCCGGAAAGAACGTCCGCCCCATCATGACCAGAGATATCGTCCTCACCGCCAAGGCCATCGATAACGTCCGCCACGTCATAGCCAGTCAAGGTCTCGCCCGCCTCAGTGCCGACTAGCACCTGTTGCTTGACGTGATCGACATCCCAGACACTTCCGTCGGCAAAGCGCAGCTCCTCGATGCGCTGTCCACCACTGTTAGCGTCATGCCAGAAGTAGCTGTCGACGGTCAGCTGATCCGTGCCATCGCCTAGGATCACCAGAAGATCACTGTCCGACCGACGCAAGGTCACCTCGCCAGGAGTCACGTCGTCCTCAAATGCCAATGCGTTCACGTCCATTACCGTCGAGCCGTAGACGTGCTCTTCAATCAGATCGTGACCTGAGCCGAAACCAAAGCGGTAGATGTCGCTGCCTCGTCCGCCATCGAGCCGGTCGTCACCGGCACCACCATCTAGAACGTCGTCGCCGTCGCCGCCTTCCAGGCGATCATCACCGGCGCCCCCGGAAAGCACATCCGCGCCGGCTCGGCCATAAGTTGTGTCATCACCGGCGCCGCCATCGATCTCGTCGGCGGCGTCGTAGCCATATAAGGTGTCAGCTCCTGTAGTGCCCACCTGTACCTGTTGCTTGACGTGATCGACGCCCCAGACCGTCCCGTCGTAGAAACGCAACTCCTCGATCCGCCGTCCACCGCTATTGGCATCGCCCCAGAAGTAGTCATCCACCGTCAGTCGGTCCTTGCCGTCGCCCAGCGCCACCACCAGATCATCGCCCGAACGTCGGAGGACTACATCGTTAGGGGCCACATTCGTCCCAAACGCCAAGGTGTTAGCGTCCGTCACCGACGGTCTATAGACGTTCTCGTCGATCCGATCATGGCCAGAACCGTAACCGAAGCGATAGATGTCGCAGCCTCGTCCGCCGTCGAGCCGATCGTCGCCGGCACCACCATCAAGGATGTCGTCGCCATCATGCCCGAGCAGATGATCGTCGCCTTCCCGACCAGACAATAGATTGCCACCGGCACTCCCGATCAGTCGGTTATTCGATGCATTGCCCGTACCAACTGCATCGGTACTTCCGGTCAACGTCATATCCTCAAAATACTCTCCCAACGTATAGTCCAGACTCGTCTGCACGAGGTCCTGTCCTTCGTCCGCGTGTTCGACGACCTGATCCTCGACGTCATCGACCACATAGGTATCATCGCCCGATCCACCGACCATGGTGTCGACACCGCCCGCACCATCCAGTCGATCGTCTCCGCCCCCCGCGGTAAGAATATTGTCGCCCGAGTTGCCGACCATCTCATTGTCCAGCTCATTTCCCGTTCCGCTCAGGTCATCTTGACCTGTCAGATGCAGGCACTCGACATTCGCAGATAGCGCTTGATCGATCGAGGATTCCACCGTATCGACCCCGGCGCGCTCCGCCTCCATGACAATGTCGCCAGCTTCGTCCACGACGTACGTATCGTCACCCGATCCACCGGCCATCCGGTCGGCACCGATACCCCCGTCCAGCCGATTGCCACGGCCATTGCCCCGAAGCACGTTGTCCGCCTCATTCCCCGTCGCATAAACGGGCTTACCGCCCAACAGAGTGAGATTCTCGATGTGCTCGGAAAGCGTCCAATTCACACTCGAATGAACGGTGTCAGTCCCCCCGTCCGCCGTTTCAAGGACCTCGTCACCCCCATCGACGACATATACGTCGTCACCGGTACCGCCAACGAGCCGGTCGTCGCTACTTCCACCATCAAGCCAGTCGTTCCCGGCCCCACCGTCCACAACGTCGTTACCATCACCCCCGAAAAGAACGTCATTACCGTCACCACCGGCCAACTCGTCATCGCCACCTGCAGCAAGCAATAGATTGCCCAGATCTTGACCAGTGACTGTCTCGTCCGCATCGGTCCCGAGGTCGACCGTCGAAAGCGAGAACTCCCTCCCGTCAGAAAAACGGATCCTCCCAAGCCCGCCTCCGGCCGCTTTCACTTCCTGCAAGCCATTGACCAGCACAATCCAATCCCGCCCGTTCCGGTGAGCGAGAACCAACGAATCTCCGTCGGCACGGACCAACAGATCGCCTGGCTCAATGCCGGCACCGAACTCCAAGACATTCTGCCCCACACCGGCACCGTATTCGCGAATCGAGTCCTCCCCCCACCCAGGCTGAAATCGATAAGTATTCGCGCCTTGACCGCCTCGGAGCAGGTCGTCACCCGAACCGCCTTCCAGAAGATCATCGCCGTCACCACCCAAGAGCCAGTCATCCCCCCCGTTACCATCCAGGACCGCCCCGGCATTCTCGCCGATGACGATCTCCGGTGCCGTCGTCCCATTTCTATTGGTCTGCACGGCTTTCCAGCCGAATTCATCCAGGGTGGCCTGCATAGCCGGGGACACTTCCGCACCAGCAAGCCAGTCGCGAAGCAGTCCATCGACATGGAACCCCATAGGGGCCAATTGCTCTCCGGCAACCCGGTCCAGTTCCAGCAGGTCTCCCACTGCATGGACCTGATCGGCATCGAACTGCTGCCGTAAGACCGCCATAGTACCGGTGAAATCTGTTCCGATGCCGGAGCCGTCAACAGTCACGTCGACCACTCCGAGGTACGGAACAAGGTGCGTCTGACGCATCAACTGGTCATACATCGCCGACTCGAGAAGTGCGAATCCCTCACGTAGCTGAGCCGATGCCCCACTCCGCGGATTAGGGCTACCGTGCTGGCTGAATTCCTGCCCCAGAAAGGCTTCCAGTGCGGCGACCTTACGGGCGTCGATGAACCTCCCGCGGCTACCCGGATCGACGTCGGTTACACCAGCCCATTCGTACAGCAGGGCCTGCATTCCAGACCGGCGTGCGGAGACGCCCATCTCGGCTATGAAGGCCTCGACCTGCTCGCGGAGCCGCCCGCTGTCGTCGCGCACCAGCGCCTGGTGCAGGTCGTACACCTCGCCATAACCCTTGAGATCCGGCATTGAGGCAATTTCCCCCGGCACCTCGAGCCGTTCGAGTACCTTGGTGTCAGCCGTGTCCTGGATAAACCACACATCCGTCGCCGCACCCTCACGGCCGTCGGCCCATTCAAACCGACCGATCTGGCGGTGCTGGTTGTCGTTGTTATCCACATCGGCAGAGTTCGTGTAGTCCAGGTCGATTGACCCGATACCCACCTCGTCAAGCGTGAGCATCTCGCCGTCGTCGACCTCGCCATCGGCATCGACGTCCTGCCACAGGCGCAGATCCCCCCAGGCCTCGTCGTCGGCGTCGATATGACCGTTATCGTTGCTGTCGTGGATGGCCAATGCCTCGAAGCCGTTCATCGCGGTAACGCCGTCGGCCACCTCACTGGCATTCCCGAACAGCTCGCTGCCGTCCTCTATTGCATCATTACCGCTCAAGTCCATAGCCAGCAGGGCGTCATCGGGGCCCACCCAGCCACTCGCCTGAGCGAAGCCGTCACCGTTGTGGTCGAACTGCACCCCGGCTTCCAGGCCGAGCGTCTCGATGCCGTCGCCGTCCATATCCAAGATGATCGGGGAGGCATGGGATTCAGCCCGATCAAATTTCTCCTGAACACGGTCCATAGGACGTCCGCTTACCGCGTCATTAACGACGGAATCAATGTATTCCGCACGACCGTTCAGTACCTCGGCTGTACCCACCAGTGCCTCAGCAAGTGGGCGTTCAAGCGCCCCGCCCAAGTACCAAGGCTGCGCCGTTACGACTTGCGCTAACAACCTCAAGGCTGCCTCTCTATCATTGGAAATCATCGCCTTGACAGTATTCGTAGCGGCATCGTACACAATCTCGCCGTTTTGGGGATTCCATTTTCCATTAAGCTGGTTATAAAATTCTCGACCAGCGGCTTTATTCGGAACATGAATATTTACGTCCATTACTCAACCCTCCGCGCGTGAAACTCCGCACTTCTAATCCAGTAGAGAAACCATCTATCTAGACCACCATCCCAAATAACAAGAACATCAAAAGTAGCATACTCATCCCGAAAATCGACCCGAACAGGGCAATAGACCCAAACATAGGTTCCGTTTTTACCCTTAAGATCCACGCCCACGGCGTCACAATCTCCGAGCAGCCCAACCTTCTCTACAAAACCATGGGAAGAAAAAAACTCCCGAGCCTCTTCTGGAGAAACATCGGAAGAATACTCAAGCCACCTCCCTGAATAACGTTTAATAGAGTCAACACTCCAACTATCATCCGACATCTCCTGAAAAACATCCACCGCAAATCTTTCCCCTTCAGCCAAAACAATGGCAGATCTAATCTGCAAGGACACCCAGTAACCAATAACTACGACCCCCATAAGCACGAGAACCATCTTCCATTTTCCAGACATACACCCCAACCTTACGGCATATTTTTACCCGTCAAAATAAACACCATGAACCAGCGACAACACACACAAAACCCTCACATCAAGAAGACAACCACGCCAAAAAACTAAACCCTCTCTCTAAACACACCCGCCATGACCCACTTCTTGTTTTATTAAACAAGACGATTCAAAATACCTAGCCCCTGACAAACACTTAACTAAAAACGGAACACTGAAATTTCAGAAACACCTCGACATAGAGGTTATCAGTTAAAAATTGGCACATTTAACTGGATTCCTTATCAATAACCACCCGCACACGGAACCTGCTGCAGCTTCACCCGAAATAGGCTGAGACTCTTCCTTGGCCATCAGTCATCTCCTTCGACTCTCAAGGGAAGAAAAAGGGAAATCAACGCCCCTCCCCAAATGCCCAACATCCCACCCATGACCCAATAAAAAAACATATACGCGAAGGTGATCCTAACAAGACTGTCGTGAAACACATCACTTGCTTCCCCGCGTGTAATACCGGGCGACCAGTGCAAAATAGCCACCAAAAACGCGAATACCCCTCCGCACACCCCAACCGCGTTTAATAACTTCCACCGACTGGGCTTGACATTCGGCCTGAATGCAACCGGATACAGAAAAAATGCCATTACCCCCAGAAACAGCCACCCTGACAGGTGAAGAAAAGCCAGCAGCGCCTCCAGGGCTGGCGCGGGCATGAAGTGGACGTCGTTCGTTAACCCGACCACGCTGGGAATCAGAGATGCCATCACATCGACAAACATCTGGACGCCGTCTGACCGGCCGATCGCCCGCCAGGGCAACAGACAAACGGTCGCCCAGTACGCCACGAAACCGGCATAGAGCCACTTCGATCCATACAGGTAGGGCAGGCGTTTATGATTCGGCCTGACTATCACTATTTCCCGACCGTCAGACTGCTTGGAGGCAGATTGGCGGTCATCACGGTCACTTTCATTCACGTCTAACGTTCCCTTGCGCTTTCATCCACGTGCTCAACCAGCGGTGCGAGGACAAAATCCAAAACCCGCCGTTGCCCTGTCTTTATTTCCAGCGATACGGTCATGCCCGGGCTGAGTGGAATCTGACGGCCATCGACTTCGATCCAGCTACGCTCTAGGGCGGCGGTCGTTTCATAGATGAGGCCACCGTTCTCCTGCGCGGTCGCGTCGTTGGAAACATGGGTCACCGTGGCGTGCAGGGTGCCGTAACGGGTGAAAGGGAATGTTTCCACCTTGACCTCGGCTGTCTGCCCTTCGTCGACAAAGCCGACGTCGCGATTCGCCAGCCAGGCCTGGACCTGCAGCTCCGCGCCTTCCGGGACGACACGCATCAGCTCCTGCGCCGGCTCGACCACGCCACCGGTAGTGTGAATCTTCAGCCCCTGTACGAAGCCCGAGATCGGTGCGCGGAGCGTGCTCCATTCGGCCCGGGCCATGGCCTTTCTCAACTCCTCCCGGGTCGTCGCTATCCGCTTCTGGGCATCCACCAGATCTGTGGCCACATCCTTCCGGAATTTCGCCCTTTGCGCGTCAATCCGGCGCCGGACGGCATCGATACGTGCGTCGAGTTCCACCAACCTGGCGTCCGTCGTGCGGATCTGCCCTGTGTGGTCCAGACGGGTGCGCTCCACGTCCAGGTACTCGAATTCGGAGGCCATGTCCCGGCTGGCCAGCGAATGCAGCGCGGCTGCACGCTTGGCAATGAGCGGAAGCGTGGATTCAAGCCGCCGCTTGTCCTGCGCGGTACTGTTCCGCTCCGCCCTGGCTCGCACGAGCTCGGCCTGCAGGGCCGCGACGGAGGCACGATGGTCCGCGAGTTCACCGCTCAAGAGTCGCTTTTGTGTGGCTACGGCGGCAGGGTCGGCCCCCTTCGGCCAGTCGGCCATCCCGGCCGCGTTCCTGTCGCTACCATCGACCGCGTCGATCTCCGCAAGTAATCGGGCACGGTCCAGGCGTGCGGCCATCAGCTGCTCCCTCAGGCGATTCCGGTCAGCGCGGCCGATCGTGGGATCGAACTCCACCAACACGTCACCGGCCTCGACGCGCTGCCCCTCGGCAACCCGGATAGCCCTTACGGTGGCCTGCTCCATGGGCTGAATGACCTTGACGTGGCCGGACGGCACGATCTTGCCGGTCGCCGTGGCGACAACGTCCACGTGCCCGACGTAGCTCCATACGACGGCGACGACGAAAACGCCGACAATCAGCCCGGTAATGACACGGCCGGCAGGGGACGGCGGCGTTTCCTGGACCTCCAGCGCTGCCGGCAGGAATTCCCGCTCCGTGCCATCTCGACGCCTGACGAGCGCCGTCGTTTTTCCTTCCCTGGTCGACATCCCTGTTTGCCTGCCCTCTGAAACGCCGGGGTAAATTACCGGCCACCGGCACCGGCCGCGGCGACTTCATCCGGAGCCGCGCTGTCCTGCAACGCCTGAAGCCGGGCGTAGTGACCTCCGTGGCGCAGCAGCTCAGCATGACTCCCTGATTCCACTACACGGCCCTTTTCCATGACGATGATGCGGTGCGCGTCTCTCACGGCGCTGAGCCGGTGCGCGATGATGAACACCGTCCGGCCGCGCACGATCCGCCGCATGTTCTGCTGGACGAGACGTTCCGACTCGTAATCGAGCGCGCTGGTGGCCTCATCGAAAACCAGGATCTTCGGATCCATGATCAGCGCCCGTGCAATGGCAATACGCTGACGCTGGCCACCGGAAAGATTGGCGCCGTGCTCCCCGACCATGGTGTCGTAGCCTTCCGGCAATTCCAGGATGAAGTCATGGGCCCCGGCGAGCTTCGCCGCGGCAATCACGCGTTCCATTGAGAGCCCCGGGTCGGCGAGCGCGATGTTCTCCCGCACCGTTCGATTGAACAGCCGGCTTTCCTGCAGCACGACACCGATATTCCGCCGCAGCCATGCAGTGTCGACCATGCGCAGATCGACGCCGTCCACGAGTACGCGCCCCGACTCGGGCACATGCAGTCGCTGTATGAGCTTGGTCAGTGTGCTCTTGCCGGAACCCGATCGGCCGACAATACCGATGACCTCGCCGGGCTCGGCATGGAGGCTGAGGTCGGAGAGGATTTCAGGCGTATCCGGCCGATAGCGGAAGGTGACATGCTCCAGGCGGACGTCGCCCCTGACGGAGGGCAGGGCGGCCCGGTTGGGGTTGTATCCCGGCTCCGCGGGCGCGTTGAGTATGTCCCCCAGCCGCTCTATGGAAATGCCGGCCTGCTGAAAGTCCTGCCAGAGGCGGACGAGCCGGAGTATCGGTCCGCTGACCCGTCCGGCAAGCATATTGAATGCGACAAGCTGGCCGACGGTCAGCTCTGCGTCGATCACCAGCCGGGCACCGATCCACAGGATCAGCAGCGTCGTGAGCTTGTTGATGAAGCTGGCCGACTGGTTGGCGACGTTCCCCAGGTTGGTGGCACGGAAACTGGCCCGGACGTAGCCGGCCAGCTGCTCCTCCCAGCGGGCTCGCATCTGGGGCTCCACCGCCATGGCCTTGATCGTTTCAACGCCGCTCACCGATTCGACGAGGAAGGCCTGGTTCTCCGCGCCACGCCGGAACTTCTCGTCCAGCCGTGCACGCAGAACGGGCGTCATCAGAACGGAGAGGATCACGTATAGCGGAATACTGCCCAGAACGACCATCAGCAGCGTCGGGCTGTAGAAGTACATGACCACCAGAAAGACGAGCGTGAAAAACAGGTCGATGACCAGCGTTAACGCCGACCCGGTGATGAAGTTGCGGATGGTCTCCAGCTCCCGCACGCGGGCCACGGAGTCCCCGACACGCCGGGCCTCGAAATAGCTGACCGGAAGCGAGAGCAGGTGCCGGTACAGCCGCGCCCCCAGTTCGACATCGATCCGGTTGGTCGTGTGGGAAAACAGATAGGTCCGCAGCCCGCCGAGCACCACGTCGAACAGCGCGACGATCAGAAACCCGGCGGCAAGGACATCGAGCGTCGTCAGCCCCTTGTGAACCAGGACCTTGTCGACAATGACCTGAAAGAACAACGGCGTGACCAGCGCAAAGAGCTGGATGAAGAAAGAGGCGACCAGCACCTCACCGAGAATACGGCGGTAACGCGCGATGACAGGCAGGAACCAGCGGATGTCGAACCGCCGGCGCAGTTCCTCGGCGAGGGCGCGGCGGGTGATCAGAATGGCGCGGCCCGTCCATTCCGCCTGAAAGTCCTCGACGTTTACGGAACGTGGGCGGCCTTCCCGCGGATCGTGGATCAGAACGCGATCATCGCCTACCCGGGCCAGGACGACGAAAGTCCCATCCGTCAACTCGGCGATCGCCGGCAAAGGCATGGTGGCGAGGCGCAATGCCCGCCCGTGGGCACGCTTGGCCCTGAGACCGAGAGTGCGCGCCGCCCTGATCAGGGTCAGCGGGTCCACCGTCTCACCGGCTGGAGAGAACTCCCGCCTGAGCTGGCGCTCGTCTGCCGGCAGCTGGTAGTAACGTGAAACCAGCCTCAGACACGCAAGGCCGGTGTCGACGGCCCCTACCGAGGGCTCTTCCGTGTCACCCACAACAACATCCCTGTTCATCCTCGACGGAGAAACTGTCTATAACAGTAGCCGATGCCATCCTTGGAGCATCGACCGTTTGTCAGTTTTTTGCGTCTCTAGCCCCCTGTGTACAGGGTGACACCCCAGTCGCGCAACGCGCGGGGCAGCGCGGCATCGCCCTGAAACAACGATAGGCGGCCCCCATTTGGGCTGCGCCGACATACAGCGGTTATACTTAGAGGTTTACTACGGAACCTTCTCGCATGCCAGCACGCGCCGCCGTCGGCCTCGGCACGCTCGCGGTCATCACGCTCGTCAGCCTGTGCGCGGCGATCTCCTCGGGGAGTGTCGCGGTCGCGCCGCACGACGTGTGGCTGGCGGTGACCGGGGGCGGGGCCTCCGATACCGCGGCCACCGTGATCCGTGAGCTGCGCATGCCCCGCGCGGCGGCGGGCTTCGTTACCGGCGGGCTGCTGGCGCTGGCCGGTGCGCTGATGCAGGTGCTGCTGCGCAACCCCCTGGCGGACCCGTACGTGCTCGGTATCTCCGGCGGCGCAGCGGTGGGGGCACTGGGCTCGACCCTGCTCGGCCTGGGCGCGTTCTGGATGTCCGGCAGCGCCTTCGCCGGTGCGGCTATCACCATGGTCCTGGTCTTCGGGCTCTCCCACGGCCACGGTGGCTGGACGCCGACCCGGCTGCTGCTCAACGGCGTGGTGGTCGCCGCCGGCTGGGGCGCGGTGGTGAGTTTCCTGCTCTCGGTGGGACCGCCCACGGAGCTGCGGGGGATGCTCTTCTGGCTGATGGGCGACCTCGCCGGGGCGGGCTCGGCGGGCTGGCCCGCGGCGGTCCTGGCGATCGGGCTGGCGGCCACGCTGGCGGTGGCGCGGGATCTCAACCTGCTCGCCCGCGGCGAGCTCCAGGCCCAGGCGCTGGGCGTGGCCATCGGCCGGCTGCGCCTGCTGATCTACGTGCTCGCCTCGCTGCTCACGGCCACGGCGGTCACCGTCGCCGGGACGGTGGGCTTCGTCGGGCTGGTGGTGCCCCACCTGCTGCGGCTGGTGATGGGCAGCGACCACCGCGTGCTGCTGCCCGGCTGCGTGCTCCTCGGCGGCAGCTTCATCGTGCTCGCGGACACGCTGGCACGCACGGCCTTTGCGCCGCAGCAGCTCCCCGTTGGCGTGTTCTCGG
The DNA here is from genome assembly GCF_000374645.1 of Arhodomonas aquaeolei DSM 8974. GTDB lineage: Bacteria > Pseudomonadota > Gammaproteobacteria > Nitrococcales > Nitrococcaceae > Arhodomonas > Arhodomonas aquaeolei. The sequence goes on from NZ_KB894814.1 coordinate 72,507, forward strand.
CGTTCATCGGGGTGCCGGTGTTCCTGTTCCTGCTCTATCGCGGCGGCCGGGGAGCGGCGTGATGGCAGTCCTGGAGGCCGACAGCCTGGACGTACGCATCGCCGGCCAGGGCGTGTGCACCGCGCTGAGCGTCGCCCTCCAGCCCGGGCAGTGCTGGGGCATACTGGGCGCCAACGGCACCGGCAAGACCACGCTGCTGCACACCCTGGCCGGCCTGCGCCCGGCCCAGGGCGGCGAGCTGCGCCTGGACGGCGAGTCCCTGCCGCGCATCCGGCGGCGGGCGCTGGCGCGGCGGCTGGGGCTGATGCCCCAGGACAGCCACGACGCCTTTCCCACCACGGTGCTGGAGACGGCGCTGATCGGCCGTCACCCGTGGCTCGGGACGTGGGAATGGGAAGGCCGGCAGGACACCGCGCTGGCGGAGGCCGCGCTGGCCGACGTGGGGCTCGCCAGCCTGGCGGACCGGCCGGTGAACACGCTCTCCGGCGGCGAGCGCCGACGCCTCGCGCTGGCGACCCTGCTCACCCAGGACCCGGAGATCGCGCTGCTCGACGAACCGAGCAACCACCTCGACCTCCATCACCAGATCCGCGTGCTCGAGCTGATCACCGCCCGCGGCCGGGAGCAGGCGCGCACGGTGGTGATGAGCCTGCACGACATCAACCTGGCCGCGCGCTTCTGCGATCACGTCCTGCTGCTGTTCGGTGACGGGCAGGCGTGCTTCGGCGAGACATCGACGGTGCTCAACGAGACCATGCTCGAACGCCTCTACGGCCACCCGATCCGCATCATCGACGACGGTGAGCGGCGCGCCTTCCTCCCCGCCTGAATCCGACGGCGCATTCGATCGCCGGGGAAAGAATGGCGGTTACGGTAGCCACCGACCCGAGGGACGGGATCAGCGGCCGTTCATGTGGACCAGCATTGCCGTCGTGCGACACGACCGCGGCTGTCGGTTGCCAGGAGCAACCGACCTACCCGAACTACGGCCACCCGATCCGCATCATCGACGACGGCGAGCGGCGGGCCTTCCTGCCGGCCTGAATCCGACGGCGCATTCGATCGCCGGGGAAAGAATGGCGGTTACGGTAGCCACCGGCCCGAGGGACGGGATCAGCGGCCGTTCATGTGGACCAGCATTGCCGTCGTGCGACACGACCGCGGCTGTCGGTTGCCAGGAGCAACCGACCTACCCGAACCGAAGCCGACCGCGCGTTCCCACGGGAAATGACCCGGGTCGGCCTGTCGTGTGAATCCAGCGCCGCACACGCGCCGGTCGTGCACCGCAAGGCGTGCGACATCCAGGTGGTCTCGCGGGAATGTCGCACACGGCCCGCAGCCGTGCGCGACTTACGCGGGCCCCCGCCGCGTCAGCCCTCGCGGTAGCGGCCCGGCACCCACAGGAGGTCGCCGTCGCCCTCGCTGGCGTTGACGTGGCGCGCGGCGACGAAGAGGTAGTCGGAAAGGCGGTTGACGTAGCCCAGCGCCGCCTCGTTGATGCGGCTCTCGCGCTGCAGGGTGACCAGCTTGCGCTCGGCGCGGCGGGCGACGGTGCGGGCCATGTGCAGGTGGGCGGCGCGGGCGACGCCCCCCGGCAGGATGAACGAGCGCAGCGACTCCAGCTCGGCGTTGTAGGCGTCGATGCAGCCCTCGAGCCACGCCACCTGCGCGGGGTCGAGGCGCAGGGGCTCGTGCTTGAGCGCCGCCTCCATGGGCGTGGCCAGGTCGGCGCCGAGGTCGAAGAGGTCGTTCTGGATGCGCTCCAGCTCGGTCTCCAGCCGTCCCGCGGCACCGACACGCGCGAGGCCGATGGTGGCGTTGAGCTCGTCGATGGTGCCGTAGGCCGCCACCCGGGGCGCGTCCTTGGGCACGCGGCTGCCGTCGACGAGGGCGGTGTCACCGGCGTCGCCGGTTCGTGTGTAGATCTTGGTCAGACGGACCATGGTGCACGCCTCTCTCCGGCCGGGCCCGCGGCCCGGCCTTGCTGTCCCGTTTGCGTCGCTGGGCGCGTCAGATCACCGGGGTCTCGCGGTAGGTGCCCCAGATCTCGCGCAGGGTCTCGACGATATCACCCATGGACGCGCCCGCCTTCACCAGCTCGATGGTCACCGGCATGATGTTGCGCGACTCGTCCTCGGCGGTCTCCCGCAGCTCCTCGATGAGCCGCTGCACCTCGGCCTCGTCGCGCTCCTGGCGCACCCGCTCGAGCCGCTCGATCTGGCGGCGCTCCGTCTCCGGGTCGTGGGGATGGGTCTCGATGTCGACCTTCTCCTCCTCCTCGACGAAGCAGTTGACCCCGATCACCGGCCGCTCGCCGCTCGCCTTGCGGATGGCGAAGTCGTAGGCGGAGTCGGCGATCCCTTTCTGGAACCAGCCGTCCTCGATGGCCTTGAGGGTGCCGCCCATCTCGTCGACCTTGGCCAGTATGCTGTTGATCTGGCGCTCCATCTCGTCGGTGAGGGACTCCACGTAGTAGGAGCCGCCAATGGGGTCGATGACCTGGTCCACGCCGGTCTCGTAGGCGATGACCTGCTGGGTACGCAGGGCGATGCGCATGGCCTCCTCGGTGGGGATGGCGAAGGCCTCGTCCATGCCGTTGGTGTGCAGCGACTGGGCCCCGCCGAGCACCGCGGAGAGCGCCTGGAAGGCGGTGCGCACGATGTTGACCTGGTACTGCGGCTTGGTCAGGGTCGCCGCGGCGGTCTGGGCGTGGAAGCGCAGGCGGCAGGACTCGGGCTTCTGCGCCCCGAAGCGCTCGGCCATGATCTTGGCGTACACCCGGCGGGCGGCACGGAACTTGGCGATCTCCTCGAAGAAGTCCGCCTGGCTGACGAAGAAGAACGACAGCCTGGGCGCGAAGTTGTCCACGCTCACGCCCGCCTTGATCGCCTCCTCGACGTACTGGATGGTCGTCGCCATGGTGTAGGCGACCTCCTGCACGGCGGTCGCCCCGGCCTCGGAGATGTGGTAGCCGGAGATGTTCACCGGGTTGTAGCGGCGCATGTGCTCGGCGCCATACTGGATGCAGTCGCGCACCAGGCGCACCGACGGCCGCACCGGGTAGATCCACTCCTTCTGGGCGATGTACTCCTTGAGGATATCGTTCTGGATCGTGCCCGAGAGGTCGTTGAGGTCGTAGCCGCGCTTCTGGGCCAGGGCGATGTACATCGCGTACAGGATCCAGGCCGAGGGGTTGATGGTCATCGACACCGAGATCTTGGTCAGGTCGATGCCCTCGAACAGCGTCTCCATGTCCGAGAGGGTGTCGATCGCCACGCCCTCGCGGCCGACCTCGCCGTGGCTCATGCCGTGGTCGGAGTCGTAGCCCATGAGGGTGGGCATGTCGAAGTCCACCGACAGCCCCGTCTGCCCCACCGAGAGCAGGTACTTGAAGCGCTCGTTGGTCTCCGCGGCGGTGCCGAAGCCGGCGATCTGCCGCATGGTCCAGTGCCGGCCGCGGTACATCGTCGGGTAGGGCCCGCGGGTGAACGGGTAGCGCCCGGGCAGGCCGATGTCGGCGTAGTCCGTGTCGGCGATGTCCACCGGCGTGTAGACGCGGTTGACCGGCAGCCCGGCCCCGGTGCGGTACTCGCTCCGGCTCTCGGGCATGCGGCGGATGAAGCCCGCGACCTCGTTGTCTTCCCAGTCGCGGCGCTCGGCGTCGATGCGCGACACCGCGGCATCGTTGTACAGCTCACTCGTCATAACGAATCCTCTCCTTGACCGTGTCCAGCAGTTCCAGGGCGGCCCCGTGCGGGTCCAGCTCACGCTCGACGACGCGCTCGAGCATGGCGTCGATGCGCTCCGGGTGGGCCCGGAGGAAGCTGTCGCGCACGATCTCCTCGGCGATCTTGACGACCCGGGTGCTCGCGATGCGGCGGCGCCGGGTATCGATCTCGCCGGTGCGGTTAAGGTGTTCCCGGTGGCGGTCCAGGGCGGCGAGCAGCTCGTCGAAGCCGCTCCCCTCCTCCGTGCTCGTGGGGATGACCGGCACGTGCCAGGCGTCCGGCCCCTCGGGCATGCTCATCATCAGCATGGACTTGAGCTCGCGGACGGTGCGGTTGGCGTCCGGCCGGTCGGCCTTGCTGACCACGTGCACGTCGGCGATCTCCAGGATCCCCGCCTTGATGGCCTGGATGTCGTCACCCAGCCCGGGGGCATTGACCACGACGGTGGTGTGCGCGGCGCGCACCACGTCCACCTCGTCCTGGCCCACACCCACGGTCTCGATGAGCACGACGTCGAAGCCGCCGGCGTCGAGCACGTCCACCGCGTCCAGGGCCGGACGGGCGAGCCCGCCGAGGCTCCCGCGGGTGGCCATGCTGCGGATGAACACCCCCGGGTCGCTCACCAGCTCCGACATGCGGATGCGATCGCCGAGGATCGCGCCGCCCGAGAACGGGCTGGACGGATCGATGGCGATCACCGCGACCCGCCGGCCACTGCCGCGCACCGTGCGCGCCAGCTCGCTGACCAGCGACGACTTGCCCGCCCCGGGCACGCCGGTGATGCCGACCACGTGGGCGCGGCCGGTGCGCCGATACAGCGCCGCCAGGGCGTCCCGGCACTCACGCTCGCCACCCTCGGTGCGGGTGATCAGCCGGGCCATGGCCCGGGGATCGCCGTTGCACACGCGCTCGGCGAGCTCGTCGGAGGCGATGCGATCAGCCATCGGTGCCGCTCCCGGCGCGCCGGTTGAGCGTGCGGTAGAGATCGCGATCGTCGATCACGCGCTTCGCCTTGAAGTCGGTGCGCTCGAAGGTGCCGGGGGAGACCACCTCGATGGCCACGCGCAGGCCGAGCACCCGGTTCAGCGCGGCGGCCGCAGTCTCGCTGAAGCGCTCCATCGCCGGCGCCCCGGCCGACTCCGTGGCCGTGTCCGCCTCCACCTGCACGGCGAGCTCGTCCATCACGCCCTCGCGTGAGACGACGATCCGGTGCTCGCCGCCGTAGCCTTCCAGCTCCGTGAGCACGGCAGCGATCTCGCTGGGGTACACGTTCTCGCCGCGGATCTGGAACATGTCGTCGATGCGCCCGTAAATGCCCTGGGGCAGGCGCGGATAGGTCCGGCCGCAGGGGTTGTCCTCCATCACCCAGTGGGTGAGATCGCCTGAGAACAGCCGGATCATGGGCTGGGAGGTGCGCTCCAGGGTGGTGTAGACCGGCGTCCCCTGGCTGCCGTAGGGCACGCGGCGGAAGCTCTCGGGGTCGCAGACCTCGGTGTAGACGATGTCCTGCCACAACAGCATGCCGTCGGTGTCGGCACTGCCGGCGCCGTGCATCCAGGGGGTGACCTCGGCCATCGTGCCGCAGTCCACCACCCGCGCACCGAAGGTCTCGGCGATACTGTCGCGGATCCCCGGGATGGAGCCGCCGGGTTCGCCGGAGAAGAACATCACGCGGATGCCGAACTCCCGCGGGTCCACACCCTCCTCCCGGGCGACCTCGGCGAGGCGCTGGGCGTACGAGGGCGTGCTGTAGAAGCCGGCGGGCTGCATCATGCGCAGCCAGGTCACCGCGCGGGAGGTCATCCCCGGCGCGCCGGCACCGAACGGGAAGGCCTTGCAGCCGAGCCGCTCAGCGCCGATGAGCGCCCCCCAGGAGCCCATGTACAGGCTCAGGATGGCGGCGACGAACACCGTGTCCCCCGGGCGCAGGCCCATGCCCCACATGATCCGTGCATGGTTGTTGGCGATGGTGTCCCAGTCCGAGCGGGAGATGCCGAACACCGTGGGCCGCCCGGACGTCCCCGAGGTCCCGTGGATGTGGTGCACCTCGGCGTCCGGCACGCACAGGTAGTCGCCGAAGGGCGGGTTGGCGCCCTGGGAGGCGCGCAGCTCATCCTTGGTGACCACCGGCACTCGCTCGAAGTCGGCGAGGCTGCGGATGTCGTCCGGGTGGACCCCGGCCTCGGACCACTTCCGCCGGTAGAACGGCGCGTGCTCCCAGGCGTAGTGCATGACCTCGCGGAGCCGCCCGACGATGGCCTCGTCACGGCGCTCCGGGTCCATGGTCTCGCGCTCTGGGAACCAGTAGCGCTGCTCCGGCGCGGGGAAGTAGGTCCCGTCGTAGCGCGGCGGGAACTGCCACTGCTCCATGATCTCCTCCTCCAGCTCTGTCGTTATGTCGTATCGCGCCGCAGGCCGGCGGCCGTCAGCGCGGACCGCGCTCGGCGACCAGCGAGCGGAAGGCGTCGACGATCTCCTGGGGCGGGGTGTCCTGGAGCAGGACCTTCGAGACACCGATGCGCTCGAGCTCGGTGACGTCCTCGTCGGGGATCACCCCGCCGCCGGCGACGATGATGTCCTCGCCGCCCTTCTCGCGGAGCAGTTCCAGCACCCGCGGAAAGACGGTCATGTGCACGCCCGAGAGCAGGCTGATGCCGAGGATGTCCACGTCCTCCTGCAGGGCGGCGTCCACGACCTCCTCGGGGGTGCGGTGCAGGCCGGTGTAGACGACGTCCATACCCGCATCGCGCAGGGTCCGGGCGACGATCTTCACACCGCGGTCGTGGCCGTCGAGGCCGACCTTGGCCAGGAGTACCCGGATGACCGGTTCGCTTTGAGCCATTTCCTCTCCTCCTCGTTGTGTTCTCACGGTTTAGGCCGACTGCCGCTCGGCGGCCTCCTGCAGCCAACCCGAGGCCTCGTCGGCATGCGCGCGGGCCAGCCGCTCCGCTGACGCCGCATCGCCGTCGGCGATGGCCCGATAGATACGTTCGTGCTGGTCCCAGATGGGACCCTGGTTGGCCACGTCATCGATGACCTGGTGCATCACCCGGCGGGTGTGGTGCCACTGGGTGGCCATCACCTCCAGGATCCGGGCGTTACCGGCTGTCTCGTAGATCAGCCAGTGGAACTCCTCGTCCGCCGAGATCAGCAGCGGCACGTCATGGGCGGCGAGCGCCGAACGGCCGTCGTCCAGGACCCGCTGACCCTCGCGGCGGAAGCGGGCATCGCAGCGGCGTGCCGCCTCCCCCGCCGCGATCAGATCGATCCCGGCGCGCAGGCCGTAGAGCTCGCGGACCAGCTCCGAGGTCAGCGGCGCGACGCGCAGGCCACGCCGTCCGGCCGGGCAGAGAAAGCCCTCCGCCTCCAGCCGCTTGAGCGCCTGGCCCACCGGCAGACGCGAGACGTCGAGACGCGCCGCGACCCCTTCCTGGGTCACCCGCTCGCCCGGCGGCAGCGTCCCCTCGCAGATCGCATTGAGGACCGCGTCGTAGACCAGCTCCGGCAGCGGTTTGGGGGTGTCGATCCGTTGCATCAGCGCGAGTCCTCCATCGTTCCTGCCTCCTGCCCAGTCGTGTCCCCGCGCCGGCGGCGCAGCCGCTCGAGCACCCGCCGCCGGCCGGCGTCGTCCAGCTCCGGCCAGGCCGCGATCTCATCGAGCGTGCGGCCGCAGCCGCGGCACTGCGCACCGGTCTCGTCCAGGGCGCAGACCCCGATGCACGGGGAGGGGACATCAGCCATTGGCATCACCGTCCTTATGCATTCGGAATACTGTATACAGTAATCAAAAAACCGGGTAAACCCCTGACGCGCCGGCGCCGGACACGGCTTTCGGCGGCCTGACGACCCATGGAACACGCCGTGGCAGGGTCCGCCGCGACGTTGACCCCCCTGTCGATTGCCGGTAGGTTCTTGCCTTCCAATCGCTTCAGGTTCCCGTGATCACGCCACGGGTTAAACGGGAAGCCGGTGCGCCGTCAGTCGACGGCAAGGCCGGCGCTGCCCCCGCAACGGTAAGCGAGTCGGGGCGCCGTCACGGCGCGCCACGGGTCGAATTCCGCCACTGCGTCGCTGCGACGTGGGAAGGCTCGACCCGCGACCCCCAGGTCGGACTCGCGAGCCCGGAGACCGGCCTGTAGCGCATCCGTCGACGCCGCGGGGGGCGGTGTCCGGGTTGCCGGCCCTCTAATGCGTCGTCTCCCCGCCGCCCTCCCGCGCCGCTCATCACGAACATGCGCGGGTGTGCGCATCAGGGGGGAAGACAATGAGAACCCGAACCAGCCTCGTCGTGGCCGCCGCCGTCGGTGCCACGTTCGCCACCACCGTCCAGGGCGCCGAGGTCACCGCCCCGGTCCAGGTCACTGCGACCCGGACCCCGATCACGGCGGACGACGCCCTCGCCGCCGTGGACGTGATCACGCGTGAGGACATCGAGGGGCGCCAGCCCGCCGACGCCGTCGAGCTGCTGCGCGATCTGGCCGGCGTATCCATCAGCCGCAACGGCGGGCGCGGCAAGTCCGCCAGCGTCTATCTTCGCGGCACCGAGAGCGATCACACCCTGGTTCTGATCAATGGCGTGCGCATGGGCTCGGCGACCCAGGGCAGCACCCCGCTGGAGCAGATCCCGGTCAGCCAGATCCGGCGTATCGAGGTGGTGCGTGGCCCCCGGGCGAGCCTCTACGGCGCGGACGCCATCGGCGGCGTGATCCAGATCTTCACCGACCGCGATTCCACCCACGCCCGGGTCGCCGCCGGCAGCCAGCACACCTGGGAGGCCGGTGTCGGCGTCGCCCGGGAGATCGGCCGCGGCGGCTTCGGCATCAATCTCTCCGGCGAGTCCACGCAGGGCTTCGACGCCACCGACGAGCGGGCGTTCAGCCACGAGCCGGACCGCGACGGCTACGACAGCCGTTCGCTGAGCGCCAACGGCCACTACGACGTCACCGATGCCCTGAGCCTCCGTGGCCAGGTGATGCGCACCGAGGGCGACAACGAGTACGACGCGGGCACCGACGAGACCGTGCAGCAGTCGGTCAATGCCACCGCCGACTGGCGCCTCTCCCCGATGTGGCGCTCGCAGCTGTCCGTGGGCCGCGCGCTGGACGACTACGACCTGCGCCCGGAGACCGACGACCGCTACACCACCACCCGGGACAGCGTCACCTGGCAGAACGATCTCTTCCTCTCGGAGGACCTGATCACCACCGTCGGCGTCGATTACTACGACGACCAGGTCGACAGCACCACCGACTACGACCGCACCAGCCGGGACAACCTCGCGGCCTTCCTCCAGCAGCAGTGGTTCGCCGGTCCCTTCGACCTGCAGGGCGCCGTGCGCTACGACGACAACGAAGTCTACGGCGGCGAGACCACCGGCAGCGTCGCCGCGGGCTACCGCCTGACGCAGAGCATGCGCACCTATGTCTCCTGGGGCACCGCCTTCAAGGCGCCGAGCTTCAACGACCTCTATTACCCGGGCTACTTCGGCATGTACCAGGGCAACCCGGACCTCGACCCGGAGAAGTCGCAGAGCTGGGAGCTCGGGCTCAAGGGCGGCCACGACTGGCGCTGGGACGTGGCGGCCTTCCAGACTCATATCGACGACCTGATCGCCCTGTCCGAAGACAGCTCGACCTACGTCAACGTCGACGAGGCCCTGATCCGCGGCGTCGAGGGCACGGTGCGTGGCAGCGTGGCCGGCTTCGACACCCGCCTGACCGCCACCTGGATGCACACCGAGGACGAGGACACCGGCAACGAGCTCGGCCGCCGGCCGTCGTTCAAGTCCACCCTGAGCGTGCGCCGCACCTTCGGGCGGGCGACCCTCGGCACCAGCATCCACTACGGCGGCGAGCGCTACGACAGCACCGCCAACACCACGGAGCTGGACGCCTACACCGTCGTGGACCTCACCGCCGCCTGGCGGATCGACGAGGCCTGGACCCTGCGCGGCCGGGTGACCAACCTCTTCGACGAGGACTACCAGACCGCCGACACCTACAACATGCCCGGCCGGGCGGCGCTGGTATCGGTGACCTGGCAGCCGGGCAGCTAAGCCGCGGCCATGTCCATCACCGGTCTCCCGTGGCGGCGGCTCGCCGCCACGGCGCTCCTCGTCCTGGGGCTCGCCCCGGGCCCCTCGCCGGCCGCGGATGACGGCGACGGCCCGGTCCTGCTGGGAATCGTCTCCGAGCGTTCCGCGCCCCGGCTCGCGGCCGGCGCAGAACGCTATGCCGCCGAACATACCGGCCATGAGATCGTCCTGCGCACCACCGGGCAGATCGCCGGGCTCTCCGACGCCGCGCTCGCCGCGCTGTGGCAGCGCGCCGACGCGGTGCTGTTCGCCGCCGTGTTCGGCGACGCGGTGGTGCCACGCCTGCGCCGGCTGGTGCAGCGGGACCGCGACCACCGTGCCGTGATCGGCGTGAGCAGCGCCCGCGCGATCAACCGGCTCACGCGCCTCGGCGGCAAGCAGCCGCTGGCGGGGCTCGACGACGCCACCCTGGACGAGCTGACGGCCAATCCCGGCGCGGACGAGGACCCGGCCGCCATGCGCCGGCGGCTCGCCGCCGAGCACCCGGCCCAGGCGGGCTGGCTCACCGCTCACGCCTACTGGAGCGGCCGCGGTGCGGCCAATGCCGCCGGTCTGCTCGCCTACCTCGCCCGGGAGGCGGGTGCGGATGTGAGCGTACCCGAGCCGCAGACCCGGGCGCCGCTGCGCTATTACCACGACGGCGAGGTCGTCCCCGCGGACGACCTCCGCCTCGAGGCGAAGCGTCCCGTGGTCGCCGTACTCGACCACGACACCGGCGACAGCGTCGGCCAGCGCGCCCTGCTCGACGCCCTGTGCGAGGCGGTACGCGAGCAGGGCCCCCAGTGCCTGGTGCTGCTCGCACGCTGGGGGCAGGCCAGCGTCACCGCGCTGGAGACCCTGGACCAGCGCCTCGGCGACACCCCGCTGGGCGCGATCATCAGCCTCCAGGGATTCGTGATCGGCGGCGGCGACGGCCGCGAGGCCGCCACCCGGGCGCTGGAGTCGCTGGAGGTGCCGGTACTCCAGGGCATCCGCCTGAGCAAGCGCACCGAGGCCGAGTGGCGGCTCTCCCCGGACGGCCTGCCCGCCGACAGCGTCCACTACCGGCTGTCGATGCCCGAGTTCCAGGGCGTGAGCCAGCCGATGGTGCTCGCCGCCGCAGAGCCGCCCCGGATCGATCCGCTCACCGGCATCGAGCTCACCGTGACCCACCCGCTGCCCGCACAGGTGAATGCCATCGCCCGCCGTGCGGGCAACTGGATCACGCTGCAGCGCAAGGCCAACGCCGACAAGCGCATCGCCATCATCTACTACAACCACCCACCGGGGCGGCACAACATCGGCGCGGACAACCTCGACGTCCCCGCCTCCCTGGTCACTATCCTCCGCCGGCTCAAGGCCGCCGGCTACCGCGTCGGCGACATCCCCGAGGACGCCGGGGCCATGGTCGAACGGCTTCAGGAGCGGGGCGTGAACCTCCCCGAACAGTCCGACGCCCTCGCCGGGATGGCCGATCGGGTGAACACCATGGACGCCGCCACCTACCGGCGCTGGTTCGACACCCTGCCGGAAACCGCACGCCGGGCCGTCTCCGGCGGCCCGGTCGCCGCCCTGGTGCCGCGACTGCGCCGGGCCCTGACGCTGGACCGGCCGGAGACCGCGCGGACCCTCCTCACGCGCACCGCCGGCGACATCCGCCACCTACTGGAAGAGGCGAGCCACCCCGCCGCCCCCCGCGCCCTGGACCTGCTCGGGCAGCTCGAAACGGCGGCCGACGAGGCCCTGGACAGCGGCGAATGGGACCGCGCCGAACAGCTCGCGCGGGCCCTGCGCGATACCGGTGTGCCAGGCCTGGACGGCTGGGGCGAGGCACCGGGCTGGGTGATGACCCACGACGACCGGCTGATCCTCCCCGGGCTGACCTTCGGCAACGTGTTCGTCGGCCCGCAGCCACCGCGGGGCTGGGGCGTGCGCCAGGAGCTGCTGCACGCCAACCTGGCCTTCCCGCCGCCGCACCAGTACCTCGCCTTCTATCACTGGCTGCGCACGGACTTCGGCGCCGACGCCCTGGTCCACCTGGGCCGGCACAGCACCTACGAATTCCTGCCCGGCCCACGCACGGGGCTGACCACCAGCGACTACCCGTCGCTGATTGCCGGGGATATCCCCGGGATCTACCCCTACATCGTCGACGGCGTGGGCGAGGGCCTGCAGGCCAAGCGCCGCGGCCTCGCCGTGATGGTTGATCACCTGACCCCGCCGCTGCGGACCACGCCGCTCTACGACGAGCTGCTCGGGCTGCGCCAGCTGGTGGAATCCTTCGAGTCCGCCGAGCCGGGCAGCCCCGCCCGGGAGCGCTCCGTGCGGCGCATCCGCACCCGGCTCGACAGCCTCGACCTCGGCGGCGAGCTCGCCGCGCAGATCGCCGCCGAGCGCGGCACGGAGAGCATCGACCTGGACACCCTGGACCCGGCGCTGCTGGTCCACGAGGTGGGCCACTACCTCACCGCGCTGCAGGAATCGTTCATGCCGGAGGGGCTGCACATCTTCGGCCGCGAGTGGGACGACGACGCGGTGTCGATGATGCTCGAGTCCATGGGCGACGATGCCGGCCCGGACACCCGCGCGGAGCTCACCGCCTCCCCGCGGCACGAGCGTGAGGCCCTGCTCGCCGCCCTCGACGGGCACTTCGTACCGCCGGGCCCGGGCAACGACCCCATCCGCAGCCCCGACGTCCTGCCCACCGGGCGCAACTTCCACGGCCTGAACGGCAACCTCCTGCCCACCCGGGTCGGCTGGTCGCTGGGCTCGGAGATGGCCGCCGAGGCCCGCGGCAAGGGCGGCGACGGCAGCGAGGCGGTGGTCCTGTGGGCCTCGGACACGGTCCGTGACGAGGGCGCGATGGTCGCCTTCGGCCTGGACATGCTCGGGGTCAGGCCAGTGTGGAACGCCCGCGGCATCGTCGAGGGGCTCGAACGCGTCCCGCTGGCCGACGGCCGCGAGCGCCGCGACGTGGTGTTCACCACCTCCGGGCTGTTCCGCGACCTCTACGGCGAGCTGCTGGTCTGGCTGGACCGGGGCACCCGCCTCGCCCTGCAGGGCTCGGCGCAGACCATCCGCGAACGCCATCCGGCGCTCACCGTGGCGCTGGACACGGCCCTGGGGCCGGTGGACGAGCTGGGCGAGCCCGGCGACGAGCCGCTGGCACGCAACCGCGTCGCCGCCCACTGGGTCGAGGACACCCGCGCGGCGCTGTCGCAGGGGCTCACCGCGGCGAAGGCCGGCGAGCGCTCGGTGCGCCGCGTCTACGGCGACGCCCCGGGCAGCTACGGCGCCGGTATCAACCGCCTGGTGGAGCGCTCCGGGAGCTGGCAGGACCGCAGCAGCCTGGCCGACACCTACCTGCGCCGCCTGGGCCACGCCTACGGCGCCGGCATCCAGGGCGAGGCCACCCGGCAGGGCTTCCGCCGGGCCCTCGGCCGGGTCGAGCGCAGCTATCTCGGCCGCGCGAGCAACCTCTACGGCCTGCTCGACAACAACGACGCCTTCGACTACCTGGGCGGACTCAGCCTCGCCGTGGAGACCCTCACCGGCGAGGCACCGGCGAACAGCGTCGTCCACCTCGCCGACCCCGGCGACGCCAACGTCGAGCCACTGGAGACCGCACTGCTCAAGGAGCTGCGCGGGCGCTACCTCAATCCGGCCTGGATCCGCGGGCTGATGGATCACGGCTACGCCGGCGCCCGCACCATGGGCAGCGAGTTCATGGAATACCTCTGGGGCTGGCAGGTGACCAACCCGCAGATCGTGCGCTCCTGGGCCTGGGAGGCGGTCAAGCGGGTCTACATCGACGACGCCAACGACCTCGGCCTCGACGAATTCCTCCGCCAGGGCAACAACGTGCACGTGCGCACCAACATGCTCGCGATCATGCTGGTCGCCATCCAGAAGGGCTTCTGGGACGCCGACGACGCCACCGTCGAGCAGCTCGCCACCGAGTTCGCCCGCTCGGTGATCGCCGACGGCCTGCCCGGCAGCGGCCACACCGCCCCGGAGCACCCGATGCTGGAGTGGGTGACGCCGCGCCTGCCCGAATCGCTGCGCGGGCCGTTCAGCGCACGCATCGCCGCGGCCCGGGGCGAGCCACGGCCGTCGGGGCCGACGGTGACCACCGTCGCCGAGATCACCCCGACCCCCGCCAACGCCGCCGCGGACGCGCCGAAGGAGAACGCCGCGACACCGTCCACCCCGGCGACGACCGCGGGCGAATCCCCGGCGAGGTCCGGCGAACGTCCCGCGGACGACGCCGAACGCGGCGAGTCCGGCCAGTCCGCCGGGGAGCGCGACGCCCGCGAGCGGGACGACGACGCCCCGACACCGCCGTGGTCGCCGTACTGGCTGCTCGCCGGCCTCGGCGTGCTGCTGGCGGGCGGGGTGATCCGCGGCGGACTGGGCCGCGCCCGCTGAGGGCGCCCCACACCAAGGAGGAACGATGTTCGACAGTGTTTTCATCGACCTGCTGCACCGGGTCACCGGCTGGCTCCTGCAGCCCGTGCTCGCGCTGCTGGCGGTGACCGTCGCGCTCACCGTCTGGGAACTGGGGGTGGCCGCCGGCGAGCGCGCGTTCGCCCTGCGCCGGCTCGCCCGGGGGTCGGCGGACGCCGCGGAACGGCTGGCGCGGCGGCGCATCGACCGCGCCGACCTGCTCGCCCGCGGCGCCCCCATGCTCGGACTCATGGGCACGCTCATCCCCCTCGGCCCGGGGCTGAGCGCACTCGGCAACGGCGAGCTGGACGTGCTCGCCACCGCGGTCACCGTGGCCTTCGACACCACGGTGGTCGGGCTGCTCGCCGGCCTGGCCGGCTTCGTCGTCGCGCGGCTGCGCCGGCGCTGGTACGAGGAGCTCCTCGATCGCATGGAGGCGGGACATGAGCCGGCGTAGGCGCCTGACCGGCCGTTTCGACGACCAGGAGCGCGATCCCATGGGACCGCTCGCCAACCTCGTCGACATCATGCTGGTCTTCGTCTGCGGCCTGCTCGTGGCACTGGCCGCCCGCAGCGAGGACGTCCACGACGCCCTCCGGGGCGGCCGCGAGGTCGACCGCGGCCACGAGCTCGCCGAGCCGCCGGCCGGCGTCGAGGGCGGCGGCAGCGGACTCCAGCCGGTGGGCGAGGTCTACCGGGACCCGGAGACGGGCAAACTCATCATGGTGGGGGAATCCCAATGAGCGAAGACAGCACCACGACCACCGACACACGGCGCGCGGAGGCCGAACGCACCAAGCGCCTGGTCGACGCCCGCATCGCCCGGGCCAGCGAGGACCGCGGCGTGATCGTCGTGCACACCGGCAAGGGCAAGGGTAAGAGCAGCGCCGGCTTCGGCATGGTCGCCCGCGCCCTGGGCCACGGCATGCGCGTCGGCGTCGTGCAGTTCATCAAGGGCGCCTACGCCACCGGCGAGGAGGCGTTCTTCCGCGGGATCGACGGCGTGGACTACCACGTCATGGGCGAGGGCTTCACCTGGGAGACCCAGGACCCGGAGCGGGACACCGCCGCCGCCACCGCGGCCTGGGAGCGTGCCGCCGCGATGCTCGCCGACCCGGCCTACGGCCTGGTGCTGCTCGACGAGCTCAACATCGCCCTGGACAAGGACTACGTCCCGCTGCCGGCGGTACTCGAGGCCCTGAGCGCACGCCCGGAGATGCAGCACGTGGTGATCACCGGCCGCAACGCACCGGACACCCTGGTGGAGGCCGCCGACACGGTGAGCTGGCACAAGGTCGTCAAGCACGCCTTCAAGGCCGGCGTCCGCGCCCAGAAGGGGGTCGAGCTGTAGTGACCGCGGCACTGGCCTGTGCCCTGGCGGTGGCGCTGGACCGGCTCCTCCCGGAGCCCCGGCGCCACCCGCTCAATGCCTTCGCCGCCGCCGCGGCGGCGCTGGAGGCGCGGCTCAACGACGGCTACCGGCCCCGTGTGCGCGGCGCGCTCGCGCTGGCCGCCCTGCTCGTGCCGGCCGGGCTGATCGCCGCGCTGGCTGGCGCACTGCCCGTCGCCGGCCCGGTGGCGTCGGTGGCGCTGCTGTGGCTGGCCCTGGGGGGCGGCAGCCTCGCCGCCCACGGCAGCGCGGTGGCCGCACCGCTGGCCGCGGGCGACCTGTCGGCGGCCCGGGCGGCGACCGCACGGATGGTCGGGCGGGACACCGACGTGCTCGATGCGGACGGCTGCGCGGTCGCGGCGGCGGAATCGGTGCTGGAGAACGGTCACGACGCCGTCTTCGGCACGCTGTTCTGGTTCGTCGTCGCCGGACCCGCCGGGGCCGTCGTCTACCGCCTCGCCAACACCCTGGACGCCCTGTGGGGACACCGCAACGCACGCTTCGCCCGCTTCGGCACCGCCGCAGCACGGCTCGACGACGTGCTCGGCTTCGTTCCCGCGCGACTGACGGCAGCGACCTACGCCCTCCTCGGCGATCGCCGCGGCGGCTGGCGGCACGGCCTCGCCGGGGCCCGGGGGTGGCCGAGCGGCAATGCCGGTGCGGTCATGGGCGCCGGCGCCGGGGCCCTGGGCATGCAGCTCGGCGGCGCCGCCAGCTACCACGGCGTCCACCACGAACGGCCCACGCTGGGCGCCGGCCCCGCACCGGACGCCGGCGACCTGCACCGCGCCGTCGCCCTCGTGGACCGCGGCACCGCCGCCTGGCTGATGGTAATCACCCTGGGGGCCGGCCTTGGCTGAGCACGACGTCGAGCACGGCGGCCGGCTGCACGCCGCGGCGGAACGCTACGGCATCGCGCCCGCGCAGTGGCTGGACCTCTCCACCGGTATCGCCCCATGGTCCTGGCCATCGCCGCCACTGCCGGCGACAGTCTGGCAGCGGCTGCCGGAGCCGGACGACGGCCTGGAGGCCGCGGCGACGCAGGCCTACGGCGGCGGTGAATGGCTCGCCGTACCGGGCTCCCAGGCCGCGATCCAGTGCCTGCCGCGGGTGCTCGGCGCCACCCGCGTGGCCTGCACCGCGGGCAGCTACGCTGGCCACGCGGCGGCCTGGCAACACGCCGGCGTCACGCCGGCGGCGGTCACGGACGCGGCGCTGCGGCACGCCGCGGACACCGCGGATGCCCTGGTCGTCGTCAATCCCGACAACCCCACCGGACGGCACCTGGACGCGGATCGGCTGTCCTCGCTGCATGCCCGGCTCGCCCGCCGCGGCGGCTGGCTCGTGGTGGACGAGGCCTTCGCCGACGCCGACGGCGGCGACACCGTGGCCGCCCTCGCCGGCCGGCCAGGCCTGGTGGTACTGCGCTCGCTCGGCAAGTTCTACGGCCTCGCCGGCCTGCGCCTGGGCTTCGTCGGCATGCCGACACCCGTTCGCGAGGCCATCGCCGGCCAGCTCGGCCCCTGGGCGGTCAGCCACCCGGCCCGCTGGCTCGGTACCCGCGCGCTCGCGGACCGGCGATGGCGCAGCCGGCAACGCCGCCGGCTGGCCGCCGCCACCCGCCGGCTCGAGCGCATCCTCCGGCACCACGGGCTGCCCCCGGCGGGGGGCACACCCCTGTTCCGCTACGTCCCGCACACCGCGCCCCGTGGACTCGCCGCGGCGCTCGCCAGGCGCGCCATACTGGTGCGGGCCTTCGACGATCCGCCGGCCCTGCGCTTCGGCCTGCCCGGCACGGCCGGCGCCTGGCGCCGACTGGACACCGCCCTCGGGGAGATCACCGCATGAGGACCCTGCTCGCCGCCCTGTTCCTGCTCCACGCCGCGGCCGCCGCGGCCGCCGCGGCCGTGAGCGCCGTCGACGACGCCGGCCGCCGCATAGAGCTGCCGGAGCCGGCAGACCGCATCGTCAGCCTCGCCCCCCACGCCACGGAGATCCTGTACGCCGCCGGCGCCGGCGATCACGTGGTCGGCGCGGTGAGCTACAGCGACTGGCCCCCGGCGGCCCGGGACCTGCCCCGGGTGGGCAGCTACGACGCGGTCGACTACGAGCGCATCCTCGGACTCGACCCGGACCTGGTCGTGGCCTGGCGCAGCGGCAACGGCGAGGAGACGGTGGAACGCCTGCGCAAGCTGGGGCTGACCGTGTTCGTCAGCGAGCCGCGCTCGCTGGAGGCGATCCCCGAGACCGTCGAACGCCTCGGCCGGCTCGCCGGCACCCCCGAGCCCGCCCGCACCACCGCGGCCCGCTTCCGCAGCGAACGCGACCACCTTGCCGAACGCTACTCGGGACAGCCGAGCGTGTCCGTGTTCTTCCAGATCTGGAACCACCCCATGATCACGGTCAACGGCGAGCACCTGATCAGCCGGGTCATCGATCTCTGCGGCGGGCGCAACGTCTTCGCCGGCCTCGACCCTCTGGTGCCGCGGGTGGGCACCGAGGCGGTCATCGCCGCCGACCCCGAGGTCATCATCGCCGCCGGACGGGGCAGGGAACGCCCGCAGTGGCTGGACGACTGGCAACAGTGGCCATCGATCACCGCAGTGGCCCGGGACAACCTCTTCAACGTCGACCCGGACGTGATCCACCGCGCCAGCCCGCGCATTCTGACCGGCGCCGCCCGGGTCTGCCAGGCCCTGGAGACGGCCCGGGGGCGGCGGCCATGAGCGCGGTCACGCTGATGGTGCAGGGCTGCACCTCCGACGCGGGCAAGAGCGCCGTGACCACCGGTCTGTGCCGTGCGTTCCTCCGCCGCGGGGTCAACGTGGCACCGTTCAAGCCCCAGAACATGGCGCTCAACAGCGCGGTCACCGTCGACGGCGGCGAGATCGGCCGTTCCCAGGCCGTGCAGGCCCGGGCCTGCCGCATCGAGCCCCACTCCGATATGAACCCGGTGCTGCTCAAGCCCAGCGCCGACCGCCGCGCCCAGGTGATCCTCGCCGGGCGGGCCCACGGTCACATGGACGCCCTCGACTACCACGACTACAGGCGCACCGCGCGGCGGACCGTCCTCGCCGCCCACGCCCGCCTCGCCGCCCGTCACCGGCTGATCGTCGCCGAGGGCGCCGGCAGCCCCGCCGAGATCAACCTCCGCGAGGGCGACATCGCCAACATGGGCTTCGCCGAGGCGGTGGACTGCCCGGTGGTGCTGGTCGTCGACATCGACCGCGGCGGCGTGTTCGCCACCCTGGTGGGCACCCTGGCGCTGCTCTCGGCGAGCGAGCGCGCCCGTGTCGTCGGCGTGGTGATCAACCGCTTCCGCGGCGACCGGGCCCTGCTCGATCCAGGGCTGACGTGGTTCAGCGAGTACACCGGCGTGCCGGTGCTCGGGGTGCTGCCCTACCTCCTCGGCCTCCACCTGGAGGCCGAGGACGCCCTGCCCCGGGAGCGCGCCGCCGGCGACGCCGCGCTGCGCGTGGTCGTTCCGGCGCTGCCGCGGATCAGCAACCACACGGACCTCGATCCGCTGCGCCTGCACCCGGACGTCTCCGTGCACCTCGTCGGTCCCGGCGAGACCCCGCCACCGGCGGATCTGGTGATCCTGCCCGGCAGCAAGTCCGTGCGCGCCGACCTCGACTGGCTGCGTGACAACGCCTGGCCCGGCTACCTCGCCCGCCACCTGCGCTACGGCGGCCGGGTGCTCGGTATCTGCGGCGGCTACCAGATGCTCGGCCACCGGATCGCCGACCCCGGTGGCGTCGAGGGCCCCGCGGGGGAGAGCATGGGCCTGGGCTGGCTCGACGTCGCCACCACCCTCGCCGCCGACAAACGCCTCACGCGGGTCCGCGCGAGCCTGGCGGGCGGCGCGGCGGTGGACGGCTACGAGATCCACATGGGCGAAACCGACGGCAGCGACCGGCGGCACCCCTTCGCCCGGCTCCCGGACGGCACGCCGGACGGCGCCGTCAGCGCGGACGGCCGGGTCGCCGGCACCTACCTGCACGGGGTCTTCGAGCACCCCGAGGCACGCACCGCACTGCTGCGCTGGGCCGGTCTCGCCGACCCGCGGGCCACGGACTACGAGGCCGAGCGCGAGGCCGGCATCGACCGCCTGGCGGATGCGGTCGCCGGCCACGTGGACCTGACCGCCCTCGCCCGGGCCATCGGGCTCACCCGGGACCGGGCAGGGGCGGGTTGAGGCTCAGCGCCCCTTCGGCGGGTACTCGTAGAAGCCCCTGCCGCTCTTGCGGCCAAGGTGCCCCTCGTCGACGAGACGGCGCAGCAGCGGGCAGGGCCGGTACTTGGCCTCGTCCAGGCCCTGCTGGAGGACCTCCATGATGGCCACCACCACGTCCACGCCGATCATGTCCGCCAGCGCCAGCGGGCCGATGGGGTGATTGGCCCCCAGGCGCATGGCCTCGTCCACCGCCTCGGCCGTGGCGACGCCCTCCTCGACCACGAACGCCGCCTCGTTGATCATCGGGATGAGGATGCGGTTGACGGCGAAGCCGGGGCTGTCGCCGATGCGCACCGGGGTCTTACCGAGGTCCCGGGCCAGCGCCTCCACCGTCTCGACCACCTTATCCGCGGTCTGCCGGGCGCGGATCACCTCCACCAGCGGCATCACCGGCACCGGGTTGAAGAAGTGCATCCCCACGACCCGCTCCGGGCGGCCGGTCACCTCCGCCAGCCGCGTGAGCGACAGCGAGGAGGTATTGGAGGCCAGGATCGCCTCCGGTGCCACGGTGTCGAGCTCGCGGAAGATGCCCTCCTTGAGCTCCGGGGACTCCGGCGCCGCCTCGACAATCACCGTTGCATCGGCCAGGTCCGCCATGCGGGTGGTGACGCTGAGTCGCGCGAGCGCGGCCTCGGCGGCGTCAGCCTCCAGCCGACCCTTGTCGACGAGGCGCCGCAGGCCACCGTCGATGGTCTCCCGGGCCTTGTCCAGAACGGCCTCGGAGACGTCACACAGGACGACCTCCCGGCCCGCGGTGAGGGCGGCCTGGGCGATCCCCCGTCCCATGGTGCCGCCCCCCACGACGGCAATGCGCTGCGGCGTGTCAGTCATCCGACGGTCTCCTCTCTCTGTGCTGTAATGCCCCGCTCGCCGCCCTGCGGGCCAGCAGCGTGCGGCCGCGAGGGTTTCAGGAAGGCGCCATCATATCAGCGTCCCCGCGCACAGGGCGCAAGCCCCCGGACGCGCGCGGTGCTGGGCATCCCCGGAGGGCACTAGTAAACTCCCGGCCACGATCCACGCGGAGCATGGCATGAGTCTCGACGAGCACTGGTTTTCCGAAGCGTTCGAGGACGAGGGCGTGGCGTTCTCGCTGCGTATCACGGGGACACTCCTCGACGAACACAGCCCCTACCAGCACATCCAGGTCTTCGAGACGAGCCACTGGGGTAACGTCCTCACCCTGGACGGCTGCGTGATGCTGACGACGCGGGACAACTTCCTCTACCACGAGATGATGGCCCACCCGGCGCTGTTCACCCACACCGATCCCCGGCGGGTGCTGATCGTCGGCGGCGGCGACTGCGGCACCCTGCGCGAGGTCCTGCGCCACCCCGGCGTGGAGCGCGCGGTGCTGGTGGACATCGACGAGGGCGTGACCCGGGCCTC
>NZ_KB894815.1 GCF_000374645.1 Arhodomonas aquaeolei DSM 8974
CCACCACAAGCATCTCAAGAGCACCAACATGCTCGAGCGGCTCAACGAGGAGATCCGGCGACGCACGCGCGTGGTGCGCATCTTCCCCAACGCCGCCAGTTGCCTGCGCCTGGTGCGCGCGCTCGCCGCCGAAACCCACGAGGGCTGGCTCGAGGACAACCGCTACCTGAACATGCAGCTACTCAAGGAGCACAAGAAGGACTTGCTCAGGCAAGCCAACGCCGCCTGAGACTCCCCAACCCGACCATGGCCGCTTTTGCACAACTTGACGCACAGAACCCTTGCGTATGGCGGCCCCAGGGCGGCCATCCTGGCCTCGCCCCGCCTGCGCAGGTGCCGTCAGAACGCGCGCGCATCGGGGTTGCGAGGTCGGCCGCTCACGGTAGTCGACGTTGCCGGCACCGCAGGACGGGATGTTGGCTGCCAGGAGCAGCCAACCTACGGGAACTCGCGTAGGTCGTGCGCCGCAGGCGTGCGACATTCCGGCGCGGTCATGAAGATGTCGCACACGGCACACGGCACACGGCACACGGCACACGGCACACGGCACACGGCACACGGCACACGGCACACGGCACACGGCACACGGCACACGGCCGTGCACGACCTACCGGTCTGCCAGGAGCGGGGCCAACCCGCGCGGCCTGTCACCGCCCGGGATCCCTGCCGTAGGTCGGCTGCGCCCGGCAGCCGACGATCACCGCCAGCAGCCCCGCATATCCGACGCTATCGCCGGCTGACGTGCGCTGCGACGGCGGCCGGCGGGCCCGCGTGGGTCGTGCACGGCCGCAGAGGCCGTGTGCGACAGCCCTACTGGCGGACGCGCACCCGGTAGGTGAGCGTCGTCTCGTCCCCGGCGGGGACGGACAGCCGCCAGCGGGCGGTGTCCGCGTCCTGCTCCTTGCTGGCGGGGCTCGCCTCGAGCAGCTCCCAGTCGCCGGCCATGTGTTCGACGACCTCCACCGTGCGGTTGTCCCTCCCCGCGTTGCTGACGGTCACCCGCCAGGCGATCTCGTGGGTGTCGTCGCCGATGCGTCGGTAGGCCGTGCGCTCGCGCTCCGCGCTCAGGTCGAAGGCCGTGCCCAGGGAGAGCTCGAAGGCTTCCCCCGGCGGGATGTGGTCGATGCGGTCGCCGCCCTGGTAGAGCGGGGCGTCGCCGGTGGCGTCGATCACGCGCACGGTGCCCGCCGGCAGGGGCACGTCGTTGCGGCCCCGGGGGGTGACCTCGGTGGTGACGGTCACCGGCGGCTCGTCGCCGCCCTGGCGCATGGCCTGGCCGCTCACCCGGTAACGGCGTTCCACGTCGACGGGCACGGCGTTGAGCAGCGGCACGCGCAGCCGCTCGCCGTCGCCCAGGCTGTGGGTGCCCGGCAGGCGGTAGCGGTACCAGTCCCCGGCGGCCTGCGGCGCCGGCGCCGCTGCCGAGTCCGCGCTCATGGCCCGTGCTTCCAGCTTCATGGGCCGGGGGCCACCGTTGCCGGGGTCGTTCACCTGCCCGCCGATCAGGGTGACGGTGGCCCCGTCGAAGTCCGCGCCGCTGGTGTTCTGCAACGTTGCCGAGCCGGACAGACGCGCCCCGGCTGGCGCGAGCCGGAGGGTATAGTCCGCCTGCCAGTTCAGGCCCTCGGTGAGGTAGTCGAGGGCGAGCGCTCCGGAGGCGCCGTCGGTCGGCATCACCGTGGCGGCAGTGGCCTGCGGCAGGGTGTCGGTGGGCAGCGCGACCCGCCAGGGCGAGGCGGCGTCGATCCACTCCAGCCGGCCGTCGACGGAGACCACCGGCGTGCCGTTCTCCACCGCCAGCAGCCGGCCACGGCGGCGCTGGCCGTCGTGCAGCAGCACCACCTCGCGGCCGCGCCAGCGTGCCAGCGTCGAGCCTGCCGGGGCCGGGCGGCGCACGGTCTGCACCGCGCCGTCGTCGTCCGTCACCGACAGGGTCTCGAAGCGCATGCCGTCGGGCAGGCCCTCCAGTGGCAGGGGCCCGCCGCCGGCGGGGAGGGCCACGCTCGCGCTCACGAAGGCCGCGGCGTTCTGGTAGAGCACGAGGTGACGGGTGTCGGGGGTCGCCGCCATCGCGGCCGTGCCGCCGGCCAGCGCCAGCACCGCGACCGCCGGGAACTGCTGCCATCGCATCAGTGATCTCTCCCTGTTCCGGGTTGCCAGTGTCTTGTTCGCCCGCCCCCACGGCGGGTGGTCACCCGCCGGTCAGCCAGAGTAACACCGGCACCAGAATGGCGGTAACGGCGCCGTTGAGTCCCATGGCCAGCCCGGAGAAGGCGCCTGCGGCCTCGCTGTGGGAGAACGCCCGCGCCGTGCCGATGCCGTGGGCGGCGACCCCGACCGCGAAGCCCTTGGCCACCGGGTCGCGGAAGCCCACCAGCCGCAGCATGGGGATGCCGAGCACCGCCCCGGTGATGCCCGTGAGGATGACCAGCACCGCCGTGAGCGAGGGCAGGCCGCCGATCTGCTCGGCGATGCCCATGGCGATGGGGGTGGTCACGGATTTCGGCACCAGCGAGCGCAGGGTCTCGGTGTCTAGCCCCATCAGGTAGCCGATGCCCAGGGTGGAGACGATGGCCGTGAGCGAGCCGGCGAGCAGCGCCACGCCGATGGGCAGCCACAGCCGCCGCAGCCGTTCCGCCTGGCCGTACAGCGGGATCGCCAGGGCCACGGTGGCCGGGCCGAGGAGGAAGTGCACGAACTGCGCGCCGTCGAAATAGGTCTGGTAGTCCGTGTCCGTGGCCAGCAGCACGGACACCAGCGCGGCGACGGCAAGCAGCACCGGGTTCGCCAGCGGCAGCTCGCGGGTCGCGCGGAACAGCCACTGCGCCAGGCCGTAGGCGCCCACGGTCACGGTCAGCCACAGCAGCGGCTGGCCGGCGAGGTAGACCCAGATCCGCGTGAGCGTGTCCATCGCCTACTCCTCCTGCGGCGCCAGGCGACGCATCAGCCAGCTCAGGGTGGCTGCCGAGACCACCAGGGTGACCGCGGTGCTGGCGAGGATGGTCACCGTGATCGCGAGCCATTCATCGGCGACGCGGCTCAGATGCGCGATGATCCCGACCCCGGCGGGGATGAACAGAAGTGACAGGTGGTCCAGCAGTCCCCGCGCGATCCGGCCCAGCGGCTCTGGCGGGCCGCCGCGCAGGCCCAGCGCGACGGCCAGCAGCACCATGCCCAGCACCGGGCCGGGCAGGGGCAGGCGAAGCGCGCGTACGGTGATCTCGCCGACGAGCTGGAAGGCGAGCAGGGTGAACAGGGACGGGATCATGGTGGCCCTCCATGCCGCTGGGTGGGGGATGAGTCGATCCGGCCCTGTCAGCATAGGCGGCCCGGGCCCCGGCTCACCAGTGGCTTGCGCACGTCCGGGGCGTCGCCGCTATCCTTGCCGCTGTTACCGCCCAATGACGCACCGTCGACAACGCAGGGAGCGAGCGCATGGCCTTCGAGCTGACATCCCCGGCATTCCAGCACAACGGCACCATCCCCGCCCGCTATACCGGCGACGGGGCCGAGCTGTCGCCGGCCCTCGAGTGGCAGGGGGTGCCGGAGGCCGCCCAGAGCCTGGCCCTGATCGTCGACGACCCGGACGCGCCGGACCCGGACCAGCCCCGGGAGCGCGAGGTGCACTGGCTGGTCTACAACCTGCCCGCCGAGGACGGCGGCCTGCCGGAGGGCGTGACCGCCGCAGCCCTGCCGGAAGGGGCGTCGGAGGGGCTCAACGGCGGGCACAGTGTCGGCTACATGGCGCCGCTGCCGGCGGTGGGGAAGCACCGCTATTTCTTCCGGCTGTATGCCCTGGCGGCCCCGCTCAGCGAGACCGGGGTGCCGTTCGACCGTGGCGCGCTGGAGCGGGCGATGTCCGGTCTCGTGCTCGCCCACACCGAGCTGGTGGGGCTTTACCGCCGGCCGGAGTAGTCGCCGCGGGGGTCAGCCTCCGCCGAGCAGGCGCGCGTACCAGTCGGCGACCAGGGTGTGGAGGCCGTCGAAGACCGGCGTGGCCGCGCCGAGCACGATGACCAGGGCGACCACTGCCAGCAACCCGGCGAGCCAGGCGGTGGTATGGCGCTGGCGCGGCGGCACCGTCCCGGTGGCGGTCCGCGTGGCCGCGGCGCCCGCCGAGCGCGGCTCCGGCGAGACGATATCCGTGAGTATCGGCTCCTGGCCCGGGGGCGTCGGGCCTTGGTCCGCCTTCGCGGTGCCCAGGGGTCGCAGGGTGTGGGGCTCCTCGTTCCAGGCGCCGAGCAGCGGCTCCGTCGACGCGCCATCCTCCACCGGGGCGTCGGTGTCGGTGATCCGGATATCCTCACCGGGGCTCCCGGTGGGCTCGGTTCGGTCCGGTGTCGTTGTCGTGTCCGCCTCGGTGCCGGCAATGGCGTCGTAGGCGACGCGCCATTCCTCGTCGAGGGCCTCGTCCTCCATCTCGTCGAGCACGGCGCGCAGGTGCTCGGCGCGGATGGTGTGGCGGGAGTCGGCGAAGGCGTCCAGCAGCATGCGCCCGGCGAGCAGATTGATCCGCCGGGGCACGCCGCCGGTGGCGACGTGCAGCAGCCGGAAGACGGCCTCGGAGAAGCTCGGGTCGCCGTCCCAGCCCGCGCGCTCCAGGCGGTAGTGCACGTAGTCCCGGGTCTGCTGCTCGTCGAGGGGTTCGAGGCGGCAGCTCGCGATCAGGCGCTGGTGGAACTGCTCCATCTCCGGGCGGCGGATGAGCTCGCGCAGCGGGGGCTGGCCGAGCAGGAGGATCTGCAGCGCCGGTTCGCCGTTGACGGTGAGGTTGGTGAGCAGCCGCAGCTCCTCCAGTGCCTCCGCCTCCAGGTCCTGGGCCTCGTCCACCACGAGTAGCGCGCGACGGCCGCGGTGGGCGCGCGCTGTGAGGTCCTGCTGCAGCGTGGCGAGGATGGTGGCCTTGTCCCGGTGGGCCGGGGCGAGCCCGAAGCCGCTGGCGGTCAGGCGCAGCAGGTCCTCGGCGCCGAGCCGGGAGGTGACGATCTGGGCGATGTCCGTCTCCTCGGGTACGCTCGCCAGGAGATCGGCGACCAGGGTGGTCTTGCCACACCCGGGCGGCCCGGTGACCACCACGAACCCCTCGCCGCGCATCAGGCCGTACTCCAGGTACGCCCTGGCACGCTTGAAGCTCGGATGTGCGAAGACCATCTCCGCGCTGGGTGTCAGCCGGAAGGGGTCGTGCTCCAGTCCGAAGAATCGGTGGTACATCGCCTCGGGCCCTTGTTGGTCTAAGCGAATCGCATGCGCGAGCAGTCTATCAGCCCGCGCGCGCCTCGGCGTATGCCCGGGCGCCCGCTCAGGCGGCGCGGTCCTCGCCGAGGAGGCAGTCGCGGGCCTCGTTGAGTCGCGCGGCGAGGTAGCCGGAGCCGCCGCGGTCCGGGTGGCAGTGCTGCATGAGCCGGCGGTGGGCGGCGAGCACGGTCTGACGGTCCGGCGGCTCGGTCTCGTTCTCCAGGCCGAGCACGGCCAGGGCCCGGTCGCGGGTCATGGGGCCGTCGTCGCCGCCGGACGGTGGCGGTGCCCCGGCGGGGGCCGTGCGCGAGCCCAGAAAGCGCAGCAGCGGGGCCAGGCGCATCGCGGTGGGGAGGAAGCGCTGGATGGCGGCGGCGGTGGCGGCGATCGCCGCACCGATCCACGATAGCCGGCCGGTGGCGACCAGCAGCGCGATGACCACCAGCGCGCCGATCAGGATCAGGCGCGGCAGGTGCGGGCGGATCGACGCCCGTGCCGACGGCGAGACCCAGAGGATCACGGCGGCCACCACCACCGTGAGCACCAGCAGCTTGATCAGCACGGCGGCTCCTTGCCCGGAGGTAGCCCGTGGGCCTCGCGGATCGCCGCACAGCGCTCGCGCCAACGCTCCAGGCGGCGGTCGTAGATGTCGAACACGCAGGGGTCGCAGCCCGTGCCGCAGCACTCGTCGAGGTCGGGCTCGCGGGGTGGCGACGGCAAGCGCGGTTCGTGGTGGGACGCGGAGTCACTCATGGCAATCGCACAACGCCTGACTGCCTCCATGATACCAGCGCCCCGCGTCCCGGTGGCCAACGCGCCGGGGAGATCAGCGCCCTGAGCGCTCGCGCTGGCTCTGCAGCGTGGCGAAGGCGGCGCCCATGGCCGTGTCCGGGTGCGACTCGGGCTTCTTCCCGCGGCGTCCGCCCCGGCCCTCGCCCTTGCCAGCGCCGCCCGGTTTGCCCCCCGGCTGCTCCCGGCCGGCCTTGCTGCCGGCCTCGTCGTCCAGGCGCATGGACAGCCCGATTCGCCGGCGCCGGAGGTCGACGTCGATCACCTTTACCCGGACCACGTCGCCGGGGCGGCAGACCTCGCGGGGATCGCGCACGAACCGCGACGCCATGGCGGAGATATGCACCAGTCCGTCCTGGTGGACGCCGATGTCGACGAAGGCCCCGAAGTTGGCGACGTTGGTGACGGTGCCCTCCAGCACCATGCCCGGCTCCAGGTCCTCCGGGCGCTCGACGCCCTCGCGGAAGGTCGCGGTGCGGAAGCCCGGGCGCGGGTCGCGCCCGGGCTTGTCCAGCTCGGCGAGGATGTCGCTGACCGTGGGCAGGCCGAAGCGCTCGTCGGTGAACGCGGCCGGGTCCAGGCCGCCGAGCAGCTTGCTGTCGCCGATCAGCTCGGCGATCCCGCTGCCGGTCTCGGTGAGGATGCGCTCCACCACCGGGTAGGCCTCGGGGTGGACCGCGGAGGCGTCCAGGGGCTGGTCGCCTCCGCGGATGCGCAGGAAGCCCGCCGCCTGCTCGAAGGTCTTGGCGCCGAAGCGCGGCACCGCCATCAGCGAGCGCCGGTCCGGAAACGGGCCGTTGCCGTCCCGGTGTGCGACGATGCGCTCGGCCAGCGCCGCGGTCAGCCCGGAGACCCGCGCGAGCAGCGCCGCAGAGGCGGTGTTGAGGTCCACGCCCACGGCGTTGACGCAGTCCTCGACCACCGCGTCGAGCTTGTGCGCGAGCGCGAGCTGGCTGACGTCGTGCTGGTACTGGCCGACGCCGATGGACTTCGGGTCGATCTTCACCAGCTCGGCGAGCGGGTCCTGCAGGCGCCGGGCGATGGAGACCGCCCCACGCAGGGAGACGTCCAGGTCCGGGAACTCCCGCGCCGCGGTCTCCGAGGCGGAGTAGACCGACGCGCCGGCCTCGGAGACCAGCACGCTGGCGAGCCCGCCGTGGCCCTGGCGCAGCTCGGTGACCAGGCGTTCGGTCTCCCGCGAGGCGGTGCCGTTGCCCACGGCGACCAGCGCGACGCCGTGGCGGCGGACCAGGGCGTCGAGAGCGGCCAGGGCCTCATCCCAGCGCTTCTGCGGCGCGTGGGGGTAGATCGTGGCGGTGTCCACGAGCTTGCCGGTGGCGTCCACCACCGCGACCTTGCAGCCGGTGCGCAGTCCCGGGTCCACGCCCATCACCGCCCTGGGGCCGGCGGGGGCGGCGAGGAGCAGGTCGTGGAGGTTGCGCGCGAACACCTCGATGGCCTCCGCCTCGGCGTTCTCGCGCAGGCTGCCGAGCAGGTCCGTCTCCAGCCGGGTCAGGAGCTTCACCCGCCAGGTGAAGCGCACCACGCCGGCGAGCCAGTCGTCCGCGGCGCGGCCGGCGTGGCGGATATCGAAGCGCTCGGCGATCATGCCCTCGCCCCGCCCGGGGCCGGTGCGCTCCTCGGCGAGCTCGTCGGGCATCGCCAGGCGCAGGCGCAGCACGCCTTCGCGGCGGCCGCGGAACAGCGCCAGGGCGCGGTGGGAGGGGATGCCGTGGAGGGGCTCGCGGTGGTCGAAGTAGTCGGAAAACTTCACCCCGTCCTCGCGCCGTGACTCGTCCACCTCGGAGACCAGCACGCCCTCGCGCCAGGCGTAGTCGCGCAGCCCCGCGATGAGCTCGGCGTCCTCGGCGAAGCGCTCGGCGAGGATATAGCGCGCGCCCTCGAGCGCGGCGTCCGTGTCGGCGACGCCGGCCTCGGCGTCCACGTAGTCCGCGGCGGCGGTGGCCGGGTCCAGGCCCGGGTCGGCGAGCAGGGCGTCCGCCAGCGGCTCCAGCCCGGCGGCGCGGGCGATCTCGCCCTTGGTCCGGCGCTTCTTGCGGTAGGGGAGGTAGAGGTCCTCGAGGCGCTGCTTGGTGGTGGCGGCCTCGATGGATGCGCGCAGCGCGTCGCTGAGCTTGCCCTGCTCCTCGATCGCCGCGAGCACCGTGGCGCGGCGCTCCTCGAGCTCGCGCAGGTAGACCAGCCGGCGTTCGAGCTCGCGGAGCTGGCCGTCGTCCAGACCGCCGGTGGCCTCCTTGCGGTAACGGGCGATGAAGGGCACCGTCGCGCCCTCGTCGAGCAGCCGCACCGCGGCCTCGACCTGCCGCGGGGCGGCGTCGATGTCGCGGGCGATTCGTTCGGAGATGTTCACGCTCATAGGGTCAGTCCCGGGTGGGGTTGTCGTCTCGTTGTTCCTCGCCGGCCTCGCCGTCCGCGCCGGCGATGCCGTGATAGAGGGTACTGTGCACGTAGCGGTCGTGGGCGTGGCGCAGGAGCACGGCGATCACCGCGGCCACCGGCAGGGCGAGCAGCACGCCGGCGAAGCCGAAGAGCTGGCCGCCGGCGAGCACCGCGAAGATGACCGCCACCGGGTGCAGGCCGATGCGGTCGCCGACCAGCAGCGGCGTGAGCACCATGCCCTCCAGCGTCTGGCCGATGCCGAACACCGCCCAGACCAGCAGCAGCGGTACGAGGATGTCGTTGAACTGGAAGACCGCGGCCACGCTCGCCGTGGTGATGCCCACGATGAAGCCGAGGTAGGGCACGATGTTCGCCAGCCCCGAGAGCATGCCGATGAGGATCGCGAGGTTCAGCCCCACCAGCCACAGCCCGGTGGTGTAGATCGCACCGAGCGCGAGCATCACCAGCAGCTGGCCGCGCAGGAAGGCGGCCACCACCTCGTTGCACTCGCCCCCGAGCCGGCCGACCACGCCCTGCACCGAGCGCGGCAGCAGCTCGCGGATCCGCTCCATGAGCACGTCCCAGTCCCGCAGGAGGTAGAAGCCCACCACCGGGATCAGCGCCAGGTTGGTGATCAGCCCCACCAGCGCCAGTCCGGACTGGGTGGCGCGGGCGATGACCGCCGCGGCCACGGAGCCGGTGGACTGCCAGTGCTGGGTGACGGCGTCGCGCAGGGTCTGCACGTCCAGCCGCGAGGCGGACACGCCCAGGTGTTCCTCCATCCATGGCACGGCGGTGCGCTGCACCCAGTCCACGATCGCCGGCAGGCGCTGGACGAGGTAGTCCACCTGGTGGGCGAGCAGTGGCAGCAGCATCAGTGCCACGCCGATCACCACGCCGAGGGTGGCGCCGAAGACGATCACCACCGAGAGCGTGCGTGACAGACCCCGGGCCTCCAGCCGGTCCGCGATGGGATCGCTGATATAGGCCAGCACCGCGGCGACGAGGAAGGGCGTGAGCATCCCGCGGAGCAGGTAAATGAGCACGCCCCCGCCGATCACGGCCGCGAGCAGCGGCCACGCCTGACGGTCGCGCAGACCGGTGCCTTCCATGTGGGTGCATCCCTCCAGATTGATCCGCCCCGGGAGTCTAACCCAGTGGACGGCTATGGCGAGGGCACGGCTATGGCAATGGACGTAATTACCGGAAACGGATCACAATCGGGGCTGTTTCGCGCTAGAGTAAGGGCTTTGCCGCAGATCCTCAGGGAGAGCCCGGTGCGAAATCCCAATCGCGTGCTGATCTGGATGAGCGTTTTCCTGCTCGGCGTTGCGGTGGCCTGCGCCCTCCTCGCCGGCCCGCTGCGCAGCGCGTTCATGGCGAACGCCGTGTTCAACGGCCTGATCCTCGGTGTCCTCGCCATCGGCATCCTGATCAACTTCCGCCAGGTCCTGATTCTCGGCCCGGAGGTCTCCTGGATCGAGGCCTTCCGCCGCGCCGACCGCGAGAACCCGCCGGAACCGCCGCGCTCGGGGCTGCTCGGCTCCATGGCACGGATGCTCACCGGCCGCCACGGCGACCGCTTCAGCCTGTCCACGATGTCGATGCGCACGCTGCTGGACGCGATCCGCTCCCGGCTGGACGAGCAGCGCGACCTCTCGCGCTACATGATCGGGCTGCTGGTCTTCCTCGGGCTGCTCGGCACCTTCTGGGGCCTGCTCGACACTCTGCGCGCGGTGGGCGGGGTGATCTCCTCGCTGTCGATCGAGGGCCGTGACGCCGCGGCGGTGTTCGCCGAGCTCAAGAACGGCCTCCAGCAGCCCCTCTCGGGCATGGGCACGGCGTTCAGCTCGTCGCTGTTCGGCCTCGCCAGCGCCCTGGTGCTCGGCTTCATCGACCTGCAGAGCGGCTACGCCCAGAACCGGTTCTACAACGATCTCGAGGAGTGGCTGTCCGGGCAGACCAAGCTCGGCAGCGGCGGGGCCGGCGGTGACGGCGAGGGTAACGTCCCCGCCTACATCCAGGCGCTGCTGGAGCAGACCGCGGACAGCCTGGACAAGCTCCAGCGCATCATGGCCCGGGGCGAGGAGGAGCGGCGCAACTCGGAGGGCCGGCTCACCGAGCTCACCCAGGAGATCGCCAACCTCGCCGAGCAGTCCCGCGGCGAGCAGCGCGGGCTGATGAATCTCACCCGGACCCAGGCGGAGCTGCAGGGGGTGCTGCAGAACCTGGCGGATGTCACCGGCAGCAACGAGGCCCACGAGCGCGAGGTCCGGGACAACCTGCGCCACATCGCCGGCAGCCTGGACCAGCTCCGCCAGGGCCTCGCCGGGGACCGCGAGCACGTGGTCAACGAGCTGCGCGAGGAGCTGCGGCTGCTCACGCGCACCCTCGCGCACTTCCGTGACGACCGCCAGGGTTAGCGGCGATGTTCGGGGGTAGCCGCCGGGGTCGCAACGCGGTCAACATCTGGCCCGGCTTCGTCGACGCGCTCGCCACGATCCTGCTGGCGTTCGTGTTCGTGCTCATGCTCTTCGTGGTGACGCAGTTCTACCTCAGCGACGCGCTCTCGGGTAAGAGCCGCGCGCTGCAGCGCCTGCAGGACGATGTCGAGCGCCTCGCCGAGGAGCTGTCGATGGAGCGGGGCAAGCGCGAGCACCTGCAGGAGCGCATGTCCAGCGTCTACAATGAACTGCACACCACGCTGTCCGAGCGCGATTCCCTCGCCGAGTCCCTCAAGCAGGCGCAGGGCGATAAAGAGCAGCTTAAAAGCGAGCTCGCGGAGAAGGATAAGGCCCTGGAGGTCAGCCGCGAGAAGCTCAAGGTGCGGCTCACCGAGCTGGCCTCGCTGCAGGCGGATATCGACACCCTGCGCAAGGTGCGCAAGCGCCTGGAGGAGGAGGTCGGGGCCCTCTCCGGCAAGCTCGGCGATACCGAGCAGAGCCTGACCCAGGCCCGCGACCGCAGCAAGGCGCTGTCCGCGGAGCTCGCGGACGCCAAGGAGCGCACCCATCTCGCCCAGAAGGCCATCGAGGAGCGCACCATGCGCATCCGCGACCTGGTCGCCGAGATCGACGAGCGCGATCAGGCGCTGTCTGAGCAGAAGGGGCTTACCGCGGACGCGGAGACCCGTATCGAGCGCCTGCGCAACGAGCTGCGTGCGCTGCGCGACCAGATCCAGCGCGTCGCCCGGGCGCTGTCCGTCTCCCAGGAGACCGTCAGCGAACAGCGCACCCGGATCGAGGACCTGGGCGAGCGGTTGAACCTGGCCCTGGCCGAGCGCGTCGAGAAGCTCTCGCGCTACCGCTCCGAGTTCTTCGGACGGCTGCGCGAGGTCCTCGGCGACATCCAGCAGATCCGGATCGTCGGCGACCGCTTCATGTTCCAGTCGGAGCTGTTCTTCGACAGCGGCTCGGCGCAGATCGGGGCGGACGGACAGGACAAGCTGCGCCAGCTCGCGGACGTGCTCAAGCAGGTGGCGCAGCGCATCCCCGGGGACATCCCCTGGGTGCTGCAGGTGGAGGGCCATACCGACCGCAGGCCCATCAACACCGAGCGCTTCCCCTCCAACTGGGAGCTGTCCACCGCGCGGGCGACCAACATCGTCCACTTCCTGATCGATCAGGGCATCCCCGCGGAGCGCCTCGCGGCGGCGGGTTACGGCGAGTACCAGCCGCTGACCGAGGGGGATTCGCCGGAGGCGATGGCGCGCAACCGGCGCATCGAGCTCAAGCTGACCCGGCGCTGAGGGGGCGCCCGTCCCCCGCGCTCACCCCGCCCCGCCCACGTGCGGGTGCCGCCGGGCGAGGGCGAGCACGCCGGCGAGGCTGGCGTCCGCCGCTGCGACGGGGCGGACGCTGAGACCGAAGTGCCCGAGCGCGGCCTCGTAGCGTGGCCGCAGGTGTCCGTCCGCGACCAGCACCACCTCGTCGGGGGCGTAGAGCCCGCGCATGCCCAGGATCTCGTGACCGATGAGCAGTCCCGAGACGTAGTCGCGGATGCCGGTGGCGGCGAGCCCGCCGTAGAGCCAGCGGCTGCGGGCGGTAAAGAGCTGGTGCCCGAGGCCGCCGCGACGCCCGGATTCCGTGAGGCCCAGGCGGAAGGCGTCGTCGTCGGGGGTGTCGCTGTCCGCCGCGGGCGCGCCGACGATCGTGTGCCGGGTCACCGCCTCGAACAGCTCGCCGGTCATTACCGTTGCGAAGTGGCGGAGCGTGCCGTCGTCGACGCGGGCCCACTTGCTGTGGGTGCCCGGCAGGCAGAGCGTCGCGTCGCCGCGCGCCGCCAGCGCCAGCGCGCCGAGGATCTGGACCTCCTCGCCACGCATCACGTCCACGTGGCCGCCGTCGCCGTGCACGCGCACGCCGGGCACCAGCCAGGTGTTGTCGAGCCCGGGGGCGGCGGTCAGTCCATCGGCGAGGTCGCCGGCGGTGACCGGCAGCGCCGGCTGCGGGGCCTCGTGCCAGCCCTGGCGCGCGCCCACCATGCCGGCGAGGTAGACGGGTACGGCGCCGTCCTCGCGCCAGTCGCCGAGGCGTTCGCGGCAGTAGTCGGCGAAGGACCCGCCGGCGAGCTCGCGCATGCCCCGGCCCGCGGCGATCCGCTCGAGACACGCACCGCTGTCCGCGTCCACCAGGTAGGCGCGGAACGCGGTGGTGCCCCAGTCGACGACGATGATCCGCCCGCTCATTGCCCCTCTCCCCTGACGCGCCGGTATTCGGTGACGATGTCCCGGGCGGCGGCACCCACCTCCACTGCCGGGCGCCCGGCGCGATAGACGTCCCCGCCGATGCCGTAACCTGCCGCCCCGGCGGCATGGAAGTTGGCCAGGTTCTGCGCGTTGACCCCACCGACCACGAACACCGGCAGCGCCGGGGGCAGCACCGCACGCACGTCCCGGAGATAGCCCGGGCCCAGGCGCGCGGCGGGGAAGAGCTTGAGCGCCGAGGCGCCGTGGCGCGCGGCGAGCAGCGCCTCGGTGGGCGTCATGCAGCCGATCAGGCTGGTCAGCCCCTCGCGCGAGGCGGCGTCGATCACCGCCGGGTCGGTGTTCGGGGTGACCATTAGCGGCAGTGCCATCGAGGCGAGGCGGGTGACCGAGCCGGTGTCGAGTACCGTCCCCGCGCCCACCAGGGTCTGAACCGGGCAGTGGGCGCGCAGCCGGCGCAGGCTCTCCCATGGCTGCGGGGAGTTGAGGGTGACCTCGAGCATGCCGAAGCCGGCGTCGATCAGCGCGTCGGCGACCGACTCGCATTCGTCCGGCGTGATGCCGCGCAGGATGGCCACCAGCGGGCGTTCGGCGAGTGCGTCCTGAAAGCGTGGATCCATGACCGTCTCCTGAGGGGCCCCGGCCGTGCCCGTCGTTACCCGGGCCGCCCGGGCCGGTCTTCGTGGCCGGGTGGTGACATCAGCAGGCCGGCCGCCTCGCAGGCGGTACGTATCGGCCCGGCATAGCGGTGTGCCCAGTCGTCGCCGAGCCGGTAGCGGGGCACGCTCACGCTGACCGAGGCGAGCGGCTGTCCGTCCACGCCGTAGAGCGCCCGACCGAAGCACACGATGCCGGGCTCGTTCTCCTCGTCGTCGACGGCATAGCCCTGCGCCCGCACCGTTTCCAGCGCCGCCCGCAGCGCCGGCAGGCCGGTCACGGTGTTGGCGGTCATTGGCTCCAGGGCGAGCCGTCCGGCGTAGCGATCGAGGGCCTCCGGTGCCAGTGCGGCGAGGAAGGCCTTGCCCACGGCGGAGGCGTGCATGTGCACCTGATTGCCCACCATGGACGCCATGCGCACCGAGGCCAGGGACTCGACCTTGTCCACGTAGACCATCACGTCGCCCCGGGGCACCGCCAGATGCACGGTCTCGCCGGTGGCGTCGCGGATCGCCACCAGTGCCTCGCGGGCGCCGCGCGGCAGATCGTTCTGGATACGGCTCTGGTAGCCGAGCCGGGCGAGCTCGGGGCCGAGGAGGTAGCCGCCGTGGAGCGGGTCGCGGACGACGAAACGCTCGCCCTCGAGGGCGCCGAGCAGGCGGTACAGCGTCGCCCGCGGAAGCGCGCTCGCCCGCTGGATGTCCTTCAGGCGTGCGGGTCCGGGTAGCGCCGCGATGGTCTGGAGCAGGCGTAGCCCCTTGACGAAGGTCGCCGCCCCCCGCGTCGCGGAAGCACTGTCCTGTTGTCCGGCTGCGGTCATCCGGTGTCGTTCCTGTTGCCGGTTTGACGGCCCGTCCTGATGCTGCCTATGGTCTTAATATCCGGGCTTTTTGTCCATATTATGGATACCCGGCGCCGGCGCTCTGGCCGGTCCGGGGGTGCAGCGGGGGGAGTGGTTCCAATGACCGTTGACGATCGGGTGAAGGGCCAGCGCCGGGCGGCGTCAGCCGTTGGCGGCGGCTGACGCGCCATGGTGGACATCGTCTGTCTCGGAGAGCCGCTGCTGGAGCTCAGCGAGCGTCCCGGCGACGGCGGGACGTGGTTCCTCCAGGGTTACGGCGGCGATACCTCGAACTGCGCGATCGCCGCGGCGCGCCAGGAGGCCGCGGTCGGGTATCTCACCGCCCTCGGCGACGACGGCTTCGGGCGGGCGTTCCTCGATCTGTGGGCGGCGGAGGGCGTGGACGCCAGTGCGGTGGCCGTGGACCGGGATGCGCACACCGGCGTCTATTTCATCCGTTACCGCGACGGTGAGCACGTGTTCAGCTACCTCCGCCAGGGTTCGGCGGCCAGCCGGCTGGGCCCGGACGACCTGCCCCTCGACTACATCCGTGCCGCCAGGGTGCTGCACGTCTCGGGCATCAGCCAGGCCATCAGCTCCAAGGCCTGTGACGCCGTGTTCGCGGCCATGGCGGCGGCGCGCGAGGCCGGCGTGACGGTGAGCTACGACACCAACCTGCGCCTCAAGCTCTGGCCGCTCGCCCGGGCCCGTGCGGTGATCCATGCCGCCATGCGCGAGGCGGACATCGCCCTGCCGGGCCTGGAGGACGCGCGCCGGCTTACCGGGCTGACGGACCCCGATGCGGTGGTGGACTTCTACGCGGGGCTCGGGCCCCGCGTCGTGGCCCTGAAAATGGGGCGCGAGGGGGTGCTGGTCGCCGCGGACGGCGAGCGCGTGCACTGCCCGGCGCATCCCGTGGCACAGGTGGACGCCGCCGGCGCCGGCGATGCCTTCGACGGGGCGTTCCTCGCCGGGATCGTGCGCGGGGCCCGGCCGGAGGCGGCGGCCCGGTACGCCAACGTCGCCGCGGCGCTGTCCACGCTGGGGCGGGGCGCGGTGGCGCCGATACCCCGCCGCGCCGCCGTGGAGGCGGCCCTGGACGGCGCCTGAGGCCGGGGCGTCACGGCGTGGCCGCGGTGCCCACCCGGTCGAGAAACCGCGCGAACAGCGCGGCGATGTCGTCGATCACCTCCGAGAGGCCGTGGTCGCCGTCGAGCACGTGCAGCCGCCCCCGGCAGGCCCCGGTGTAGCGCACGCTGTGCGCCGGCGGGATCAGCTCGTCGCGCCAGCCGTGCACCACCTCCACGTCGCCGGCGTGGGGCGTGACGTCTCCCTCGTAGCCTGGCAGGTAGAACGCCGGCGCCATCAGGAACAGCCCCGCCGGCCGCAGCGCGGCGCTCGCCGCGGCGGCCACGTAGCCGCCCATGCTTGAGCCCACCAGCACCAGCGGACCCTCCGGCCGCGGCTGGGCGAGGAGATGGCGCACGCGCTCGTCCGGGTCCCGGGTGTGGCGGTAGTCGATGCTGGTTACCGTCGCACCCGCGGCCCGGGTGACCTCGGCCAGCCGGGTTATCTTCAAGCCCCAGGGGCCGCTCTCCTGGCCGTGGTTGAACCAGACCTCCATCACGACAGGTCCAGCGCGTAGGGCTTGAGGGTCTCCAGCGCCACCACCTCCAGGGCGGCCTCGTCGCTGGCAAGCAGTCGCACCCGCGGCGCGCAACCGGCCTCGTGGGCCTCCAGCCAACGCGCCGCGCACAGGCACCACTGCTCGCCCGCGGACAGCCCCGGGAAGCCGAGCGCCGGCCGGGGCGTGGACAGGTCGTTGCCGCGGCCGGCGCTGAAGGAGAGGAACTCGTCGGTGAGGGTGGCGCACACCGCGTGGACGCCCGCGTCGTCGGCGCCGACGCGGCAGTAGCCGTCGCGGTAAAAGCCCGTGACGGGGTCGCTGCAGCAGGCCTCCAGTGAGGTGCCGAGCACGTTTCTACGGGTCTCCAGCATGGAACAGGAACCTCTTCGTCCTGGGTGTTGTCGGCCATTGTAGGACGCTGGAAGTGAAATGCGCACGGCGGCACGAGCCGTCGCCGGGGACGGGCACAGGGAGGTGCCCGGAGCCCGGTGGATATCTTTCCCTCCTGTAAAGTCGGCGCCATGCCGATTACCCTTGTTTCGGCCCGGTTCGCCGGGCCGCACTTTTTTCCCGGCAGCACCGCGGGTGTCCGCCTGTGGGAGATACATGACGCCTGGATGGCAAACGGGAGGATCGTCGCTTGCGCCTGCTCCATACCGCCGACTGGCAGATCGGCAAGGGCTTCGGCCGGATCGCCGGCGATGCCGGGGCGCTGCTGCGCGAGCAGCGCTACGCCGTGATCCGCCGTATCGCCGCGCTCGCCGGCGAGCATCGGGCGGAGGCCGTGCTCGTCGCCGGCGACGTCTTCGACAGCCAGACCCTGCCCGACGCCGCGCTGCGCCGGACCATGGAGGCGATGGCCGAGTGGCCCGGCCCCTGGGTGCTGCTGCCCGGGAATCACGACGCCGCCCTCGCCGAGAGCGTGTGGACGCGCGTCGAGCGCCTCGGCTGCCGGCCGGCCAACGTCCACGCCGCCCTGACCCCCGAGCCGGTGGTCCTCGCCGGCGGCCGTCTCGCCGTGCTGCCTGCGCCGCTGCGGCGCCGCCACGAGCCCGGTGACGTCACCGACTGGTTCGACACCGCGGCCACCCCGGCGGGAGCGGTGCGTGTCGGTCTCGCCCATGGCAGCCTGCGCAATCGCCTGCCCGAGGCCGCGGAGGCCCACAACCCCATCGCCGAGGACCGCGCCGTGACCGCCGGCCTGGACTATCTGGCCCTCGGCGACTGGCACGGGACCCTGGAGATCGCCGAGCGCACCTGGTACGCCGGCACCCCGGAGACGGACAACTTCCGCAGCCGCGACCCGGGGCACGTCCTGCGGGTGGAGCTCTCGAGCGGTGCGGCGCCGGCGGTCACGCCCCTGCCTACGAGCCACTACCACTGGCACGAGTGGCGGCAGGACCTCACCGGTGAGGGCGCCCTGCAGGCACTGGAGGACCGGCTCGCCGGCCTGTCCGCGCCGCTGGAGTGCCACGTCCTGCGTCTTGTGCTCGCCGGCGGTGTCGACCTCGCGACCCGCTCCGCGCTGGACGAGCTGTTGGGGCGCTGGCAGG
Organism: Arhodomonas aquaeolei DSM 8974; assembly: GCF_000374645.1. Lineage (GTDB taxonomy): Bacteria > Pseudomonadota > Gammaproteobacteria > Nitrococcales > Nitrococcaceae > Arhodomonas > Arhodomonas aquaeolei. The sequence continues at coordinate 17,808 of NZ_KB894815.1, forward strand.
CGCGGCTCGCGTACCTGGAATGGGACGACACCGCGCTGCGCCCGGAGGCCACCGACGCGGACCTTGCCGCCTTCGAGGGCAGCGGTTTCGTCGCCGACGCGCTGGCCGCGCTGCGAGAACGCCAGGCCAACGGCGAGGCGTACGCCGCGGAGGCGGTGCAGCGGCTCTACGCCGCCTACCACGAGCTGCGCTGACCGCCACGTCAGGGAGGGACGCAGTGGAGATTCGGCACCTGCGCATCGAGAACTTCCGTCACCTGGTGGCACCGCTGGAGATCGGCCCGCTGGAGGGTGGTCTCAACGTCCTCGGCGGCGACAACGAGGCGGGCAAGTCCACCGTGCTCCAGGCCTTGCGCGTGGCGCTGTTCGACCGGCATGGCCTGAGCGGCCGGACGGCCTCGGAGCTCCAGCCCTACGGTCATCGGGTGGGCCCGGAGGTGACCCTGACCTTCGCCAGCGGTGGTGACGAGTACCGCCTCTGGAAGCGCTTCTGCCAGGGTGCCGGCGCGTGCCTGGAGGGGCGAGGCGCCCGCTGGGAGGGAGACGCCGCGGAGGAGGCGCTGCAGTCGCTGCTCGGTTTCGAGCGCCCCGGCCGCGGCGCCACCGACGCTCGCCACCAGGGCGTCTGGGGCCTGCTCTGGGTGACCCAGGGCACTACCTTCCATGCCGTCGATCCCGCGGAGAGCGCGCGCCGGTCCCTCGGTGCGGTGCTGGAGGCGGAGGTCGGCGACGTCCTCGGCGGGGACAGCGGCCAGCGCCTGCTCCGCCATTTCGTCGCCGAGCGCGGCCGTTTCTGGACGTCCACCGGACGCCCGGGGAAGACCCTCAAGGACGCCGACGCCCGGGTCGAGGCCCTGTCCGCGGAGTTGGCCGCGGTGGACGGCGAGCTCGCCGAGTTCGACGAGGCCGTGACCCGGCTCGCCCGCGAGCGCGATGAGCTCGCCGCACTCGACGATCCGGACGCCGCCGGCGAGCGCCAGGGTCGCCTGGAAGCCGCCCGTGCCGCCCACCAGCGCGTGGAGGCCAGACGGGCCGAGCGCGAGCGCCTCGCCGGTGCTGTGCGCGTCGCCGAGGCCGAGCACCAGCGCCACGAGGCGGAGTGGCTGGAACGCCACAAGCATATCCGCGAGCTCACCGAGCTGGAGCAGGTCCTCACCGCCGCGGACACGACGCTGGCGGATGCGGGCGCCCGCGTGAGTCGGGCGGAGGCGGCCGAGGCCGAGGCCCGCGCCGCGCACGATGCGGCGGGCGATGCCGTGGCCGCCGCGCGCCGGGCCGAGGAGGCGGCCGCCAGGGCCCGCGAGCGCGTGGACGGCGAGCGCCAGCTACGCGCCGACCGTGACGCCCTGGCCCGGGCGGAGGAGGCACTGGAGGCTGCCCGGCAGGCACGGGCATCGGTGGCGGACATCGCTATCCAGCGCGCTGACGTGGACGAGCTGCGTGGCATCGAGGGTCGCCTGGTCCGGGCGGAGGCGCGGCTGGAGGCCGGCGCCACCCGGGTGGATGCCGAGGTCTCCGTGCCCGTGTCGGTCAGCGGCGCCGCGGAGCCCGTCGCGGAGGGCCAGTGGCGGCTGACCGGCGAGGGCGTGCTCGCCCTCGAAGGGGTCGGCACGGTACGGGTGAGCCCCGGCGGGGTGGACCTGGCGGCGGCGCGGGAGGCCCGGGATGAGGCCCGCGAGGCCCGGCGCGGCGTGATATCGCGCCTCGGCGTGGACACCGCCGCGGGCGCGGAGGCGGCCCTCCAGCGGCGCGAGCGTGCCCGCGCCGACGCCGAGGCCAGCGAGAAGCTCGCCGCGGCCTATGCCCCGGACGGTGTCGTGGCCCTGCGCGAGCGCGTGCAGGCGACCGCCGCGCGTCTGCAGGCCCTGCCGGCAGCGGAGGAAACGGACGTGGAGGCCGCTGCCGCGGCGTTGCCGGCAAGGCGCGAGGCGCGGGAGGCCCGGGAGCGCGAGCATGAGGAAAGCGCCAAGCGGCTCGGCGAATGCCGCGACGCGCTCGCCCGTTGCCGCGAGGCCCGGGTGGCCGCACGTACCGAGCGTGATCAGCAGGTCCGGCGCCGGGAGCATCTCGCCGCCACCCTGGCGCAGGCCCGTGCGAGCCGCGACGACGACGCCCTCTATGCCGGGCTCGCTACCGCCCGTCAGGCGCTGGAGATCGCCCGCGACGACCTCGCCCGCGCGGATGCCGCCATCGCCGGCGAGGACCCGGAGACGGTGGCCCTGCAGCTCAAGACCGCCGAGGCGGCGGTCACCCGGGCGCGCGAGGAGCGCGAACGCACCGCCCGCGCCGTGCGTGACCTACAGGTGCGGTTGGAGGCGCTGGGGCAGCAGGGCCTGGGCGAGCGCCGGGTCGAGCTGGACACGGCCCTGGCCGAGGCCCGGCGGGAGCGGGACCGCCGGCACCGGGAGGCCGGGGCGGTGAAGATGGTCGCCGACGAGCTGGAGGCCGCGGCCAGCGCGGCCCGCCGGACCTTTCTCGGGCCGGTGATGGAGCGCCTGGGGCCGTACCTGCGCATGCTGATGCCGGATGCGGAGCTGGTGCTGGACGATACGCTGACCCTCACCGGTGTGCGCCGGGGAGGGCAGGAGGAGGCCTTCGGCGACCTGAGCCTCGGCACCCGCGAGCAACTCGCCATCCTCGTGCGCCTGGCCTTTGCCGACCTGGTCGCCGAGCGCGGTGAGCCGGTGCCGGTGATCCTGGATGACGCCCTGGCCTTCGCCGACGAGCGCCGCTTCGAGGTCATGAAGCTGGCCCTCGCCCGGGCCGCGGAGCGCCACCAGGTGTTGGTGCTCACCTGCCGGCCACGGGAATACGCCAGCCTGGGTGCCCCGTTGCACCGTCTGGAGCGGGCCCTGTAGGCGCCCGCGGTGTCACGGGCGTGTCACGATCGGTCATTACGCTCAACGATCGGGTTGCAGCGGATACGCCATGATCGAACGCGAAAGCCTGGATGCGATATTCGCGGCGCGGGCGCTCACCGCGCTGTTCCAGCCGATCCTCACCTGCCCCTCGGGCGGGCTCTGGGGGCACGAGGCGCTCATTCGCGGACCGTCGTCCGGGCCGCTGCATTCGCCGCTCAAGCTCTTCGACGCGGCCGCGCGTGAGGGCCGACTGGTGGAGCTGGATCTGCTCTGCCGCGAGGTCGCCATCCAGGCCTTCGGTCGGGCGGGCTGTCCCGGGCGGCTGTTCCTCAACGTCACCCCGGACGCCGTGGTCGCCAGCGATCACCCCACCGGTGAGACCCTGCGTTTCCTCGAACGTGCCGGCGTCGCCCCGGAGCGGGTGGTCATCGAGATCACCGAGCAGTTCCCCATCCACGACTATGCCATCGTGCGCCACGCCGTGGATCACTACCGCTCGATGGGCTTCGCGGTCGCCCTGGACGACCTCGGTGCCGGCTATGCCGGGCTGCGTCACTGGTCGGAGCTGCGCCCGGACTACGTCAAGATCGACCGCCACTTCGCCAGCGGCGTCGAGTCCGATGCCGGCAAGCGCGAGGTGGTGCGTTCGGTGCTGGACATGGCTCGGCGCATGGGCACGCGGGTCATCGTCGAGGGGATCGAGACCGAGGCGGAGTACACGGCGCTGCGCGCGCTGGGTATGACCCACTCCCAGGGCTACCTCTTCGGCCGGCCGGCGGCGCGCCCACTCAGCGTGGACCAGCCCATGCCCGGTGAGGACGTCGGCGGCGTGCCCGGTGCCGCCGTCCAGCGGCCCACCGCGCGGGTGCTCGCGCGCGAGGTCGTCCCGGCGGCGCCCACGGCCAGCGTCGCCGAGGTCGCGGCGCGGTTCCGTGCGGAAGCGGACCTCCGCTGTGTGCCCCTGGTGGGGCGGGACGGCCGGGCCGTGGGCATCGTGCGCCGGGATACCCTACTCTCCAGGCTCGCGCACAACTACGGCCATGCCCTGTTCGCCGGGCGCGCGGTCACGGCCTTCGTCGAGTCTTCCACGGTCACTGTCCCCGGCGACCTGCCCCTGGAGGCGTTGAGCCGGCGGGTGACCGAGGCCGACGACGCCGATGAGGCCATCCTCATCACCGATGCCGACGGGCGCTACCTGGGCGTGGGCAGCGTCTTCGACCTGCTGCGCCGGATCACCGATCTCCAGATCCACAGCGCCCGCCACGCCAACCCGTTGACCGGACTGCCGGGAAACGTGCGCATCGAGCAGCATATCGACGCCCTGCTCGCCGCGGGTACGCCGTTCACCGTGGTTCACGCGGACCTCGATCACTTTAAGGCCTACAACGACTTCTACGGCTACCAACGCGGTGACGAGGCCATCCTGGCCACCGCCCGGATCCTGCAGGCGCGGCTCCACGCCGGGGACTTCGCCGGCCACGTCGGCGGCGACGACTTCGTGCTGCTGCTCAGGGGCAGCGACTGGGAGTACCGCTGCCAGGCGCTGCTCGAGGACTTCGCCGCCCACGTGCCGTCCCTCTACGATGCCCGGGAGCGCGAATGCGGCGGCATCGATACCCGTGACCGCCAGGGCAGCCCGCAACGCTTCCCCCTGCTCTCCATCTCCCTCGCCGCCGTTCCCGTGCTGGACCGGCGCTTCACCAGCCACTACCAGGTCGCTACGGTGCTCGCCGAGATCAAGCACTGCGCCAAGCGCGAGCCGGGCAACAGCCTGTTCGTGGACCGCCGGTGCCGGCCGGACGGCGAGTCGGCGTCCGTCGATGGGGCTGTGGATGGCGCCGCCGCCGACGGCTAGTGGTCTGTCGGGTTTAGGTGGATTCGAGCGTGGGTGTGGGGCAGCGAGGCGATTTGGATGCTCATTCGAGGCGCATAGTGGGTCTTATGCAACGAGAAGAAGCATCCAGAAGGACCACTGTACCATTTCGCAGCCAATTCAGCCTAAATCCGAGAGGCTGCTAGGCGGTGCGAAAGCGTTCGACGCGTTGGGCAAGCTCTGCCGCCTGGGTGCGTAGGGATTCGGCGACCTCGGCGTTGGCCTCGCTGCTGGAGGTGGTCTGCGTGGCGATCTCGCTGACCGCCTCGAGCTGGCGGCGCAGCTCTGCGCCCACGCGGGTCTGCTCCTCGGAGGCGGTGGCGATGCGTTCGGTGTGCTCGCGGATGTGTCGGGCGCCGGTGGCGATGTCGCCGAAGGCCTCATTGGCCCGTCCGGTCTCTTCCCGGGCGGTCTGTGCGGAGGTCAGGCTGTGCGACATCGCCGCCCGCCCCTCGCCGGCGAGGCGCTGGAGCTCGGTGACGCTGGTCTGGATGTTTTCCGTGGACCGGCTGCTGCGCTGGGCGAGCGCCCGGACCTCCTCGGCGACCACCGCGAAGCCCTTGCCGGCGTTACCCGCCCCAGCGGCCTCGATGGCGGCGTTCAGCGCCAGGAGGTTGGTCTGGCGGGCGATGCCATCGATGACCTCGACCACCTCGCCGATGGTCTCGCAGTGGCCGTTCAGCGCCTCCAGCTGTTCCGCGGTCTCGCCAAGGTCCCGCTCCGCGGCGCGCACCCGCTCTAGGCCCGCCTCCAGCCGGGCGCGGCCGTCGCGGATGCGCGCGTCGACGTCCGCGGTGGTGCCGTCGGCCTCGCTCGCCGCGGCGGCGACCTCCTCGACTGCGCCCGCGCTCTGGGTGGCCGCGGTTACGGCCTCTTCCAGGCGTTCGTCCTGCTGCCGGACCCCGTCCAGGGTCTCGGTGCTGCGCCGGTAGAGGGCGTCGGCGGCCGCGCCCAGGGCCCGGTCCGCGGTGCGAATGGCGTCTACCGACCCCGCGAACTCGGCGAAGCTGCGCTCCAGCGCGCGGCTCATGCGGCCGATCTCGTCGTTGCGTGGCCAGTTCACCCGGGCGGTGAGGTCGCCGCCGGCGACGGCGTCCGCGGCGGCGACCACACGGGCCAGCCCGCGGCGGATGTGGCCCGCAAGCAGGGCGGTGAGCAGCAGGCCGGTGAGTACCGCCACGGAGGCGACGCCGGTAATCCACAGCCGCGCCGCACGGGCGCCCTCGACGGCGCGGGTGCGGGCCCGTGCGGCCGCGGCGTCGACGCCGTCGATGTAGGCGTTGAGCGTCTCCTGGGCGCTTCCCAGTAGCGCATCCCCCTGGTTCTCGCTGAGCTTGATGGCCGGCTGTACCATTCCCTTGTTCGCCTTGTCCCGGAGCTGGCCATGGAGCTTGCGGTAACGCTCTATGGTCTCGCGAAAGCGCGCCAGGCGCTCGCTCTGCGCGGAGCCGGTGGTTGTGGCGTCGAGCCGGGCGATCAGTGTGTCCAGGGTCTCGAAGGCCTGCTTAGCCTCGGCGAAGTAGGTCTTGGCACCGCGGATGTCCAGCGAGGCCCTGGCCAGCAGCGCGCCCTTGTCCGCGCGTTCTATCGCGGTGATCGTGCCGCGGACCTGCTGGGCGTCGCGCACGCGGGCCAGCGCCCGGTCGGCGACGGCGGTGACCGCGGCGTCCAGCCGGGAGATCTGCCAGAAGCCGGTGAGCGAGACTGCGGCGATCGCCCCGACGAGGACGGCCAGGGTGATCCAGAGTCTCGCGCGGATGGTGACGTCGCGCATAATAGCCGTACTGCCTGCTGGGAAAGGACACCGCTGCCGGTGCTCCGGACCGGCTCGCGCTCGCCAACCGTAGGCTTTGCGGATTGCATGCGCATGACAATCTGCCGGCTGAATCCGGGCCGCGGCAGCGGATACACGCCGATCCGTCTTTGGGGCGTAGTCCTCCGGCGCCGGTGACCGGGGCGCGCATCAGCGAATTTCATCCCAGCGCCTCCGCCAACCGCCGTCGACCTTGTGTAACCCCGCTGTCGTGGTGGTGTAGCACCCCGCCGCTAGCCTACGCCGACGGGCCCGGTATCAGGGCGGCGACACAGCGGAGGCACGATGACGCGGATGCACGTACACGCGCAGGGCGAGCGGCGGCTGTACCTGCGCAAGTACCTCCAGCAGGGCCGACGGGTGGCGTCGTTCGCGCCGTCAAGCCGTCACCTCGCCGCCGCGACCTGCCGGGGCGTGGACCCGGCGCGGCCGCAGCGGCTGCTCGAGCTCGGTGCCGGCACCGGGAGCATCACCCGTGCCGCTGCCGCACGGATGCATCCGGACAGCCGCCTCATCGCCGTGGAGCGCGACGCGGACTTCGCCGCGCTCGCCGCCTGGACCGTGCCCCGGGCGGAGGTGGTGGTCGCCGACGTCGCCGACCTCGACGCACTGCTGCGCGAGCGTGGCATCTCCCGGCTCGACGGCGTGCTCAGCGGGTTGCCCACGCCGAGCCTGCCGCCGGTGCTGCGCGAGCGGGTGTTCGCCGTTCTGGCCGAGCGGGGTGGTCCCTGGGTGAGCCAGATCACGGTGATGCCGTGGGTGTACTACGGTCTCTACCGTCGGTTCTTCCGCGCGGTGGCGTTCGAGCCGGTCTGGCGTAACCTGCCGCCGGGCGGGGTCTATCACTGCCGGGGGCCGCGTTGCGCGGCCCCCGCAGTCGTCACCCCCGGGTAAGCCGGTGGATCAGCGCCGCGTGCTCCGGGTGGGCGGCGGCGAGGGTGTCGCGTTCGGCCAGGGTCATGTCCGCGAAGTCGAAGCCCGGGGATACCGCCTCGCTGATGAACCCGTAACCGTGTCCGCCGGCGAGCAGCTCGGAGGCCTTCCACACCCCCCCGGGGACGGTGAGCTGCAGGCGCTGGCCGGCGCCCAGGTCGTGACCCATCTCCACCTGCTCCAGGCGTCCGTCCCGGTGGATGAGGTGATAGCGGACCGGATCGCCCATGTGGAAGTAGTGCACGATGTCCGAGCGGTTGCGGTGGAAGTGGCCGACCGGGGCGGCGGCGGTGAGCAGGTAGTGGATGGAGGTCATGGCGTGGCGCTCGCCCCCCGGTGTGAGCACCCGCGGCTGGGCATCCGCCTGGTAGGTCCGCCGGTAGTAGCCGCCTTCCACGTGGGGCTCCAGGGACAGGGCGTGGATGATCTCCTCGGCGGTGGCGGCCATGGTCTCCTCCGTTCGCGTGTGCTGCCGCGCCATGATAGCGGACCCGGGTGTCCGCGCCCGAGCGTTCATTCGCGGCGCCGCGCCGCCAGTGTCCGGCGGAGCAGGTCGACGTTGCGGCGGTTGGCGCGGAAGCCGGCGTCGAAGACATCGCCCGCCAGCGGGATGCTGCCCACCGCGAAGTCCACGGCGATGTTGGCGAGCATGCGCGCCAGTGTCCGCCGTCTCACCCCGAGGCGGCGGGCCTCCAACACGGGGTAGAGCGCCAGCACGGCCATCACGCCGTCGCCGATCCCCGGCAGCAGCCCGACCAGGGCGTCCGCACCGATCCGCCACGATGTGCCCGGGACGGGCAGCGCCGCGTCCATGAACACGGCGAAGCGCTCGAGACGGCGTAGGGCGGCGGCCTCGTCCCGTGGCCGGGCGTCGATGCTCACCGCCGCGCGATGATCCAGACCGCGTGCACGATGCCGGGGATGTAGCCGAGGATCGTGAGCAGGATGTTGATCCAGAACTGTCCGCCCAGGCCGACCTGGAGGAACACGCCGAGGGGCGGCAGCAGGATCGCGAAGATAATTCGTATCAGGTCCACAAGGCACCTCCTGCGAGGGTTGATAAGCGTCTTTCCGTGCCCCGTCATCCCGATTGACTAAATGAAGGCGGGATAATCGCTCTGCAAGGGGGCATCGTGATTCCCCCGAGGGGCCCGGCGTTCGCCGTGGAACGCGGTTCCGGTCAGGCTGGACTACCGCCGTATCCGCGAGGGCGTGTCATGATCCCACCGGGGGAGCTCCTGGTCTTCGCCGCCGCCGCGCTGGTGATGGTCCTCAGTCCGGGCCCGAACATGGTCTATCTGGTTTCCCGTTCGATCTGTCAGGGGCGGACCGCGGGCGTGTTCTCGCTGCTGGGCGTGATTGCCGGTTTCCTCGTCCACGTGCTCGCCGCCGCGGGCAGGCTGACCGCGCTGTTCCTGGCCGTGCCCCTTGCCTATGAGCTCGTTCGCTGGCTGGGTGCGGCGTACCTGCTCTATCTCGCCTGGCGGATGGTGCGCCCCGGCCCCGGCTTACTGTTCGAGGCCCGGACGCTGCCGGAGGAAAGCCCCCGGCGGCTGTTGCTGACGGGCTTTCTGACCAATGCCCTCAACCCCAAGATCGCGGTGTTCTACCTCTCGGTGTTCCCCCAGTTCGTCTCGCCGGCGTACGGGTCGCTGTTCACCCAGGGCGTGCTCCTGGGGCTGGTGCAGATCGCCGTCAGCCTGCCGGTGAACCTGGCGATCGTGCTGTCCGCGTCGACGCTCGCCGCCAGGTTGCGGCGCCGGCCGCTATGGCTGTCCGTGCAGCGCTACGTCATGGGGTTCGTGCTGGGGGCGCTGGCGGTGCGGCTGGTGACCGGACGGCGGAGCGCCTGAGCCGTCGTCGTCCGTCCAGGCCCTCAGTCTTCCCGGGGGCAGTGCTCGGCGACGATACCGGCGAGGAACGCCATGACCGCGGCCACGGGCGGTGCGCGGAACAGGTCCGGGTAGGTGACGAGCCAGATGGGGGCCGACGGGTGCGGCTGCTGCTGGGGCAGCCGTACCAGGCGGTCGTCCGCGTCGCCGATGAAGCGGGGCAGCGATACCGCGCCGAGGCCGGCCGCTGCTGCCTCCTGCTGCGCGAGCAGATCGCTGGAGCGGAAGACGACCGGCCGGTTGCCGACGACCGAACGCAGCCACTGCTGCTGGGTGACGTGCTCGTAGGTGTCGTCGTAGCCGATGAAGGACCACTCTGCGCCGGGGCGTGCGGCGTAGCCCGGGGGGCCGTAGAGTCCGAATGCCATGCTGCCGGCCCGCCGGGCGAGCAGTTCGCCCTCTGTGGGCTCGACGAGCCGGATCGCCAATTCGGCCTCGCCCCGGTCCAGCTGTGCGATCTCCGGGGTGACGGCCAGCGTCAGCGTGATCTCCGGATGGTCGCGGTGAAACGCCGGCAGGGATGGTGCCACCAGCCGGGTCGCGACCGCCGGCGAGGCGCTGACGCGGACCTCCGTAGTCGCCGCGCCGGCGCGGGCGTCGAGGTAGTGTCCGAGCTGGACCATGCCGCGTTCGGCGAGTGCGGCCCGGTCGAGCAGGGCCTCGCCCTCCCGTGTCAGACGCACGCTGCGCGGCAGGCGGTGGACAAGCTTGACGTCCAGTGCCGCCTCCAGCGCCGCTATGCGGCGGCTGACCGTCGCGTGGTCAACGCCCAGCGCCCTGGCAGCGCCCGAGAGCGAGCCGCCGTGTGCGAGGGCCAGGAAGTGCTGGAGATCCTGCCAGTCGAATTTGCGCATATCTGCACAATAATATGCAAATTTGGTGAATTTTTGCGCGTTACCCCCCCGTGCTTCAATCCCGTGACCCTTATGGCAAGTGATCGGGAGGCCGTTACCCATGGCCGAGACAAGCGGGGCCGTCCCGGCCCATCCCCGGCGGCTGATGGCGCTGGCACCCTGCGTGTTCGTCCTGCTCTGGTCTGCGGGTTTCCCCGTGGCCAAGGTCGCGCTGCACGCGTCGTCGCCGTTCGTGCTGCTGGAGCTGCGTTACCTCTGCGCCGCTGGGGCGATGGCGGTGCTGTTCGCAATCCTGCGCCCGGCGCTGCCCCGGGGGGCACAGCAGTGGCGCGACGTGGCGGTCGTGGGTGTGCTGGTGCAGGTGGTGTACTTCGGGCTGACCTACCTGTCGCTGTATAGCGGGGCCTCCGCCACCGTGGTCGCCCTGATCGTCTCGCTCCAGCCGATACTGGTGGCGGTGTTCGCCCCGGTGGTGGTCGGCGAGCGTGTGCGTGCCGGACAGTGGTGCGGGCTGGTACTGGGCCTCGCCGGCGCGATGACGGTGATTCTCGCCGGTGGCGGCCGCACGAGCCTGACCCCTGCCGGTGTCGCACTGGCCGTGGGGGCGCTGGCGGGGATCGTCGCCGCCATGCTCTACGAGAGACGCTTCGGCGTGGGGCATCACCCCGTCAGCGTGAACCTGATCCAGTACGCCCTCGGTGCGGCGCTGTGTCTCCCCCTGGTCTTCCTCGGGGAAGGCCACCTGGAATGGACGGTGCCGTTCGCCGCCGCGCTCGGGTATCTCGTGATCGGGAACTCCCTCGTCGCGGTCACCCTGTTGCTCGCCATGACCCGGGCGGGACAGGTCGCCCGGGTGGCGTCACTGTTCTTCTTCGTGCCGCCGATGGCTGCCGTGATCGCCCGGGTCGTGCTGGGCGAGGCCGTGACGCCCGCCGGATGGCTGGGCATCGCCGTCGCCAGCGCAGGCGTGTCACTGGCGACCCGGCGGCGTGCCTGAGACGCCGTCCGGGTCCCGGTGACCGGTTTCGCGGACGCTAGCGGCTGGCGTTCTGGCGCTCGACCATCCACTCCGGGTAGATGGGGTCCGGCCGGGTGACCTCGTCCAGCCGCCGGATCTGCTCGTCGCTGAGGGTGAGCTCGGCGGCCTCGAGGTTGTCCTCGAGCTGCTCCATGCGCTTGGCGCCGACGATCACGCTGCTTACCCCGGGCTGTGCCAGCAGCCAGGCGAGGGCGACGCGGGGGATGGTGCTGCCGGTCTCGCCGGCGACGGCCTCCAGCGTGTCGATCGCATCCCAGACGCGTTCGCGGTCGATGGGCGGGAAGTCGAAGCCGCTGCGCCGCGCGTCCTCCGGGGCGGTGTTGTCCCGGCGGAACTTGCCGCTGAGCATGCCCCCGGCCAGGGGCGACCACGGCAGCACCCCGAGGCCCTGCTCCCGGCACAGCGGCAGCAGCTCGTGCTCCAGCTCGCGCCCGACCAGGGCGTAGTACGCCTGCAGGGAGACGAAGCGCTCCATGCCGTGGGCCTCCGCCAGGGTCAGCGCCCGGGCCAGGTGGCGGGCCGGCCAGTTGGAGCAGCCGGTGTAGAGCACCTTGCCCTGGCGGACCAGGTCGTCGAGGGCGCGCAGGACCTCCTCGACATCGGTGCGTACGTCCCAGCCGTGGACCTGGTAGAGGTCGATATGGTCGGTGCCAAGGCGCCGCAGGCTCGCCTCGCAGGCGGCCATGATGTGCTTGCGCGAGAGTCCGACGTTGTTCGGGTCGCCCCGGCCTTCGGCCGCGGCGGGGCTCATCGGGCCGCGGACCTTGGTGGCGATCACGGCCTGGTCGCGGTCGATGCCGACGTTGCGCAGCGACCGCCCGAGGATCTCCTCGGACTCGCCGAAGGAGTAGACGTCGGCGGTGTCGAACAGGTTGATGCCGGCCTCCCAGGCCCGGGCGACCATGCGGTCGGCGCCGTCCTGGCCGACCTCGGCGATGTTGATGAAGTTGGAGCCGAAGGTCATCGTCCCCAGGCTGAGCGGCGAGACCTTGAGGCCGGTGCGGCCGAGCTGGCGGTATTCCATGCTGCCTCCGTTGGCGTGGGGCCCGGGCCCGTGGCGGTGGCACGGGCCGAGAGGGATTCACCGGAAAGGGATGGATGCCACCCGGCCGTGATTCAAGCGTGTCCGTGTCACGCCGGGTCGAGGTGGCCGCGCCTCACACGCCGATGTCCTCGTTCCAGAGCTCGGGGCGCTCGCGGATGAACGCGCTCATGAGCTCGATGCACGCCGTCTCCTGCAGGACCTCCACGGTGACACCCCGTGAGCGCAGCAGTGCCTCTTCGCCGGTGAAGGTCCGGTTCTCACCGATGATCACCCGGGGGATGCCGTAGAGCAGGATGGCGCCGGTGCACATGGGGCACGGCGACAGCGTGGTGTAGAGGGTGCTGGCGCGGTAGGCCGATGCGGGCAGGCGGCCGGCGTTCTCCAGTGCGTCCATCTCGGCGTGGCGGATCGCGCTGCCGTCCTGGACCCGGCGGTTGTGGCCGCGGCCGATGATGCGGCCGTCGCGCACGAGCACGGAGCCGATGGGGATGCCGCCCTCGCGGTAGCCCTGACGGGCCTCGTCCAGTGCGGCCTGCATGAATGCGTCCATGGTCTGTCTCCTGGTCGGCCGCCCCGGCGGCGGGCCGGTCTCACTCGGCGAACAGCCGGTCGTCCCACCATACCGGGGTCGGCAGGCCGTGGCCGATGCGTTCGAACTCCTCGTGGTCCGGGTTGATGACCACGTTGTGCTCCACCCGGGCGACGAACGAGGGCACCAGCAGGACCGCGGAGCGGCGCTCGGCGGCCCAGCGCGCACCGAACCCGGCGGACACGGAGGGCTCGGGGGTGTCCCAGCCAGGCAGCGCGTCCTTGGTGACCATCTCGTAGCTCAACCCGTGGGGCAGGGTGATCTCGATGAAGTGCTGGTTCGGGGGCATTAGCCCGCCGGCATGCACGAGCTTCTCCAGCATGGCGGTGGAGTAGTGCTCGCAGGCGTAGATCACGGGGGTGGTGGCGGTGTTCCAGCGCCCGGGGTAGCGCCGCGAGCCGGTGGCGTCGTAGATCGGGTAGTCGCCGTCCGGATCGCCGATGCGGTAGGCGCTCAGCGTCCGGTCTAGGCGCTGGACGCTCACGCCGCGGAGCCGTACTTGAGCCGCCCGAGGATGTGCTCAACCGCCTCGGCGCCGACGCTGCTCTCCACGGCCAGTGCCAGCGGCGTCCGGCCCTCCAGCAGCGGGTGGGGCTGGTGGAGGAAGCGCCGGGCGTGGTCCTCGTCGCGGTAGACGTCCAGCGCCATGCGCCATACGCCCGCCGTGCGTGCGAGCTTTTCGCTCTCGTAGGCGCTCAGTGGACGTTTTTCCCGCCGGCGCCGCTTGAGGGTGGCGCGGGAGACGATCATCTCCGGGAACGCCTTGTCCCCAGGGGCGATCTCCTGCGCGAGACGGTCCAGCGCCGATACCGACAGCCCGTGAACGAGCTCCTCGGACAGGCTCAGGTGGGACAGGCCGGCGGGATCGGGCAGGCCGAGCAGTTCGCCCAGCTGCTGGACCTCGGTGTGGGCGGACATGGCGTACCTCCGTTCATGTGATCCCGAATATAGGCTCACTTGGTACCTTTTCCAAGGGGCGGGGTCACGACGACAGGGCATCGTCCCTGGTGAGCACCCAGCAGCGGGGCTGGCGGGTCAGCCCGATATGCTCGTAGTAGCTGTCGGCGCCGGGGGCCGCGATCAGGAACACCCGGCAGCGCGGACCAAGCCCGTCGCGGGTAAGCGCCAGGAGCCGGCGGCCGATGCCACGACCCTGCCAGGCACGGTCGACCGCGAGGTCCGAGAGGTAGCAGGCGTAATGGAAGTCGGTCACCGAGCGGGCGACGCCCACGAGTCGTCCGCCGGCCCAGGCGGAGACGGTGAGGTCGGCGTTGTCGAGCATGCCGGCAATGCAGTCCGGGTCGTCCACCGGCCGTCGTTCGCCCAGGGAGGAGGCGTTGAGCAGCGCGGTGAACTGGGCAGTGGTGACCGGGGTGTCGGTGCGGTATTCCACGTCGGGCATCCGGGGTTCCTGCTGGTGTCCGCCGGCGGTGTGCCGGTCCGCCCCGAGTTTATGGCCGGTGATCCCCGGGCCGCCAGCAGGGCGGCGATGCCTCGGCACCGCCGCCCTCGCTCCTACTTGATGGCGATGGGGTTCACCGGTGCACCGGTGCCGCCCTCGACCTGCAGCGGTGCCGCGGCGAACATGAAGGTGTACTGCCCGTCCTCGGCGCTGTCGTCGGCGAGTCCTTCCAGCCAGTAGATCTCGGAGAGGACGACGCCGAGGTCGCGGATCAGCGCCCCGTGGAGCGGGATCACGACGGTGTCGCCGTCGATCTCCTGCACCACCTTCTCCACGCCCAGGTTGTCCGCGGCGATCATCGGGGTCTCCATGTCGGCGAACCACTGCACCATCTCGTGGCTATAGCACAGGCCCGGCTCCGACATGGCGTCCCACTCGCTGTTGGTCTTCTCGTCGAAATAGCGGGCCATGGAGCCGGTGCGCACGATGACGATGTCCCGCTTGCCGATGGTGGTGCCCTGGGCCTCGGCCGTGGCCTTCAGGTCCGCCAGGGTGATGCACTCGCCGTTGTCCAGGCGGGTGTCGTCGCCGCCCATGTGGCGGCCGACGTCGAGCAGCACCGCCCGGCCCACCACGCCGCGTTTGCCGATAGCGGCGACGTCCGCGTGGCTGTGGCCGTCCACGGTGGTCTCGGCGGAGACACCGCCGTAGATCCGCTCGCCGTACCAGGCGTGGCCCAGGGCATCGACGTGGGTGGTGCCCTGCAGATACATGAAGGCGACGTCGTCGGAGAACTTCACGCCGCCGGGCAGCGGGTCCTTCTTGCCCGCGGCGAAGGTGCTCTCGTCCTGGGACATGTAATGCATCATCGGGATGCGCCCGGGGAAGACCGGGCCGAAGTTGTGGCTCATCGGGATCTGCAGCGAGAAGATCTCGCCGCCGGAGACGGCGGCCGCGCCGTTCTTCACCTGCTCGGCGCCGAGGTAGTTGAGCGCACCGACCTGGTCGTCGTCGCCCCACTGGCCCCAGGATTTCGGGGCGTCCGCCTGCAGGCGCTCCATCGGGGTCTCGGCGAACGCGGGGGCCGTGGCCGCCAGGCCAAGCACTGCGGCGGCCGCGAGCGCCAGGGGACGCGCGGCGATGGTAATGCCGTGACTGGACATGGTTTCTCTCCTGTAGAGTCGATAGTTGTTGTACTGCCCGCCGTTACGGCGGACGGGGTGCCGGTTCCGTCGGGGTATCCGCGGCACCTGTGCTGGAGCATAATTCAGGATTTCTATTGTGCTCGCTGATATTGATACAAAATTCCTATAGGCGGGATAGGTTATCGGCGTCGCCCGGGCGAGGGGCCGGGCAACACCGCTGTGAGGAGAGCATCCGATGGACCTGAGGCAGCTGCGCTATTTCGTGGCGATCGTGGAGAGCGGCTCCATCAAGCGGGCCGCGATGTCGCTGTATGTCGCCCAGCCGTCGCTCAGCCAGCACGTGCGCAACCTGGAGGAGGAGCTGGGCGTGACCCTGCTCACCCGCTCCGCCCGCGGGGTCTCGCCGACGGAGGCGGGCGTGGAGCTGCTCGGCTACGCGCGCAGCATCCTCTCCCAGCTGGAGCAGGCGCGGGAGGCGCTGCGTGCGGGCAGCGTCGACCCCCACGGGAGCGTGCGCCTGGGGCTGCCCAACTCGGTGAGCCTGGTGCTCGGCGTGCCGCTGGTGGAGATGGCCCATCACGAGCTGCCCAATGTCTCCCTGCGGGTGGTCGAGAGCATGAGCGGCTATATCCTGGACTGGCTGCGCGCCGGCCAGCTCGACCTCGCCATGCTCTACGGCGTGCAGCGCTCCCCGGGTATTTCCGCCCGGCAGCTGCTCACCGAGGACCTCTACCTGGTCAGCCTCCCCGGGGCCGGCCGCGACGATGAGACGGTGGACATGCAGGAGCTCGAGCGCTTCGAGCTGATCCTGCCCGCCCGTCCCCACGGCCTGCGCGAGCTGGTGGAGAAGGCCGCCCGGGACAACGGCGTGCGGCTGTGGATCCGCACCGAGATCGACGCCCTCACCCAGATCAAGGCGCTGGTGCGCCGCGGGCTCGGACAGGCGGTGCTCTCGCACTCCGCGGTCTACGAGGAGCTCTCCCGCGGTGAGCTGGTGGCGCGGCGCATCGTCAATCCTGCTATCGATCGCACGGTCTACGTCGCCGAGCCCTCGGACCGCCCGATCTCCCATGCCGCCCGCGCGGTGGCGGAGCTGCTCACCCACTGCGCCCGCGGGCTGGTGGAGGACGGGCGCTGGCGCGGTGAGCTCTGCGATACCCAGGGGTATGCGGCAAAACGATAGCCGGGATCAAAAATATATAATTGAGATATTCCTCTCCTCGGCCATGCTTGTCCGGAGTCGCCGCCCCACGGGGAGCGACCAGAACGAACAACCTCGCTGGAGGAGAGAGATGATGGGTACGAGCAATCCGCTGCGCCCGCTGGGGCGCGCATTCCTCGCCGGCGTCTGCGCGCTCGGCATCGGCACGGCCGGCGCCGCCGACAAGCCAGAGCAGATCGACATCGGCATTTCCGCGTTCCTCTCGGGCCCGGCCTCCGTGTTCGGTGAGCCCGCCCGTGCCGCCGCCGAGATCATGGCCGAGCGGATCAACGCCAACGGCGGGATCCACGGCGTGCCGGTCAATCTGAGCTTCATCGACGAGGGGGCGGGCAGTGCGCATCTGCTCTCCGAGTACCGTCGGCTGGTGCAGAGTGAGGACTATGACGTCATGTTCGCCTCGATCTCCAGCGGCAACTGCCTGAAGGTGGCGCCGCTCGCCGAGGACCTCGAAGTGATCAACCTGATGTGGGACTGCGGCACCCAGCGGGTGTTCGAGGAGGGCGACTACAACTACGTCTTCCGCACGCAGGCGAACGCGACCCCCGAGATGCTGGCCTCGGTGCTGTATCTGCTGAAGACCCACCCCGACTTCGAGACCATCGCCGTCGTCAACCAGGACTACGCCTGGGGCCGCGACTCCTGGAATATTTTCCGCACCGCCCTGCAGACCCTGAAGCCGGACGTCGAGGTGGTTGCCGAGTTCTTCCCCAAGTTCGGGACCCCGGACTTCTCCACCGAGATCACGCGGCTGCTGGCGATGCGCCCGGACGTGGTGCTCTCCACCTCCTGGGGTGGCGATCTCGACAACTTCGTGCGCCAGGCCAAGCAGCGCGGGCTCGACGAGCGCTCGACGCTGGTGCTGCCCCTCGCCGAGAGCTCGCTGGAGCGCCTGGGTGAGGACATGCCCACCGGGGCGATCGTCGGTGCCCGTGGCGATCACTACTATGCCCATCCCGGCTATGCCGACGACGAGAAGTTCAACGAGTTCGTGAGCAGCTTCCGCGAGAAGACCGGCAACGTGCCGATCTACTCCGCCTTCCACATGGTCCAGGCGTTCGACGCGCTTCAGGCCGCCTACGACCGCGCCATCGAGGCCAACGGCGGCGAGTGGCCGGACACCGAGGCCCTGGCCGATGCCTTCGAGGGTCTGAGCTTCCGCGGTGCGACCAGCGAGATCACCATCCGCCCGGCGGATCACCAGGGCCTGGAGGACCAGATGCTCGGCACCGCCAAGCAGGTCGAGGGCAAGGACATCGCCGAGCTCTGCGACATCACGGTCTTCCCTGCCGAGGCGATCACGACCCCGGCCGGCGAGGATTCCACCGAGTGGCTCAAGGGCCTGTCGGCGGACCTCCTGGACACCGACGTCACCACCTATCCGGGCTGCCACTAAGCCCGGCGGATCGACGACGGCCTGATCGCGGGGCGCTCCGGCGCCCCGCGGCCTGAAGCGGGAGGGGAACCGTGGACCTCATCATCTTCACGCTCGCCGTGCTCGACGGCCTGGCGTATGCCTCGCAGGTCTTCATGGTGGCGGTCGGGATGACGCTGATCTTCGGCGTGATGCGCATCCTCAACATCGCCCACGGCGGCTTCTACGCCATCGGCGCGTACCTGTCGGCGGGCATCGGCCTGGCGATCGCCTCCGCCGGGCTCAGCCCCTGGCTGCACCTGCCGGCGCTGGTCATCGGCGCGGCGATGGCCGGCGGCGTGCTCGGGCTGGTCATCGAGCGCTTCGTGCTGCGCTACATCTACGTCAAGGAGGAGGTGCTGCAGCTGCTGGTCACCTTCGCCATCTTCATGATCCTCGAGGACGTCCAGCGCCTGGTCTTCGGCGTGCAGCCCTACGCGGCGAGCAGCCTGGTCGACGCGATGGGCACCATCAACGTGCTCGGCATCCCCTACAACGCCTACCAGGTGCTGCTGCTGCCCGGTGTGGCCGTGCTCACGCTGGTAGGGCTGCGGTGGTTCCTGCATCACACCCTGCTCGGCCACCTCATCACCGCCACCGCCGAGGACCGCGAGGCGGCGACGGCCATGGGGGTGAACGCCAACCGGGTGTTCCTGCTGACCTTCACCATCGGCACCGTGCTGGCCGCCCTGGGCGGCGCTTTCGCGGCGCCGACCACGGCGGTGCAGCTCGGCATGGGCGCGGACATGATCGTGCTCTCCTTCGCGGTGGTGGTCACCGCGGGCCTGGGGCAGGTCGAGGGGGCCGCGGTCACCGCGGTGCTGATCGGCCTGGGGCGCTCGTTCGCGATCTACCTGATGCCCGAGCTCGACGTGCTGATGCCCTACTTCATCATGATGCTCGTGCTGCTGGTCCGTCCCAACGGGCTGTTCGGCACGGTCCAGACGAGGAAGATCTGACATGCGCGGCGGCCGGTTTCTGTTGCTCGGGGTGGTGGCGCTGATCGCGCTCATGCCCCTGTTCGCGCCCTGGAGCAAGACCTTCCTGGTGCTGGCGATCGCCAAAGGGCTCGCGGTGCTCGGCATCGTGGTGCTGCTGCGTGCCGGCCAGGTCTCCTTCGGGCACGCCCTGTTCTTCGCGGCCAGCGCCTACGTGGCGGCCTTCGCCGCGCGGCTGCTCGGTGGCGGCGAGCTGCTCACCCTGCTGGTGATCGGCGCCCTCGGCAGCGGCGTGCTGGGCCTGCTGGTCGGGCTGTTCGTGGTGCGCTACCGCTACATCTTCTTCGGCATGCTCAACCTGGCGTTCTCCATGGTTTTCTACGCCGTGCTGGAGAAGTTCTACCACTACACCGGCGGCAGCGACGGGCTGATCCTCTCGCGTCCGAGCGTGCTCGGCATCGGCCTGGAGCGGCTGCCCTTCGAGTACACGCTGTTCTACGTCGCCCTGGCGACGGCGGCTGTGCTCGGCTGGCTGGTGCACCGCTACCTCAACTCGGCACCGGGCCGGGCCCTGGCGGCGATCAAGACCAACGAGACCCGCCTGGAGTACCTGGGCATCTCGGCGCGGGGCACGCTGCTGGTGGCCTACGTGATCTCGGCGATGCTCGCCGGCGTGGGCGGCACCCTGGCGGCGGTCATGCAGGGCCTGGTGACGCCGGAGTATGCCTACTGGGTGCGCTCCGGGGAGTTCGTGTTCATCGCCATCCTCGGCGGGGCCGGCCACGTGCTGGGCGCGTTCGCCGGGGCGCTGGTCTACGAGGGCGTGCGCATGTACCTCGCCGTGCTCGCCGCGGACATGTGGCAGCTGCTGCTGGGCGTGGTCCTGCTGGTGATCGTGCTGTTCGCCTCCGAGGGGCTCGTCGGCCTGTGGCACCGGATATCCGGCCGGTTCGCGCCGGCGGGGAGGGAGGCATCATGAGCCAGGCACTCATCGAGGCCCGTGACCTGCACATCGAGTTCGGCGGGGTGAAGGCCGCCGACGGCGTGGACCTGTCGGTCCACGAGTCAGACCATCTCGCGATCATCGGCCCCAACGGGGCGGGCAAGACCACGTTCCTCAATATCTGCACCGGCTACCTGCGGCCCAAGTCCGGGACGGTGCGCTTCGACGGCACCGAGATCACCGGGCGCAGCCCGCGCTGGATCACCCGGCGCGGCATCGCCCGGGCGTTCCAGATCCCGCAGCTGTTCCTCGAGCACACGGTGATCGAGAACATGCTCATCGGCGCCGCCGCCCGGGACCGGGTGCGCTCGCTGTGGCGGCCGCTGTCCGCGTCCACAGCCCGCGACGAGATGATGGAGCTGCTCGAGCTCATGGGCGTGGCGGACGTCGCCGCCCAGGTGGTCACCGCGCTGCCGGAGGGCCAGCGCAAGCTCATCGACATCGCCCTGGCGCTGGCGCTCAAGCCGCGGGTGCTGCTGATGGACGAGCCCACCAGCGGGGTGAGCTCCCAGGAGAAGTTCCAGGTGATGGACACCCTGCTGCGGGTGCTCGCCCACCAGCAGGTCACGGCGGTGTTCGTCGAGCACGACATGGAGATGGTGGAGCGCTACGCCGAGCGGGTGGCGGTCTGGGACGCCGGGCGCATCCGTATCGAGGGGACGCCCGCCGAGGTGCTCGCCGACGCCGGCGTGCAACGCGACGTGATTGGGTTGTAGCCATGCTGCGATTTGAAGGCATCAATGCGCGTATCCAGGGGGTGCCCGTCCTGCGCGACGTGGACTTCACCCTCGAGCCCGGGGCGACCGTGGCGCTGATCGGGCGCAACGGCGCGGGCAAGACCACGACCCTGCGCACGGTCATGGGGTTCATCGCCCCGGACAGCGGCTCGCTGTATCTCGGCGATCGCTGCATCGACGACATCCCCGCCCACGCCCGGCCTGGTCTGGGGATCGGCTACGCCCCCGAGGACCGGCGGCTGTTCTCCGCGTTCAACGTGCGCGAGAACATCCTGCTGCCGGCCCGCGCCGCGCGGGTGGCACCGGAGGAGATCCGGCGCCGGCTGGACGGGGTCTACGAGATCCTCCCGGAGCTCCGGGACATGGCCGAGCGCCCCGGCGGCACGGTCAGCGGCGGCCAGGGCAAGATGGTCGCCCTCGGCCGGGCGCTGATGATCGGCACCCGGGTCGTGCTCCTCGACGAGCCCTTCCAGGGCCTCGCCCCGGCACTGGCCAACCGTTACGCGGAGGCGCTGCGCACCCTGCGCGAGCGTGACCGAGACATCACCCTGGTGATCACCGAATCGAACCCGGCGCTGTTGCGGCAGTTCGCCGACCGGACACTCGTCATAGAGCGCGGCGAGGTGAGCGAGGGCAGCCTGGAGCGCAGCCACGCGGACGCCGCCACACAGGAGGAGATTTCATGACCCGCACGAAGCTCGACATCTCGCCGGACGGCGAAGCGGTCACGATCCTGATCGACAACCAGTGGCGCGCCGCCGCCGGTGGTGGCGCGGTCGCCGTGCACGCGCCCTCGGACGACGGTGCGTTCGCGCAGATCGCCCGCGGCGGTGCCGCCGAGGTGGACGAGGCCGTCGCCGCCGCCCGTCACGCCTTCGAGGAGGGCGAGTGGGGCCGGCTCACCGCCATCGAGCGCGGCCGGCTGCTGATGCGCGTCGGCGAGCTGATCCAGGCCAACGCCGAGGAGCTCGCCCAGCTCGAGAGCCGGGACACCGGCAAGCCGCTGAGCCAGGGCCGCGCGGACATGGTCGCCGCGGCGCGCTACTTCGAGTACTACGGCTCGGCGGCGGACAAGGTCCACGGCGAGACCATCCCGTTCCTCGACGGCTACACGGTGATGGCCCTGCGCGAGCCCTTTGGCGTGACCGGTCACATCATTCCGTGGAACTACCCGGCGCAGATGTTCGGGCGCTCGCTCGCGCCCTCGCTGGCGATGGGCAACGCCACCGTGCTCAAGCCCGCCGAGGAGGCCTGCCTGCTGCCGCTGCGCATCGCCGACCTCGCCATCGAGGCGGGCTTCCCGCCGGGGGCCATCAACGTGGTCACCGGCCTCGGCGAGGAGGCCGGCGCGCCGCTGGCCTCCCACCCGGATATCGACTTCCTCGCCTTCACCGGCTCCCCGGAGGTGGGGACGCTGGTCCAGCAGGCGGCGGCGCGCAATCACGTCGGCTGCGTGCTGGAGCTCGGCGGCAAGTCGCCGCAGATCGTCTTCGACGACGCCGACTTCGACGCCGTGCTGCCGGTGGTGCAGAAGGCCATCGTCCAGAACGCCGGCCAGACCTGCTCCGCCGGCAGCCGGGTGCTGGTGCAGGAGAGCGTTTTCGACGCCTTCATCGAGCGCCTGACCGCCGCCTTCGGCGAGCTGGTCACCGCCAGCCACGACGCGGACGCGAACTGTGGGCCGCTGGTCAGTCGCGCCCAGCAGCAGCGGGTGCAGCGCATGCTCGCCGACGCGGAGGCGGACGGCGTGCCGGTGATCGCCCGCGGGCGCATCGCCGAAGGCACGCCGGAGCAAGGTTACTACGTCGCGCCGACGCTGCTCGGGCCGGTGCCGCGGGAGCACACCATCGCCCGTGAGGAGGTGTTCGGGCCGGTGCTCTGCGCCATTCCCTTCCGCGACGAGGCGGACGCCGTCGCCCTGGCCAACGGCACCGACTACGGCCTGGTCGCGGGCATCTGGACCCGCGACGGAGCCCGCCAGATGCGCATGGCGCGGCGGGTGCGCGCGGGGCAGGTCTTCGTCAACGGCTACGGCGCCGGCGGCGGCATCGAGTTGCCCTTCGGTGGCATGAAGAAGAGCGGCCACGGGCGCGAGAAGGGCTTCGAGGCGCTGCGCGAGTTCTCGGTGGTCAAGACCGTCGTGCTCAACCATGGCTGATGCGACGGCAATCGGAGCGCGCGGGTGGGAGGGTCCCGCCGGGACCGTCTGCGGCCATGGATGGCCGCAGTCGAGCGTACAGGGAGGTGTTCACAGCGTGTCCCGGCGGGATCCTCTCACCCCGCGCGGCCCAAACCCCGGTCACATATGAATGAAGGATAGCGAGGAGGAGAGTCCCATGAGGATGAAGGACAGGATCGCGGTGGTCACGGGCGCGGCGTCGGGTTTCGGCGCGGAGATCGCCCGGGTGTTCGCCCGCGAGGGCGCGAAGGTGGTGGTCGCCGACCTCAACGAGGAGGGCGCGAAGGCCGTCGCCGCCGAGATCGGCGACAGCGCCATCGGCGTGCGCGCCGACGTCGCTAACCGCACCGACGTGAAGGCGATGATCGACACCGCCGTCGAGCGCTTCGGCGGCTTCGACACCATCGTCAACAACGCCGGCTTCACCCACGTGAACCAGCCGATGATGGACGTCACCGAGGAGGACTTCGACCGCTGCTACTCGGTCAACGTGAAGTCCATCTACCTGGCCGCCCTCGAGGCGGTGCCGCACTTGCGCAAGCGCGGCGGCGGCAACATTATCAATATCGCCTCGACCGCCGGTGTCCGGCCGCGCCCTGGGCTGACTTGGTACAACGGCAGCAAGGGCGCGGCCATCGTCACCAGCAAGTCCATGGCCGTTGAGCTGGGCCCGGAGAACATCCGGGTCAACGCCATCTGCCCCGTGATCGGCGAGACCGGGATGCTCGAGCGCTTCATGGGCGTGCCGGACACCCCGGAGAACCGCAAGAAGTTCCTCGCCACCATCCCCCTCGGGCGCATGTCTCGCCCCGCCGATGTG
This sequence comes from Arhodomonas aquaeolei DSM 8974, assembly GCF_000374645.1. Lineage (GTDB taxonomy): Bacteria > Pseudomonadota > Gammaproteobacteria > Nitrococcales > Nitrococcaceae > Arhodomonas > Arhodomonas aquaeolei. The sequence continues at coordinate 41,563 of NZ_KB894815.1, forward strand.
GCCAACGCCGCGCTCTACCTCGCCAGCGACGAGGCCGAGTTCATCAGCGGCGTGGCACTGGAGGTGGATGGGGCGCGCTGCGTGTGAGCGCCGCGCGGTTCGGGGAGGGACGGTGCGGCGGCGGACACGCCGTGAATACCTCCCTGTACGCTTGACTACGGCCATCCCCGGCCGCAGTCGGTCCGCCGCCGCACCGTCGTCCCTCCCCGGTGGCCCGCCGTCCCCTGCCGGGACGATCCGTGACTGAAAAGGAGTGACAACACGCCCATGTCCGCCGAGCCGACCATTGAGCACAACCACGACGTGGTGGTCGTTGGCGCCGGAGGCGCCGGCCTCCGGGCCACCCTGGGCATGGCCGCCCAGGGGCTAGACACTGCCTGCGTGACCAAGGTCTTCCCGACCCGCAGCCACACCGTGGCCGCCCAGGGCGGCATCGCCGCGGCGCTGGGCAACATGGATGAGGACGACTGGCGCTGGCACGCCTACGACACCATCAAAGGCTCCGACTGGCTGGGTGACCAGGACGCCATCGCCGCCATGTGCGAGGCGGCGCCGGCGGCGATCACCGAGCTCGAGCACTTCGGGGTGCCGTTCTCGCGCACCGGCGACGGCCGGGTCTATCAGCGGCCCCTGGGCGGGCACAGCACCCGCTTCGGGGAGGGCCGCGCCAACCGCGCCTGCGCCGCCGCCGACCGCACCGGCCACGCCATCCTGCACACCCTCTACCAGCAGTCGCTCCGGCACCGGGCGGAGTTCCACATCGAGTTCTTCGCCATCGACCTGATCATGGACGGCGACGGTGCCTGCCGCGGCGTCGTCGCCCTGGAGCTCGCCACCGGCCGCGTCCACCGCTTCCGCGCGCGCATCACCGTGCTCGCCACCGGGGGCTACGGGCGTGCGTACTTCTCGTGCACCTCCGCGCACACCTGCACCGGCGACGGCGCGGGCATGGCCCTGCGCGCCGGGCTGCCGCTGCAGGACATGGAGTTCGTGCAGTTCCACCCCACCGGTATCTACGGCTCCGGGTGTCTGATCACCGAGGGCGTGCGCGGCGAGGGCGGCTACCTCACCAACGCCGACGGCGACCGGTTCATGGAGCGCTACGCGCCCAACGCCAGGGACCTCGCCTCCCGCGATGTGGTCAGCCGTGCGATGACCGTGGAGATGCGCGAGGGCCGGGGGGTCGGCGAGCGCGGCGATCATATCCATCTCCACCTCGCCCACCTGGGCCCGGAGGTCATCAACGAACGCCTGCCGGGGATCGTTGAGACCGCGCGTATCTTCGCCGGGATTGATGTCACCCGCGAGCCGATCCCGGTGCTGCCCACGGTCCACTACAACATGGGCGGCATCCCCACGAACCGTCACGGCGAGGTGGTCGCCCCCCGTGACGGCGACCCGGAGGCGGTGGTCCCCGGCCTCATGGCCATCGGCGAGGCCGCCTGCGTGTCCGTGCACGGCGCCAACCGCCTGGGCTCGAACTCGCTGCTCGACCTCATTGTCTTCGGCCGCGCCGCCGCGCTTCGCGCGGCCGAGGTGCTGCGCGGCGAGGGCCCGGACCGCGGCGCTTTGCCGGCGGCGGCATCGACGCCAGCGATCGAGCGCCTGGAGCGGTTGCGTACCGCCGACGGCGAGACGCCCACCGCTCGCCTGCGCGATGGCCTGCAGCGGGACATGCAGGACTACGCGGCGGTGTTCCGCACCGGCGAGACCCTGGAGGAGGGCTGCCGCCGGATCGACGCCCTGCTGGCGGGCTTCGCCGATGTGTCGGTCACCGACCGCGGGCGCATCTGGAACACGGACCTGATCGAGACCCTGGAGCTGGAGAACCTGCTCGGCTGCGCCGCGGCCACCGTGCACGCCGCCCGCCACCGCACCGAGAGCCGCGGCGCCCACGCCCGCGAGGACTTCCCTGATCGGAATGACACCGAGTGGATGCGTCACAGCCTCGCCTGGCTGGACGCGAACGGCGCCGTGCGCCTGGGCGAGCGCCCCGTGCGGCTGCAGACCGGCACGCCGGAGTTCGCCAGCGTCGAGCCGGTGGCCCGGGTGTACTGAGGAGGCAAGGCAATGGACACGCAGGCGAAACGTGAGGCCCGGGTGAACGAGACCCTGGCACGGGTGCGGGCGCTGCTGCCCGGCGAGGTGCGCGAGCGCGAGCCGCTGGGCCGGGCCCTGGAGGCCCTCATCGAGCTGGCCCGCGAGCCCGCCCTGTGGGGCGAGGCGGATTTCCCCGCGCCGTCGGTGGACGAGCGCCAGGCGCGCTACCTGCTGAGCGAGGACCCGGACCGCCGCTATGCCCTCTACCTGAACGTCATGCGCCCGGGCAAGCGCATCCCGCCCCACGACCACACCACCTGGGCGTGCGTGGCCGCGGTGGAGGGCGTGGAGCACAACACCCTCTACCGCCGTCTCGACGACGGCTCGGTCGAGGGCCGTGCCCGGCTGGCCGTGCGCGAGGAGGTCGAGCTCGCCCCGGGCAAGGGTGTGGCGCTGCTCGCCGACGACATCCACTCGGTCCGGATCCCGCCGGGCGGGGTCATCCGCCACCTCCATCTCTACGGCCGTGCGCTGGAGACGCTCACCGGGCGGACGCGCTTCGATCCGGAGGCCGGTACCTGCGCGCCCATGGACATCGGCGTGCAGACCCGGCGGTGATGCGCATGGACACCCTCAGCCCCCGCGAGCTCAAGGCCCGGCTCGACGCCCGCGAGACGCTGGCGTTGCTGGACGTCCGCGAGCCCGGCGAGTTCGGCCTGCGCCACCCCTTCTGGGCGGTGCCCCTGCCCTACGGCCGCTTCGAGCTCGACCTGCCCCGGCTCGTCCCCGACCCCGGTGTACCGCTGGTGATCGCCGACGAGGGCGGCACAACGGCCCGGCTCGCGGTGCGCCGGGCGCGGGCGCTCGGCTATCGGCGGGTGTTCGGGCTGGAGGGAGGGCTGCGCGCCTGGCGCCGCGCCGGCTACGGCGAGTTCGCCGGGGTCCACGTGCCGAGCAAGGCCTTCGGCGAGCTGGTGGAGATGCGCCGGCACACGCCAATGATCGACGCCGGCGAGCTGGCCGCGCGTATCGAGGAGGGCGAACGCTTCCACCTCTTCGACGCGCGGCCGCCGGCGGAATACCGGCGCATGAGCATCCCCGGGGCGCGCTGCTGTCCCAACGTGGAGCTGCCCGTGCGCCTGGAATCGCTGGTCACGGACCCCGATACCCCCATCGTGATCAACTGCGCCGGGCGTACCCGCGGCATCATCGGCGCCCAGACGCTGATCGAGCTCGGCGTGTCCAACCCGGTCTATGCCCTGCGCAACGGCACCATGGGCTGGGAGCTCGCCGGCCTGACCCGCGCCCACGGGGCGGAGGACGTCGTCGCCACGGACGCGCCCGCCACGCCGTCGCCGGGGCTGCGCGCGCGCATCCGCGCGCTCGCCGCCGATGCCGGCGTGAGCGCCGTCACCGCCGGTGACGTCACCGCCTGGCGGGCCGCCGGCGAGCCCGTCTACTGCCTGGACGTGCGTCAGCCCGGCGACCCCGCCGCGCCGCCCCTGCCGGGCACCGTACGTGCCCCGGGCGTGGAGCTCATCCAGGCCACCGAGGCGTGGATCGCCGTGCCCACCGCCCGGGTCGTGCTGGCGGACGACGACGGCGTGCGCGCGCCGTTGTGCGCCTACTGGCTGCGCCTGATGGGGCTGGACGCGCGGGTGCTGCCAGTGGCGGAGACGGCGTTGCTGCCGGACGCACCGGCGCCGGCCGCGCTGCCGGCGCTCGCCCGCTGCGAGGCGGTGGCGGCGGTCGCCGAGGATGCGGGCGGCGACGGGCCGCCGGTCCTCGACCTGCGCGGCAGTGCCGCCCACCGCCACGGCCACCCGCCGGGGGCGCGCTGGCTGACCCGCTCCCGCCTCGGCGAGTTCATCCCCGTGCTGGCGCGGGAACGCAGCGGCGTGCGCCTGCTCGCCGACGACCCGGATCGTGCCGCCCTGGTGGCGGGCGACCTCGCTGATCACGGTATCGACGGCGTCGCGCTGATCGACGGCGGCCTGGACGCCTGGGCCGCCGCCGGCGGGCCGGTGGTGGAGACGCCGGACGAGCCGCCGGACCGGGCCTGCATCGACCGGCTGTTCTTCGTCCACGACCGCCACGACGGCAACCTCGATGCCGCGCGCCGCTACCTGGAGTGGGAGCAGGGCCTGGTGCCGCGCCTCGACGCCGCCGAGCGGCAGGCATTCGCGCGGCTGGACCCGGCGCGCGATCCGAGGACTCATGCAGGGGAGGATCGATGAACGAGCCCGACACCATCCGCGAGATACGCGACGCCGTTGCCCGTCTGTGCAGCGACTTCCCGGGCAGCTACTGGCGCGAGCTCGACGCCACCCGGGGCTATCCCGACGCGTTCGTGCGGCGGCTCACCGAGGACGGCTTCCTCGGGGCGCTGATCCCGGAGGCATACGGCGGCGCCGGGCTCGGGCTCACGGCGGCGGGCGTGATCCTCGAGGAGATCGCGCGCTCCGGCGGTCATCCCGGGGCCTGTCATGCGCAGATGTACACCATGGGCACGCTGCTGCGCCACGGCTCGCAGGCGCAGAAGTCGGCGTACCTGCCGGGCATCGCCTCCGGCGAGCTGCGCCTGCAGGCCTTCGGTGTGACCGAGCCCGGTGCCGGCACCGAGACCACCGCGATCCGGACGTTCGCCGAGCGCCGTGGCGATCGCTACGTGATCAACGGCCAGAAGGTGTGGATCAGCCGCGTCGAGCACTCCGACCTGATGCTGCTGCTCGCGCGCACCACGCCCCGGGACCAGGTCTCGCGCAAGACCGAGGGGCTGAGCGTCTTCCTCGTCGATCTGCGCGAGGCGGCGGGCAACGGCCTCACCGTCCAGCCCATCGAGACGATGATGAACCACCACACCACGGAGCTGTTCTTCGACGACCTCTCGGTGCCCGCCGACGCGCTGATCGGCGAGGAGGGGCGCGGTTTCCGCTACATCCTCGACGGCATGAACGCCGAGCGCATCCTGATCGCTTTCGAGTGCATCGGCGATGCGCGCTTCTTCATCGAGCACGCCAGCGCCTACGCCAGCGAACGCGAGGTCTTCGGGGCGCCCATCGGGCGCAACCAGGGCGTGCAGTTCCCCATCGCCCGGGCGTACGCGGACATGCGGGCCGCCGAGCTCATGGTCCACGAGGCCGCCGGGCGGTTCGACGCGGGCGAGTCCTGCGGCGCCGAGGCCAACATGGCCAAGCTGCTCGCCGCGGACTGCTCCTGGCGGGCCGGCGATACCTGCCTGCAGACCCACGGCGGCTTCGGTTTCGCGCGCGAGTTCGACATCGAGCGCAAGCTCCGCGAGACCCGGCTCTACCAGGTCGCGCCCGTCTCCACCAATCTCATCCTCGCGTATCTCTCGGAACACGTTCTGGGGATGCCGCGGTCGTTCTGAAGGAGTCACCATGGATACGCAGGCCCAGGACAAGCCGCTCGCTGGCTCGCTGGTCGTCTCGCTGGAGCAGGCGGTCGCCGCGCCGGTGTGCACCGCCCGGCTGGCCAATGCCGGCGCCCGGGTGATCAAGATAGAGCGCCCCGAGGGCGACTTCGCCCGGGGCTACGACGAATACGTCAAGGGCGAGGCCACCTACTTCGTATGGGCCAACCACGGCAAGGAGTCGGTGTGCCTGGACCTGCGCGACGACGCCGACCGCGCCGTCTTCGAGGGCCTGCTGGAGCGCGCCGACGTGTTCGTGCAGAACCTCTCGGTCGGCGCGATCGACCGCCTCGGCTACGGCTGGGAGGCGCTCAACGCCCGTTTCCCCCGGCTGATCGTCTGCGGCATCTCGGGCTACGGCGAGGACAACGCCTACGCCAGCATGCGCGCCTACGACATGCTCATCCAGGCGGAGAGCGGGCTCTCCAGCATCAGCGGGCGCGGGCGCATCGGCGTGTCCATCGCCGACATCGTCACCGGCATCAACGCCTACGGCGCCATCCTGGAGGCGCTGATCCGCCGTGAGCGCACCGGCGAGGGCGAGCGCCTGGGGGCGTCGCTGTTCTCCAGCATGGCCGACCTCATGGCCGTGCCGCTGCTCCAGACCCGCTACGCCGGGGAGGCGCCGGCGTACATGGGCATGCGCCACCCCTCCATCGTGCCCTACGGGGCGTTCCCCACCGCCGACGGCACGGAGGTGGTGATCTCGATCCAGAACGAGCGGGAATGGGAGCGGCTGTGCCGGGACGTGCTCGGGCGCCCGGATCTGTTCGAGGAGCCTGCCTTCGCCAGCATCGCCCGGCGTACCGCCGAGCGCGAGCGGGTCGAGGCGGCCGTCGCCGAGGCCACGGCCGCCCTGTCGGAGGCGGCGCTGATCGAGCGCCTCGACCGGGCGCGGATCGCCTACGGCAAGCTCAACGAGCCCGCCGACGTGCTGGACCACCCGGCCCTGCGCCAGGCCCATGTGGCCCTGGCCGGCGGTGCCGACGCCGAGATCCCCGCGCCGCCGGTGCAGGCCCGGTGGTACGGTGACCACCTCGGCCGTTGTCCGTCGCTGGGCGAGAACACCGAGGCGATACGCCGGGAGTTCGGCCATGAGTGAAACCGACCCGCGGGCGTGGATCGGGCGGACCCGCGAGGGTGTCGATACCGTCGACGCCTGGCGCGTCGCCGCCTTCAATGCGGCCCTGGACCGGGAGGCGTCCCTGCCCGCGGACGGCACGCCGCTGCCGCCGTGCTGGCAGTGGCTGCTGTTCCCGCCGCTCTACCGCGCCTCCGCCTCCGGTGGCGACGGTCACGAGCGCCTCGGGGCCTTCCTGCCGGCGCTGCCGGCGGGCCACCGGCGGATGTGGGCGGGCAGCCGGATGACCATCGAGCGGCCGCTGCAGGTGGGCGAGCGGGTGCACTGCCGCTCCACCGTGGCGGAGGTGGTGCCCAAGGCGGGCCGCAGCGGGCCGCTGGTGTTCGTCACCGTCAGCCACGAGATCGAGGGCGAGCGCGGCGGGCGCATCGACGAGGCCCAGGATATCGTCTACCGCGCCCCGGCACCGGGCGGCGGGGCGGACACCGCCGGGAGCGACGACATGCCCGAGCCCGCGTGGCGGGCGACCTGGCGCCCCGACCCGGTGCTGCTCTTTCGCTACTCGGCGCTCACGTACAACAGCCACCGCATCCACTACGACCGGTCCTACTGCACCGGCGTCGAGGGCTATCCGGGGCTGGTCGTCCATGGCCCCCTGATGGCGACGCTCATGCTCGACCTGGCCGTGCAGCAGCGCGGGACGCCGGTGCGCCGGTTCGAGTACCGCTCCCGCGCGCCGGTGTTCGACGACATGGCCTTCACCACCGCCGGCGTGCCCGAGGACGACGGCGCGCGCCTGTGGGTCACCCGGCCGGACGGGGCGCTGGCGCTGACCGGCCGGGTGGAATGACCGCGGAGACGGGGACAGGGCGGGCGTATCGCGGCCTCACCGCCCCCGTCGCGAGCCGGGCCGCCAGAGCGCCCGGCGGAAAGGGAGGAACGAGATGACGCAATGGCCCGGCTGGCGGTCGCTCCTGTTCGTGCCCGCCGACAACGAGCGCCTGCTGGAGAAGGCGGGACGGCGTGGTGCCGACGCCTGCATCCTGGATCTGGAGGACGCCGTCGCCCCCGGGCGGCGGCCGGCGGCGCGGGCCGCCCTGCCCGAGGCGGTCGCCCGGCTGGCGGCCGACGGCGTCGCCGTGCTGGTGCGCGTCAACGCCGGCACCCGGGAGCAGGTCCACGACCTGGAGGCCGCCGTCGGGCCGTCGCTGGCGGGCATCGTGCTGCCCAAGGTCGAGCACGCCCACGAGCCCGTGGTCACCGACGGCATCCTTACCGAGCTGGAGACGGAGCGGGGGTTCGAACCGGGCGGAGTGCCGGTGATCGGCATGATCGAGAGCGCGCGGGGGCTGCTGGCCGCGGGCGGGCTGGCCGCGGCCACGCCGCGTCTCGCGGCCCTGGCCCTGGGGCCTGAGGACCTGGCCCTGGACCTGGGCGGCACGCCCGGGGCGGCGCTGCTCACCGAGCCCGCCCGCCGCGTCGCCTGGGCGGCGCGGGCCGCGGGGATCGAGGCGATCGGCTTCCCCGGCTCCATCGCCAACTACACCGATACCGGGCGCCTGAGCGCCGAGCTGGAGACGGCACAGGGGCTCGGTTTCTCGGGGGCGCTGTGCATCCATCCCGCCCAGATCGGGCCCGTCCACGCGGCGTTCGCGGTCAGCGAGGCGGACCTGGACTGGGCGCGGCGCGTGGTCGATGCCGCCCCGGCGGATGGCGCGGTGTTCTCCGTGGACGGCCGGATGGTGGACCGCCCCGTGCTCCTGCGCGCCCGGGCGCTGCTGGCCCGCGGTGAGCGCCAGCGGGGGCGATGACCGGCGTGCCCGCGCTCATGCCGGATGGGTGCCGTCCGGCAGGGTGACCACTGCCTCGACGCCGTCGGCACGGCCGGGGGCGGGGGAGTTCAGGGTCACCGAGGCCCCGGCGCCCTCGGCGATCGCCTCGACGATGGCCAGCCCGAGCCCGGTGCCGCCGGGCCGGGTCGTCCCCCGCCGGAAACGCGCCCGCAGTTGCCGGAGCGTGGTGGCGGGGATCACGGGCGAGTCGTTGATCACCCGCAGGCGCCGGGCGCCGTCCACCACCACCGCCACCCGGCTGTCCGCCGGGCTGTGGCGCAGGGCGTTCTCGATGAGGTTGCGCAGCAGGATGGCGAAGCCGTCGGGATCCAGCGCGCCGGCAAGCCGCACGCCGTCCGGTACCGTGAGTGTCACCCGATCGCCGCTGCCGGCGTGGCGACTGAACTCGTCGACCACCAGGGCGAGCACGTCGTCGAGGGGCTGGAGCGTGTCGGCGGCGAAGACCCCGGCCTCGGCGCGGGCGAGCTGCATGAGCTTCTCGGAGACCCGGGCGAGGTGACGCAGGCCGGCCTCGATGTGCCGCGCGCGCTCGCGCACGGCCGGGTCGCCGGTGTCGGCGAGCAGCCGCTGGGTATGGCCCAGGGCCCCGGCGATGGGCGTGCGCAGCTCGTGGGCGCTGTTCGCGGTGAAGCTGCGTTCCGCCGCCAGTGCGTCACGCAGCCGTGCCATCAGGCGGTTGACGGCATCCGCCAGCGGACGGATCTCCGCGGGCAGGCCGCTCGCGGTCAGTGGGGCCAGATCGCCGGGGGCGCGGCGTTCGATCTCGCCGCGCAGCGAGAGCACCGGCGCTGTGGTCCGGCGCACCAGCCACCACACGCCGAGCAGGCTCAGCGGCACCAGGAACGGCAGCGGCAGGAGCAGGCTCAGCGTCGTTTCCATCGCCGCCTCGCGGCGGTGGGCGAGGGGCTCGGCGACCTGGATGAGCAGACCGGTGTCGGCGTCGCGCTCGGTGAACACCCGGTGCGACGCGGTCGTGACGAAACCGGGCCGCAACGGTGCGGGGAAGCCGGTGTCGCGGGCATTGCGGGAGCTCAGCACCACCCGGCCGGCGGCGTCGCGGACGCGGTAGGTGAGCAGCCCCTCGCCGGCGCCGACCGTCGTCGGTTCCCTGCCGGCCGGCCCCGCGGCCCCGAGCGCGAGCAGCCGGTGTGCGGCCTGTGCCAGGGACTCGTCATAGGCCTCGTTGAGCTCGTGACGAACCAGCACCCACGACAGTGCCGTGGCTACCAGCCACAGTGTGAGCACACCGGCGGTGAGCATCCCCGCCAGACGCCGGCGCAGGCTGAAGGCCCTGCCGTTCACGAGCGCACCATCCGGTAGCCGAGGCCTCGCTCCGTGGCGATCAGGCCTGTGCCGAGCTTCTTGCGCAGCCGGCTGATGTAGACCTCGATGGTGTTGCTTTCCACCTCGGCACCGAAGGCGTAGAGCCGGTCTTCGAGCTGGCCCCGCGAGAGCACGCGCCCGCGGTTGTGCGCCAGCGCCTCCAGCAGGGCCCACTCGCGCTGGGTCAGGCGTACCGGCTCGCCATCGCGGTGGACGGTCCGCGCGGCCTCATCGATCACGACCCCCGCCACCTCGATCCGCGGTCCGGCGTCGCCGGCGCTGCGCCGGCCCACGGCGAGCACGCGGGCGGAGAGCTCGGCGAGATCGAAGGGTTTCACCAGATAGTCGTCCGCGCCGGCCCGCAGGCCGCGGATCCGGTCCGATATCTGGTCCCGGGCGGTGAGGATGATCACCGCCAGCCGCTCGCCGCGCCCGCGCAGCTCGCCGAGCAGCGTGAGCCCGTCGCCGTCGGGCAGCATCAGGTCGAGCAGGCAGAGGTCGTAGGCCACCGCCGCCAGGGCGGGCCGGGCCCGGCAGAGGTGATCCACCCGGTCGACGGCGTGCCCGTCGGCGGCGAGCTGATCGACGACGGCGGTGCCCAGGCTCGCGTCGTCCTCCACCAGCAGTATGCGCATGGCCGTCCCCTTCGGTGTCCGGGCGCCGATTGTAACCCGGACACCGGCTTCACGATTCGTCACCGTCTTTCAGGATCCTGTCAGGTTGCGCCGGGATGATGGCCACCGTCATTCGGTGATTGAAGGAGCTTGAGTGATGAAGCGCGGACTTGTGCTTTCGATGGTGATGCTCGGTGTCGCGGCGGCCGGTGCGGCGCAGGCGGCGGACGGCTGTGACGTGCCGAAGTCCGAGTGGCAGAGCCGGGATACCTTCCGACAGGCGCTGATGGACAAGGGCTGGGAAGTGAAGAGCATCCGCACTGAGGATGGCTGCTACGAGGCGTACGCGTACGACGAGAACGGTGACCGGGTGGAGGCCTATTTCAACCCGAAGACGCTGGAGCCGGTGCGCGTCAAGGGAGAGGACTGACGCGATGGGCGAGCGCACGATCCGTGTGTGGGACCCGGCAGTCCGGGTCTTCCACTGGGGGATGGTCACGGCGGTGACCGTGGCCTGGCTCACCGGTGACGAGTGGGGGGAAATCCACGAGTGGGCCGGCTATATCGTGGCCGGGCTGATCGGCTTCCGGCTGCTCTGGGGGCTGGTCGGACCACGCTACGCCCGTTTCACCCAGTTCGTGCGCCCGCCCGCCACCGTGCTGCGCTATATCGTCGATATGGCATCCGGTCGTGAGCGTCGCCACCTCGGGCACAATCCGGCCGGGGCGGCGATGATCGTGGTGCTGCTGCTCGCGCTCGCGGGCACGGCGCTGACCGGCTGGATGTACACCCTGGACGCCTTCTGGGGGGTCGAGTGGGTCGAGGAGACTCACGCCTTCCTGGCGAATTCGCTGCTGGTGCTGATCGGTCTTCACGTCGCGGGCGTGGTCCTGGCCAGCGTTCGTCACGGTGAGAACCTGGCCCGCGCCATGGTTACCGGGCGCAAGCGGGAGCCGGCGGGAGAGGACGTCGGCTGAGCAGTCCACGGCCGCCGCGGACGGGGGGAAATCGTTATCATTAAGCACAGGTGTCTGATTCACTAAACATCTCACCTGTCTCCGCTGCTTGGCATAATGCCGGGCATGCGAATTGATTCACACACGTATCCTTCCCGGCTCGTCGCTCCCGGCGGGCACGGCCGGTGGGGGCTGCCTGCAGGTGCGCTCGCCGGCCCCGGGGTGGGCGGCGTGTGACGACGGGCCGACCCGCTGAGGGAGAGATATCCGGCGAGCATGCGCTGCGGCGGCGGCTTGCAGCACTGGAGGGGTTCGTCGAGGCCGCCCCGGTGGGCCGTCTTCAGGTCACTGCGGAGGGTGCGGTCGCCGAGGCCAACCCCGCCGCAGTGCGATTGACGGGCGTCGACGAACCGGTTGGCCGGCATATCGTGGCACTGCTCGATCCCGGCGCCGTGTGCTCTTCCGCGTTCGAGGCGGTGCTCGCCGGCGGCGAGGGTGTGCTGCGACTGTGTCTGCCCGTGCCCGGCGGCGTGCCGGGCCGGTGGCTGGTCGTGACCGTCCGGGCGCTGGAAGACGGGGCCGATGTGATGCTGGAGGCCCTGGACGAGCGGCGCGAGGCGGTGCAGCGCAGCCGTGCCGAACGGACGTATTTCCGGCAGAGCTTCCACCTCAACATTGCCCCGAAGCTGCTCATCGAGGCGGCGACGGGGCGTATCGCGGACGCCAACGACTCGGCCCTCGCGTTCTATGGCTATACCCGCGGTGAGATCACCACGCTGCACGTCGGCGATCTGAACACGCTTGCCCCGGACATGCTGACGGGGGAGATCGACCGGGCCCGCCGGGAGCAGGAGCGCTTCTTCCGCTTCCGCCACCGTACCGCGAACGGTGAGCTGCGGGAGGTGGAAGTGTACTCGGGACCCGTGTTCATCGACGGCCGGGAGTACCTCCACTCCATCGTTCACGATGTCACCCGCGCGCATCGCTATCAGCAGTGGCTGGAGCGCTACCGGCGGATCTTCGAGTCGCTGCCGGTGGGCGTGTACAGCAGCCGCCCCGCTGACGGCGGGCGGGTCACCGATGCCAATCCCGCGATGGCCCGGATCCTCGGGGCGGCGACACCCGATGAGCTCATCGGCCGGTCCGCCGCCTCTTTCCACCCCGATTCCGCCCAGGCGCGTGCAGTGGCGGCCGAGCTGATGCGTGCGGGTGTGCTGCGTGCCCGCGAGCTGCCGCTGCGGACGCTGGACGGACGGGAGGTCTGGGTCGCAGTCACCGCGCGGGTCCGCGACAGCGCCGGCGAGCGCTGGATCGACGGGATCGTGGAGGACATCAGCGAACGGCGGGCGCTTGCCGCCGAGCAGCGGCTACTGGCCAAGGCCTTCCGCACCAGCCAGGCGCTGATGATCACCGACGCGAACGGCGTGATCGAGCGCGTGAATCCCGCGTTCACCACCCTCACCGGCTACCCGGCGTCGGAAGCGGTGGGGGCGACACCGGCGTTGCTGCGCTCCGGGCACCACGATGAGGCGTTCTTCGCGCGCATGTGGACGGCGGTGCGCGAGCACGGCCGGTGGGAGGGCGAGATCTGGAACCGGTGCCGCGACGGTGTCGTCCAGCCCCACTGGGAATCGATCGCCGCTGTCTACGACCATGCCCGGCGGGTCGAGCATTACGTCTGCGTGTTCCACGACATCAGCGAGCACAAGCGTCTGCTAACGGAGCTCGAGCACCTGGCCACCCACGACCGGCTTACCGGTGTCACCAACCGCGGCAGGCTCTACACGCTGCTGCAGGCCGCGGAGTCGGCGTTCACGCGTTACTCGACACCGTTCTCCGTGGTGCTTTTCGATATCGACTGGTTCAAGTCCGTGAACGACCGCTTCGGTCATCCGGTCGGCGACCGTACCCTGATCGAGCTCACCCACAGGGTCGCCGCGATCCTCCGCGAGGCGGACCAGTTCGGGCGCTGGGGCGGCGAGGAGTTCCTGGTGCTGGCCGCACACACGGATCTCCGCGGTGCGACGGTGCTTGCCGAGCGGATCCGCCGTGCCGTCGCCGACGCCCCGTTCCCCGGCGTCGGCCCCGTCTCGGTGAGTCTCGGGGTGGCGGAGATGCGTTTCGGCTGGACCCTGGCAATGCTGACCGAGCGCGCCGATGCCGCCCTCTATGAGGCGAAGGCAACGGGACGCGACCGGGTCGTCGTGGCACCGGCCTGAGCCCGTCGACGCAGGCGCGTGCGTATTCCACGAGGCAGTCAGTCTGCGACGCACCTCCCAGCCGGCAGGCCGGGTAAGCGCGCTACCATGAGGGCCCTGTAGGCTGTATCGAAGGGAGGGCCCCAGGTGCGATGAAGGCACTCCGTGGCCGTCGCCGGGTGACGGTCGTGCTGGCTGTCGCGGTGCTGCCCGCGCTGATGGCGGGAGCGGCCGCGGCAGATGAGGCCCTGCGTGTCGAGCGGCGCGGCATCGAGGGGGATCCGGTCAGCGTAAGCGCAAGTGAGGCCTTCGCGGCCGACGAGCTGCATCTGCGCAGCGACCGGCGTCTCTCCGCCTACGGCACGCTGCGGGGGGATTTCTCCGGCGCCCTGGCCGGAGACGACGGCCGTTACCGCAGTGGTAGCGTGCGCCGTGCCAGCCTCACCTGGGAGAACGACCAGGCCCCCGTGCCCTTCCGTGTCGAGGCGGGAGACCTCTCGGTGGACACCTCCGCGCGCACCTTCAACCGCTCCATCGATGGTGCGTCGGTGCTGTTCCGCCCGCGTACCACCGGGCCGAGCCAGTCGATGCGGCTGTTTTCCGGCAGCGGCGAAGGCGGCGGCTCACGCTACAGCGGCGGGCGCTGGCGTATCGAGGACACCATCGTCGGTGCCGTGTCGCTCTCGGCGATCCGCTACGACGGGCCGGCGGCGGAGGTGCCAGCGCTGGAAGGCATCAACCAGGACGTCGGGAGCCTGAGCTGGCAGAGGAATCTCACCGTCGCCGGCCAGCGGCTTTCCATGGAGATGGAGTACGGGCGTTTCAGTGGTGACTACGACGCCGCCGGCGGGCACGGTCACGCCGACACCGCCCGGTTCCTGGCGTTGAGCGGTGAAGGCGGGATGTTGCCGTATGACTGGCGGCTGTCCTACGAGCGTTACGGCGAGGATTACCGGCCCGCGGGAGCCGACATCCCGGCGGACCAGCGCATCACCGCGCTGCAGGGGGGCTGGCGCCTGGCCGGCGGGCTCGCCGCGCGGGCCCGGGTCCGTTACGTGCGCGAGGCGCTGGAGAGTGACAACCCGGTGGATGTCCGGCTGACCGGGCTGTCGCTGACCGGGTCGATGGGGCCCGGCGACTTCTCCACCGATGCCTTCGTGAGCCACCGCGAGGACGAGCTCGGCGAGATCGAGCGTGTGACCCGGGCCCTCAGCGCGAACTACGTCTGGCAGCTGATCCGCCACGCAACCCTGCGTGCCGGACTGGCCGGTGGCATGACCCGCAACCGGATTGAGCACTCGGTGACACGCCACCGCCGGGCGAGCATTGCACTGGACTGGCGCCTGTGGGGCGGGGCGTGGCGGGCGAGCCTGTCGTCGGTGTTCGCGGTCCGCTACGAGGACGGCGTGATCGACTATCGCGGTGTCCGGCCCACGCTGGGGCTGAGCTACGTGCCCGGGCCGTGACCGTGCGGACCCTAACGAAAAAGCCCGGTGCGCGGCCGGGCTCATCGCGAATCTGGCGCGCCCGGCAGGATTCGAACCTGCGACCTTCGGCTCCGGAGGCCGACGCTCTATCCAGCTGAGCTACGGGCGCGTTTAGAAGGCACAGAGTATCGCGTCGCCGGGGTGATGTCCAAGCATCGGTACGGGCTGTGGCCGGCGAGTTTTCGCCACTGGCCATTCTCGATATACTCTGCCCTCGTTTCCGTTCGGGGTCCCTGCCCCTTACTCCGCTAGCAGGCCCGGCGTGGCCGGTGTCTGGCACTGACTCTTTGGGGGGACGCGGTGAGTCGCCAGGAAGACAGAAAGTTCATTCGCAATTTCATCGTCGTCATCGGCGGCCTCGTGGTGACGGCGGTGGTGCTGGCCATCATTGCGGCAACGCTTTACGACGGCAATACCGAGGAACGCCGGCAGTTCACGGCCGAGCGGGCGGCGCAGAACCTCCAGCCGGTCGGCCAGGTCCGTCTCACCGGCGAGGCCATGCCGGAGATCGCATCCTCCGGTGGCCAGGAGGAGGCGAGCAGCGGGCCGCGTTCCGGCGAGGAAGTGGTGAATCAGGTCTGTGCGGCCTGTCACCAGAGCGGGACTCTGGGTGCGCCGAAGATCGGTGACAAGGCGGCCTGGTCGCCGCGCGTGGAAAAGGGCATGAAGACCTTGCTGACCCACGCCTCCAACGGCTTCAACAACATGCCGCCCCAGAAGGGGTCTGCCTCCGAGGAGGAGATCCGCAAGGCCATTCAGTGGATGGTCGATCAGGCCGGCCTGACCGTCCAGTAGCCGCGTTTCCGGGGGTTCTGAGGCGCTTTCGCCCCCACCACGTGCATGTCCGCCGCCCGCCGGGGCGGTGGATGTGGCACGGCGCCGACGACCGCCTCACGCTTATGATTATCAATGGCCCCTAAAGCCTCGCCCGGGCAGATCCGGGCGTCATGGGCATCGGGTTGCTGACCGGGGCGGGCCGGGGCCACCGTGTCGTTGACGCTGGTGGCCTCGGCCCGTCCGATCTCCTCTTGTGGATGCCTTGGTTGAGTACGAGCGGCTCCAGGTATCCGCCTGATAAGGCGGTCGCGTCCTGCAGTCGCTCTATCGGCGGGATTTCCTTTGAGGGAACGTGTCCCTACGCGGTTCATCCATGGTCAGGTATGACGCCGCCATCCCTTGCCGCCAGTCCTGCGTATGCGTAACCCAGAACGCCGCCGTAAACCCAGTGCAACACGAGCGTGGCGACGGGGGCACCGATGCCGATACCCAGGCCAAACAGGCCGGCCCCCGCCATCGGCATGATCAGCACCATCATTAAGAGCCAAGCGGCCGTGCCGAAGACCAGGCCTCGTACCACGCTGCTACCGGGAAGGCGGTCATGGACCAGTGCGAATAGCCCGCCCCAGACCACCGTGCCGATGAGGAGATGAATGACCCAGCCAACCAGTGGGTGAGGTGTGGTCCCGATGATTTGATGGCTCATGGCCGTAAGCATCTTGATGGCGTTCATGGCGGGCATCATGCCCATGGCGGCCTTCAGGACCATCAGCACAGAGAGTGCGATGGTTGCGAGAAGACCCGCACCGAGTCCGCGTCCGATGTCAGTTTTCATTGATTCCTCCACACGTAATGTTGCTTGGGCGCCATTCGCCAATGGCGTGTTACGGTCTGTTTGCGCCGGACCGTTGCTTGTCCGGTCGATCCCTTCTCGCGGCGGATACGGCGGCGCACTGGCGCCGCCGTTCCCGGCGGTTAGCCGCCTACTTCCACCCCGCCGGTCATGCCAGCCTGCTTGTGGCCGGGCACCGTGCACCAGAATGGATAGGTCGCCGCCTTTTTGGCGGTAAATTCAATGGTATCCGTCGCACCGCCTTGAATGGTTTCGGTTTTCAGCCCGAGTTTGGGAATGGTGAGGTTGTGGCTCAAAGCCCCCGCGTTCTTGAACACGAGGGTGACGTGCTGGCCCTTCTCCACGTGGATTCTGCTCGGCGAGTACTGGAATTCCTTGCCAACCACGGTGATGTGGCCGCTCTCGGGCACATCCATCACCGTGCCCTTATGACCGTCCCCATGGGCGGTGGCCACGTTGGTCCCGAGGAAAAGGACACCCATCACAAGTGCGACCCGCGATGTGGTGACCGGTAGCCGTGTCTGCCTGGCGTGCATGAGACCTCCGCTCGATTGTTCGTTGAGGGCGACGAAAGCGGCCGCCTAGAGCGGCTGAACCGCGCCGACGTTGTCCTGCTCGAACATGATGTGCATGAACGGCTGCGTCTTGCCGTTGGGCAACTTGAAGGCGGTCTTCAGCGGCTGGAATACCGGGCCCTTGCCGTGTACGACCTTGAGCGGCAGCACGATAAGGTGCGTGTGTGTCGCCTGGCCTTTGATCAGTCGTTGATCCGGCGCCAACGGCATCTCGTTGTTGAGCGGCAGGTGGTAGTTGCGATCGCGCACGACTTCCGTGGTCATCATGTGCATCACCACGTTTTTATCGGCGAGCTTGTCGTCGATGTAGACGTCGCCCATACCCCAGAACGCTGCATGCGTCTTGACCTTCGGCATTAGCGGCGATCCGGTGCCGGTCAGGCCGTGGTGATAGGACTCGATCATCACCCCACCCTGTGTCCGGTAGCCGGGGAAGGGCGGTTTGAGGACCTTCTTCAGTACCACGCGGTAGTTGTGGCCCTGGGGATCCGAGAACTCCGCGGTCATGCTCGCGGTATCGGGTGTGCTGGGCGGTGTGCCGGGCGGATCCTGGGCAACGCGGTCCTTGTAGTGCGCCGTGAAGCTGCCCTGGACGATGCGCCCATCGTCACCGAACGGCGTTGGTGCGTCGATCCACCAGCTCCCGTCACTGTGCCGGTTGCGCGCCTTCAGGGGCGCGGCGACTAGGATCGGGAGCTTTTTCAGGGTCTCCGGAACCGCGGGTGGCATTTGGCCTGCGGCGACGGCCTGCTTGGCGGCCTTGAGCTTGGGTGCCAGGGTCATCTTGGGGGCGTTCGGCGTCCCGAAGACATCGGGGCTTAGCTGCCGTGGCCCGGGCATTACCCAGTAGACGACCTTGCCGCGGGGCTGTTCGACCCGGCGCTCCCGTGGGAGCGCGACGTCGCTAAGCTGTGGCTGGGCACCATTGTCGTAGATGTCTTTCCCGTGCGTGGCGGCGTTGCCATCTGCCATGGCTTCACCCCCGAGGGACTGACAGCCAGCTAGGCCGAGTCCCATTGCGACCAGCAGCGCGGTTACCCGTGTGTGCCGACCTCTGCTCACGGAATCGTTCATGGTTCCATTCCTCCCTGGTGCCCACCGGGGCCGCGACACAGCGGGATGAATGAGATGCCCGATGGGTTAAGGGATTAGTCGCGCCGGGGACGGGAATCTTACATACTGGTGGTGCAGATCATGCGGGCCCCAACGGTTGGGGCCCGTTGTGACAGCCAGAGCGTGGGGCATCGATGGCGGAGCCAGGCGTGGCCGCCACTGTCTGAAGGCAGGGGCTTGGGGCGGGTGGCTCACTCGCGTCGGCGCAGTTCACGACGAATTCGCTCGCGACGTTCGCCGGGCATCTCGCGGGTGGATGCTCCTTTTGCCACCGTGCGTATGCTCGAACGCAGCCATTGAAGCTGGCGCGCATAGCGCTGGCAGGCGGAACAGAGTCGGAGGTGTATCCGCACGCGCCAGCTTCGTGGCGTCGATGCGTCCATCTCCCTGGAAAGCCGCCGGCTTACCTCGCGGCAGCTGGGTAATCCCATCATCGCTTTGCTGGCCCCCCGAACCAATGCCGCTCCAGGCACCGGCGCAGGCCCAGGCGTGCCCGGTGCAGGAGCACATACACGTGATTGACGGACACGCCAAGGGCTTCGCTGGCGTCCTTGACTCTGACGTTGTCGACTTCCCGAAGGACGAAAGAACCCCGCTGTGCGTGAGACAAGCCCGCGAGGCAGTCGTCGAGTACGTCCATGAACGCTTCCGCCTCGTTGGTGGACAGGGGGTCGTCGCCCCAGGGACCCGGTATGAAACGCCAGTTCCCCCTGGAGTCGAAGTCATCCCCGTCGTCGCCATTGTCTCCCGGTGGCGCGACGTTCCGCGCCGGATCCCGCGACATCTTGCGCAGGAAGTCAACGACCTTTCTGCGCAGGATGCCGGTGAGCCAAGTGCGCTCACTGGCGTCGCCACGGTAGTCCGCCGCCCCGTGCCACGCGGCCAGCAGTGTCTCCTGCACGAGGTCTTCCGCCACGTCGGGATCGCCAGTGCGGCGCAGCGCAAAGCGGTACAGCGCGTCACCATGCGCGTCGAGCCAGTGCTCGGGGTCCAGGGTGTTGTCAGGCCCTACGTCCATCCGTGCCCCTCAGACGCGTCACTAATGGGTCCCAGATTAACAGGAATACACCACCGCCAGAACAAAGGTGCCAACGTCCCCGGTGGAGTCACGCGTCGGTATGACGGCAGGCAAGGCGCGACGCCCACGCCCTGGCTGACAGGGGCATGCACGGCGCTCGACCGGTAGGACGGCTGCGGTACGGCCTTGTTGATTGGCGGTTGCATGGTGGATTGCCGAGCCAGGGCGAGTCGCTGGTGCCAGTGGTATCGGGACTCGGCCCCGCAAGGGTGTATCGGGGTTCCTCGAGCCGGCTTTCTCGGGCACATAGGCCGCCCGGTGTTGTCTGGGCACCCCTTCCGGGCCTTTTGGTGAACGTGGTGTGTGCGGGTTGGCGAGATCCCGGCATGGCGTATCTGCGGCCTGCTCCCGCGCGCGATCCGTCGTCAGGCGGGCGGAAGAGAGGCATAAGTATCAATCCCGATAGTCCGTATTAGTACGAAATGCCAGTCTGTAATCGCAATCCACGGAACAGCACACAAAGGTGACTGCCATGATTAACCGGACTTACAACGCAGCGGCGACCATCGTTCTCGGGCTCAGCCTGGTCGGCACGGCCTCGGCGGCCTCACTGACCGCGGGCGGACGTCTCTCGCCCCAGGACCTGGTGGGCATCGGTACCCAGCCGACCGCAGCGGCGGCGGCGCACTTCGGTGGCGGGGGTGACGTCGGTCAGGATTTCCGGGCCCTCGGCGGGCGGCTCTCCGAGCAGGATGTCGCCGGCATCGCCAGCACCGGTTCCGCTCGGTTCGCCGCGCATTTCTCCTCGAGTGATATGGCGGTTCCGGACCGTACCCTCGGTGGACGCTTGACGGAATACGACCTGGGTGAGCGCGGGGTGACCACCCGACTCGCCCGTGCCGGTGTCGGCGTTCACGACCAGGTCTCGAGGCGCGTCGCGGATCACCGTCTCCTCGGTGGTCGCCTGTCTCCCGCCGACCTGGTGATCGGGGCCTCCAGTGATTCCGCCGGCGTTGCCGCGCACTGGCATGGGCAACAGGGCACGGACGCAACGTCGGCGCGCATCCTCGGTGGCCGGATTACGGTACACGATCTCCGGGGGCCCGTCGCGAAACCTGCCGGGGCCTGACAGGTAACATGAGCATGACCGCTTCTGATCGGCCATGCCATGCGGTGCGGGTCCGCTGGGCCGGGCCCGCACCGCGACCTACCATGGGCGTCGACGCGGCCTGAGCAGGTATCGAGCGCTTAACCTGGATCGGCCGTGTACACGTCGCCGAGATCGAACCGAGGGCCGTGGAGGATCCGCTGTTCGTAGGACTGTCGCGCCGGTGACTCCCGGGCCCAGACTTCCCTGAATCGCTGAATCCAGGTGTCGTGGTCATAAGGAAGGGCGACTGCGGCCACGTGCATGCCGTTCACGACGGTGCCGAAAACGGCGTCGTTCGCTGGCCGCGTAGCGATACGAACCGCCAAACCGTATCGGGTGTCCGCGAAGTTGGGCATGCCTGCCGAACCATTGTTGATGACGCAGCGCGGCCGCCCGTCCACGACTATCTCGCGTATACAGGGCAGACAGGTGTGCGAGCACACGAAGACATCCGCGTCTGCGCGCCGGAACCAGTCCGCAAGCACACGAGCTTCGGGGTCGCCCATGGCGGAGGAATCGGCCGCGAGTCCCCAGCCGGCCAGTGAGTCAGGATCCCCGTGGAGGACCACTGCGCGGACCCCCCCGACGCGGTAGGCCCGAAAGTAGGGCAGTTGTGAGAGCGCGCGCTGATGCCCGCGCGTCGCCGCCCCCTGCAGCCTCGCCATGATCGCGTTGGAACGGGCGACGGTGTCGTCGTCCACCGAATCGGGGTATCCGCACCCGCAGCCCGCGCCGCTGGGCCGTGCCAGCTCGGCCTCGACGTTGCCGGAGGTGGCGGTGTGCGCGAGGACCCGGCGCTGAATGGTCTCGAAGAGCCCCGGTTCGGTGTCGAACCAGTGGAAATCTCCGTTGAAGACCAACCTAGAATCATCCCGTTCCGCCCGCCGTTCGGCTGCTGTCAGGGCCTCGGGGTTACCGTATAGCCCGCCGGCGACTAGCAGGGCCCGGGCCGTGCCGTCATCGCGGCGACGCAGCGCGTCTGCCCCGTAGCGGTAGGCGAGCGGACAGCTCCGGCCGGGCCTCATGCCGTGCCCCTGGCCCTGGGGAGGGGCAGCCAGAACAGCGCGGTGCACAACGCGAGCCCCCAGGCATTGGCACCCAGCAGCGCGGCATAGGGGCCGTCGCCGATATGCAGCCCGTCGGGTACGGCCCCGAACGCCTGAACAATGCCGATGCCGATTCCCGTCCAGAAGCTGAGATGGAAATTCAGCGCGGCCCGTCGCGCGCCATGGAAGATGAACACCGGTGCGAGCCCGATCACCATCGTGCCGCTGATGGTCGTGGCCCGGAGGATGTCCGTCCCGGCGAGCATGGGCAGGTTCCCGAGTACCGCGAATACGGTCATGGCGATCGCGCCGGTTCGTAGCCGATCGGCATGGAGGTTACCGGCAAGGCGCGGCATGTCGCGGGCGACACTACGAGCCAGCGAGCTGAAGGTGGAGTCCAGTGTGGAACCTGCGGAGCTCATCATTACCACGCTCATCAAAAAGAAGGCGCCGAGGCCCATGGAGCGCGCCACCGCCGCCGGTGCGTTGCCCATGACGTCGATACCAGAGAGCATCGCGTGGGCACCGATGAGGCCAAATCCGGCGATGGCCACGAAACCGAGTATCCCCGCGACGAGGAAGGCCCTGAGCATGGTTCGCTCCCGTGCCAGGAACCCCCGGTCGGTCAGGACGGGATCGTGGAACGGATAGCTGAAGACCTGCAGGCCGGCCACCAGGAGGAGATCCAGACCGGCATCGAGCCGCCAGTCTCCGCTCGCTAGCAGCGTCCCGACGCCATGCGCGGGCAGCACCGACGCGGAGAGCAACACGACCAGGGCTACGAACACCACGGCCTGCACGCCGTCGGTAACGATGGACCCACGCAGGCCGCCCTTGATGCTATATGCCAGCGTGATCGCGGTGAAGGCCACCGAGGCGGTGATATAGCCGGTGGTGCCCGGTGCGCCGAAGTAACCGCCCACCACCGCCGTGTTGCTCCAGACCTCGTTGTACAGGCGTACGAGTATCGCGGCCGAGAAAGCGATCGCCGCCCCGCGGCCATATCGACCAACCAGGAACTCCGTCATGCTGCTCGCGCCGAGGCGGGTCCGAAGGCGGTAGATCACGATGCCCGCCACCGGGATGGAGAGCCAGTAGGTGGCGTAGGCCAGGGCGCCGACCGCGCCGTAGGTCGCCCCCAGGTTGGCGGCGTTGGTTACGGATTTCGCGAAGATCCAGCTGATGAACACCGACAGGGTGAGCGGAATGGCCGAGACACCACGGCCCCCGGCGCTGACGCCGTCATAGAAAGTGGCGGCGGTTGGCGCCCTCGGGGAGATGACGTACAGCGTTCCCCCGTAGATCAGCAGAAACCCCCAGAAGGCGAGCGGCAGAAGGTGTGACGGCACGGATTACGCTCCTCGCTGGCGGGATGAACGACATCACAGGATCCGGCGTGTCCCGTGCGGTGGCCATCCGTAATTCTGCGTAGCGGGGCAGGGGGCGTCACCGTGTCCCGGCGAGGCGCCACAAGGCCCCCCTGGACGGAGACGGGGCGGCGTGTGGATGGGGGCGTTCGGTCCGGCTGGGCCGTCGCCGAGGTGGCCGGGGGCATGACTCCCAGTCCCGGCCGATCGGACATGAAAAACGGCGAATCGAGCATTCCGCCGGGATCGGGTCACCATTACGTTAGAAGGGTATCAAAACCACACACGAGACGGACTGGAGGTATCGCGATGACCGACTTCCCGCTTCACGACATAGATTCCGCCCCGGCGGCCGCTAAGCCGAAGCTCGAGGGCGCGCGCAAGGCCATGGGTTTCATCCCCAACATCTTTGCCAAGATGGCGGAGGCGCCTGCGGTCCTCGAGGGATACATGGCGCTATCCGATATCTTTGACCGGACCTCGCTGTCCCCGGTTGAGCGCGAAGTGGTATTGCTGACCACGAGCGTCGAGCATGACTGCCGCTTCTGCGTCGCGGCCCACTCCGGCCGTGCCCGGAAGGCAGGCATGGACGATGCCGTACTCGAGGCGTTGCGCGCCGGCGAACCACTGCCGGATCGGCGATTGCAGGCGCTGCATGCCTTCACCCTCGCCGTGGTTCGCCAGCGTGGCTGGGTCGATGACGCAGCCGTGGAGGAGCTCATCGAGGCCGGGTTCGAGCGCGGGCAGGCCCTCGAGGTGGTCCTTGGCGTGTCCATGAAGGTGTTGAGCAACTACACCAACCACATCGCCGGTACGCCCGTGAACGCGGAGCTGGAGCCCTTCAAATGGGAGGGCAAGACGGGCTGACGGCATCGGCCGGGGCCGGGCACGCCGGTTCGTCCCCGGCCCCTGACGGCGGTATCGCTTCGACCAGGCTTCGACCACGGGTAGGCCTTATGTGTCCTGTCTGCTATGTACGGACGGCGATGAGCGGCGGCGTGCCGCGTCGCGCGTTCACCGTGGCACTCGTCGTTGGCCCATTGCTGGTCCTTATCAACCAGCCCGACGTGCTGCGTGCGCCGTCCTCGCTCGAGCCGGGCAAGGCCATCTTGACGTTCGTTGTGCCCTATGTCGTGGCAACTGTCGGGGCGGTGGGTACGCCGTCCCGGAGTTGGTGTTCACGGTGTCGCCGAAACGCGCAGGGCGACCGCGGGCGCTGAATCACCCGCTATTCGTAGTATCCTCGATACCACGCGGCGCCGGCATGCTGGACAATCCAGAGAACACGATGATTCGAGCACGTCCGAGATCATGGTTGTCTCGAGGCATGATGAGCCGATTGGGTGGGAGGTGGCATGGCCCTGAGGTCCCTGTTGCAGGCGTTTGGCGGCGAAGCGCCGGGGGGTAGCGACACGGAGTCGCACCTGGTCAGCCTGATGATAATGGCCCAGATGGTCGAGGCGAGGGACCCGTATACCGGGGGTCACCTGTGGCGCGTCTCGCGCTATGCGCGCCTGCTCGCCGAGGCGCTTGGGGCCACGCCAGCGCAAACCGCTCGAGTAAGCCTGGGTGGCTTTCTCCACGACCTCGGCAAGATCAGCGTACCCGATGCGGTGCTGCGCAAACCCGGTGCGCTCACGGACGAAGAGTTCGCCGTAATCCGCACGCATCCAACGGTCGGGGTTCGCCTGCTCCAGGGGCATCCCCTAGCGGCGATGGTTGAGGGTGCCGTCGGGGCCCACCATGAACGCATTGATGGCGGAGGCTATCCACGTGGGTTCGAAGGCGCGGAGATCCCCTGGGAGGCCCGCGTGGTGGGTGTATGTGACGCCTTTGACGCGATGACCAGCCATCGGCCCTACCGCGCCGGTATGCCACCCGAGCAGGCCCTCGAGATCATCCGCCGGGAACGCGGTCGCCAGTTCGACGCGAACTGTGCCAACGCCTTCTGTGGACTGCCGGCGGCGGATATCCAGCACGTTGCCGGGCACAGCGATGAAGGTATACCCCTACAGGAGTGTCCGGTGTGCGGTCCCACGCTGGTGAGACGGCGGGAGCAGGGTCCGGGGGACCATCTCTACTGCCCCGGTTGCGCCGGGGAGTTCCGTCTCGACAGCACGGCGGTGGCGGTGCCGACGGGTGCCAAGGGCGGTGCCGCGGATCTGGCACCGCGAGCGGACGTGCACGTCATCGGCGAGATCGCGGCCGAGGCAGCGCCACGGTTATAGGCGCTCCGGGTCGGCGGCATGGCCAAGTACACGAGGGGGACGCGTGAACGGGTGGCGAGTGAATCTGCTGACCGTTGTGTTGACGATCGGCGTATCCCCTTCGGCCTGGTCGGGAGCAGGGCGGGTGTTCACACCCGCCGATATCCTGGATTGGTCCGTGCACGCCTTTACCGGGCACACGGCGTACGGTTTGGGGCGTATCGCCGGCGATACGGCCGTTCATGCGGTATGCGACGGCGCCAGTGCCTCAGGGCTGGTCTATCGCGGAGCCATCGATCTCCGGCGCACACCGATACTGGAATGGCGCTGGCGAGCGGGGCGCCTGCCGGCACAGGCCGACGAGCGCAGCCGCAGCGGTGACGACTTCGCGGCGCGTCTCTACATCGTCGATGAGCACACCATCCTGCGCTGGCGCACACGGGCCGTGAATTACGTCTGGACCCGATCGGTCCCGACCGGCACGGACTGGCCCAACCCGTTCGCCGGCCAGGCGCACATGCTCGCCGTTCAGTCCGGGCCGCCCGACGAGGAGGGATGGGTCACGGAACGGCGGAACGTCCGCGAGGACTTCCAGCGCTATCACGGGCGTGACATTGGCCAAGTGGAAGCGGTCGCGATCATGACCGATTGCGACAACACGGGGGCGTCGACCTCGGCGTACTACGGCACCATTCGCTGGCTGCCGGCGAAGGACTAGCCCGGCTGTCTCGTGAAGTCGACGCGCTCGCTGGCCTCTCGAGCGCACGCGGGTCTCTCTTCCATCGGTCGTGTCCGTATTCCCCGAATAAGATACCCCGTGAACGGCCGATGAGCCGGCAGAGGTTGCCTGAACGCGCCTTGTCGTCGCAGCGGCCCGCCACGCGCCTCGAATACGCGGACGCGTGGCATCGACACAGTGGCCCCCTGCTCGAATCCGGGGCGTTGGTCCGGAAGATTGTCGCGTCGCCGCGTCACCGTTGTGTCCCCATGCCGGGATGGCCCGGCGTGCTCTCGCGATCGCGGAGCGTTGCTGCGAACGCCCCCTGCTACCCGCCGGGGTGGCCCGTCATCGCCCCGGCTCGGAGACGGTTCTGGATTCGGCCGCCCGGCCACGTCTCCAGGCATGATAGTGCCCCAACCAGGCGAGGAGCCGTTGCGGCGCATGCGCGCGCTTCCATTCGCCCGCCGCGAAACGGTTGGCCTCGGCGAGGGTTGGATAAACGTGAATCGTGGAGAGGATCTTGTTCATCCCCAAACCGTGGCGCATCGCGGTCACATACTCGCCGATCAGCTCGCCAGCGTGCGCGCCGACGATGCTCGCGCCGAGCACCCGATCCCGCCCGGGGGCGGTGAGCACCTTGACCAGGCCGCTCGCCTCACCGTCGGCGATGGCCCGATCCAGCCCGGAGATGTCGTAGGTGGTCACCTCGTAGTCGATGCCCTGGGCCACGGCATCGCGTTCGTTGATACCGACCCGCGCGACCTCGGGCTCGGTAAACGTTGTCCAGGGCAATGCCGAGTAGTCGGCGCGAAAGCGCCGGAAGCTGCCGAAGAGGGCATTCACCGCGGCATGCCACGCCTGATGGGCCGCGGCATGGGTGAACTGGTACGGACCCGCGACATCCCCCACGGCGTAGATGTTCGGGTAGCGGGTCTGGAGAAAGTCGTTTACCTTGATCGTGCCGTTCGCATTGGTCTCAATGCCGAGCTCTTCCAGACCGAGGCCCTCCACGTTGGGGCGCCGGCCCACCGCGATCAATAGCTGGTCGAATCCGATCGCCTCCTCGCCGCCCTGGTGCTCGACGATCAACGCACGCCCGCCAGCGTCGTGGTCTACGACCCGCACCGCATTGGTTCTTAGACGGATGTCGATGCCCTCGTCGGCGAAACGTGCCATCACCTGTTCGGCGACTTCCGTGTCCTCGCGGGGCAGGAGCTGTTCGCCACGTTCGATCTGGGTGACTTGGCTGCCGAGGCGGGCGAACGCCTGGGCCAATTCTGACCCTATCGGGCCGCCGCCGAGGACCACGAGGCGGGCGGGCAGCTCACGCAGTGCCCAGATGCTGTCGGAGGTCACGTAATCGCCGGCGGCGAGCCCCTCCAGCGGCGGTACCATCGGTCGTGCCCCGGTGGCGAGGATGATGTTCCGAGTCGTCAGCGTGTGGTTTGCAACGTCGACGGTGTACGGGGAGGTGATCTTCGCCTCGCCGTGGATCACGTCTACCCCGAGCCCCTCGTAGCGTTCCCGGGAGTCGTGGGGCGCGACGTCGCGGATCACCGACTGCACCCGCTCCATGACCTCGGCGAAGTCGAAATCCAGCTCGGCTCGCCGGATTCCGAAATCCGCCGATCGACGTGCCTCGGCGATGAAACGCGCCGAGCGCAGCAGTGCCTTGGAGGGCACGCAGCCGGTGTTGAGGCAGTCACCGCCCATCGCGCCCTTTTCCGCAAGGCTCACGCGCGCGTTCACGGTCGCGCCGATATAGGCGCTCACCAGGCCGCCGGATCCGGCGCCGATGACCACCAGATCCCGGTCGAAGGCCTGCGGGCGCGCCCACCCGCGCAGGGCCTTGCGCGCCTGGAGTGCCTTTACCGCCCAGCGCGCGGCCAGGGGGAATAGGCCGAGCATCGTGAATGAGGCGAGAACGGACGGCGAGAGCAGGCCGCCCAGCGACTGCACCTGTCCCAGTTGGGTGCCCGCATTCACGTAGACGACGGTGGCGGGGAGCATGCCCAGCTGACTGACGCCGTAGAATGTCCGCGAGCGCATCGGGGTCAGTCCCATTACCAGGTTGATGACGAAGAACGGGAAGACCGGCACCAGCCGCAGGCCGAACAGGTAGAAGGCCCCGTCGCGTTCGACGCCCTCATTGATGCGCCTCAGGCTCGGGCCGAAGCGCCGCTGCACCGTCTCCCGGAGCAGCGCCCTGGCCACCAGGAAGGCGAGCGTCGCGCCGATGCTGGATGCGAAGGAGACCACCAGCGTGCCCGTGGCCAGCCCGAACAGTGCTCCCGCCGCGATGGTCATCACCGCCGCGCCGGGCAGTGAGAGCGCGGTCACGGCGATGTAGACGACGAAAAACACCGCCAGGGTGACCACCGGGTGGGAGGCGTAAACGGCCTCGAAGGCCTGGCGCTGGGATTGGAGGTAGTCCAGGCGCAGATACTGGTGCAGATCCAGCGCCAGGAAGGTGGTGATGAGGGCCGCGATGACGGCGATCCGGCGGGTTCGCATGGTTGCTGTCTCCAGGGACTGTCCATTCGGATACCGTAAGCCCTCGGCCGGGACGGCCCTATTCGTGTGGCTACGTATGCCGGCGTTCGCGGGGGTTCAAGGCGCGGTCGCGCCCTGTCGCGCAGGTCCTCGAGCAGGGGGCGACCGAGCGGGCGTCGAGGTTTGCCTCGGCCGTCGGTACCTGCGCCTGATTACCGGCGGGGCGGGAGGCGGATGTGGATGGCCGGGCCTCCCGGGGTTATGGCGTCTGCCCTGCGGGGCCGCCGCGTCCGCGCACGGCGCCGGGGCTGATCCCGAAATGGCGCTTGAACGCCTTGCTGAACCCCGCTTCCGTGACGTACCCGCAGTGGCGGCACGCCTCGCTCACGGAATGGCCCTGGCGCAGCAGTCTGTGCGCCAGGCGCAGGCGCCACTGCTTGAGGTAGCGCATCGGTGATACGCCGACGCTCGCCCGGAAACGCGCGACCAGGGTCGAGCGCGAGACCGCGGCGGCGTTCGCGAGCGTGGGCAGATCCCAGTCCCGTTCCGGGGCGTCGTGCAGGCACTGAAGCGCCCGGTGTACGGCCTGGTCCGCGAGCGCGGCGCCGAGCGTGGAGTCCCCAGGGTGGCGCTCAAGGTGATGGCGCACGACCTGTATGAAAAGCGCGTCGGACAGGCGGTCGATCATGGCCTCGCTGCCGGGGCGCCTCGAGGCGGCCTCCTCGACGAGCAGCGCCACGATACCCCTTAGCGAGTGCGACCGCCCGAGCTCGGCGGCGCGTATGAGCACATACTCCGGCAGGGCGTCGAGTATCGGGTTCGAGGTGCCCTCGTCGAAGACGAAGTAACCGCAAACGATGCCCGTGCCACCGGCCTCGGTGTCAGCGAGATCGGCGCGCCGGGGCTCACCGGCCGTACGCTTCGGCGCGGCCACGTCACTGAGGTGGTGGGGCGCATCCCGGGGCAGTATCAGTAGGTCGCCCTCTTCGAGCCCCAGGGGCGGTGAGCCGTCGAGCCGGTCCAGCCAGCACCGCCCGGAGGCGATCAAGTGGAAGCTGGCCTGCTCCCCGCCGGGGTGATCCACACGCCAGTGTCCGCAAAAGCGGGAGCGCTCGAACACGGTAGTGCTGAGGTGGAAGCTCTTCAGCAGGCTACTGATCAGGTCCATCGTACAGTCATCCTACTTCAAACCACCGAGGAGCATCCGCTCCGCCTGCTCCAGGTTCTCTGGGGTGGCATAGAGGACCAGCACGTCGCCGCCGCGCAGCCGGGTATCCGGCTCGGGCTGCGGGCCGCGGATGCCGCCACGGCGTACCGCCGTCACGTTAACGCCGATCTCCTCCAGGCGCAGGTCCTCCAGGCGCTTGCCCACGCCGTACGCCCGTTCCGGCAAGGTCACCGCATGGAGCTGCTCGCGGAAGCGGTCCGCCTTCTCGAGGTCGACCCGCTCCTCGCCGTGGAAGTAGCCGCGCAGCATCTGGTAGCGGTTGGCGCGGACGTCGCGCACGTAGCGGAAGATCCGGGTCAGCGGGATGTCGAGCAGGGTCAGTGCGTGGGTGGCGAGCATCAGGCTCGCCTCCAGCACCTCGGGGACGATGGCGGTGGCACCCGCCCGGTGGAAACGCTCCAGCCAGACGTCGTCGCGGGTGCGCACCACCACTGGCAGTTGCGGATGGCGTCCGCGCACGTGCTCGAGGACGTTGAGCGTGGCGGTGGGATCGTTGTAGGTCAGCACCACCATGCGTGCGCGCTCGAGCCCCGCTGCGGCGAGGATCTCCTGGCGCGCGGAGTCGCCGAATTGCACCCGCTCGCCGGCGGCCTGGGCCTCGCGCACGCGGGCCGGGTCGAGGTCCAGGGCGAGATAGGGGATGCCTTCCTCCTCCAGGAAGCGCGCCACGTTCTGCCCGGTGCGCCCGTAGCCGGCAATGATCACGTGGTCCGTCAGCGCGGCCGCGTGGGCGGCCACCTGGCGCTCGGTGACCGAGCCGTGAGAGGACTCGCCGGTATCCACGAGGCCGTGGGCGATGTGCTCGTTGTGGCGCACCATCACCGGCACCACCGCCATGCTGAGCACCACGGCGGCGAGGGTGATCTGGCCCGCCACCGGGTCGAGCACCGCCTGCGAGAGGCCGAGGGAGAGCAGGGCGAAGCCGAATTCGCCGCCGCCGGCGAGGATCACGGCGGTGCGCATCGCCACCCGCGGGTCGTTGCGGCCGAGCCGGGCGAGGCCGTAGATCACGCCGAGTTTCAGGGCCATGAACCCGGCTACCACGGCGAGCACGCCGAGCCAGTGATCGGCGACGACCGACAGGTCCAGCAGCATGCCCACGGTGACGAAGAACAGCCCCAGCAGGACGTCCCGGAACGGGCGAATGTCCGCCTCGATCTGGTGGCGGTACTCGGTCTCGCCGAGCATGATCCCGGCGAGAAAACCGCCCAGTGCCAGCGACAGACCGGCGAGGTGGCTCGTCCAGGCCGCGAGCAGGGCCACCAGCAGTACCGTGAGCGTGAACAGCTCGTTGGAGCGTGCCTGCGCGACCTCGTGGAACAGCGGGCGCAGGGCCCAGTGGCCGATCGCCAGGAGGATGGCGAACACCAGTGCGCCGCGTACGAACGCCGCGCCCATGGCCAGGGCGATGCCGTCGCCGGTCTCGCGCCCGAGCAGCGGGATCAGGATGAGCAGTGGCACCACCGCGAGGTCCTGGAACAGCAGCACGCCCACCGCCCGGCGGCCATGCCGACTGTGGATCTCCACCTGCTCGGTGAGCTGCTTGATGATGATGGCGGTGGACGACAACGCCAGCGCCCCGCCGATCACCGTCGCGGCACCGCCGCCGGCGCCCAGCGCCCAGGCCGTGAGTCCCAGCACCCCGGTGCACAGCGCCACCTGGGCGCCGCCCAGGCCGAACACCGTCCAGCGCATCGCGCGCAGCTGCGGCAGGGAGAATTCCAGACCGATGGTGAACAGCAGGAAGACGACCCCGAACTCCGCCAGCGGGCGGACCTCCTCGACGTCGCCGACCAGTCCGGTCGCCGACGGCCCGAGTGCCACCCCCACCGCGAGGTAACCCAGCACCGGGGGCAGGCGCAGACGGCGGAAGGCGGTCACGGCCACCACCGAGGCAGTGAGCAGGATCAGGACCTCGTCGAGCATGGGCACGCCGGGGCGTCCTCCCGGTGGCGAAGGGGACGCGCACATCCTAACCCGGAACCCCTCCCCGATGCGCCGCCCGCGCTGCCCTGTTCGAGTGCGCGGAATGCACCATTGTGGCGCGTTGGAAACGGGCTGGGGACGATTCGTGGAGGGTGGGGCGGTGGCACGGCTTGTGCTTCTCCCGCAGTGAAGCCATTCCACAAGGATGCACCAACCATGACTTACCGTTCCCTGCTGCCGGGGCTCGTGGCGCTGCTCGCCCTGCCCGTGACCGCGCTGGCCCATCCGGGCCACGGTGCGGCCGGATTCACCGCCGGCCTCGCGCACCCGTGGCTGGGGGCTGACCACCTGCTCGCCATGATCGCCGTAGGCGCGTGGGCGCTGACCCTGGGTGGCCGGGCCCGCTGGCTGCTGCCCGCGACTTTCGTCGCCGGCATGGCCGGCGGGGCTGCGCTCGGCGCGGGCTACGGGGCTGCCGCGCTGGCCGAGTGGGGCATCGCCGGCTCGCTGGTGTTCTTCGGTGTCTGCCTGGCCGCCGGGCGGCGCCTGCCGCTGGGGGTGGCCGCCGTGATCACCGCGCTGTTCGCCGTGGCCCACGGCCATGCCCACGGGGCGGAGGCCGGCGGCGGCACCGCCTGGCTCGCCTTCGGCGCCGGCATGGTCCTGGCGACCGCGGTCCTGCACGCCCTTGGCGTGCTCGCCGGCATCGCTGCGCAGCGCCTGCCGGCGGCCGGCATCGGCCTGCGGCTGGCGGGCGGCGCGACCGCCGCCTTCGGCGCCGTGGCCCTGGTGGGCCTGCTGGCGTGAGCGCGGCGCCGGCCAGTGCACCGGGATGGCGCGCCGGGCTGGAGCTGGGTTTCGGCCGGGATGGTTCGCGAACCATCCCGGTGCATCGGCGCCACTTCGGGCCGCTGCGGGTTCAGAAGGCATTCTACCCGGAGCCCGGCGTGTGCCACAGCTACATCCTGCACCCGCCGGGCGGGGTAGTCGGCGGGGACCGGCTCAACACCACGGTGGACGTGGCCGGTGACGCCCATGCCCTGATCACGACACCGGGGGCGAACAAGTTCTATCGCAGTGGCGGGCCGGTGGCCTGCCAGCGCCAGACCCTGCGGGTCGCCGACGGCGGCACCCTGGAATGGCTGCCGCTGGAGCAGATCGTCTTCGACGGCGCCCAGGCGGAGGCGACGCTGGCGGTGGAGCTCGCCGGCGATGCCCGCTTCATCGGCTGGGAGGTGACCTGCCTGGGCCGGCCGGCGGGGGCGCTGCCCTTCGTCAGCGGCCGCTTCGACGCCCGGCTGCGCATCCACCGGGATGGCCGGCCGCTGCTGCACGAACGCAACGACCTGGCCGCCGGCAGCGGTCTGCTCTCCGCGCCCTGGGGGCTCGGGGGTGCCGAGGCCACCGCCATCCTGCTCGCCACCGGCGCCGACGACGCCGCAGTGACCGCGGTGCGCGAGCTGCTGCCCGCCGACGCCGTCGCGGGCGTGACCCGGCTCGACGACGTGCTGGTGCTGCGCTGGGCCGGCGACGGCGCGGAGGCGGCCTTCGCCCTGCTGCGCTCGGCCTGGGCGACGCTGCGCCCCCGGTTGCTGGACCGCCCGGCCTGTGAACCCCGGATCTGGAGGACCTGAGACGTGGAACTGACACCCCGTGAGAAGGACAAGCTGATGCTCGCCACCGCCGCGATGGTGGCGGAACGGCGGCTCGCCCGGGGCGTGCGCCTGAATTACCCGGAGTCGATGGCCTATATCGCCAACGCCATCGTCGAGGGCGCCCGCGACGGGCGCAGCGTCGCCGAGCTGATGAGCGAGGGCACGCGGCTGCTCACCCGCGACCAGGTGATGGACGGCATCCCCGAGATGCTGCGCGAGGTGCAGGTGGAGGCGACATTTCCCGACGGCACCAAGCTGGTGACCGTCCACGACCCGATCAGCTGAGCCCGCGCGGGAGAGGAGACCGGCAATGATTCCAGGCGAGATCATCCCCGCCGAAGGCGGGATCGAACTCAACGAGGGCCGCGAGCGGCGTACCCTGAGCGTGGCCAACACTGGCGACCGGCCCGTACAGGTCGGCTCGCACTATCACTTCCACGAGACCAACCCGGCGCTGTCCTTCGACCGGGACCAGGCGCTCGGCTTCCGGCTCGACATCCCCGCGGGCACCGCGGTGCGCTTCGAGCCCGGGCAGTCGCGCACGGTCACCCTGGTGGCCTACGCCGGCGAGCGCCGCGTGGTGGGGTTCCGCGGCGAGGTCATGGGGACGGTGAAATGACGCGCATAGAACGTGACGCCTACGCCCAGATGTACGGGCCCACCACCGGCGACCGGGTGCGCCTCGGCGACACCGACCTGGTCATCGAGGTCGAGGGCGACCACACCGTCTACGGCGACGAGGTCAAGTTCGGCGGCGGCAAGGTCATCCGCGACGGCATGGGTCAGAGCCAGCGCAGCGGTGCCGAGGTCGTCGATCTGGTGATCACCAACGCCCTGATCCTCGATCACTGGGGCGTGGTCAAGGCGGACATCGGCATCCGCGACGGCCGCATCGCCGGGATCGGCAAGGCCGGCAATCCGGACACCCAGCCCGGCGTGGACATCGTCGTCGGCCCAGGCACCGAGGTGATCGCCGCCGAGGGCAGCATCGTCACCGCCGGCGGCATCGACGCGCACATCCACTTCGTCTGCCCGCAGCTGGTGGAGGAGGCGCTGATGTCCGGGGTCACCACCATGCTCGGCGGTGGCACCGGGCCCGCCACCGGCACCAATGCCACCACCTGCACCCCCGGGGCGTGGAACCTCTCGCGCATGCTCCAGGCCGCGGACGCGTTCCCCATGAATCTGGGCTTCCTGGGCAAGGGCAACGCCAGCCTGCCGGAGCCGCTGCGCGAGCAGATCAGCGCCGGCGCCATGGGGCTCAAGCTCCACGAGGACTGGGGCACCACGCCGGCGGCCATCGACAACTGCCTCACCGTGGCCGATGCCTACGACGTGCAGGTGGCGATCCACACGGACACCCTCAACGAGTCCGGCTTCGTCGAGGACACCATCGCCGCGTTCAAGGGCCGGACCATCCACACCTATCACACCGAGGGGGCGGGCGGCGGCCACGCACCGGACATCATCAAGGCGGCCGGCGAGGCCAACGTGCTGCCGTCGAGCACCAACCCGACGCGGCCGTACACGGTGAACACCATCGACGAGCACCTGGACATGCTCATGGTCTGCCACCACCTGGACCCGGCGATTCCGGAGGACGTGGCCTTCGCCGAGTCGCGGATCCGCCGCGAGACCATCGCCGCGGAGGACATCTTCCACGACCGCGGGGCGTTCTCGATGATCGCCTCCGACTCCCAGGCCATGGGCCGGGTCGGCGAGGTGATCTCGCGCACGTGGCAGACCGCGCACAAGATGAAGCGCCAGTTCGGTGCCCTGCCCGAGGACAGCGAGCGCAACGACAACTTCCGCGCCCGCCGCTACGTGGCCAAGTACACCATCAACCCGGCGATCACCCACGGCATCGCCCACGAGGTGGGGTCGGTGGCCGTCGGCAAGCTCGCCGACCTGGTGCTCTGGAAGCCGGCGTTCTTCGGCGCCAAGCCGGGGGTCATCGTCAAGGGCGGGATGATCGCCGCCGCCCCGATGGGCGACCCCAACGCCTCCATCCCCACGCCTCAGCCGGTGCACTACCGGCCCATGTTCGGCGCCTACGGCGGCGCGCTCGCCGAGACCGCGGTGACCTTCGTCTCCGCGGCGGCGGCGAGGGCCGGCGTCGCCGACCGCCTCGGCCTCGCCAAGCGTACGGTGGCCGTCGCCGGCTGTCGTACGGTGACCAAGGCGGACATGAAGCTCAACGACTGGCAGCCGAGCATCGAGGTCGATCCGCAGACCTACCAGGTCCGTGCCGACGGCGAGCGCCTGACCTGCGAGCCCCTCGAGGAGCTGCCCCTCGCCCAGCGCTACTACCTGTTCTGAGCGCGGGCGGCGACCATACGGAGACGACGAGCGTGATCGAGCTCACGGAACGATACGATGACGTGCGGTCCGCGGACGCGGTGCTGACCCTGCCCTTTGAGACCCGGCAGAAGAGCCGCTTCCGCGCCACCCTGGACGACGGCCGGGACGCCGGCGTGCACCTGCCGCGGGGCTCCCTGCTGCGCGACGGCGACCGGCTCGGCGGCGACGGCGCCCCGGTGGTCCGGGTCGCCGCCGCCGCCGAGCCGGTGTCCACGGTGACCGCCGGAGACCCCACGACCCTGGCGCGGGGCGCCTACCATCTGGGTAACCGGCATGTGCCACTGCAGGTCGGCGAGTGCTGGCTGCGTTACCGCCGAGACCACGTCCTCGATGCCATGGCCGCCGGTCTCGGCCTGGCGGTGCACCACGAGTCCGCCCCCTTCGAGCCCGAGGCGGGGGCCTACGGCCACGGGCATGGTCACGGCCATCACCACCACGACCATGCCTGATCCGGCCACCCTTCGGCTGTGGCAGCTCATCAGCCCGACCCTGCCGGTGGGGGCGTACGCCTACTCGGCCGGGCTGGAGACGGCGGTGGCGGACGGTGCGGTGCGCGACGGTCCGGGTCTCGGGGACTGGCTCGCCGGGCAGGCGCAGGCGCTGCTCGTGCCGGTGGACCTGCCGGCGCTGGCGCGGCTGATGCGCGCCTGGACGGCGGGCGACGCTGAGGCGCTGGGCTACTGGACCGACTGGCTGCGTGCCGCCCGCGAGACCGCGGAGCTGCGCGCCGAGGACGAGCACATGGGCCGGGCGCTGGCGCGGCTGCTGGTCAGCCTCGGCGAGAACGACGCCGGCGACTGGGACGCCCCGGGGCGCACCAGCTGGGCGACGCTGTTCGCCCTCGCCGCCAGCCGCTGGGACATCGGTGTCGAGGATGCCGCGGCGGGCTATCTCTGGGCCTGGCTGGAGAACCAGGTCGCCGCCGGGGTGAAGCTCATCCCCCTCGGCCAGTCCGCGGGCCAGCGGGTGCTCTTCGAGCTCGGCGCCCGGGCGCCGGAGTGGACCCGGGCCGCGCTGGGGCTCGCGGACGAGGCCCTCGGCGGCTCGGCCCCGGGTGTGGCCATCGCCAGCAGCCGCCACGAGACCCAGTACACCCGACTGTTCCGCAGCTGAACCACGGAGAATCACGATGACCCGCACCGACCCCCTTCGCATCGGTATCGGCGGCCCGGTGGGCTCGGGCAAGACCGCCCTCACCCTGGCGCTGTGTCGCGCGTTGCGGGAGCGCTTCTCCCTCGCGGTGGTCACCAACGACATCTATACCCGCGAGGACGCGGAGTTCCTCAGCCACCATCACGCCCTGCCCGAGGGCCGCATCGTCGGCGTGGAGACCGGCGGCTGCCCGCATACCGCGATCCGCGAGGACGCCTCCATGAACCTCACCGCCGTGGCGGACCTCCAGGCCCGGTTCCCCGGGCTGGACGCCGTGCTCATCGAGTCCGGCGGCGACAACCTGTCCGCGACCTTCAGCCCCGAGCTCTCGGACCTTACCCTCTACGTCATCGACGTCAGCGCCGGCGACAAGATCCCGCGCAAGGGCGGCCCCGGGATCACCGGCTCGGACCTGCTGGTGATCAACAAGACCGACCTGGCGCCCCACGTCGGCGCCTCGCTGTCGGTCATGGAGCGTGACGCCCGCGCGATGCGCGGCGAGCGGCCGTTCTGCTTCACCAGCCTCGCCCGCGAGGAGGGGCTCACCGGGGTGATCAGCTTCATCCTGCGCGAGGGGATGCTGGAGACGCAGGCGGAGGATCTGCCCGCGAGCGGCGTTTCGCCGGAGGAGACGGGCGCGACCGTGGCGAAAGACTAGCCGCCGGCGGCGCACCGGTCCGTCTGCGGCTCCTGGGCGGAGGTCCGGCCGGCGTCCTCCGGCCGGGTGTAGTGCACAAGCGCGACCGGCAGGCCGTTCTCCGGGTGCGGCACGACCTCCATGGGGATGCCGTAGATGTCCCGGAGGGTGGCCTCCTCCATCATGGCGTCCGGGGTCCCCTCGGCCAGGAGCCGGCCCTGGCGCAGCGCGATGAGCTGGTCGCAGTAGTGTGCGGCCATGTTGATGTCGTGCAGCACGATGACCACGCCGAGCCCGAGCTCGTGGCTGAGCCGCCGGATCAGCGCCAGCATCTCCACCTGGTGGGCGATGTCCAGCGCGGTGAGGGGCTCGTCGAGGATCAGGAACCGGCTGCCCTGGGCGAGCAGCATGGCCAGCCATACGCGCTGGCGTTCGCCGCCGGAGAGGGTGTCCACCATGCGCTCCGCGAACGGCTCGGTCTGGGTCAGTGCCATCGCCCGGTCGATGTGGTGGCGGTCCTCGTCGCCGAGGCGGCGCAGCAGGCCGTGCCACGGATAGCGTCCCAGGGCCACCAGCTCGCGGCCGGTCAGGCTCTCGGTGTCCGGCAGGCGCTGGGGGAGGTAGGCCACCTCGCGTGCGAAGGCGCGCCCGCCCCAGCGCGATAGCTCACGGCCCTGAAAGCGGACCATGCCGCCGGAGGGGGAATGCTGCCCCGCGAGAAGCTTGACCAGGGTCGACTTCCCGGAGCCGTTGTGCCCGATCAGCCCGTGGACAAGACCCGCTTCCAGCGAGAGGTCGGTGGGCTGGAGAATGCGCCGGCCCTCGACCTCGAAACTCGCCCCTTTGACCTCAAACACGTCCGCGTCCGCCTGCTGTCCGCTTGCCCAGTGGGAACCGTGTCGATGATAGCCATAACGGGAATGGTTATCAATTGCGCAGGAAGGCGATAGACTGATTCTCCCGAACGCCACTACTGATCGAGCGACCGCCGTGATCCCCGCTCTCGAGCCCCTGTTTCCCGGTGAGTTCGCGGCCTACGGCGAGTGGCTCGTGGCCGCGGAGGCACCGGATTCGGACGTGACCGTCCCCGTGCCGGCACTGCTGGAGGCGGGCGGCCTGGAGCCGTACCTGGAACGGATGCATCCGGGATTCGTGCCGTCGGCCCGCCGGGCCGTGGTCTCGCAGTGGAGCAAGTTCTACTTCGCGCGGCTGATCCTGCCGGTGGCCACGGCGGCGGTCCAGGGCTGGCGGGTGCCGGTGCCGCCGGAGCCCGTCGGCGTCGCCGTCGGCACCGGGGGCGATGTGCAGGCGTTCCACCTGCCGGGCCCCGG
This sequence comes from Arhodomonas aquaeolei DSM 8974, assembly GCF_000374645.1. GTDB lineage: Bacteria > Pseudomonadota > Gammaproteobacteria > Nitrococcales > Nitrococcaceae > Arhodomonas > Arhodomonas aquaeolei. The sequence continues at coordinate 80,158 of NZ_KB894815.1, forward strand.
TGGGCTGTTCGAGGCCACTCCGGACGGCCCGTTCGAGCGCTTCGCTCACCTGCTCGACGATCACCTGAGCCCTGTCGTCACAGCCCTTGCCCGCCACGAGCGCCTCTCGGCGCGGGTGCTCTGGAGCAACGCGGGCAACTACCTGGAATTCGTCATCGGGCGCCTGGCGGAGGCCGGGTTGTCGCCGGGCGGCGTCGACGACGCGTATGCGCTGCTTGCCGCGTCCCGCCGGCCGGACGGAACCCGTAATCCCCTTCATCAGCCCGTGCGCTACCTTGATGTGCCGGACGGCGAGGGTGGGCGCCGCTCCTGGCGGCAGCGGCGCATGTGCTGCATCCGCGACCTGCTCCCGGAGTACGGGCTGTGCGGCAACTGTCCCCGGCTGGCGGCGCCGCCGCCCGGGGAGTGAGCGGCACCCGGGTGGAGGTATGGAATGAAAAGCATTATCATTCATAAAATGAAGTGCCCAGAGGGATATCTGCGCACGCCCTGACGACCCAGCCGGGGGGAACCCTTATGGCCGATACCGTCACTGCTGCCGTGGCGGCCGAGCAACCCGCTCCGGGACAGCGCCTGACCGTCGCCGACCTGACTGCCTATGAGCACCGTTACAACCTGAGTCACCGGGTCTCCGGCGAGGGGCACGTGCCGCCGGACCAGACAGTGGCGGAGGGCCGCGTGGCCGAGCGCCAGCCCTGGCGGGGGCTGCAGATGGTGGGCTCCGATCTGTTCGTGCGCCGTACCTATGAAGCCCACGCCCGCCCGGAGGCGCCGGCGCACGTGTCGATCATCGTGCTCCTGGAGGGCCGCGCCGAACTGGCGCTCGGCGCGAGCCGGCACACCCTCACCGCCGGTGACGGGCTGCTCCTCGCCTATGACCGCAACCAGTCGCTGCGGGCGCGTCACCCGGCAGACCAGCGGGTGCGGGCGGTGAACCTCACCCTGCTCAGGGATTCCCTGGAGAATGACCCACGCCTCGCCGGCAGCGTGGATCCGCTGTTCCGGTCCCGCGGCGGCGGGCTGTGGCCGGTGTCGGTGCCTTACGGGCTGCGGCTGTCGCTGGCGGAGTGGATCGCCAGCGCGCCCGCCGCGCCGGCACTGCCCCTGATGGCCGAGGGGCTCGCCCTGCAGCTCGTCGCCCAGGGGCTCGCCGGGCGCGGGCAGGCCCTCCCGGGCCCGGTGCCGGCCCCCCGTGGCCGCGACTGGCGGCTGCTCGAGCGCGTGCGCGAGTACCTCGACGAGTACCCGGGCGAGCCCCACACCCTCAAGGCGCTGGCGGGACTGGCCTGCATGAGCCCCAGCACCCTGCGCGCGAAGTTCCGCCGTGCCTACGGGCGCTCGGTGTTCGACTACCTCCGCGAGCGCCGGCTGGAGCAGGCGCACCGGGCGCTGCGCGACGGACTGAGCGTCCAGCAGGCGGCCAACCGTGCCGGCTACCGTCATGCCACGAACTTCGCCACGGCCTTCCGCCAGCGCTACGGGTTGACGCCCAGCGCTGTGCGGTGACGCCCGCATCGGGCAGGTCTGCCATCCCGCATAGCCTTTGCGGCGTGACCCAAAGGCATGACCGCGCGTGAAAAGGAATAATTCTCACTAGCGCTAAATGCCTTTGGACGACAAGCGAGGAGTTGATATGCAGATCTCCCGATCGGCCCGGCGGGGAACGGCCTGGCTACTCGGCGTATCGCTGCTGCCGCTGGCGGCGGCGGCCCAGCAGGGCACGGACGACGTTCAGCAGGGCGCCGATGACACCCAGCTGGTTCTGCCCATTACCGTGACCGGCGAGGCGGCGACCAAGACGGAGACGCCGTTCATCGAGACGCCCCAGGCGGTGTCGCTGATCACCCGCGAGGACATCGAGGAGAAGGCCGCCGACAGCGTGCAGCGCGCCGCCAACTATACCCCCGGCGTGTTCACCAACCAGATCGGTGCGTCCGGCCGCTACGATTATCTGGTGCTGCGCGGCTTCGCCGACGGCAGCATCAATAATACGTTCCTCGACGGCCTCAAGGTCATGGGGGACAGCGGTTCCTACAGCTCGATGACCATCGACCCGTACTTCCTGCAGGATATCGAGGTGGTCAAGGGACCCGCCGCGGTGCTGTACGGGCGCTCTTCCCCCGGCGGGATCGTGGCGCTGAGCAGCAAGCGGCCCGAGTTCCGGCGCAGCGGCGAGGTGCGTTTCCGTGTCGGTAACAACGACCAGCGCAGCGCGGCCTTCGATCTCACCGGTCCCGTGGGTGAGGACGGCAATGTCGCCTATCGCCTGACCGGTCTCGGCAGCGCCGAGGATACCCAGTTCGGCCCCGTCGAGCAGGAGCGCTATGCCTTCGCGCCGTCGCTGACCTGGGATGTCTCCCCGGACACCGATCTCACCCTTCTGGCCTATTTCCAGAAAGACCCGGAAGGGGGGTACCACTCCGGCCTGCCTTACGAGGGGACGGTCGATGATCATGCCGGCATCCACCTCGACAACACCTTCTTCGAAGGGGAGCCGGATTACGAGAAATACGAGCGTACCGAGCGGATGCTCGGCTACGAGTTCGAGCACCAGTTCAATGATCGCTGGCGGTTCCGCCAGAAGGCCCGCTATCTCAACTCCGACGTCGAGATGGACCAGGTCTACGCCTACGGCTGGGCCTCGGACACCGATCTCACCCGCTACTATTCCGGCGGCGACGAGGATCTGTCTGCGTGGACGATGGACAACCAGCTGGAGGCGGACCTGACCAGCGGTCCGGTCGAACACACCGTGCTCCTCGGCGTCGACTACCAGCACCGCGATAACGACGTGGTCTGGGACTATGGCACCGTCGACAGCCTGGACGCCACCGACCCCCAGTACGGCAGCGATGTCTCGGTCTACCGCACCGACCGGCACGATCGGGAGCTGAGCCAGACCGGTCTCTATCTCCAGGACCAGATGGCGATCGGTAACTGGCGTCTCGTCGTCGGTGGCCGCCACGACTGGATCGACATCGAGAACACCGACAAGGACACCGACACCAGCAGCGAGCTGGACGACACCCAGTTCAGCGGCCGTGCCGGTGCACTCTACCTCTTCGACAACGGCGTCGCTCCCTACCTGAGCTACTCCACCTCGTTCTCGCCGAACAGCACCACTGACGAGAACGGCGATCTCCTCAAGCCCACCGAGGGTGAACAGGTGGAGACCGGGCTGAAGTACCAGCCGCCGGGCACCAGCGACCGTTACAGCGTCTCGCTGTTCCATATCACCCAGGAGAACGTCTCCACCAAGGACCCGAACGAGAGCTTCTACCGTGCCGTCGGCGAGATCCGTTCCCAGGGCGTGGAGCTCGAGATGCGCAGCCGCCTCACCGAGAACCTGTCGGTGCGGGGCGGCTACACTTATACCGACGTCACCTACGAGGAGACCGAGGACGATACCGAAGGCAACACGGCCAACCAGGTGCCGAAACACCAGGTTTCGCTGTGGGGGAACTACACGTTTCACGATGGCACGCTCGCCGGCGTGCGTACCGGGCTCGGGGTGCGCTACAACGCCGACATCTATGCCGATGAGGAGAACACCGAGAAGGTGCCGGACTACACCGTGGTCGACGCCATGCTCGGCTATGATTTCTCCCGCGTCGGCATCGATGGCATGAGTGCGCAGCTCAACGTGTCGAACCTCTTCGATCGGGAGTACATCGCCTCCTGCTACGACCTCAACTACTGCTACTACGGCCGTGAGCGGACCGTCCGGGCGACGCTCACCTACCGCTTCTAGCGCGCGCCCGGCAGGCGCGGAGGTGACGTGCGGACACGTCACCTCCGCGTGGCTCATGTCGTGGCGATCAATGCACGGCTGAGTTTGATAATGATTCCCATTATCCGTACTCTATAGCCCTTCTCTTGCCACGGCTGGATCGGAGGTCGTCATGTCGCCGCAAACTGCCTCACCGGGGCTGTTCACGCTCGTGGAGGCCGGCGGGCCCGTGCTCTGGGTGCTGGGCGTGCTTTCGGTTGTGGCGCTGGCCCTGATCGCGGGCAAATGGCTGCAGTTCGTGAGCACCGGGCTGGGGCGGTTCCGCGAGGTGGAGGCGGCGCTCACGGCCTGGCGCGGACAGGCCCGGCGTGAGGCGCTTGAGACCGTCGCCGCGAGCGCCGAGCCGGCGGCGCCGGTGGTGGCCGTGGCGATGCGCGGCACGCGGGATCCGTCGGTGAACGATGAGCAGGTGCGCGAGGAGGTGGTCCGGCAGTCTGTCGCGCTGATCCAGCGCCTGCGCAGCGGGTTGGCACCGCTGGAGCTGATCGCCCAGCTCAGTCCGCTGCTGGGGCTGCTGGGTACGGTCCTCGGTATGATCGCCGCCTTCCAGCAGCTCTCCGCCGCCGGCAGCCAGCCGGACCCGTCGGTGCTCTCCGGCGGCATCTGGCAGGCGCTCCTGACCACCGCCGCCGGCCTCATCGTCGCCATTCCGGCATTGTTCGCCCACGCGTGGCTGGATGCCCGGGTGGAGCGTTTCCGCACGCGGCTGGAGGACGCGGTGACCCGGGTGTTCACCCATGCCGCCGCGCCGGCCGGTCAGGGCCCCAGTGCCGCCACGGCGGCGCCGGCGGCCGTGGCGGAGGCCGGCGACAGGGCCGCCAATGCGTATTGAGCCGCCGGGCCGGCGGCGGCACGCGCCGAGCCTTACACCGCTCATCGACGTCGTGTTCATCCTGCTGGTGTTTTTCATGCTCGTCTCGCGCCTCGTCGACTGGGGGCGCGTGGACGTTACCGTCAGCGGCGGCGGCAGCGGGGGCGAGAGCGAGGTGCGCACCGCGGTGGTACGGGTATTGCCCGACGGCGCGACCCTCGACGGCAGCCGTTATGAGGGGCTGGACGCTCTGGCGGGCGCGGTCCGGGGGGCGGATGCGCCGGCCACCGTCTATCTCGATCCTGCCCCGGAGACGCGGTTGCAGCGGCTGGTGAGCGTTCTGGAAGGACTGCGTGCCCGCGGCGTGGAGGGTGTGCGCCTCCTCGACGACGACGGGGGGCGGTGAATGCAGCTCCCGCGGCCCTCGCCGCGGCGGCGGGGCGACGACCTGCTGCCGCTGATCAATATCATCTTCCTGCTGCTCGTATTCTTCATGGTGGCGGGTACCATGACCCCACCGGAGACATTCCCCGTGCGTCCCCCGGACACCGAGGCGGGGGCATCGGCCGACTCCGAGACCGACCTGCTCGTTGGTCCGGCGGGCGAGCTCGCCTGGCGTGGCGAGCGGGTCAGCCTCGACGGGCTCGACGAGCGCCTGGGTGCCGAGCCACCCGTTCGGGTGGTGATCCGCGCGGATGCCGCCGTCGCCAGCCGTGAGCTGATGCCGGTGCTGGCCCGGTTGCGCGCGGCCGGGGTGAAGCGGGTGACGCTGATCACGCTACGCTCGACATGATCCACGGCAATAGACGTTTCCTGCTGGCCGGGCTGGGGGTATCCCTGGCCGCGCACGCCCTCCTCCTTTGGGGGCTGTGGCGTGTGCCCGTGGGCGGCGGCGGTGGCGGTGGTGCCGGCGGTGGTGGCGGCGGCCCCGTCACCCTCGAACTGGCGATGGTCGGTGACGGCGGGCCCCGCAAGGGCGGCGCCGTGGAACAGGCATCGCCCGAGGATGCGCAGCCACAGGGCCCCCCGGCGGAGGCGATGGCGAAGGTCGCACCCGAGCCTGAGCCGAAGCCTGAGCCGAAGCCTGAGCCGAAGCCTGAGCCGAAGCCTGAGCCGAAGCCTGAGCCGAAGCCTGAGCCGAAGCCTGAGCCG
>NZ_KB894816.1 GCF_000374645.1 Arhodomonas aquaeolei DSM 8974
CCCAGGCCCTACGAGTCAGGCACCAGCGTGCGTGCCCCGCGCCGGATCTCCAAATGCGGCGACGCCGCCCTGCGCAAGGCGCTGTACTTCCCCACCCTGTGCGCGATGAAACACAACCCCGTGATCCGCGCCTATGTCGAGCGGCTCAAACAGCGTGGCGTAAGAGGCAAGTCCCTCGTGTGCGCCGCCGCCAGAAAGCTCCTCCACCTCATCCACGGCGTGCTCAAGTCCGGCAAATCCTTCGATCCCAACATCCCCTTGCAAGCACAGGGGTAAGACGGTATCTACGGGAACTCGCGTAGGTCGTGCGCCGCAGGCGTGCGACATTCCGGCGCGGTCATTGAAGATGTCGCACACGGCACGCGGCCGTGCACGACCTACCGGTCTGTCTGGAGCGGCCAACCCGCGCGGCCTGTCACCGCCCGGGATTCCTGCCGTAGATCGGTTGCTCGAAGGCAACCGACAATCACCGGAAGAGGGGCGAGCAGAGGGCGTGGCCCCCCGGCGGATACGCCGTGGCGTGTCGGGCCCCGCCATGTGGGTATCGCTGAACCGCGGTGAACCCGGGTGGTCCGTGCGCCTCAGGCGTGCGATGTTCCGCGCGAATGCCGGTGCAATCACTGCCATGAACAGGCCTATGGCCGTCGGGAGGCGGGACGGCGCCGGCTTGCCGGTCACCGTCGGCAACCCTTTCCCGGCAAAATGCGATAAACCAAAAAAAATGACCGGACCCGATTGGGTCCGGTCAAAGGGCCTCGCCGAAGGCGACGCCCGTCCCCGTGGTCGTTGCCGTTATGCGCGCCGCCTCATGGCCTCTTCGAGGGGCGGCGCCGCCCGGAACAGAAATGCAATGCTCGTGCCATGGTGTCGGAGTTCGTCGTCCGCGTGCTCATCGATCACACAGGAGTGCTCATCGAAGCCCAGCGGACGGCAGCGCCCCAGCGCCTCGTCACGGCTGTCCGCACGGACCTTGACCATCTGCGGGGCGTGCTCGTTGCGCGAGCTGCTGACGAGATACCAGTGGGCCATGATTCCGGCCTCCTTTCGTCCGTTTCGACACGGCCCTAACCATAACCCACTTTGTTGCGTCGCAGCATACAAGGTGCTGTGATTGCAAGTCACTGAATGTTCTAAACACGTGCAAGACCGCGGTGCAATCGCACCAAAAGACGACACGGCATGGGCCGCCCTGCCCCCGCTTTTTCGGCCAGGGAAGGAGGGAACACCGCAGCAGCGACACCGGCAGTCACGGGACGGGGCCAGCCTACGGCCGGTGTCCGTACCCGTGAATAACCTTCTCAGGGGGGATCGTGTTTCAGCGGCCGGAGAGATTCGGCGCAGGGCGTGTTCGTACTGGCTGGCCCACACCGAGGCAAGGCCCCGGGAACCAACGGGTATGGCTACCCGCTGCCCGGGAAGACAGGATCGGGGCCCGGGCGGGCGAAGAGGAAGCCCTGTAGATAGTCCACACCGTGCTCTACGAGCCAGTCCCGCTCGCCGGGCGTCTCGATGCCCTCGGCGATCACCTCGATGCCAAGCCCGGCGGCGATGTCGATAAGACCGCGGAGGATGGCCTGACGGCTCGGGTCCCCGTCGACCCCCTGGACCAGCTCCATGTCGAGCTTCACGAAGTCCGGGTGCAGTCGCTGGAGGAGGTTGAGTGAGCTGTAGCCCGCGCCAAGGTCGTCCAGGGCGACCCGGAAGCCCGCGTCACGGTAGACCTCGAGGATACTCAGCAGTCGCTGCGAGTCCTCGACGTGGTCGCTCTCCACCACTTCGAAAACGAACGTCTCCGGCGCACGCTCGATACGCCGGGTCGCCTCGATGGTGCTCCGCAGGCAGTAGGCCGGGTCATAGATGGCGGTCGGATTGAAGTTGATGAACAGCGGCGTATCCCGGGACAGCCGGGCGGAGGCCTCGACCGCCGCCAGCCGGGCCGCCCGGTCCAGCTGGAACATCAGCTGGGCGGTACGCGCCGTGCCGAACATCCGTCCCGGGGAGATGGTCTCACCGTCGGCGCCCCGCCCGCGCGCGAGCGCCTCGAAGGCGAATACCGACAGTCCGGCACCGTGGTTGCGCATGATGGGCTGGAAATGGCTCGCCAGCCGGCCGTCGTCGATGAGATCGAGCAGCCAGCTTCCAGCGGCAAGCGCGCACAGGACCTGCAGTGAACGTGCCCGGGCGAGTCCGGCGGCATCAAGGGTCTCGCCCCGGCCCTGGAACACCGCAAGGCAATCCCGCTGCTCCGCCGCGGACAGCGCCTGCTGGAAGCCATCGAGTAGCCCGGCGAGGCCGTCCGCGGGTACCTGGAAGGCGACCACGTCGCGCTCGCGGCGGGCCCCCTCGACACCGTGCTCCCGCGCCGCACCCTCCAGCTTGCCCCGGGTATGGGGCATGGGCACGGCGACGAAAAGCTCGCCGTCGCCCGCCGGCAGCGGCGCCGGGACGCCATCACAGAAACTGCAGCTCATGATGATCGATCAAATCCGCATCGGGCCGGCCACCCGGCCGCACAACCCGAAAAGACGATAACGGGCACGGCCCGTTACTCCCGGTGCCTTTATGCCGGCCACCGGCGGGTACGTCAACCGCATACCCGCCGGCGGCCGCGGCGGGGTCAGCCGGTCTTGTCCAGCTCCGACTCCAGCTCCGGCAGCGCCTCGAAGAGGTCGGCGACGAGGCCATAGTCGGCGATCTCGAAGATCGGCGCCTCCTCGTCCTTGTTGATCGCCACCACCACCTTCGAGTCCTTCATGCCGGCGAGGTGCTGGATCGCCCCGCTGATGCCCACCGCGATATAGAGCTTGGGCGCGACAATCTTGCCGGTCTGACCGACCTGGTAGTCGTTGGGCACGAAACCGGCGTCCACCGCCGCCCGCGAGGCACCGACGGCGGCGCCGAGGCGGTCCGCGATGCGTTCGATGAGCTGGAAGTTCTCGCCGGAACCCAGCCCCCGTCCGCCGGAGACAACGATCTCGGCGGCGGTGAGCTCGGGGCGGTCGGAGCTGGTAAGCGACTCGTCGACGAATTCCGCGATGTCGGCGTGGGGCATCGCCTCGAGGGACTCCACCGCGGCACTGCCGCCTTCGGTGGCCGCCGGGTCGAAGCCGGTGGCTCGCACGCTCACCACCTTGATCGCGTCCTGGCTCTGTACGGTGGCAATGGCGTTACCGGCGTAGATGGGACGGCGGAAGGTATCCGCCGACTCGACGCCGACGATGTCCGAGACCATGGCCACGTCCAGCCCGGCGGCCACCCGCGGCAGGAAATTCTTGCCGAAGGTGCTTGCGGGGGCGAGCACGTGGGAGTACCCCCGGGCCAGCTCGGTGACCAGCGCGGCCATGTCCTCCGCGGTGGGGTGCTCGTAGTGCGGCGCCTCGCTGTGCAGCACCCGCGCGACGCCGGGCAGCGCGGCGGCCGCGTCGGCGACGCTGCGGCAGTCGTGGCCGGCGACGAGCACGTCCACGTCGCCACCGATCTCGGCGGCGGCGGTGACGGTGGAGAGGGTGCCCTGCCCGAGGGCGGCGTTGTCGTGTTCGGCGATGATCAGCACGTTGGCCATGGTCAGATCACCTTCGCTTCATTGCGGAGTTTCTCCACCAGCTCGGCGACGCTGGCGACCTTGACGCCGCCCTGGCGCTTGGGCGGCTCGGCGACGTTGAGCGTGGTCAGCCGCGGGGCGAGATCCACGCCCAGCTCGCCGGCATCGATGACGTCGAGCTGCTTCTTTTTGGCCTTCATGATGTTGGGCAGCTTCACGTACCGCGGCTCGTTCAGGCGCAGGTCCGTGCTCACCACCGCCGGGAGCTTCAGGCGCACGGTCTGCGTGCCGCCGTCCACCTCGCGGCTCACGGTCACGGCGTCGTCGCCGAGCTCCACGCCGCAGGCGAAGGTGCCCTGCCCCCAGCCGAGCAGCGCGGCGAGCATCTGCGCGGTCTGGTTGGCATCGTCGTCGATGGCCTGCTTGCCCGCGATCACCAGGCCGGGCTGCTCGCGCTCGACCAGCGCCGCCAGCGCCTTGGCCACGGCCAGCGGCTGCAGCGCTTCATCGGTGGCGACCAGGATGGCGCGGTCGGCGCCCATCGCGAGCGCCGTGCGCAGGGTCTCCTGACTGCTCTGCTCGCCCAGAGAGACGGCGACGATCTCCTCGACCCTGCCGGCCTCCTTGAGCCGCACCGCCTCCTCGACGGCGATCTCGTCGAAGGGGTTCATGGAATGCTTGACATTGGCGGTCTCCACCCCGGAGCCGTCTGCCTTGACGCGGACCTTGACGTTGTAGTCCACCACCCGTTTGACCGGGACCAGTACCTTCATGATCGCTCCCGTCCCAATGGTTTTTCCGCTTGCTTCGCCGGCGTGGCATCCACCGGCCTCTCGTCCTCGGGGGTAAGAATAACCCCTTATGGCACCCGCCTACCGAGAGCGGATTCCTCTGGCTATAAGCAGTGCCGGTTCTACCCCCCTGCTTACACCCGCCGGGGGTGCGGACACCTGCCCGGGAACGACACCGCGTGTGGCGCGCACGCCATCAGGCGTAATCGCGCTGGTCGTCGATGACCTTGCCATCATTCGCCAACTCGCCCGGTGCGACCAGTGCCACCTCGCCACGCAGTTTACACAACTCGCGGATGCTCTCGCCCACGGCGCCGGCCAGCGCCGTGTCCTCGGGCTGAGCCGTCTCGCAGTAGAGGGTCATCACGTCGCGGTGGTCCTCGCGGGTGACGACCAGGCGGGTGCGCCCGAGCGCCGGGTGACGGCGGGCGACGGCATCCACCTGGGAGGGGTGCACGAACATCCCGCGCACCTTCGCGGTCTGGTCGGCGCGACCCATCCAGCCGCGGATCCGGCGGTTAGTACGTCCGGTGGGGCACGCCCCGGGCATCACCGCGGAGAGGTCGCCGGTGGCGAAGCGGATCAGCGGATAGTCGGGATTGAGGGTGGTCACCACCACCTCCCCGACCTCGCCCTCCTGCACCGGTTCGCCGGTGCCGGGACGCACGATCTCGACGATCACGTCCTCATCGACCACCAGCCCCTCCCGCGCGGCGGTCTCGTAGGCGATGAGCCCGAGGTCCGCAGTGCCGTAGCACTGGTGCACCTCGATGCCCCGCTCGCGGAAGCGCTCCACCAGCGACGGCGGCAGCGGCTCGGCGGTCACCAGGCCGTGGCTGAGCGAATCCACCCGTTCGCCGAGCTCGTCCGCCTTCTCCAGCAGGATGTTCAGGAACGACGGCGTGCCGGTGTAGTAACGCGGACGCAGCTGGGCCATGGCCCGGACCTGCAGCTCTGTCTGCCCCGTGCCCGCCGGGAAGACGGGGCAGCCGAGCGCGGCGGCGGCGCTGTCGAACATCGAGCCCGCGGGCGTGAAGTGATAGGCAAAGGTGTTGTGTACCAGCCCGCCACCGCGGCGGAAGCCGGCGGCCGTCATCGCCCGGCCGAAGCGCCAGAAGTCCTCGCGCCGGGTCTGGGGCTCGTAGATCGGGCCCGGCGACTGGAAGACCCGCAGTGTGGCCTCGTGGCCGACCGCCGTAAGGCCGCCGAACGGGGGCTCGGCCTGCTGGCGCTCGATGAGCTCGGACTTGCGCAGCACCGGCAGCCGGGCCAGCGCCGCCGCGTCGGTGATGTCGCCGGCGTCGATGCCGGCCAGGCTCTCGGTGTAGTGCGCGGCATTCGCCTGGGCATTGCGGATCTGGGCCGGCAGGGCCTCGGCGATGGCCGCCGCCCGCGCCCCGGCGGTACGCGTCTCGCGCTCGTCGTAGTGCTCGCTCATCGCGCCTCCCGGTTCACAGCCAGCGCTTGCGGCGCTTGTAGCTCTTGAGGTTCTTGAACGACCGCCGCTCCTCGCCGCCACCGAGGTAGGACTCCTTGACGTCCTCGTTGTTCATCAGCGCCTCGCGGCTACCATCGAGCACGATCTTGCCGTTCTCCATGATGTAGCCGTAGTCGCACATGCGCAGCGCGAAGTTGGCGTTCTGCTCGACCAGCAGCATGGTCAGGCCCTGTTCGCGGTTGATACGCCCGATGATGGCGAACACCTCCTTGACCAGCAGCGGCGACAGCCCCATTGAGGGCTCGTCGAGCAGCAGCATCTTCGGCCTCGCCATGAGGGCACGGCCGATGGCGAGCATCTGCTGCTCACCGCCGGAGAGATAGCCGGCCAGTCCGCCGGAGCGCTCGCGCAGGCGCGGGAAGTACTCGAAGACCATCTCCATGTCGGCGCGGATGCCCTCCTTGTCCCGGCGCGTGAACGCGCCCAGACGGAGATTCTCGACCACGGTCATGTCCTCGACGATGCGCCGGCCTTCCATCACCTGGAAGATGCCCCGGCGCACGATCTCCTCGGGCGGACGGTTGCTGATGGTCTCGCCCTCGAACTCCACGCTGCCGCGGGTGACCTCGCCGTCCTCGGTCCGCAGCAGCCCGGAGATGGCCTTGAGGGTGGTGGACTTGCCCGCCCCGTTCGCCCCGAGCAGCGCCACGATCTGCCCCTTGGGGACCTCCAGCGAGACCCCGCGCAGGACCAGGATGACGTCGTCGTAGACGACCTCGACGTTGTTCACCGCCAGCACCGGTGCCGCAGTGGCCGCCCCCGCCGGTTGTGACATGACGCTTCCCCCTCGCTGTTGATGGGTGCCGCCGGGGCGAACGCCCCGGCGGCGGTGCGGCTTACCAGCCGAGCCAGTCCTCGCGGCGCGGCAGATCGACGGTGGTGAGCTTCTCCAGCGAGAAGTCGCCGTCACCCTTCCAGTGGTTCTGGTAGACCATGACCTGGGTGGTGCCGCGATGGTTCTCCGGGGTCCAGGTGTGGGGCAGGCACACGCCCTCCATCCCCTCGGGAACGTGGTCGCTCATGCTCTCCAGCGCCGCCTTCACGTTCGGCCCGGTGATCTCGCCGTCCTCGGCGGCCATCTCCATGGCGTCGCGCATGAAGTACACCGAGCACACGCCGCGCATGTAGTGCAGGGCGCGCTCGCCGCCGCCGGACATCTCCGAGATCGCCTCGATCGTCTTCATGCCCGGGACATCGGCACCCCACTGGGCGGCGCCCACCGGGAAGACGATGCCGTCACCAGCCTTGCCCGCGGCGGGCGCGGCCAGCTCGTCGAAGCCCCAGACGTTGGAGACGAACTGCACGTCGGTACCCACGGTGTCGCAGGCCTTGAGCAGCGAGATGTTGGAGCCGGAGGTGTTGGCCAGGTAGGCGTAATCCGCCCCGGACTCCTTCAGCGACAGGCACTGCGCCTTGAAGTCACCGGGCGAGAGCGAGTAGACGATCGGATTGAGCACCTCGAAGCCCTGGTTCTTGGCATACTCGGTGCAGGCCGCCTTGGGGGCGTTCGGGTACGGGTGATTGTCCCCCATATGCACCCACTTGGGCTTGCCCTCGCCCCCCTTGCTCTCCCAGTCGTCCTTCGCCCAGGACACCATGGCGCGGCAGCCGTCGGTGTAGGACGGGCCGTAGAAGAAGTTGTACGGCGCCGCCGACTTGGTGTGCTCCGACTTGCCGGTGGGGTCGGTGAGGTGGCCGGAGTAGGAGGCGGACATGTACACGATCTTGTCCCGGGCGACGAAGCGCACCAGCGCCTCGGTGTCCGCGGTGCCCCAGCCCTGGATCACCGGCGGATCGTAGGAGCTGGTCCACTGCTTGTAGGCGGCGATAGCCCGTGGTGCCTCGTAGGAGTAGTCCACGGTGTGCCGCTCGAGGGTCCGCCCGTCGATACCCCCCTGCTCGTTGATGTAGGCCATGGCGTCCTCGATGCCCTGGCCGTAAACCTTGCCCACCGCCGAGGTCGGGCCGGTGTAGGCGGCGAGATGGCCGACGTGGATGGGCTCGGCGGCGGCGACGCCGCTCGCCAGCCCCACGGCCGCGGCCGCCGTGATCGCGAGGGTCATGCTGCGCATCATGCTTCTCTCTCCTCCAGTGCCTTGTTGGCGCTTTTATGGCGGGGCCGGGGCCCCTTGTGGCCCCGGCGAGCCGCCGGGACCGCTTCCTGCTAGTAGGAAAACGGGTAGAGCTTCCAGTACGCCTTGATCAGCTTCCAGCGGTGCGCGAGCCCGTCCGGCTCGAAGATCAGGAACAGCACGATCGCCAGGCCCACAGCCATCTCCTTGAGATAGGCCAGCCCCTGGCTGAAGCCCGGGAAGAACTGGCTGACCACGCCGGCGGTGCCGTCCATGACCTCCGGCAGCAGCACCATGAAGGCGGTGCCCATCAGGGTGCCCATCACCGAGCCCAGCCCGCCGATGATGATCATCCCGAGGAACTGGATGGACAGCAGGATGGTGAAGCCCTCCGCGGAGACGAAGCCCAGATAGTGGGCGAACAGCGCCCCGCCGATGCCGGCGTAGAACGAGGACACGCCGAAGGCGAGGATCCGGTACTTGGTCAGGTTGATCCCCATGATCTCGGCGGAGAGATAGTGATCGCGCACCGCCACGAAGGCGCGGCCGTCACGGCTGCGCAGCAGGTTCGCGCCCAGCAGGTACATCACCACCACGAACGCCAGCACCAGGTAGAAATAGCTCTGATCCGTGCTGAAGGTATAGCCGAACAGCGACATCGGGTCGGCCAGCGCCCCCGACGAGCCGCCGGTGAACCACGCCGCGCGGTTGAAAAAGTCCTCCAGGATGAACTGCGCGGCGAGCGTCGCGATGGCGAGGTACAGCCCCTTGATGCGCGCGGCGGGCACGCCGACGATCATCCCCACCGCGGTGGTCATCACCCCCGCCAGCGGGATGCACAGGATCACCGGCAGTCCGGTGGTATTGTTCAGCCACGCCGAGGCGAAGGCACCGAAGCCGAAGAACGCGGCATGCCCCAGCGAGATCTGGCCGGAGAAGCCCACCAGGATGTTCAGCCCCAGCGCGGCGATGCCGTAGTAGCCGATCTGGATGAGCAGGTTGAGGTAATAGGCGTTCAGGAACAGCGGCGCCAGCACCAGGACCAGCACCCCGGCGATGGCGAAGTTCCGCGACATCGGGGTTGGGAAGATGGTGGTATCCGCCCGGTAGCTGGTCCGGAACTCGCCGCAGCGCATGCTGTCCGCGCTCAAAGCCATGCCGACTCTCCTCCTCGGCCCCGGCGTCCATGGTGCCGGGGCGTTTTACTGTGGCGCGCGCCTACACGCGCTCGATGTCGCGGGTACCGAACAGCCCGTAGGGCTTGATCATCAGGATCGCCACGAGCACGTAGAAGGGCACGATCTCGTAGAGATTGCCCCACTCCAGCCACTGGCTGTCCACGAACTGCGCGACGTTCTCCAGGATGCCGATGATCAGCCCGCCGGCGATGCCGCCGACGATAGAGTCCAGCCCGCCGACGATGGCGGCGGGGAAGACCTTGATGCCGTAGAACGACAGCGCCGAGGACACGCCGTTGACCATGCCGATGACCACGCCCGCGAGCGAGGAGACCATCGCCGAGATCGCCCAGGACAGGGCGAAGACGTGCTTCACCGAGATCCCGAGGCTCTGCGCGACCTGCTGGTCGAAGGCGGTGGCCCGCATCGCCAGGCCCATGCGCGAGTATTTGAAGAACCAGAAGAAGCCCACCATGATCGCCAGCGAGATCACCAGGCTCATGATGTAGGCGGGCTGGACGTTGAGCCCGAGGATGGTCACCGAGTCGACGGAGAACACCTCCGGGAACGGCTTCACGAACTCGCCGAAGATCCACGACAGCAGTGCCTGGAAGAAGATCGACAGCCCGATGGTGAGCATGATCACCGAGATGATCGGCTCGCCGATCATCGGCCTGAGCACCACCACCTGGAGCAGCACGCCGAAGGCGAACATGAACGCCAGCGTCACCAGAAAGCCCAGCCAGAACGGCAGCCCGAACTTCACCAGCAGCGCCCAGCACACCCACGCGCCGATCAGCAGGAACTCGCCCTGGGCGAAGTTCACCACCTGCGTGGACTTGTAGATGAGCACGAAGCACATCGCGACCACGCCGTAGAGCGTGCCGACGATGACCCCGTTGACGAGCAGCTGACCGAGCAGTTCCCAGTTCATCCCTCTCTCCTCCTGTCGGGGTCAGGCCGCGCCGGCGGCGCGATTCTCGCCGGCGGCGGACGGCACGCCATCGTCCGGTGCCAGGTCGACGAGGCGCAGGTCCGTGCGGATCCGCGAGGTGGTACCGTCCTGGAAGGTAATGACGGTATCCACGTGCACCTGATCGTCACCGCCGTAGACCGCCTCGATGATGTCGCTGTACTTCTCCTGGATCACACCCCGGCGGACCTTGCGGGTGCGCGTGAGCTCGCCGTCATCCGGGTCCAGCTCCTTGTAGAGCAGCAGGAACTTGCGGATGCGCTGCCACTCCGGGAGCGTCGCGTTGACCTGCTCCACCTCCGAGCGGATGAGGTCGTAGACCTCCGGCTGCGCCGACAGATTGGTGTAGTTGGTGAACGCGACCCCGCGCTGCTCGGCCCACTTGGCCATGATCCCGTAGCGGATGCAGATCATCGCGGCGAGATAGGGCCGCTCGTGACCGAGGATCACCGCCTCGGCGATGAACGGCGAGAACTTGAGCTTGTTCTCGATGAACATCGGCGAGTAGCGATCGCCCCGGGAGGTGGTGGCCAGGTCCTTGACCCGGTCGATTACCACCAGGTGGCCGTTGCTCTTCTTGAAGTAGCCGGCGTCGCCGGTGTACATCCAGCCGTCCTCGATGTCCTCGGCGGTGGCCTTCTCGTTCTTGTAGTAGCCGAGGAACATGCCGCTGTTGCGGGCCACGATCTCCCCGACCCCGTTCTCGTCGGCGTTGTCGATACGCACGTCGGCGTTGTCGAAGGGCACGCCCACCGTGTCGTAATCGATGTCGTCTCCGCGGTGGATGGTGTAGGCACCGGCGAGCTCGGTCTGGCCGTAGAGCTGGCGCAGCGGCACGCCCATGGCCAGGAAGAACTTGAACGTGTCCGGACCCAGCGCCGCACCGCCGGTGGCCGCCGAGCGCAGGTAGGTGAAGCCGAGACGGTCCTTGAGCGCACGGAAGAGGATCCAGTGGGCGAGCCGCGAGTGCTCGCCGCGCTCCACCGCCTCCATGCCGAGTCGCATGCCGGCGTCGTACATCCGGCGTTTGAACGGCGAGGCCTCCATCATCCGCGCCTTCACGTCGGCGGCGATGGTCTCCCAGACCCGGGGCGCGAGGAGCACGAAGTTCGGGCCGATCTCGCGCAGGTCGGCCATCATGGTCTCGGTGGCCTCGACGAAGTTCACCGTGATCCGGCTGAGCAGCGACTGCGCCACGGCGTAGACCTGCTCCATGATCCACGG
Source organism: Arhodomonas aquaeolei DSM 8974 (assembly GCF_000374645.1). GTDB lineage: Bacteria > Pseudomonadota > Gammaproteobacteria > Nitrococcales > Nitrococcaceae > Arhodomonas > Arhodomonas aquaeolei. The sequence goes on from NZ_KB894816.1 coordinate 11,278, forward strand.
CAACGGCAGCACCGAGACGTAGTTGTCGTCGGGAAATTTCGGGTCGGCGCGGAGATAGGCCAGGCAGTGATCCAGGAAGGGCCCCGCCTGCATCATCGAGAGCTTGGGCTTGGAGGTCGTGCCCGATGTGGTGATCAGCATGGCCACGTCCTCGCCCCGGCCGGCGGCGAGCATCTCCTTGTACAGGCCAGGCCGCTCACGCTCCAGCGCCTCGGCGCGTTCGAAGAGCTCGTCCTGGCTGATCAGCCGCGGGTCGTCGTACTTACGCATGCCGCGGGGATCGTGGTAGACGATATGGCGCACGCAGGGGCATTGCTCGGTGATCTCCAGCGCCTTGTCCACCTGCTCCTCGTCCTCGCACATCACCAGCGGCGCCTCGGCGTAGTTGATGAGGTAGGCCACCTCGTCGTTGAGGCTGTCCTGGTACATGCCGAGACTCATCGCGCCGATGGCGTGGGCGCCGACCTCGCAGTGCACCCACTCCGGGCGATTGCCGCCGATGATGCACACGGTCTCGCCGCGCTCCACGCCCAGGGCGTGCATCCCAAGGGCAAAGCGACGCACGGCGGTGTCGTAATCCCGCCAGGTGTATTCGTTCCAGATGCCGAACTCCTTCTCGCGCATCGCCACCTCGTCGCCCCAGTTCGCCGCGTTGTAGGCGACCAGCTTGGGGAAGGTGTCGTGATGCCGGATGTCCGGCAGCTCCATCGCGCGCTCAGCCATCAGGCCACCTCCGCGTCGCTGTCCTCGCCCAGGTACGCCTCGCGCACCCGCGGGTTCGCCATGATCGTCTCCGGGGCGCCGTCGGCGATGACCTCGCCGAAGTCGAGCACCACCACGCGGTGGGAGAGGTCCATGACCACACCCATGTCGTGCTCGATCATGATCACCGTGATCCCCCACTCCTCGTTGAGGTCCACGATGTAGCGGGCCATGTCCTCCTTCTCCTCGTGGTTCATGCCGGCCATGGGCTCGTCGAGGAGGATGAGGCGCGGGCGCAGCGCCACGGCCCGGGCGAGCTCGACGCGCTTGCGCAGCCCGTAGGAGAGCGTGCCCGCCACCGACTTGCGGATGTGCGCGATCTCCAGGAAGTCGATGATGTCCTCGACCTGGGCACGGTGATCCAGCTCCTCGCGGCGGGCGCCGGTGAGCCAGTACAGCGAGCCGGTGAAGAAGTTGTTCCGGAGGTGGTGATGGCGCCCGACCATGATGTTGTCGAGCACGCTCATGTGATCGTAGAGCGCCAGGTTCTGGAAGGTGCGGCCGATGCCCATCTCGCAGCGCCGGTTCGGCCGCAGGCGCGTGACATCGGTGCCATCGAAGCGGATCCTGCCCTGCTGCGGGTGGTAGCGCCCCGAGATGCAGTTCAGCAGCGAGGTCTTGCCGGCGCCGTTCGGGCCGATGATGGAGAACATCTCGTTCTCGCGGACGTCGAGGCTGACGTTGCGCAGCGCCTTCACGCCGCCGAACGACAGCGTTATGTCGTCGACGTTCAGGATGACATCGCCGATCCCGGATTCAGCCATGCCGAACTCCCCTGTCTGTGGCGGCCTCGGCCGCCTGTCATGTCTCCGGGAGAGGCATGCCGGCGAGCCCGTCCCGCGGGCCGGGGCCCGCACACGGGGACGGTGGACCCCACCGGCGGCATGCCGGTCACCGCAACGCGGGTCGGGATCCCCGGCCGCGTTGCGGCCGGACCTCTCCTCCTCCTGTCGGCGGGGCGGGTTATGGTCTCGAAAGGATCCACCCTCTGCCGATGATTGGAGGTTACGTTTACGTAAACGTTAATTCAACCCCGAAAAACCGACCCGGGGACCGAGCCACACCACGGCCGGTCACGACCGCCCCCGGGGGGCCGTGGACGACTCACCGCGGCGCCATCCGGATGGCACCGTCGAGCCGAATCACCTCGCCGTTGAGCATCACGTTCTCGCAGATGTGGCGCACCAGGGACGCGTATTCCGCCGGCCGCCCGAGACGCGGCGGGAACGGCGTCTGCTCGCCGAGGCTGCCACGCACCTTTTCGGGCAGCCCCGCCATCATGGGCGTCTCGAATATCCCCGGCGCAATGGTCATCACCCGGATACCGCGATCGGCCAGGTCCCGCGCCAGGGGCAACGTCAGCCCCGCCACGCCGGACTTGGAGGCGGCATAGGCAGCCTGCCCCACCTGCCCGTCGAAGGCCGCCACCGAGGCGGTATTGATGACCACGCCGCGCTCGCCCTCGGCGTCGGGCTCGTTGCCCGCCATCGCCGCGGCGGCGACGCGCACGCAGTTGAAGCTGCCCACCAGGTTGATCTGCACGACACGGGCAAAGCTTTCCAGCCCGTGGGGATCGCCGTCGCGGTTCAGCACCCGCTCGCCGTGGACGACACCGGCGCAGTTGACCAACCCGTGGAGCGCACCGAAGGCCTCGCGGGCCTTCGACACCGCCGCGGTGACCGCCGCCTCGTCAGTGACGTCCGCCTCGCAGGCCACCGCCACATCGCCCAGCTCTTGCGCCAGGGCCGCCAGGGCCTCGCCGTTAAGGTCCGCGAGCACCACGCGGGCACCACAGCCCACCAGCTCCCGCGCGGTCGCGCCGCCCAGGCCGGAACCCGCCCCGGTCACCAGGAATACCTTTCCATCCAGCTGCATTTCTCGCTCCCTTCGCGCCCGCGGGCGCCTCGTTGCGACTTGCCTTTGATATGTCAATCCTCGGAGCCCGCCAGGATTGACGTTTACCGAGGCCCACTAAATTGACGTTAACGTAAACGTAACTAGAATGGTTCGGGCAGTCGAGAGTCCCGGCCGCGGGACCCGGGCCGGACGGATATGCCGCGGCTCACGCGACCGGAGGAGAGGCGGCACCGCCAACGCGCGGCGCCCGGCATAACCATACAGGTGTCCCCATGACTCGAACCGTCCCCCTTTTCCTCGAAGGCCGCTTCGTCGACAGCGAGGCGAGCGAATGGATCGACGTCACCAACCCCGCGACGGACGAGGTGATCGCCCGCGCCCCGGTGACCACCGATGACGAGATGGCCCGGGCCATCGCCTCGGCGAAGGCGGCCCAGAAGGCTTGGGCCGACGTCTCCGTGTCCGAACGCGCCCGCTACGTGATGCGCTACCAGGCACTGCTCAAGGAGCACCACGACCAGCTCGCCGGCATCCTCGCGGAGGAGACCGGCAAGACCTTCGCCGACGCCAAGGGCGACGTCTGGCGTGGCATCGAGGTGGTCGAGCACGCCATGGGTGTGCCCACGCACCTGATGGGCGAGGCCATGGCCCAGGTCGCCGGCGGCGTGGACACCACCAGCTGGACCGAGCCGCTCGGCGTGTGCGCCGGGATCACGCCGTTCAACTTCCCCGCCATGATCCCGCTGTGGATGTATCCGCTAGCCGTCGCCTGCGGCAACAGCTTCGTGCTCAAGCCCTCGGAGCAGGATCCGCTGACGCCCATGCGCCTGGCCGAGCTGTGGCAGGAGGCGGGTTTCCCCGACGGGCTGCTGCAGATCGTCCACGGCCGCAAGGAGCAGGTGGACACCCTGCTCACCCACCCGGACATCAAGGCGGTATCGTTCGTCGGCTCCGCCCACGTGGGCCAGCACATCTACCGCACGGCCAGCGACCACCTCAAGCGCGTGCAGTGCATGGTCGGGGCCAAGAACCATTCCGTCGTGATGCCGGACGCGAACCGCGAACAGACGGTCAACGCCCTCGTGGGCGCGGCCTGCGGCGCCGCCGGCCAACGCTGCATGGCGATCTCCGTGGTGGTGCTCGTCGGCGAGGAAACCCGCGACTGGGTCGACGACCTCAAGGCCGCCTTCGAGAAGACCCGCCCGGGCGTGACCGGCGACTCCGGGGCCGCCTACGGCCCGCTGATCAGCCGCGCCGCCAAGGAACGCGTGGAGCGCATCATCGGCACTGCGGAGTCGGAGGGCGCCTCGCTGCTGCTCGACGGCCGCGGCTACCAGGTCGACGGCTACCCGGACGGCTACTGGGTCGGGCCAACGCTGATCGACAACGTCACCGCCGCGATGAGCTGCTACCGCGAGGAGATCTTCGGACCGGTGCTCAACGTCGTCCACGTCGACACCCTCGACGAGGCGATCGAGTTCGTGAACGCCAACCCCTACGGCAACGGCACCTCGATCTTCTCCGACTCGGGGGCCGCGGTGCGCAAGTACCGCCGGGAGTGCGAGGTCGGCCAGATCGGCGTGAACATCCCGATCCCGGTGCCGCTGCCGTTCTTCTCGTTCACCGGCGGCAAGGGCTCGTTCTACGGCGACCTCCACGCCTACGGCAAGGACGCGGTGCGCTTCTACACCGAGACCAAGACGGTCATCGAGCGGTGGTTCGAGTCGGACATCCCCGACGGCCACGGCCCGAACATGACCATCAACCTGGGCTGAGGGAGGCACGCCCATGGACTTCTCCCTGAACGACGAGCAGACCGCCTTCCAGGAAGCAGCGCGCGAGTTCGCCGCCAACGAGCTCGCCCCCAACGCCGCGCGCTGGGACGCGGAGGGCCACTTCCCCAAGGACGTGCTCGCCCACGCCGGCGAGCTCGGCTTCTGCGGCATCTACGCCGACGAGACCGCCGGCGGTCTCGGTCTGCCACGGCTGGACGCGGCGATCATCTTCGAGGAGCTCGCCGGCGGCTGCACGTCGACGGCGGCGTTCCTGACCATCCACAACATGGTCACCTGGATGATCACCACCTGGGGCAGCGAGTCCGTCGTCGCCGAGTGGGGCGAGGCGCTCACCTCCGGGCAGCGCCTGGGCTCGTACTGCCTCACCGAGCCCGGCGCCGGCTCCGACGCCGCGAGCCTGCGCACCAGCGCCCGCCGCGACGGCGACCACTACGTGCTCAACGGCGGCAAGGTGTTCAGCTCCGGCGCCGGCGACACCGACGTGCTCGTGGTCTTCGCGCGCACCGGGGGCGAGGGTCCCGGCGGGATCTCTGCGTTCGCGGTGCCCGCGAACCTCGAGGGCATCTCCTACGGGCGCAAGGAGGAGAAGATGGGCTGGAACAGCCAGCCCACCCGCTCCATCACCTTCGACGATGTGCACGTGCCCGCGGACAACCTCCTCGCCGAGGAAGGCCACGGCTTCCGCCTCGCCATGAAGGCGCTGGACGGCGGCCGCATCAACATCGCCACCTGCTCGGTGGGCACCGCCCAGGCCGCGCTGGCGGCGGCAGGTCGGTACATGCACGAGCGCCGGCAGTTCGGCCGGCCGCTGGCCGACTTCCAGGCCCTGCAGTTCAAGCTCGCGGACATGGCCACGGAGCTGGTCGCCGCCCGGCAGATGGTCCGCCTGGCCGCGTGGCGGCTCGACCGCGGCGACCCGGAGCTGACCACCTACTGCGCGATGGCCAAGCGCTTCGCCACCGACGTGGGCTTCCGGGTGTGCAACGAGGCGCTGCAGATCCACGGCGGCTACGGCTACATCCGCGAGTACCCGCTGGAGCGGCACGTGCGCGATACCCGCGTGCACCAGATCCTGGAGGGCACCAACGAGATCATGCGGCTCATCATCGGCCGCCGCATGCTCGCCGACCACGCCGCGGAGGCAATCCGATGAGCGACTACACCAACCTCACCGTCGAGCGGCGCGGTCACACCGCGGTGGTGACGATGTCCAACCCGCCGGCCAACACCTGGACCCGGGAGGGCCTGATCGACTTCGCCCGCCTGATCGCCGAGCTCAACGCGGACCGCGACGTCTACGCGCTGGTGCTCACCGGCGAGGGCGAGAAATTCTTCTCCGCCGGCGCCGATCTCAAGCTCTTCGCCGACGGCGATGCCGCCGTCGCCGCCGACATGGCCCGGCGCTTCGGCGAGGCCTTCGAGGCCCTGGCAGCCTTCCGCGGCGTCGCGATCGCCGCCGTCAACGGCTTCGCCATGGGCGGCGGCCTGGAGGTGGCACTGGCCTGCGACATCCGCATCGCCGAGGAGCACGCGAAGCTCGCCCTGCCCGAGGCCAAGGTCGGCCTGCTGCCCTGCGCCGGCGGGACCCAGCGCCTGCCACGGCTGGTCGGCGAGGGCTGGGCCAAGCGCATCATCCTCTGCGGCGAGCAGCTCGACACCGCCACGGCGCTGCGGATCGGCCTGGTGGAGGAGTCCGTGGGCCGGGGCGAGGCCCTGGAGCGCGCGCTGGCGCTGGCCGAACAGGTCGGCAACCAGAGCCCGAGCGCGGTCGCCCACTGCAAGGCCCTGATCGACGGCGCCCAGCGGCGGCCCATGGCGGACAACCTCCCCGACGAGCGCGAGCGCTTCGTGCGCCTGTTCGACACCGCCGACCAGCGCGAGGGCGTCGCCGCGTTCCTGGAGAAGCGCCCACCACAGTGGCGTAACGGCTAAACCGGGACCCGGCCGCCCCGGCGATGGGGCGGCCGGGGGTGCGCCCTGGCGGGCCTTCCGGCACCCACCAGTCCCTTCGCGGCAGACGCCACGATACCGGGCGCATTGGCATCCGCCCGGCCGGCGGCCACAATGCCCGGCAACGGCGGCCGGGCACGGCCGCTCACCCGATTGCACCAAGGAGCATCGAATGTCCGAGCAGCCCGTCATCTTCGAGGAGGTCAGCGCCGTCAACGGCCGCCGCGTGGGATTCGCGCGCCTGAACGCCGAGAAGGCGCTCAACGCCCTCAACCCCGCCATGATCGCCGCCCTGCGCCCGCAGCTCGAGCGCTGGGCCGATGACCCGGGCATCGCCTGCGTGGTGCTCCACGGCGCCGGCGAAAAGGCCTTCTGCGCCGGTGGTGACGTTGTCGCCACCTACCGCGCCATCCAGGAGGCCGAGGGTGGGCGCAGCACCTTCTGCGAACAGTTCTTCGAGCAGGAGTACCGCCTCGACTACCGCATCCACACCTACCCCAAGCCCCTGCTGGTCTGGGGCCACGGCATCGTCATGGGCGGCGGCCTCGGCATGATGGTGGGCGGCAGCCACCGGGTGGTCACCGAGGCCTCGCGCATCGCCATGCCGGAGATCACCATCGGGCTGTACCCGGACGTCGCCGGCACCTGGTTCCTCAACCGCATGCCCGGTCGTGTCGGCCTCTTCCTCGGCCTCACCGGGGCGCGGATGAACGCCGCGGACGCCCTCTACACCAGCCTCGCGGACTACTTCATCACCGCCGAGCACCGCGACGCCATCTTCGCCGCGCTCGCGGACGTGGCCTGGGACGACGACCCCGAGCTCAACCGCGGCCACCTCTCGCTGCTGCTGCGCCGCTTCGCCGACGGCTGCCGCGGCGAGCGCCCGCGCTCGAACGTGCTCGAGCACATCGACTTCATCGACCACGTCACCGACCGGCACAGCGTCGCCGGCATCCTCGAGGCCATGCGCGAGAGCAGCCCGGAGGACAAATGGCTGGCCACCGCCACCCGCAACCTGGAACTCGGCTCGCCGACCTCCGCGCGGGTGATCTTCGAGCAGTTCCGCGGCGGCCGCCACCTCTCGCTCAAGCAGGTGTTCCGGCGCGAGCTGGCCATGTCCGTGCAATGCACCCGGCGCCACGACTTTCCTGAGGGCGTCCGCGCCCTGCTGGTGGACAAGGACCAGAACCCGCGATGGAACCCGGCGACCCTCGCCGAGGTGGACGACGCCTTGGTGGATGCCCATTTCGAGGCCCCCGAGGGGCTCGATCCGTCACCGCTCGACGACCTCCCCGAGTAACCGCCCGGGAGGTCCCCACGGTACCGGGCCCGGCGCGTCCGCGGCCTCCGTGCCCCGCCCGGCGGCGCCCTGCCGCCGGGCGGCGGCCCCCTGTCGGGCCACCACTTTCTCCCGCCACCCACGGTGTAGACTGCCCGATATGAACGCACCCTCGTGGATCACGCCCGACTGGCCGGCGCCCCGCCGCGTGCACGCCGCCGCCACCACCCGCATCGGCGGCAGCAGCCGCGCGCCCTTCGACAGCCTGAACCTCGGCGCCCGAACCGGCGACGACGCGCTCAGCGTCACCGGCAACCGCTCCCGCCTCGCCCAGGCCCTGGGCCTGCCGGAGGAGCCGCGCTGGCTGGCGCAGGTCCACGGCGTGCGGGTGGTCTCCGCCGGCACGGTGGACCGCGACGCCACCCGGGCGGACGCCAGCGTCACCGACCAGCCGGGTGTCGTCTGCGCGGTGCTCACCGCCGACTGCCTGCCGGTGCTGCTCTGCGACCGCGCCGGCACCCAGGTCGCCGCCGCCCATGCCGGCTGGCGGGGCCTCGTCGCGGGCGTCCTCGAAAACACCGTCGCCGCCATGACCGGCCCGCCCGACGAGCTGATCGCCTGGCTCGGGCCGGCGATCGGCCCAGAGGCCTACGAGATCGGCGACGACGTCCGCGAGGCCTGCCTGCTGGCCGACCCCGGCGCCCGGGAATGCTTCCGCCCGGTGCGCGAGGGCCACTGGCTAGCCGACCTCTACGCCCTGGCCCGTCGCCGGCTCTCGGGCGCCGGCGTGGGCTCGATTCACGGCGGTGGCCTGTGCACGTATGCTGACCCCGAGCGTTTCTTCTCCTACCGCCGGGACGGGCGCACCGGCCGTATGGCCAGCCTGATCTGGCGGGGGTGAGGTCCAGCCACCCAACCCGGCACAAGGAGACTGCGACCCATGCAGATCATCGGCGCTGACGCCGTCGCCGAGGCCCTCGCCTGGCCGGCGCTCATCGACGGCATCGAGACCCTGTTCCGCGAGGGCTGCGAGGCCCCGCCACGCCACCATCACGCGATCCCGCGCCCGGGCGGCGAGGCCACCATGCTGCTGATGCCAGCCTGGGAGCACGACGGCTACATCGGCGTGAAGATGGCCCACGTCTTCCCCCAGAACGCGGAGCGGGGCCTGCCGGCGATCTCCGGGGTCTACTTCCTCTGCAGCGGCGAGACCGGCCAGCCGCTGGCCTGCATCGAGGGCAGCGAGCTCACCCGCCGGCGCACCGCCGCCGCCTCCGCGCTCGCCGCGCGCTACCTCGCCCGGCCTGACGCGGGACGCCTGGTGGTCGCGGGCACCGGGGCGCTGGCGCCCATGCTGGTCGAGGCGCATGCCACGGTGCGGCCGATCCGTTCCGTGGGCATCTGGGGCCGCAACCCCGAGAAAGCGCAGGCCGTCGCGGCGGACTGCCGGGAGCGGGGCATCGACTGCGAGGCGGTTACGGACCTCGAGGCCGCGGTGGGCGAGGCGGACATCGTGAGCTGCGCGACGCTCTCCACCGAGCCGCTGGTCCGCGGCGGGTGGCTGCGGCCGGGCACCCACGTCGACCTGGTCGGGGCGTTCCGCGCGGACATGCGCGAGAGCGACGACGAGGCCGTGCGCCGCGCGTCCGTGTTCGTGGACACCGAGGCAGGGGCCCGCGGCGAGGCCGGGGACCTGCGCCAGGCCGCGGAGGCCGGTGCCTTCGACTACGACACCGGCATCCAGGCGGATCTCGCCGCACTCGCCCGCGGCACGCACCCCGGGCGGCGCGACGATGCCGAAATCACCCTGTTCAAGTCCGTCGGCGCCTCGCTGGAGGACCTGGCGGCGGCGATCACCGTCTGGCGCGCGGCCGGCGAGCCCGCCTGAGCCGGGTCAGCGGATCTCGCGCTGGTCCCGGCGGTTGCGGAACTCGTTGCCGAGCGACGTCCCCGCCGCCCGGGCCACCCCCTTGAGCAGATCCCACTCGGCACGGATGCGGCGCAGACTCATGTGCCAGAGATCATGGTCCTCGTCCGCCGGCTCCTCGGTGCCATCCAGGTCCCGGTACAACGCCAGCGCCCGGTCCGCGCAGGCCTCGAGGGAATAGCATCGCGCGGTCTCCGCGACCGCCGCCAGCCAGTCGTCCCAGCCCCCCTCGCGGCGGACCATGGCGTCCTCGATCGCGGCAGCGAACGCCGCCTCGTCCGGGTCCCGCAGCAGCCGTCCGTTCTCGCCGTCGCGCACGACCTCGCGGGCACCGGGCGCGTCGATGGCCACCACCGGCAGTCCGGCCGCCATGGCCTCGGCGAGTACCACGCCCTGGGTCTCGGTGAGCGAGGCGAAGGCGAACAGGTCCATGGCCGCGTAGGCGTCGGCGAGCTCCGGCTGCACCAGCTTGCCCGGCATGTGCAGCCGGGCGGCCACGCCGGCACGCCGGCACGCCTCGCGGATCTCGTCCTCGGCCGCCCCGGCACCGACGATCACGCAGTGCGCCCGCGGTGCGTTCGCGAGCACCCGCGCCACCGCCCGGGCGAGGAAGCCGAGGTTCTTCTCGTGGGCCAGCCGGCCGACGTGGCCGATCACGAATGCGTCGGGATCGATGCCGAGCCGCCGACGGAAGGCCGCCCCGTCACCGCCACGGAAGGCGGCGAGATCCACGCCCGTGGGCACGACGTCGATGGGCGTGTGCACGCCCCGGGCGGCCAGGATACCGGCGATGCTCTCGCTGGGGGCGAATACCCGGTCGCAGAGGTTGGCGTAGCTGGTCGAGAGCTGCACCACGAAACGCCGGAGCACCGCGGAGTCCCCCGGGACGTAGTGCGTGTAGCGTTCGTACATGGTGTGGTGGGTAAACACCAGCGGCAGGTCGAACAGCGAGGCCAGCCGCAGCGCGGTCGAACCGATGAGGAACGGGTGATGCGAGTGGACGATGTCCGGCTCGAAGCGCATCACCGCCCGCTCCAGGAAGCGCGGCACCGGCAGCACCACGGAGAAGTCGCTGCCGTTGAAGTTCTGCAGCGCCGGGATGCGCACCACGTCGGGCTCGTCCCGGGGCGCATCGTCGAATTCCGGGGCCACGACCATCACCCGGTGACCGCGGGCGCGATACATCTGCGCGAACGAGTCCACCGAGCGCGCGACGCCGCCCACGTGGGGGAGGTAGGTATTGGTCATCATGAGGATGTTCATGCCGGGGCCCTCCATTGCAGGGTCGCCGCGCCGTCCTCCGCCCGGGCGCGAACGGACGCAACCCCGGCCGGCGCGATATCCACCCCCTCGGGCCGGCGGCGCCACTCGGCCTGCCAGCACACCTCTACGGCCCCGTTATGACCCGTCGCGGGCCGGATGTCCACCGTTACCGGACCGAAGCGTGTGGGCGTCGGGCCGAAGGACATGGGCTCGCCGGCCGCGAACCACTGGGGCGGCACCCCCGAAGCGAGCACCAGGCGCTCGCCCTCCTCGCGCACGAACGCGTCGCGCAGGTAGACCAGCCACTCCGCCGCGGCCCAGACGTGCTGCCCGTCCCCCATGCAGCCACCCAAGGTGCGCGGGTGGATGGCCTCCGGCCACTGGCCGGTGGGCGTCGCCAGCCCGGCCACCACGCGCATGAGCTCGTGGCAGCGCGGGTCGCCGGCGCGCATGAGCACCTGCGCCAGGTGCAGGGTCAGGTAGGCGTTGATCCCGGAGTGGATCATGTCCTGGAAGAAGCCGCCGTGGACCCGGGCGTTGTCCATGAGCCAGTCCGCGGTGCCCAGCAGCCGCGCATCGCACGCCGGCAACAGCCGCAGGGGATAGCCCGCGACGAGCGCACCGACGGCGCCGGCGTCCATGCGCCGATAGGGCGATGCCGGGACCAGGGGGCGTCCCAGGCGCTCGGCATCGCGCTCGTGGCAGCGCTCCAGCGTGTCACGCAGGTCGCCGGCCTCGTCCCGGAACGCCCGGGCACGCTCGCCGTCGCCATGGCCCTCGAGCACGCCGGCGGCCGCCTCGAGGCCGGCCACCGACCAGTAGTCGTCCCAGTAGTAGTAATCGTTGGGGCCGAAGTGCTCGGCACTGAAGCCGGCAGGCAGCAGCCCCGCGTGAGCCGTCCCGCCGCCCGGCTCCGTGCGCTTGCGCGCGATCCAGCGCCCTCCGCGCCGCAGGGCCTGCAACCACGACTCGGGCAGCGCCTCGCCGGTGACCTCGTGGTAGCGCGCGAGGATCCACATGGCCTCGCCGTTGGCGTCCCACTCGCCGTCCTGGGAGTGGAAGTAACCGGTGGTGCGGTGCTGACGTTCCGGGAAGAGGCCGAGCATGCGCCGGGCGCGGGCGGTCAGGCCGGCGTGCAGCAGGGCATGCACGATGAAGGCCGCATCCCGGAACCAGAAGCGTTTGTATGTGTAGGGCCCCGGGTAGCAGTCCTCCACGGTGTGGAGCATGACGGTACGCAGGGCGTTGTCGTAGAGGAAGCGCACCCGCGCATCCGGCACGGTGAGCCGTGCCGTCCCGGCCAGCGACTCGCGCCAGTCCCCTTCCGCCGCCGTGGCATCCGCCTCTTTCAGCGGTACACGTACGGCGAGCCGCCGCACCCCGCCCGGCTCGATGCGGAACAGCGCCGCCGCGGTGGCGAGCCCGGTATCGCAATCGGCCACCGACGCGGCGTCCGGGTCGTCGAGGTGGATGGCGACGTCGCCGTGACGGTAGTCGGAGACGTAGTGCCGGTCCGCGGCGGTATCGAAGCGCACGTCCCACTCCCCGTCGACGCGCCAGCCGCGGGCGTCCTCGCCGAGCACCGCGTGGTGGACGAAACTGACCCCCTCGGGGTTGTACGGCCTCAGCGCGAGGGCGAGGTGGCCACCGGACTGGGCCCGCGCCTCGTAGTGGAGTTCCAGCACCGCCCGCCCGGACTCGCGGCGCACCACCGCCCGTGCCAGCAGGCGCAGACCGTTGCGCACCACCTCCGTGACCACGGCACCGTCGTCATCGAGGTCGACGTACTGCGAGGCGTGGGTCTCACGCGAGGGGTAGAGGCGCTCGCCGTCGTCACCGAGCACCCAGGCGTCCAGCGAGGGGCCGTCGTAGAAGGGTGTGACCAGCCCACGCGGGTCCACGATGGGCAACCCCGCGTGGTCCGGCTGGCCCACGGCGGTCCAGTTGCGGTGGGTGAGGTTGACGTGGGTGACGGAGAAGGCCCGCGGCAGGAAGGCGTCGCTCGCCGGGTCGAACTGGCGCTCGATCCAGTAGGGCCACACCCAGTCCAGGTTGTGCTGGATCACCCGGGTATTGATCAGGCCGCGGGCGTGGAAGACCACGCCCGCGCGCAGCAGCTCGATGGGCTCGGAGACCTCCGAGGGTTGGGCGAAACGCTGCAGCCGCGCGATCAGCGCCAGGGGATCGAGGAAGCCGTGGGCCCGGGCGGCCCGCCGGATGAGGAATCTCCAGGGCAGCCAGCTCCAGCGCAACGCGACCTCCGTCTCAGGGCAGCTCGACGAGGCTGCATTCCAGGGATTCCCGGTGGGTTACCGGGGACTCGTCCGGGTAGCCGTACCAGATCAGCGCGATCACCATCTCGATATCCGGGTCGATCCACAGCAGGTCGTAGAAGCGGGCATCGCGGATCACCGGCCCGGTTGACCACTTCATGCCGATGCCCTCGCTCCACAGCGACAGCGCGATATTGTGGATCGCGCAGGCACAGGCGGCGTAATCCTCCCACGCCTGGAGCTCGTCGCTGGAGTGATCGCAGCTCACCGCGAGCCAGCCGGGCTTGGCCTCCCAGTTGCGGCGCTTGCCCTCGGCGGCCTCCGCCCCCTTGGTGGCGGTGAGCATCTCGGTGTTCAAGTCGATGATGCCGCGCCGGGTCTCCTCGCCGATGAGATAGAAGTGCCAGGGTTCGGTTAGGTGGTGGTTGGGGGCCCAGCGCGCGAGGTCCAGTGCCCGGAGCACGGCCTCGCGCGGCGGTGGCTCCTGGCGGAAGCGGTTGATGGTGCGCCGCGTACGGAGGAGCTCCGCCGCCTGCTCCGGTGTTGCCGCATCGGCGGCACGCACCGCGCCTGCCTGCGTCTGCGCTGCCATGAACGCGTCCCCATGCCGATCAGTGATGGATCAGGATACCATGCCGTACGCGACCCAGGCCGGCGGTACGATGGTCGGACCAACGTTGAAAGCCATCCGCGGGCTGGGTACTTTTCCCGATTTGAGGATCTTCGCGGCATGGCGATAGACAGTTACCACCACTGGGCCGAGGCGGTGATTCCGCCGGAGGGGGCCGACCCGGCCTGGCTCGCGGCGCGGCTGGCGGACGCTCGCGCCACGCTGCTCCACCGTCTAGAGTTCACCAGCGCGCGACTGCGGCTGCGCGGGCTGCGCCTGCGGGTGCTGCCCCCGGCGGCGCCGGCACCCCCGGACCCGCCACCGCCGAGCCTCGGGATGACGCTGACCCTGGTCGGTGCCGCGCCGGAGCTGCGGGTGCGAGAGGGTGTCTACCGCGCCGAACGTGACGGCTGGATCCGCTGCTGGTCCGGCTACAGCCTGATCGGTGTAACCCGGGACGATACGCCGGAGACCCTTCCCGAGGATCTGGTGCGGGAGGCCACGGCATGGCTGCGCGTCTACCGCGGCCATATCGAGGACCTCGGCGCAGCGGACGCGGTGCCGCGTGGCCCGCGCGCCGGTCCCTCTTCCCTGCGCTGAACCGCGCGCACCATGGTTGTACAGGCACACCCAAAACATGCTACAAACTCTTTACACACGCAGGACAGCACACGAACGATGACCCACCCCCTTGCGAGCCACTTCGAGCAGATCATCACCGGCATCGGCGAGGACGTCGACCGGGAGGGCCTGGCGAAGACCCCGGAGCGCGCCGCTAAGGCGTTCGAGTACCTTACCGAGGGCTACCAGCAGGACCTCGGCACGCTGGTCAACGGCGCACTGTTCGAGTCGGATCTCGACGAGATGATCATCGTGCGCAACATCGAGCTGTACTCGCTGTGTGAACACCACCTGCTGCCGTTCTTCGGCCGCGCCCAGGTCGCCTACATCCCGGACGGCCGCGTACTCGGGCTCTCCAAGGTGGCGCGCATCGTGGACATGTATGCCCGCCGGCTGCAGATCCAGGAACAGCTCACCCGCGAGATCGCCGAGGCGGTGCAGAGCGTCACCGGTGCCCGGGGCGTCGGCGTGCAGATCGAGGCCCGACACATGTGCATGATGATGCGCGGGGTATCCAAGCAGAACTCGGAGATGAGCACGTCGGTGATGCTCGGCACCTTCCGGCACTCGCAGTCGACGCGCAACGAGTTCCTGCAGCTCATCAAGTCGGGGTGACACGGGATGCGCCACGAGCTCTCGCGCATTCGCATCAAGGACCTGCGCCTGCGCACGTTCATCGGCTTCAACACCGAGGAGCAGGAAAAGCGCCAGGACGTGGTGGTCAACGTCACCATCGACTACGACGCCCTGCCGGCGGCGCGCAGCGATGACGTCGACCACGCCCTGGACTACAAGGGCATCACCAAGCGCATCATCGCCCACGTCGAGGACAACCGCTTCCTGCTGCTCGAGAAGCTGGTGAGCGACATCCTCGACATCGCCATGGCACCGCCGGAGGTCCGGCGCGCGGAGGTGGAGGTCGACAAGCCCCATGCCCTGCGCTTCTCCGACTCCGTATCGCTGGCCATGGCCGCCCATCGGGACGACGACGCGCGCTAGCGGTCCATCGCGTGGTATTCCGGGTTGGGCATCATGTCCACCCCGGCGGCGAGGCGGTTGGTCATGTTGAAGAAGGCGGCCACCGCGGCGATGTCCCAGATCTCGCGGTCGCTGAACCCGGTATCGCGCAGCACGTCCCGGTCCGCCTCGCCCACGGACTCCGGATCCTCGGTGAGCGCCACGGCGAAATCCAGCATGGCCACGGAACGCGCCTCGAGCTCGGCGACGCGGTAGTTCATCACCAGCATCTCACCCAGCGTCGGGTCTCCGGAGAGCGCCCGTACCGCCTGCCCGTGGGCGACGAGGCAATAGTAGCAACGGTTCACCGAGGAGACGACCACCGCGATCATCTCCCGCTCCAGGCGGCTGAGACCGGAGTCGCCGAGCATGAGCTCGTTGTAGAAGGACACGAAGTTGCGCAGCTTGTTCTGATCGAAGCTGTAGGCACGCAGCACGTTGGGCACCATGCCCAGCTTCTCCTGGCAGACGGCCAGGTAGCGGCGCATGTCCTCGTCCATGGACGCCGGGTCCATTAAGGGCAGGTCCAGGGCAGTGACGTGATCAGGCTGGGTCATGACGGCTCCTCCTCGCGGGGATTCACGCCCGGGGCGCGGGCGGCTCAACGCCGCCCGCCCACCCCGTAGCGGGTGACCAGGGCCACGCCGGCGAGCGCCAGTGCGCCGCCGGCGAATATCAGTCCCGTGGGTGTTTCGCCCAGCCACAGCCAGGCGATCAGCACCGATATCGGGGGCTGGAGATAGATGAAGCTCGTGGCGATGCTTGCAGGCAGCCGCGAGAGCCCGAAGGTATAGCATCCGTAGCCGAGCGCCATCGGAAAGACACCGAGGTACACGCCGGCGAGGGTCGGCTCCAGCGGCGCCGCCGCCACCCGCTCGGGCAGCCCCGGCAGTACCGGCAGGCTCGCCACCAGCGAGATCCACACCGCCCAGGCGAGGAACACGGTGGGCCGCTCCGCGCGCAGCACCGGCTTCTGGTAGACGAAATACACCGCGGTGACCCCGGCGGCGAGGATGATCAGCCCCACACCGCGCACGCTGCCGAGATCGAGCCCCTCGTTGAGGGTAATGACCGTCACCCCGAGCGCCCCCAGGGCCAGCCCGGCCCAGGCCGGCGGACGCAACCGTTCGCCGGCAACCAGCGCCGCCAGCAGCGCCGTGCACACCGGCACCGCCGTGATCACCAGCCCCGCGGCACTCGCGGTTATCGTCGTCTGCCCCGCGGCCAGCAGGCTCTGGTAGCCGAACACCCCGATCAGCCCGAGCACGGCGATGCGCGGCAGGAGCCGCCAGTCCGCGGGCCGGGCACGCCCGCGGGGCACGAGCACCAGCGCGAAGCACAGCCCGGCCACGGACAGACGCAGGAACACCGTCTCCATCGGCGTGTAGTAGGCCAGGGTCGCCTTGGCCGCCGGGAAGGCGGACGCCCAGAACACCGCCGTGGCACACAGCGCCAGCAGCGCCACCGCCCGCGACCGGCCCGTCTCGTCAGCCGCGGCGCTCACGAGAGCACCCGTGTCAGCGTCACCGCCGCGAGCACCAGCAGCACCACTCCGGTCAACCGGTCCACCCAGAGCGCATGCCCGCGCAGCCACGCAAGCACGCGGCCGCGGGTCAGCGCCGTCGCCACCAGCGCGTACCAGCCGCCGTCCACCACCGTGGCCGTGGCCCAGAACACCCCGACCTCGGCCACGCCCATGTCCGCATGGACGAACTGGCTGAACAGCGCGAGGAAGAACACGGCGATCTTGGGATTGAGGAAGGCCATGAGGAAGCCGTCACGGGCGGCGCCGGCCACGCCGACGGGCACCGTCGCTCCGGCGGCCCCTTCCAGCGCCGCGCCCCCGCTGCGCAACGCACCGATCCCCAGCCAGGCGAGATAGGCCGCACCGGCGAGGGCGAGACCGTGGTAGACCAGCGGGTCCGCGGTCACCACCGCCGCCAGGCCCAGGGTGGTCAGCAGCGCGTATACGCCCACCCCCAGCGCGTGGGCCAGGGCCGCCGCGAGCCCGTGGGCCCGGGAGCGGCGCACGCTGTGACGCACCACCACCGCCAGGCTCGGCCCCGGAGAGACGGCACCGAGCACGCACACCCCGGCCAGCGCGAGCCACGCGGCCAGCGTCATCGCACCAGCCCGGGCGGGGTCAGCCGGTCGCCGACCTCCAGGCCGAGGCGACGCGCCGTACCGGCGGCGAGCTCCAGGGCGTGACGCACGCCCGGGGGCGAACGGTAGCCATCCCGGCCGGGCTCCATACGGGCGATCTCGAGAATGCGCCCGTCCGCATCCATCCAGACGATGTCCAGCGGCAGGGCCACGTTGTGCATGTGCCAGTGCGTTACCCGGCTGGCGGGATAGCTGAACCAGATGGGATTACGGCGGATCTCCGGGGCGGGCACGTACTGCATGCCCTGGGCCCGTTCGTCGCCCTCGTCGGCGACGCGCACCGTCAACGCGCCGGCATCGCCGGGCAGGATCACCCGGGCCTGCTCCATGCCCCGCCAGACCGCCAGACCGCGGGACTCCGGGTCGTCCCCCCCGGCCGGACCGGGCCGGCCGAAGACGAGCACGCCAACGGTGACGAAAGCGATCAGGAGTATACGGGGTGCGGCACGCATGACCGCGAGTATGCCAGCCGCCGCCCGGCTTGGGCAGCCCGCGGAACCGTATCAATCATCCCGCCGGGTCCCGAGCAGGTCGAACTGCCGGAGCAGCCCCTCGAGCTCGGTCACCAGCGACACCAGCCGTCGGCTGGTGTCGCGGGTATCCCCCGCGGCATTCTCCGTCTCCGCGAACCCGTCGTTCACCTGGATGACGCTGCGATTGATCTCCTCGGCCGTGGCGGACTGCTGCTCGACGGCGGCCGCGATGCGGTTGTTCGTGTCGCTGATCCCGCGCACCGCCTCCTCGATCTCGTGCATCGCCCCACGGGCACCTTCGGCACCCTCGGTCACCTCGCGGGCGGCCTCCCGGCTACGGCCCATACCCGCAACCGCCGTGCCCGCTCCCCCCTCGAGGCGCTCGATCATGCCGGTGATCTCACCGATGGACGCACTGACCCGGCCGGACAGGGCACGCACCTCCTCGGCGACCACGGCGAAACCGCGCCCGGCCTCGCCCGCCCTCGCCGCCTCGATGGCGGCGTTGAGCGCCAGCAGATTGGTCTGTTCGGAGATGCCCTGGATGACGTCGAGGACATGGCGGATTCCGTCGGTATCGCCCTTGAGCCGCTCCACCGCCTCGCCGGCCTCGTCGAGGTCCGTGGCAAGCCGCTCCATCGCCCGCGCGGCCACATCCACCCGGGTCCGCCCGTCACCGGTCTGGGTCAGCGCCTGCTCGGCGGTGGACGCCGCCTCGGCGGTACTGCGCGAGACCTCCTGGACGGTGGTGGACATCTCGTTCATGGCGGTGGCGACCTGCTCGATCTCACCGCGCTGGGTATTGATGGCCCCCCGACTGCGCTCCGCGGCCCCTTCCGTGGCCTTCCCGCTGTCCGCCAGGGCCTCACTCACGTTGTGGAGACGGGTATGCATCGCGACGTGCTGGGCACGGTACATGCCGAACGCCAGGTCGATGCGCGCGGCATCGTCGTGCCCGTCGCCGTAGACCCGCTCGCCAACGGGATTCGAAAACACCCCGCGCGCGCGGACGGCGACCGCGGCAAGGCGCCCGGTCAGCATGAGTACCGTCACCACACCAAGCAGCGTCAGTATGAGTGCCGCCCCCAGGGCCGGCCACAGTGGCAGCGACGCACCAGCGGCGACGCCGAGCCATGTCGATACGCCAACAGCTCCGGCAAGCAGCGGACGCGTGCCCACACGCGCGTGCCATGGCACGACCGCACGGCCTCGCCGCATCCGGGCATAGAGCGCCTCGGCACGTGCCTTCTCGGCCTCACTCGCCATGGTCCGCACGGACTGATAGCCAACCTTCCTGCCGTCCTCGTAGACCGGGGCGACGTAGGCGCTGACCCAGTAGTGATCGCCGTTCCGGCAGCGGTTCTTGATCACACCCATCCAGGGGCGGTCGGCCTTGAGGCTGGCCCACAGGCTCTCGAACACCGCCTCCGGCATGTCCGGATGGCGGATGACATTGTGCGGCTGACCGCGAAGCTCTTCTTCACTGAAACCGGCGATACGGCAGAAATCCTCGTTGGCGCTGAGGATCCGGCTGTCTTCGTCGGTGGTGCTGATCAGCCGTTCGTCCGGACGTACAGGCTGTTCGCGCTGGGTGACCGGCTGGTTGACCCGCATGGTCGTGCATCTCCTCCACACGCCCGGCGAAGTCCGCCGGGCCCCGTCCTGTTTACGGGGCCGTTATCGGCAGGTACGGCGATGCTTAAACAGGGGCGACCGCGCCGGACCGATCAGGTGTCGGTCCGGGCAGTGCGGCGGATGCGCAGGCCGAGCTCGCGCAGCTGCGCCTCGTCGACCTCGGCGGGTGCCTCGGTGAGCAGACAGGTCGCGGTCTGCGTCTTGGGGAACGCCATGACATCTCGGATGGAGTGCGCACCGGTCATGAGCATGACCAGACGGTCGAGGCCGAAGGCGATGCCGCCGTGGGGCGGCGCCCCGTACTCCAGGGCGTTGAGCAGGAAGCCGAACTTCTCGCGGGCCTCGTCCTCGCCGATGCCCAGAAGCTCGAAGACCCGCCACTGCATATCCGGGCGGTGGATACGGATGGAACCGCCGCCGATCTCGGTGCCGTTGAGGACCATGTCGTAGGCGCGGGAAAGCAGCGTTTCCGGGTCCCGGCCGTCAAGCTCCGCAGGCTCCGTGGTCTGGGGCGAGGTGAACGGGTGATGGAGCGCGTAGAGACGGCCGTCGTCCTCGTCATACTCGAACATCGGGAAGTCGACCACCCACAGCGGGCGCCAGCCCGGCTCGACCATGTCCAGGTCGTGGCCCACGCGTACGCGCAGCGCACCGAGGGCGTCGTTGACCACCCGGGCGCGGTCCGCGCCGAAGAAGACCAGGTCCCCCGCCGCGGCACCGGTACGCTCGAGGATGCCCTCGACCGCGGCATCCGGCAGGAACTTGAGGATCGGCGACTGCAGGCCCTCGCGCCCGGCAGCCGGGTCGTTGACCTTGATGTAGGCGAGACCCTTGGCGCCGTAGCGGCCCACGAAGTCGGTGTACTCGTCGATCACCTTGCGGGTCAGCGCCGCGCCGCCGGGCACCCGCAGGGCGGCGACCCGGCCCTTGGGATCGGCGGCGGGTGCGGCGAAGACCTTGAACTCCACGTCCGTGAGCAGGTCGGCGACCTCCACGAGCTCCAGCGGGATGCGCAGGTCCGGGCGGTCGATGCCGAAGCGGTCGACGGCCTCGGCATAGGTCATGCGCGGGAACGGCTCCGGCAGCGACTCGCCGAGGACCTCGTCGAACAGCCCGCGGATCATCGCCTCCATGTGGCCCATGATCCCCTCCTCGTCCATGAACGAGGTCTCGATATCGAGCTGGGTGAACTCGGGCTGACGGTCAGCGCGCAGGTCCTCGTCGCGGAAGCAGCGCGTGATCTGGTAGTAGCGGTCCATGCCGCTCATCATCAGCAGCTGCTTGAACAGCTGCGGCGACTGCGGCAGGGCGTAGAACTCGCCGGGATGCATGCGGCTCGGGACCAGGAAGTCCCGCGCGCCTTCCGGGGTGGCGCGGGTCAGCATCGGCGTCTCGATGTCGAGGAAGCCGTTGCTGTCGAGATAGCGGCGCAGCGCCCCGGTCACCCGGGCGCGGGTGCGCAGGCGCTCCTGCATCTCCGGCCGGCGCAGATCCACGTAGCGGTGGCGCAGGCGCACGTCCTCGCCGACGTCGGTGTCGTCGAGCTGGAACGGCGGTGTCTTGGCGCGGTTGAGCACCGTGAGCCCGGTAGCGTAGAGCTCCACCTGGCCGGTGGCGAGGTTCGGGTTCTCCGTGCCCTCCGGGCGGCGGCGGACCCGCCCGCGCACCTGCAGCACGTACTCGTTACGCGCGGTGTCGGCGAGCTCGAAGGCCTCGCGCTCGTCCGGGTCGAACACCACCTGGAGCAGACCCTCACGATCGCGCAGGTCGATGAAGATGATGCCGCCATGATCCCGCCGCCGGTGTGCCCAGCCACAGACCTCGACCGTCTCGTCGAGCAGGGCCTCGGTAACCCCGCCGCAGTAATGAGTGCGCATGAATCCGAACCGCCTGTCAGTCCTCGGAAAACGAAAAAGGCCCGCGGATGCGGGCATTATTACGAGGCGGGCAATGTTAAGAGCTTGCCGGGGGGCGCGCAACCGCGCCCGGCGGCGGCCGCGTCAGCTGGCCGCCGTCTTCTTGCCCTCGCCGGAGCCGCCCCCGGACCCACCACTGGAGCCGGAGTCACCCTTGCTGCCGCCCCCACCGTCGCCCGCGAGGTTGCGGCGGTTGTCCTTCTTGAAGTCGGTCTCGTACCAGCCGCCGCCCTTGAGCCGGAACGCGGCCGCGGAGATGCGCTTGCGCAGCTGCGGACGATGGCACTCGGGACATTCGGTGAGGGGCTCGTCGTTGATGGACTGCAGCGCCTCGAGCTCGTGACCACAGGCGTCACAGAGGTATTCATAGATCGGCATGTCCTGTTCCTCATGCAGAGTGGGTACCGGCGGGATTTCCCCCTCGAAGATAGGGGCATTCTCGCAGGGAACCAAGCGCGCCGCCGGAATGGTGTCAATGATACCGTAGAAAGGGTGGCCGTGTGGCCGGAATCCACCGGAGCCGGGCCGTTTACGGGAGGGCGCGTGAATCCGCTGACACTGCTGGTGGGGGCTTTCCTGCTCGCCTTCCTGTTCGCGCTGGTACAGGTGGGCGCGCTGACCATCGCGTTCGGCAAGCTCGGGCTCTCCGGGGGCTCGGCGATGCTGCTGCTGTTCACCTCGCTGATCGGCAGCGGGGTCAACCTGCCGCTGTTCACCCTGGACGCCGAGGGCGAGCGCGACCCGCGCTGGCGCAGGCCCCCGCCGTGGATGAAGGGCATGCTCCGAGAGATCCCGGAAGGCAAGGTGCTGGTGGCGATGAACGTCGGCGGCGGACTCGTGCCCCTCGCCTTCTCGGTCTACCTGCTCTCGCGCAGCGCCCTCGCGCCGCTGCCGGTGCTGGTCGCCGTGGCCATCCAGGCCCTGGTCTGTTACCTCTTCAGCCGCCCGGTGCGCGGCGTGGGCATCGGCATGCCGGTGTTCATCGCGCCGATCACCGCCGCCATCACCGCGGTCGCCCTGCAGCCGGAGGCCAGCGCACCGCTGGCCTACATCTGCGGGACCCTGGGGGTGCTGATCGGCGCCGACATCCTGCGCCTGCGCGACGTGGGACGGCTCGGCGCACCGGTGGCCTCGATCGGCGGCGCCGGCACCTTCGACGGGGTGTTCATCACCGGCATCGTCGCGGTGCTGCTCGCCTGATACCCCACCGATCGCGGGGCGGGTCAGCCGTCCGGCCCGCGATCGCGGTGCGCCCGCAGGGCCTCGCACAGGGCCAGGAAGTCTTCCGGCGGCGCCACCGTCCACTCCATGGCGTCGCCGGTCTCCGGGTGACTGAGCGTCAGCCGCTCGGCATGCAGCGCCTGGCGGCGGAATCCGCGCAGCGCCGCGGTCACCGCCTCGTCCGCCCCCGGCGGCAGACGCATGCGGCCCCCGTAGACCGGATCCCCCACGATGGGATGGCGGATGTGGGCCATGTGCACACGGATCTGGTGGGTCCGCCCGCTCTCGAGCCGGCAGCGCAGCAGCGTGTGCGCCGGGAAACGCTCGGCGATACGGTAGTGCGTGACCGCCGCGCGACCGCCCTCGCGCACGGCCAT
This sequence comes from Arhodomonas aquaeolei DSM 8974, assembly GCF_000374645.1. GTDB lineage: Bacteria > Pseudomonadota > Gammaproteobacteria > Nitrococcales > Nitrococcaceae > Arhodomonas > Arhodomonas aquaeolei. The sequence goes on from NZ_KB894816.1 coordinate 34,418, forward strand.
GCGCGTGCGTTCGCGGGGATGACGCCCGATGGGCGCATCCACGTGACCGCCGGCGGTGAACACGCCGGCCACCACGGCCAGGTATTCCCGGCCCATCCGCCGCTCCTGGAGCTGTTCGACCAACGAGCGGTGGGCGGCGAGGCTGCGGGCAACGACCATCACCCCGGAGGTGTCGCGGTCGAGCCGGTGGACGATCCCGGAACGGGGCAGCGCGGCCAGCTCCGGGAAGTGGTGGAGCAGCGCGTTCTGCAGGGTACCGTCGTGGTTGCCGGCGCCGGGGTGGACGACGAGGCCGGCGGGCTTGGCGATGACGATCAGCGAGTCGTCCTGGTAGCGCACGTCCAGCGGCAGGGCCTGTCCGGTGACCGCGTCCGCCGCCTCCAGGGCCGCGTCGACCACAACACGCTCGCCGCCGGCGACGCTGTCCCGGGGCCGTGGCACCCGGCCGTCGACGGTGATCGCCCCGGACTTGAGCCACTTCTGCAGCCGGCTGCGGGAATAGTCGGGGAAGAGCTCCGCGAGGGCGCGGTCCAGCCGCCACCCCGCCAGCCCGGCGGGTATCTCGGCCTGTTCGTGTACCGTCTGCGTGCTCATCGTGATCGATTACCTGTCACCGTTGCGTGCCACCGCGTGCGGCCCACCGCGGCGCGGTGGATCATAGCGCGGCGGCACCCTAGAATAGCGTCTTTAGTCATTGCCTTGAGAGCACGCCATGAAGCGAGCCCTGTCCCTGCTGCTCACCGCGCTGATCCTCACCGCCTGTGCGAGCGGACCGGAGAAGCAGCCCGATCAGGACCTGTCCGCCGCCACGCTCTACCAGAACGCGCGGGCCGCCTGGCAGCGCGGCGACTACGACCTCGCCGCCAACCGTCTGGAGACGCTGGAGGCGCGCTACCCGTTCGGCACCTATGCGGAGCAGGCACAGCTCGACATCATCTACGTCTACCACAAGAACGAGGAGCCGGCCTCGGCGGTGTCCGCCGCGGAGCGGTTCATCCGGCTCAACCCGCGCCACCCGCGCGTGGACTACGCCTGGTATATGAAGGGTGTGGCCCAGCAGGAGCAGGGCCAGGGCTTCCTGGACGACCTGCTCAATATCGACCGCGCCGCGCGTGACCCGGAACCGCTGCGCAAGGCGTTCGACGCCTTCCGCACGCTCATCGAGCGCTATCCGGACAGCGACTACGTCGCCAATGCCCGCGATCGCATGCGTGCGATCCGCGACCAGCTCGCCGAGCACGAGATGCAGATCGCCTCGTTCTACGCCGACCGCAAGGCCTGGGTGGCGGCGGCAAACCGCGCCACGCATATCATCCGCGAGTACGAGGGGGCCCCGGCGGTGGCACCGGCACTCAGTCTGCTGGAACGGGTCTACGGCCGGCTGGAGATGCCGTCGCTGCGGCGTGACGTACGCCGCGTGCTCGAGCGCAACGGAATGAGCGCGGCGGACGCCTGAACCGGGCCCGCCGCGGCGGCGGTCAGATCGCCTGCTCGTCCTCCTCGCCGGTGCGGATGCGGATCACCCGCTCCACCGGCGTGACGAAGATCTTGCCGTCGCCGATCTTGCCCGTCTGCGCCGCCTGGTTGATGGCCTCCAGGCAACGCTCCACCTGGCCGTCGGCGACCACGATCTCCACGCGCATCTTGGGCAGGAAGTCCACCACGTACTCCGCGCCGCGATAGAGTTCGGTGTGGCCCTTCTGACGCCCGAAGCCCTTGACTTCCGTGACCGTCATCCCCGTTATGCCGATCTCCGAGAGCGCCTCGCGCACGTCGTCGAGCTTGAACGGCTTGATGATCGCTTCAACCTTCTTCATTGGGTGGCTCCTGAGTCGTCTCCCCGGTAAGCCGCGAGTTTACCCCCTGGCGGGCGGCGACCGAAAGCGCCGCCGGCGCCGAACGGGCCGGCGGGCGTGGCGGGACGCGCGTCCGCGCCGCTTTTTCGGTAGCATTGCCGCACACACAACAGGCCTGCAGACAGCACCGTTATGAGCGACCGTATCCGCCTCGTCATGGCCCAGCTGAACCTCCTGGTGGGGGACGTGCCGGGCAACACCGAGATCGTGGTCCGCGCCGCCGCCCGTGCCCGGGACGAGCTGGCCGCCGACGCGGTGATCTTCCCGGAGCTCACGCTCACGGGCTACCCGCCGGACGACCTGCTGCTGCGCAATGACTTCATCCGCGCGGTAGAACGGGGCATCGGGCGGCTGTGCGCCGAGGTGAATGGTGTCACCCTCGTGGTCGGCGCCCCCCGCCAGGACGGCGACGCGCTGTACAACAGCGCCTACGTCATTCGCGACGGGCGCGTGACCGACGTCTATGACAAGTACCACCTGCCGACCTACGGCGTATTCGATGACCGGCGCTACTTCGACGCCGGCGGCGCACCCTGCGTCGTCGATATCGACGGCTGCCGCCTCGGCGTCACCATCTGCGAGGACGCCTGGCACCCGGGACCGGTAACCCTGTCCGCGGAGACCGGCGCCGACGTCGTCGCCAACCTCAACGCCTCGCCGTTCGACCACAAGAAGTGGGCGGCGCGGGAGTCAGTGCTGCGCGAGCGCATCGGCGAGGCCGGCGTGCCCATCGTCTACTGCAACATGGCCGGCGGCCAGGACGAGGTCGTCTACGACGGCGGCTCCTGCGCCTTCGACGCCGACGGCGGACTCGCCGTGCGCGCCCCGCGCTTCGAGACCGGACTCTACCCGGTGGATCTCGCCCGCGGCGGCAGCGGCTGGCGCCCGGTGGACGGCGATATCTGCGAGGATGTCTCTGAAGAGGCCTGCGTCTACGACGCCCTGGTCTGGGGCGTGCGGGACTACGTCGAGAAGAACGGCTTTCCCGGGGTGTTAATCGGCCTCTCCGGCGGGATGGACTCCGCCCTGGTGGCGGCCATCGCCGTGGACGCCCTCGGCCCGGAACGCGTCGAGTGCGTGATGATGCCGAGCCGCTACACCTCCGACACCAGCCACACCGATGCCGCCGAGCTCGCCCGAAACCTCGGCGTGCACTACCACAGCATCGCCATCGAAGGGATCTTCGGCGCCTTCCTGGAGGCCCTGGCGCCGGTATTCGGCGACGCCCCGCCCGACGTCACCGAGGAGAACCTACAGTCCCGCAGCCGCGGCACACTGCTGATGGCGCTGTCCAACAAGTTCGGCCGACTGGTGCTTGCCACCGGCAACAAGAGCGAACTGGCGGTGGGCTACGCCACCCTCTACGGGGACATGGTCGGCGGCTTCGCACCGCTGAAGGATGTGTTCAAGACCGAGGCCTACCGGCTCGCCGCCTACCGCAACGAGCGCTCGGCGGTGATCCCGCAGAATATCTTCGCCAAGGCACCGACCGCCGAGCTGCGCGCGGGCCAGCGCGACTCCGACAGCCTGCCGGAGTACCCGGAGCTCGACAGCATCCTCGCCGCCTACGTCGAGGAGGACGCCGGCATCGACGAGATCGTTGCCGCGGGCCACGACGAGACCACGGTCCGTCGGGTCGTACGCATGCTCCATGGCAACGAGTACAAGCGCCGCCAGGCGCCGCCGGGGGTGAAGATCACCACCAAGGCCTTCGGCCGGGACCGCCGTTACCCGATCACGTCGGGATTCTCGCGGATCGACGCACCCCGGCGCTGACCCGGGCGGCCGGTGTGGGCGCGCGGTGCGCGCTCACACGTTGAAGCGGAAGTGGCAGATGTCGCCTTCCTGGAGGACGTACTCCTTGCCCTCCAGGCGCAGGCGCCCCGCCTCCTTCGCCCCCTGCTCGCCGTTGCAGGCGATGAAATCGTCGTAGGCGATGACCTCGGCCCGGATGAAGCCGCGCTCGAAGTCGGTATGGATCCGCCCGGCCCCCTGGGGCGCGGTCGCACCGATCGCCACCGTCCAGGCACGCACCTCCTTGGGTCCGGCGGTGAAGAAGGTCTGCAGCCCGAGCAGCCCGTAGCCGGCCCGGATCACCCGGTTCAGGCCCGGCTCCTCGAGGCCGTACTCGGCGAGGAAGTCCGCCTTGTCATCGTCGTCGAGCACCGCGAGCTCCGCCTCGATGGCCGCGCAGACGGTCACCACGCCGGCACCCTCGGCCTCGGCATAGGCACGCAGCGCGTCCAGGTGCGGGTTGTCAGCGAAGCCGTCCTCGGCGACGTTGGCCACATAGAGCACCGGCTTGGCGGTGAGCAGGTGCAGCTCGCCGAGCAGCGGGCGGACATGCTCCGCGAAGCTCAGGGCGCGCACCGGCGTGCCCTCGTCCAGGGCGGCGTGGATGCGCTTGAGCTCGTCACGGTAGGCGATGGCCGTCTTGTCGTTGGACTTGGCCTGGCGCTCGTAGCGCTGCAGCGCCTTCGCCACCGTCTCCAGGTCCGCGAGCGCGAGCTCGGTGTTGATGGTCTCCACGTCCGACACCGGGTCCACCCGGCCCTCGACGTGGTGGACGTCGCCGCTGTCGAAGCAGCGCACCACGTGGGCGATGGCATCGGTCTCGCGGATGTTGGCCAGGAACTGGTTGCCCAGCCCCTCGCCCTTGGACGCCCCGGCGACGAGCCCGGCGATGTCGACGAACTCCATGGTCGTCGGGATCACCTTCTCCGGCTGCACGATCGCCGCGATGCGCTCCAGGCGCGGATCCGGCACGGGCACGATGCCCACGTTCGGATCGATGGTGCAGAAGGGGTAGTTCTCGGCGGGGATCTCGTTGCGCGTGAGCGCGTTGAACAGGGTCGACTTGCCGACGTTGGGCAGGCCGACGATGCCGCATTTGAAACCCATCTCGACTGTGCTCCCGGAATAGGCTGAATGGGACGGGCCGTCGCCCTCAGGCGGCGGTGTGCAGACGCTGGAAGGCGCGGTCCCAGTCGCCGGCGAGCAGCCACGGCAGCACCGAGGCCGCGTCGTCGATGGCCCCGTCGATGGCCGCCTGCTCGTCGCGCCCGGCGTTGGAGAGGACGTAGGGGATCACCTGGTCGGCGCTGCCCGGGTGACCGACACCCAGACGCAGGCGGGCGAAGTCGCGCGCCCCCAGGGCCTTGATGATGTCCCGCAGGCCGTTGTGGCCGCCGTGACCGCCATCGCGCTTGAGCCGGACAGTGCCCGGCGGCAGGTCGATCTCGTCGTGGGCGACGAGCATCGACGCGGCGTCGATGTCGTAGAACCGGGCCAGGGCCTGAACGGCACGGCCGCTGTGATTCATGTACGTGGTGGGCTTGAGCAGGTGCACGTCGACGCCATCGACGAACACGCGCGCGTGCTCGCCGTGGAACCGGCGCGCGGCACGGAGCTGCCCGCCGTGGCGGCGGGCCAGCTCGTCGACAAACCAGAAGCCGGCGTTATGGCGGGTACGCTCGTAGCGCGGGCCGGGATTGCCCAGCCCGACGATGCACCGGATTCGCGCGGCGCCACCCCCCATGAACCGACCTCCGCTGCCGCGGAAGGGCGCGAGGAACGATCAGTCCTCGCCGCCCTCCTCTTCGCCGCCCTCGGCCTCGGCGGACGGCTGCTCGCCGCCCTCCGCCTCCTCGGCGGCCTCCTCGTCCTCTTCCTTCGCCTTGCGCGGCGCATGGATGCTGACCACCGCCGGGTCGTGCTCGGCGTCCTCACCCAGTGCCGGCAGGGTCACGCCCTTGGGCACGCTGACCTCGGAGAGGTGCATGGCGCTGTCGAGCTCGAGGTCCTGGACGTCCACCTCGATGAACTCCGGCAGGTCGCGCGGGTAGCACTCCACCTCGACCTCGATCAGGTCGTGATGGATGACACCGCCGCCCTGCTTCACGCCCTTCGCCGTCTCCTCGTTGAGGAAGTGCAGCGGCACGTGGGTGCGCAGCTTCTCGTTGGCCTTCACACGCATGAAGTCCAGGTGGCTGACCAGCGGCTTGAAGGGGTGGCGCTGCAGGTCCTTGAGGATGACCTGCTCGGACTTGCCGTCCACCGCCAGATCGATGATCTGGGAGAAGAAGGCCTCCTCGCGCATCAGGCGACCGACCTGCTGCTCGCTGACCGTGATGGCCTGCGCGCCCTTGCCGGCGCCGTAGACAATAGCCGGCAGCCGCTTCTCACGGCGCAGGCGGCGGCTCGCACCTCTGCCCTGCTCCGTGCGAACGCTGGCATCCAGCTTCAGTTCGACACTGCTCATGGGTGTATTACTCCTGGGTTATGAATGAACCGCCCCTTCGGGCGGCCGCCTCCCCCGCGACCAGGTTCGGCGTGGTTACTCGACGAACAGCTCGCTCACCGACTCGTCGTTGTTCACCCGGCGCATCGTCTCGGCGAGCATCTCGGCGAGGGTCAGCGCACGGATCTTCCCGGAGGCCTCGCCGGCCTCGGACAGCGGGATGCTGTCGGTGACGACCAGCTCGTCGAGATGGGACTCGTTGATGCGGTCGATCGCGGGCCCGGAGAGCACCGCGTGGGTGATGTAGGCCACCACCTTGCCGGCGCCCTTGTCCTTGAGGGCCTTGGCGGCCTCGCACAGGGTGCCGGCGGTGTCGACGATGTCGTCGACGATAATGCAGGTCTTGTCGCTGACGTCGCCGATGATGTTCATCACCTTGGACTCGTTCGCCCGCGGCCGCCGCTTGTCGATGATCGCCAGCTCCGCGTCGTCCAGCCGCTTGGCGATGGCGCGGGCGCGGACCACGCCGCCGACGTCCGGCGAGACCACGATCTTGTTCGGGTGGACCTGGCGCCAGATGTCGCCGAGCAGAACCGGCGAGGCGTAGACGTTGTCCACCGGAACGTTGAAGAACCCCTGGATCTGATCGGCGTGGAGATCCACGGTGACCACGCGGTTGATGCCCGCCGCCGAGATCATGTCCGCGGCGAGCTTGGCGGTTATCGGCACGCGCTGGGAGCGCGGGCGCCGGTCCTGCCGCGCATAGCCGTAATAGGGGATCACCGCCGTGATCCGCGCCGCCGAGGAGCGCCGCAACGCGTCGGCGATGACCAGCAGCTCCATGAGGTTGTCATTGGTGGGGGCGCAGGTCGGCTGGACGATGAACACGTCGCGGCCGCGCACGTGCTCGTTGATCTCCACCTGCACCTCGCCATCGCTGAAGCGCGAGACCAGGGCATTGCCGAGTCGGGTCTTGAGATGGGCGGCAACGGCGTTGGCGAGTTGCGGGTTGGCGTTGCCCGCAAACACCATCATGCGTCCGTTTTCAATCACGACGGTCTACCTGTCGATTGCAGCGGCGAGGATGGAAAATGGCTGGGGCGGCAGGATTCGAACCTGCGAATGCGGGGATCAAAACCCCGTGCCTTACCGCTTGGCCACGCCCCAGTAGTCCGCAGGGTCACCGGCACGCACCGCGTCCCACCGCGCGACGAGCGGCGAACGGTTCAAGCCCCGGGCGACATAGCCGCGCCAGTGCGGCGGCACCCGCGCGCACACGCTCCGCGCCTCGTCCTCGCGGGCGAAAGGCGCGAAAACGCACCCGCCTGTCCCGCTGAGGCGGGCGCCGGCGAACCGGCCGAGCCAGTCGAGTGCCTCGCCGACCGCCGGGTAACGTTCGCGAACGACCGCTTCGCAGTCATTGCCGAGTGACCCAGTGTCAAGGCGCGGTATTCTGATACGAGGCGTATGGCGTGTCAATTTCGGCGCACCGAATACCTCCGCGGTGGAGACACTTACGGCCGGGTCGATGATCACGAACCAGGGCTCGTCCGGCGCCATCGGGGTGAGGGTCTCGCCCACCCCCTCCGCCCAGGCCGCATGGCCGTGGACGAACACCGGCACGTCCGCCCCCAGTGTTAGCCCGATCGCGGCCAGTGCCACCGTGTCGAGCCCGGTCCCCCAGAGCTCGTTGAGCGCGACCAGCGTCGTCGCCGCGTCCGAACTGCCACCGCCGAGCCCGCCGCCGGCGGGCAGATGCTTGTCCACGCGGATATGGCAGCCAAGGGGGCAGCCGGTCGCCTGCTGCAGCGCCCTTGCCGCCCGCACCACCAGGTCCGCCTCCGCGGCGAGCCCCGGCGGGCCGCCTTCGCGGGTGACCCCGCCGGCCGCGTTCACGGTGAATGCGAGCTCGTCGGCGAGATCGAGAAACTGAAACAGCGTCTCCAGCTCGTGGTAGCCGTCCGCGCGCCGGCCGACGATGTGCAGGAAGCGGTTGATCTTGGCCGGGGCCGGCCAGCCAGCAGATACTTCCGCCGCAGCGGCGGTCACGACGACGGTCCCGCGCGCCACTCCCGCACCGCCAGGCGCACGCTGACGTCGCCCCGCTCCACCGACAGCCGGTGGGGCAGCCAGTAGCCGTCCACGCGCCGGAACTCGTCATAGGTCACGTGCCAGCCGTCCTGCACAAGGCTCACCGGGCGGTCGTCATCGTCGAGGCGCACCCGGCCGCCGAGCTCCGGGACGGCCCGCGCCCGCACCCACCAGCGCAGGTAAGAGACCGGCAGGTCGTAGCCCGTCTCCGCGCGGAGCAGGGCCCGCGCGGAGCCCGCACGGCGCACGCGGCCGTCGCTGGTACGCAGGGTGATGCCGCCGGCATCCCCCTCCAGGCGCACCGCACCGGAGCCGATGGGGCCGTTGAGCGTGAGCCGGTAGCGATCCCCGCCGCTCTCCCAGAACACCGAGACGGTGCCACCGTCGTCACCGGCATGCAGAGCGGCCCGGCCGGTCAGCCGCCAGGCCTCCGGGGCGGGGGCGGGCTGCCAGTCCGCCACCGGCAGGGTCACTCGGCCGTCGCCCGGCGTCGGCGGGGCGACGCTGCAACCGGCGAGCACCGCCGTCAGCACCGCGGCGGCAAACGCACGCAGGAACCGCACCGCCGTCATGGCTGGAAGCGCTCCACGGTGCTGCGCAGCACCTCGTGGTCCGGATAGGCCTCGAGCGCCTCCCGCCAGACGCGCCGCGCCTCGTCCTTGCGGCCGAGCTGCCAGAGCACCTCGCCCAGGTGGGCGGCGATCTCCGGATCGCCGCCGGAGAGCGACTCGGCCCGGCGCAGGTAATCCAGGGCCTGTTCGAGGCGCCCCTGGCGGTAGGCCACCCAGCCCATGCTGTCCACCACCGCCGGATCGTCCGGGGAGAGCTGGTAGGCGCGGGAGACCAGCGAGGCGGCACGGTCGAGGTCGCGGTTGCCGTCGGCCAGGGTATAGCCCAGCGCGTTCAGCGCCGCGGCATTCTGCGGATCCGCATCGATGACCGCTTCCAGGTCCGTGATGGCCTGTTCGAGGCTGCCGGCCTGAATCCGCGCCATGGCACGGGCATAACGCAGATCGGCGTCACCGGGGTGTGCCTGCAGGGCCTCGTCGAGCACCGACAGCGCCTCGGCCTGGCGCCCCGAGCGCCGCAGCAGCTCGGCCTCGGTGGCATACGCCTGCACCGCGGCATCGGAGTTGTCGTCCCGCAGCGTGCGCAGCCGCTGGCGCGCGGCGTCGATCCGGCCGTCCGCGGCCAGAGCCGTCGCCTCGGCCAGGGCGGCATCCACGGCGTACTCGCCGCCGGCCCGGCGCAGGTACTCCACCGCCTGACCGGCATCCCCCTCGTCCAGCGCGAGCCGGCCGAGATAGTAGTTGGCCGCGTCGGTGCGGGTCTCGATCGCAAGCAGGCGCTTGAGCCAGCGCCGCGCCTGATCGTGATGGCCGGACTGAAGCGCCAGCAGCGCACCGGATAGCAGGATACGGTCGTCGTCGGGCTGGCGCTCCAGCAGCGCGTGGAACTGGCCGAGGGCGTCACCGGAACGGCCGGCGGCGGCCAGCGCCCGGGCGTACTCCAGCCGCAGCTCGTAATCACCGGGGGAATCGGCCACCATGCCATCCAGCCGCTTCAGCGCCTCGCCCGCACGGCCGCTGCGCCGCAGCGCCTCCACCTCGACAAGGGCTGCGGCCCGCCAGCCGGGCCGCAGCTGCAGCGCCGCGCGCGCAGACTGCAGGGCCAACCGGGCACGACCCGTGGACAGCGCCACGCGGGCGGCCATCAACTGCGCGGCCGCGCTCTCGGGGAAATGCCCGGCCAGCCCCCGGGCGACCGCCATGGCCGCGTTCGCGTCGCCTTCCTGGGCAAGGGCCGCCCCCAGGCGCGAGAGCGCCTGGTCCCGCGTGTCCCCGTCACCGGGGAGGTACGCGAGGAAGGACTCCGTCGCGGCCTCCGGATCCCCTTCCCGCAGGGCGACGACAGCGAGGATGCGGTGGGGCTCCCGGGCGGCTGGCGCCAGCGCGAGCCAGCGCCGCGCGGCAGTCCGGGCGAGATCGAAACGCTCGGCGTACAGCGCCACCCGGGCCGCCCGCTGGGCGACCGCCGGGTCGTCGGTAAGCGCCATCGCGTCACCGTAGGCCTGCGCCGCCTGGTCGAACGCACCCCGGTTGCCCGCGAACTCGCCCACCAGCAGCTGGTAGATGAGTTCCTGGTGGGGATCGCTCGCCGCGGCGTCCTCCGCCACCGGCGACGGCCCCGGCTCCGCGGCCTCACGGTTCGTCGCACAACCGGCGATGACGGCCGCCAGCGCGACCAGGAAGATGAATCGTGGCATGCGCTCCTCGCTGTTTCCCTGACGCCACCCGCGCCCCAGTGTACTGCCTTCCCGCCCGCAGGCACGAGCACATCCTTGCCGGGGAGCATACCGCGGCGGTGGTTTGTATCAGCGCAGGAGTGCTCTACAATTCGGCTTTCCGCACTCCGCCCGGTTGCACATGCCTGTTGTCACCCTCGGACTGAGCCACAAGACCGCGCCGATCGAGGTCCGCGAGCGCGTCGTATTCGAGCCGGAACGCCTGGGCGGAGCACTGCGCGAGCTCACCGGGCAGCCCGGCATCGAGGAAGCGGTGCTGCTGTCGACGTGCAACCGCACGGAGCTCTACACCGTCCTGGACGGCGACTGCGGGCCCGAGACGCTGCGCCGCTGGCTGGAACGCGCCCACGGCCTGGAGACGGACTGGCTCGCCGAGCACACCTACGTCCACCGCGGCGAGGCGGCGGTCACCCATCTCATGAACGTCGCCGCCGGTCTCGATTCGCTGGTCATCGGCGAGCCCCAGATCCTCGGCCAGACCAAGGTTGCCTGGCAGTCCGCGGCGGACGCCGGGGTGGTCGGACCGACCCTCGACCGGCTGTTCACGCACGCCTTCTCCGTGGCCAAGCAGGTGCGCACGGAGACCGAAATCGGGGCGCACCCGGTATCCGTGGCCTTCGCGGCGGTCAGCCTGGCGCGCCAGATCTTCGGCGACCTGGAACGTCAGACCGCGCTGCTCATCGGCGCCGGCGAGACCATCGAGCTCACCGCTCGCCACCTGCGCGAGCAGGGCATCGGCGGCCTCGTTATTGCCAATCGCAGCCCGGAACGCGCCGAGCAGCTCGCCGAGGAGCTCGGCGGCGAGGGCATCGGGCTCAGCGAGATCCCCCACCGGCTCCACAGCACCGATATCGTGGTGGCCTCCACCGCCGCGACCCTGCCCATCCTGGGCAAGGGCAGCGTGGAGAGCGCGCTCAAGCGCCGGCGCCACCGTCCGATCTTCATGGTCGACATCGCGGTGCCGCGGGACATCGAGGCCGAGGTGGGCGAGCTGCCGGACGTCTATCTCTACACCGTGGACGACCTGCGCGAGGTCATCGAGGACAACCTGCGCTCACGCCAGGCGGCGGCAGAGCAGGCGCAGACCATCGTCACCGTGCAGACCGAACGCTTCATGGAATGGCTGCGCGGACTCGACGCCGTTTCGGCGATACGGGCGCTGCGCCGGCGCGCCCACCAGGACCGGGAGGCGGTGCTCAACCGCGCCCGGCGGCGCCTGCAACGCGGCGACGATGCGGACGACGTGCTCGAATACCTCGCCCACACGCTGACCAACAAACTCCTCCACAGCCCGACCATCGGTCTGCGCCAGGCCGCCCGCCAGGGCGACGGCGCCACCCTGAGCGCGGCGCGGCGGGTGCTGGGACTGGACGACGACGAGGGCGACACGAAGTGAAGGACTCCCTGCAACGCAAGCTCGACCAGCTCGCCGAGCGTCACCAGGAGATAGAGGCCCTGCTCGCGGACCCGGAGGTCATCGGCGACCAGCGCCGCTTCACCGGCCTGTCCCGGGAGTACGCGCAGCTCGAACCCCTGGTCCGCACGCTCAACGCCTATCGCCGCACCCAGGCCGACCTCCGCGCCGCCGAAGAGATGCGCGAAGAGGACGACAGCGAGATGCGGGCCATGGCGGAGGACGAGATCGCCGGGCTCGGCGAGCGCCTGGCGTCGCTGGAGGGCGAGCTGGAGGTGCTCATGCTCCCCCGCGACCCCAATGACGACAAGGACATCTACCTGGAGATCCGCGCGGGCACGGGCGGCGACGAGGCCGCGCTGTTCGCCGGCGACCTCTTCCGGATGTACTCGCGTTACGCCGAGCACCAGGGCTGGCGGGTGGAAATCGTCTCCGACAGCCCCGGCGAGCACGGCGGCTACAAGGAGCTCATCGCCCGGGTCAGCGGGGAGAGCGTGTACTCGCGGCTGAAATTCGAGTCCGGCGCCCACCGCGTCCAGCGCGTACCCGAGACGGAGTCCCAGGGACGGATCCACACCTCGGCGTGTACGGTGGCGGTCCTGCCGGAGGCGGACGAGATCGAGGAGATCGAGATCAATCCCGCCGACCTCAAGGTGGACACCTTCCGTGCCTCCGGTGCCGGTGGTCAGCACGTGAACAAGACCGACTCCGCCGTGCGCATGACCCACCTGCCCACGGGAATCGTGGTGGAGTGCCAGGACGAGCGCTCCCAGCACAAGAACCGCGCCAAGGCGCTGAGCCTCATCCAGGCGAAGATCATGGCCCGGGAACGCGACGCACAGGTCTCCGAACAGACCCAGGCCCGGCGGCAGCTCGTGGGCAGCGGCGACCGCTCCGAGCGCATCCGCACCTACAACTTCCCCCAGGGCCGGGTGACCGACCACCGCATCAACCTCACGCTCTACAAGCTCGAGGAGATCATGGCCGGCAACCTGGACCCGGTGATAGGCCCGCTGATGCGCGAGCACCAGGCGGACCAGCTCGCGGCGATGGCCGACGAGGCGCTGTAACCCTTCCCACGTCCCGGCGCGCGACAGACCGTGGCCCCCTGAGCCACCCGGTCCGCACCCGTGGCCGCACCGTCTTCACGGCGGAGGGGCCGGGGAGCGGGAGCGCCCGGGCACGTGGATCGTGCGCCGAAAAGGCGTGCGACCTGCGCGGGGAACGTTTCGACCGTGGACCGGCTGCGCCAGACCACCGGCGATCGCCGGTCCGCAACCGCCCCCTCCCGCCACTTTGCGAAGCACCAACGAAAAGGGCCGGCGCAGTGACTGCGCCGGCCCCGGTGGCGACAAGCCGCGCGGGGGATCAGGCCACGCGCTGCTTCTCGCGGATCTCCTCGAGTGTCTTGCAGTCCACGCACAGCGTCGCGGTGGGGCGTGCCTCGAGACGGCGCAGGCCGATCTCCACACCACACTGCTCGCAGAACCCGTAGTCGTCCTTGCGGATCCGCTCCAGGGTCTGGTCGATCTTGCGGATGAGCTTGCGCTCACGGTCGCGGGTGCGCAGCTCCAGCGCGAACTCCTCCTCCTGGGTGGCCCGGTCAGCGGGGTCCGCGTAGTTGTTGGCGTCGTCGCGCATATGACTCATGGTGCGCTCGACCTCCTCCTGGAGCTGGCGCTTCCATGCCGTGAGCAGCCGCTCGAAGTGCTCGAGCTGGGCATCGCTCATGTATTCCTCGCCCTCCGCCGGCTGATACGGCTCGATCCCGCGAACCGGCAGGGTGTTGGACTTGTCGGCCATGATGACTCCTCCCTATCCGGCAGCCGCCACCCGACGGCGGCGCCGGCGTTCAGCCTCCGGCGCACCTCCGGTGCACCGTTCCGTGATCCGTCGCCGCGGGGGCGAACGAAAAGCCAACGCTCATTTACCCTCCCGACCCCCGGGGCGTCAACCCCGGAGACCGGGCACAGGGCATCACGCGGCGCGCTTGCGCAGCGCTCCGCCGAGGCGGCGGTGGGCGTCGCGGAGCACCGTCTCCGTGGTCTCCCAGTCGATGCAGGGGTCGGTGATGGAGACACCGTATTCCAGCGCCGAGGGATCGCCCTTGAGCTTCTGGTTGCCCCAGCCGATGTTGCTCTCGATCATCATGCCGGTGATCGAGCGGTTGCCCTCGAGGATCTGGTTGATCAGGTTCTCCACCACCAGCGGCTGCAGCCCCGGATCCTTGTTGGAGTTGGAGTGGCTGCAGTCGACGACCAGCTGCGTGCGCAGCCCCGCCTCACGCAGGTCCTTCTCGCACAGGGCGATGCTCACGGAGTCGTAGTTCGGTTGCTTGCCGCCGCGCAGTACCACATGGCCGTAGCTGTTGCCGCGGGTACGGATAACGGCGGACTGGCCCTCCTGGTTGATGCCCAGGAAGCTGTGCGGGCTCGCCGCCGAGCGCAGGGCGTTGATGGCTACGTCCAGGCTGCCGTCGGTACCGTTCTTGAAGCCAACCGGCGTGGACAGGCCGCTCGCCATCTCGCGGTGGGTCTGGGACTCGGTGGTCCGGGCGCCGATGGCGGTCCAGGTGATGAGATCGCCGATGTACTGCGGCGTCAGCGGATCGAGGGCCTCCGTGGCCGCCGGCAGGCCGATCTCGGCGAGGTGCAGCAGCAGCTCGCGGGCCCGGAACAGCCCCTCCTCGATGTGGAAGGAGTCATCCATGTAGGGGTCGTTGATCAGCCCCTTCCAGCCGACGGTGGTCCGCGGTTTCTCGAAGTACACGCGCATCACCACGAACAGATTGTCCGCCACCTCGTCGTGGAGGCGCTTGAGCCGCGCGGCATAGTCCTTCGCGGCCTCGATGTCGTGCACCGAGCATGGCCCCACGACCACCAGCAGGCGGTGATCCGTGCCGTCGATGATGTTCTCGACGGTGCGCCGGCCGTCCACGACGGTCTTGCGCGCGGCCTCGCTCAGCGGCAGCTTGCGCTTGGCCTCGAGCGGGGTCGGCAGGATCTCCTGCGCCAAGACGTTGATGTCGTCGATTTTCACTTCGCTCATTGGGCGTTCCCCGACGGGTCATATCGCTTGCGGGGCCGGCATTCGCACGGCTCCGCGTGAAGACGACTCCCATGATACGGGGCACCCGATGAAGTTTCCATGCATGCCGGCGGTACGCACCGGGGCGTTCAGCCCGCCCGGCGGCAAGCCCCGAGGCGGCTGTCGGCGACATGCGCGGCGTCGACATGCAGCGTCCCCGGACCGGCGACGAACATGGGCTCGAGGAGCACCCGTTCGAGCACACCGCGCAGGGCACGCGCGCCGGTACCCGAAGCCAGCGCCTCCTCGGCGATGGCCTCCAGGGCATCGTCGCCGAAGGTGAGCCGGCAGCCGTCCATGGCCATCAGGGACTGGTATTGCGCCACCAGGGCATTCCGCGGCTCGGTGAGGATGGCGCACAGCCCCGCGGCGTCCAGCGGGTCGAGCACCGCGGTGACCGGCAACCGCCCCACCAGCTCCGGGATCAGGCCGTAGGCCATGAGATCCTCCGGTGAAAGCGCCTCGGCCAACGGCGGCGTCTCCGCCATCTCCCCCGCCGGATCCGCGGCGAAGCCGACACCACCGGAGAGCTGACGACGACGAACGAGGGCGTCGATGCCGTCGAAGGCCCCGCCGCATATGAACAGGACCTCGCGGGTGTCGAGCTCCGGGATGGGGGCACGGGGGCTCCGCCGGGCCTGGGGCAGCGGCACGCGGGTCCCCTCCAGGAAGCGCAGCAGCGACTGCTGCACCCCTTCCGCGGAGACGTCACGGCCGTGCACCGGGCTGTCCGCACCGGCGGCGAGCTTGTCGATCTCGTCGATATAGACAATGCCGCAGCCGGCCAGGCCGATATCCCCGTCGGCGGCCTGGAGCAGCCGCTCGGCGATGACATCGACGTCCTCGCCCACGTAGCCCGCCTCGGTGAGGCCGGTGGCATCGATACTCACGAAGGGTACCGCCAGCGAGCGCGCCAGGGTCTCGGCGAGCAGGGTCTTGCCGGAACCACTGGGGCCGAGCAGGAGCACGTTGCTCTTGCCGATCTTCGGCTCGCCGGGCGAACGGGTCCGGCGCAGGCGTTTGTAGTGGTTGTACACCGCCACGGCGAGGCTGCGCTTACCCCGAGTCTGGCCGATCACGTACTCGTCGAGAAAGGCATGGATCTGGGACGGCGTGGGCAGCGGGGCCGGCGCCAGGGCCCGCTCCGTCGCCCCCTCCTCGGCCAGGATGCGCGCGCACTCGGTGGCACAGCGCGCGCAGATCGAGACCGCCCCGGTCGCCACCAGGGTATTGGCGGCGCTCTCGACGCTGCCGCAGAAGGCACACGCCGTGGCCCCGCGATGCCCGTCACCGATCGTCTTTCGCTCAGCGCTGCGGACCATGCCGGCCTCCCCCTATGCTTGCCTGCCGCCGGGGGGCGGTGTTCGTCTCCCCCATAGTGCATTTATAGAACGCCTGTCCACGCATGCCAGCGCCCCGGCCCCCCGCCACCGGGCCTTCGGCTTCTGAAACGGGACACCGGTCACGCGCACGTACGGCGCAACTGTCCCAACGCCTGGCACAGGCAGTACACTACGGGTTTGAGAACCAGATCGAACGCGGCTCACCGTCGGAGGCCCCGAATGCCCCTGGACCGGAAACTCCTGGACATCCTCTGCTGCCCCGTCACCAAGGTGCCGGTACGCCCGCTGCGCCGCGACGAGCTCAAGCGCGTCAACGAGCTGATCTCCGGCGGCACGCTCCACTACATGGACGACAGCCCGGTGAACGAGCCCCTCGCGGAAGGCCTGGTCACGCGCAACGGAGAACGTGTCTACCGCGTCGATGACGGCATCCCCGTCATGCTCGAGGAGCGTGGCATGCTCGTCCGTCAGCTCGGCATCGGTGGCTGACCACCCCCCCATCGCGGAGGACGCCACCGTCACGGGGCTGCTGGCCGAGGGCCGCCGGCGGCTGGCCGGCGGCGACAGCCCGGGCCTCGATGCCGCACTGCTGCTGGCCCACGCCCTGGGCCGCAGCCGCACGTGGCTGCACACCTGGCCGGAGCATTACCCGGGGGCCAGCGAGGTCGAGCATTTCCGGGCGCTGCTCGCGGCCCGTGCCCGGGGCGCACCTATCGCCCACCTCACCGGCGAGCGGGAATTCTGGAGCCTCGCGCTCACGGTCACCCCGGACACCCTGGTGCCACGCCCGGAGACGGAGACCCTGGTCGAGGCGGCGCTGGCGGTCTGCCCCGCCCCGCCGGAACGGCTTCTGGACCTCGGTACCGGCAGCGGCGCCGTGGCCCTGGCGCTGGCGAGCGAATGGCCGGGAACGGCGGTGGACGCCACCGAGCGCAGCCACGACGCCGCAACGCTCGCCCGGGAGAACGCCGCCCGCCTGGGCCTCGACGCCCGCGTCAGCGTCTTCGAGGGCGACTGGTTCGCCCCCCTGCCGGCACGGCGTTACCCGCTGGTGGTGAGCAACCCGCCCTACATCGGCGCCGAAGAGCCCGAACCCTGGCAGGGCGACGCCGCCCACGAGCCGCGTGGCGCGCTGATCGCCGCGGACGCCGGCCTGGCCGCCCTGTGCACGATCGTCGATGACGCGCCGGATTGGCTGGCCCCCGGGGGCTGGCTGATACTGGAACACGGCTGGCGCCAGGGCGAGGCGGTCCGCGGGCTGCTCGCCGACGCCGGCTACACGGCCGTGCAGACCTGGCGGGACCTCGCCGGACACGAGCGGGTCACCGGCGGGCGCCGGCCCTGATCCACCGCGACCGGATACCCTGATGGACGACGACCAGCTCCTGCGCTACAGCCGCCAGATCATGCTTCCCGGCCTCGACTATGAGGGCCAGCAGCGGCTGCTCGACGCCTCCGTGCTCATCGTCGGCCTCGGCGGGCTGGGCTCGCCGGCGGCGCTGTACCTCGCCGCCGCCGGCGTGGGGCGCCTGGTGCTGGCCGACTTCGACCGCGTGGCACTGACCAACCTCCAGCGCCAGATCCTCTACCGCAGTGAGGACGTGGGCGCGCTCAAGGCGGAGGTGGCCCGCGAGCGGCTGAACGCCCTCAACCCGGACGTGCGCGTGGAGACGGTCACCGACCCCCTGGACGACGCCAGCCTCCCCGACCTGGTCGCCGGGGTGGACGCGGTCGCCGACGGCTGCGACAACTTCGCCACACGCTTCGCGGTCAACCGCGCCTGCGTCGCCGGCGGCCGGCCGCTGGTCTCCGCCGCGGTGATCCGGATGGAGGCCCAGATCGCGGTCTACCGCAGCGACCGCCCCGGCGCACCCTGCTACCGCTGCGTGTTCCCGGAAACCGGCGAGGCGGCGGAGACCTGCAGCGAGACCGGCGTGCTCGGCCCGCTCACCGGCGTGGTGGGCAGCCTGCAGGCGGTGGAGACGGTGAAGCTGCTCGCCGGGCTCGGCGAAGGGCTGGAGTCGCGGCTGCTCACCCTGGACGCCATGCGGATGCGCTGGCGCACCCTCTCGCTCGTGCGGGATCCGGACTGCCCGGTCTGCGGCGGCGCGTCGGGCTGACCCGCGCGGCCGGCGCCCTACTCCGCCGCTGCCAGGCCAGCCTGGATGGCCGCCAGCAGGCGGTCCTCGGCCTCGGCCATGGGCAGCGTCACGCCCAGGCTGCGCAGGTCGATGACCTCCAGCCCGGCATAGCCGCAGGGATTGATCCGGGAGAAGGGCTCCAGGTCCATGTCCACGTTGAACGACAGGCCGTGGTAGCTGCAGCCCCGGCGCACCCGCAGGCCGACCTGGGCGATCTTGGCACCCGCCACGTATACCCCCGGGGCGTCCCGCCGGGCGTGCCCGGTGATGCCGTCGTCGGCGAGCACGCGGATAACCGCGTCCTCCAGCAGCGAGACCAGCCGCCGCACGCCGAGACGGCGGCGGCGGACATCCAGCAGCGGATACGCCACGAGCTGCCCCGGGCCGTGGTAGGTGACCTGGCCACCGCGGTCAACGGCGACGACCGGGATATCCCCCGGGGCGAGGAGGTGCTCGGGCCGGCCGGCCAGCCCCTGGGTGAATACCGGCGGGTGCTCCAGCAGCCAGAGCTCGTCGCCGGTCTCAGGACCGCGCTCGTCGGTGAACGCCTGCATCCGCCGCCAGGTGGGCTCGTAGGCCACGCGGCCGAGGCGGCGCACCCTGAGGGCGGGATCGTCGGCGACCACGGCGCTCACAGCGTCATCAGGACATCGTCGTGGGCGTGAAGGTCGCGGTAGATCGCGTCGAGCTGCTCTCGGCTGTGCGCACGCACGGTCACGGTCACCGACAGGAACCGGCCGTTGCGGCTCTCCGCCACGCGCACGTCCGCCTCCGCAAGCTCGCCGCGGACGTGGGCCGCGACCAGCCGGCGCACGGTGGCCTCGATATCGGCACCAGCCCGGCCCATGGCCTTGATCGGGAAGTCGCAGGGAAAGGTGAGCGGTGTGTCCTCGCTGTTCATGCCGGTACCTCCGTCGCTGCCGCGACCCGGAACGCGGCCTTGTGCCGGTCGAACGCCTCGCGCAGCCGGCGCCACACCGGGCCGGGGCTGCCGTCGCCCACGCTGGCGCCGTCGATCTGCGTCACCGGCACGATCTCCCTGGTGGAGCTGGTCAGCCAGACCTCCTCGGCGGCGGCGATCCCGTCGACCTCGATGGGCTGCTCCGCCACCGGGAGACCGATCCCGCGGGCGAGCTCCAGGATGAACGCGCGGGTCACCCCCGGCAGCAGCGACGGCCCCAGCGGCGGGGTGACGACGGTACCGCCGATCACCGCGAAGAGGTTGCTCGCCGAGGCCTCGGTAATCCGGCCCCCGCGCTGGAGCAGCGTCTCGAACGCGCCGGCCTCCTCCGCCGCCTGACGCAGGAGCACGTTGCCGAGCAGCGAGACGGCCTTGATGTCGCAGCGCGCCCAGCGGATGTCCTCGCGCAGGATCACGGCAACCCCGTCGGTACCCTCGACCACCGGCGGCGGCATCGGTGCGCGGTAGGCGAACACCCCGGGCTCGGGCTGTGCGGGAAAACGGTGATCACGATGCGGGGCCACGCCCCGCGTGATCTGCAGGTAGACCGAACAATCCACTTCGGCCCCTTCCAGCAGTCCGGAAACCACGGCCTCCGGGGCCAGGGTGCCGGCATCCAGCCCGATCGCCGCGAGGCTGTCGCGCAGCCGTGCGATGTGGCGCTCGAGCAGGAACGCCCGGCCGCTATAGGCGGGGATCACCTCGTAGACGCCGTCCCCGAAGAGATACCCCCGGTCCATCGGCGAGACCCGTGCCTCGGAGAGCACAAGCCATTCGCCGTTGAGGTAGCAGGGGGCGTCACCGGCGGTCACTGGAACCAAAGAAGGACCCCGTCCATGATCCGCCCGAAGAAGCCGCCCGCCTCGACACCGGAGAGCGCCACCAGCGGCACCTCCGCGACAGTGCGCTCCCCGAGGGTGACCTGCACCTTGCCGTAGGACTTGCCCTTCTCCACCGGGGCGATGATGCGCCCGTCCACGCTCATGCTCGCCTCGAGACGGTCGTACTGGCGCTTGGGGATGGTGACGTAAAGGTCATGGCGCACGCCCAGCGGGGCGGTATCCGTGGCGCCCTTCCAGACCGGCGCGTCGGTCAGGGACTTGCCCGCCTGGTAGAGGCGGTGGGTCTCGAAGAAGCGGAAGCCGTAGTTCAGCAGCGCCTGGCTCTGGTCGAGCCGCGCGTTGGCGCTGGAGGTGCCCATCACCACCGAGATCAGGCGCATGCCGTCACGCTCGGCGGAGCTCGTGAGGCAGTAGCCCGCCGCCTCCGTGTGGCCGGTCTTCAGCCCGTCCACGGTCTTGTCCCGCCACAGCAGCTTGTTGCGGTTGCTCTGCTCGATACCGTTCCACTTGAACGACTTCATCGAGTAGAACTTGTAGTACTGCGGGAACTCGCTGATCAGCGCCCGCGCCAGGATGGCCGTGTCGTGGGCGGAGGAGTAATGCTCCTCCGTCGGCAGGCCGGTGGCGTTCACGTAGTGGGTGTTGTCCATGCCCAGGGCGTCGGCGTACTGATTCATCACCTGGGCGAAGGTGTCCTCGGTGCCGGCGACGTACTCGGCCAGCGCGATGCTCGCGTCGTTGCCCGACTGGATGATCATCCCGCGCAGCAGGTTGGCGACGCTGACCTGGTCGCCCGCTTCGATAAACATCCGTGAGCCGGGGGCCCGCCACGCCCGCTCGGAGACGCGGACCATGTCGTCCATGGCGATGTTGCCCGCGTCCAGCTCCTTGAACACCACGTAGGCGGTCATGAGCTTGGTCAGGCTCGCCGGCTCCACCCGGGCGTCGGGATCCTTGGAAGCGATCATCCGGCCGCTGTGGTAGTCCATGAGCACGTAGTTCTGCGCGCCGAGGCTCGGGGGATCCGGCACCGGTATCGGCTGAGTCTGGGCGAGCACACGGCCGGCGCCCAGCAGGGTCGCGAGAACGAGAGCGAATACGCTGAATCGAAGAGCCAGTTTAGCCATGATCCCTATTTACTGTGCCTGCGGTAAATCCGGCCATCCGCCGCCCCTCAGGGCTCGGTCACCACGTGACCCGACGGATAACCCTTGGCGGTGAGGCGTCCTCCGATCTCCCGGACCGCCGCCTCACCATCGAGGGGACCCACCCGGACGCGATAAAGTTCACGCCCCTGCTGGGTCGTCGCCTCCATGCGCACCGGCACCTCGATGGCGGAATCGCGGAGCTGCGCCACCAGGCGCTCGGCATTCTGACGCACACCGAACGCCCCGAGCTGGATATAGTAGTCCATTGCCGACGCCGAGGATGTGCGCCCTGCCCCGTCACCGGTGTCGCCCACGGCGCCCTCTGCGGGCGCTCTCGCCGCCCCTGCCCCACCGCCGGCATCCGCCGTGACGGCCCCGTCCAGGGACTGCGGATCATCACCGGCAGCCGAGGCGAGCTGCGCCGAGCCGTCGACGGCACCGTCGTCCGGGGTATCGTCATCGACCGCCACGGCGCGGGCGGTGTCCGGCTGGCGTTCCTGTCCGCCGTCAGGGGGGGCATCCTTCCCGCCAGCCTCGTAGCCCGGCCCCACCACCCGGATCGACACCGGTGCGGTGCCGGTCGACACCACACCGAGCTTGGTCGCCGCGGCATAGGAGAGATCGATGATCCGCCCCTTCGCGAAGGGACCACGGTCGTTGACCTTCACCACCGCCTTGCGCCCGTTGTCCAGGTTGGTCACCTCGACCCACGACGGCAGCGGCAGGGTCTTGTGGGCCGCGGTCATGGCATACATGTCGTACGGCTCACCGCTGGAGGTACGCCGGCCGTGGAACTTCTTGCCGTACCAGGAGGCGATTCCGCGCTGCCGGAAACCGGAGGCATCGGACATCACATGGTAGCGCCGCCCCAGCACCTCGTAGCTATCCGGGTTGCCGTAGCGGCTGCGGGGCACCTCCTTCGGCGTCGCATCCGGCAGGCTCGAGGCGCCGGAGATCGGCTCCCCCGGACCGTCGCCAGGTGACGACGCACAGCCGGCCAGCGCCAGCACGGCCACCGCCGTCAGCGCGGGCAGCAGCGGCACCGCCCTCATGCCCCGGGCCCCCGCGCCTCGCGGATCGCCTCACCGAGCTGATGCACCGCCATCGCATATAGCGGGCTGTGGTTGTAGCGGGTGATGACATAGAAGTTCGTCAGGGTCACCCAGTACTGGGGGCCATCCTCGCCCTCGAGCACGGTGAGGCGCGCCGGGGCATCCGCCGGCAGCGTTTCCTGGGGGTACACGCCGCGACGCGCGAGCTCGCCGACAGTGGTGTTCGGCTTGAGCCCGCCGGCATCGGCGAGCGGGCGCCAGTCGTCGCCGTCCACCTCCGCGGGTACCGCCACCGGTTCGCCGCTGCGCCAGCCGTGACGGGCGAAGTAGTTGGCGACACTGCCGAGCACGTCCGGCAGCTCGTCCCACAGGTCCCGCCGGCCGTTGTCGTTGAAATCCACGGCGTAGGCGCGGTAGCTGCTGGCGATGAACTGCGGCATGCCCATGGCACCGGCATAGGAGCCCTTGGGTCCGAGCGGATCGATGCCCTCCTCGCGGGTGAGCAGGAAGTAGTCTGCCAGCTCGCCGCGGAAGAACCCGCTGCGCGGCGGGTAATCGAAGGCCAGGGTGCGCAGGGCGTCGATGACCCGGTGACGGCCGGTATATGTGCCGTAGCGCGTCTCCACGCCGACGATGGCGACCAGCACGGCCGGCGACACCCCATACGCCTCGCTCACGCGCCGGATCAGCGCCTCGTGCTCGTCCCAGAAGTCGGCACCGGCCTGGATGCGCGCCTGCTTGAGGAATATGCCGCGGTAGCGGTGCCACGGCAGCGCCTCCGCCGGGCGCTCCATGGCATCGATGATGTCCTGCTGGCGCTCGCTCGCCGCGAGCACCTCGCGCACCCGGTCGGCATCGAGGCCGTGCTCCCGGGCCATCTGCTCGGCGAAACGGTCGAAGGCGGCCTCGTCGTCCGCGGGCTCGGGGGCGCCGGCAACCGCGCAGCCGGCGAGCAGGGCGGCCGTCACGGCCAGGGCCCCCATGGCGGAACGGACGCGGGCGGGTGCGGGGCGGTGTCTCATCGGCCCTCCTCCGGTCGATGCCCTGGCGGTCAGGATGACCACAGACGGCGATGGGTCTGAATGGACATGAGAATACCGAAGCCGGCCATGAGGGTCACCATTGACGTTCCCCCGAAGCTCACCAGCGGCAGTGGCAGCCCCACCACCGGCAGCAACCCGGAGACCATACCGATATTGGTGAAGAAGTAGACGAAGAACGTCAGCGAGATGCTGCCCGCCAGCAGCCGGCTGTAGCGATCCTGGGCGTGGCCGGCAATCCACAGGCCGCGTCCCACGACCGCCATGTAGAGCACCAGTAGCACGCACACCCCGAAGAAACCGAATTCCTCGGAGAGCACGGCGAAGATGAAATCCGTGTGCCGCTCCGGGAGGAACTCCAGGTGCGACTGCGTGCCGGCCATCCAGCCCTTGCCGTAGACACCGCCGGAGCCGATGGCGATCTTGGACTGGATGATGTGGTAGCCCGCCCCGAGCGGGTCGCGCTCCGGATCGAGGAAGGTCAGCACGCGCTGACGCTGGTAATCGCGCATGCCGAAGAACCACAGCAGCGGCGCGGCGGCACCGGCGAGCACCGCGCCGCCGGCGATATAGCGCCAGCTCAGCCCGCCCAGGAACAGAGCGAACACACCCGCCGCCGCCACCAGGAGCGCGGTGCCGAGGTCCGGCTGCACGGCGATCAGGCCCACGGGCACCCCGATCACCGCGACTACCACCAGGATCACCGGCACCCGGGGCGGGACGTCTTCGCGGGCGAGCACCCAGGCCACCATCATCGGCAACGCCAGCTTCATGAACTCCGAGGGCTGGACCATCATCACACCGAGGTCGATCCAGCGACGCGCCCCGCCGGCACTGGTGCCGAACAGCATCACGGCGAGCAGGCTCGCCACGCCGGCGAGGTAAAGCAGCGGCGTCCAGCGCCGCAGCAGCGACGGCGGCACCTGGGCAAGCACCAGCATCACGAAGAAGGCCACACCCAGGCGCCAGCACTGCCGCTCCCAGGCCTCGAAATCGCCGTTGAAGGCGCTGTAGAGCACCACCAGGCCGCCCGCTGCCACCAGCGCCAGGAGCACCAGCAGCGGCATGTCCAGGTGAAGATAGCGCTGCACGAAGCTCCGGTCCCGGGCCGGCCCCACCACATCATCATTCATCGCCGTACCCCTGTGCGGTCTGCCGCAGCCTGAGCAGCCAGGCATCCATCACCGTGCGTGCCATCGGCGCCGCCGTGGAGCTGCCGCCGCCACCGTTCTCGACCACCACCGCCACGGCGATCTTGGGATCCTTCAGGGGCGCGAAGGAAATGAACAGCGCGTGGTCGCGCAGCCGCTTGGCGAGCTCCTCGGCGTCGTACTCCTCGCCCTTGGCGATCCCGAACACCTGCGCGGTACCGGTCTTGCCGGCGAACTGGTATGGGGCGTCGCGCCCGACACGACGGGCCGTGCCACGGGGCCCCTGCACCACGTCGTGCATGGCATCGATGATGGTCTCCCAGCGCTGCGGCTTGTCCAGCTGGATGGGCGGGCGCTGATGGGGATCGGGTACCGGCACCGCCTTGCCGTCCGGTCCGGTCGCCGAGCGCAGCAGGTGGGGACGCAGGCGCTTGCCCCGGTTCGCCATCGTCGCCGTGGCATAGGCGAGCTGTAGCGGCGTGGCCAGCATGTAGCCCTGGCCAATGCCCGCGATTATGGTCTCGCCGTGATACCACGGCTTGCCCTTGACCCGGCGCTTCCACTCCTTCGAGGGCATCAGCCCGGAGAGCTCGCCGGAGAGGTCCACGCCGGTGGACCGGCCGATGCCGAAGGGCAGCAGGAAGTCGTGCATGGCGTTGATGCCCATCTTGTAGGCAAGATCGTAGAAGTACGTATCGCAGGACTCCTCGATGGCATCGTGCATGTTCACGGTGCCGTGCCCGCCGCGCTTCCAGCAGCGCCAGCGGTGATCAACGCCGGGGATGCTGTAGTAACCGGGATCGTAGACCGTCTCTTCCGGCGTGGTAGTACCGGTTTCCAGTCCCGCCAGCCCCATGAAGGGTTTGATCGTGGAGCCCGGCGGATACTGCCCGCGGAGCACGCGGTTGAACAGCGGCTTGTCCTTGCCCTGCTGCAGCGAGCGGTAGTCCTCCAGCGAGATGCCGTTGACGAAGAGATTGGGGTCGAAGGTCGGTGTGCTCGCCATCGCCAGCAGCTCGCCGGTCTGCGGGTCGATGGCCACGATAGCGCCGCTCTCCTCGCCCAGAGCGCCCTCGGCGACCTTCTGCAGCCGCACGTCCAGGCTCAGCTGCAGGTCCTCGCCGGGCACCGGCGGATCACGGTCGAGCACGCGCAGGGTCCGCCCCATGGCGTTGGTCTCCACCCGCTTGACGCCCACGTGCCCGTGCAGGCGCTTCTCGTAGTACCGCTCGATCCCGGTCTTGCCGATGTGGCTGGTGGCGGAATACTCGGCGGCGGACAGGCCGGAGAGCTCCTGCTGATTGATCCGCCCGACGTAACCAACGGCGTGGACCGCGGTGCTGCCCAGGGGATAGTTCCGGGTGAGTTGCGCCTTCACCTCCACGCCGGGGAAACGGTGACGGTTCACGGCCAGCCGGGCGACCTCCTTCTCGGTGAGGTCGAACTTCAGCGGGATCTCCTGGAATCCCGGACGCTGGCGCCGCAGCTCATGGAAGCGCTCCAGGTCCGTGGGACGGAGCGAGACGACCTTGCGGATACGCGTGAGCAGGTTGTCCATGTTGCTCACCTGCTCCGGCGTGACCACCAGGCGGTAGGTGGGCACATTCTCCGCAAGGAGCACGCCGTTACGGTCATATATCAGCCCGCGGGTCGGCGGCACGCCCACCACCCGCACGCGGTTCTCCTGGGAGAGGGTGGCGTAATGCTGGTAGCCGGCAACCTGCAGCCACCACATCCGCCCCGCCAGCACGCCGACCGCGGCCAGCACGGCCAGCGCGGCCACGACCAGCCGCGAGCGCACGAGCCGGCGCTCGCGCACGGGATCCTGGAGCTGCTGCACAGTCATTGGACGATCACTTGAGACAAACGGCCCCCCGGTCGACAGCGCCGGCCGGCGCGGGGTTCAGCGCACGTTGAATCGCCGCCGCGCCTCGCGCAGCGTGAAGAAGACCACCGGCCACACCACAGTGGCCGAGAACGCCGGCATCCAGTGCCACCAACCAGGGTTCGCCCGGCCGGTTATGCCGTCGACCCAGAAAAGCAGCACCCGTACCAGCAGGCTCAGCACCAGCACGGTCATCGCCTGCTGCCACATCGGGAAGATCCGCAGGCGCCGGTGCAGTTTGAGCGTGAGCCACGCCACCAGCGCGAACCCCAGCGCGTGCGCGCCGAGGGGCATGCTCTGGAGGATGTCGACGAACAGCCCCCCGCCCCATGCGACCCCGACACCGACCCGCTCGGGCAACGCCAGTACCCAGTAGATGATGACCACGAGGGTCCAGGGCGGGCGCACCAGCTCCAGCGAGGTCGGCATCGGCACCACCGAAAGGATAAGCGCGAGGAACACGCTCACCAGGATCACCCAGCCGCCGTGGCGCGTCGACGTCGCCATATGCTAGCGCCCCACGCGCATTCAGGACCCCGGCGCCTGTTCTTCCGGCACCGCCGATCCGCCCGCGAACTGGGGCACATCGCCCTCGCGGCGCACCAGCAGCACCTCCTGGAGCCGGTCCAGGGAGGCGGCGGTCTTCACCGTGACCTCCGCGAACGGCCGCCCCGGCTTCTTGTCCACGGCGGAGACCCGGCCTACCGGATAGCCGGACGGGAAACGCCCGCCGAGCCCGGAGGTCAGCAGCAGGTCGCCCTTGCGGATATCGGTGTTGTTCGGCAGGTTGGTCAACTTCAGCGCGCTCAGATCCCCAGTGCCCACGGCCACGGCGCGCACGCCGTTGCGGTTGACCTGCACCGGGATGGCGTGACTGGGATCGGAGATCAGCCGGACCGTGGCGGTGAACGGCCCGACGGTATCCACCTGGCCGACCACGCCGTTGGCGTCGAGCACGGGCTGCCCCGCGAACAGGCCGTCACGCGCGCCCTTGTCGATGCGCACCAGATGGGTGTGCGGATCGAAATCCACGCGCATCAGCTCGGCGATCAGCACGGACTCGCCCACCTCGTAGGAGGAGTCGAGGAGCTTTCGCAGCCGGATGTTCTCGACCTCGAGGGCGTCAAGCTTCTGCAGCCGGGCCTGGCTGAGGAGGAGCTTGTCCTGCAGCCGCTCGATCTCGGAGACCAGTGCGCGGCGGCTGCGGAACTCGCGGGAGAAGAAGCGCCCGATCTCCGCCGGGAGCTCCGCGGCGACGTGCACCGGATAGACCGCCGTGGTCAGTGCGTAGCGCACCGGCTGCAAGTACCCCTCCCGGTGGTCCAGGGTCATCAGCGCCACCGACGCCAGTGCCAGAAGCACCAGACGTGCCGTTATCGACGGTCCTCGTGCAAACAGCGGTTTGATGGCTTCCCCCGAACTCAGATCGCTGCCCGACAGGATAACGCCAAACCGGGGGCGATGGGTGAACCATTGATCCCCGGCGGGGTGTTCCCTCCCCGCCGGTGCCGGTCCGCCCCGTCGCTACTCGGCGACGAACAGATCGGTGCCGCGCTCGTCCATGAGCTCGAGGGCCCGGCCGCCACCGCGGGCCACGCAGGTCAACGGCTCGTCGGCGATCACCACCGGGAGACCTGTCTCCTCCATGAGCAGGCGATCGATATTGCGCAACAGCGCACCGCCGCCGGTGACGACGATGCCACGCTCGGCCACGTCCGCGCCCAGCTCGGGCGGGGTCTGCTCCAGGGCCGTCTTCACCGCACCGACGATACCGGACAGCGGCTCCTGCAGCGCCTCGAGGATCTCGTTGGAGTTGAGCGTGAAGCTCCGCGGCACGCCCTGGGCGAGGTTACGTCCGCGCACCTCCAGCTCGTGGACCTCGGTACCCGGGAAGGCAGTGCCGATGTCGTGCTTGATGCGCTCGGCCGTCGCCTCGCCGATGAGGATGCCGTAATTGCGGCGCACGTAGTTGATGATGGCCTCGTCGAAGCGGTCACCACCGATACGCACGGAGGCGGAGTAGACGATGCCGTTGAGCGAGAGTACCGCCACCTCGGAGGTACCCCCGCCGATGTCGAGCACCATCGAGCCGCGGGCCTCGTCCACGGGCATGTTCGCCCCGATCGCGGCCGCCATCGGCTCCTCGACCAGGAAGACCTCCCGGGCGCCGGCACCCGCCGCCGACTCCTTGATCGCGCGGCGCTCCACCTGGGTCGAGCCGCAGGGCACGCACACCAGCACACGCGGGCTCGGCTTGAAGAACCGCGCCTCGTGCACCTTCTTGATGAAGTTCTGCAGCATCTTCTCGGTGACCGTGAAGTCCGCGATCACCCCGTCCTTGAGCGGACGCACCGCACGGATATTGCCGGGCGTGCGCCCGAGCATGAGCTTGGCCTCCTGGCCCACCGCGGCGATGTGCTTCGGTCCGCCGTCGCGATCCTGGCGGATCGCCACCACCGATGGCTCGTTGAGCACGATGCCCTGGCCCCGGGAGTAGATCAGCGTATTGGCAGTGCCGAGATCGATGGAGAGGTCGTTGGAGAAAAGTCCACGAATGCCCTTGAACATCCCGAGAATCCAGCCGAGCGAGAAAACGCGTAATCTAGCAACCCGCCCCCGTGTGGGCAAGGAAACTGGTGCCTGCATGCTGTGACGAGGCGCACATCGACGCGGCTGAGCGCGCTTGATGGCGCGCTCGACAAGCTGTAATGATGCAGTGCAAGGACAACCGGGAGGCGGGCACACACGGATGAGTCAGCCGCTGAGTCACTATCGCAACATCCTCAGCATCGTGGGTGGCATCGTGCGCGTGCGCGTGCCCGGCGGCGGAAGCGGCTCGCCGGCGCGCTTCCGCGACCTCGCAGTCCTGCGCAAGGCTGACGGCGAGGACGTGCTCGCCCAGATCATCCGTATCGACGGCGACGTCGTCTCCCTGCAGGTGTTCGGCGGCACCGGCGGGCTCACCACCGGGGCGACGGTACGCTTCCTCGGCCACCCCATGTCGGCGACCTGCTCGCCGAACATCCTCGGACGCGTCTTCGGGAGCACCGGCGAGCCGCTAGACCGCGGCCCCGCACTCACCGAGGACCGCCGTGTGCCCATCGGCGGCCCCTCGGTCAACCCGGTGCGCCGGGTCATGCCCAGTCGCATGATCCGCACCGACGTCCCCATGATCGACGTCTTCAACACCCTGGTGGAGAGCCAGAAGATCCCGATCTTCTCGGTCGCCGGCGAACCCTATAACGCCCTGCTGGCGCGCATCGCCATCCAGGCCGACGCGGACGTGGTGGTCTTCGGCGGCATGGGGCTGATCTTCGACGACTATCACTACTTCCGCCAGCGCTTCCTGGACGCGGGGGTGTTCGCGCACACGGTGATGTTCGTCAACCAGGCCTCGGACTCCGTGGTCGAGCGGCTGCTCGTGCCCGACATGTGCCTCGCCGTCGCCGAGCGCTTCGCCGTCGAGGAGGGCAAGCGGGTGCTGGTGCTGCTCACCGACATGACCGCCTTCGCCGACGCGATCCGCGAGGTGGGCATCAGCATGGAGCGGGTCCCCTCCAACCGCGGCCACATGGGCGACCTCTACTCCCAGCTCGCCCGCCGCTACGAGAAGGCGTGCGACTTCCGCGGCGCCGGCTCGGTGACGGTGCTCACCGTCACCACCATGCCGGGGGACGACGTCACCCACCCGGTGCCGGACAACACCGGCTACATCACCGAGGGGCAGCTCTACCTGCGCGACGGGCGCATCGATCCGTTCGGCTCGCTGTCCCGGCTCAAGCAGCACGTGATCGGCCACACCACCCGCGAGGACCACGGCCAGCTGATGAACACCATGATCCGGCTGTACGCCGGCGCCCGGGACGCGGAGCAGAAGCGCGCCATGGCCTTCGAGCTCTCGCCCTACGACGAGAAGCTCCTGCGCTTCGGTGAGCGCTTCGAGGAGCGCTTCATGGACGTCGAGGTCTCCCTGCCCCTGGAGCGCGCCCTCGACCGGGGCTGGGAGACGCTGGCGGAGTGCTTCGAGCCCGAGGAACTGGTCATGAAACAGTCGCTGATCGACAAGTACTACCCCCGCCGCGGCCGGACCGCCGCCGGCGGCGACTGAGCCCCGGAGCAGACCGTGGCCCGGACGTCGCTCAACAAGACCGCCCTGCACCACGAGCAGGCACGCCTGCGGCGGTTCCAGCGCATCCTGCCGTCGCTGGACCTCAAGCGCCGCCAGCTCATCGCCGAGCGCAGCCGGGAGCAGGGCGTACTCGCGGCCACCGAGCGCGACCTGGCCGCGCTCACCAACGACGTCCGCGGGACACTGCCGATGGCCGGCGACGAGCGCGTGGTCATGGACGGGCTCGTCCGCGTCACCGACGTGCGGATGCACGAGCACAACCTCCTCGGCGTGCACCTGCCGGTGCTCGACGACGTCGCGGTGGAGACCTCCGGCTACGCCCTGCTGGCCACCCCGCACTGGCTCGACATCTATGCCGACCGGCTTGCCGAGGCCCTGAGGCTGAACGTCCGCCTCATGGTCGAGCGCGAGCGGCTGCGACGGCTGGAGCGCGCCGTCACGCGGGTCACGCAGCGCGTGAATCTGTTCGACAAGGTCCTCATCCCCCGCGCCCGCGAGAACATCCGCCGCATCCGCATCCATATCGCCGACAACGAGCGCGCCGCTGTGGTGCGCGCCAAGATCGCCAAGCGCAAGCACGCGGGGATGGGCCCATGACCATCGTGGCGCTCGAGAAGGTGACCCTGTTCGGCAGCCGGCGCGAGGAGGACACCCTCCTCACCGGGCTCCAGCAGCTCGGTATCATGCACCTGGTCACGCTGCGCGAGAGCCCCGGCGAGGAGGCCGCCCCGGCCGCGCCGGCCCACACCCGGCGCGCGCTGCAGCACCTGCTGGACTGCCCGGTACGCCGCCACCAGGTCCCGGAGGACCCGGACTTCGACCTGGCCACGACCGTCGAGCGGGTGCTGGAGAACCAGCGCCGCAGCCGCGAGCTGGAGGACAGTCGCGAGTTCGTCCAGCGCCGCCTCGACGACCTCGCCCCCTGGGGCGACTTCCGGCTGCCCCCTGAGGACGCCCTCGCCGGCTACCGGCTGTGGTTCTACGAGGTCCCGAACTACCGCCGGCACCAGCTCGGGACCCTGACCCTGCCGTGGCAGGAGGTCCATCGCGACAACCGCAACAGCTACGTCGCCGTGATCGCCCGCGAGGAACCCCCGCCGGAGGCCCTGCCGGTACCGCGCACCCACACCGGCAGCATCCCCCGCTCGCAGCTGCGCGAGCGCCTCCAGCGCCTCGCGGTGCGCCTGGACGAGCTCGCCGCCGAGCGCGAGGCACTCACGCGCTGGATCCACCTGATCCACCGCCAACTCTTCCGGGCGGAGGATGATGCCGACCTCGCCCGGGCCCATCACTGCACCCTGGACGACGACGCCCTGTTCGCGGTGCAGGGCTGGGTGCCGATCCGTGACCGGGCCGCGGTACACGACTTCGCCGCCGCGCGTGACCTCGCCGTGCTGGTCGAGCCCGCGGACGCGAACAGCCGGCCGCCGACACTGCTGGACAACGACGAAGCCACCGCCGGCGGCGAGGAGGTGGTGCATTTCTATCAGCTCCCCGGCTACCGCAGCTGGGACCCATCCCGGGTGATCTTCTTCTCGTTCGCGGTGTTCTTCGCGATGATCCTCGCCGACGCCGGCTACGCCGCCGTCCTCGGCGGCATCGTGCTCGCCGCCGCACCCCGGCTCGGTGCGAGCCGGCGCGGCCGGCGGCTGCGCAACCTCGGCCTGGCGCTGGCGACTACCGCCGGCGTCTACGGCGTCCTCGCCGGCAGCTATTTCGGCTGGCAGCCGCCGCCGGACAGCCTGCCCGGGGTGCTCCGCGTGCTCGATACCGGCGACTTCGGCCAGATGATGACCCTGTCGGTGGGTGTCGGCCTCGCCCACCTGGTGCTCGCCAACGCCATCGTCGCCTGGCGCCGGCGCGGTCACACCGCCGCCCTCGCCCCCGTGGGCTGGATCGCGGCCCTGCTCGCCGGCGCCGCGCTGTACCTTGGCCTGCCCGGTGCCGGCATCGCCCTGGCCGCCGGGCTCGCCGCCGTCGCGGTGTTCAGCGACACCCGGCCGATCCACAACGCCGGCGACCTGCTGCGCCGCGCCGCCGGCGGACTGCTCGGGCTGGCCCGCGTGACCAACGCGTTCGGCGACGTCCTCAGCTACCTGCGGCTGTTCGCCCTGGGCCTGGCGAGCGCGTCGCTGGCGGTGACCTTCAACCAGCTCGCCGCCGACGCTGCAGCGGCCTACCCGGGCCTCGGCGTGCTCCTCGAGGTGCTGATACTCGCTGCCGGCCATGCCCTGAACTTCGCCCTCGCCGTGCTCAGCGGCGTGGTCCACGGGCTGCGGCTCAACGTCATCGAGTTCTATAACTGGGGCATTTCCGACGAGGGCTACCCTTTCCGGCCCTTCGCGCGAACGGAGAAGACACTGTGGAACAACTGATCCTCACCCTCGGCTGGGCCGGGCTGTACGGCCCCATGGCCCTGGGCGCCATCGGCAGCATCATCGGCTGTGCCATCGCCGGCCAGGCGGCCATCGGCGCCCTGCTGGAGACCGAGTCCGGCCACGGCCGGTTCATCGGGCTCTCGGCGATGCCCTCCTCGCAGACCATCTACGGCATCGTGGTGATGTTCTCGCTGCAGCGCCCGGTCACCACCGATACCGCGGCGGGGCTGTTCGCGGTGGGGATACTCTCCGGGACCGCGCTGCTGCTGAGCGCGGTCCACCAGGGCAGCTGCTGCGCCTCGGCGATCAACACCGCCAAGAGCAAACCGGAAGTCTTCGGGCTGTCCATCGCACCCGCCGCCATCGTCGAGGGCTTCGGTGTGTTTGCCTTCATCTTCGCGCTGGTGATCGCCGGCAACATCCCCGCCGGCTGAACGGGACAGGGGCCGCGTATGAACGAGCACGACACCACCGGACCGTCCTCGGGCGTGGAGGCGCTGATCGAGCGCCTGCGCGAGGAGGGTGTGGAGGCCGGCCGCGAGGAGGCCCGGCGTATCGTCGCCGATGCCGAGAGCCGGGCGAGCTGGATGATCGAACAGGCCGAGGAGGACGCCGAGCGGTTGCGCGCCCAGGCCCGGGAGGAGGCGCAGCGTCTGGAGGCCTCGGCCCGCGAGGCTATCCGCGTGGCCGCGCGGGACAGCGTCCTGGAGATGCAGACCACCCTCACCCATCGCTTCCGCGAGCACCTGCGCTGGCTGGTACGCGACGCCCTCTCGGACGAGGCCTTCCTCCAGCGCCTGATCCTGGAGCTGGCCGCCCGCCAGCGCAGTGACACGCCGCTGGAGGCGGACGGGCACACCGAGATCCTGCTCCCGCGGGACGTGCTGGGGCTCGAGGAACTGCGCCGACACCCGGAGGCCCTGCGCGAGGGCAGCCTCGCCCATTTCGTGGTCGCCCAGGCGCGCGACGTCCTGCGTGAGGGGGTCGATTTCACCGTCGGCGAGCACGAGCACGGTCTGCGCGTGCGCCTGAACGACCACGACATGGAGCTCGACATCACCGAGGATGCGGTCGCCGCGCTGCTGCTGGAGCACCTCCAGCCCCGCTTCCGCGCGATGCTCGAAGGCATCGTGAAATAGCCGCCATGAGCAAGCGCCACGAGTACGTCATGCTGCTGGCGAGCCTGCCGGCCCTGCCGGGGCAGCCCTTCGGCCGGGAGACACTGGGGCTCTCACGGCTGCGCCTCGATCGCCGGCTGGGACTGCTCGGGGCTGCCCACCGCGAGAGCCTGGACACGCTGCTGGGCCTGCTGGACTGGTGCCGCCCCGCGCCGGAGCCCGCGGACACCGCCCTCGCCACCCGCGCAGACGCGGCGATGCCCCGGCTGGCGGCGCACGGCATTGCGGACCTGGCGGAGGCCCTGCTGGAGATCCGCACGGTCGTGGCCGCCCTGCGCGCCCGCCGCCGGGGCCATCAGCGCCCCACGCCGGGCACGCGCTGGGGTGTGGGCCCGCGGATCGCCCACATGCGCACCCGCTGGGACGAGCCGCTGCTCGGGGTGGGCGCGGTCTTCCCCTGGCTCGCCGAGGCCCGCGCGCACCTGGAGGGCGATCGCCCCCTGGCGCTGGAGCGGCTGCTGATGACCGTGGAGTGGCGGCTGCTGGATGGCGCCCGCCGGGCGGGGAGGTTCGACTTCCGCGCGGTCACCGTCTACGTGCTGCGCTGGCGGATCGCCGCCGCGTGGCGCCGCTACAACGCCGAGGCCGCCGAGCAGCGGCTTCGCGCCGGGGTGCACCACGGCCTCGGCGGATTCCGGAACCTCTTCGCCCACCAGGACACCGCGGAGTGAACCCATGAGCGCCGCCCCCGACCGCCCCGCCGTCGACTGCACCGTCGTCGCCGTACAGGACGACATCGTCGTCATCGAGGCCGACGAGCGCGCCCCCGGCCTGATGAAGAACGAGGTGGTGCTCATCCGGCCCGACGGCGGCGACAGCGACGAGCAGCTCACCGGGGAGGTCCTGCGGGTGCGCGGCCACCGCGCCGACGTGCAGGTCTTCGAGGATACCGGCGGCGTGGCCGTGGGCGACCCGGTGACCCAGACCGGCGAGATGCTCTCGGTCACCCTCGGCCCGGGGCTGCTGGGGCAGGTCTACGACGGCCTGCAGAACCCGCTGGAGCAGCTCGCGCTGGAATCGGGCTTCTTCCTGCCCCGGGGCCGGCAGATGCCGGCACTGGCCGCCGGGGCCCAGTGGTCGTTCTCGCCGACGGTACGCATGGGCGCCACCGTTCAGCCCGGCGACACCCTGGGCACGGTCCAGGAGGGCCGCTTCACCCACCGGATCATGGTGCCCTTCGACCTCACCGGGGCGCTGACCGTGGACTGGATACAGGAGGGCAGCTTCACCGTGGACGTGCCCGTGGCCCGGCTGGTCTCCGCCTCGGGGGCGGAGCACGCGGTTACCCTCGCCGGGCGCTGGCCGGTGCGCACACCGCTGCCCCGCCGCCTGCTGCGCGAGCACCGCAGCGAACGGCTCTACCCGGAGCGGCCGATGACCACCACGATCCGCGTCATCGACACGTTCTTCCCCATCGCCACCGGCGGTACCGCCTGCATCCCCGGCCCCTTCGGCGCCGGCAAGACGGTGCTCCAGAACCTCATCGCCCGCTACTCGACGGTGGACATCGTGATCATCGTCGCCTGCGGCGAGCGCGCCGGCGAGGTGGTGGAGACGATCACGGAGTTCCCGCGGCTCAGCGACCCGGTCACCGGCGGCTCGCTGATGGACCGCACGGTCATCATCTGCAACACCTCGTCCATGCCGGTCGCCGCGCGGGAGGCCTCCATCTACACCGGCATCACCATCGGCGAGTACTACCGCCAGATGGGCCTGGACGTGCTGCTCATCGCCGACTCCACCTCCCGCTGGGCCCAGGCCATGCGCGAGACCTCCGGGCGCATGGAGGAGATCCCCGGCGAGGAGGCCTACCCGGCCTATCTCGACTCGGCCATCCGCAGCGTCTACGAACGTGCGGGGGTGATCCGCAACGGTGCCGGCGACACCGGCAGCCTGACCATGATCGGCACCGTCTCACCGGCCGGCGGCAACTTCGAGGAACCGGTCACCCAGGCGACCCTGAACACGGTGAAGGCGTTTCTGGGGCTGTCCGCGGATCGCGCGTACAAGCGCTTCTACCCCGCGGTGGACCCGCTGCTGTCGTGGTCGCGCTACCGCGACGAGCTCGCGGCGCACATCGCCGCGACCTTCGGGCAGGAGTGGCCGGGGCGTATCGACGAGCTGCTCCAGCTCCTCCACGACGGCGACGACGTCGCCCAGATGATGCAGGTCACCGGCGAGGAGGGCATAACCACCGGGGATTTCATCACCTACCAGAAGGCGGCGTTCCTGGACCTGGTGTATCTCCAGCAGGACGCCTTCGACGAGGTCGACGTCTCGACCCCGCCGGAGCGCCAGCGGCGCAGCCTTGCGCTGGTCTACCGCCTGGTCGCCGCGGACTACGCGCTGGAGGACAAGGAGCGCATCCGCACCTACTTCACCAACCTCGCCACAGCGATGAAGAACCTCAACTACGCGACGCTGGACTCCGGGGAATACCGCCGGCACCTGGAGGAGATCCGCCGTCTGGCCGGGGAGGCGGGCGTCGGGATCGAGGCCGCCTGACCGCCGGCCACCCCGGCTATCGGCCGTTAAGGGCGTCCCGGCGGGCCTGGCGCCGCCCCTCCTCGAGCCGCTCCTGGTCCGGATCGACGGGGTCATCGGTAAAGGCCGCCGTCAGCTCGGCGCAGGAGGCCTCCACGTCCGGCCGCACCTCCGGATGGGTGAAGATGTAGAACGCCTCCCGCTCGATGCCGGCACGGACCCGCGCAGCGGCGACCGCCGGGTCCATGCCCTGGGGCAGTACCCGGCGGAAGAGCTCGCCGCCCTGCGCCCGCACCGCCCTGGTCCGCTCGTCCACGATGCCCTGGAAACGGGCCTGGCGGTGATCCTCGCTCTCGTAGAGCCGCGTCGCCACGGTCCCCGGGCACACCAGCGAGACGGCGATCCCGTAAGGTGCCACGTCACAGCGCAGGGCATCGGAGAAACCGCGGATCGCGAACTTGCTCGCCGCGTACACGCCCGCCCCGGGGCCGGCGGCGATACCGGCGATAGAGGACGTGTTGACGATGTGCGCGACCCCGCCGTGGGCCTTCATGCGCGGCAGC
Source organism: Arhodomonas aquaeolei DSM 8974 (assembly GCF_000374645.1). GTDB lineage: Bacteria > Pseudomonadota > Gammaproteobacteria > Nitrococcales > Nitrococcaceae > Arhodomonas > Arhodomonas aquaeolei. The sequence continues at coordinate 71,706 of NZ_KB894816.1, forward strand.
AGGGTGAGCACCCCGTTGACGGTGCCGCCGTAGTTCACGCCCATGACCCACTCGAAGTCCTCGGCCGTGGCGTCGTTGACGTCGCGTATGACATTCACGCCGGCGTTGTTGTAGAGCAGATGGATCGGCCCGAACGCGGCCTCGGCCTCGTCCACCGCCGCCGCCCAGCCGTCGCGGTCGGTGACGTCCAGCTCGATCAGCCGCACCCGCGGGCCCGCCGCCTCGAAATGCGCGCGGGCCTCGTCCAGGTGTGCCCGGCTGAGGTCCGCGACGGCCACGTTCATCCCTGCGTCGAGCAGCGTCCGCGCCACCGCCAGCCCGATGCCGGCGCCGCCGCCAGTGACGAACGCCGTCCTGCCCGATTCGATCTGCATCCCGCCTCCGTGTGTTCGTCCCTGCCACCGGGTTTCCCCGGCCCCTGCTCCGCCATGCCGCCCTGTCGGCTCGGCCCGGCAGGGCGGCGTGCCGGCTCAGCGGTAGACGATACCGCCGTCGATCATCAGGGCCTGCCCGGTCATGTAGTCCGAGTCCGGCCCGGCGAGGTAGGAGACGAGGGACGCAACGTCGTCCGGCGTCTCCGCACGGCCCAGGGCGATACCGCCGACGTACTTGTCGTAGGTCTCGCCCTTCTTCGCGCCGGTGAGCTCGGCGAAGCGCTCGTCGATCTCCACCCACATGTCGGTGCCGACGATGCCGGGGCAGTAGGCGTTCACGGTGATGCCGTCGCTCGCCAGCTCCTTCGCCGCCGCCTGGGTCAGCGCGCGCACGGCGAACTTCGTGGACGAGTAGACGCCGAGCATGGCGAAGCCATCGTGGCCGGCGATGGAACTGGCGTTGATGATCTTGCCCTTCCGGCCCCGTTCCCGGAAACGTCTGGCGGCCGCCTGGATGCCCCAGAGCACGCCCTCGACATTGATCCGGTGGATCCGCTCGACCTCCTCCGGCGTGACCGAAACGATCGGATTCACCTGGGCGATGCCGGCGTTGTTGACCATGACGTCGAAGCCCCCGAGCGCCTCCTCGGCGTGGTCGACCGCGGCGTAGACGGCATCGCGGTCACCGACGTCCGCCGCGAACGTGGTGGTCTTCGCACCCAGCGCCTCGACCTCTCGGGCCGCGCCGGCGAGCTTGTCCTCCTTGAGATCCACCAGCGCGATACTGAAGCCGTCCTTCGCCAGACGCTTCGCGATGCCCAGACCGATGCCCTGCGCGGCACCCGTCACCAAAGCGACCTTACCTTCAACGGACATAACAGCGCTCCTCAGAATGGAGGGAATGACTGAATGGATAGCGTGCTAATTGATGGGCGGCGGTGCGCGGCAATCGTTCACAAACCCGACGTGCCGGCGTGACGATGCAGCCCGGGGCCGACCACGCGCCTGCTACTGTGAATGCTGATGCCGCACGGGAGATTGACCGTGGTCAACGGCACGGCAACGGAGCCGGACTCACCCGCGGCGAAGGAGACGACGGTTACACGCCCCGCCAGGGGGCGCGGACCGACGCATGACAGGTCGTGGCAGTGACGCCGGGCCGATGACGTCCGGATGGCCTCAGTCGTTCGGCAGGCCGACGGTGCGGCTGGCCCACAGCGCACCGAGGGTGCCGACGGCGCCGGAGAGCAGGTACAGGCCGACGTAGCCCACACCGAGATAGACGGTGAGCGCCAGCGCCACCAGTGGCGCGAAACCGGCGCCGAACAGCCAGCCCAGATCGGAGGTGATCATCGCCCCGCTGTAGCGGAACTCGGCCTGGAACGTGGAGCTGACCGCGCCGGCCGCCTGGGCGTGCGAGAACCCCAGCAGGGCGAACCCGATCAGTATGAACAGGTAGCCCTCCATGGTCCCGCCGGCGAGCAGCAGCGGCGTCCAGCCGCTGTACACCGCGATCAGCACCGCGAAGATACCCAGGGTCGCGCGGCGGCCGATGCGATCCGCGATCACCCCGGAGAGCAGCATGCACGGTATCGAGATCGCCGCCCCCAGGATCTGCACCAGCAGATAGTCGGCCCCCGTGTGGCCGTTGAACAGCAGCGCCCAGGACAGGGCGAAGATGGTCACCAGGTGGAACAGGGCGTAGCTGCCCAGGGGGGCGAACGCGCCGAGGCCGATGTTGCGGCCCTGGGTGCGCACGAGCTCGCCGACCGGCGAGGGCTCCAGCTCCCGGGTCCTGAGCAGGCTGGCGAACTGCGGCGTCACCACCAGGCGCAGACGCGCGAACAGCGCCACCACGTTGATGGCGAAGGCCACGTAGAACGGGTAACGCCAGCCCCACTCCAGGAAATCCGTGTCCGACAGGCTCATCTGCAGGTAGGCGAACAGCGCCGCCGCCACGATGAAGCCGATGGGGGCCCCGAGCTGCGGGATCATCTGGAACCAGCCCCGCCGGTTGCTGGGTGCGTTCATGGCGAGCAGCGACGGCAGCCCGTCCCAGCTACCGCCGGTGGCCATTCCCTGGAGCAGCCGAAGGACCGCCAGAAGCACGATCGATGACGCCCCGATCGCGCCGTAATCGGGGACGAAGGCGATCCCGGCGGTGGTCGTGCCCAGCATGAACAGCGCCACGGTCAGCTTGGCGCCGCGGCCGTACCAGTCGTGCAGCCGCATAAACAGCACCGAGCCCAGCGGCCGGCCGATGAACGCCAGCGAGAAGATCGCGAACGCACAGAACATCCCGTTCACATGGTCGGTGAAGGGGAAAAACGCCGCCGGGAAGACCAGCACGCAGGCGATCCCGAAAACGAAGAAGTCGAAGAACTCGGAGATCCGCCCGATGATCACACCGATGGCGATCTCGCCCGTCCTGACGGCGTGCGTATCGGCGGCACCGGCCGCCGGACCGCCCGGGGAAGACATGGCCGGGTTTGCGTGGGAGCTCGACATTGGTCCGTCCGAATCGTCTCTGCGCGGGTGTCACCGCCGTGCCCGACGCCCTTGGCGGGCGCGGGCCGTGCGTCCATCACACCGCCGACCGGGCGCTGCGTAGGCGCGATTGGGGCGGTGTTTCCATGAGATCGATCAAGCCTTGCACGGGTACCGGGCCGAAACCATAGGACAAATTGTCCAATCGCCATCCCCGGCGCTCGCCGGTAGCCTCCCTTTCACGATTGAACCATTCCAACTTCGATGCACGCATGCTGAAACCGCTCCGCATCCCGTTACTCGCCCTCCTCCTCGTGAGCCTGGGCGGCTGTCAGATGGTGGTGCTCGATCCCGCCGGCCAGGTGGCCATGGGCGAGCGCAACCTGCTGATCGCCTCCACCGTGCTCATGCTGCTGATCATCGTACCGGTGATGGTGCTGACCGCGGTCATCGCCTATCGCTACCGCCATTCCAACCGGGAGGCGGACTACCAGCCCGACTGGGAGCACTCCATCACCCTGGAGCTGGTGATCTGGTCGGCGCCGCTGCTGATCATCATCGCCCTGGGGGCGCTGACCTGGATCGGCACGCACAAGCTCGACCCGTACCGTCCGGTGGAGCAGACCGCGGCGGCCGGGGAGACGGAGCCGCTCCACGTCCAGGTGGTCTCCATGGACTGGAAATGGCTGTTCTTCTATCCGGATTACGGAATCGCGACCGTGAATCAGCTCGCCGCCCCCGTCGACCGGCCGATCGAGTTCCGGCTGACCTCGGACACGGTCATGAACTCCTTCTACATCCCCGCCCTGGCCGGCCAGATCTACACCATGGCCGGCATGCAGACGGAGCTGCACGCGGTGATCAACGAGGTCGGCGACTACAAGGGCTTCTCCGCCAACATCAGCGGCGAGGGCTTCACCGACATGCGTTTCCGCTTCAAGGGCATGACGGACAAGGGCTTCAGGCAGTGGATCGAGAGGGTCCGTTCCCAGGGCGACGAGCTCGACCGCACCGGTTACATGGCCCTGCAGGAGCCCACCCGCGACGAGCCCGTCCACTACTACTCGGGCTACGCGGATCACCTCTACCGGGACATCGTCCATCGCTGTGTCGACCCGGACACCCCCTGCACCAGGGCAACGGGGCCGGACGATGAACCTGCGGGCGCGCAGGAGGCCGCGACTGCGGTGTCCGTGGAGGCGCTCGCCCGCGCCGACGCGAAGTAACGATTTCGAGAGGCAGCCCGATGGAACACGGTTCCGCGCTGATGCACGTTCTGCTCGGCAAACTCACGCTCGACGCCATCCCCTACGACGTCCCGCTGATCTTCTGGACCGGGGTGGTGGTGGCGGTGCTCACCGTCGCGGTGCTCGGCACCATTACCGCCGCCGGCTGGTGGGGCTATCTCTGGCGCGAATGGTTCACCAGCGTCGACCACAAGAAGATCGGCATCATGTACCTGGTGCTGGCGGTCATCATGCTGCTGCGCGGCTTCTCCGACGCCATCCTGATGCGTCTGCAGCAGGCCATGGCGTTCGGCGGCAACATGGGCTTCCTGCCGCCGGAGCACTACAACCAGATCTTCACCGCCCACGGCACGATCATGATCTTCTTCGTGGCCATGCCCCTGGTGGTGGGCCTGATGAACTACGTCGTGCCCATGCAGATCGGCGGGCGCGACGTGGCCTTCCCGTTCCTGAACAACTTCAGTTTCTGGATGACCGCCTCTGGGGCCATGTTGATCATGGTCTCGCTGTTCATCGGCAGCTTCTCACGCGCCGGCTGGCTGGCGATGGCGCCGCTGTCGGAGGCGGCCTACAGTCCGGGTGTGGGCGTGGACTACTACATATGGGGGCTACAGATCGCCGGCGTCGGCACGCTGCTCTCCGGCATCAACTTCGTGGTCACCATCGTCAAGATGCGCGCGCCGGGCATGAGCATGATGAAGATGCCGGTGTTCACCTGGACGGCACTGTGCACCAACATCCTCATCGTCGCCGCCTTCCCGATCCTGACCGCGACCCTCGGGCTGCTGTCGCTGGACCGCTACCTCGGCATGCACTTCTTCACCAACAGTGCCGGCGGCGAGGCGATGATGTACACCAACCTGATCTGGATCTGGGGCCACCCGGAGGTGTACATCCTGATCCTGCCGATGTTCGGGGTGTTCTCCGAGGTCATCTCCACGTTCTCGGGCAAGCGGCTGTTCGGCTACTCGTCCATGGTCTACGCGACTGCGGCCATCACGCTGCTCTCCTACCTGGTGTGGCTGCACCACTTCTTCACCATGGGCTCGGGGGCGGACGTGAACTCGTTCTTCGCGATCACGACCATGATCATCTCCATCCCCACGGGCGTGAAGATCTTCAACTGGCTGTTCACCATGTACCGGGGGCGCATCCGCTTCGAGGTGCCCATGCTGTGGTCGCTCGCCTTCCTGTTCACCTTCGTGATCGGCGGCATGACCGGCGTCATGCTCTCGGTGGCACCGGCGGACTTCGTGCTCCACAACAGCCTGTTCCTGGTGGCACACTTCCACAACGTGATCATCGGCGGCGTGGTGTTCGGCGCCTTCGCCGGGATGAACTTCTGGTTCCCCAAGGCGTTCGGATTCCGTCTCGACCCGTTCTGGGGCAAGGTCTCGTTCTGGTGCTGGCTGGTGGGCTACTGGGTCGCGTTCACGCCGCTCTACGTCATGGGCCTGATGGGCGTGACGCGGCGGCTCAGCCACTTCACCGACCCGAGCCTGCAGATCTGGTTCGAGATCGCCGGCGTCGGCGCCGCGATCATCCTGGTGGGCATTGCCGCCTTCCTGGTGCAGATCGCGGTAAGCATCCGCAACCGCCACGCCCTGGCGGACACCACCGGCGACCCCTGGGACGGCCGCACGCTGGAGTGGTCCACCTCGTCGCCGCCGCCGCACTACAACTTCGCATTCACCCCGGTGGTCCACGACCGCGATGCCTGGACGGACATGAAACGGCGCGGCGCCGAGCGCCCGACGGCGGGCTTCAGCCCCATCCATATGCCGAAGAACACCGGGGCCGGCTTCGTGCTCGCGTTCCTGTCGTTCGTCTGCGGCTTCGGCCTGGTCTGGCACATCTGGTGGATGGCGGGGGCCTCCTTCCTCGCGCTGATCGCGGTCGCCATCGGCCACAGCTTCAACTATCACCGTGACTACCACATCCCCGCCGACGAGGTGCGCGACGTCGAGCAGACGTTCGCCCGGCGGGTTGCCGAGCAGGGGGCGGTATGAGCGAAACCACCGCGTCCGGCGCCGTGGGGCCCGGCGCTTCCATCTTCTACGCGACAGAGGAGCCGCATCCGGATAACGGCACGCTACTCGGGTTCTGGATCTACCTGATGAGCGACTGCCTGATCTTCGCGGTGCTGTTCGCCTGCTACGCGGTATACGGCGGGAGCTACGCCGGCGGCCCGACCCCCGGGGAGGTCTTCGACCTCCACGGGCTCGCGCTGAACACGGCGATGCTGCTGTTCTCCTCGATCACCTATGGTTTCGCCATGCTCGAGATGGCCCAGCGCCGGCGCACCCGCACCCTCGCCTGGCTCGCCGTCGCCGGGCTGTTTGCCGTGGCCTTCGTCGGCTTCGAGGTCAACGAGTTCGCGCACATGATCGCCGAAGGCGCCGGCCCGTGGCGCAGCGCGTTCCTCTCCTCGTTCTTCGCCCTGGTGGCGACCCACGGCCTGCACGTCACCTCCGGCATCATCTGGCTGGCAACGCTGATGATCCAGGTCGGCCGGTACGGCCTGACCGCTGAGAACGAGCGGCGGCTGTCCTGCCTGAGCATGTTCTGGCACTTCCTGGACCTGGTCTGGGTCGGTGTCTTCAGTTTCGTCTACCTCGTGGGGGTTCTGCGATGAGCGGCGCACCCGAAGATCAGGGCTATCAGTCCGATCCCCGTTACCTGCACAGCCACGAGGGCACGCCCGAGCCGGAGCACGGCACGCTCAGGGGCTACCTGACCGGCTTCGTGCTGGCCGCGATCCTCACGGTGATCCCGTTCTGGCTGGTCATGGGCGACGTGCTCGACAGCGCAGCGGTCACCACGCTACTGGTGCTCGGCCTGGGCGCGGTGCAGATCGTCGTGCACATGGTGTACTTCCTGCACATGAACTCCCGCTCCGAGGGCGGCTGGAACCTGATGGCCATGCTGTTCACCCTGATCATCGTCGGCGTGACCCTCGCCGGGGCGCTATGGGTGATGCACAACATGAACGCCAACATGATGCACCTGCCGCCGATGGGCGCGGAGGAGATGCTGCACCGGTGACCGGGCCGCGCGGCGGCCGGCCCGCGCGCGGTGCCCGGGTATCGGCCGCATGGGTGATCGTGGCGGTGGGGCTGTTCGCCGGCTTCGCCGCACTCGGGACCTGGCAGCTCCAGCGCCTGGCCTGGAAGCGGCACCTGATCGCCGCCGTGGAGGCCCGCACGGACGCCCCGGCGGTCGCGGCGCCCGGTCCGGCGCAGTGGGAGGGCATCGGCTCGGGGGACGCGCGCTACCGCCATGTGCGCGTCACCGGGCACTACCTCCACGACGCCGAGACCCTGGTCCACGGTACCAGCCGCCTGGGTTACGGCTACTGGGTCATGACCCCGCTGCGCACCGGGCGCGGCTTCACCGTGCTGGTGAACCGGGGCCACATCCCCGAATCGCTGCCCGGCACCCCGGCATTCCGCACCATGCCAAGACCAGAGGGTCGAGTGACGGTCGGCGGCCTGCTTCGGCTGTCGAAACCCGGCGGCGATGTCTTCCGCGCCAACGCCCCGGCGAAAGGCGCGTGGTACTCCCGGGACGTCGCCGCCATCGCCACCGCCGCGGGGCTGCCCGCCGACCGGGTCGCGCCCTACTTCATCGACGCCGGTGAACGGCCCGGCCCGCAGGGCTGGCCCGCCGGCGGGCTCACGGTCGTCGACTTCCCCAATCACCACCTGAGCTATGCCATCACCTGGTATGCGATGGCCCTCGCGGCCCCCGCCGCGGTGCTGCTGGCCTTGCGCCGCCGGCACCCGCAGGAAAAGGAGTGGCCGAACACGTAGTCAACGTGCGGTACCGCCCGCGCACCGCTGCCCCACCGCCAGGCGGCCCCGCGTCAGCCGCGTACGCCACCGGGACGGCAGTCCGGATGCAGGCTGGCGGCAGCGGAAGGCCGTGCCGAGACGCGGGCGAACCAGGGTGCGATGTTGGCCAGGGCGCGGTCGAATGGCTGGCCAACGGAATCGCCGAAGTCCAGCCAGACGTACAGCCAGATATCGGCGATGGTGAACCGGTCGCCGACGAGGAAAGTGCGCCCGTCGAGCATGCCGTCCAGCCAGGCGATCCGGTCCCGGGCGACGCGTTTCAGGCCGTCGGCGGCAGCGGGCTCGACCGGAATCCGGTCACGAAAGCGCGCCAGCCCGTCCGCGTAGTGGTAGGCGTTGTGAATGTTCTCGGTGATGTTGAGCTCGACACGCCGTTGCCACTGGCGCGTCTCGGCACGCTGGCCGGCCGTCGCACCGATCAGCGCCGGGTCGGGATGCAGCTCTTCCAGATATTCCATGATCGCCACCGACTCGGCGATGCAGGTGCCGCCGTCCAGCAGCAGTGCCGGGGTCTGCCCGGCCGGGTTGTGCGCGAGATACGGTGGCCGGCGGTTCTCGCCGGCAAACACGTCCACCTGCCGCATCGGCAGGGCGAGATTCTTCTCCGCCAGGTACATGCGCACCGTGCGCGGGGCGGGACTGAGTGCGTCGAGAAGCAGCATAGCGGTCAGTGGAACGGCACGGGGCCGGGCGCAGAGCGGATGAAGGAATCGTGGCCGTAGCTCCCGTCCCCCTCGCCGGCGACCGGAACGACGGCAACGCACTCAGGGCAGGGTCCGCGCACGGACCGCCGGAGACGTGGATGCAGGCCGAAGACCGGGCTGCGGGAGAGGCCGTGGATACGTGTCAGCTGGCGCATTTCACCACCACATCCGCGTTCGAAACGCCGAACGCGTCATTCACGGGGGCACGAGAGTGAACGGGCCCCGGTAAAGAGATTTCGCCCGGAGTGCGCCGCCCCGTAAATGATGTGCGTCACATGCTCTGTTTACCCGGGACCGACGGCGGCTCGCCATCAAAGGAGCGTCACCGCCGCGGTTGCAGCCAATGCCGCTATTGGTTTCCCGAACCGCGCGCGTTATTGTTATATGTCAACGCAACTGTTGCCCGACTAACGACGGGCAAGCGCCTGACGGTCCCCCGGCCGCCCCCGCGCAGCCGTGCACGGGCGAGCCAGAAGTCCCGGTCCGTCCCTCAGGCGTCTCCACTGGACTGCTCCGCTCCTGCTATGCGGATACACCCACTACCGACATTCCTGTTTCCGGGCCCCGAGGCACGGATGCCACCGAAACCCGGTGGCGACGCCTCCGGGCGCCAGAACCTGGTCCAGCTCATCGAGCTGCGCTGGATCGCGCTGCTGGGCCAGCTCCTGACCATCGCCGTCGTCGCCTACGGGTTCGGCATCCGGCTGCCGCTTCAGGCGATGAGCCTGGTGCTCCTCGCCCTGCTGCTGCTGAATCTCACGACCACCTACCGGGTCCGCGCGCTCTCGCGCATCGGCGTGGGCAATGTCGAGCTGCTGGCCGGGCTGCTCGCCGATGTCGCCGCGCTCACCGCGCTGCTGTATTTCAGTGGCGGCGTCACCAACCCGTTCATCTTCCTCTACCCACTGCAGGTCACACTCGGGGCCGTGTTGCTGGAGGGCTGGGCCCAGTGGTTCATCGTTGCCACCACCACGCTCTGCTTCGGCGGGCTGTCGCTCTGGTACGTACCCCTGGCGCTGCCCAACGGGGGCGTGGAGGAGCTCTTCGAGCTCCACGTCATCGGCCTGTTCGTCTGCTTCGTCCTCGACGCCACCCTGCTCGCGGTATTCATCAGCCGCATCAACCGCAACTTCCGCCTGCGCGACCAGCGTCTGGCGGCGATGCGCCAGCGCGCCGCCGAGGAGGACAACATCGTGCGCATGGGGCTGCTCGCCTCCGGCGCCGCCCACGAGCTCGGCACCCCCATGGCGACCATGGCGGTCATCCTGGGTGACTGGCAGCGCATGGACGTCTTCCGCAACGACCCGGAGCTGAACCAGGAAGTCGGCGACATGCAGAACGAGGTCCAGCGCTGCAAGCAGATCGTGAACGGCATCCTGCGCTCCGCCGGCGAGGCCCCCGGGGAGGCATCGGCCATCACCACAGTCAGGGGGTTTCTCGACGAGACCGTGGACGAATGGCGGACCAGCCGGTCCACCAACTGCCTCGTCTACGAGCCCGGTTTCAGCAGCGAGCGGACCATCGTCTCCGATGCCGTGCTCAAGCAGGTGATCCACAACCTCCTCGACAACGCCCAGGAGGCATCCCCCGACTGGATCGGCATGACCGGCCGGATCGAGGACTACACTCTGCATATCGCCGTCCGCGACCGCGGGCCGGGGTTCACGCAGAAGACCCTCGAACAGCTGGGCACGCCCTACAACTCGAGCAAGGGGCGGCCCGGCGGCGGGCTTGGCCTGTTCCTTGTCTTCAACGTCGTACGCAAGCTGGGCGGACGGCTCAACGCGGAAAACCGGGCGGAGGGCGGCGCCGCCGTCACGCTGGCGCTCCCCCTGGCCGCAATCTCGACACCCGACCATGGCACAGACTGAACGTACTCTGACAATCGTCGAGGACGACGCCGGCTTCGCCCGGGCACTGAAGCGCTCGTTCGAGCGCCGCGACTACCGGGTTCACCTGGCGTCGGACATCGAGGAGACCCGACGTCTGCTGCAAACGACCCGCATCGGCTACGCGGTGGTGGACCTGAAGCTGGGCAACGAATCCGGGCTGGAGGCCGTGCAGGCATTCCACGAACACGACCCCGCCACGCGGATCGTGGTACTGACCGGGTTTGCGAGCATCGCCACGGCGGTCAACGCCGTCAAACTCGGCGCCTGCAACTACCTCGTCAAACCCTCGAACACTGACGACATCGAGGCCGCCTTCAGCTCGACACCGGACGACGTCTCCACCGAGGCCCCCTCACGCACCACCTCCATCAAGACACTGGAGTGGGAGCGCATCCACGAGACCCTCATGGAGACGGGCTTCAACATCTCCGAGACCGCCAGACGACTCGGCATGCACCGGCGAACGCTCGCCCGAAAGCTGGAAAAGCGCCGCGTGCGGTGAGACCTGTCATCGGTGACCGCCCCCGCGGCCTCGCCCACGTCCGGCAGCGGCGGCACCGCATCATTGTGCGCTCATCCTGAATATCTCCCTGCGCAATACCGGCGACACGCGCCACCCACGCCGTCGACCGGAACGACCTTGCCGACACACGTTCCCGACCGCTAAATTAATGGCCCGATGCGGCGCCCGGAATGGCTGCCGCCCTCTTTCGACCGACTTGCAGGGATGCAGCCCCATGAAAGGAGTCATCGTGGTGGGCGATACCACCAGTCACGGCGGTCGCGTGATTACCGGCCGAAGCCAGTACCGCATCGACGGCAAGCCTGTTGCCTGTGTCGGGGACAAGGTCACCTGCCCGATCAAGGGACACGGGACGACCACCATCATCGAAGGCCATCCGACCATGACCGTCGGTGGCAGACGCGTCGCCCTTCACGGACACAAAACGGCCTGCGGCGCCAGCCTCATTTCGTCGCACGGCGGATACCACTCCCACGAATAGACCGACATGGCGCGACCCGGAGTCGCCGCAGAGCGGGACCGGCCACACAGGAAGGCCGCAGCCAGCCGGGCCATTCACCACCCCGGGATCGGGCGATTGCGGTACCGCCACGGGAAAGGGGTGGGGCCCGTCGGCACCGGTCCGGCCGCCCAGTCGAGCCGGGCGGGGTCGGGGGTCCAGGTGAACTCCACGGTCACCCCCCTGAACACCATGGCAAGCGCATCGTGCGCTTCCGCGAGGCCGCGGTACGGCTCGAGCTGGCCGCGGTGCTGGCCGAAGAGGCTTCAGCCCGACCACGCTCCCTAAAGCAGCGCCCTTACGAATTACCGGTAACTCCCGTCCGGCTGGTGCTTGAGGCCACGGTAGCTCGGGACGTAAATATGATTCTCTTCCTGCCACTGGCGGGAAAGACGGATTGCCTT
>NZ_KB894817.1 GCF_000374645.1 Arhodomonas aquaeolei DSM 8974
GTGCCACGCGGGCCGGCACGCATCGCGACGGCGGCCAGGGCATGGCGTAGGTCGTGCACCGAAGGCGTGCGACATCCCGGGTCGGTCACCGAAGACGTCGCACACGGCTTTCGGCCGTGCCCGACCTACGGGATGGATGTCCCGGCGCTAGGCGGGTTCCGGTGGGGGGTCGGCGTGCTCGCGCAGATCGAGGGTCACGCGGACCACGTCGGGCTCGTCCGGGTGGGCGCGGCGCCGGAAACCGAGCTCCTGGCACAGGCGCAGCATGATCTGGTTCTCCCGGAGCACGTCGCCGAAGATCTCCTGGATACCGCGGCTGCGGGCGTACTCGATGATCCGCTCCATCATCAGCCGGCCCAGCCCGCGCCCGGTCAGCGAGCGGTGGATGATGATGGCGTACTCCGCGCGGGTGTTGTCCGGGTCGGCGTTGATGTGGACGACGCCGTGGATGGTGGCGTGCCCGGGCATGCCGGGATCGGTGAGCACCAGTGCCATGTCCCGGTCGTAGTCGATCTGGGTGAAGCGCGCCGCCTGCATGTGGGTCATGCGCTTCATGGGCATGAAGAAGCGCAGGCGCACCTGCTCCGGGCTCAGCCGGGTGAAGGCGTCGCGCAGGGGCATCTCGTCCTCCGGGGTGATCGGGCGCAGGCGCAGCTCGTGGCCGTCTTCCCCGGGGATGGTCTCTTCCAGCTCCCGGGGGTAGGGGCGGATGGCGAGCCGTCCGGTGCCGCTGCCGCTGCCCCGGCCCACGCGCACGCGCGCGTCGAGCGCCATCACCCCGCGGTGGTCGGCGAGCAGCGGGTTGATGTCCAGCTCGGCGACCTCGCCGAGATCCGCGACGATCTGCGAGAGCCGTACCAGGGTGAGGGCGATGGCGTCGCGGTCGGCGGCGGGCACGCCCCGGTAGCCCCTGAGCTGACGGTCGATGCGGGTGCGCTCCATCATGTCGTAGGCGAGCTTCATGTTCAGCGGCGGCAGGCCCAGGGCCTGGTCGCGGATCACCTCCACCGCCGTGCCACCCTGGCCGAAGAGCACCACCGGGCCGAACTGGTCGTCCTCGGTGACGCCGGCGATGAGCTCCAGGGCGTCGGAGCGGATGATCATGGGCTGGATCGTGAATCCCTCGAGCCGCGCGTCCGGCTTGTGCCGGCGCACCCGGGTGACGATGCTCTCGGTGGCCTCGCGGACCTCCTCGGCGTCCGCCACGTCCAGGGCGACGCCGCCGACGTCGCTCTTGTGGGAGATGTCCGGCGAGAGGATCTTGATTGCGAACGGCCCCTCGAGGTCCCCGGCCACACGGGCGGCGTCCTCCGGGTCGCGGGCGATGCGGGTGGGCACCACGGGGACGCCGTAGGCGGCGAGCAGCTCCTTGGCCTCCGCCTCGCTGAGCCATTCGCGCCCCTCGTCCCGCGCGGCGGTGACCAGCGAGCGGGCGTGCTCGATGTTCGGCGTGAAGCTCTCGGGCACGGAGGGCGGTGTCTCCAGCAGGGCGAGCTGGTTGTGGTGGAACTCGACCACGTGCATGAACGCCCGCACGGCGCCCTCGGGGGTGGTGTACGTGGGGATGCCCGCGTCGGCGAACTGCCGCCGTGCCGGCACCGCCAGGAAGTCGCCCACCCAGCTCGTGAGCACCGGCTTGCGCCCGCGCCGGCGGTGGCGGCCGAGCGTGAAGACGATCGCCCCCGCCGCCTCGCCGGGGTCGGCGATGGCGGTGGGGCAGTTGAGGGCGAGCACCGCGTCCACCTCGCGGGCGGCCATCAGCGTCTCCAGGGCCTGGCTGTAGCGCTCGCCGGGGGCGTCGCCGATGATGTCCACGGGGTTGCCGCGGGACCAGGTCGCCGGCAGGTGCTCGTTGAGCTTCTCGACGGTCTCCTCGGAGAGCTCCGCGAGGTGACCGCCGCGCTCGATCAGGGCGTCGGTGGCGAGCACGCCCATGCCGCCGCCGTTGGTGAGGATGGCGAGGCGGTCGCCGTTCGGGGTGGGGGCCAGCGCCAGTGTCTCCACCGCGGCGAACAGCTCGCCGAGGGTGTCCACCCGGAGCATGCCGGCGCGCCGGAAGGCGGCGTCGTAGACCTTGTCCGAGCCCGCCAGCGCGCCGGTGTGCGAGGCCGCCGCCCGTGCGCCCTCGGCGTGGCGGCCGGATTTCACCACGATAACCGGCTTCATGCGCGAGGCCGCGCGGGCCGCGGACATGAACTTGCGGGCATCGGTGATGGCCTCGACGTAGAGGAGGATCGCGCCGGTGTCCGGGTCGTTGGCCAGGTAGTCGAGGAGGTCGCCGAAGTCCGCGTCCGCCATGTCCCCGAGGGAGATCATGTGCGAGAAGCCGATGCTGTGGTTCTGGGCCCAGTCCAGGACCGCTGTGACGATCGCCCCGGACTGGGTGACGAAGGCGATGCGCCCGCGCGGCGGGCTCAGGTGTGCGAAACTGGCGTTCAGCCCGGCGCCCGGGACGATCAGGCCCAGGCAGTTGGGGCCGAGGATGCGCATCAGGTGCGGGCGTGCCGCGTCGAGCATGGCCTGGCGCAGGGTCTCGCCGCGCTCGTCGTGACCCTCGCCGAAGCCGGCGGTGATCACGATCGCCGCCTTGGTGCCGTGGGTCCCGAGCTCCTCGATGATGCCGGGGATGGTCTCCGGCGGGGTGGCGATCACCGCGAGGTCCGGCGTCATCGGCAGGCTTGCCACGTCCGGATAGGCGAGCACGCCCTGTACCGCACGGTGCTTGGGGTTGACCGGCATGATCGGCCCCTCGAACCCCGACTTGAACAGGTTCCGGGCGACCACGCTGCCCACGCTCCCCTCGCGGCGGCTCGCGCCGATGAGGGCAATGGAGCGCGGCTTGAACAGGTACTCCAGATTGCGAACGGTCATAGGGCGTTCCCTTGGTGGTCGATTGCCAGTGACTCAGTCATCCGATAGCCCGTCGCCGGATCGCGGGGCGGGCGACGCCCGCGCCGGGCATGTGTCCACGGCCCGCCGCGGCTGGGTGCTCGCCTGCGTGATGCTGACGATGTTCCTTGCCGCCATCGAGGGCACCATCGTGGCCACGGCGATGCCCGACATCGTATCTTCCCTCGGGGGCGTGAGTCTCTATACGTGGGTGTTCAGCGGGTTTTTTCTCGCCCAGGCGGTGGCGACGCCGCTTGCCGGCAAGCTTGCGGACCTGTTCGGGCGCCGGCCGCTGATCATCGGCGGTGTGGCGGTCTTCCTGGGGGCGTCGCTCGTCTGCGGCCTGGCCACCTCGATGCCGGTGCTGGTCGCCTGCCGGCTGGTGCAGGGGGCGGGGGCCGGCGCGGTACAGCCCGTTGCCATGACCCTGGTGGGCGATCTCTACACCCTCGCCGAGCGTGGCCGCATCCAGGGCTGGCTGTCGAGCACCTGGGGGATCTCGGCGCTGCTGGGACCGCTGGTCGGCGGCGCCATCGTCGACCATGGCCACTGGCCCTGGATCTTCTGGCTGCACCTGCCCTTCGGGGTGCTGGCGATGGCCGGGCTGGCGGTGTTCCTGCGCGAGCGGCCGGTGCACCGCCACGACGGCGTGGACTATCCGGGGGCCGGCTGGTTCCTGCTCGGCTGCGCCACGCTCATGCTGCTGCTGGTACAGGGCGGTGTCGCCTTCGCCTGGGGCTCCGTGCCGGCGCTCGCCCTGGCGACGACCGCCGTGGTCGGCGGCGTGGCGTTCCTGCGCCGCGAGCGCCGGGCCCCGGAGCCGCTGATGGACTTCGGCCTGTGGCGCTACCCCCTGATCCGCGTCGCCAACGGCGCGGCGCTGACCGCGGGGATGATGATCATCGGCCTGACGAGCTTCCTGCCCGCCTATGTCCAGGGCGTGCTCGGCACCTCGGCGACGGTGGCAGGGTTCGCGCTCACCGCCGTCTCCGTGGGCTGGCCGGTGGCGGCGGTGATCTGTGGGCGGATGCTGCCCCACGCCGGCCCCCGGGTGACCGCGCGTATCGGCGGCGTGTGCCTGTGCCTGGGCGGCGTGCTGTTCATCTCCCCGGGCATGGTGCTGGGGCCATGGTGGCCGGCGCTCGGCTCGTTCGTCACGGGGCTCGGCATGGGCTTCACCAATACCACCTTCGTGGTCAGCATCCAGAGCGCGGTGGGCTATCGCCAGCGGGGCGCGGCCACCGCCGGCAACCTGTTCATGCGGCTGTTCGGCAGCGCCCTGGGGGCCGCGATCCTCGGCGGAGTGCTCAACCAGCGGCTGCAGGCGGGGCTGTCGGGGACGTCCGCCGACCTGAACGAGGTGCGCGGGCTGCTCGGTCACGGCGGCGGCGAGGCCGTGGTGTCGCTGGCGCCCGCGCTCCAGACGGCGCTGGCGGATGCCCTCGGCTGGGTGTTCGCCGGTGTGCTGCTCTTCGGGGTGCTGACCGCGGTGCAGTCGTTCCGCCTCCCGGCGCTCGCGCCGGGTCACGCCGGGGAGCGGCGCTGAGCGCGACCCGTTCAGGGGTGGCCCGTCAGGATCAGCACGGCGGGCAGGGTGAGCGCGGAGATCATCGTCTGCACCGTGAGCAGCGCAGCGACCAGGGTGTGATCGCCGCCGAGCTGGCGGGCGAGGATGAACGCGGAGGTTGCCGTGGGCAGGGCGGCAAAGAGCACCAGCACCCGGGTCTCCAGCGGGGTGAGAATGAGCGCCGTCGCCGCGGCCCAGGCGATGGCCGGCATGATCGCGAGCTTGAGGATCACGCCGGCGGCGAGCACCGTCTTGTTGCCGCTGGCCGTGCGCAGCTGCAGCCCCGCACCGACGGTCATCAGGCCCAGGGGCAGGGCGGCACGGCCGACGATCTCCAGCACCCCTGCGCTGCCCAGCGGCAGGCCGATGCCCGTGCGGTTGAGTGCCAGGCCCGTGACGCAGGCGAGTACCAGCGGGTTGCGTGCGATCCCGCGCAGGGTCGCGCCCAGCGAGCCGTGGCCGCCGGCATAGCGCAGCAGCACGCTCACGCAGATCACGTTCACCAGCGGGATGAGCATCGCCATCACCAGCGCCGCCACCGCCGCGCCGTTGCTGCCGTAGACGGCCAGGGCGGTGGCCACCCCCAGGTAGGTGTTGAAGCGTATCCCCGCCTGGAACACCGACGTGAACCCGGGGCCGTCCACAGGCAGCGCCCGGCGCAGGGCGAGCAGCACCGCGCTCATCGCCGCCAGGGTCAGCGCCACGGCGGTGGCCACCGGGGCGATGCGCGCGCCGTCGATGCTGGCGGTGGCGAGCTTGTCCACCAGGAGTGCGGGGAAGAGCACGAAGTAGACCAGGCGCTCGAGCTGCGGCCAGAACCCCTCGCCCGGGAAACCCCCGCGGCGCATGAGGTGTCCCAGGGCAATGAGGGCGAAGATCGGTACGAGAGCGCCGGCGACGGTCTGCAGGCTGGATACTGGCATGTCAGTGGCTGCGGTCTGTCGGTGGCGCCGCCGCACCGGCGGCATCGGCCCGCCGGCGCGGGGCTGCTAACCTGTAGGGATTGCCCCGCCGGGTGTGCCTGCCGGCGGGGGCCGTCGTGACGCCGGGTCTTCGGGCTTGACGCCGCCGGCCATTGTAAGGCGTGTTAGTTAGTGTGACATCAATCATCCAACTGATCCCGGAGGCCAGCAGAATGAAGGCGTTCTTCCACCCATCCCAGGACGGTCATCACCCGCAGACGTATTTTTCGCGGGGTCAGATGCGCGCCCCCCAGGAGCTGCCGGAGCGCACCCAGCGCATCCGTGAGGGGCTCGACGCGCTCGACATCCCGGTGGTGGAGCCCGCGGACTACGGTATGCGTCCCATCAACGCCGTGCATGACCTGGGATATCTGCGCTTTCTGGAATCGGCTCACCGGCGTTGGCCCGAGGACTGGGGCAACGAGGTCATGTCGAACGTGTTCATGCGCTCGCCGAATCCGATGCGCGGTATCCTCGCCGAGGCGGCGCGCTACCTTGCCGACGGCAGCTGCCCCGTGGGCGAGCTGACCTGGAATGCGGCCTACCATTCGGCGCAGTCGGCGGTCTCCGCGGCCTCCACGATGCTGGACGGTGAGCAGTACGCGTACGCGTTGAGCCGTCCGCCGGGGCACCACGCGCGCATCGATGCGGCCGGGGGGTTCTGCTATCTCAACAACGCCGCCATCGCCGCGAGGGTGCTGCAGTCCCGCTATCCGCGGGTGGCGATCCTGGACCCGGACATGCATCACGGCCAGGGTATCCAGGAGGTCTTCTACGACCGCAGCGACGTGCTCTATGTCTCCATCCATGGCGACCCCACCAACTTCTACCCGGTGGTAAGCGGTTTCGAGGAGGAGCGCGGCGAGGGCGCCGGCTACGGCTACAACCTCAACCTGCCCATCCCCCATGGTTCGCCGGAGTCCGCGTTCTTCGACCGGTTCGACGAGGCCATGCAGGCGATCCGGCTGTTCGCGCCGGACGTGATCGTGTGCACCCTCGGCTACGACATCTACAAGGACGACCCCCAGGCGAAGGTCGCCGTCACCTCCGAGGGCTTCAACCGCATGGGCGCGACGCTGAACGATACCGGCGTGCCGGTGCTCGTCGTCCAGGAGGGTGGCTATTTCCTCGAGGCGCTCGCCGAGAACACCCGCCAGTTCTTCTCCGGCCTGCTCGGCCGCTGACGACCGGCCGCCCGGGCCGGTGGCCCGGGCGGCCCTCGCCTCCGCTATCCCAGGATCTCCGGCAGGAACAGCGAGATCTGCGGGATGTAGGTGATCAGGAGCAGGAAGATCAGCATCAGTCCCAGCCACGGCAGGGCCGCGGACATGGCCCAGCCCAGGCTGCGGTTGGTGATGCCGGCGGTAACGAACAGGTTCAGCCCCACCGGCGGGGTGATCATCCCGATCTCCATGTTCACCACCATGATCACGCCCAGGTGGATCGGGTCGATGCCGAGCTGCATGGCGATGGGGAAGAGGATCGGCGCCATGATCAGCAGGATCGCCGACGGCTCCATGAAGTTGCCCGCCACCAGCAGCAGGATGTTGACCACGATCAGGAAGCCCCATGCCGGCAGGCCCCAGCTCACGATCGCCTCGGCGATGTGATGCGGGATGCGCTCGGTGGTCAGCACGTGGGCGAACAGCATCGCGTTGGCGATGATGAACAGCAGCATGATGCTGGTCTTGGCCGCGCTCAGCACCGTCTCGCGCATGTCCGGATGCCAGGCGCTGCGCGGTACCGCAACGAGCATCTGCACGGCATTGCGGGCCACCGCGGTCGCGTTGGACTCGCCCTCGTGGCGCCACGGTGTCGCCTTCAGCGGACCGATGTCCCGGTAGACCAGCGCGGAGACCAGGAACGCGTAGATCGCCGAGACCGCCGCCGCTTCCGTGGGGCTGGCGACACCGCCGTAGATCGCGCCGAGCACGATCACTATCAGCATCAGCCCGCCGGAGGCCCGTGCCGCCGAACCGAACAGGGTACGGAAGCCGGGGAACGGCAGACGCGGCAGGTCCATGACCCGGGCGGCGATGTAGATCGCGAGCATCAGGATGCCGCCCATCATGATCCCCGGGATCAGCCCGGCCATGAACATCTTCGCCGCCGAGGTCTGGGTCGCGGCGGAGTAGACGAGCATGACGATGGACGGCGGGATCAGGATGCCCAGCGTGCCGGCGTTGGCGATCGCCCCGGCGGCGAACTTCTCCGGATACCCCGCCTTGGCCATGCCGGCGATCACCAGGCTGCCGATGGCCGCCACGGTGGCCGGCGAGCTGCCGGAGACCGCGGCGAAGAGCATGCACGCCAGCACCGAGGCCATGGCGAGGCCGCCCTTGATGTGGCCCACGCAGTTGTTGGCGAAGTCGATCAGCCGCTCCGCCACGCCCCCCGTGGAGAGGAAGGCGGAGGAGAGGATGAAGAACGGGATCGCCAGCAGCGTGTAGTGATCCGATGCCGCTGAGAAGAACTTCAGCGCGATCGAGGCCAGCGAGTCGTTGGAGAACAGCAGGATCGTGACGATGCTGGACAGCCCCAGCGACAGCGCCACCGGGATGCCGATCAGCATTGCCCCGAACAGCAGGATGAACAGGAATGCGGTGGTCACGACCGGCCCCCCTCGTCGGCGTGCGTGGCCTCGAAGTGCTCCATGGTCTCGTCCGCCTCGTTGGCGAACGGAAAGCCGTCGGCCCGGCCGCGGACGATGTTCACCAGCAGGATCACCAGCCGCAGCGCGATCAGGCCGAAGCCGATGAGCATCACGCTGTGCGCCGCCCATGTGGGCATGGGCAGGTCCTCCATTGGCAGCCCGAGCATCCACATCTTGTCGAGGTAGACCCAGGAGCCGTAGAGGAACAGGCCCGCGTAGCCGAGGCAGGCGACGACCGCGACGACCGCGACCGCGCGCCTGGCCCGGCCCGGCAGCGCCCGGGTGAAGAGATCCACGCCGATGTGCGTGCCCTCCTTGATCCCGTGCGAGGCGCCGAAGAGCACGAACCAGCCCGCCAGGGTCAGCGAGCCCTCTTCGGCCCAGTCGATGGTCGCGCCGAAGCCGAAGCGCATGACGGTCTCGACGAACACGAGCAGCGTCAGGACCACCAGGAGGAGGGCGATAATGTCCTCCTCCAGGCGGTTGAGCAGTCGAATGATGCTCATCGTGGGCCTACCCTCAGCCGTCGCACGCCTCGGCGGCGTCGATGAGGTCGCCACCGATCTGCGAGCGGAACTGGTTCCAGACCGGCTTCATCGCCTTGACCCACTGCTCGCGCTGATCGTCGGAGAGGTCGATCACCTCGCTCTCACCGGAGTCGATGACCTTCTGCTTGGCCTCCTGGTTGAGCTCATTGGCGAGGCTGTTGCCGTACTCCAGCGCCTCGTTCATGGACTCGCGGATCACCTTGCGGCTCTCCTCGTCGAGGCTGTTCCAGAAGCTGGTGGAGGTCACCACCATGTAGCCGAGATAGCCGTGGTTGGACTCGGTGATGTAGGGCTGCACCTCGTAGAACTTCTGGGTGTAGATGTTCGACCAGGTGTTCTCCTGACCGTCGATGGCCTCGGTCTGCAGCAGGGTGAAGACCTCAGAGAAGGGCTTCTTCACCGGGGCGGCGTCAACAGCCTTGAACTGCGCGGCCAGCACGTCGGAGGACATGATCCGGAACTTCTTGCCGGCGGCGTCCCCGGGGGTGCGCAGCGGATCGCTCGCGGAGAGCTGCTTCATGCCGTTGTGCTGGTAGCCGAGGCCGATGATGCCCTTGTCCTTCATGTGGTCGAGCAGCATCCGGCCCTTGTCGCTCTTCTGGAAGCAGCTCACGGCATCGATGTTCTCGAACAGGAACGGCAGGTCGAAGACCTGGAGGCGGTCGGTGTAGCGGGAGAACTTCGACAGCGCCGGCGCGGCCATCTGCACGTCGCCGAGCTGCATGGCCTGCAGCACCTTGTTGTCGTTGTAGAGCTGCGAGTTCGGGTAGACCTCGACCTGCACCTTGTCGCCGATGCGCTCCTCGACGAGCTTCTCGAAGCGCTGGGCCATCTTGCCCTTGGGGGTGTTCTCCGCGACCACGTGGGAGAACTTCAGGGTCACCGGCGCGGCGAAGGCGCTGGCGGAGGTCAGGGCGAGGGCGGCACCGATTGCCAGGGCGGAAAGTCGCATGGGGATGCTCCTCCGTCGTTGTGTCGTGTCGATTTCATATGTGACGCAGCCTCACAGGGCTGGTGCCTGTGCGGCAGCAGAAACCGTGCCAAGCTTAAAGACTGCCCCTGCACATCCGGTGAGAACGTCGGCGTGACGCTGCGCGGGTATTGTCGCCCGTGTCTGCCAGTCACCGGTAACATCCTGTTATTAAAAAGGATTTCTGGGCGGGGTGGCGGTCTCCGCGGGCATCGGGACGATGACGCGCGAGCGGGGCGCTGGGAGGTCGCCGTGACCCCGCCCGGCCGGGGTACCGGTGGCGGGTTCCCGCACACTTCGGTGTGTTCTGGGTGGCGGTTTTCCGCACACCCGTGGGATGGCTATTCGGTGAACTGCTCCCGGGTGAGCCCGTACTTCTGCATCTTGTCGTAGAGGGTCTTGCGCGGGAGACCGAGCGCGTCGGTGGCGCGGCTGATGTTGCCGTGCTCGGCGCGCAGCGCGCTCTCGATGAGGGCACGCTCGAATCCCTCCACCTGCTCGCGCAGGCTCATGGCCGCAGCGGTGCCGTCGCCGGTCTTGTCCAGCACCCGGTCGAGATCGAAGGCGTAGTGCTCGCCGAGGAGCACGTAGCGCTCGGCGACGTTGCGTAGCTCACGCACGTTGCCGGGCCACTGGTGCGCGAGCAGGGCGCTGCGCTGCTCCGGCGAGACCGCCGGCACCTCGCGCTGGTAGCGGTGGTAGCCCGCCACCAGCATGAAGTGCTGGAACAGCAGCGGGATGTCGTCGCGGCGCTCGCGCAGCGGCGGGACCTCGAGGCTGACGACGTTGAGCCGGTAGTAGAGGTCGTCGCGGAAGCGGCCCTCGTCCGCGGCCTGGCGCAGGTCGACCTTGGTGGCCGCGACCACCCGCAGGTCCAGCGGGACCGGTGCGTTGGCGCCGACCCGGATGACGCTGCGCTCCTGCAGCGCGCGCAGGAGCTGGACCTGCTGGGCCAGCGGCATGCTCTCGATCTCGTCGAGGAACAGCGTGCCGCCGCTGGCGTGCTCGAGCTTGCCGATGCGCCGGGTGCGTGCGCCGGTGAAGGCCCCCGCCTCGTGGCCGAAGAGCTCGCTCTCGATGAGCTCGTCGGGCACCGCGCCGCAGTTCACCGCCACGAAGTTGCCCTCCCGGCGGCTGCTGTGCTCGTGCAGCGAGCGCGCGACCAGTTCCTTGCCGGTACCGGTCTCGCCGTGGACGAGCACGTCCGCGCCGGTGTCGGCGACCTGGTGGATCAGAGAGCGCAGCCGCTGGATCGCCGGGGTGTTGCCGATGATCCGCGGACCGGGGGCGCTCTGGGCGGCAAGCTCCTCGCGCAGGCTGCGGTTCTCCAGGGTGAGCCGGCGCTTCTCCAGCGCCCGGCGCACGACCTCGGTGAGGGTTTCCGGGGCGTAGGGCTTCTCGACGAAGTCGTAGGCCCCGTCGCGCATGGCGCCGACGGCCATGGCGATGTCGCCGTGCCCGGTGACCAGGATCACCGGCAGGTCCTCGTCGATAGCGAGCGCCTCGCGCATGAACGCGAGCCCGTCCATCTGCGGCATCTTGATGTCGCAGACGACCACCCCCGGGAACTCCCGGTCGATCCGCGCCAGTGCCGGTGCCGCCCGTTCGCAGGCGGTCACCGACAGGCCCGCGAGCTCCAGGGTCTGGGTCGCGGCCAGCCGGATATGGGCCTCGTCGTCGATGAACAGTACCGGCGCCGTCGCCGTCTCACTCACCGCTGGCGTCCTCCGTGGTTCGTGGCAGCGTCACGGTGAAGACCGCGCCGCCGGCCGGGTCGTTGTCAGCATGCATCGTGCCACCCATCTCCTCGATGATCCGCGCGGAGATCGACAGGCCGAGGCCGAGGCCCTGACCGGTGTCCTTGGTGGTGAAGAAGGTCTCGAAGATCTGGGCGAGGTGCTCGTCGTCGATCCCCGGGCCGGTGTCGCGCACCCGCGCCTCGATCCAGTCGTCGCCGGCGCTCAGGGTGACGTGCACCTCGCGCCGTTCGGTCTCCGCCATCGCCTGGGTTGCGTTGCCGATGAGGTTAACGAACACCTGTTCCAGACGGACGGTGTCGCCCAGGCAGTACAGTGGCTCGGTGTCCCAGTGGCGGAAAACCGCCACCTCTTCCCGGGAGAGCTGCGGGTCGAGCAGCGCGAGCGCGTCGTCCACCGCCGCGGGCACGGACACCGCCACCGGTGTGCCGGTGCTCTTGCGCGAGAAGAGCTTGAGCTGGTTGACGATGCGCGCCATCCGCCCGGTGAGGTCGGAGATCAGCGACAGGTTGCCGCGGGCGTCGTCCTCGCGGCCGTGGTCCAGCAGCAGCCGGGCGTTGTCCGCGTAGGCGCGGATCGCGGTCAGCGGCTGGTTGATCTCGTGGTTGATGCCGGCCGCGAGCTGGCCGATGGCGGCGAGCTTGGCGGCCTGCACGAGCTCGTCGCGGGTGCGGGTCAGCGCGGCCTCGGTGCGCCGGTGCTCCTCGATTTCGCGGCTGAGGCGGCGGTTGGTGGCGAGCAGGTCGCGGGTGCGCTCGCTGACGCGCTGCTCGAGCTGGTCGTGGGCCTCGCGCAGGGCGCGCTCGCCGGCCTTGCGCTCGCTGAGGTCGTGGAGGGTGACCAGGTAGCGCCGGCCTTCGGGCAGGTCCATTGCGGAGACGGCGACCTCCAGCGGCAGGTCCGAGCCGTCGCCGTGGTGGGCGGAGACCTCCAGCAGCGGCGGGGTCGCGGTCTCCGCCGCCATCCGCAGGCCCTGCTCCAGGGTGCGCCGGTCGCCGCCGTCGAACAGTCCGGTCAGCGGGTCGCCGGAGACGGAGTCGCTGATGCGGCCGAGAAGTGTCTCGGCGGTGGGGTTGAGCGAGGCGATGCGCCCGTCCGCGGTCAGGGTCACGAGCCCGGCGCGGGTGTTGTCGATGATGGCGCGCACCCGCTCGGCGTTGGCCGCCGCGGCCTCCATGCTGGCCTGCTCGAAGCGCCGGCGCTCGGCGAGCCGTGCCCGCCGCTGGGCGAATACGCCCGCGGCCAGCGCGATGGCGAACAGGCTCGCCGCGGCGAGCAGCACCGAGCGCACGATCTGCTCGTAGACCGGCGCCGTGTCCGCCATCACGTGGACGCGCCAGCCCGCCGTGGGCATGCCCCGCTCCTGGCGCAGGAAGCGCCCGTCGTCGCCGAGGTCCACCAGGGCGCCGCCCCCGGTCAGCGCGGTGGTGGAGTCCCGTTCCAGCGGCGTGAGCGAGCGCCCGGGGTAGCGCTGGGTCGACTCGATGCGCCGGCGCTGGGGGGCGGTGAGCGGGTGCAGCGTCTTGAATCGCCAGCCCGGCTCGGTGGACAGGAAGATGACGCCCGCCGGGTCGGTGACGATGAACTCCCGGCCGCTGCCGCCGCGTTCGCGCTCCAGCGGGGCCAGCGGCACCTTCACCACCACCACGCCCAGGACCTCGTCGCCGCGGCCCACCGGGGAGGCGAAATAGTAGCCGCGCCGGTTCGAGGTGATGCCCAGCGCGTAGAAGCGCCCGAGCCGTCCCTTAACGGCCTGCTGGTAGTACGGCCGGAAGCTGTAATTGTCGCCGATGAAGGAATCGGTGTCGTCGAAATTGCTTGCCGCCACCGTCAGGCCATCCTCGTCGAGCAGATAGATGGCCGCGGCGTTGGAGACGTTCGCGGCGAGCTGGAGGTAGCGGTTGACCGAGTGCCAGGCGTCGGCGTCCGCGGGGTTGCGGAGCAGGCGCTGGAGCCGGCTGTCGTCGGCGAGCAGCGAGGGGAGGTACTCGAACTTCTCGAGTTCGCGGCGGACGTTGGCGATGTAGAGCCGCAGGTCGTTGGCGCTCTGCGTGCGCAGCCCGGCGTAGGCGGATTCCCGCGCGAGCCACCAGGTGCCCGTGAGTACGGTGGCGGCCACCGCGAGCGCCGTTGCGGCCACGAGGGCGCGTATCCGCCAGCGGCGGCTGCGGGGCATCGGTTCGGGGATTGCGGCTCGGCTCGTCACGGTCACCTGGCACAGTGTACTGATCTTCTCCGGGGGCGTGTCACGCGCAGGATGCCCGGTGTGCCCCCGGTCGAGTTGATCGTCGCTCACGTGCAGGCGATTCTGCCGTCCCCTGCCGCATGCGGAGGGCGGTGCTGGTAGACTGTTCCCGGTAGGGGATCCGGAGCCGAAAGATCTGGACGAGATGTGGGCCGAAAGGCTGTTCGGACAGTCGAACGGTCAGTTGCCCGTCAGTAGCAACATCCCGGGCCCCGACTATCGCTATGAGCGGACTCACCACGGAAGGCAGCAGAGGGTGACACCATGGAAGCGTTGTTCTCGACCGTCGTCATCGCGACGAGCGTCTGGGTTCTAATCGATGCCAGGACCATCGGTGTGGAGAAGGGCCAGCTAAGCGGCCTGGCGGACATTGGTCCCTGGGGATGGTTCTTTGTCTGCCTGTTCCTCTGGATCGTCGGGTTCCCCTATTATCTCGCGAAGCGCCCTGAACTGAAGCGCATCAACGGCAAGGACTGACACCAGCCCCGGGCTACGGGAACGCTTCCCCTGGGAGCGCGCGGACAATGGAGGTGGAAGCCATGGAATGTCCGGCATGCGGCTACGTCCGGCAGGAAACGGATGACGCCCCGGACTGGCAGTGCCCCAACTGCAAGCGGGCGTACAACAAGATCGGTGGTGGCCATAAGGAATACTCGGACGTCGACGTGCCGCAGCGCGGGCGCGTCCCGCATCGGGGTCACGGCGGGCGGACGTCCGCCTCCATCGGGGCTCCGAACAACGCGCTGGCCATCCAGCTGATAGGTCTTATCGGCTCAGCCCTCCTGATCATCGGTCCATTTGCGCCGTTCATCAGCGCCCCGTTCATCGGAAGCATCACCCTGTTCAAGGGTGGCGAGGGTGACGGCATCTTCATCCTGGGGTTCGGCCTGATCGCCCTGCTCTTCAGTTTTACCCGGCGCTACACCGCAGTCGCAGTGGCCGGGTGTCTCTCCGGCGCCTTGTTGGTCTTCACCTTTATCAACACGCGGATGAAGCTGAACGAGGTCAGCGACAACCCGTTCCTGGAAGCCGTGTCATTCCAGTGGGGGGGCGCACTCATCGTGCTGGGCGTCATCCTGACCATCGCGCCGGCGGTGATGGTGCGGCAGCGGTAAGGAGGCATCGGGGCCAGCGTTGTAGGGGCTCAATGTGAGTGAGAGCCAGGCCGAGGCTGGGAGCAATGTCTGCTCGTGTGGGTCCGGAACCGTGCCACAGTTCTCGCTAGAGAGGCGTTGATAGAGACTCGTATGGACCTGTCTTAACCTAAGAGTTAACATCGGTTGTGCGGTTAGCGATCGTATACAGGGATAAGTGGAGCATCGTCGCACCTATGGGCACTAACGGAGAGTGTCCGGTGCTCGATTATATGGAGGGGCTGGGCGATGAGTTCCAGTCAGCCGTTGATGGAATGGTCGCGCTACTTGCCCATATCGCCCAGGATCCCAAAGGTCCCAGGGAGCTTCCCGACAAGCTGTGCCACCAGGTCGGGGATCATCTGTGGCAGTTTACGAAGGGGAGGCTTCGCCTGATCTGGTTCTATGATGGGGGTCGTGTCGTAGTTTGCGCCCATGCTTACTTCAAGAAGTCTCAGAAGACCCCGAATCGCGAACTGGAGGCTGCGTGCAAAGTTCGTGAAGCTTACCTTGCTGCCAGGGAAAGAGGAGAATTGATGTATGAGCGCGACGAGTGAGCGATTCAATAGGCTACTTGACCGCGCGAAGAGCAGTGGTGCGCTGCAGGCCGAGCGTGCAAAGCTTGACTATGCGGTGTCGCTCAACAACCTTCTCAAGCGCCTTGGCCTCAAGCAGGCCGAGTTTGCGCGCCGAGCCGGGACTAGCCCTGCGTACATCACCAAGGTGCTCCGCGGCGATACCAATTTCACCATCGAAACCATGGTGAAGCTTGCAAACGCCGCCGACGGTGAGTTGTGCCTGAAGGTCGCCCCCCGTCACTCCGATATCCGGTGGGTTGGAATTGTTCGAGGCGAGGGAAGGAGGCACCCTTACCCGTGGGCACATGAAGAGGGGCGCCGACGCTATACGACAGGTGATGATCATGAAGACGACCGAATCAACCCCGTTGCGGCTTGAAGATACGTTTTTCCCGGAGATTGAGGTTAAAGCCAACCCCGAATTCTTCATGGGGCAGTGCGAGGAGGGTTTCTCGGTCGAGACGCGATGCACGATTTTCCCCGATGAGCAAAGGGCGACCCGCTTTTCCTTGCAGCTACACTTGCGCGTTCTCGATCGGGACGAAGAGGCGCTCTCACCTTACCATGTTAATTTGACAGCGTTTGGGGGGTTCTCGGTCGATGATGAGTATGTGGAACATTTTCAGAGCTATGTGACTGCTGCGGTTAGCATTTTAGTCTCCTCTGCCCGAGAGCTCACGTTGCAGCTGACCGGGCGAGGGCCGGGGCCGTCCATTCAAATTCCCACTCTGAATCCAGGTGAAATTATTCACGATGCCGAAGTGGTTGAAATGGACCACGAAACGGCCAATTCCGGTAATGACGGTGAGGAAAGGCGTGCGTAATTGCCTACACAGGAATTTTTGTGGGGCCGGCTCACGGACTTGCCGATACCTCAATTCCAGACATTTAATCCCGCCTTCCGGCGGGTTTTTTTCTCGTTACGGTTAGTGCGACGCTATTTGCGTACGCATTCTCGCGCTTGGCGTCATGTTCTAAGAAGCGAGGGGTATCCCTGCCAACCTTCCCTCCAAGGCACAGCCGGTGCTTCAGCGCATCCGGAAGAGCTCCTGGTGGAAGGCGCCCGCGGGCAGGCCGTGGCCGGTGAAGTCCCGTCGCAGTGCCCGGCCGAAGGCCACCGGGCCGCAGAACCAGAGGCCGGCCTCGCGCCACTCCGGCACCGCCTGGCGGATGTCGTCCGGCGTGAGCCGGCCGTCGCGCGGGGTAATGGTGACGTGCAGGCGCACGCCAGCGGCGCGGGCGTCCCGGGTCAGGCGTTCGATCGCGGCGGGATCGTGATCCGTGGTCGGGTGGAACAGGTCGACCGACGGTCCGCCCGGGTGACGGGCGAGATACTTCATGCGTGCGATGAAGGGTGTGATGCCGATGCCGGCACCGACCCAGATCTGGCGCGGGCGTGCGTCGTCGAAATCGAAGCAGCCGTAGGGCCCCTCCACGGTCACTGCCGTCCCCCCGCACAGCTGCTGTTGCAGCTGCGCGGTGTGGTCGCCGAGTCCCTTGACCACGAATTCCACGCAGCGCTCCTTCGGGTCCCAGGCCGAGGCAATGGTGTAGGGGTGCGCCCCCTCGTTACGGTCGACGGTCACGAAGGCGAACTGCCCGGGGACGTGGCCCGGCCAGTCCGGCGCGAGTGCGACGGTGGCGGCCACCACCCGCAACGGGTCGAACCGGGTGACCGAGCAGACCTGGCCGCTGACGCGGCGTGAACGGCCGATGCGGCCGCTGAGCGAGAGCGCCGCGGCGATGCTGCCTGCGGCGAGGAGTAACGCCAGCACCCAGCCGACCGGCTGCGCCCAGTAGTCTGTGCTGGTCAGCACAATCGCGTGAAAGACGAGGGCGAGGTAGCCCACCGCCAGCCACTTGTGAGTCCAGCGGAAGACGCGGTAGGGGACGCGCTGAAGCAGGGCGACCACGATCAGTGCGGCGACGGCGTAGAAGGTCCACTCGCCCACTGTCTCGGCGATCCCGCGCAGCATGTGCCCGAGCGATTCCCCGCCGGCTCCGCCGCCGTGGGCCGGGCCGGGTCCACGGCCGGGACGAGATAGCCATCCCCAGCCGACCATCCACTTCGTCCCCAGCGCCCACCACCAGTGAACGACCGCCACGGTCAGGGCGGCGATGCCCAGCCACCGGTGCAGGCGGTACATCTTGTCGAGGCCGTTGAGCCGGCGTTCCGCCCGGGCGGGTCGGGTGGCCAGGACCATCGCCACGCTCATGGCCCCGATCGCGAGCACGCCCGTGTACTGAACGAATGCGTGCCGGAACGAGAAGTAGTTGAGTGGCTCTGGGAGGAGCGTATCCGCGAGCAGCCAGAGGAGGGTCAGCCCGGCCAGGAAGGACCAGAGCGTGAGTTTGATGGCGCGCATCGCCGCGTGTCCCTTTTGCGTTGTCGTGTTACCCGTTTGACGGGAATGATGACGCCTTCTGGTGCCGGCGGGCATGACGCGGGTCAACGCCCGCCGGCGGCTCGTGTGCCGGCTCTGCCGGTTCTATTGGGGCGTGCCCCGCACCATGCGCTGCAGGGTCGCGTCCCGGTCGACGTAGTGGTGCTTGAGGGCCCCGAGGATGTGGAGGGCCAGCACGCCCACCAGGATCCAGGGCAGGATCTCGTGCGCCTCCTCGCCGAACTCGTGGAGCGCCTCGTTCTCGGCGACCAGCGGCGGGAGGGAGAACAGCCCGAAGAAGCCGGGCGTGTGTCCGCCGGCCGAAGCCATGAACCAGCCGGACAGCGGGATGATGACCAGCAGCGCGATCAGTGCCCACTGCATCAGTGTTGCGAGCCGGCCGGGGAAGTCGGCGTCCCGCGGCGGGCGTTTACGGTTGGTGGTCCGCCAGAGCACCCGGAGGATGCCGAGCCCGAGCACGCCCACACCGAGGCTGACGTGGAATCCCATCAGGGTGTGCTCGGTGGACTCCGGGAGGTAACCCGCGAACCAGCCGATGGCAAGCATCAACACGATGGCTGCGGCAGTAAGCCAGTGGAGCCAGCGGGTGACCGTGCCGTAATCAAACGGTGTGTCGCGCAGTTGCATTGGAAGAACTCCTTGGTCGTGTCGGTTCACTCGCAATGGTGCGATGCGATAGTGGGCGGAATATGAAGATACCGGGGAGTCGGCGTGGTTGTGCTTGCGTCGTGCGTCCCGCGCGGGATACTTGGCGCACGCAACGTGGCCTGCCATGACGGAGGTCAAGTCGAGAGGGTGGGCAGAAATTGATGAGACGACCGGGCATCACCGCGAAGCTGTTTCTCGCCATTCTGGGCGTCACGCTGTGCGTGGTCGTGCTCATGACCTTTGCGGTACAGATGACCTTTCGCAGCGATTTCCTCGACTACGTGCGAGAGCGCGAGGGCGAGCGTATCGACATGCTGGCGTCGGTGCTCGCCGATTATTATCGCGAGGCCGGCGACTGGCACGATCTGTCCGAAGACGGGCACTGGCGGCGCCTGCTCCGGGAGGCGCTGTGGCGCCAGCGAGAGGCGGAGGCCCATCACCGCGAGCGCGACGACGGCGAGGACCACGACGAACACCGGGA
The DNA here is from genome assembly GCF_000374645.1 of Arhodomonas aquaeolei DSM 8974. Classification (GTDB taxonomy): domain Bacteria; phylum Pseudomonadota; class Gammaproteobacteria; order Nitrococcales; family Nitrococcaceae; genus Arhodomonas; species Arhodomonas aquaeolei. Next base: position 18,837 of record NZ_KB894817.1, read on the forward strand.
GCGGGATCACGGGGACGACGATGGCCGCGATGACCGCCACCGCGAGCGCGACGATGATGGCCACGGCGGGTCCCGGCGTGCGGTTGCCGGTCCTCCCGGGGACGTGCCGTCCATGCAGGGCCCGGTCCGTTTCGGCCCGGCCCTGCTGAATGCGGAGCGGCAGCACGTTGCCGGGCCTAAGGCGGTGCCGGGTCAGTCGGAGTCGCGGCCGGTCATGGTGGATGGCGTAACCGTGGGCTGGCTTGTCTATCGCCCCCCGGGGCGTATCACCGACCATCTGGCCCTGCGTTTCCAGGAGAAACAGTTCGACGCCGCCTGGATGACCGCGCTGGTCGTGGTCGTGCTGGCCACAGTGGTGAGCCTGCTGCTCGCCCGTGGCTTTCTGGCACCGGTGCGCCGGCTGGCGGGCGCGACCCGGGCGCTCACCGCCGGGCGGTTCGACACACGGGTGGACGAGCCCCGCCGCGACGAGCTCGGCCAGCTGGCCAACGACTTCAACCGCCTGGCCGAGACCCTGGAGCGCAACGAGCGCCTGCGCCGCGCATTCATGGCGGATATCTCCCATGAGCTGCGCACGCCACTGTCGGTGCTGCGGGCCGAGCTGGAGGCCATGGAGGACGGTGTGCGCCCGCTCACCCGCGAGTCACTGGCGGGCCTTCAGGGCAGTGTCGCCACCCTGAGCAAGCTCGTCGACGACCTCTACGAGCTCTCGCTCTCCGATGCCGGTGCGCTCAATTATCGTATGGAGACACTGGATCTTGCCGCGTTGGCGGGGGCGATCGCCGAGCAGTGGCGCCCGCGGATGGCCGATGCGGGGCTCATGCTGGAGCTGGAGTTGCCCGACGCGCCGGTGACAGTCACCGCCGACCGTGGCCGCATTGGCCAGCTCCTGGGTAATCTGCTGCACAACAGCCTTTGTTATACGGACCGCGGCGGCGAGGCGCGCCTCGCCCTGGCCACGGTGGGCGGCGAGGCCGTGCTGCGGCTGGAGGACTCTGCGCCCGGCGTGCCCGCCGAGGCCCTGGAGCGGCTTTTCGACCGGCTCTACCGGGTGGAGGGCTCGCGTAGCCGCTCGAGCGGCGGCGCCGGTCTGGGCCTTGCCATATGCCGTAACATCGCGGAGGCCCACGGCGGCCGCATCGACGCGTATACGGCCCCCACCGGCGGTGTCGGCATTCGACTGACGCTCCCGCTGGCGGGCTGAGTGACGGGACCTGATTAACCAGGAGGGTATCCAGGGCATGAGTGGACGCATCCTCATCGTCGAGGACGAGCCCCAGCTCGCGGGGCTGCTGGCGGACTATCTGCGCGCGGCGGGCTACGAGCCGCACGTGCTCGACGACGGCCGCGAGGTCGTTCCCTGGGTCCGGGCCAACCAGCCCGACCTCGTCCTCCTCGACCTCATGCTTCCCGGCGAGGACGGCATGAGCGTGTGCCGTGCGATCCGCGGCTTCAGCGATGTGCCGGTGGTCATGGTCACCGCCCGGGTGGAGGAGATCGACCGCCTTCTCGGCCTGGAGCTCGGTGCCGACGACTACATCTGCAAGCCGTTCAGCCCCCGGGAGGTGGTGGCGCGGGTCAAGGCCATCCTGCGCCGGACCCGCAGCGATCCACCCGTCGGGGGAGGCCGCGGACTCGCTGTGGATGAGGCCGGTTACCGTGCCAGCCTCGACGGCGAGCCGCTGTCGCTGACCCCGGTGGAGTTCCGCCTGCTCGCCACCCTGGCGGCGCACCCCGGACGGGTGTTCTCCAGGGATCAGCTCCTCGACCACCTCTACGACGACCATCGCGTGGTCACCGACCGGACGGTGGATACCCACGTCAAGAACCTGCGCCGCAAGATGGCGGCGATCCGCGGCGACCAGGAGCTGATCCGCTCGGTCTACGGGGTCGGCTACCGGCTGGAGGCGCTCGACTGATCGCCGCTCGGGGCGCGCACGTCCGGGAAACGGCCGGAGGCGTATCGGTCGTGACACTGCACGCAGTTCCTGGTCATGCGCTCGTAGACATGTAATTCCTTGGCGGTATCCCGGCGCTGGCCCGCGCGCGCGAGGTCGGCGGAGATGTCGTGGAATTCCCGGTCGAGCTTGATGAATCCGGGTGGAACGGCCGCCTTGAGATCCTTGCGGTCCTGGGACGTGAGCGAGCGTTTGAGTATGAAGCTGTCGTGGATGCGCTGCGCGTTCTGCCTCACCGACTCGTGATCGCCGGTCACGATAGCGGTGTGGATACGGCCCATGGCGGATTGCACGGAGCGCATCTCCTGGCGCAGCAGACGGTCGAGCTTGTCGGTGAGGTTGGGCGTCACCGACGCCTGGCCGAACGCGGCGCTGCCGACGGCGATAGCGAGCACCGTGGTAATGGCCGTTGCGAATAGCCGTGGATGACGGAGTACGGGCATGGCGCACCTCCTTTAACAAGTACATAAAATGAATGTTATAAAACGATAAGCGGCGCCTCCTGTCGGGTCAAACGCGCCCGGCAGACGTTCACATTGTCTTCGCGATTCGCGCATATTCCCTCCATTGCCCGTGAGCAGAATCGTCTGCGAGGTCGCGGTCGGCCGCGGCCGAAACCCTTGCAGCAATCACGGGAGATGACCCATGCGTAAAGGCAAGCTCTTGATCGGTGCCACCGTTCTCACTGTCGTCGTTGCGGGCGTGGCCAATGCCAGCCCGGACCGGCGCGGGGGCCACGGTGCGTCCATGATGTCGGGTGTGACCCCGGACGACCTGCCCATGAGCGTCCAGGACCTCAAGGACCGCCAGGCGGGCCGTTTCTCGGAGGCGGACGTCAACGGTGACGGCCAGCTCGACGCCCAGGAGATGCAGGCGCTGATGATGCGCATGCGTGCCGAGCGCCGCATCCAGCGGCTCGACAGCGACGGTGACGGTGCCGTCAGCCAGGACGAGTTCGCTTACCCGATGGAGCGCCGGCTGATGCGGATGGACCGCAACGGCGACGGCCGCATCGAGCGCAGCGAGATCGCTCGTGGCTGGCACGAGGGCGGTCGCCGGGGCGCCTACGGCGAGCGTGGTGAGGGCGGCGAGCGCCGGGGCGACGACGACTGACGCCACGGCCGGAGGCGCCGCGTGCGCGGTGCCTCCATACTGTGAGTGGACAGGGCGTCGGCCCGTTTCGACAAAGGAGGGTGTATGAGCACGGAAGAAGAGGATGGCGGAACCCCCGCCGCGGAGACGGTCCGGGTGTGGGACCCGCTCGTGCGGCTGTTTCACTGGTCGCTGGTGGTGGCCTTTACCGTCGCCTACCTCTCCTCCGAGGAGGAGAGCGCGCTCCACGTGTATTCCGGGTACGTCGTGCTGGGGCTGATCGTTGTGCGCCTGATCTGGGGCGTGGTCGGCTCCAGGCACGCGCGTTTCCGTGACTTCGTGCGGCCGCCGGGGGAGGTCTTTGCCTACCTGCGGGGGCTGGCGTCCGGTCAGCCGCGCCACTACCTCGGCCACAATCCCGCCGGTGGCTGGATGGTCATCGCGCTGCTCGTCAGCCTGTTCGTCGTGACCCTGAGCGGCGTGGTGCTCGACTTCGCCGAGGGCGGCGGCGCGATGGCCGCGGCCGGCAGCGGGGTGGCGGTGATCGCCACGGCGCGCGCGGATGAGGGTGAGTACGGCGAATACGGTGAGGGCGGCGAACGCGGTGAAGGCGGCGAGGAGTTCTGGGAGGAGGTCCACGAGGCCTCGGCCAACGTGACGCTCTTTCTCGTATTCCTGCATATCGCCGGGGTGATCGTCTCGAGCCTGCTCCATCGCGAGAACCTGGTCCGCGCGATGGTGACGGGCCGCAAACCCAGGGCCTGACCGCGGGCCCGGGTCGGTCGCCCGTCTTGCGGGTAAGTGGGCGGCCGGGCTGTCGCGGCGGGGGGCTGTATTGCGGGTCAGCCCCTCGCCGCCGGCAGGTTCAGCATCACCACGCCGGCGACGATCAGCGCGATCCCGCCGGCCTTGGCGAGCGGAAACGTCTCGCCGAACACCAGCGCCCCGGTGATCGCCACGCCGACCATCCCGAGCCCCGCCCAGAGGGCGTAGACGTAGCCCACCGGCAGGTGTTTCAGGCTCATCGACAGGAGCACGAAGGCGAGGGCGTAGCCCGCGACCACGATCGCCGATGGGCCGGGACGGGAGAAGCCGTCGGAGGCCTTGAGTGCGGTGGTTGCGATCACCTCGCTGGTGATCGCGACGGCGAGCCAGATCAGCGCGTTCATGTCCCCGCCTCCGTCATCGCCTGCAGCCGGGCCATTACCGCGGCCCGCTCGTGCGCGTCCAGCGCCGGCAGGGCGAAGAGGTCGTTCATCCAGAGCCCGTCCGCGGCCAGGCGCACCACCATGGCGTCCACCGCGTCGATGCCGTCGTCCGCCAGCGCCGCCCGCCATGCCGGCTGGCGCTCGCGGATCGGGTCGAGCAGCGCCGGCGCGCCCGCGCCGGCGGCGAGGACAGCGGCGGCCATGCGGCTGTCCGGGTGCTCGCCGCGGTCCGGCGGCGAACACGTTGCCAGGTAGCCGCGGGCCCAGCTCCCGGGGCCGGCATCGGTCTCGCGGTGGGCGGCGATGCCGTCCTCGGTGACGGTGAGCAGGTGGGTCACCATCGCCCCGAGCAGCGCCTCCTTGGACGGGAAGTGATAGATCAGCCCGCCCTTGCTCACGCCGGCCTCCCGTGCCACTGCCGCCAGGGTGAGGTGGCGCACGCCCTGCTCCCGCACGAGCCGCGCGGCGGCCTGGAGCAGGCGCTCCCGCGTTGAATCCCGTTCGCCCATGACGGACTCCACGTCTCACAGTATGACGGGCGAGGACTATACCGACCAGACGGTATAGTTTCCACCCGGCCGGCGAATGCTACGCTGAATCAGCAGGTTGGTGGGGGCTGGCGGGCACGCTACCCCCGCGGACCGCACCGATATTCACGTCGCCGCGGCAGGAGGCCGGCCATGCGTTTCCATCGTCCCCGTACCCGGCTCGGCACCCATGAGGTCGACAACCAGCCCTTTCCCCCGGACGACTACGATGCCTGGGCCACGGACCGGCCCCTGCGCCAGCACGTCGCCCGCCTGGCACCGGAGTGGACGGCCTCCTCCCTCGCGGCGCTGGGCGAGGAGACCGGGCGCGGGTACTGGTTCGAGCAGGCCCGGCAGGCGGAGCGCCATCCACCGGAACTCGTTGCCTTCGATAACGGCGGCCGCCGGGTGGACGAGGTCCATTACCACCCCGCCTACCATGCCCTGATGGCCCTCGCCATCGGCCACGACCTGCACGGGGTGGCGTGGCGACGGAACGAGGAGGCGGGCGGTCACGTCGCTCACGTCGCCGGGCTGTACCTCTTCACCCAGCCGGAACAGGGCGTGTGCTGCCCGGTGACCATGACCCACGCCGCCGTGCCGGCGCTGCTCGCCGAGCCGGCGGTGGCCGAGGACTGGCTGCCGTGGCTGATGAGCACCCGCTACGATGCGCGCTCGCTGCCGGCCGGGGAGAAGGCGGGGGCGACCTTCGGCATGGCGATGACCGAGAAGCAGGGTGGCTCGGACGTACGCGCCAACACCACCCGCGCCGTCGCCACCGGCGGCGACGGTGAGTACGCGCTCACCGGTCACAAGTGGTTCTGTTCCGCGCCGATGTCCGACGCCTTCCTCACGCTGGCCCAGGCCGACGAGGGGCTGACCTGCTTTCTCGTGCCCCGCTGGCGGCCGGACGGAGGGCGTAACGGCATCCGGCTGCAGCGGCTCAAGGACAAGTGCGGCAACCGCAGCAACGCCTCCGCGGAGATCGAGTACGAGGACGCCTGGGCCCGCCGGGTCGGTCCGCCGGGCCGGGGCGTGCGCACCATCATCGAGATGGTGCAGCAGACCCGCCTCGATGCGGCGACCGCGCCGGTCGGCATGATGCGCCAGGCGCTGATCCAGGCGTGGCACTTCTGCCGCGCCCGGCGTGCCTTCGGCGCGACCCTCGCCGAGCAGCCGCTGATGCGCGAGGTCCTCGCCGACCTGGCCCTGGAGGTGGAGGCGGGGCTGGCGCTGGTCCTGCGCCTGGCCGCGGCGTTCGAGGCCCCGGCCGAGGCGGCCGGCGAGCGCCGGCTCGCGCGCCTGGGCACGGCGGCGGCGAAGTACTGGACCAACAAACGGGCGCCGGCGGTGATCGCCGAGGCCATGGAGTGTCTCGGCGGCAACGGTTACGTGGAGACCGGGCCGCTGGCGCGGCTCTACCGCGAGGCGCCGGTGAACGGCATCTGGGAGGGGGCCGGCAACGTGATCTGCCTCGACGTCCGCCGGGCGCTGGTGGACGACCCGGAGGCGGAGACGGCGCTGCTCGCCGAGGTGGCGCCGGCGCGGGGGGCCGACACGCGCCTGGACGCCGCGATCGAGGCGCTGCCCGCCGAGTTCGCCGCGGTGCGCGAGGACCCGGCGGCGGCCCGCCGGGCCACGGGGGCGCTGGCCCTGGCCCTGCAGGCGAGCCTGCTCGTGCGTCACGCCCCGGCGCCGGTGGCGGAGGCCTTCTGCGCCACCCGGCTCGGCGGCGGTGGCGGCTACACCCTGGGCTGCCTGCCCGCGGGGGTGGATCGCGACGCCATCCTGGAGCGGGTCTGGCCGGAGTGACGCCACGCGGCGCGTTACCGCCATCCGTGCCCGGTGGGCTATCCTTGCCGCTTTCTTTCGCCGGGATCGGGAGAGGTGGATTTGGAGAACGCAACCACGGTACACCGCCGGGGCATGCTGATCGCCGCGGCGGGCGCGCTGGTGCTGAGCTTCGATGCGGTGCTGGTCCGCCTGGCCGCGACGGACGGCTGGAACGTGGCGTTCTGGCGCGGCTGGGGCATCGCCGCGTCGATGGGGCTGCTCGCGCTGCTCCACCGTGAGCCCTGGCGCCCGGCCAATCGCCGCGAGGTGTTCGCGGCGCTGGCGGCGGCGGGGCTGTATGGCCTGAACACCGCGCTGTTCGTGCTCTCCGTCTCCCTGACCCGGGCGGCGAATACCGTGGTGATCCTGAGCTGCGCGCCGTTCTTCGCGGCGCTGTTCTCCTGGCTGTTCCTCGGCGAGCGCGTGCGCCCGCGGACCCTGGCGGCCATCGTCGTGAGCATCGCCGGTGTGGCGATCGTGTTCGCCGGCTCCGTCGGCGGCGGGACGCTGCTCGGCGACGCCCTGGCGATCGTCCTGTGTGTCTCGCTGGGCGGGGCGTTCACGGTGCTGCGTCGTTTCCCGTCGATTCCGCGTATCCCGCTGACCTGCGGTTCGGGCATGGTGGCGGGGGTGATGGCGTGGCCGTTCGCCGAGCCGCTGACGCTGTCGGCCGTGAGCTACGGCTGGCTGGCGCTCATGGGGCTGGCGCAGATGCCGCTGGCCTCGGTGCTGCTGATGACCTCCACGCGCTACCTGCCCTCGCCGGAGGTGAGCCTGTTCCTGCTCATCGAGACCGTGCTGGCCCCGGTGTGGGTATGGGGCGCGGTGGGCGAGGAACCCCCGCCGCTGACCCTGGTGGGCGCCGTGCTGGTGCTCGGCGCCATCGCGGTGCACTCGTGGCTGTCGCTGCGCCGGGTGGCGCCGCTGCGCGCTACCACATGAGGTCGTCCGGGATCGGGTGCTCCTCGTAGGCGGGATCGTCCGCGCCCTCGGCCGGGCCGCCACGGAAGGCGATGAGGAACGCCGCCATGGGCTCGATCCGGTCGGCCACCTCGGCGGGGATCAGCCGGTAGTGGCCGCGGGTGCGCGCGATCGCCAGCTCGCCCCGGGCGAGCTGTGCCTGCTGGGTGCCGGTGACGTACAGCCGCTTGATGCGCTCGCCGTGGGTGAAGTGGAAGGCCACGTCGGCATCGCGCTCGCTGCGGCGGATCTCCGAGTCGATCACCATCTTGCGCGCGGCCTTCTCGTCCGCCTGGCGCTTGCGCTCGGCCTCGCGCTCGCGGTTGAGGTCGCGGTCACGGGCGCGCTTGGCCTGGTCGTAGAGCTCGGCATGGGAGGCCGCGTCGCTCTTCGACGCCTGACGCTGGGATTTCTTTTTCTTGGGGCCCTTCTTGCGCCGCTTCTGGGACTCGACCCGCTGGACGTCCTCTTCCGAGGCGAGCCCGGATTTCAGCATCTGCTCGCGCAGGGAGTTGCTCATGGCGAGACTCTTTCGTTCCGGTGACCGTGATGCCGACAGGTTACTAAGCCGGCGATCGGTGACGCCAGCCTTCGGTGTGCCGACGGGCGGCGGAGGCCGTGTGGGGCGGCGCGCCGTCGCGCCGCCCGCACACCGTCAGCTCCGCGGCAGGCGCGGGAAGTGCAGGCCCGCCATCTCCTGGGCGATGCGCATGACCTGGCAGCTGTAGCCCATCTCGTTGTCGTACCAGACGTAGACCACACAGTGGCGGTCCCCGGCGATCAGCGAGGTGGCGTCGATGACGCCGGCGTGGCGGGAGCCGACCAGATCGGTGGAGACGGCCTCGGTGGAGGCGGTGTAGTCGATCTGCTCGGCGACGTCCGAGTACAGCGCGGCGTCGCGGAGGAACTCGCGCAGGCCCTCCTCGTCCACGGAATCATTGAGGGTGAGGTTGATCACCGCCAGCGAGACGTTGGGGGTGGGCACACGGATGGCGTTGCCGGTGAGCTTGCCGGAGAGCTCGGGGAGGGCCTTGGCCACCGCCTTGGCCGCGCCGGTCTCGGTGAGCACCATGTTCAGCGGTGCGCTGCGCCCGCGGCGTGAGCCCTTGTGGTAGTTGTCGGTGAGGTTCTGGTCGTTGGTGTAGGCGTGCACCGTCTCGACGTGGCCGTGCTCGATGCCGTAGCGCTCGTTGAGCACCTTGAGCACCGGGGTGATCGCGTTGGTGGTGCAGCTCGCCGCCGAGAGGATGCGGTCCTCGGGGGTCATGTCCCGGTGGTTCACGCCGAAGACGATGTTCTTGAGCTCGCCCTTGCCCGGGGCGGTCAGGAGCACGCGGCCGGCGCCCGTGGCCTCGAGGTGGCGGGAGAGGCCGGCCTCGTCGCGCCACTTGCCGGTGTTGTCGAGGATCAGCGCGTCCTTGATGCCGTACTCGGTGTAGTCGATCTCCGCCGGGTCGCTGGCGTAGATGACCTTGATGTAGTTGCCGTTCGCGACGATGGCGTTCTCTTCCGGCACGGTGAAGATCGATCCGTTGAAGGGGCCGTGCACGGAGTCGCGGCGCAGGAGGCTGGCGCGCTTGTCGAGGTCGTCGTCGTTGCTGTTGGGGCGCACGACGACGGCGCGCAGGCGCATCTTGTTGCCGGCGCCGGTCTTCTCGATGAGCAGCCGGGCGAGCAGGCGTCCGATGCGGCCGAAACCGTAGAGCACGACGTCCTGGGGTTCGTTGAGCAGCGGGCCCTCGCGGTCGACGATGTCGGCGAGCTCCTCGCGCAGCCAGTCGGTAAGCGCCGGACGGGGCTCCTCGAGGCGGCCGTAGGCGACGGCGAGGCGGCCCAGGTCCAGTCGTGCCGGGGCCAGGCGCAGGGCGGTCAGCGCCTCCAGTACGGCGAAGCTGTCGCGGATGTCCAGCGCTTCGCCTTCGTACTGCTTGACGAAGCGGTGCGCCTTGAGGATGTCGACGGTGTTGACGTTGTTGAGCGGGCGGCCGTAGATGCGCAGGACCAGACCGCGATCGCGGTAGAGGCGGCCGATCATCGGCAGCATCTGCTCGGCGAGCTCCTGGGCCTGTTTCCACTGCTGGAGGTAGAGGTCGCGCTCGGTAATCGACATGGATCGTTCCCCTGGGTTGACTGGTGCATCCGCGGCGGCCGCAGTCCATCGACCCCGCCCGGGCATGGTCGCCCAACCGCCTGATCGGCGCGGCGAATCCTACGATAAATCGAGGCGTTTGTCCCGCCCTCCCGGGGGACGATCCGACGACGGGGCCCGGGCGGGCCGGGGTGCGGGTGAGGAGCGCGGGCAGGGTCGCAAAACGTTCGCCCGGCAATTATCCTGACCGCTTCATGTCCAGGGGGCGTGCCGGTGCCTGCCATACCGGTGCGGGCAGCCACCCCATCCATTCGAGGAATCGCGACGTGTCCGATACCCACCCGTCGGCCGGCGGCGTCGCAGCGGCACTGGGGGCGTTCGGCTTCTGGGGCGTGCTGCCGCTGTACTTCCATCTCATCGGGCCCGGTGTCCTGCCCTGGGAGATCCTGGTCCAGCGCGTGATCTGGGCGGCGGTGCTGCTCGCGGTCGTGCTCGCCATGGCGGGGCGCTGGGGCCGGGTGTGGGCGGTCTTCGCGCAGCCGCACCTGCGGCGGCCGCTGATGGCGAGCACGGTGCTCATCGTCGCCAACTGGGGGGTGTTCATCTGGGCCGTCACCAACGGCCACGTGCTCGAGAGCAGCCTGGGCTATTACATCAATCCGCTGCTCAATGTCTTCCTCGGTTTCGCGTTCCTCGGTGAGCGGCTGCGGCGCTGGCAGATGCTGGCGGTCGGTGTGGCCGCGGCGGGCGTGATCCTGCGCGTGATCGCCTTCGGCTCGGTGCCCTGGATCGCGCTGGTGCTCGCCGGCTGCTTCGGCGGTTACGGGCTGATCCGCAAGCAGCTCGCCGTCGACAGTGCCACGGGCCTGTTCCTGGAGACGCTGATGGCCCTGCCCGCGGCGTTGATCGGTCTGGCCTGGATGTATGCCGAAGGACGCGCGCAGCTGTTCATCGCCTCGCCCGTCATCGACGTATTGCTGATCGGGGCCGGCGCGGCGACGGTGGTGCCGCTGGTGCTGTTCACGGCGGCGGCGCAGCGCCTCCGGCTGGCGACGCTGGGGCTGTTCCAGTACATCACGCCGACCATGCACCTGCTTACCGGCGTGCTCGTACTCGGCGAGCCTTTCACCGGGGCCGACGGCGTCACCTTCGCCGCAATCTGGACGGGTCTGGCGGTCTACACTGCCGATACCTGGTCCGCCCAGCGCGCCGCCCGGCGGCGGCTTCAGCCGAGCAGCGCCTCGAGCAGGTAGAAGAACATCACCGAGAGGATCGCGCCGGCGGGCAGGGTGACGATCCAGGACATGAAGATGTGGCCGATCATGCGCAGGTTGAGCGCGGCCATGCCCCGGGCGAGGCCCACGCCGAGTACGCCGCCCACCAGCGTGTGGGTCGTCGAGATCGGCAGTCCGGTGCCGGAGGCGAGGACCACGGTGGTCGCCGCGGCGATGGTGGCGGCGAAGCCGCGGCTCGGCGACAGCGAGGTGATGCCCTGGCCGACGGTCTGGATCACGCGCTGGCCATAGGTGATCAGGCCGATCACGATGCCGCCCCCGCCGAGCAGCAGGATCCACACGTTGAGGCTGGCCTTGGCGCCGACCTCACCGCTGTTGGTGACGATGCTCACCACCGCCGCCACCGGTCCCACGGCGTTGGCGACGTCGTTGGAGCCGTGGGCGAAGGCCATGGCGCAGGCGGTGATCACCATGAGCACGCCGAAGATCCGCTCGACGTTGGTGTAGTGAAAGTCGAGGTCCGCGTCCGGATCGATGTCCAGACGACGGATACCGGCAATGCCCACGAGCGTGACGACGATGCCGGCGGCGGCCGCGATCAGCACCGCGAGTGTCGGCGGGAAGGTGACCCCCACGTGCTTGAGGCCCTTGGTGATGGTCACCAGTGCGACCACGAAGCCCACGCCGAACATGTACACCGGTACGTAGCGCCGGGCGTTCGCGAGCGGCGTGTGCGAGTCGAGTATCAGCCGTTGCACGGACAGGAACAGCAGGAACGCGATGGTGCCTGACAGCAGTGGCGAGACCACCCAGCTCGCCGCGATGGACACGATTTTGCCCCACTGCACGGCGTCCGGGCCGACGCCCACCGCGGCGAAGCCCACCACCGCGCCGACGATGGAGTGGGTCGTGGACACGGGCCAGCCGAAGTACGAGGCCACCAGCAGCCATACCGCCGCGGCGAGCAGGGCGGCGAGCATCCCGAAGACCAGGAGCTGGGGGTGATCGGCGAACACCGCCGGATTGACGATGCCCTTGCGCACCGTGTCAGTCACCGAGCCGCCGGCGAGCAGCGCGCCGGCGAACTCGAACACGGCGGCGATGACCACCGCCTGGCCGATGGTCATCGCGCGCGACCCGACCGATGTGCCCATGGCGTTGGCGACGTCGTTGGCGCCGATGCCCCACGCCATGAACAGTCCGAACACGGCCGCCAGCACGAGCAGTGTGATACCGAATTCCATTGGGCCCCCGGGGATGGAAAGAGAAAACGGGTAGTTGGTTTCTTCTATCGAGCGAGCATGAGCTGCAGCCGGCTGCCGACCCGCTGGGAGCGGTCGGCGAGGCTGCCGATCCAGTCGATGATCCGGTAGATGAACATCACGTGGACCGGCGGCAGCTCGTCCTCCAGGGCGAACACGGCGCGCCGCGTGGTCACCTGGAGGCGGTCGGTGTCGCTCTCGATGCGGTCGAGCTCGGTGAGCATGCCGTTGACGATGTCCACCTCGTGGCCGCGGAAGCCGGTCTCGAAGAGGTCGTCGAGCTCGTCGATGGCCTTGCGGGCCTGGCGGGTGGCGTCCACGGAGCGCTGCAGGAAGGCCTCCATGGGCTCGGCGACGGATTCGGGGAAGGTCATGCGCCGGCCGAGGATCAGCCCGGCGATGTCCTTGGCGCGGTTGGCGACCTTGTCCTGCATGGCCAGGACCTCGAGGAGGTCGCGGCGGGCGACGGGTAGCATCAGGCCCTTGGGCAGCTGCAGGCGCAGCTCGTGCTTGAGGCGGTCCGCATCGCTCTCGATACGGCCGATGCGCTGCTGATGGGCCTCGGCGGTCGCCCAGTCCCCGGCCCGGACCGCGGCGAGGAACGGTGGGAGCTCCTCGACACAGGCGCTGACCTCCGCCATGTGTCGCTGCAGGGGGCTCACGGGGGATTTGCCGAAGAGCTGCGAGAAGAAGTTCGGCGCCATGTGCGTTCCCATCCCGGCTTGTTCAGGGGAGGGTATGGTAACGCCGGTGCCATCGATTTGTAACATTCGCGGCCCGGCCGGCGGCCGGGCCGCGGGGCGGGCTCAGGGGCTGATGCGGTCGAGCGCCGCCGTGAAGCCCATCAGCGAGAGCGGCAGGTTGACCGTCTTGCCGTTGGGTACGCGGATACTGACCTGGGCCTTGGTGCCGCCCTTGAGCTTGGCGAGGAGCTCATCCTTGAGTGGCAGGTCCGCCCGGCAGCCCGCCTGGAAGCAGATCTGTACGGGGAAGCGGATCGGCTCGCCGCCGTCGATGCTCATCTGCACGCCCGGGGGCAGGTGGATGCCCAGGGGCAGCTGGAAGACCGCCACGGGGCCGTCGACCTGCTCCTGGGGTGGATAGGCCACCGCCACCCGCATGACGAGCTTGTCGTTGTCGCTGCGGGTCACGCCCTGGAACATCTCGCAGCCGTTGCGCGGGCCGTTGTCCCCGAGTCCGCAGCGCACGCCCCAGTCCTCGAAGCGCTCGACGTTCTCCGAGTCGCCCTGCTGGCCCTGCGGCTGGCCCTGGGTGGTCTGCTGCGCGGTCTGGCCGCCGTTCTCGGCGGGTTTGAGGAAGTCGCTCTCGCCGCCGCGGCCGCCGTTGTCCAGCAGTCCGCCGCTCCCGCTCTGGGCCTGGGCCGCGCCGACCACGAGGATCAGTGCCAGGCCGATGCATCGTTTGAGATAGCGCATGGTGCTCCGTTCGCTAGCTGAAGGTGATCGGTGGCCCTCCAGTGTAGGGCCTGCACTCCGGCCTGGCGAGGCCGGTCACTCCCGGGACATGTCGGGCTTGGGGGTTTCCTTCTCGGTCGCCTGGAAGTGCTCGCGCAGCTGGCGGTAGCTGTCTACGAAGCCCGTCTTCACGTCGTCCCAGGTCTCCGCCGAGCTTTCGCCCAGGCGGTCGAACGCGCGGCCGAGGTCCTCGCGCTCGTCCTCCAGGGCGCGCAGGCTTGCCTGCGTCTTCTCCCGTGTCGCCTCGCTCATCTCGGACCACTGCTCGTCGGCGCGCTCGCGCAGGTTCGCAATGCGTTTGTCCAGCGCGTCCATGAGCTCATGGGCCTTGGTCACCGCCTGGTCGCGCTTTTCCGCGGAGTAGCGCTGCAGCGCCTCCAGGTTGGATTCGCCGCCCTGCTCCATGGTGGTCTCCGCACCGTTGCCGGCGGCGCTGCCCTCCGCTGCGGCCAGCGGCGCGGACAGGATCAGTCCGGTGAGCAGGCAGGTGAACAGCACGTATCGCATGGTCACTCTCTCTTGGCGTTGGGCGATGTCTTCAGCGTTGGGGGCGGGCGGCGCGAATGCAAGCCGCCCGCGGCTCACGAGGAGCACGAGAGCACGATGCCCCGTCCCCAGTCCGGCGGCGGCGCCGCGTATTCCGCGTATCCCGGTTGGTCGTCGAACGGCCGGCGCAGGCAGTCGAGCAGGCGCTGCGTCTCGCCCATGTCGCCGTCCTCCGCGCGGTCGATGGCCTGCTGGGCCATCCAGCTGCGCAGCACGTAGCGCGGGTTGACGCCGTGCATCGCCTGGCGGCGCGCGGCGTCGTTGCGCCCCTCCGTTGCCAGCCGGCGACGCCAGCGCCCGAGCCATTCCGCTGCGGCGTCGCGGTCGGCGAACTCGTCCAGGAAGTCCTCGTCCCCGCCGTCGGTGGCCGAGTGGAGTTCGCCGAGGGCGCGGAAGGTGCGGGTGAAATCGGCACCGCCGTCGGCCATGCGGGCGAGCAGGTCGCCGATCAGCCGCTCGTCGCCGGCCTGTGGCTCGGCGATGCCGAGCTTGTCGGTAAAGGCCTCGAGCCAGGCCGCGTCGAAGGCGCCCTCGTAGCCCGCGACGATGTCCCGGCCGATCTCCACCGCCGCCTCCGGCGTGTCCGCGAGCAGCGGCAGGCAGGCCTGCACCAGCTGGGTGACGTTCCACTCGCCGATGGCAGGCTGCATGCGGTAGCTGTAGCGCCCGCCCATGTCGGTGTGGTTCGGGGTGAAGGTGTCGCTGAACGCATCCATGAACGCGAACGGCCCGTAATCGATGGTCTCGCCGAGCACGGACATGTTGTCGGTGTTCATCACCCCGTGGACGAAGCCCACCGCCTGCCAGCGGGCGATCAGTGACGCCGTCGCGCGGACGACCCGCTCCAGCCAGAGGCGGTACCGGGCGGTGTGGCCGACGAGGTCCGGGTGGGCGTCGGCGATGACGTGATCGGCCAGGACGGGCAGGGCGTCGAAGCGTTCGCGGTAGTAGAAATACTCGAAGTGTCCGAAGCGCACGTGCCCGCGGGAGACGCGCAGCATCGCCGCGCCGGGCTCGACGCGTTCGCGCTGCACGGCGAGCGACGTGCCCACCAGCGCCAGCGCCCGGGTGGTGGGGATGCCCAGGTGATGCAGCGCCTCGCTGGCGAGGAACTCCCGCAGGCATGAGCGCAGCACCGCGCGTCCGTCGGCGCCGCGGGAGTAGGGGGTGGGACCGGCACCCTTGAGGTGGAGGTCGTAGAGTTGGCCGTCGTTGCCACGGGCCTGGCCGAGCAGCACGGCGCGGCCGTCACCGAGGCGGGGTACGTACTGCCCGAATTGGTGGCCGGCGTAGACCATGGCCAGGGGGGCTCCGCCGGGCAGGGGGACGTTGCCCGCGAGGATGTCGGCGTCCGCGGCCACGGCGCCGGGGTCGAGGCCGAGCAGCGCCGCCGTCTCCGGGCTCACGGCCAGTACCCGTGGCTCCGGCAGTCCGCCGGGTGCCAGGCGGGTGTGGAATTCGCCCGGCAGGCGGGCGAACCGGTTGTCCAGGCGTAGCGATGCCAGGCCTGCGGTCATGGTGGCTCCCGTGCTCGATGTTATCGGGTGAGGTCGCTCTCCACTGGTTGACCGTCCTGAACCCCGCCGGGTTTCCCGGCGTCGCGGACGAAATCCACCAGCGCCGGGAAGAACGCGTGGAAATCCGCCTCCAGCGCCGGATACAGGGCGGTCAGGGTGGGGCCGGCGCCGCGCAGCATTTCCCGGCGCCGGGACAGCCGTGCGGCCATGCGCTCCAGTGCAGCCACGGTGCTGTCGAAGTCCGCGTAGGCGGCGAGCCAGTCGTCGTCGCGCATCCGCGGCAGGATTGCGGCGAGGCGTGGCGGGAGGTGCCGGCCCTGGCGTTCCAGTGCGGTGTACGCGCCGCGGGTGAAGGTGGGCAGCGCCGTGGGGTGGTGGCTGGCCCAGTCCCGGGCGAGGAAGTGATCGAAGGCCATGTCCAGGATGATTCCGGCGGCCCGGCGATGGGGCGGCGGGAAGCGCCGCCGGGCGTCGCGCACGACCGGGTGCCGGTCGGTGAAGACGTCCACACGGCGGTGCAGCCGGATACCGGCACGCACGGCGTCCGGCAGTGCCGGGTCCGGCGTGCCGCGCACGAAATCGCCCATGAGGTTGCCCGCCAGGAATGCCGGATCGTCGTCGCCGGCGAGATAGGCGTGGGCGAGGAAGTTCACGAGCCCGGCAGCAGCGCCCGGACGTCTGCAGGTACGGCGACCGCGCGCCCCGCGTGGTGGTCCACCCACACCACCCGGGCTGAGCCGGTGGCGTAGACGACCCCGCCGTCGCCGGCGTCGCGGATCTCGTAGCGGGTGTCGAAGCTGCTGCGCCGGGGGGTGTCGCCGAACATGCGCACGTTGAGCGTGGCGGGGTAGACGATGGCGCGGCGGAACTCGCAGAAGGCGTTGACCACCACCGGCCCCAGTGCGGTGCCGCCGCCGACGCTCTCGCCGACGCCGATCTGCTGCAGCCACTCGATGCGGACCTGCTCGAAGTAGCGGAAGTAGATGGTGTTGTTCACGTGGCCGAGGGCGTCCATGTCGCCCCAGCGCACGGGGATTTCGGCCTCGGCCAGCAGGGTGGTGTCGGTGTTCTGGTTCACGCCGCCTCCGGTGTCTGCCTGGATCGGCCGCGCGCCGCGCGCGGCCCGTCGAAGGGGCATTGTAGCGCGCCGGCGCGGGCGCCGGCGCCGTCAGCGTCGGCGCGAGCCGCCGCCACCACCGCCACCGCTATCGCCGCGGCGGTTGTTGCGCTGCGGAGGGCGGCCGTTGCCGCGGCGCGGCGAGCTCACCCGCTTGGGCGGCTTGATGTCCTCGACGATGAGCTCCGGCGGGGCGAGCTCGGAGGGGATCTTCTGGTCGATGTAGGCCTCGATATCCGGCAGCGAGTAGACGTAGCTCTCGCAGGCGAAGCTGATCGCGTCGCCGCGCTCACCGGCCCGGGCCGTGCGCCCGATACGGTGGACGTAGTCCTCGGCGTCCTGCGGCAGGTCGTAGTTGACGACGTGGGAGACGCCGGGGATGTGCAGGCCGCGCGCGGCCACGTCTGTGGCGACCAGCACCGGCAGCTCGCCCTTCTGGAACTCGCCGAGCAGCTGCTCGCGCTTGTTCTGGGGGATGTCGCCGGAGAGCACCGCGGTCTTGATGTCGTTGCCCAGCAGGTAGCCGGTGACCTGCTCGGCGGCCCGCTTGGTGTTGACGAACACCATCGTGCGGGTGACGTCCTGGTGGCGCAGCACGCCGAGCAGCAGGCCGATCTTCTGGTTGTTCTCGACGTGGTAGAGCTTCTGGTTGACCTTCTCGGCGGTGATCTGCTCGGGCTCGATCTCCACCGTCTCCGGGTCGTTCATGTGCTCCCAGGCGAGCTCCTTGACGCGCTCGGACAGCGTCGCCGAGAAGAGCATGTTGATGCGCTTGTTCGGCGGGGGCATGCGCCGCAGGAGGTAGCGGATGTCCGAGATGAAGCCCATGTCGAACATGCGGTCCGCCTCGTCGAGGACGGCGACCTCCACGTTGTCCAGGGTGAACACCCGCTGCTTGTAGAAGTCGATGATCCGCCCGGGGGTGCCGATGAGCACGTCCACGCCGCCCTCGAGCTGGCGGCGCTGCTTGTCGTAGCCCGTGCCGCCGTAGATACAGGCGAACTCCATGCCCGTGAAGTAGCCGAGCTTCTCCGCGTCCCGGTGGATCTGCAGTGCGAGCTCGCGCGTCGGCGCGAGGATCGCCGCCCACGGCCCGGATTTGCCCTCGGCCACCGGTGTGGTCATGAGGTAGTGCATGGTCGCCAGCAGGAAGGCCGCGGACTTGCCGGTGCCGGTCTGTGCCTGGCCCGCGACGTCCTTGCCCGCGAGCGCCAGCGGCAGCGTGGCCTCCTGGATGGGCATGCAGCGCGTGAACCCCGCCTCGTCCAGGCCGGTCAGCAGCGATTCGTGGAGTCCCAGGGACTTGAAAGTGGTCTGAGTCAGATGGTCTTTGTCCATGGCGCGGCAGGATAACGGATTTCTCGCCGGTAGGGGAGGCCGCGTTACTAAAACCGCGTTTGGGGTCAGTGTATTGGCCGGGGCAATAGCGGTAGAATGCGCGCTACATTCACGGGCGGCCCACCCCCCGGCGCCCGGACAGACGAGGGAGTAGGCATGAGCGACATCCAGGACACCATCCGTCAGCAGGTGCAGGACAACCCGATCATCCTGTACATGAAGGGCACCCCGCAGTTCCCGCAGTGCGGCTTCTCCATGCGCGCGTCCCAGGCGCTCGCCGGCTGCGGTCAGGAGTTCGCCTACGTCAACGTGCTCGAGGACGAGGCGGTCCGTCAGGGCATCAAGGAGTTCGGTGACTGGCCGACCATCCCCCAGCTCTACGTCAACGGCGAGCTCGTCGGCGGCTGCGACATCATCCTCGAGATGTACGAGTCCGGCGAGCTGCAGAAGACGGTCGAGTCGGCCACCGCCAAGGAGGCGTAACCGCGCCAGCGCCCATCCCGCGGGCGCCGCCGGTAGAGGCGGCGCCCGTTCACGGGGTGTCCACGGCAATCCCCGTCAGCGGTTCCCGGCCGGCGCCCGGCGGGCGGCGAACTCCTCCGGACTGATCCAGCCGTTGCCGTCGGCGTCGATATCACCGAATCCCGGGGCGTTGCCGGCGTTACGCATTGGGTAGCCGTCCTGTGCCCGCTCGCCCATCCGGGTCGCACGGGCCCGGCTGAACTCCGCCTTGCCGATACGTCCGTCACCGTCCAGGTCAAAATCCGCGAACGTGGGCCGTCCGCCCTGCATGCCGGCGCCGGGCCCCTGGCCACCGCCGCGTTTCTCCTCCATGCGGACGCGCTGGCCGGCACGGAACTCCTCCCGTGTCAGCCGGCCGTCGCCGTCGCGATCGAATGACGAGAACGGCGGTGCGTTCGCCGCCCGGCGCCTCCCGGACATGCCGGTCTCGTCGCGTTGCGCCATGCGCCGCTCACGCACGGCGGCGAATTCCGCCTCGCTGATGAACCCGTCGCCGTTACTGTCGTACGTGGCGAAAGGCACGGGGCCGCGGGAGGGGAGGTCGGCCGCCGCGCTGCCGGCGGAGGCGAACATACCGGCGAGGGCGATCGTCACGACGAGGGAGCGGGTGCGTTCACGTGTTGCCATGATGGCCTCCGGAGACACAGTCGAATGACCGTCCGGCCGCCGGCTGTGGCGCGGTGGCCGGTCCCTGTCCCGGGTGGGTGCAGGAGTCAGTATCCGCCTGTCAGGCCCGGCTCACAAGCGGCCTTCGTCGCACCGGGACGATCGCCATGCTGCCGTGTCAGCGCCGGGCGAGGACGGCGTAGTCCGGGAAGCCGTTGAGCTCGTCCCAGCGATTGACGATGGTGCAGAACAGCTCCGCGGTCTTCTCGGCGTCGTAGATCGCCGAGTGGGCCTCGCGCCCGTCCCAGTCCTCGCCGGAGGCCTTCACGGCGCGGGCGAGCACGGTCTGGCCGAAGGCCAGCCCGGCGAGGGTCGCGGTGTCGAAGCAGGAGAACGGATGGAAGGGGTTGCGCTTGACGTCCACGCGCTTGACCGCGGCGTTGAGGAAGCCGAGGTCGAACCAGGCGTTGTGCCCCACCAGCACGGCGCGGGTACAGCCGGTCTCGCGGATCTCCTGGCGCACCGGACGGAAGATCTGGCGCAACGCCTCGTCCTCCGGTTTGGCCATGCGCAGCGGATGATCCGGGTCGATGCCGTTGAACTCCAGCGACTTGGGGTCGAGATTCGCGCCCTCGAAGGGTTCGACGTGGGTGGTGTGGGTCTCCGCCGGGTAGAGACGGCCGTCTTCACCCGCGCGCACGATCACCGCGGCGATCTGGAGCACGGCGTCCGTGGCCGCGTTGAGGCCGCCCGTCTCGATGTCCACGACCACGGGCAGAAAGGATCGGAATCGGTTGGCGATGGGGCGGTCACCCTCGCCGGGGAAGTCGGGCTCGTTCACGCTCGCGGCTCACTCCAGTCACTGTGGCAGTTCGGCAGCCCGCGCGCGGACCGCCGGTGCGGGGAACATCATACACGGCCGGCGGCACCGCCCGCAGGCGTCGTCCGTCGCCGTTCCGTGGCTACCCGGCGTCGTCTGCGTCCTCGACCCGCCAGGCCACCGTGGCACCGGCGCGCAGCGGCACGATCTCCCCGCCCGCCAGCGGCAGCGTCGCCGGCACCGGCGTGTCCTCGCGCACCAGGCGGATGCGCGAATCGTTGCGCGGCAGGCCGTAGAAGTCGGCGCCGTGGTGGCTGGCGAAGCCCTCGAGCCGGTCCAGCGCGCCGACGGCCTCGAAGGCCTCGGCGTACAGCGCCATCGCGAACGGGGCGCTGTAGACGCCGGCGCAGCCGCACGCGTTCTCCTTGGCGGTACGCGGGTGCGGGGCGGAGTCCGTGCCCAGGAAGAAGCGCGGGTCCCCGGAGGTGGCCGCCTCCAGCAGCGCCTCCCGGTCGCGTTCGCGCTTGAGGATGGGCAGACAGTAATGGTGCGGGCGGATGCCGCCGACGAGCAGGTCGTTGCGGTTGAGCAGCAGGTGGTGCGCCGTGAGTGTGGCGCCCAGTCGGTCCGGGCCCTGGCGGACGAACTCGATCCCGGCGGCGGTGGTGACGTGTTCCAGCACCACCCGCAGCCGCGGGTGGCGCCCGATCAGCGGTGCCAGGCGTTCCCCGAGAAAGGCCCGCTCGCGGTCGAAGATGTCCACCCCGGGGGTGGTGACCTCGCCGTGGACGAGCAGCGGCAGGCCCGCCTCGGCCATGGCGGCCAGGGCGTCGTCGCAGCGGTCGAGGTCGGTGACGCCGGAGTCCGAGTTGGTGGTGGCGCCCGCCGGGTAGAACTTGACCCCGTGGACAATGCCGCTCGCCGCGGCGGCCTCGATGTCCGCCGGCGTGGTGTTGTCGGTGAGATAGAGCGTCATCAGTGGCGTGAAGCCGGAGCCCGGCGGTGTATGGCGCAGGATGCGCTCGCGGTAGGCCGCGGCCTTGCCTGCGTCGGTCACCGGCGGTGTCAGGTTGGGCATGATGATGGCGCGGCCGAACTGCCGTGCCGAGGCCGGGACGACATCGGCGAGCACGTCGCCGTCGCGCAGGTGCAGGTGCCAGTCGTCGGGGCGGGTGAGGGTGATCGTCTCCAAGGTCAGCTCCGTCGGGCTCGCTGAGAGGCGGCAGTGCGAATGGCCGTATCAGTATACAGACACGCGGGCGGTTGATTTGTCCCGGCGCGCGTTCGATCATGTCCGGTTTACGGTGCGGACGCGCGAGCGGGATGCGCGCACGGCCGATTCAGGTTCAGCGATTCTAGGGACGACTGCGCGATGAGTGACGTGAAAAAGGTCGTGCTCGCCTACTCCGGCGGGCTGGACACCTCCGTGATCCTGCAATGGCTGCGGGATACCTACAATTGCGAGGTGGTGACGTTCACCGCCGATCTCGGCCAGGGTGAGGAGCTCGAGCCCGCCCGCGAGAAGGCCGAGCGCTTCGGTGTCAACGAGATCTATATCGACGACCTGCGCGAGGAGTTCGTCCGCGACTTCGTCTTCCCCATGTTCCGCGCCAATGCGCTCTACGAGGGCGAGTACCTGCTCGGCACCTCCATCGCGCGCCCGCTCATCGCCAAGCGCCAGATCGAGATCGCCCGCGAGACCGGCGCGGACGCCGTCTGCCACGGCGCCACCGGCAAGGGCAACGACCAGGTGCGCTTCGAGCTCGGCTATTACGGCCTGGAGCCCGGAATCAAGGTGATCGCGCCCTGGCGCGAGTGGGACCTCAATTCCCGCGAGCGGCTGCTGGCGTACGCCGAAAGCCACGGCATCCCGATCGAGGGCAAGACCGAGGACGGCGGCTCGCCGTACTCCATGGACGCGAACCTGCTGCACATCTCCTACGAGGGTGGCGTGCTGGAGGACCCGTGGACGCCGAGCGAGGAGTCCATGTGGCGCTGGAGCGTCGCCCCGGAGCGCGCCCCGGACGAGGGTATGGAGCTGGACATCACCTTCGAGAACGGTGATCCGGTGGCCATCGACGACGAGCGCCTGAGTCCGGCGGAGCTGCTCTCGCGGCTGAACAAACTCGGCGGCATGAACGGTGTCGGCCGCATCGACATCGTCGAGAACCGTTACGTCGGCATGAAGTCCCGGGGCTGCTATGAGACCCCCGGCGGCACCATCCTGCTGCGCGCCCACCGCGCGATCGAGTCGATCACTCTCGACCGCGAGTCCGCGCACCTCAAGGACGAGATCATGCCGAAGTACGCCGAGGCCATCTATAATGGCTACTGGTGGAGCCCGGAGCGCCGCGCCATGCAGGCGCTGATCGATGAGACCCAGCGCACCGTCAACGGCGTCGTGCGGATCCGCCTCTACAAGGGCAACGTCATCGTGGTGGGCCGCCAGTCGGAGACCGACAGTCTCTTCGACGGCAGTATCGCCACCTTCGAGGACGACGCGGGCGCCTACGACCAGAAGGACGCGGAGGGCTTCATCAAGCTTAACGCCCTGCGCCTGCGGGTGGCCGCCAAGCGCCGCGACTGAGGTCGGCACCGCCCGCCGGATGGCGGGCGGGTCCTTCCGCCACGGCCGCGGGATACCGCGCCTAGAATTGTAGCTTCGCGAGCTCGTCGGCCAGCTCCGAGACCAGTCCCCGCTGGCGTCGTGCCGCCTCCCGGATCCGCTCGACACCCTCGCGGGTCTCGCCGGCGACGTCCCGGATGCGCACCACCCCGCGATTGATCTCCTCCGCGGTGGACGCCTGCTCTTCGGCGGCGCTGGCGATCTGGGTGTCCATGTCACTGATGGTGTCCACCGAGCGGGTTATGGCGTTGAGGCTCTCGCCGGCCTCGGCGGAGCGGTTCACGGCGTTGTCCGCCTGGTTGCTGCTCTCGGCCATGCGCGCGGTGGCCTCGCGGGCGCCGCACTGGAAGCGCTCGGTGATGGTGCGTATGTGCTCGGTGGATTCCTGGGTGCTCGCCGACAGCCGCCGGACCTCCTCGGCGACTACCGCGAATCCCCGGCCCTGATCGCCGGCCCGGGCCGCCTCGATGGCGGCATTGAGTGCCAGCAGGTTGGTCTGCTCGGCGATGCCGTTGATGGCCTCGAGCACGCCGGCGATGTCGTCGGACTCGCTGGCGAGCCGTTCCACGGCGCTGCGCGTGTGCGCCAGCTCCCCGGCAAGGGCCTGGATGGCGTCCACCGTCGATTCCACCACCCGGCGGCCGTTGCTGGTCTCGCGGCTCGCCTCCGCGGCCGCGTCGGCTGCGGTTGCGGTGTTGTGGGCAACCTCCTGAACGGTGGCGACCATCTCGTTCATCGCCGTGGCGAGCTGCTCGGCATCCGCCTCCTGGGCGGCCATGCCGTTGCCGGCGGCGTCCGTGACCTCGTTGAGGGTGGCGGCGGAACGCTCGAGCTCGTCGCGCACGCCGGCCGCCTTCTGCAGGGCGCCGCGACAGGTATCGGTGAGGGCGTTGACACTGCGCGCCAGCGCCGTGAACTCGTCGCCGCCGCGGGTATCCAGCCGCGGCGTGAGATCGACGGTCTCGCCGGTCATGGACCGGATGCCCGCCACCGCGCGGTTGAGGGGACGCACGATGCTGCCGATGGCGATGGCCACGACGCCGGCGAGCAGTACCAGAACGAGCCCGACCTGCCACGCCAGGTCCAGCGCAAGGGCCGTGACGGCACCGTCGACGCGGTCCAGGTACACCCCGGAGCCCACCACCCAGCCCCAGGGCTGGTAGAGACGTACGTAGGAGACCTTCTCCACCGGCTGGTCGCTGCCGGGCATGGGCCAGCGGTAGGTCACGAAGCCGGCACCGTCGGATCTGGCGGTGCGTATGAATGCCTCGAAGATGTGCCGGCCGTCGGTGTCGGTCAGCGCGGACATGTCGCGTCCTTCCATCGACGGCCTGGCCGGGTGGACGATCACCCGCGCGTCGAGGTCGTTGATCCAGAGGTACTCCCGCGAGCCGTCGTCGTACTCGTGGTAGCGCATGCTGCGGACCGCCGCCGCGGCCAGCGATTTCGCCCGGGCCTCGCTGATGTCTCCCTCCGCCGCCTGCCGGCGGTAATGGTCGATGACGCCGGTGGCCGCCTCCACCACCTGGCTGACGCCTTCCCGGCGCTCGTCGAGCACCATCTGCCGGGCAGCCACCAGGGCGAGCAGGGCCACGGCGACGAAGCCGATCACGGCCCAAAGCAGTATCGACCAGATGCGCGTGCTCACGCGGAAATTACGAAACGCTTCCATGTCACCCCCGGGGGAAACGGGATTGTTGTTGTGGTCGCCGATCTGTCTCTTCGGCTTCAGGCTGTCGCCCGGTCTCCCTGTGGAAGCGTCCGGCATTCCGGGATGGGGCCGGCTTTTGGTTAAGTCCGGGCCATCGGGATTGCAGGGCGGTGCGGCGTTCAGCCTGGAATCGCGGCCCGGCACCAGGCCGTGATCGCGGCCGGATCCGACGGCAGCCGCTCGGCGAGGCCGCCGGTAAAGCCTTCCCAGGCCTCCGATTCCGCCGGGCGAACCGAGGTGAGCAGGGGAATGCCGTCGGTGACGATGGCGAGTATTTCGTCCGCGAACCCGCGGCCCTTCGCCTCCAGCGGGCCGAAGCGGTCGATGATGATCAGCCCCGGACGTTCGGCACGGAAGCGCTGCAGCCAGGCGGCGGCGTCGGCCAGGGCGGCGGTGTCCAGACTGCAGGCCCGGGAGCCGGCCCCGAGGGCCTGGGAAATGCCGAAACCGCGGTCGCTGCCGATTACCGTCAGGCGCCGGCTCAGTGCGCCGGCGGCGTTATATCTCCGCTGCTGGACGAGGCCGCGCACGGCGACGCCCTTCGCCTGAAGGTCGTCGGCGAGGCCGGCGAAGGTGTCGGAGAGGTCCTCGTCGTCGCCGCGGCGTATCGCGGCGATGTGCACCGTGTCGTTCTGCATGGCCGCGTCCCGGAATGTTGCACTCTACCGGGCCCAGTAAAGCACGGTGCGTGCCCCCATGACTTGACCCGGGTCAGACCTGTGGACCGCGCCCCGCGGCGAGCCCCTCCAGGCAGGTCAGGTAGGCGGCCTCGTCGGGCATGCCGCCCTGGCGCTGGGCTTGCCACAGGGCCTCGGCGAGGCAGTCCATCATGCGGTGCTCCGCGGCCATGCGCTCGCCGTGGGCGCGGGTCAGCGTCTCGTGGATGCGCCGTATCCCCGGTGGGCGGTCGTTCGCCACCTGCTCGCGCAGGGCGATGTGCAGGCCCATGTGCAGGAAGGGATTGGTCTCGCCGTCCTCGGGCAGGTACTCCCGGCCGAGGGCGCGTTCGCCGTCGGCGAGCACGCCGTGGTATTCCGGGTGCTCGGCGACGACCTCCGCGACCAGCCGTTCCATGGGGTCCATGGGCTCGCCGTCCTGTGCCTTGCGCCAGCTCTCCAGGTAGAAACGGCGCATCTGGTTGCGGTCCTGACCCAGCATGAATGCACTCTCCCGGGTGGTGTGTCGGTGGTGGCGCTCACTCGCCGGCGTAATCGGTCTTGTCGTCGAACTCGCAGAGGTCGTGGATCACGCAGGCCCCGCAGCGCGGGCGGCGCGCCGT
This sequence comes from Arhodomonas aquaeolei DSM 8974, assembly GCF_000374645.1. Taxonomy (GTDB): domain Bacteria; phylum Pseudomonadota; class Gammaproteobacteria; order Nitrococcales; family Nitrococcaceae; genus Arhodomonas; species Arhodomonas aquaeolei. Next base: position 44,558 of record NZ_KB894817.1, read on the forward strand.
GCACACGTAGCGCCCGTGGAGGATGAGCCAGTGATGGGCGTCGCGAAGGAACGACTTCGGCGTCCAGCGCGTCAGCCGGTCCTCCACCTCGCGCACGGTGCGGCCCGGCGCCAGCCCGGTGCGGTTGGCGACGCGGAAGATGTGCGTGTCCACGGCGATGGTGGGCTCGCCGAAGGCGGTGTTGAGGATCACGTTGGCGGTCTTGCGCCCGACCCCGGGCAGCGCCTCCAGTGCCCGGCGCTCCCGCGGGACCTCGCCGCCGTGCTCCTCGATGAGGATGCGGCAGGTGGCGATGATGTTCCGCGCCTTGGCGTTGTAGAGCCCGATGGAGTTGATGTAGCCCTTCAGCCCCTCCTCGCCGAGGGTGAGGATCGCCTGCGGTGTGTTTGCCGCCGGGAACAGCTGCGCGGTTGCCCTGTTCACGCCGCGGTCGGTGGCCTGGGCGGAGAGGATCACCGCCACCAGCAGCTCGAAGGGCGTGGTGTAGTTGAGCTCGGTGGTCGGCGCCGGGTTCTCCGCCGCCAGCCGCCGGAATATCCCGGCACGGCGCTCGCGGTTCATGCGGCCGCCTCCCCGCCGGCCGGGGCGCCGGCGCGGGCGTGCCGGCGGCGGCGCTGGCGCGCGTCGATGGCGTTGCGCCCGGCGAGCAGCAGCCCCAGGCCGATGAAGGCGCCCGGGGGCAGGGCGGCGAGAAGGAAGCCGTCGTAGCCCGGCAGCACCGCGATCTCCCAGCCGCGGGCCCAGTCGCCGAGGATCAGGTGCGCGTTGTGGAACAGCGTGCCCCGGCCGAGTACCTCGCGGCCGGCGCCGAGGACGACGAGCACCGCGGTGAAGCCGGCGCCGGTGGCGAGCCCGTCCAGCGCCGCCGGCCCGGCCGGGTGACGGGAGGCGAAGGCCTCGGCCCGGCCGAGGATCGCGCAGTTGGTCACGATCAGCGGGATGAAGATGCCGAGGATGCCGTAGAGGGCGTGGAAATAGGCGTTCATGAGCATGCCGATGACGGTCACGAACGTCGCGATCACCAGCACGTACACCGGGATGCGGACCTCCGCGGGGACCTGGCGGCGCAGCAGCGAGACCGTGGTGTTGGAGGCGAGCAGGGTAAGCGTCGTGGCGAGGCCCAGGCCCAGGGCGTTGACCACGGTCGCGCTCACCGCCAGCAGCGGGCACAGGCCGAGGAGCTGGACCAGGCCGGCGTTGTTGTGCCACAGCCCGTCCGCGAGGATGCGTTGCGCGCCGGGGGTTGCCATGGTCGTCGTCATCCGTCCGTCGTGAGGAGTCGCTCGCGATGCGCGCGGAAGTATACCAGTGCCCGCCGCACCGCGCCGGTCACCGCCCGCGAGGTGATGGTCGCGCCGGTGATGGCGTCGAAGGCGCCGCCGTCGGCGGCCACCCGCCAGGCCTCCGCCGGCGGGGCGCCGAGGCGCCGGCCGTGGAACTGGCGGATCCAGTCGGAGCGGTCCGCCTCGATGGCGTCGCCGAGCCCGGGGGTCTCCTGGTGGGCGATCACCCGCACCCCGGTGATGCCGCCGTCGCGCTGCACGCCGGCCAGCAGCCGGATCGCGCCGCCGTAGCCGTCCGGGGCGACGGCGGTGAAGACCACGGCGATGACCTTGCCGTCGCGCACCGCACGGTAGACCGGCAGGGCGTCGCGGCTGCCCAGCGCCGCCGGCGCCCGCACCTGCAGCGGCGCCTGCGCCGGGGAGCGGTCGAAGGGCCCGGGCGGCAGCACCGCGGTGAGGCGCTCGCGCACCGCGCTCTCGCGGTTGGCGGCGATCGCCGGGGCCGTCTCCCGGTGGGTGAGGGCCACCAGCGCCGCCCCCACCAGCGCGCAGGCGGTGAGCACGGTGGCGGCGATGACCGTCCCGCGGGCGGTGCCCTCAGTCATGGCCGCCCCCGCGGGGGTGGCCATAGATCCGCGGCGGGGTGTAGCGGTCGATCAGCGGTACGGCCATGTTCATCAGCAGCACCGCGAAGGCGATCGCGTCGGGGTAGCCGCCCCAGGTCCGGATCAGCCAGGTCAGCACGCCGATGCCGGCACCGAAGATCAGCCGGCCCCGGGGGGTAGTCGCCGCGGATACCGGGTCGGTGGCGATGAAGAAGGCACCGAGCATGGTCGCGCCGCTGGCCCAGTGGAACCACAGCCCCGGGTGGAGGCTGGGGTCGATGGCCCAGAGGAAGGCCGCGGGCACGCCGATGCCGGCGAGCACGCCGGCGGGGATGCGCCAGTCGGCGGTGCGCGTCGCCACCAGCACGGCGCCGCCGGCGAGGTACAGGCCGTTGATCGCCGCCCAGCCCCGTCCGCCGAGTGCGCCCCACAGCGGTCCCTGGCGGATCTCCGGGAGGGTCAGGGCCTGACCGAGCTGGGTGCGCACGGCGTCCAGCGGCGTCGCCGCGGTCACCGCGTCCACCCCGCCGCCGAAGATGGCGTGGGCGGCGGCGATCGGTCCGGGTGCCCCGCCGGCGAGCCCCGCCGGTGCCGGCCACTGGCTCATCAGCCGGGGGAAGGCCACCAGCAGCACCACGTAGCCCACCATCGCCGGATTGAACGGGTTGTGGCCGAGGCCGCCGTACAGGTGTTTGGCGAACACCAGCCCGAAGGCCGTGCCCAGCACGGCCATCCACCAGGGCGCCAGTCCCGGCAGGCTCACCGCCAGGAGCACGGCGGTGACCACCGCCGACCAGTCGCGCAGGAACAGCGCCAGCGGCCGGCCGCGCAGGTGGAGCATGGCGGCCTCGGTGGCCACCGCGGTGGCCGTGGCCAGGCCGATCTGCCAGAGCACGCCGGCGCCGAAGAACCACAGCTGGCCGAGCACGCCGGGTACCAGCGCGTAGAGGACCAGGCGCATGGTGCCGCCGACGGTACGCGGCGGGCGCAGGTGCGGGGAGACGGCCTGGCGCAGGGTCATGGGCGTCCCCCGTCATCGCCGTCGGATTCCGCCGTTCCGCGGCGGCGGCGCCGTTTCTCCAGGGCGGCCGCGACCGCGGCCTTGCGGGCGTCGCCGCCGCTGCGCGCCTGTGCCTTCTTCTGCTCGCGGCGCTGGCGGCGTTCCTCGGCCTCGCGGGCGAGCCGTGCCTGACGGGCCTCGTAGCGCTCGCGGGCGCGCTCGGCGATGGTCCGGGCCTGGCGGGCGTCCGCCATCTCCGCCTTGCCGTGGCGGAAATACTGGATCAGCGGGATGTGGCTGGGGCAGACGTAGGCGCAGGCGCCGCACTCGATGCAGTCGCCGAGGCCGAGTGCCGCCAGGGTGTCGACCTCGCCGCCACGGGCGTGCCAGTAGAGCTGCTGGGGCTGGAGCGAGGCGGGGCAGGCCTCGGCGCAGGCGCCGCATCGGATGCACGGCAGCGCCGGCTGCGGTGGCGGACACAGCGCCGTGGTGGCGGCGAGGATGCAGTTGGTGGCGGCCACGACAGGCACCGCCGGGTCGGCGACGGTGAAGCCCATCATCGGCCCGCCCATGATCAGCCGGTCGAGCCCCGGCGTCGCCCCGCCGGCCGCCGCGAGGAGGTCGGAGAACGGTGCGCCCAGGGGGGCGAGCACCACCCGCGGGTCGGCGACCGCGTCGCCGGTGACGGTGACGTAGCGGTGGGTGAGCGCACGGCCCTCGACCGCCGCCCGGTGGACGGCCTCGGCGGTGCCCACGTTCTGGCAGAGGATGCCGAGCGTGGTGGGCAGGTCGCCGGCGGGGACCTCCTGGCCGGTGAGCGCCTGGACCAGCTGGCGCTCGCCCCCGGCCGGGTAGCGGGCCGGGACGGTGACCACCTCGACGTCGTCATCCGCCGCGGCGGTCACGGCCTCGAGGGCTGCCTCCGCGTCCGCCTCCAGGGCCACGACGATGCGCCCGGCGCCGACGGCCCGGGCCAGCAGCCGGCCGCCGGAGAGCACGGCCGCGGCGCGGGTGCGCATGAGCATGTCGTCGCAGCTGATCCAGGGCTCGCACTCCGCGCCGTTGAGGACCAGCGTGTGCACCCGCCCGGCGGCGTCCGCGAGCTTCGCGGCGGTGGGGAACCCGGCGCCGCCGAGGCCGGTGATGCCCGCGGCGTGGACGCGCGCGCGCAGCGCCGCCGGGTCGGCGCCGGCGTCCAGGGCGGGCCACGCGGGCTCGGCCGCCGCGTCGGGGTCCGTCTCCAGGACCAGGCTGGTCACGGCCAGATTCGAGGGGTGGGGCGCGGGATGCGCGGTGATGGCTGCGACCCGCCCGCCCGCCGGGGCGTGCAGCGGCGGCACCGCCGGGTCTTCGCCCTCGGCCAGGCACTGGCCCGCGCGCACCCGCTCGCCCTCGCTCACGCAGGGCTGCGCGGGGGCGCCGAGGGCGGCGCCCAGCGGCAGGATCAGGCGCTCGGGCAGCGGCACCGCGGTGACCGGGTGGCGGGTGGAGATCGCGCGGTTGGGTTCGAGCCGCAGCCCGCCGGGGAAGCGATGGGCGGCGTTCACGGCCGCCCCGGCTCCGCCGGCAGCGGCCAGCGCCAGGCCCGCACGCCGGTCTCCCGCGGTGCCATGTGGATGCAGTCCACCGGGCAGGGCTCGATGCAGAGCTCGCAGCCGGTGCACTCGTCGCGGATGACGGTGTGCATGTGCTGCGGCGCGCCGACGATGGCGTCCACCGGGCAGGCCTGGATGCACTTGGTGCAGCCGATGCACACGGACTCGTCGATCCAGGCGACCGTGGCCTCGGTCTTGGCCTCGCCGTTGTCCGGGTTCAGCGGCTTGGGCTCGCGGCCGAGGAGCTCGGCCAGGGCCTGCACGCCGGTCTCGCCGCCGGGCGGGCACTGGTTGATGTCCGCCTCGCCGCTGGCGACGGCCTCGGCGTAGGGCCGGCAGCCGGGGTAGCCGCACTGGGCGCACTGGGTCTGGGGCAGGACCGCGTCGATGCGCTCGACCAGCGGGTCGTCGTCGTCACGCAGCCGCCGAGCGCTGAAGCCGAGCAGCGCACCGAAGGCGAGGCCGAGGCCACCGAGCACGAGCAGCGCCGCCCACATGGTCAGCCCCCCGCGGTGACCAGGCCGCTGAAGCCCATGAACGCCAGCGACATCAGCCCGGCGGTGACCAGCGCGATGGCGCCGCCGCGGAAGGGCGCGGGCACGTCCGCGCCGTCCAGGCGCTCGCGCAGCCCGGCGAAGAGCACCAGCACCAGCGAGAAGCCCATCGCCGCGCCGAAGCCGTACAGCGCCGAGGCCACCAGGTCGTGGGCCTGCTGGACGTTGAGCAGGGCCACGCCGAGCACGGCGCAGTTGGTGGTGATCAGCGGCAGGAAGATGCCGAGCACCTGGTGGAGTACCGGGCTGGTGTGGCGGACCACCATCTCGGTGAACTGCACCACCGCGGCGATTACCAGGATGAAGGCGATGATGCGCAGGTACCCCAGCCCGAGCGGGGCCAGCAGGTAGGTGCCCACGAGGTAGCTCGCCACCGAGGAGAGCGTGAGCACGAAGGTCGTCGCGAGCGCCATGCCGATGGCGGCGTCCAGGCTGCGCGACACCCCCATGAAGGGGCATAGCCCCAGGAACTTCACCAGCACGAAGTTGTTCACCAGCACGGTGGACACCAGGATGAGGGCGAGCTCCGTCATGGGCGCGCTCCGCGGCCTACTTCACGCGCATTCCCGCACGGGCGCCGCTGTCCGGCGAGAGCAGCCACAGCTCCTCGCCCCCGGGGCCCGCGGCGAGGACCATGCCCTCGGAGACGCCGAAACGCATCTTCCGGGGCTTGAGGTTCGCCACCATCACGGTGAGCCGCCCGACGAGGGTCTCCGGCCGGTAGGCGCTCTTGATCCCGGCGAAGACCGTGCGCTGCTCGCCGCCGAGGTCCAGGGTCAGGCGCAGGAGCTTGTCGGCGCCGTCCACGTGCTCGGCGTTGACGATCTCCGCGACGCGCAGGTCCACCCCGGCGAAGGTATCGAAGTCGATCTGCTCGGCGATGGGCTCGCCCGGGGCCTGCGCCTGCGCTGGCTTGGTCTGCCCCCTGGGCGCGAGGCTCTCGCGGGATTCGTCGATCATCGCCTGGATGCGGTCGGGATCGACCCGGGTCATCAGCGGCTTGAACCGGTTGATGGTGTGCCCGAGCAGCGGCTGGCGCGCGTCCGCCCAGCGCTGGGGCTCCAGGGCGAGGAACGCCTCCGCGTCCGCGGCCATCTTCGGCAGCACTGCCTTGAGGTAGATGGTGAGCACGCGGAAGAGGTTAATCCCCTGGGTGCAGATCGCCTGCAGCCGGGCCTCGTCCTCGCCGGACTTGGCGATGACCCAGGGCTTCTGCTCGTCGATGTACTGGTTGGCCTCGTCGGCGAGGGCCATGATCTCGCGCACCGCCCGGGAGAACTCCCGGCGCTCGTAGAGCTCGGCGATCTGCTCGCCGGCCTGGGTGAACTTGCGGAACAGCTCCGGCGCGTCGAGGGTGTCGGCGAGGCGGCCGTCGAAGCGCTTGGTGATGAAGCCCGCGCAGCGGCTGGCGATGTTCACCAGCTTGCCGACCAGGTCGGCGTTCACGCGCTGGGCGAAGTCGTCCAGGTTGAGGTCCAGGTCGTGGACGCTGCCGCCGAGCTTTGCCGCGAAGTAGTAGCGCAGGTACTCCGGGTTGAGGTGGCGGAGGTAGGTGTCCGCCATGATGAACGTGCCCCGGGACTTGGACATCTTCTGCCCGTCCACGGTGAGGAAGCCGTGGGCGGTCACCATGGTCGGCTTGCGGAACCCCGCGCCGTGGAGCATCGCCGGCCAGAACAGGGCGTGGAAGTAGAGGATGTCCTTGCCGATGAAGTGGTAGAGCTCGGCCTCGGAGTCCGCCTTCCAGAAGCTGTCGAAGTCCAGCCCGCGCCGCTCGCAGAGGTTCTGGAAGCTCGCCATGTAGCCGATCGGCGCGTCGAGCCAGACGTAGAAGTACTTGCCCGGCGCGTCCGGGATCTCGAAGCCGAAGTAGGGCTCGTCCCGGGAGATGTCCCAGGCGCGCAGGCCCTCGTCGAACCACTCCTGGAGCTTGTTGGCCATCTCCTCCTGGAGCCGGCCGGCGGAGGCCCACTCCCGGAGCATTTCCTCGAAGTCCTGCAGCCGGAAGAAGTAGTGCTCGGACTCGCGCTCCACCGGGCGCTCGCCGGAGATCACCGAGACCGGATCGCGCAGCTCGTCCGGCGAGTAGCTCGCCCCGCAGACCTCGCAGTTGTCGCCATACTGGTCCTCGGCACCGCAGCGCGGGCAGGTGCCCTTGATGTAGCGGTCCGGCAGGAACATCCCCTCCTTGGGGTCGTAGGCCTGGGTGATGGTCTGGCGCTCGATGTGGCCGGCGTCGCGCAGCCGGGCGTAGATCAGCTCGGAGAACTGGCGGTTCTCCTCGCTGTGGGTCGAATAGTAGTTGTCGAAGGCCACCCCGAAGCCGGCGAAGTCCCGCTGGTGCTCCGCGCTCATGCGCTCGATCAGCGTCTCCGGCGTCACTCCCTGCTCGCGGGCCTTGAGCATGATCGGGGTGCCGTGGGCGTCGTCGGCGCAGACGTAGTAGCACTCGTTGCCCTGCAGCTTCTGGAAGCGCACCCAGATGTCGGTCTGGATGTACTCCACCAGGTGGCCGAGGTGGATCGGCCCGTTGGCGTACGGCAGGGCGCTGGTGACGAGGATCTTTCGCGTCATAGGGGGCGTGTTCGCTGACTTCGACAGGAACACCGCATTATGCCAGATGCCGCGGTGGGCATGTTACTGGACGGGAGTGCGCCGGCCATTCTCAGTGTGCAAAGCGCGCCGGTTCGACGATGGTCCAGGGCCAGCGTCGCCCCGTTCCCGAGTGCGGTGTCGCCCCGGCCGTCCATGCGCGCCCGCGACCGGCGGAGGCGTCAGCCCGGTCGGGTAGGTCGTGCGCCGTAGGCGTGCGACGTCCCCGGTGGTGACCCGGTGGGCGTTGCGAAGCCCCGTCGCACACGGCCGGCGGAGGCGTCAGCGCGGACCGGGGATATCGTGGCGGTTCAGGAACGCCTCGATCTCCGCGATCACGGTCTCGGGCGCCTCCCGGTAGGGGGTATGGCCGCAGCCGGGGAGCAAGGCCTGTTCGGCGGGGCCGCTGCAGGCCGCGGCGATGCGACGGACCTGCTCGGAGGTGCCGTACTCGTCGTCCGCTCCCTGCATCACCAGTGTGGGGGCGTGGATGCCCGCAAGGTCGGCCTCGATATTCCAGTCCCGGAAGTCCGGCGCCTGCCAGGTCTGCGTCCACGCGCGGAATATCGTCTCGGTCTTGTCCCCGTGATAGCGCGCGAGCTTCGCCGGCAGGTCGGTCTCGGCGAAGGCGCGTTCGGCGGCGGCGATGCCGGCGAGGGTGTGAGGCTCGACGAAGGCGTGGGCCGCCATGGTCACGCAGGCGCGGACCGGGTGCCGGGCCGCGTACAGTAGGGCGACGCTGCCTCCGTCGCTGTGGCTGACCAGGATGACGTCCGACAGGCCGGCGGCGTCCAGTGCCGCCGGCATCCAGTCGTGGGCCTCGTGGTGCAGGTAGGCCGGCGTGCGGGTGTAGTCGAGGGGATCGGAGCCGCCGTAGCCGAGGCGGTCCCAGGCGAAGGCGTCCAGCCCCAGCGTCTGTCCCAGGCGTGCCGGGAAGTCCCGCCAGAACTCGATGCAGCCGAGCCCCTCGTGGAGGAAGACCAGCACCGGACGCCCGGGCTGCCAGCGTCCGTCACGGCGCCAGGCCGCCGCGCGCAGGCGATGGCCGAGGACATCGAGGTGGAAGTATTCCGGCGTCGCGGCCATCGTCGCCTAGCCCTCCTGCTGCCGGCTCTCCAGGGCCGACTGCTCCCGTGCCCGGGCCCGCGCCAACGCCGGCCGGCCGAGCTGGTGCTCGGCATAGGCCGCGAGGGCAGGCTGTTCCATCGGTGCCTTCGCCGCCCGGGCCCAGGCCAGGGTGTGCGCGGCGAGGATGTCGGCGATGCTGAACCGTCCGCCCACCAGGTGGTCGCGGCCGTCCAGGGCGTCGGCGAGCAGGTCCGCTGCCATCGTGAATTCCCGGCGTGCCGTGGGGATGACGTCCGGCACCCGCAGTTTCTCCGGCAGGGCGAAGCGATGCTTGGCCATGGTCCACAGCGGCTGCTCCAGCTCCGTGGCGATGAAGAACAGCCAGCGCATCAGCTCGGTGCGCCCCTGCGGGTCCGTGGGGGCGAGCCCGGCGTCGGGGTAGGTTTCAGCCACCCACAGGCAGATCGCCGGCGACTCGGTCAGCAGCGCGTCGCCGGTACGGAGGGCCGGGAGCTTGCCCGCGGGGTTGAGCGCACGGAAGCGCTCGCCGCGGTGCTCGCCACGGCCCAGGTCGACCAGGGTGTAGTCGTACGCCGCGCCGGCCTCCTCCAGGGCCCAGACCACGCGGGTGCTGCGGCTGTTCGGGTAGCCGAACACCTCGATCGTCATCGCGTCTCCTCCGTTCCGGTGGGTACGGCCATTACCGAGAGTGTCACCGTGGCCTTGGCCACGAGTCGTTCGTCGCCCGCCGGGGCCGCGCAGTGGACCTCCGATTCGGCCACGATCAGCGTGCGTCCCGGCTTGAGCACCGTGGCCACGCAGCGCAGGGTCTCGCCCCGCGCGGCGCGCAGCAGGTTGATCTTGAACTCGGCGGTGAGCACCCGGAAACCGGGCGCGAGCAGCGTGCCGGCGGCGGCCCCGGCCGTGTGGTCCGCCATGGCGGCCTGGACACCGGCGTGGACGAATCCGTCCTGCTGCAGGTGGCGTTCGCCGAGGCGGATGCGGCTCTCGCAGCGGCCGGCGGCGATGTCCACGGCTTCCAGACCCAGGGTGCGGGCGAACGGCGCCTCATCGAAGATCCGCGCCGTCTCCTCGCGGTTGTATGTCTGCTCGTCCACGTGCCGGTCACCTCGCTGCCGTCACTGCCGGGGAGTGCAGAGCATAGCCGGATGACGTCGCGGCAGGGCAAGCCCGCCGGGGGTGTTAGTCGGGCGCGCCGCGCGCGGCGAGCCCGGATGCCACCTGTTCCATGCACTCGTGCTGACCGAGGCCCGTGCAGTCCACGCAGAGGTCGGCGGCGGCGCGGTAGAGCGGCACCCGCTCGTCGTAGACCGCGCGCAGGCTCTGGGCCGGATCGCGGGCGATGCCCCGGCTGTCCAGATTGTGGATGCGCCGCTCGATCTCCGGCCAGGGTACGGACAGGTAGACGATGACCCCGTCGCGTCGCAGGTGGGCCATCGCCCGCTCGCTGTAGACCGCGCTGCCCCCGGTGGCGATGACGTGATCATGCACCTCGAGCCCGGCGAGGGTATCGCCCTCGATGCGGCGCAGATCGGCGGCGCCGCCGGCGTCCACGATCGCCTGCAGGGAGCGGCCCTCGCGCTGCTGGATGAGCACGTCGGTATCGACGAAGGCCTTGCCCAGGCGCTTGGCGAGGAGCACGCCCACGGTGCTCTTGCCGGCGCCGGGCATGCCGATGAGCACGACGTTGTCGCGTGTCCCGGTCACGGCGCGTCCGTGGCGGCCAGCCCGCGCAGGGCGTCGCCGGTGAGGCGGTAGCCGACCCACTCATCCTGGGCCCGGGCGCCGAGGCGCTCGTAGAAGCCGATGGCCGGGGCGTTCCAGTCCAGCACCGACCACTCCAGCCGGCCGCAGCCGCGCGCCACCGCCAGCCGGGCGAGGGCGGTGAGCAGGGCCTGGCCGATGCCGTGGCCGCGGGCCACGGGGCGGACGTAGAGGTCCTCCAGGTAGATCCCCGGGGCGGCGAGGAAGGTGCTGTAGTTGTGGAAGAACAGCGCGAAGCCGACGGCCTCGCCATCGAGCTCGGCGATGATGACCTCGGCGTAGGGGTGATCGCCGAACAGCGTGTCCATGAGCCGGGATTCGTCGGCCACGACCTCGTGGCTGAGGCGCTCGTAGTCCGCGAGCTCGCGGATGAACGCGAGGATGGTGGGGCAGTCCCCGGGGCCGGCGAAGCGCAGGGCGAGTGCCGGCGTGTCGGTGGCGAGTGCGTTGTCCATGTCGGTCCGTCGTCCGCTGCGGGTGGGTGGTGTCCGGGTATCGGCCGTCCGCGCGGCGGCACCCTCTGCAACGGCACCATCGCACGACATTCGCGGCCCCGCAGTCTACTACGCCGCGGCCCCTGCGGGTCAGGCCGGGCCGCGGTGGCGAGCCTCCAGTCGGCGGATGAACGACTCCAGCACCCGGCGGTAGAGGGTGTCGCCGAGGCAGGCGTCCTCCACCCCGGCGTCCAGGTTGGGGTTGTCGTTGACCTCGATGACCAGCGCACGCCGGCCGGCCTGCTTGACGTCCACGCCGTAGAGCCCCCGGCCGATGAGGTTGGCGGCGCGCACCGCCAGGTGCACCACGTGTTGCGGTGCCTCCGCCACCGGGAAGGTCCGTGCGTCGCCCTCGTCCACGGTGCCGCCCGGGCCGTGGCGCACGATCTGCCAGTGGCCCCGGGGGAAGAAGTACTGGCAGGCGAAGATCGCCTCGCCGTCGAGCACGCCGATGCGCCAGTCGAAGTCGCTGACCACGAACTGCTGGGCGATGATCAGATCCGAGTGTGCGAACAGCCCCGCCGCCGCGTTGCTCAGTGCCTCCGGCGCGGCGACCCGGACCACGCCGCGGGAGAACGAGCCGTCCGGGATCTTGAGCACCAGCGGGAAGCCCAGCGCGTCGCCGGCGGCGGCCAGGTCGTCGCGCCGGCCGCGGTGGAGGATGCGTCCGGCGGGCCGCGGGATGCCGTGGGTCTCCAGCAGGTCCGCGAGATAGACCTTGTTGGTGCAGCGCAGGATGGAGGCCGCGTCGTCGATCACGGGCATGCCCTCCGCCTCGGCGCGCTTGGCGAAGCGGTACGTGTGATTCGATACCGCGGTGGTCTCGCGGATGAACAGCGCGTCGTATTCCGCCAGCCGGCCGTAGTCCCGGCGGGTGATGAGGTCCACGGTCACGCCGAGACCCCGGCCCACGCGCTGGAAGTGGCGCAGGGCGCGGGCGTTCGACGGGGGCAGGCGCTCGTCCGGGTCGTGGAGGATGGCCAGGTCATAGCGCGGCGTGCGCCGGTGCCGCGGCCGCCGCCAGACGTGATGGCTGAAGCGCTCCAGCGCTGCCGCGAAGGCCGTTTCCTGGGCGTCGTCCAGGCGGTTCAGGGACAGGGTGCGCAGCCGTGCGATACGCCAGCGCCCGTCCTGGCGATGCAGCTCCAGGTGCAGCAGCGGCGCGGCGAAGGTCTCGAAGACCTGGCGGGCGAGCTCGCGGAAGCGCGGGTCGGAGGCGGTGCCGAAGAATACGTCCACCTTTATCGGGCCGTCCCCGTCGCCGCTCTCCACCGTCAGCGGTCCGCGCAGGCGCTCGTCCAGCACCGCGGTGTCGAGGCTGTAGATCGCGCGACGGGAGAGATCGCTGATGGTGCGCACGCTGGGGATCACGCGGTGGCCGCGGGCCTCGGCGAGCAGCGAGCAGTAGTAGCCGGTGGAGAGGTAGCGGTAGCCGCGGCAGAGATTGATCACCCGCGTGCCGGGGCCGGCGCCCCGGCAGGCCGGGTCGAAGAGGTAGTCGTCGGCGGTGATCACCTCGCTGGTGGCGGCGTAGGGCGCCCAGTCGCGGCGGTGCTCGACGACGATGAGGGTGCGGGTCACGGTGCCGCCTCCCGCAGGGCCCCGGCAGCGATCACCACCGCCGCACGTTGGCCGCCCCGGCCATAGCGTGCCATGCGCTCGAAGTCGCCGCGCAGTACCGGCAGGTTGATGCAGTCCGTGGCGGTGCGGCCGTCCGCGACGTCGATCCACGGGTCGTTGAGGTAGACATAGCGGGCGTCCGTGCCGGTGACCACGACCCAGTGCGGCGCCCGCTCGCCGTAGAAGCGGTAGAGGCTGATCAGCACCAGCGCCAGCGCGCCGCCGGTGAGCGCCGTGTCCAGGCCCGCGAGGTCCAGGCCGCCGGGGTGCACGGGGATGCCGGCGTCGGCGGCCTCGGCCACGAAGTCCTCGTGCACCAGGCGCAGCACCTCGCGCTTGGCCGGGGTGCGCACGGACTCGACGAACAGCGGCCCGGTGGTGCTGACGTGCACCGCCGCCGCGAACCCGCGCCGGTGGGCGGCCAGGGCCAGGCCGTAGGGGCCGCAGCCGCCGTGGCCGGAGGTCATGAAGATGGTGGTCGCCTCGCGCCAGAGCCGCAGCTCCAGGCGCCGCCCGGGGACGAGGGTCGGGCGGAGCGCGTGCATGGCCATGATCAGCGCGGCCGGCCCGCAGGTGAACTCCAGGGTCTGGGCATAATAGGGCACGGACCGCGGCGGTCGGGCCGTGCTGTCGGTGAGCCGGCGCTCGTAGCGCAGGGCCGGGGCGTGGTCCTCGTAATAGTCCGGCAGCACACCGAAGCGGCGGTAGCCGAGATGCTCGAACAGTGTCCGCGAGGCGGTGTTGTCGGGCCGGATCTCCAGGCGCAGGGCGGCGCAGCCGGCGTCCAGCGCGGCCGCCTCCGCGCCGGCCACCAGCCGCCGGCCGAGGCCCTGGCCGTGGTGGCCGGGGGCCACTGCAATGGAGTACAGCCGGGCGAGCGATGTGCCGCGGCGGTAGAGCACGGCGGCGTAGCCGGCCACCCCGGTACCCGTGACCGCCACCAGGACATCCGCGTGCGCGCGGGTGAGCAGGTGGCGGAGGCTGCGGCGGCTGAGGCGGTCGCCGGTGAACGCGGCGGCCTCGATACGCTCCAGTGCAGCGAGGTCCGGTGTCTCGGCGGTGCGCAGCTCGAAGGGCTCAGGCATGGCGACATCCCTGTTTTACCGGAGTCTAGCAGCCTGCCGGACCCGGATGGGCTCGCGCGGGGCTTTCGCCCTGCCCGGGGCGGCGGATGTAGAATCCCCGCCATCAGCGGAATCGACAATGGAGCGGGATCATGGCGGAACTGACACGCGAGGTGCTGGAGGCGGCGCTCGGCGGGTGGACGGAGCCCAACCTCGGCACGGACCTGGTGAGCGCCGGCGCGCTGGCCGGCCTGGAGGTGGACGGGGACGCGGTGAACGTCACCCTGCGGCTGGGTTTCCCCGCCGCGCACTACCGCGAGGCGCTGACCGCCTCCGTCACCCGGGTGCTGGAGCAGGCGGGGGTGTCGCGGGTCACCGTGACCGTGGACTGGTCCGTGTCCCCGCGCCAGGTGCAGGCCTCGCTCGAGCCCATGGAGGGGGTGAAGAACATCATCGCCGTCGCCTCCGCCAAGGGCGGCGTGGGCAAGTCCACCACGGCGGCGAACCTGGCCCTGGCGCTGGCGGAGGAGGGCGCCAAGGTCGGGCTGCTCGATGCCGACATCTACGGCCCGAGCCAGCCGCGGATGATGGGGCTCGACGGCCGCCGCCCCGAGAGCCCGGACAACAAGTCGATCCTCCCCCTCATGGCCCACGGCGTCGCGGTCATGTCCATCGGTGTGCTGGTCAAGCAGGAGGACGCCATGGTCTGGCGCGGGCCGATGGTCACCCAGGCCCTCACCCAGCTGCTCAACGACACCCGCTGGGGCGATCTGGATTACCTGCTCATCGACCTGCCGCCGGGGACCGGCGACATCCAGCTCACCCTCGCCCAGCGCGTGCCGGTGGCCGGTGCGGTGATCGTGACCACGCCCCAGGAGATCGCCACCCTCGATGCGCGCCGCGGCATCCGCATGTTCCAGAAGGTGAAGGTGCCGGTGCTCGGCGTGGTGGAGAACATGGCGCTGCACGTGTGCTCGCACTGCGGCCACGAGGAGCACATCTTCGGCGCCGGCGGCGGCGAGCAGCTGGCATCCTCCGAGGGCGTTCCGCTGCTGGGCTCGCTGCCGCTGTCCATCGGCATCCGCGAGCAGACCGATGCCGGGCGGCCGACGGTGGCCGCCGACCCGAACGGCCGCGAGGCGGCGCTCTATCGCGAGGCCGCGCTGGCGACCGCGGCGCGCCTGTCGCGCCAGGCCGCCGCCGGGGCGAGCCGCTTCCCCGACATCCGGGTGGACGATGACTGAGCGCCGGGCGAGAATAGCCGGCTATTTCGGTGGCTGCTGACGGGAGCGTTGCGCCCATGTCGATCAAGTCCGACAAGTGGATCCGGCGCATGGCCGAGGAGTCCGGGATGATCGAGCCTTTCGAACCCGGTCAGGTGCGCGTCGGTGCGGACGGCGGGCGCATGATCTCCTACGGCACGTCGAGCTATGGCTACGACGTGCGCTGCGCCAACGAGTTCAAGGTGTTCACCAACATCAACTCGGCGATGGTGGACCCGAAGGCTTTCGACGAGGCGAGCTTCGTCGACATGTGCGCGGACGTGTGCATCATCCCGCCGAACTCCTTCGCCCTGGCGCGCACCATCGAGTACTTCCGCATCCCGCGCAACGTGCTCACGATCTGCCTGGGCAAGTCCACCTACGCGCGCTGCGGGATCATCGTCAACGTCACGCCCCTGGAGCCGGAGTGGGAGGGGCACGTGACCCTGGAGTTCTCCAACACCACCAACCTGCCCGCGAAGATCTACGCCAACGAGGGCGTGGCGCAGATGCTGTTCCTGGAGTCGGACGAGGTCTGCGAGTTCTCCTACAAGGACCGCGAGGGCAAGTACATGGGCCAGCGCGGGGTCACGCTGCCGCGGCCGTGACGCCGCCTCAGTCGGCGGGCAGGCCCTCGACACCGGTGAGCACGAGCTCGAAGGTGCCGTCGTCCGCTTCCCACTGCTCCACCTTCACTGCCAGGTAGGCCAGCGCCGGGGCGCACCACAGCCGCGTCTCGCGCTCGCCCTCGTCGTCCCGGCGGACGACCTTCACCGTCTCGAAACGCCCGGCCGGGGTGTCCACGGTTTCCGTGCCCTCGATGGAGACGGTGTAGGTCTTGAGCCGGCCGCCGTCAGCGATGCGGTAGGTCAGCCGGCCGGTGTCCGCGCCCCTGGCGGCGAGGTCGTGCATGAGTTGCAGGGGGCTGACCACGCGGTCCAGGGCGTCGTCCGGCACCTCCATGCGCCACGGTGTGTCGCCGACGTCGTTGACCACTGTGCCCGTCGTCCAGTTAAAGCGCAGTTCGGCACGGCGCGCCCGGTCGTCGCCGCTGCGGTCGTAGACGTAGCGTAGCGGGCGGAAGCCGTCGTCGACGATCCGTCCCTCGCTGACCTCGCGCACCGTGACGTCGGTGAACCATCCGGCTATGCCGCTCGGACGCATGAACAGCCGGTAGCGGTAGTGGCCGGGCTGCGGGCGGGAGAAGCTCAGGCTCGCGCTCCCGAGGGTCAGGATGCCCTTGTTGAGTTCGTACTCCGCGTGGAACGGCGGTGGCGGTTCGTAGGAGGCGGCGGCTGAGGGTGCCAGCACGGCCAGCAGCAGCGCCGTCGCCAGTCCCCGCCACCGCAGGCAGGCGCGCAGGGCGTTCACAGCGCGGCCACGTCGGTCGCCGCGTCGATGGCCGGCGGCTTGGCGGCGGGCTCGCCGTCGACGTGGACGCCGTCGTCGTCGAGCCGCACCCGCCCCTCGGCGATCAAGCGTACCGCCAGCGGGTAGATGCGGTGCTCCTGCTCCTGGACCCGGGCCTTGAGTGTCTCCGGGGTGTCGTCCGCGTGTACGGGCACCCGCGCCTGGACGATGACCGGCCCGGCATCGAGCTCCGGGATTACGAAGTGCACGCTGCAGCCGTGGGCCGCCGCGCCATCGGCGATGGCCCGTTCGTGGGTGTGCAGCCCGCGGTAGGCCGGCAGCAGGGACGGGTGGATGTTGATCAGCCGGCCCTGGTAGTGGCGCACGAAGCCGGGGGTGAGGATACGCATGAAGCCGGCGAGCACCACCAGGCCCGGCTCGTGGCGGTCGACGACGCGGACCAGGTCGGCGTCGTAGTGCTCGCGGTCCGGGTAGTCCCGGTGCGGCAGCACCTCCGTGGGGATGCCGGCGGCCCGTGCCCGCTCGAGCCCGCCGGCGTCGGCGCGGTTGCTGATCACCGCGCGGATGCGGATGGGCAGCTCGCCGCGCTGCTGGCCGTCGATGAGGCACTGAAGATTGGTGCCGCTGCCCGAGATGAGGACGACGACGTCGAGTGGCCTGCTCATGTCCCCGCCTCCAGGCGGACCCGCGGGCCGTCGCTCTTGTCCGCGACGACGCCGCCGATACGCCACGCGCGTTCGCCGTGGGCCTGCAGGCAGGCGAGGGCGTCGTCCACAGACGCCTCCGGCACGGCGTAGACCATGCCGATGCCGCAGTTGAACGTGCGGTACATCTCGGCCTCGTCGATGCTGCCGTTGCCCTGGAGCCAATCGAATACCGCCGGCCAGTGCCAGCTGGCGGTGTCCACGCGGGCGGCGGTGCCCTGCGGCAGTACCCGGGGCAGATTCTCCGGCAGGCCGCCGCCGGTGACGTGACAGATGGCGTGCACCGGCACCGCGTCGATCAGCGCCAGGGTGGGGCGCACGTAGATGCGGGTGGGGGCGAGCAGCGCCTCGCCGAGGCTGAGCCCGTCGGCGAACGGCATGTCCAGGCGGGCGCCGGTATGCTCGATCACCCGGCGGACCAGCGAGTAGCCGTTGGAGTGCACGCCGCTGGAGGCCACGCCGATGAGGGCATCCCCCTCGCCGGCACGGTGGCCGTCGATGATGCCCTCGCGCTCGACAATGCCCACGCAGAAGCCGGCGAGGTCGTAGTGGCCGGCGGCATACATGCCCGGCATCTCCGCGGTCTCGCCGCCGATCAGGGCCGCACCCGCCTGGCGGCAGCCCTCGGCGATACCGCGCACCACCTGCTCGGCGACGTCCACGTCCAGGGCACCGGTGGCGTAGTAGTCGAGGAAATACAGCGGCTCGGCCCCGGCGACCACCACGTCGTTCACGCACATCGCGACGAGGTCGATCCCGATGCCGTCGTGGCGGCCGGTCTCGATGGCGAGCTTGAGCTTGGTGCCGACGCCGTCCGTGCCGGAGACCAGCACCGGCCGGCGGTAGCGCTCCACCGGCAACTCGAACAGCCCGCCGAAGCCGCCGAGCCCGCCGAGCACCTCCGGGCGCTGCGTTGCCGCGACCGCCCCGCTGATGCGCCGCACCAGCTCCGCGCCGGCGTCGATGTCCACGCCGGCGTCGCGATAAGTAAGTCCCTGCCTGCCCTGGGGGTTGTCCGTCACGCTCGTCTCCCGTCGCCTGCCTGCGCTCGCGGGCGTTGCATCATAGCGCGACGCCGGCGGTGCAGGGCCGCCGGTCGTCGCTCCGCGGCGGCCATGATAACTTACCTCGCGACAGTATTTCCGCCGTGCCGGTCCGGACGGTGTGGCGGTGGATCACGGTGCATCACGGATGGAGTGGGCATGAGGCGGACATGGGCGTTGGCCCCGTTGCTGGGCATGATCCTCGTCGGGGCGGCGCTGGCCGCCGGCGTCGCGCGGGCCGCAACGATCGACGCCACGGTGACGGTGCCGCTGGCCGCGCAGGCCGGGGACGGGGGCCGCCAGGCGGCGCGGGAGCAGGCCCTGGGCCGGATAGTGCAGCGCCTCACCGGTGATGCGGCCCGGGCGCCGGCGGCGATCGCCGGCCGCGTGGACGATTACATCACCGCCAGCGCGCTGCGCAGCGAGGCGGGCGGGCAGGCGCTCACCCTCACCTTCGACGTGCCGGCGCTGCGGGAGTCGCTGCGACGGCAGGGGGTGCGTGTGTGGCTGCGCGAACGTCCCGCGGTGGTCATCTGGGCGGGCGTCCAGGACGGCGGTCGCAGCCTCGCCGGCGCGGACGACCCGCGGGCAACGGCCCTGCGCGATGCCGCGAGGGACTACGGGGTCCCGGTGCTGCTGCCGCTGCTCGATCTCACCGACCGCCAGGCGGTGACCTATCAGGACATCGCCGGCGGCTTCAGCGGCCGCGTGGGCGAGGCGACCCGGCGTTACGGCACCTCCCTCGCCCTGGCGGTGGCGCTGCAGGCGCGAAGCGGCGGCTGGAACGGCGCATGGATGCTGGTCCGTGACGGTTCCACCCTTGCCAGCGGGCGTACCAGCGGAGACGATGTCGCGGCGGTGGCCGACGCCGTCTGGGCCCGCGCGGTGGCACAGCTGCGCCCCGATTACACCGTCGCCAGCGGCGAGTCCTCGGCGATTCGCGTGAACGTCACCGGCGTGAACGGCCTTGCCGCTCTGGCCGCGGCCGAGCGGGCCCTCGGCGACAGTGCGGGGGTGGTGGCCGTGCAGCTCAGCGGCATCGAGGGCGACCGCGCGGTCTTCCGCGTGGAGGCCGAGGTCGGCGAGGACCGCCTGCGCGCGGCGCTGGATCGCAGCAGCCTGTGGGCACCGGCATCGCCGGACGGCGGTGGTGCCGAGGCGGGTCTGACCTATCGCTGGAACGCTCGCGGGAGCGGCGGATGACGGGGACGGGCGAGGGCCGCGGCTGGCGGCAGCTTGCACTGGATTTCCGCTGGGACGAGTCCAACGAGCTCGGCGCGTTCGTCCCGGGCCCGAACGCCGAGGCGGTTGCGGCCGTGCGCCGTGCCGCGCTGCGCTCGGGCCAGCCGGTCTACCTGTACGGCCAGCCGGGCACCGGCAAGTCCCACCTGCTCCAGTCGGCCTGTACCCTGGCCACCTCGGCCGGGCGCACGGCGGTCTACCTGCCGCTGGAGGACATGCTCGAGTGGAGTGCCGGGCTGCTCGACGGCCTGGAGAATGTCGGCCTCGTGGCCCTGGACGATCTGCACCTGCTCCACGACCGCCCGGCCTGGCAGGAGGCGCTGTTCTACCTGTTCAATCGCCTGCGTGATGCCGGCGGCCAGCTCATCGTCGCCGCCGACCACCGCCCGGACCGCATCGGCCTGGCCCTGCCCGACCTCATCTCCCGGCTCCAGTGGGGGCTGGTGTTCTGTCTGCGCGAGCTCTCCGACGACGATCGCCTGATCGCCCTCCAGCGCCGGGCCAGCAGCCGCGGCATCGAGCTCCCGGAGGAGACCGCGCGCTACCTGCTGGCCCACTACCCGCGGCGCACCCGTTACCTCTTCGGGTTGCTCGAAGAGCTGGACGTGGCCTCGCTGCAGGCCCACCGCCGCCTCACCATCCCCTTCCTCAAGCGCGTGCTCGGCCCGGCAGACAGCCAGGAGTCGAGTAGTCGGTAGGCATTATCCCCGGCCCGTGAACGGACCATGGTTCGTGTACACCGTCACGCTAGTGGAACATGGAATGTCTCCGGACCTCGGCAACAGGGCGGTACTGCGGTAGGCTTCTGACTCCAGGACCGGGCGTCCCCCGGTCACTAACCCGCCAGGAAGGCGGGGAGCGCTAACGCGCCAATGGACGTTTTCGGCCGCTGACCAGGGAAGGAGGCACATGGCTGACAACCTCTGCACTGAGACCCCACGCGATTATCACGGCCTGACGCCGGTGCGGCACCGGCGGCGGGCACACCCTCATGGAGATGACTTCCGGGTCACGGGAATGGCCGGTCCCGATGGTGATCCGGTATTCGTCTATTTCCCG
Source organism: Arhodomonas aquaeolei DSM 8974 (assembly GCF_000374645.1). Classification (GTDB taxonomy): domain Bacteria; phylum Pseudomonadota; class Gammaproteobacteria; order Nitrococcales; family Nitrococcaceae; genus Arhodomonas; species Arhodomonas aquaeolei. The sequence continues at coordinate 64,899 of NZ_KB894817.1, forward strand.
ATCCGATATGTCGTCCCCAGCGCTGCGTCGGTCATGGACCGGCCGTTGTATGACGGGAAGCATTCGTTTGTCACGGCTGCCAGTCGTGACGACAGCGTTTTCTGCACTCTTCCCGCCTGCTCGTCCCACCCTGAGTACCGTGGCTGTCCGGTGTATCCCGGAAATCCCTGGTGTCTTCCTCTCACAACGGTTTCATCTCCCGCCCGTGTCCCGGAGGCCCGTCATGCAACTCATCGATGACTACCCGAAGGGCTGGCTCGACGACACCCGGCAGCTGATCGGGGGCCTCCGGCAGTCGGCGCCCGAAGGGCACGTCCACCTCCTCGTCGACGCCGCCTTCCGCCACGAGCACGTGCTGCCCTGGCTGCGCCGGCACCTGCCCCCCAAGCGCTGGCACGCCGTGTACGCGGACATGCCCGGCCCGGACGGGGCGGCGCTGGCGATCTCCCCCATGGTGATCGAACCGCTCGCCCCCGAACACTGGGAGGCACTGTTCGAGCTGGCCCGCGGGCTGCCGATGCTCACCCTCATCGCCACCCCGGAGTCCGTCACCGGGACCGCACAGCGTCTGGCGCGCTTCAGCATCGTCACCGTCCAGGACACCGCTTACGGGCTGCGGCTGGCGGACACCCGTCTCCTGCCCGCCCTCCTCGCCCTGTTCTCCGGCGAGCAGCACGGCGCCTTCATGGGGCCGGGGACCTGGCACTGCCTCGGTCGCGATGCCCGGTGGCAGCCGCTGCCGCCGGCGCACGAGCCCGCCGCCCCGGCAGAGCGGGTGACGTTCGACGACCAACAGACGGAGGCCCTGCTACGGATCAACGAGGTCGACGCCCTGATCGAGATCCTGCGTGACAGTGCGCCGGCGCTATTCGGCGTCTTCGACTCTCCCTCCCAACGCCACGAGTGGCTGAGTACCGTCCTCGCCCAGGCCCCCGAATCGGTTCGGGACCACGCACGGCGGCTGGACTACTGCCGCCGGATGGCCAGGCGGCAAGGCCTGCTGCCGGCCGCAACCGCCGACGAAACGAAACCGGACACGGACCCGTCAGCATGACGGCACGCCGCTCGCCCCCTCTCATCGTCTGGCCCCTGCTCATGGCCGCCCTGCTCACCGCCTGCGGCGGCGGGGACACCATCGGCGTGTCCGTCTCGGCGGTGAACTACACCGAGCGGGGCATCCGCTACTTCTCCGTGCACCGCCCGGGCGATGCCAAACGCAGCGCCGTGGGCATGAGCATCCGCCCTTACGGCGCCGGCGGCGTGACCTGCTGCGTGCCGCTGCCCAGGCAGTGGCACGAGGGGTTGGAGGTCGTCGTGACCGTGCGTCCCTCACTGGTCGGGGATTCCTACGAGGAGCGCCAGCAGAACTACGTCGAGCGCCGGGACAACGGCACGCTGGACCTCGAGCGCACGGTGGCGGTACCCCGCTACGGCGA
>NZ_KB894818.1 GCF_000374645.1 Arhodomonas aquaeolei DSM 8974
TGCTTTTCCTCCCGGCTGAAAGGGCTTTACAACCCGCAAGCCTTCTTCACCCACGCGGCATTGCTGGATCAGGGTTTCCCCCATTGTCCAATATTCCCCACTGCTGCCTCCCGTAGGAGTCCGGGCCGTGTCTCAGTCCCGGTGTGGCTGATCGTCCGCTAAGACCAGCTACCGATCGTCGCCTTGGTAGGCCTTTACCCCACCAACAAGCTAATCGGACGCGGGCTCATCCTTCGGCGTGACCATATTCAGAGGGCCACTTTGCCCCGCAGGGCGTATGCGGTATTAATCCGAGTTTCCCCGGGCTATCCCCCACCAAAGGGCAGATTCCCACGCGTTACTCACCCGTCCGCCGCTCGCCAGCCTCCCGAAGGAGCTGCTGCCGCTCGACTTGCATGTGTTAGGCATGCCGCCAGCGTTCAATCTGAGCCAGGATCAAACTCTTCAGTTCAAAAGAGCTAGTCGGTTGAGCCGACAAATCTTGGCTCGGCGCACAAGGCACACATTGACGGATAGCTTCCGTAATGGGTGCTTCACGCCGATTTTTCATCGGCCAGACGCCGGTCAACACCGACGACGCAAGCACCCACACAAGCCATCTGATCCGTATTGTTAAAGAGCTTCAGGGCCGCCTTGAAGCGACGAAGAGCGCGTATTCTACAGCGCCTGAATGCCGCGTCAACCCCTTTGTTCCGCCCCGTCAGGGCCTCGGCTCAACACCTTCGCCCCAACCGGGAACAGGCATTCTAGTGCATCACGAACACCTGTCAACGCCCCGTAACTTCCAGTCCGAAAACCGCCTCCGGGGCTCCCCTCGTCAGACCCTTCGCCCGACAAGAGAGCGCGCATTATAGGCGTCTCAGCGAATGCGTCAAGCGTGTTACACCGGCACTTCGGGTGACGACGTCCTCAGCCCTCGGCGGCCTCGTTCAGACGCACCCGCGCAAAGCGGCGCTTGCCGACCTGGATCACCATCGGGCCGCCCGCGCCGAGGGTGAGCCCCCGATCCTCCACGCGCTCGCCATCGATGCGCACCGCTCCCTGCTTGATCATGCGCAGGGCCTCGGAGGTACTCGGGGTCAGGCCCGCCTCCTTGAGGACGCTGGCGATGCCGAGTCCCTCGCCGGTGACGTCGAGATCGACCTCGGGCATCTCGTCGGGCATCGCCCCTTTCTGGAAACGCGCTATGAACGATTCCCGCGCGCGCGAGGCCGCCGCGGTATCGTGGAAGCGCCCGACGAGCTCCTCGGCCAGCTCGAACTTCACGTCCCGGGGGTTGCGCCCCTCGGCAACGGACTGGCGCAACCGCTCGATCTCGGCGAGGGGCCGGAAGGTGAGCAGCTCGAAATAGCGCCACATGAGCTCGTCGGAGACGGACATGAGCTTGCCGAACATGTCGTCCGCCCCTTCGCGGATGCCAACGTAGTTGCCCAGCGACTTGGACATCTTCTGCACGCCGTCCAGCCCCTCGAGAATGGGCATGGTCAGAATGACCTGCGGGCGCTGCCCGTACTCGCGCTGGATCTCACGGCCGACCAGCAGGTTGAACTTCTGGTCCGTGCCGCCGAGCTCGACGTCCGCCTCCAGCGCCACCGAGTCGTAGGCCTGGACCAGCGGATAGAGGAACTCGTGAACCGCGATGGAGCGGTTCTCCTCGTAGCGCTTGTGGAAGTCGTCGCGCTCGAGCATCCGCGCGACGGTGTACTTGGCGGCCAGGCGGATCATGCCCTCCGCCTGCATCGGCCCCATCCAGCGGGAGTTGAACTCCACGCGCGTGCGCTCGGGATCGAGGATGCGGAAGATCTGCTCCTTGTAGGTACGCGCGTTCTCGCTGATCTGCTCCGGGGTGAGCGCCGGGCGGGTGGCGGTCTTGCCGGAGGGATCACCGATCATGCCGGTGAAGTCGCCGATCAGGAAGATGACCTCGTGACCGAGGTCCTGGAACTGACGGAGCTTGTTGATGAGCACCGTGTGCCCGAGGTGGAGGTCCGGGGCGGTGGGGTCGAACCCCGCCTTGATCCGCAGCGGACGCCCCTCCTCCAGGCGCGCCCGGAGATCGTTCTCCGGCAGTATCTCCTCGGCACCGCGCCGCAGTATCGCGAGCGATTCCTCGATCGTGCTCATGCTCGACTCCGCGTTGTCTCTGGTAACTGAGGCGGACGTCACGCCCGCCGACCCGCGCGACATGTTACTCAATCACAATGGCCGGGCGTTACTCCCGCGCCCGCGCGTTGACTGATTTGAGGCTTCGGGCTAACGTTCGGAGCTTATAGGTTGAGGATCGTTTCATGAAGACACGCCGCCGTAACAAGGACAGTCTGGCCAGCCTGTCCAATCGCCGGAAGCGTCCCCGCCGCGTCCATCACGCACTCGCCCTGTCCGTCGCCGTCGTTACCGGCATCGGCGCGTTCGCGATGTCCACCAATGACGGCGACGCCAACGTCGGCGACGGCGGGCTCGTGCGCGCGCTCGAACTGCCCTCGGCCGACGATGACGCCACCCGGCCGGAGGGGCTGAAGCCCCTGAAGGTCCTGACCGAACATGCGCCGGCCCATGTAGGCCCGGCCACCGCGGACGCGGACCGCGGCCAGCCCGGGGCCGGGAGCGACGGCGCGACGCCCGCCGCCGGACTGCAGACCGCGTCACTCACGGCCACGCCGCGGCAACCCCTGAGCGACGTGCCGGCGCCGGCGGAGTCGCTGCTCGCCTCCGGGGCCCCGCAGTCCGAGGCCGTGGCGGCACCGGACTGGGAGACCTATACCGTCCAGTCCGGCGACTCGCTGGCCGCGCTGTTCAGCCGCGCCGGGCTTTCCGCCCGGGACGTCTACGACGTCGTCAACGCCGGCGAGCGTGCCGGGGCCCTCACCAGCCTCTACCCCGGCGACGAGCTCCGTATCGCCCTGGACGGCCGCGGCGGCCTGGAGGCCGTTCGCTACGAGCTCAACGAGACGGAGACGCTCACCGTACGCCACGGCGCCGACGGCTACACCACGAAGGTCACCACCACCCCGCTGGAGCGCCGCCGGCGTGTCGCCAGCGGCGAGATCAAGAGTTCGCTGTACGCCTCGGCACTCGAGGCCGGCCTGTCCGATGGCCAGGTCATGCAGCTCGCCAACATCTTCGGCTGGGACATCGATTTCGCGCTGGACCTGCGCAAGGGCGACCGCTTCCGGGTGATCTACAACGAGGTCTACCGCGACGGCGAGAAGCTGCGCAACGGCAACATCGTCGCGGCGGACTTCGTGAACCACGGCGAGCGCTTCCGTGCGGTGCGCTTCACCTTCCCCGACGGGGACGCACAGTACTTCACCCCGGAGGGCAAGAGCATGCGCAAGGCCTTCCTGCGCACGCCGGTGAACTTCACCCGGGTGAGCTCGGAGTTCAATCCCCAGCGCCTCCACCCCATCCTCGGTACCAAGCGTCCGCACATGGGCACGGACTACGCGGCCCCGCCGGGAACGCCGATCAAGGCGGCCGGCGACGGCCGGATCGTGCACATCGGCCGCAAGGGCGGCTACGGCAATGCCGTCGTCATCAGGCACGGTTCCCGCTACTCCACCCTGTATGGCCACATGCGGGGGTTCCGCCGGGGCCTCTCCCACGGCGACCACGTCAAGCAGGGGGAGGTCATCGGCTACGTGGGCAGCAGCGGCCTGGCGACCGGACCGCACCTGCACTACGAGTTCCGGGTGAACGGCAAGCACCGCAACCCGCGGACCGTCAAACTGCCCGAGGCCGAGCCGATCCAGGCCAAGTACCGCGAGGACTTCGACACGCAGACCGCGCCGCTGGTGGCGCGCCTCGAGGCCGCCACACCCACGCAGGTCGCGAGCAGCGAGCAGACCGACAGCGGCACGGCCGGCGGCGGAGACCGCTAGGTATCGCCGCGCGAGACGGGGAGGGGATGGCCGAGCGCTTCATCGGCCTCATGGCCGGCACGAGCCTGGACGGTGTCGACGCCGCCATGGTTCGTTTCGACACCGGGACGCCGGTGGTCGAGGCCACTGTGTCCCGCCCGTACCCGGACCGGCTCCGGCACACCCTGCGGGCCATCGGTGCCGGATCGCCGCTCGCCGACGTCATCGCCGCGGATCAGGCCGTCGCCGAGGCCTTCAGCGACACCGCTCAGGCCCTGCTCGCCCGAGCCGGCCGGCCGGCGGAGACCGTTACCGCCATCGGCAGCCACGGCCAGACGGTGTGGCACCGCCCGGGCGCACCGAGAGCGGCGTCCGTACAGATCGGCGACGCCAGCCGTATCGCCGAGGCCACCGGCATTACCACCGTCGCCGATTTCCGCCGCCGCGACATCGCCGCCGGCGGCGAGGGGGCACCGCTCGCCCCCGCCTTCCACCTTGCCATGCTCCAGGGACAGGGCAGCGGAACCGCCGTGCTCAACCTGGGCGGCATCGCCAACCTGACCGTAGGCGACGCCCCCGCCGGCCCCATCGGCTTCGACTGCGGCCCGGCGAACACCCTCATGGACCGCTGGACGGAACGCCACCTCGGCGAGCGCTACGATGCCGACGGCGCCTGGGCCGCCAGCGGCACGGTCGACCCGGCTCTGCTGGAGCGTCTGCTCGCGGATCCGTTCTTCCGGAAGCCGCCGCCCAAGAGCACGGGCCCGGAGCGCTTCGGACCGGACTGGCTGGACGAGCGTATCGCCTCGCTCTCACGCCCACCGGCCGCGGCGGACGTGCAGGCGACACTGGCCGCTCTCACCGCGCGCACGGTGGCGGACGCCGTCAACGCGAGCATCGGGAACGCTACCGCGGCGCCGGGACGGCTGCTGGTCTGCGGCGGCGGGGTGCACAACACCCACCTCATGGACATGGTGCGACGGCACCTGCCCGGCTGGCAGGTGGGGTCCACGGACGAAGCGGGTATCGATCCGGATTTCGTCGAGGCGGCGGCGTTCGCCTGGCTCGCGCGGGAGACGCTCGCCGGCCGGCCGGGCAACCTCCCGGGGGTGACGGGGGCGCGCCGGCCGGTGGTGCTGGGCGGGATCTATCCGGCCTGAGACCTAGACGCCGAACGAGGAGCCGCAGCCACAGGTGGTGGCCGCGTTGGGGTTGCGGATGATGAACTGTGCGCCCTCGATACCCTCGACGTAGTCGATCTCGGCGCCCTCGAGGTAGGCACCGCTCATCGGGTCGACCAGCAGCGTCACGCCGTTCTTCTCGATAACCGCGTCACCGTCTTCCTGGTTCTCGTCGAACATGAACCCGTACTGGAAGCCGGAGCAGCCGCCGCCGGTGATGTAGACCCGCAGCTTGAGGTCGCCATTGTCCTCCTCGTCGAGGAGCTGGCGCACCTTGAGTGCGGCGTTGTCGGTGAAGTTCAGCAGCTCGTCCTGCTCTTCGACCACTTCGCTCATGATCCTTTCGCCTCCTGGAGGTGGGCCCTTTCCCTAGATGGTGGGGACGGCCCGGTTCGGAGTCAATTGCCGACGCTCAGGGCAGCAGCGCCACGTCCCCGAGTCCCGCCGTCTCCGGCAGGTCGAACATCAGGTTCATGTTCTGCACCGCCTGCCCGGCCGCCCCCTTGACCAGGTTGTCCTCCACCGCAAGCACCAGCGCCATGTCGCTGTAGGGCTGGCGGTGGACCGCAATGCGGCAGGTGTTGACGCCGCGCACGCTGCGCGTCTCCGGATGGCTGCCGGCAGGCAGCACGTCGACGAAGGGCTCGTCGGCATACCGCGCCTCGAACAGCGCCTGCAGGTCCGTGGCGGGATCCCGCAGCCTGGCGTAGAGGCTCGCGTGGATCCCCCGCACCATCGGCGCCAGATGCGGCATGAACACCAGCCCGACCTCGCCGCCGGCGGCCTCCATCAGGCCCTGGCGGATCTCCGGGAGATGCCGGTGGCCGGAGGCCCCGTAGGCACGGAAATTCTCCGAGGCCTCGCCCAGGAGCGTGTGCTGCTTGGGCTGGCGTCCCGCGCCGGTCGCCCCGGACTTGGCATCGGCGACAAGGGTGTCGGTATCCACCAGACCGGCCTCGACCAGCGGCAGGAAGCCGAGCTGCACCGCCGTGGGATAGCACCCGGGGTTCGCGACCAGGCGGGCCCCGCGGATGGCATCGCGGTGGCGCTCCGGCAGCCCGTAGACCGCCTCGGCGGCAATCCCGGGACAGGCGTGCGTCATCCCGTACCACTCGGACCAGAGATCCAGGTCACGGATGCGGAAATCCGCCCCCAGATCGATGACGCGCACACCGGCCTCGAGCAGCGCGGGCACGGACTGCATCGCCGTGCCGTTGGGCGTTGCGAAGAAGACCACGTCACAGGCAGCGAGGCGTTCGTCGTCCGGGGCCTCGAAGGCGAGATCGCAGTGTCCGCGCAGGTTCGGGAACAGCTCGGCCACGCCGCGACCGGCTTCCCCTCGGGAGGTGATCACCTCCGCGCGCGCACGCGGGTGGTGCGCCAGCAACCGCAACAGCTCGACACCCGTATACCCGGTGCCGCCCACGATCCCGACCTTGAGCATCCGTATCTCCCCTGCTGAGTGGACAGTCCTGTATCGTAACGCCCGCCTGCGCGCGGCGTCACCCGCGCCGGGCGTGCCCCGCCACGGCCACTCTGCGATACTCGGGCGCGGCCCCGCGGCCGAACAGCGGCACGACACCCCGGGGACAAGCCACATTCAAGGAGCCGGCCATGCTCTACCTCTGGGTCAAGGCATTCCACATCATCTTCGTGGTGACCTGGTTCGCCGCGGTGTTCTACCTGCCACGGCTGTTCGTCTACCACGCCCAGACCGAGGACGCGCCGGGCAACGAGCGTTTCCGCATCATGGAGCGCAAGCTCTATCGCGGAATCATGACCCCCAGCGCGGTGCTCACCGTGTTCTTCGGGGGCTGGCTGATCTGGCTCAACCCGGCCTGGCTCGACCAGGGCTGGCTCCACGTGAAGCTCGCGCTCGTGGCCGGGCTCATCGGCTACCACGTGTGGTGCGGCCGCCTGGTGCAGGCATTCGCCGAGGGAACCAACCGGCGCGGCCATGTCTGGTTCCGCTGGTTCAACGAGCTGCCCGTGATCGTACTCGTCGGTGTGGTGCTGCTGGTGGAGCTCAAGCCCTTCTAGGGGCGCCGGGGCCGCCGCTGCGGCCCCTCCCCCTCACTCGGGGATCTGCGACTGCTGGTAATTCTGCTCGCCCACCCGGTCGACGAGCTCCAGCTGGGTCTCGAGCCAGTCGATGTGCTCCTCTTCGTCGTCGAGGATGCGACGGAGCAGGTCACGACTGACGTAGTCCTGCACGGACTCGCAGTGAGCGATGGCCTCACGCAGCAACGGGCACGCGGTCTGCTCCGCGCGCAGGTCGCACTCCAGGATCTCGCGCACCGTCTCGCCGATCATCAGCCGGCCCAGGTCCTGGAGGTTCGGCAGCCCTTCCAGGAAGAGGATGCGCTTGATCAGCTCGTCGGCATGGCGCATCTCGTCGATGGATTCCTGGTACTCCTTCTCGCCCAGGCGGGACAGCCCCCAATCCTGGAGCATGCGGGCGTGGAGGAAATACTGGTTGATGGCCGTGAGCTCGTTGGTGAGCGCACGGTTGAGGTATTCGATGACCTTGGTGTCGCCCTTCATTGTGTCTGCCTCTGTGCCCGTATTGGTGGCGTCAAAGCACAGAGTCTAGCGCATGACGCCCCCCCTTTAGCCAGCCGGGGGGCGAACCGGGCGTTCAGCGGGCGCTAGGCAAGGGCGGGCGTGGCGGCGGGAAAGCCCAGGGCGGGCAGGCTGTCATCGGAGGCCGTGCGCTCGGCGAGCATCGCCTTCGCCGCCGGACCGCACTTGCCACAGCAGCTGCAGACCCCGAGCTCGCGGCGAAGCTCCCGCATGGTCCGGGCACCGGCATCGATGGCGGCATTGACTTCACGGTCGCTCACGGCCCGGCAGACACAGACGTACATGGCGCACTCACATCCGGTATCGATGGAGATACGCTACGACTTACCCACCCGGTTAGTCAAACACGAATTATTATTATTTGTGATCTTCATCACCGAACCTACTTCCCCGCCCGGGTCAGGCTGCCGAGCCCCTTCGCCTCCAGGGCCCCGCGAACCAGCGCCCGGACCTCCTCCGGGTACTCCAGCGCCAGGGCCTCGTCGAGCAGCGAACGCGCCTCCTCGTAGGGGAAGCTGCGGATCACCCACTTCACGCGCAGGAGACCGACACTGCTCATCGACAGGCCGCTCAACCCCATGGCAAAGAGCAGCAGCGCAGTGGCCGGGTTCCCGGCCATGCCCCCGCACACGCTTACCGGCACCCCCGCGACCCGGCCGACCTGGGCGACGTCGTTGACCGCACGGAGCACCGCCGGGTGCAGCTCGTCGTAGAGGTTGGCGACCCGCGGGTTGTTGCGGTCCACCGCGAGCAGGTACTGGGCGAGGTCATTGGAGCCGATGGACAGGAAATCCAGCCGCCGGGCCAGGCTCGCGGCCTGGTAGACCGCCGCCGGCACCTCCACCATCGCGCCGAGACGCGGGCGCGCCACGTCGACGCCTTCCTCGGCGAGCTCCCGCTGGGCCCGGTCGACCAGCGCCACCGACTGCTCCACCTCCTCCACCCGCGAGACCATCGGGAACATGATCTGGAGATTGCTGAGCCCCTCCGAGGCGCGGAGCATCGCGCGGATCTGGGTGAGGAAGATCTCGGGGTGATCCAGGGTCACACGCACGCCGCGCCAGCCGAGGAACGGGTTGTCGTCGTCGATGCGGAAGTAAGGCAGCATCTTGTCGCCGCCGATATCCAGCGTGCGCAGTGTCACCGGCAACGGCGAGAAGGTCGTTAACACCTCCCGATACAGACGCGCCTGCTCCTCCTCGCTGGGGAAGCGCTCGCGGACCATGAACGGGAATTCCGTGCGGTGCAGGCCGACACCGTCACAGCCCACCTCGCGGGAGGACGCGAGATCCGAGATGAGCCCCGTGTTGATATACAGGTTGATGCGCTCGCCATCCGGACTCTCCGCCGGCAGCGTCTGCAACGCCTTGAGATCCTCGCCGAGCTGGCGCTCCTCGCGCTGCAGCCGACGGTATTCGCGCATCACGGCCCGGGTGGGCTGGACATAGAGACGGCCACGGTAGCCATCGACGATGAGTTCGCGGCCATCGACCACACTCGGGCGCAGGTCGCTGACGCCCATCACCGCCGGCACCCCCAGCGCCCGCGCCAGGATGGCGACGTGCGAGTTCGCCGAGCCGGTGGCCGAGACCACACCGACGAGGCGCTCCCGGGGGATCTCGGCGAGCTGCGAGGCGTTCACCTCGTGCCCCACCAGCACCACCCGCTTCGGCAGCGGCCGGGCCCGGCGCTCGCCGGCGCCGAGCCGGGCGATCAGCCGACGGCCGATATCGCGGATATCGCTGGCGCGCTCGCGCAGATAGCCGTCCTCCATGTCCTCGAAGTGGCGGACCTGCTCTACGATGACGTCGCGCACCGCCCCGGCCGCCCACACGCCCTCGCGGATGCGCGCTTCCACGGAACCGGACAGGCTCTCACCGTCGAGCAGCCGCACATAGACCTCGAACAGCCGGCGCTCCTCCTCCGCGACCATGCCCTCGAGCCGGGCATGCAGGTCCTCCAGATCGGCACGCACCGCGGCGACGGCGGCACGGAAGGTCTCGACCTCCGCCTCCGGGTCGTCCGGAGCGACCTCCGGGATCGCATCGAAGTCCGTCGCCGAGTACAGCGTGTAGGCATGGCCGATGCCGACACCGGTCGCCCCGGCGACACCGGCCAGCGGCCGGTTGCGCGCCAGGCCACGGCGCTTGACCAGCTCGCGCAGCCCGCCGCTCGCGCGGGCGTGGGCGATGACGCCGGAGAGCTGGGCGGCCATGGTCACCAGGAAGGCGACCTTCTCGTCATCGAAACGCTGGCGCTGCTGGCCCTGCACCACCATCACGCCGAGGAGCTGGCGGTAGTGGATGATGGGCACGCCGAGGAAGGAGTGGAAGTGCTCCTCCCCAGTCTCTGGGAAGAAACGGAAACGCGGGTGCTGATCCGCGTCCTGCAGGTTGATCGGCTCCTCGCGCTCGGCCACCAGGCCGACCAGGCCCTCGTCGAAGCGCAGCCGGACCCGCCCCACCGAATCCACACGCAGGCCGCGTGTAGCCATCAGGGTGAGCGACTCCTGATCCTCGCCGACCAGGTAGATGGAGGCCACGTCGACCGCCAGCGCATCGGCCACCCGGTCGACGATGATGTTCAGCGCCTGGGCGAGATCGCCGGCGCCGTTGACCTCCTGGACGATGCGGTGAAGGGTCTCGAGCATCAGTCGCGCCGCCCGTGTTCGCCATTCCGCGGCGGGGGACGCTGCGGTGGACCGTCCGGAAAGATCAGCGGCGCGAGCTCGGTGAGCGCACGGTCGTAGACGCGGCGCTTGAAGAAAACCACCCGGCGCACCGGCTCCCAGTACTCCACCCAGCGCCAGTCGTCGAACTCCGGCTGGGCGCTCTGGTCGAGGCACACCGCGGCCTCGTCACAGGCGAGACGCAGCATGAACCACACCTGCTTCTGGCCGATGCACAGCGGCCGCTGACGGCGGCGCACCAGGTGGCGCGGCAGGCGATAGCGCAGCCACCCCTCGGTGCAGCCGAGCACCTCCACATGGGAGGATTCCAGCCCCACCTCCTCGCGCAGCTCCCGGAAGAGGGCCTGCTGCGGCGACTCGTGCCGCTTGATCCCCCCCTGGGGGAACTGCCAGGCGTTCTGGCCGATGCGCCGGGCCCAGAACACGCGCCCGGCCCCATCCGTCAGGATGATCCCCACGTTGGGCCTGAATCCATCCGAATCAATCACTTGAGAAACCTGGCATGGAATACCGGAAGTTACAGCTATTCTTCCACATCGGTACAAAAGGCGGCAAATGGCGCCCCGGCACCCGTGCACCGCCAACGGCGAGGTCGTAGACTGTCGCCCCCCGTGCCGCCCGGCGGCACCACCCGGAAACCCAGTGGGAGCACCCGTGAGCCTGACCCTCTTCGACCTGGACAATACCCTGCTCGCCGGGGACAGCGACCATCTCTGGGGCGAGTATCTCACCGAGCACGGCATCGTCGATGCACACAGCCACGCCGCGGCCAACGAGCGTTTCTACGCCGACTACCAGGCGGGACGGCTCGACATCGACGCCTTCCTGCGCTTCGCCCTGCGCCCCCTCGCCGAGCACCCGCCCGAGCAGCTTCGCGAGTGGCGCGAGCGCTTCATCGCCGAGAAGATCGAACCGATAGTGCTTCCCGCCGCCCGGACGCTGATCGACACCCACCGCCGACGCGGCGACACACTGGTGATCATCACCGCGACCAACCGTTTCGTCACCGAACCGATCGCCGCATTGCTGGGCATCGACTGCCTGCTCGCCACCGAACCGGAGTTCCGGGAGGGGCGCTACACCGGCGGCTACGTGGGCACCCCCACGTTCCGGGACGGCAAGATCGACGCCCTCGCCGCCTGGCGGCACCGGAACGGGACCGAAGGCCTGTCGACGACCTTCTACAGCGACTCCCGCAACGACCTGCCGCTGCTCGAGCGCGTGGACGACCCCGTCGCCGTCGACCCCGACCCCGCCCTCGATGCCGTCGCCCGGGAGCGGCGCTGGCGGCGTGTCACGCTCCGGGACGGTCCCGACCCTCGCCCCCTGGACTAGAGTGAAGGCCCGCGGCCAGGAACCGGCGCGTCAGTGCGCAAGCAGGACCGGCCGGTCCATCACCCGCATCATCTCGTGGGTGGTCCCGCCGAGCACCAGCTCACGCACCCTGGGCTGGCCGTAGGCCCCCATCACGATCAGGTCGGCACCGCTGTCCTTCGCCGCGGCGACCAGCGACGACGCCGGATCGGCGGACCCCCCGGCATCGCGGACCACCTCCACGATGACACCGTGACGACTCAGCATGGTGGCGATATCGCTGCCGGGCAGCTCGCCGTGACCGTCCAGCCGGTTACGTCCGGTGAACACCTGCACGCGCACCGTCTTTGCGGTCTGCAGCAGCGGCAGCGCGTCGCTGATCGCCCGGGCTGCCTCCCGGCTGCCGTTCCAGCCGACCACCACGTGATCACCGACCGCCCCGGACCAGCCACCGTGGGGTACGGCAAGTACCGGCCGGCCGCTGGCGACCGCGACCTGCGCCGGCAGATCCACCGGCGGGGCATCGACGTCGCTGGAGACGTCCGGCTGCCCCATGAGGATCAGATCGGCGTAACGGGCGTGACGGCTGATAACCTCCAGGCGCTCGCCGCCCTCGGTGAAGCCGTCATGGGCCCGCCACTCGCCGTTCTGGCGGGACAGCGCCTTCCCGAAATGCTGCTCCAGCGTCTCCAGACGCCGGCGCATCCGCGTCCCGTAGTCGCGGATGCGACTCGGCTGGGACATCTCCAGGGGCAGGCGGAAGGGCACCACCGCGAGTCCGGCCACGTGGGCCTCGAAGCGCTCGGCGAACCGGGCGGCGAGTGCGAGCGTGTCGTCCAGCGCCGCCCCCTCGTCGACATAGACCAGCAGATCTTTCCAGGACATGGCGTACTCGCCTCCTGCTCAGTGGGAGAGGAAAACCGGCAGTGTCATGCTCTCGAGCACGCCGCGCGTGGCACCGCCAAGCACCATCTCGCGCATGCGGGTGCGGCCGTAGGCGCCCATGACCATCATGTCCGCACCGTAATCGCTCGCCGCGGAGAGCAGCGCCGAGGCCACGTCCAGGTCCCCGAGGCTCTGATGGGCCGCCTCGACATTGACGCCGTGGCGCGCGAGATGCGTGGCGATATCCGCCGCCGGCTGCTCACCGTGGGCCGCATCGCGGCTGGTGCCGGTGAGCGCGAGCACCCGCACCTCGTCCGCCGCCTTGAGCAGGGGCAGCGAGTCGGAGACCGCACGCGCCGACTCGCGCCCCGCATCCCAGGCCACCAGGACGCGCCGGCCGATGGGCTGCTCGCGCCAGGCATAGGGCGTCGCCAGCACCGGCCGGCCACTCATCAGACAGAGCTGGCCGGGCAGGTCCCGCGGCACCACGGAGGTCACGTCGCCGACATCCGGCTGGCCGACCACCGCCAGGTCCGCGTAACGGGAATGGCGCGCGAGCACGTCGAGCACCGTCCCCCCGGCGCTGACCGTATCGGTGGCACGCCATTCGGTAACCAGCTGGCGGCCGCCGACCAGCCGCTCGAAACGCTCGCGCAGCCGCTCGTTGCGCTCGCCGGCGAGCTGGAGCTGGGTCTCCAGCGTCTGGGTCGGGACGAACTCCGGCACGAGCATGACATCGGCGACGGCCAGCCCCACCAGGTGCGCATCCCATTTCGCGGCCAGCTCCGCGGCCAGTCGCGCGCGGCGCTCGAACTCGGCGGATTCATCGACAAACAGCAACAGGGTGCGCAGTTCCATGGTCCCGACCTCTTGGCAATAACGGAAATTTCGACGGCAGTCCGCCCGTCCGTCAGAATTTATCATCGAATCGCTGCGGCGGATGACCCAGATCAAGCCGCTGTTATTATGCGGCCTGCTCATTTACTATGACGTTTACGTAAACGAAAACCTCGAGCCGTCCGCAATGCAGCTACGCGAACGAGACGCCCTGCCCAACGCGACCACCTACACCATCTCCGAGCTGGCCCGGGAATTCGACATCACCACCCGGGCGATCCGCTTCTACGAGAACCGCGGACTGCTCACCCCCCGGCGCGAGGGCCAGAAGCGCATCTACAGCCGCCGCGACCGCACCCGGCTCAAGCTCACCCTGCGCGGCAAGCGCCTCGGGATGACGCTGGCGGAGATCAAGGAGGTCTTCGACCTCTACGACTCCGCCCACGGCGAGGAGCGCCAGCTCGCCCGCTACCTCGAAATCCTAGAGGAAAAACGCCAGCTCTTCCTCCAGCAGCGCAAGGACCTCGAGGACGCCCTCGGCGAGCTCGAGGACTCCATGGGCCGTTGCCGGCGCATCCTGGAGAACAAGCAGCGCCGCGAAAGCGCCAGCGGCTGAGCCCCCGGGTTTGACGTTTACGTAAACGTCAAATAGCATTGCCGCAAAGACCCGCAGGAGGAGAGGGACCATGGAGCTGCCCGGGCTGAATTTCGGTCTCGGCCAGGAGATCGACATGCTCCGCGAGGCCGTGCGCGACTTCGCCGCCGGCGAGATCGCCCCGCGGGCCGAGGCCATCGACCGCGACAATCTCTTCCCCCGCGAGCTGTGGCCGAAGCTCGGCGAGCTCGGCCTCCACGGCATCACCGTGGAGGAGGCCTATGGCGGCAGCGCGATGGGCTACCTCGCCCACATGATCGCGATGGAGGAGATCAGCCGCGCCTCCGCCTCCATCGGTCTCTCCTACGGCGCCCACTCCAACCTGTGCATCAACCAGCTCCGGCTCAACGGCAGCGACGCCCAGCGCGAGCGCTACCTGCCGCCGCTGGTCAGCGGCGAGCACGTCGGCGCGCTGGCGATGTCCGAGCCCGGCGCCGGTTCCGACGTGGTGTCCATGCGCCTGCGCGCCGAGCGCCGGGGCGAGCACTACGTCCTCAACGGCAACAAGATGTGGATCACCAATGGCCCGGAGGCCGACACGCTGGTGGTCTATGCCAAGACCGACCCGGACGCCGGCCCGCGCGGCATCACCGCCTTCATCGTCGAGAAGGGCATGCCCGGCTTCACCACGGCCCAGAAGCTCGACAAGCTCGGCATGCGCGGCTCCGACACCTGCGAGCTGGTGTTCAGCGACTGCGAAGTGCCGGCGGAAAACGTGCTCGGCGAGGAGAACCGCGGCGTGAAAGTGCTCATGAGCGGGCTGGACTACGAGCGCGCGGTGCTCGCCGCCGGCCCCCTGGGCATCATGCAGGCGTGCCTCGACGCCGTGGTCCCCTACATCCACGAGCGCCGCCAGTTCGACCAGCCCATCGGCGAGTTCCAGCTCATCCAGGGCAAGGTCGCGGACATGTACACCACGCTCAATGCCTGCCGGGCCTACGTCTACACCGTCGGCGCGGCCTGCGACCGCGGCGAGACCACGCGCAAGGACGCTGCCGGCGCGATCCTTTTCGCCGCCGAGAAGGCCACGCAGATGGCACTGGAGGCGATCCAGGTCCTCGGCGGCAACGGCTATATCAACGAATACCCCACCGGACGGCTGCTCCGCGACGCCAAGCTCTACGAGATCGGCGCGGGCACCAGCGAGATCCGGCGGATGCTCATCGGCCGCGAGCTCTTCCGCGAGACGGCCTGAGCCGGCGGCCCGCCGGGCGGGCCGCCGCACCGACACCGAAGCGAGACCAACCGCGAGGGCCCGGTCATGCGCGAGACCGCCAGCGACCCCATCGTCATCGTCAGTGCCGCACGCACCCCCATGGGCGGCTTCCAGGGCCGGCTCGCCGCCCTGCGCGCCCCGGAGCTGGGCGCCGCCGCCATCGCCGCGGCGGTAAGCCGTGCCGGCCTGGAGCCGGACGCCGCCGGCGAGGTCTTTATGGGCAACGTCCTGCCCGCCGGCGTCGGTCAGGCGCCGGCCCGCCAGGCCGCGATCGGCGCCGGGCTGCCCCAGTCCGTGCCCTGCACCACCATCAGCAAGGTCTGCGGTTCGGGCATGAAGGCGGTGATGCTCGCCCACGACCTCATCGCCGCCGGGAGCGCGGACGTGCTGGTCGCCGGCGGCATGGAGAGCATGTCCAACGCGCCCTATCTCCTCGACCGGGCCCGCTCGGGCTACCGGCTCGGCCACGGCCGGGTGCTCGATCACATGTTCCTCGACGGCCTGGAGGATGCCTACGATCCCGGACGGCTGATGGGGACCTACGCCGAGGATACCGCCGAGCACTACGGCTTCACCCGCGAGGCCCAGGACGCCTTCGCGATCGAGTCGCTCAACCGCGCCAACCGCGCCATCGCCGAGGGCGACTTCGCCGACGAGATCGCGCCGGTCACGGTGACCGGCCGCGGCGGCGAGGAACACGTGGACACCGACGAGCAGCCGGGACAGGCGCGCATCGACCGCATCCCCGCGCTCAGGCCGGCCTTCCGCCGCGACGGCACGGTGACGCCGGCGAACTCGAGCTCCATCTCCGACGGCGGCGCGGCACTGGTGCTCATGCGCGCCTCCGAGGCCGAGCGCCGCGGGCTCACCCCACGGGCGGTGATCCGCGGCCACGCCGGCCACGCCCAGGCCCCGGCGTGGTTCACCACCGCGCCGGTGGGAGCGATGCGCACCCTGTGCGAGCGCGTGGGCTGGCGCACGGGCGACGTCGACCTCTTCGAGATCAACGAGGCCTTCGCCGTGGTCACCATGGCGGCCATGCACGAGCTCGGGCTGCCCCACGAGGCGGTGAACGTCAACGGTGGTGCCTGCGCCCTGGGCCACCCCATCGGCTGCTCCGGGGCAAGGCTGATGGTCACCCTGCTCGCCGCCATGGAACGCCGGGACGTGCGCCGGGGCGTGGCCTCGCTGTGCATCGGCGGCGGCGAGGCCACCGCGGTGGCAGTGGAACGGGTCTGAACCGACGGTAACGGGGACAATCGTGAGCGTCATCAAGAGCAAGTTCGGTCCGCGCAGCGACGGCTTTGCCGAAAACAGGGCGGCCATGGACACGCTGGTCGCGAACCTGCGCGAGAAGGTCCGCGGCATCAAGCGCGGCGGCGGCGACCGGGCCCGCGATCGCCACCTCGCCCGCGGCAAGCTCCTGCCCCGGGACCGCATCCGGGTGCTCCTGGACGCAGGCTCGCCCTTCCTGGAACTCTCCCAGCTCGCCGCCCACGAGGTCTACGACGACGACGTGCCGGCGGCCGGGATCATCACCGGGATCGGCCGCATCGCCGGGCGCGAGTGCATGATCGTCGCCAACGACGCCACCGTTAAGGGCGGCACCTACTACCCGCTGACGGTGAAGAAACACCTCCGCGCCCAGGAGATCGCCGAGCAGAACCACCTGCCCTGCATCTATCTGGTCGACTCCGGCGGTGCGAACCTGCCCAACCAGGACGAAGTCTTCCCGGACCGCGACCACTTCGGCCGGATCTTCTACAACCAGGCCAATCTCTCCGCGAAGGGCATCCCCCAGGTCGCGGTGGTGATGGGCTCGTGCACCGCCGGCGGCGCCTACGTCCCCGCGATGGCCGACGAGAGCGTGATCGTGCGCGAGCAGGGAACCATCTTCCTGGGCGGCCCGCCGCTGGTGAAGGCGGCCACCGGCGAGGAGGTCACCGCCGAGGAGCTCGGCGGCGCCGATACCCACTCGCGGATCTCCGGGGTCACCGACCACTACGCCCTCAACGACGCCCATGCGCTCGGCACCGCGCGGCGGATCGTCGCCAACCTCAACCACCGCAAGCCCAACGAGCTCGACGTCCGCGAGCCGCGGGCGCCGCTGCACGACCCGGACGAGCTCAACGGCATCGTCCCGGCGGACACCAAGCAGCCCTACGACGTCCGCGAGGTGATCGCGCGCATCGTCGACGGCAGCGAGCTCGACGAGTTCAAGGCCCTCTACGGCACCACCCTGGTGTGCGGCTTCGCCCGCATCCACGGCTACCCGGTGGGCATCGTCGCCAACAACGGCGTGCTGTTCTCGGAATCCGCGCTCAAGGGCGCGCACTTCGTGGAGCTGTGCAGCCAGCGCGGCATCCCGCTGGTGTTCCTGCAGAACATCACCGGCTTCATGGTCGGGCGCAAGTACGAGTCCGGCGGCATCGCCAAGGACGGCGCCAAGCTGGTGACCGCCGTGGCCACCAGCGCCGTGCCCAAGTTCACCGTGATCATCGGCGGCAGCTTCGGTGCCGGCAACTACGGCATGTGCGGGCGCGCCTACTCGCCGCGCTTCCTGTGGATGTGGCCCAACGCGCGCATTTCCGTGATGGGCGGCGAGCAGGCCTCGGCCGTGCTCGCGCAGGTGCGCCGCGACGGCATCGAGCGCAAGGGCGGGGAATGGAGCACCGGGGAGGAGGAGGCCTTCAAGGCCCCGATCCGCGATCAGTACGAACGCGAGGGCCACCCCTACTACGCCAGCGCACGGCTGTGGGACGACGGCGTCATCGCCCCGGCGGATACCCGCATGGTCCTGGGGCTGGGCCTGTCCACCGCGCTCAACGCCCCGCAGCAGCCGACCCGCTTCGGCGTCTTCCGGATGTAGCCACAGGGAAGCCATGAGCGAGAACAGCCTCACCGTCACCACCGATGCCGGCATCGCCCGCATCACCATGGACCGCCCGGCGGTCCACAACGCCTTCGACGACGCCCTGATCGCCGAGCTCACCGAGGCCCTCGTCCGCGTGGGCCGCGACGAGCACGTTCATGCGGTGGTGCTCGCCGCCAAGGGCCGCAGCTTCTCCGCCGGTGCCGACCTCAACTGGATGCGGCGCATGGCGGACTACGACTGGCAGGAGAACTTCGAGGACTCCCGGGGCCTCGGGCAGCTGATGCATACCCTCTACCGCCTGCCCCAGCCCACCATCGCCCGGGTCAACGGCGCGGCAATGGGCGGCGGCGTCGGCCTGGTGGCGTGCTGCGACATCGCCGTGGCCGCGGACACCGCGGTGTTCGCACTCTCCGAGGTGCGCCTGGGACTGATCCCGGCGGTGATCAGCCCCTACGTCGTCAGCGCCATCGGCGAGCGCCAGGCCCGGCGCTATTTCGTCACCGGCGAACGCTTCGACGCCCGCACCGCCCGGGCCATCGGGCTGGTGCACGAGGTGGTGCCCCCGGAGGCCCTGGAGGACGCGGTCACGCGCATCATCGCGGACCTTCGCGGCAACGGCCCGCGGGCCATGCGCGAGGCCAAGCGCCTGGCCCTCGACGTCTCCCGCGGGGCGCTGGACGAGCACATGGTCGAGGACACCGCCCAGCGCATCGCCGACCAGCGCGCCAGCGACGAGGGCCGCGAGGGGGTGAGCGCCTTCCTCGGCAAGCGGCGCGCGGCGTGGCGCTGGTGACGCCGGGGCGCGGCACCGACACGACCGACCACGAACCGATCGGGGATCACCGATGTTCGACAAGATACTGATCGCAAACCGCGGCGAGATCGCCTGCCGGGTGGCCCAGACCTGCCGGCGGCTCGGCGTGCGCACCGTCGCCGTCTACTCCGAGGCGGACGCCCAGGCCCGACACGTCCACCTCTGCGACGAGGCCTGGCTGATCGGCCCGGCCCCGGCGCGCGAGAGCTATCTCGATACCGAACGCATCCTCGAGGTCGCCCGCCGCTCCGGTGCCCAGGCGGTCCATCCCGGCTACGGCTTCGTCTCCGAGAACGCGGATTTCGCCCGCGCCTGCGAGGCCGCCGGGATCA
The DNA here is from genome assembly GCF_000374645.1 of Arhodomonas aquaeolei DSM 8974. Classification (GTDB taxonomy): domain Bacteria; phylum Pseudomonadota; class Gammaproteobacteria; order Nitrococcales; family Nitrococcaceae; genus Arhodomonas; species Arhodomonas aquaeolei. The sequence goes on from NZ_KB894818.1 coordinate 19,239, forward strand.
CCTTCATCGGCCCGCCCGCCTCCGCCATCGAGGCGATGGGCTCGAAAAGCGCCGCCAAGACCATCATGGCGGAGGCCGGCGTGCCGCTGGTCCCCGGCTACCACGGCGAAGACCAGGAGGCGTCCCGGCTCGCCGACGCCGCGGAGGAGGTCGGCTACCCGGTCCTGATCAAGGCCAGCGCCGGCGGCGGCGGCAAGGGCATGCGCCGCGTCGACCGCCCGGAGGACTTCGCCGACGAGCTCGCCGCCGCGCGGCGCGAGGCCGCGGCGAGCTTCGGCGACGACCGCGTGCTGATCGAGAAGTACCTGCTTCAGCCGCGTCACATCGAGGTCCAGGTCTTCGCCGACAGCCAGGGCCAGGTGGTGCACCTCTTCGAGCGGGACTGCTCGGTGCAGCGCCGCCACCAGAAGGTGGTCGAGGAGGCCCCGGCCCCCGGCATGACCGAGACGCGGCGCCGCGAGATGGGCCAGGCCGCCGCCCGGGCCGCCCAGGCCATCGGCTACGTCGGCGCCGGCACGGTGGAGTTCATCGTCCACCAGGACGGCAGCTTCTACTTCATGGAGATGAACACCCGGCTGCAGGTGGAGCACCCGGTCACCGAGATGATCACCGGCGAGGACCTCGTGGAGTGGCAGCTGCGGGTCGCCGACGGCGAGGCCCTGCCCCGGGGGCAGGAATCGCTGACCATCCACGGCCACGCCTTCGAGGCCCGTATCTACGCCGAGGACCCGGCCAGCGACTTCCTCCCCGCCACCGGCCGGATCAGCCACATGCGCACGCCGGAGGAAGGTGCCCAGGTGCGCATCGACACCGGCGTGCGCGAGGGCGACGAGGTCAGCATCCACTACGACCCGATGATCGCCAAGCTCGTGGTCTGGGACGAGGACCGCGCCAGCGCCCTGCGACGGCTGCGGCGCTCGCTGGCGCATTTCCAGGTGGTGGGGCCGACCACCAACATCACCTTCCTCCAGGCCCTGACCGCGCACCCGGCCTTCGCCGCCGCGGAGCTCGATACCGGCTTCATCGACAACCACCGCGACGCCCTCTTCCCCGCCCCCGAACCCGTCTCCGACCGGGTGCTCGCGCTCGCGTGCCTGGCCGAGTTCCTGCGCATCGACGCCGAGGCCGCCGCCCGCGCCGCCCGCTCCGCGGACCCGCACTCCCCCTGGCACGACGCCAGCGGCTGGGTGCTCAACGACGACAACCATCACACGCTGCACTTCCGCGACGGCGAGGACGACATCGCCGTCACCGCCCACTACCGCGAGGGTCACTACCTGCTGGAGCTGCCCGGCGGCGAGGTCCGTGCCCGCGGCCGGCTGGACGCGGACGGCGACATGCGCGTCGACCTCAACGGCGTGCGCCTGACGGCCACGGTGGTCCGCCGCGGTGCGGAGCTGACCATCATCTGTGACGGCTCCTCGCGCCAGCTGCTCTGCCACGACCCGCTGACCGTGGGCATGGAGGACCAGGTCCAGGAGGGCAGCCTCACGGCGCCGATGCCGGGCACGGTGGTGAGCGTACTGGTGGCGCCCGGTGATACCGTAAGCGAAGGTCAGCCGCTGATGATCCTGGAGGCGATGAAGATGGAGTACACCATCAAGGCGACGGCCGACGGGGTCGTCGAGCACGTCAACCACGTCGAGGGCGAGCAGGTCTCCGAGGGCGTCGAGCTGCTGGCGATCGGCCCGGCGGAGTGACGGGATCGCTCCGCCGGGCAGACCGCAAGGCATAACGTCTCCACCGGACCGGGTCCGGGCGACACAACCGCGAGTGAAAACCGCCATGTCCCTTCCCGACACCGTACGCATCGTCGAGGTCGGCCCGCGCGACGGGCTGCAGAACGAACCGCAAAGCATCGTCGCGGCGGTCAAGATCGAGCTGATCGAGCGCCTCGCCGCGGCGGGACTGCCGGTGGTCGAGGCCGGTGCCTTCGTCTCCCCCAAATGGGTGCCGCAGATGGCCGCCAGCGCCGATGTCCTCCAGGGCATCCGCCGTCGGGCGGGGGTGCACTACCCCGTGCTCGTGCCCAACATGAAGGGCCTTGACGCCGCCCTGGCCGCCGGGGCCGAGGAGATCGCCGTCTTCGGCGCCGCCTCCGAGAGCTTCTCGCAGCGGAACATCAACTGCTCCATCAACGAGAGCCTGGAGCGATTCCGGCCCGTGATCGAGGCCGCCCGGGAGCGGGACGTGCGGGTGCGCGGCTACGTCTCCTGCGTGCTCGGCTGTCCCTACGAGGGGGAGATCGCGCCGGAGGCGGTGGCCACCGTGGCCGCCGAACTCCAGGCGATGGGCTGTTACGAGATATCGCTGGGCGACACCATCGGCGTGGGCACGCCGCGCAAGGCCCAGCGGATGGTCGAGGCCGTGGCGGAGCGGGTACCGATATCCCGGCTCGCCGCACACTTCCACGACACCTACGGACAGGCCCTGGCCAATCTCTACGCCGTCATGGAGCTCGGCATCGCCACCGTCGACAGCTCGGTCGCCGGGCTCGGCGGCTGCCCCTACGCCAGGGGCGCCTCCGGTAACGTCGCCACCGAGGACGTCGTCTACCTGCTCGACGGCCTCGGCATCACGACCGGGGTGGACCTGGAGGCCCTCGCGGCCACCGGCCGCTGGATCTCGGGCAAGCTCGGCCGCCAGCCTGCCTCGCGGGTGGCGCAGGCCCTCGCGGCGCGCGCCTGAAACCGCCCGGGGGGAACAGACACAACTCGGGGTCGGAGGCGAAACAGCGCGGTTACCGGTGGCCGGCCGAGGATGATCGGGACGTCCCGGGCCCCGGGCGATGAACAAGCACATGGAGAGAGAGCCGTGACGAGCGAACGCGAGAGCATGGACTACGACGTGGTGATCGTCGGCGGCGGCCCGTCGGGGCTGGCCGCGTCGATCCGGCTGATGCAGCGGGCCACGGAGACCGGGCAGGCGCTGTCGGTCTGCGTGCTCGAGAAGGGCAGCGAGATCGGCGCGCACATCCTCTCCGGGGCGGTGCTCGATCCCCGCGCCCTCGAGGAGCTGCTGCCGGACTGGCGCGATCGCGGTGCACCGCTGCACACCCCGGTCGCCGAGGACCGCTTCCTGCTGCTCGGCGAACGCAGCGCCCGGCGGCTGCCCACACCGCCGCAGATGGCGAACGAGGGCAACTACATTGTCAGCCTCGGCAACCTCTGCCGCTGGCTCGCCGAGCAGGCGGAGGCGCTGGACGTGGAGATCTACCCGGGCTTCGCCGCCGCCGAGGTGCTCTACCACGAGGACGGCTCGGTCAAGGGCGTGGCCACCGGCGACATGGGCCTGAACCCCGACGGCACGCCGGGGCCGAACCATGAGCCGGGCGTGGAGCTGCATGCCCGCCAGACACTGTTCGCCGAGGGCTGCCGCGGTTCGCTGACCAAGGCCCTGTTCGAGCGCTTCGAGCTGCGCGCCGACGCCGACCCGCAGACCTACGGGCTCGGGATCAAGGAGCTCTGGGAGGTGGATCCGGCGCAGCACCAGCCGGGGCTCGTCGTCCACACCGTGGGCTGGCCCATGGACTCGCGGACCTACGGCGGGAGCTTTCTCTACCACCTCGAGGACAACCAGGTGGCGGTGGGCTTCGTGGTCGGGCTCGACTACGACAACCCCTACCTCTCGCCGTTCGAGGAGATGCAGCGGTTCAAGACCCACCCGGCGATCCGCCCCACCTTCGAGGGTGGGCGGCGCATCAGCTACGGCGCGCGCGCCATCAGCGAGGGCGGCTACCAGTCCATCCCGCGGCTGACCTTCCCGGGCGGGGCGCTCATCGGCGACACCGCGGGCTTTCTCAACACCCCGCGGATCAAGGGCAGCCACACCGCCATGAAGTCCGGCATGACCGCCGCCGAGACGGTCTTCGAGGCGCTCACCGGCGAGGCAGCGGAGGCCGGCGCCGAGGTCAGCGCCTACCCCGAGCGGCTGCGCCGAACCTGGCTATGGGACGAGCTCCACCGCGCACGCAACATTCGTCCCGCCTTCCGCTGGGGGCTGTGGCCGGCGATGGCCTACTCCGCCATCGATACGTACCTGTTCCGGGGCAAGGCACCGTGGACGTTCCACCACCACGCCGACCACGAGCAGCTCAGGGCGAAGGACGAGGCCACACCCATCGACTACCCGAAACCCGACGGCGTGGTCACCTTCGACCGGCTCTCCTCGGTATTCATCTCCAACACCAATCACGAGGAGAGCCAGCCCTGCCATCTCACGCTACGCGACGATGACGTGCCCGTGCGCGTGAACCTCGAGCGCTACGCCGGCCCGGAGGCGCGCTACTGCCCCGCCGGGGTGTACGAGTTCGTCGAGGACGACGCGGGCAACCCGCGGCTGCAGATCAACGCGCAGAACTGCGTGCACTGCAAGACCTGCGACATCAAGGACCCGACCCAGAACATCGACTGGGTCGTCCCCGAGGGCGGTGGCGGACCCAACTACCCCAACATGTAACAGGCGTTCCGGCAGTCCGGGACCGAGCCAACGGGAGCACCCATGGGCATAGAGATCGGCGGTTTTCTCGGCCTCATCCTGCTCATAATCGAGGTCTACGCATTCGTGCGCATCGTCCAGAGCCGCGCAAGCACCGGCGCCAAGGTCCTCTGGATCGTGGGCATCCTCGTCCTGCCGGTGCTGGGCCTCATCGTCTGGCTGCTCACCGGCCCCAAGGGCTGACCGCAGGTACGAACGCGCCCCCGGCAACCCGACGGGCATGGCCGTCGGGTTTGACCGGTTCCGGGTCGCGCCATAACATACAAACATGTTTGTATCCGGCGAATGGATACAGTGGCACCCGGCCTACCCCGAGGATACGCAATGACCATGGCACTACGCGCCGCGCTGATCACCGCGGCCCTGGCCACGGCCGCCCCGTCCGTCACCTGTGCGGCCGGCGGAGACGCCCCACACCCGGCATCGACGAGCGTGGGCGTGCGTGCGGGCAGTGGCGACAACGTCGACTCCGTCACCCTCTACCTGCGGCGGGGCGCACCCTGGGTGCAGCGGCATATCGTCGACGCCTACCTGCCGGAGGGGGTGAATGCCCACTGGGAGGCCATGGCCAGCCACTGGGGCGGCTCCGGGGATGACACCCACCTCGCCGCCTTGGGCCCGGTCCTCACCTACCAGTGGCCCGGTCAGCCCATCCTGCTCAGCACCGGTGTCCAGCCCTCCGTGCTCTCCGACAGCACGGCCGCGGGCCATGACCTCGGCGGCCACATGCAGTTCACCAGCCATATCGCCGTGGGCTGGCGCCCGCTGCCCGCCTTCCACGTCGCGGTGCGCGCCCAGCACACCTCGAACGCCGACCTCTACGAGGAGAATCCCGGCGTCGACATCGTCTCCCTGGAGCTCGCCTACCACTTCTGAGCCCATGATGCATGGGCCGCGCATGATCCGGCGCCGCGGCCCCTGTATGGTTACCCGGGCGCAGCCACTTCCGGGGCCGACGCCCTGATCGGGACAGACACAGCCAGCCAGGGGAACAGAACATGGGTAACACCGTCGTGGGGATCACCGCCGCGATCGCGCTGACGCTGGCCGCCACAGCGGCCGCCGCGGACGGGCCGGAGACAACCGTGCGCCTCGGCGCCGGCGTTCTCCATGCCCCGAGCTACCGGGGTTCCGACGACCACGACACGGATCCGGTACCCTACTTCGACATCCGCCATGGGCCATTCTATGCCACCGTGACGGACGGCATCGGCTGGGACGTGTTCCGGCGAACCGGTCTGCGCGTCGGTCCCTTCGTCACCCGGGCCGGGGGACGAAGCGACGCCGGCGACCTGGAGGGCCTGGAGAGTGTGGACGGCGGCGCACTCGCGGGCATCGCCGCGCACTGGCGCCGGGGTCCCTGGCGACTCCGGGGGGATATCGCCACCCCGGTCACCGGCGACCTCGAGGGCCTGCGTGCACGAGTGGGGACCCGCTATGCCGGGCGCATCGGGCAACGCTGGCGCTATGCCGTCGGCCCCGATCTCACCTGGGGCGACGACGACTGGAACGACGCCCTGTTCGCCGTCTCCCCGGCCGGGAGCGCGCGCTCGGGGCTCGACGCGTTCCACCCGGGCGGCGCCTACTACGAGGTCCGGGTAACGGCCCGGGTCACGCGCCGGCTGGGAGCGGGCTGGTCGGTGACGGCAATAACCCGCGCCGGCCGCATTCTCGGGGACGCCGCGGACAGCCCCATCGTCGCGGACGTCGGCGACGCCAACCAGACCGCCGCCGGAATCGTGCTCTCCTACGCCTTCTGACGCCCCGGGCACCCCTTCCCGACCGCGACCGGCATCCCGCCGGTCTCCCGGCTTTTAACCATACATTCGTGTATGTATAATTTGATGTCTATTCCTTCGAGCCTCTCTCCCCTATGGCTCAGAACACGGCCACAAGGAAGGATTGCCATGCGCAACGCCTATAACTCCCGTTCGCTCTCCGCCGTGATCGTCCTCTCGGCGGCACTCGCGGGCCTCGCCGGCGGCCCCGCCGTGGCCCAGCAGTCGAAGCGGCCACCGCCGGAGGTCGGTGTGGTCGAGCTACACATGCAGCCGGTGGAACAGGTCACCCGTCTTCCGGGGCGGACCTCCGCCTACCGCGTCGCCGAGGTCCGGCCGCAGGTGACCGGCATCCTGCAGAAGCGCGACTTCCGGGCCGGCACCCAGGTAAGCGCCGGGGACACGCTCTACGAGATCGACCCGCGCCGCTACCGGGCCGCCGTCCACGAGGCGGAGGCCAGCCTGGCCGAAGCCCGCGCGACCCTGGACAGTGCCCGCCGCAAGGCCGAGCGCTACAGCGATCTGGTCAAGAAGAACCACGTCAGCCAGCAGGACTACGACGACGTCCAGGCCGCCTACCAGGAGCAGAAGGCGCGGGTGGCGTCGGCCAAGGCGGCGCTGGAATCCGCCCGCATCGATCTTGCCTACACCAGCATCGATGCCCCCATCGACGGACGCATCAGCCAGTCGTATGTCACCGAGGGCGCACTCGTGACCGCAAACCAGGAGACCGCACTGGCCCGGATCACCCAGCTCGACCCCATCTACGTCGACATCCAGCGTTCGACCACCGAAATGATACGCCTCAGGCGCGCCTTCCACCGCGGCGACCTGGAGAAGGCCGAGCCCGGCAAGGCCCGGGTGGAGCTGCTGCTCGACGACGGCACCGAATACGGCCATCCCGGCAAGCTGGAGTTCACCGGGGTGACCGTCGACCAGGGCACGGGAACGGTGACCCTGCGCGCGGTCTTCCCCAACCCGGACCATGAGCTCATGCCCGGGATGTTCGTGCGCGCACGGCTGAGCTCCGGCACCAAGCAGGACACCCTGCTCGTGCCCCAGCAGGGCATCACCCACAACCGCCAGGGCGAGGCGACCGCACTGGTGGTCAACGGCGAGGGCAAGGCCGAGCAGCGCAGCGTCAAGGTGGGCCGCGCCCTCGGCAGCTTCTGGGTCGTTGAGGACGGCCTCTCGGCGGGTGATCGCGTCATTGTCTCGGGCCTGCAGAAGGCACGGCCGGGCCAGGCGGTGAAGGCCGTTGCGGCCGAGATCCCGAACCGGCCGGGAGAGACCGACAATGGTTAATTTCTTCCTGAAAAGGCCGGTCTTCGCGTGGGTGCTGGCGATCGCGGTGATGCTCGCCGGCGTCCTCGCCATCAACACGCTGCCGATCCAGCGCTACCCGACCGTCGCACCACCGGCGGTCGAGATCCAGGCAAGCTACCCCGGTGCGTCCTCGGACACGGTCTCGAACACCGTGGTGCAGGTTATCGAGCAGGAAATGACCGGCCTGGACGGCCTGCTCTACATGGGCTCGACCTCCGACTCCACCGGCCACGCGACCATCACCCTGACCTTCGCCAGCGGCACCGACCCCGATATCGCCCAGGTGCAGGTTCAGAACAAGCTGGCGCTGGCCGAGCCGCGTCTGCCCACGGTGGTGCGCCAGCAGGGCATCAGCGTGGAAAAGGCGAGCGAGAGCTTCCTGCTGGTCAAGGCCTTCATCTCCGGCGACGGCGAGATGACCAAGCAGGCGATCGCCGACTTCGTGCACTCGGACATCAAGGAACCCATCGCCCGAGTCACCGGCGTGGGCAGCGTGACCGTGTTCGGCTCGGAGTACGCGATGCGCATCTGGCTCGACCCGGACGCGCTCATCCGCTATGGCCTCACCGTGTCCGACGTGCGCTCGGCCATCGAGACCCAGAACGCCCAGGTCACGGCGGGCCAGTTCGGTGGTCTGCCGGCGGTGGAGGGCCAGCAGCTCAACGCGACGGTGACCTCGCAGACGCTGCTGAACACGCCGGAGGAGTTCCGCAACATCCTCATCAAGACCCAGCCGGACGGCTCCCGCGTGCGTCTGGGCGACATCGCCCGGGTCGCGCTAGGCGGCGGTTCCACCCACATCGACAGCTTCTACAACGGCCAGCCGGCCGCCGGGCTGGCCGTCACCCTGGCGCCCGGCGCGAACTCCCTGGAGACCACCCGGCGCGTGGAGGAACGCCTCAACGAGCTCGAACCCTACTTCCCGAAGGACCTCGAGGTCGCCACCCCCTTCGAGACCGCCCCCTTCGTCGAGGCCTCGATGGAGGAGGTGGTCCGCACCCTGATCGAGGCCATCGCCCTCGTGGTGCTGGTGATGATCCTGTTCCTGCAGAGCTGGCGGGCCACGCTGATCCCGACGCTGGCGGTGCCGGTGGTGCTGCTCGGCACCTTCGCGGTGATGGCAGCGACAGGGTTCTCCATCAACATGCTGACCATGTTCGGTATGGTCCTGGCGATCGGGCTACTGGTCGACGACGCCATCGTCGTGGTGGAGAACGTCGAACGCGTCATGCATGAGGACGGGCTTGGCCCCATGGCGGCGACGCGCAAGTCCATGGGCCAGATCAGCGGTGCGCTGGTAGGCATCGGCGTGGTGCTCTCCGCCGTGTTCGTGCCCATGGCCTTCTTCCCGGGCTCGGTGGGTGCGATCTACCGGCAGTTCTCGCTAACCCTGGTGGCGGCGATGGCACTTTCGGTGCTGGTGGCACTGATCCTCAGCCCCATCCTGTGCGCCCGCCTGCTCAAACGCCAGGAGCACGAGACCCTGCTGCACCGGCTGCTCGGCTGGTTCAACCGCGGCATCGACGGCGCCACCAGCGGCTACGCCGCGACCGTCGGCCACTTCGGCCGCCATCCGTGGATCTATGGCGTGGTCTTCGCGGCGATCGTGGCCGGCACCGCCTACGGCTTCACCCGGGTGCCCGGCGGCTTCCTTCCGTCCGCCGACCAGGGCGTCGTGCTGGTGCAGTACCAGCTCCCCTCCGGGGCAACCCAGCAGCGCACCAAGGCGACCATGGACAAGGTGAAGGACTACTTCCTCGACCAGGATGCCGTGGACGGCATCTTCACCGTGGCCGGCTTCAGCTTCGCGGGACGGGCGCAGAACGCGGGTATCGCCTTCGTGAACCTCAACCCGTGGTCCGAGCGCGATCCGGAAACCGAGAGCGTCGGCGCCATCATCCAGAAGGCCAACCGCGATCTCGCCGGGCTGATCCGCGACGGCCGGGTATTCGCCTTCAACATCCCCTCGATCCCGGCACTGGGCAACGCCCTGGGCTTCGATCTGCGGCTGCAGGATCGCGGCGGCGTTGGACACGAGGCGCTGATGCAGGCACAGGGCCGGTTCCTGCAGCTCGCCGCGCAGAGCCCGGTGCTCACCAACGTCCGCCCGAACGGCCTGGAGGACCGCCCGCGCTACCACCTCGACGTGGACCAGGAGAAGGCCCAGGCGCTGGGCGTGCCCCTGTCCCGGATCAACGACCTGCTCTCGGTCACCTGGGGGTCGCAGTACGTCAACGACTTCCTCAACAACGGCCGCATCAAGCGGGTCTTCCTCCAGGGCGAGGCGAATGCGCGCATGCTCCCGGGTGACTTCGAGGACTGGTACCTGCGCAACGACAACGGCGGGATGACCCCGCTGGGCGAGCTTACCAGCGGCGAGTGGACGTTCGGTTCACCCCGGCTCGAGCGCTTCAACGGCACCCCCTCCCGCCAGCTCCAGGGCGAGCCCGCCCCGGGATACTCCACCGGAGAGGCGATGACCGAGGTCGAGCGCCTGCTCCAGCAGCTTCCCCAGGGGATAGGCCACGCCTGGAGCGGCCTCTCCTACCAGGAGCGCCAGTCGGGGGCGCAGACCACCCTGCTCTACGGCGTGTCCGTGATCGTGGTCTTTCTCGCCCTGGCGGCGCTCTACGAGAGCTGGACCATCCCGGTCTCCGTGATGCTCGCGGTCCCGCTCGGCGTTCTCGGTGCGGTACTCGCGGCACTCGTGCGCGGGCTGCCCAACGACGTGTTCTTCCAGGTCGGCATCCTGACCACGGTGGGCCTGACCGCGAAGAACGCCATACTGATCGTCGAGTTCGCCCGGGCGCTGGAGAACCAGGGCTACGGCCTGGTCGCCTCGACCGTCGAGGCCGCCCGGGTCCGGCTGCGCCCGATCCTGATGACCTCGCTGGCGTTCACCATGGGCGTCATCCCCCTGGCCTTCGCCTCCGGGGCCGGTGCGGCCTCGCGCATCGCGATCGGCACGGCGGTGCTCGGCGGCATGATCTCGGCCACACTGCTGGCGATCTTCTTCATCCCGCTGTTCTACGTCATCGTGCGCCGGATCACCGACCTTCTGGGCGGCGGCCGGCGACACGGGGGTGAGACGACCCAGGACGACGAAACGCCGGCGTGAGCCATCCTTTGACAGGCGCTCGACGGGCCGAGCATAGTGCCTCGGCCCCGTCGCCGGCCCGGGCGGCGGATCGACGCCCGGGCCGGGCCGCATACCGCGGGTTGGCCGGCGGCGCGCACATCCCCGGGGTAACCCTATGGCCAAGAAAACCAAGGAAGAATCGGAAGCGACGCGGGAACGGCTGCTGGACGCCGCGGAGGAGGCGTTTCTCGAGAACGGCGTCTCCCGCACCTCGCTGGAGCGGATCGCCCGTCACGCGGGGCTCACCCGCGGCGCCATCTACTGGCACTTCCAGGACAAGAGCGACCTCTTCGAGGCGATGCTCGAACGCGTGCGCCCACCGATGGCCGAGCTCGTCGAGGAGCTCTGCCGGACCCACGACGGCGACCCGGTGGAGACCCTGCGCGGCCTGTGCCGACACGGGCTGGACCGCATCGCCCAGGACCTGCGTCACCGCCGGGTCTACACGATCCTGTTCCACCGCAGCGAGCGCGTGGACGACATCAACCCGGCCGTTGCCCGCCAGGACACGCTGATCGCCGAGATCATCGACCTGTTCGAACAGCAGTTCGAGCGGGTACAGGCACGGGGCCGGCTCAACCCGGCGATCCCGCCGCGGGTCGCGGCGATGGCGCTGCACGCCTACATGTCCGGACTGTTCAGCCAGTATCTGCGCAAGCCCGCGGAGTGTGATCTCGAGCACGACGCGGACACCCTCCTGGAGGCCTTCTTCGGCCCTCTGATCCTGCCCGACGCCTGAAGGGGTTGCATTCCCCGCCTCGGCGCCTACTTTTTGAGGGCGTCACGCCTGCCGGCGCGGCCACCATCACACTCTCTTCACGATCCACTGCCAAAAATTATGTTGAACGGACCGGCGGCTGTGCCGATGATTAGCGGTTCGGCAAACGGGGAAAAGAATTGATGAAGGTCATAATCCGGCTGTTCCTGGTGGTCGTCTTCCTGGGACTCGTGTTCGGCGGCATCTTCGGCTGGAAGTACCTCCAGATGCAGGAGATGGCGAAGCAGGCGAACCAGCCGCAGCCGCCGGCCACCATCGCCACGGCCACGGCCCGCGAGGTGAGCTGGCGCCCGGGTATCCAGTCCGTGGGCAGCGTCTCGCCGGTGCAGGGCATCGAGATCACCACCGAGGTCGCCGGCAAGATCAGCGAGGTAAGCTTCGAGTCCAGCAGCCGGGTGAAGGACGGCGACGTGCTCGTACAGCTCGACGACAGTGTCGATCAGGCCTCCCTGCGCGGGCTCAAGGCGGATCGCGAGCTCGCCCGGGTGCAGTTCGAGCGCAACGCCAACCTCCTGCCCAAGCGTGCCGTCTCCCAGTCCCAGTACGACGAGGCGAAGGCCCGCTACGAGGCCGCCCGGGCCCAGGTCGCCGAGCAGGAGGCGCGCATCGCCAAGAAGGTGATCCGCGCGCCGTTCGACGGCCTTCTGGGCATCAAGCAGGTGGACCAGGGCGAGTACATCACCGCCGGCCAGTCCCTGGTCACACTGACCGCGCTGGACCCCATCTACGTGGACTACGCCGTGCCCGAACGCCGCTTCGGCGACCTCCGCAACGGCCAGACCGTACAGATCCGGGTCAGCGCCTACCCCGAACGGCAGTTCGAGGGCGAGATCACCGCCATCGATTCCGGTGTGGATGAGGGCACCCGCAGCGTGAACGTGCGCGCCACCCTGCCGAACCCGGACGACGTCCTGCGCCCCGGCATGTTCGCCCGCGTCCAGACCCTCATGCCGGAGGAACGTACCGTGGTGGTGGTCCCGCGCACGGCGATCTCCTACAACACCTACGGCGACTTCGTCTACGTCGTCACCGGGAACGACGGCGGCCAGCGCGTCGCCAAGCGCCGTGCCGTGACCACCGGCGCCACGCAGTCCGGCAGTGTGGAGATCACCGACGGGCTGTCCGCCGGCGAGGAGGTGGTCCGCGCGGGGCTGGTCAAGCTGCGTGACGGCCAGCCCGTGACCGTCGACAACAGCACCGCCCTCGACGGGGAGGTCTCCGGCGAATGAGATTCACCGACATCTTCATCCGTCGCCCGGTCCTGGCGACGGTGATCAGCCTGCTGATCCTGCTGGTCGGTGCCCGGTCGCTGGGGCTCATGGAGCTGCGCCAGTATCCGGAGCTGGAGAACACCGTGGTCACGGTGTCCACGGCCTATCCCGGCGCCAGCTCCGAGCTGGTCAAGGGCTTCGTGACCACACCGCTGCAGCAGGCCATCGCTGAGGCCGACGGCATCGACTACATCACCGCGACCAGCAGCCAGGGGGCCTCCACCATCGAGGCCCATATGGAGCTGAACTACGACCCCAACGCGGCGGTCTCCGAGATCCAGGCGAAGGTGGCGAGCCAGCGCAACGTACTGCCGGAGGCCGCGCGGGACCCGGTCATCGAGTCCTCTACCGGTGACTCCACGGCGCTGATGTACCTCGCCTTCTACAGCGATGACCTCAGCGTGCCCAAGGTCACGGACTACCTCCTGCGCGTGGTCCAGCCGCAGTTCCAGGCCGTGCCCGGTGTGGCCAAGGCCCGGCTGCACGGCAAGCGCCTGGCCATGCGCATCTGGCTCGACCCGGACCGCATGGCCTCGCTGGGCGTCACGCCCACGGACGTGGCGGAGGTGCTGCGCGCAAACAACTACCTCGCCGGCGTCGGCCAGACCAAGGGCGACTACACCGCCATCACCCTGACCGCCACCACGGACGTATCCGACCCGGAGAACTTCCGCGATCTGGTCATCCGCGGCGACGGCGATACCCTCGTGCGCCTGCGCGATATCGCCCGCAGCGAGCTCGGCGCCGAGGAGTACACGTCCGAGGCGTGGTACCAGGGCAAGCCGGCGGTGTTCATGGCCATCGAACAGGCCCCCGGCGCGAACCCGCTGGACACCGCGCAGGCCGTGACCGCGCGGGTGCAGACCGTCCGCGGCCAGCTCCCGGAGGGCATGCACGTGGTCCTGCCCTACGACGCCTCCGAGTTCATCCAGGACTCCATCGACGAGGTCTACAAGACCATCCTGGAAGCGGTGGCCATCGTACTGCTGGTGGTCTACCTCTCGCTGGGCTCGATCCGTGCCGCGGCGGTGCCGGCGGTGGCCGTGCCACTGTCACTCATCGGTGGCGCGTTCGTCATGCTCACCCTGGGCTACTCCCTGAACCTGCTCACACTGCTGTCGATGGTGCTCGCGATCGGCCTGGTGGTGGACGACGCCATCATCGTGGTGGAGAACGTCCACCGCCACATCGAGTCCGGCGAGACCCGCTTCCACGCCGCCATGCAGGGGGCCCGCGAGCTCGCCGTGCCCATCATCGCGATGACCACGACGCTGGTGGCGGTGTATGCCCCCATCGGCTTCATGGGCGGGCTGATCGGCACCCTGTTCACGGAGTTCGCCTTCACCCTGGCCGGCGCCGTGCTGGTCTCCGGCGTGATCGCGCTCACGCTCTCGCCCATGCTCTCGGGCAAGGTCCTCAAGCCCCACGGCAACCCCGGGCGCTTCGAGCAGATGGTCGAGCGGGCGTTCAACGCCCTCGCCCGCGGCTACCGGGCACTGCTCGGCCGCGCGCTGCAGACCGTCTCGGTGCTCGTGATCTTCGCCGTCGCGGTGCTGGTGTCGATCTACTTCATGTTCGTCACCGCCCAGAACGAGCTCGCCCCCACCGAGGACCAGGGCATCCTGTTCTTCCAGGCCACCGGGCCGCGAACCGCCACCCTCGACTACCTGGAGGCCTACGGCCAGGACATCCAGACCCAGATGGAGGGCGTGCCGGGCTACAAGGAAAGCTTCATGATCCTCGGCGGCGACTCGGCGAACACGATCTTCGGCGGCTTCAAGATGAAGAGCTACGCCGACCGCGACGTTTCCCAGTTCGAGGCCCAGCCGCAGCTGCAGAGCGCACTGGGCAAGGTCGCCGGACTGCAGATCAGCGCCTTCCCGCGCCCGAGCCTGCCGGGCGCCGGGGGCGGACTGCCGGTGCAGTTCGTGCTCACCTCCGGGGCGAGCTACGAGGACATGAACCAGGTGGCCGACGAGATCGTCGGCAAGGCCATGGGCAGCGGCAACTTCGCCTTCCTCAAGAAGTCCATCGCCTTCGACCGGCCCACGGTCTCCATCCAGGTGGACCGCGACCGCGCCGGCGACCTGGGCATCAGCATGCGCGAGATCGGCCAGAACCTGGCGACCATGCTCGGCGGCGACTACGTCAACCGTTTCAGCATGGACGGGCGCAGCTACCAGGTGATCCCCCAGGTGGAGCGCCGCTTCCGACTCGACGAGCAGATGCTGCGCGACTACTACATCCGTGCGGACACGGGTGCGCTGGTGCCGCTGTCCTCGCTGGTCACCCTGAAGCAGGGGGTGGAACCATCGGAGCGCACGCAGTTCCAGCAGCTCAACTCGATCACCATCGAGGGCGTGATGGCGCCCGGCGTGACCATGGGGCAGGCGCTGGGCTATCTGGAGACACAGACCGCGCAGATCGCGCCCCGCTCCTACGGGGTCGACTACACCGGGGCCTCGCGGCAGTTCAAGCAGCAGGGCACCGCGCTGGTGACGACCTTCTTCCTGTCGCTGCTGGTGATCTACCTGGTGCTCGCCGCGCAGTTCGAGAGCTGGCGCGATCCGTTCATCATCCTGGTGTCCGTACCCATGTCCATCGCCGGGGCAATGGCGTTCATCACCCTCGGCTTCGCGAGCATGAACATCTACACCCAGGTGGGACTGATCACGCTCATCGGCGTGGTCGCCAAGAACGGCATCCTGATCGTGGAGTTCGCCAACCAGCAGCAGATCCAAAAGGGGCTGTCCAAGGTCGACGCGGTACTGGAGGCCGGCGCCATCCGGCTGCGGCCCATCATCATGACCTCGGTGGCGCTCATCGTCGCCATGGTGCCGCTACTGACGGCCAGCGGCCCCGGCGCCGTCAGCCGCTTCGCCATCGGCCTGACCATCAGCACCGGCCTGGGCATCGGCACGCTGTTCACCCTGTTCGTTCTCCCCGGCTTCTACGTGCTGCTGGCCCGGGACCACGCCGCCGAGCAGCGCCGGCTGGCCGAACAGGATGACACGCACGAGCCCGATTCCGGCTCCCACGGCCTGTGACCACGGGCAGCGGGCGGGCCGCGGTGCCCGCGCGCCGTCAGCCGGAGGCGTCGTCGGCCTCGCCGCGCGCCGCCTCCGGCGGCTCGGGCTCCGGCCAGGCGTTGATGACGGCGTTGATCAGCGTCGCCAGCGGGATCGCGAAGAATATCCCCCAAAAGCCCCAGATGCCGCCGAAGACCAGGATCGAAACGATGATCGCCACCGGGTGGAGGTTCACCACCTCCGAGAACAGCAGCGGCACCAGCACGTTGCCATCCAGGGCCTGGATGATCGCGTAGGCCGCCATCACCCAGATGAACTCGCTGCTCGGACCGAACTGGAAGTACGCCACCACCGCAATGGGCACGGTGATCACCGTCGCGCCGATGTAGGGGATGATCACGGACAGCCCCGTCACCACGGCAAGCAGCGCGGCAAACTGCAGGCCGAGCAGCACGAAGGTGATATAGGCCGCCGCACCGACAATGAGGATCTCCAGGAACTTGCCGCGCACGTAGTTGCCGATCTGCATGTCCACCTCGTGCCAGACCGTGTCCGCGAGGGTGCGGTGGCGCGGCAGGCAGCGGCGCACCCAGCCGAGCAGGCGCGCCTTGTCCTTGAGGAAGAAGAACACCAGCAGCGGCACGAGGATGGAATAGACGACGAGGGTGAAGATCTTCACCACCGAGGACAGCGAGACCGAGGAAACGAGCATCCGCCCGAGGTCCACGGACTCCTGGCGGATCGCTGCGAGCAGGCTGCTGACCTGCTCGGCGGAGAAGAACTCCGGATAGCGTTCCGGCAGCCGCAGCAATGTGGTCTGACCGCGATCGAGCATGCGCGGCAGGTTCTCGACCAGCTGCGCAACCTGCTGGGTGAGCGTGGGCATGAGCGCGAACATCACCAGTGCAAAGCCGGCCATGAACAGCAGGAAGACCACGATCACCGCCGGCCCCCGCGGTATCCAGTGCTCGAGCTTCTGGACCACCCCCTCGAGCAGGTACGCGATCACGATCGCCGTGAACACCGGCGCGAGCATGTCGCCGAAGAAGACTACCGTCCCGAGCCCGACGAGCAGCACCCCGGTAAGGGCAACCACCTGCGGGTCATTCATGTGGCGCGAAAGCCAGTCCCGAATCGTCTGCATACCCTCGCCCGTTGGCTGTGTGACTGGAGTGCCCCGCACGGCCGCGAATCGGCGCCGGGCGTTCCGGCCACCAGTGCGCCGCGACGGCGCGGCACGGCCGGACACCACGTCCCGCATCTCCGCGCGGGTATACTACTAGCGATTCTCACGATAGTGTCAGTCTGGGACCGGATGATTACGGCGGGGAACACCCCACCGCAAACCCCGGTCTGATTACCCACACAAACCGCCGACCGGCAGCCTATGGCACGCACACTGCTCCGCGCCCTCATCATCGCCACCGGAATCGCCGCCGCGGCCCCGGCCGGCGCCGCGCTCGATCTCTCCCTGCCGGACATGGGCGATCCCGCCGATCAGGTGATGACCCCGGCCCGGGAGCGCGAGATCGGCCAGCGCATGATGGGCGAGATACGCCGCGAGGCGTCACTGGTCGACGATCCGCCGGTGATCGGCTACATCCACGACCTCGGCGTCCGGCTGGCGGGGTATTCCGGAGGCGCGAGCGACGGCTTCAGCTTCTTCCTCATCGACGACCCGCGGATCAACGCCTTCGCCATGCCCGGGGGCTATATCGGGATCAACACGGGGCTGTTCCTCGCCGCCCAGAGCGAGAGCGAGCTCGCCTCGGTGCTCGCCCACGAAATGACCCACGTCACCCAGCGCCACCTCGCGCGCCGCATCCTCGCCGCCCAGGGCAGCAGCCTGCGCACCATGGCGATGATCCTCGCGGGCATCCTCATCGGCACCCAGGACCCGCAGGCCGGCTCCGCGGCGGCGATGTCGGGCATGGCGAGCGCGGCCCAGAGCCAGCTGGCGTACTCCCGGGAGCACGAACACGAGGCCGACCGCATCGGCGAGGAGCTGCTCGCACGGGCCGGCTTCGACCCCCACGGCATGCCCCGATTCTTCGGCCGGCTGCTCGACGCCAGCCGCTACAGCGCCACGCCACCGCCGTTCCTCAGCACCCATCCGCTCACCGAGGAGCGCATCGCCGAGAGCCGTCAGCGCGCCGACGATCTGGCATCCTCCCAGGGCAGGACCTTCGAGAGCGCCAGCTTCGCGCTCATGCACGCCCGCCTCGCCGCCATCACCGCCCACAGCGGCAACGCCGCGGTGGAGCGCCTGCGTGGCCAGCTGGAAGACGGCGAGGCCACCCGCGCCGAGCACTATGGCCTCGCGGTCGCGCTGATCCGCGCCGACGACCTGGACGCCGCCCGCAAGGAACTCGACAGCGCCTCCGCGGACGGCGAGGAACGCGCCGCGTACTATCTCACCCGGGCCGACATCGCCCGGGCCGCGGAACAGCCGGCACAGGCCATATCCATCCTGGAGGAGGGGCTGTCGCTGTTCCCGGACGACTATGCCCTGGAGTACCGTCGCATCCAGGCCCTCTCCGCCGCCGGCCGGCACCAGGACGCCCTCAATGCCGTGGCCGCCGCCACCGAGCGCCATCCCTGGTCCGACGACCTCCTCCGCCTGCACGCCCGTACCGCGGACGCGGCGGGCCACGGGGCCGAGGCCTCGCTGGCCATGGCGCGCTTCTATGCCGCCCGTGGCGACCTGCGCAGCGCCCTGCATCAGATCGACGACGTCCTCTCGAGCCCGGCAGCGGACGGCTACCAGCGCTCCCGTGCCCGGGCCCTGCAGCAGAACTGGCAACAGCAGATATCCGGCAAGGACGGGGAACCCTCATCCGGGGAGTGACCCCGCGCCCCGCCAGCCGCGATGTTAGACTGTCGCCCGGACCGCCGAGGGCGGCGGTGACGGCGACGCTGTGCAGCCGCCACGAGGCGGGCGCACGCCCCACTGCGAGGCACGACAACGACCATGGGCACGGGCGCGGAAGACTGGCAGGCGGAGATGGCACGGTGGTTCGCCACGCTGCAGCAGGCGTGGGGCCTCGGCGCCGGTGATGACCTGCCGCCGCTGGAACGGCTCTGGGAGCACTGCAGCGATCCCGCCATCGCCACCCCTGAAGCGGCCAGGACCAGCGCGGCGGGCCTGCACCAGTGGCAGGCCGCCCTGCCCTCCGCCCCTCCCGCACCACCGGACTGGGAAACCGGCCTCGCTTTTCTCGGCCCGCTGGCACGCTTTGTGGCCCCGGCGGGGACGGCCGGATTCGGCCCCGGGGGCAGCCTGCAGCGCCAGCTGACCGCTCTCGCCTCGAATCTGCACGACTGGCAGCGTGCCGCCCTAACCCTCGCCGGCACGCTCGCCGGTATCGTCGCCACGGGCACCGAGGACTACGCCGCGGCAATCGAACACACCTCGGAGCCGGACGCGGAGACACGCCTGGCGCGTTGGGCGACCTGCGTCGAGGTTCGCTACGAGCGCGCCCTGGCCGAAGGCGGCCTCGCCGAGGCCCTGGCCGCCTTCTGGAGCGCAGCCACCGCCACCCGCAACGCGCTCACTGCGGTCATGGACGAGATCGCACCCTCGCTGGGCCTGCCCAGCCGCGCCGAGCTCGCCAACGCGCAGGAGCGCATCACGCGGCTGGAGCGCCAGCTCGCCGGATTGGGGACGGGATGAACGCAGCACGCCGGCGGCAAACCGGGGGACGACGCCTCGCCGACGCCCGTGCCCGCGGCCTCGCCGAACGCCTCGCGCAGGCGTACACCGTCGTCGAGACCACACCGCTGTATCGCCTGCGCCACTATGCTGGCGGGCCGGGACGCCCGCTGCTGATCGTCTACTCGCTGGTCAACCGCCCCGAGCTGCTGGACGTCTCGCCGCGGCGCTCGGTGGTGGCACGGCTGGCGGCCTCCCGGCCGGTCTACCTGCTCGAATGGCGGGACCCGGAGGCCGCGGACCGCTTCCGCGACCTCGCCGACTACGCCCTGACCGGCATCGGCAACGCCCTGGCCACGGTGCGCGCGCGCCACGGCGACGGCCCGCCGCACCTCGCCGGCGTCTGCCAGGGCGGCTACCTCGCGCTCTGCCACATGGCACGCAACCCGCAGGCCGCGGCAACGCTGACCACGCTCGCCACGCCGGTGGACGGTGCCGGCCCGGAGGACACGCTCGCACGCATGGCCCGCGGCATGGACCTCTCGGCGGTTCACGCGAGCGCCCGGAACGTCCCTGCCAGCGAGCTCAACTGGGCGTTCACCGCCCTGCGCCCGCTGCCGCTGCTCATCGACCGCTACCGCACCGTCCCCGAGGACGACGACGAGGCCCTGGGGGAGTTTCTGCGCATGGAGCACTGGATGTACGAGGGACCGGATCAGGCGCTGACCGCGTTCGTGGAGTTCGTGCGTGCCCTCTACCGGGACAACGCCCTGATCCGGGGCGGCCTGACCCTGCGCGGCTGGCCGGTGCGCCTGGAGGACGTCCGCGTGCCGGTGTTCAACGCCGCCGCCGAGGCGGACCACCTCGTGCCGCTGGCCGCGGCCACGGCGCTGGCCGGGCGCACCGGCGGGGAGTACACCGAGCACCGGCTGCCCGGCGGACACCTGGGGGTGTTCATCAGCAGTCACGCCCACGGCACGCTCTATCCCGCGCTGGACGACTGGCTCTCGGCAAGGGAATGAGCCCGCCGGCGGCGAAGCGACCGCCGCCTCGGGCATGCATCAGGGGCAGGGCTCAGAAGCTGCAGAACAGCGCGCCGTTCACCGGGATGTTCGCCCCGTTGATGTAGCCGGACTGCTCCTCCGCGAGGAAGGCCACCACCCGCGCGATCTCCTCCGCCTCGGCCATCCGCCCGGTCGGGATCTGGGCAACGATGGACTCGCGCACCTTCTCCGGGATGGCCGCGGTCATGGACGTGCGCACGTACCCCGGGGAGACGGTGTTCACCGACACGCCCTTGGGCGCACTCTCCTTCGCCAGCGCCATGGTGAAGCCGTGGATACCGGCCTTGGCCGCGGAATAATTGGTCTGGCCGAACTGCCCCGCCGCACCGTTGACCGAGGAGATGTTGACGATCCGCCCGTAGCCGCGGTCGCGCATAGCGCCGACGAACTGGCGGGTGACGTTGAACACGCTGTTGAGGTCCACCGTGATCACCGCCTGCCAGTTGTCCGGGTCCATCTTGTGCAGGAACGCGTCCCGGGTGATGCCGGCGGCGTTGACGAGGACGTCGACGTTGCCGAACTCCTGCTCGACGTGGTTCGCCATCTCTACGCAGGCCTCGAAATCCGAGACGTCGCAGGCGACCCAGTCCACCTCGTAACCCGCCTCGCGCAGTTCGGCCTGCCACTCGCGGATGTTCTCGCGCTCGGGGTCGACGCAGGTGCTCACCACCCGGTGGCCGGAGCGCACCAGGTGCTTGCAGATCTCGGTACCGATACCGCCGTTGCCGCCGGTCACCAGGGCCAGACGTTCGCTCATGCCGGCTACCTCTTGAATCTATGGATCGGAATGGACGCGCACGCACAACGCGGATTGTGCGGCGCACAATACCGGGCAAGCGTAGGACCGCCCCGGGGATGTGTCAACCGGATTCCGGGCCCGCCCGTGCCGCCACGGAGCGGGAGAGGGGAGACCGCCCGGCGCAGGAGCACCGGGCCGGTAATGCGGAATGCGGCGGCCGGCTCAGTCGTCCTTGTTGCCGCCGCCGGAGCTGGAGCCGCCGCCCTTCTTGTCGCTGCCGCCGCCGGAGCCGGAGGAGGAGCCGCGGCGGGCGCCGCCGTCGCTGAAGCCGCTCATCGCCTGCCACATCGCGAGGTTGCGCTCGGTGATCTGGCTGAGCATCTCCATCGGGTCGCCGCCCATGAGGCTGCGGGTGCGCTCGTGGAACAGGCGCTGCTGCTCCTCCCACATCTCCATGCTCTTCTCCAGGTAGCTGGTGAGCATGTTCTGCATGTTCCCGCCGTAGGAGCGGATGATCTGGGCGAGCAGGTCGCTGGAGAAGATGGGCTCGCCGCCCTCCTCCTCCTCGCTGATGATCTGCAGAAGGATGCTGCGGGTCAGATCCGCCTTGGTCTTGGCGTCCACCACCTCGAAGTCCACGCCGTCGAGCACGAGGCGCTTGACGTCGGCGAGGGTGATGTAGCTGCTGATCGCCGTGTCATAGAGCCGGCGATTCGGGTATTTCTTGATCACTCGGGTCTCGGACATGGGTGCTCTTGCCTGGCCGTTGGGTGATGAGGGCGCCGCCCGGGGGCGGACGGCGCGTGGCGGTTTCTATCGCTCCACGGCCAGGGCGACGCCCTGTCCGCCGCCGATGCACAGCGTCGCCAGTCCCTTGTGCACGTCCCGGCGCTTCATCTCATGGAGGAGCGTGACGAGGATACGGGCGCCGGAGGCCCCGATGGGATGACCGAGGGCGATGGCACCACCGTTGACGTTGACACGCTCCATGTCCCATTCGAGCTCGCGGCTGACCGCGAGCGCCTGGGCGGCGAAGGCCTCGTTCGCCTCGATAAGGTCCAGGTCCCCAATGGACCAGCCCGCCCGCTCGAGACAGCGCCGGGTCGCCGGCACCGGGCCGGAGCCCATGTAGGCCGGATCCACGCCGGCGTTGGCATAGGCACGGATCCGCGCCAGCGGCTCCAGGCCGAGCGCCTCCGCCTGGCTCGCGGACATCATCAGCACCATGGCGGCGCCGTCGTTGATCCCGGAGGCGTTGCCGGCGGTGACGCTGCCATCGCCCTTGAACGCCGGGCGCAGCTTACCGAGCCCCTCCGCGGTGCAGCCGTGCTTGATGAACTCGTCTTCGTCGAAGCGGATCGGATCGCCCTTGCGCTGGGGGATCTCGATGGGAATGATCTCGTCGGCAAAGCGCCCGGCCTTCTGTGCGGCCTCGGCGCGCTGCTGCGAGGTCGCGGCCAACTGGTCCTGCTCCTCGCGGGAGATGCCGTACTTCTCCGCCAGGTTCTCCGCGGTGACGCCCATGTGGTACTGGTTGAAGGCGTCCCAGAGGCCGTCCTTGATCATGGTGTCCTCGAGCTTCCAGTCGCCCATGCGCTGACCGGTGCGGGACTTCGGCAGGGCGTGCGGTGCGGTGCTCATGCTCTCCTGGCCGCCGGCGACGATGGTGCGCGCATCGCCCAGCCGGATCGCCTGGCTGGCGAGATGGGTCGCCTTGAGGCCGCTACCGCAGACCTTGTTGATGGTCATGGACGGGCAGCTTACCGGCAGACCGGCGTTGAGCGCCGTCTGGCGCGCCGGGTTCTGACCGGCGGCGGCAGCCAGGACCTGGCCGAGGATCACCTCGTCGATCTGCTCGCCGTCCACGCCGGCGCGCTGGAGCAGACCGCGAAGCACCTGGGTGCCGAGATCCACTGCCGAGAGCTGCGAGAGGGCCCCGCCGAAATTGCCGATGGCGCTGCGTCCGGCGGCGACGATGACCGTATCTTCCATTACTGCCTCCCTGACCCGTCTGTGTTGAGCCCTTTGAGTAGCTGTCGATCATAACAGCCGTGCGCGCGCGATGCCGCCCCGCACAAAAACGCCGCGACCAGCGGGCGGAAACCTCCGGCCGTGCGTGTCCCGGCCGGACTCCGCAGGGACAGGCGGCTTACCGCGGGGCGGAGACGAGGCCGAGGAAGGCGGCTGCCTTGGCCCCCGTTTCGTCGAACTCCCCCGCCTCGGTGGAATCCGCGACCACGCCCCCGCCGGCGCGGTATTCCACCCGGCCGCCGGCCGCAACGGCGGTACGGATGGCGATGCTGGTGTCCATCGCGCCATCGTCACCGAGGTAACCGACCGCACCGCAGTACACACCCCGCCGGGTCGGCTCCAGCTCGTCGATGATCTGCATCGCCCGGTGCTTCGGGGCCCCGGTGATCGAGCCGCCGGGCAGACAGGCCGCCACCAGGTCCAGGGCGTCGCGTCCGGCGGGCAGCCGCCCGGTCACCACGCTGACCAGGTGCTGCACCGTGGCGAAGCGCTCGACGTCGAACAAACGCGGCACGCGCACGCTGCCCGTCTCGCACACCCGACCGAGGTCGTTGCGCAGCAGATCCACGATCATCAGGTTCTCCGCCCGGTCCTTGGGCGAGCCGCGCAGGTCCGCGGCGAGGGCAGCATCGCGCCGCGGCTCCGGGTCCCGGGGCCGGGTACCTTTGATCGGCCGGGTCTCGACGGCACCGTCGCGCAGGTGCAGGAACCGCTCCGGCGAGATGCTGAGCACCGACCGCCCCGGCAGGTCGAGATACGCGCCGTACCCACCGGGGCTCGCCTCACGCAGGGCCAGCCACAGGCCCAGGGGATCGCCCTCCAGCGGCGCCTCGAACCGGCGCGCCAGGTTCACCTGGTAGCAGTCCCCGGCGTGGAGGTAATGCTGCACCCGGGTGAAGGCCGCGGCGTAGGCCTCGCGGTCCAGGTCCGCGAGCGCCGGGCCGAACCGCCAGGGGCGAGCCGGGGGCGTCGCCGCCATTGCCGCCTCCAGCGCGTGCGCCAGCGGCGCATCCACCGCCGGACCGGCGAGCCACGCCCGGCACCGGTGGTGGTCGATCACCACCGCCCAGTCGTAGCGCCCGAATTCGGCCTCCACGGTACCGGCGGAGGCGTCCGCGAGCCCCATCAGCCGGCGCCCGAGGTCGTAGCCGAAATAGCCGATGAGTCCGCCGGCGAACGGCGGCGGCCCCGCCGGTGCCCGGTCCAGCCCGGCCCGCAGCCCGTCCGGGAAAAGGCCGGCGTCCTCCCATGCCCCGCCCCCGGTGCCGCGGCGCTGGACGACACCGTCGACCACCCGGAACCAGGCCCGCGGCGCGGCGGCAATGATGTCGTAGCGGGTACCGGCGACACCGCCGCTGTCGAGCCACACGGCACCGGGCCAGTGTGCGGCGATGGCGGAAAAGGATTTCCCCGGATCGCGAGGATACGCTAGCGTATGGTTCATGGTCGGGCTTCTCGGAGAGGCTCCGTTGGTCCGGCGTGAAACGACCGCCGCAAAGAACGACAATCGTACCAGCCCCGCGAAGAGGGCCAATGCGGGAGAGCGGCGGGGGATGGCACAATCGCGGCACCGGCGCACCGGGTGCCGGCCGCCGTGCAGGAGGAGAGCGCTGCCATGACCGACTCCAACCGCGCCGGGACCCAGCCCTGGCTCGATGCCTATGGCCCCGGTGTCAGCGGCGAGTACCAGCCGCTGCCGGATACCGACCTCGCCGCCCTCGTGCGCCGGGCGGCGCGGGAGCACAGCTCGGCCCCGGCGTTCACGGTCTGCCTGGAGAACGGCATGACCGCGAGCCTGAGCTTCACGGAGGTGGACCGTGCCTCCGACGCCTTCGCCGCCTGGCTGCGCGACGAGGCGGGGATCACCCCCGGCGAACGGGTCGCGCTGCAGGCCCCCAACAACCTCGCCTTCCCGGTGTGCGCGTTCGGCACATTCAAGGCCGGCGCGGTACTGGTGAACGTCAATCCGCTCTACACCGCCCACGAGATGAACCACCAGCTCCGCGACGCGGGGGCCCGGGTACTGGTGATCATCGACATGTTCGCCGACAAGCTCCCGGAGGCGCTCCGGGACACGGACGTCTCCCGGGTCGTGACCCTGAGCATCGCCTCGTTCTTCCCCTGGCTGAAGTCGCGGCTGATCCGGGGGATGCTGCGCTACATCCGCCGCGAGATCCCGGCCATGCCCATGGCCGTGACGCCGCTGGAGCAGGCCATCGCCGAGGGCGAACGCGGGGCCGACGCCCTGCGCGCCGCCCCGCCCCGGCGCGGGAGCGATGACACGGCCGTGCTGCAGTACACCGGCGGGACCACCGGCGTCGCCAAGGGCGCGGAGCTCACCCATGGCAACCTCATGGCCAATGTCGCCCAGACCCTGACCATCGCCGGGCCGGTGCTGCGCCCCGGTAAGGACATCGTGCTCACCGCGCTGCCGATGTACCACATCTTCGCGTTCACCTTTAACATGCTGACCTTCTTCACCACGGGCTGCCGCAACATCCTCTGCCCGTCGCCCCGGCCACCGGCGAAGCTGCGCCGGGCGTTCGAGCAGTTCGCGGTGACCAAGTTCTCGGCGGTGAACGCGCTGTTCCAGGGCCTGCTGCGCGAGCCCTGGTTCCGCGAGAACCCGCCCCGCTCCATCGACCTCTCGGTATCCGGGGGCACGGCGCTGCACACCCACGTCGCCGAGGAATGGGAACGGCTCGTGGGCAGCCCGATCTGCGAGGGCTACGGCCTGTCGGAGACCTCCCCGGTGGTGGCGGTGAACCCGCCGGCCGGCGAGGTCCGGCTGGGGACCATCGGGATCCCCATGCCCGGCACGGAGGTGCGCCTGGTGGACGAGGACGACGAGGACGTGCCCCTCGGCGTGCCCGGGGAGCTGGTGGTCCGCGGGCCCCAGGTGATGCGCGGCTACTGGCAGCGCCCTGAGGAGACCGCAACGGCCATGCGCGGCGGCTGGTTCCACACCGGCGACGTCGCCCGCATGGACGAACGGGGCTACTTCTCCATCGTCGACCGCAAGAAGGACATGATCGACGTCAGCGGGTTCAACGTGTATCCGAACGAGGTCGAGGACGTCCTCGGCGCCCACCCGGACATCGACGAGGTGGCCGTGGTGGGCGTGCGCGACGACGAGGGCGACGAGCACGTCCACGCCTTCGTGGTGAGCGGCAATCCGTCGCTCGGCGAGGCGGAGGTGCGCCAGTGGGCCCGCCGGGAGCTTACCGGCTACAAGGTGCCGGAGCGGGTGTTCTTCCGCGACGAGCTGCCGAAATCGCCGGTGGGCAAGATCCTGCGCAAGGACCTGAGAAAGCCCGGGGAATGAGCCCGGGCCTCAGCCCATGAGCAGCGACTGGATCTCGCCGATCTCGTCGTGGGCCTCTTCGAGCAGGGTCTCGCCGGTGTCGCTCGCGATACTGGCCAGCCCCAGGCGCTCGTAGACCGGTACCGTCTCCAGCGCGGGGAGCTCGCTGTCCGGCCCGCCGCCGCCCAGGCACTCGAGCTGCGCGGCGATGACCAGATCGGCGTAGTCCGCCCCGCCCTCCGACTCCCGCGACCATTCCTCCGCGAGCAGGGCCACGTCCACCATCTCGTCGGAGAAGTTCCAGCGCCGCAGGATCATCGCCCCGAGATCGTCGCGGTGGGCCGCGATGGCCTGCTCCAGGGCCCCGGGATTGGCGGACAGCCCGGGGTACTCCGAGGCATGGGCGAGCATGGGGACCACGCCGATGTCGTGGATGAGCCCGGCGAGCAGGGCCCGGTCCGAATCGAAGCCGGACAGCCGTCGCGCCATCACCGCGCAGGTGGCCGCCACCAGCGCGCTGTGCTGCCAGAGCTCGAGCATGCGCTCGTTCAGCAGGGTGTTCTTCGACTTGAAGACCTCGCGCATGGTCACCGCGGTGACCAGTTCGCGGACGTTGCGCAGCCCCAGCCGCACCACCGCCTGGTTGAGGCTGTCCACGGTGCGCTCGCCGCGGTAGAGCGCCGAGTTGGCGGCCTGCAGGACCCGCGCAGCGACCGCCGGGTCCGCCTGGATGATACGCGTGACCTCCGGCGCGCCGGCCCGCTCGTCGGCGATCGCCGAGCGCACGCGTACGGCGACGTCCGGCATCGTCGGCAGGTCCAGCCGATCCTGGAGCAGGTCGGCGATGAGCGCGCTGTAGAGCTCGTCGGACTCGTCCGCCGCGCCGATCTCGTCGACCTCGTAATCGCTCGCCGGCCCCGGACCGATCTCGTCGAGCAGCGCCCGGATCCGCCCCGTGGGCACACGGATGAGCTTAACCGCGGTACGTGCCAGGGCATTGCACGTGTGCACGTCGTCCATGCCGATGGGCTCCGCCGCCACGCCGGCATCGCCCAGCCCGACCACGCTGTGCACCGGCTCGCCGGGACCGGTGGCCAGCACCACCTCGCCGGAGAGCACATACCGCGTCCACGCGTCCCTGTCGCCGCGCTGGAAGATCACCGAGCGCGGCTCGTGGCGCTCGACCTCGGCCTCCGCGACCAGTGCCTCGAGACGCTCGCGGTCCAGCCCCTGCAGCGGCGAGACCCCTTCGAGCCAGTCAACCAATACCTCTTCGCTCATAGCCCCCGATTTCCCGAACGTCCTTTCCCCCGGCCGCGGGGAACCACTCCCCGCGGTGCCCGGTACCCGGTCATGGTAATCTATCGGGATCGTCGTGCGGGCGAACGCTCGCGCGCACCAGAGCCGATGTCCATGACAGTGCACCGACGGGGAGGATCATGGCAGGACACAGCAAGTGGGCCAACATCCAGCACCGCAAGAAGGCCCAGGACGCCAAGCGCGGCAAGCTCTTCACCAAGGCCATTCGCGAGATCAGCGTCGCTACCCGCATGGGCGGTCCCGACCCGGAGACCAACCCGCGGCTGCGCCTGGCGATGGACCGCGCGCTCGCGGTGAACATGCCCAAGGACAACATCGAGCGCGCGATCAAGAAGGCCTCTGGCGATGACGACAACGCCAACTACGAGGAGCCGCGCTTCGAGGGCTACGGCCCCGGCGGCGTCGCGATCATGGTCGACTGCATGACCGACAACCGCAACCGCACCGTCAGCGAGGTCCGCCACGCCTTCTCCAAGCATGGCGGCAACCTCGGCACCGACGGCTGCGTCGCGTTCCTGTTCACCCAGCGTGGCGTGCTGCTGTTCCCGCCGGACAGCGACGAGGAGCGCATCATGGAGGTGGCGCTGGAAGCGGGCGCGGACGACATCATCACCAACGAGGACGGCTCCATCGAGGTACTCACCGCCCCCGAGAACTACCACGCCACCAAGGAGGCGCTGCTCGCCGCCGACCTGGAGCCGGCGGACTCGGAGGTGACCATGCGCCCGGAGACCACCGTCGAGGTGGGCGACGAGGACGGGCGCAAGACGCTGCGGCTGATCGAGCGCCTCGAGGACCTCGACGACACGCAGAACGTCTACACCAACGCGGACATCCAGCCCTCCGCCTACGAGGAAGACTGACACCGTCATGGGCGAGCGCGCGGCGGCAACGGCGGTGCGGCTGCCGGCATGAGCGGTGACGGGGTATGCCGCGTGCTCGGCATCGACCCGGGCTCGCGGGTGACCGGCTTTGGCATCATCGACAGCCACGACCGCGGCCTCGTGTACGTGGCCAGCGGCGTGATCCGCGTCGAGGGCCACGCCTTCCCGGTGCGGCTGCGCGCGATCTTCGAGCAGCTCGGCGAGGTCGTGGAACGCTACCAGCCGGCGCAGACGGCCATCGAGCAGGTGTTCGTGCGCAACAACCCGGACTCCGCGCTCAAGCTCGGCCAGGCCCGCGGCGCGGCGATCTGCGCCTGCGTGGGCCGCGGCCTGCCGCTCGCCGAGTACACGGCATCCATGGTCAAGCAGGCCGTCACCGGTAACGGCGGCGCCGGCAAGGAACAGGTACAGTACATGGTGCGTACGCTGCTGGGGCTGCAGGGCCGGCTGCGCGAGGACGCCTCCGACGCCCTCGGCGTCGCGCTCTGCCACATCCACCGCGACCGCCTTGCCGGGCGGCTCGCCGGACGGGGACGCACGGCATGATCGCACGGCTGCGCGGCAAACTGGTCGAGAAACAGCCGCCGGTGCTGGTGGTGGACGTCCAGGGCGTGGGCTACGAGATCGAGGCACCGATGTCGGTGTTCTACGAGCTACCCGAGATCGGTGGCGAGGTGACCCTGCGCACCCACCTGGCGGTGCGCGAGGACGCCCAGGTGCTCTTCGGCTTCCTCAGCGAGGCCGAGCGCCGACTCTTCCGGGCGCTCATCCGTGTCTCCGGGGTCGGCCCCAAGCTCGCCCTCGCCCTGCTCTCCGGCATGCGCGCGGAGGACTTCGTGCGCTGCGTGGAGGCCCGCGACACCGCGACCCTCACGCGGCTGCCCGGGGTGGGCAAGAAGACCGCGGAGCGCCTGGTCATGGAGATGGCCGACCGCATCGGCGAGTTCGGCGGCGCCGCGGCGGTCACCCCCGCCCCCACCGGAGGCGGCGCCGGAACGGGCGCGGACGACGCCAGCGGCGAGGCGCTGAGCGCGCTGGTCGCCCTGGGCTACAAGCCCGCCGAGGCGCAGCGGCTGCTCGCCGACATCGACACCAGCGCCCACAGCAGCGAGACCCTCATCCGCGAGGCCCTGCGCCGCGCCGTGCGCTGACCGGAGGTGACACCATGATCGAAGCCGACCGCGTCGTCAGCTCCACCGCCCTGCCCGAAGACGAGGCCGTCGACCGCGCCATCCGGCCGCGCCGGCTGAGCGACTATGCCGGCCAGCCCCGGGTCCGCGAGCAGATGGAGATCTTCATCTCCGCGGCACGCGGGCGCGACGAGTCGCTGGATCACACCCTGATCTTCGGCCCGCCGGGCCTCGGCAAGACCACGCTCGCCAACATCATCGCCCACGAGCTCGGCGTGAACCTGCGCCAGACCTCCGGCCCGGTACTCGACAAGCCCGGCGATCTCGCCGCGCTGCTGACCAACCTGGAGCCCGGCGACGTGCTCTTCGTCGACGAGATCCACCGCCTCGCACCGGTGGTCGAGGAGGTCCTCTATCCGGCGATGGAGGACTTCAAGATCGACATCCTCATCGGCGAGGGCCCGGCGGCGCGTTCCATCAAGCTCGACCTGCCGCCGTTCACCCTGGTCGGCGCCACCACCCGCGCCGGGCTGCTGACCTCGCCGCTGCGCGATCGCTTCGGCATCGTCCAGCGCCTGGAGTACTACAGCGTCGAGGATCTCGCCGAGATCACGCGCCGCTCCGCCGGTCTGCTGACCCTGGACATCGACACCGGCGGCGCCGAGGAAATCGCCCGCCGCGCCCGCGGCACGCCGCGCATCGCCAACCGTCTGCTGCGCCGCGTGCGCGACTACGCCGAGGTCCGCGCCAACGGCCACATCTCCGCCGAGGTGGCCCGCGCGGCCATGGACCTGCTGGAGGTGGACACCAACGGCTTCGACATCCAGGACCGGCGGCTGCTGCGCGCCATCATCGAGAAGTTCGACGGCGGCCCGGTGGGTGTGGACAACCTCGCCGCCGCCATCGGCGAGGAGCGCGGCACCATCGAGGACGTGATCGAGCCCTACCTGATCCAGCAGGGCTACCTCCAGCGCACCCCGCGCGGACGCATGGCCACCCGCAGCGCCTGGAGCCACTGCGGCTTCGCGCCACCCCCGCGCGGCGAGCTGCCCGGGGATCTGTTCGCCGACGAGTGACCGCCGTGCGTCCCCGCTCGCTACTCTCGCTCATCCTCCTCGGCTTCGGCTTCGTGATCGTGCCGCTGTTCGTGGCCCTGGGCTACGCCGGCGTGTACGTCGACCGCCTCTCCGAGCAGGCGCACACCACGGTCTACAACGCGGCCCGCGCGATCCAGCTCTCCAGCAACCTGGACGACAGCCTCACCGCGCTGGAGCGCGCCGCGCGCCAGCACCTGGTACTGGACGACGAGGGCCTGCTGGAGGTCTACCGTAACGCCCACCAGCAGTTCCGCGACAACTTCAACGAGCTGCGCCGCTTCGCCACCACCACCACGCAGCGGCGGCTGCTGAGCGTACTCGACGAGCGCGAGCAGACCCTGTTCGACACGCTCACCGCCGAGAGCGCACCGGCCGGGCTCACCCAGGAGGTCGTGACCGACCGCTTCATCGCCATGAACCAGCTCGCCGAGGCGGTCAGCACGCGCAGCAACGACGTCATCGACCAGGAGGTCCGGCGCATGCAGTCGCTGGGGGCCACCGCCCAGCGCTGGCTGTTCTGGATGGGCGCCGCACTGCTGCCGCTGACCCTGATCTCCGCCGGTGTGTTCACCGTGCTCATCTCCCGGCCCATCCGGGGTATCGACCAGGCCATCCGCCGGCTCGGTGCCGCCCGCTTCGACGAACCGATCACCGTCTCCGGCCCCCAGGACCTCCAGGCCCTGGGCGCACGACTGGACTGGCTGCGCAACCGGCTCATCGAGCTGGAGAACGAGAAGACACGCTTCCTGCGGCACGTCTCCCACGAACTCAAGACGCCGCTGACCGCGATCCGCGAGTCCAGCCAGCTCCTCAGCGAGGAAGTGGTCGGCCCGCTCAACGACGAGCAGCGCGAGATCGCCACGATCCTCGACGACAGCGGCCGCCAGCTCCAGGGCCTCATCGAGGATCTCCTCGACTTCTCGCGCACCCAGTCCCAGCTCCCCCAGCTCCGCCTCGGGCAGGTCGACCTCGGCGAGATCGCCGCCGACGTGCTCGGTCGCCACCGCGCGGCGATCCGCGCCCGTGAGCTCCACCTCGACTTCCGGGAGACGGCGGTACCGATGCGCGGCGATGCGGAAAAACTGCGCACGATCGTGGACAACCTCCTCTCCAATGCGATCAAGTTCTCGCCCACCGGGGGCCGCGTTCGGGTTACCATCGAACCGGACAATGAGTGGGTGACGCTGGCCGTCGAGGATGACGGCCCGGGGGTGCCGGAAAGCGAACGAAAGCGCATCTTCGAGGCTTTCTACCAGGGAGGTAACCAGCCGGAAGGTTACGTCAAGGGCACGGGCCTCGGCCTGTCGATCACCCGGGAATACGCCCTCGCGCACGGCGGTCGCATCGGGATCGGCGATGCCGGCGATGACGCCGGCGGCCGGTTCAGCGTGATCCTGCCGTTGCGCGGCCCTGCCCCGCAGCACGCGAGGACCGCGCTGGCGGCAGCGGGCAAGGAGTGATCGACGCATGAAACGCATGATGGCCGTCCTCGCGCTTACGGCCACCGCCCTCGCGGGCTGTCAGAATCTGCACCGGAAGGCACCACCGCCGCAGCAGCAGCTGCCGGACACCGAACCGGGACCCGTGGCCATGGCCCTCCAGGCCGTGCGCGGCAGCCAGGGCCTGTCCGGTGACGAACTGCGCGAGCGCATGACACACCAGCTGGCGGAGCGCACGGACGGGCGTTGCGACGCCGCCGAGCTCAGTGCCGGCATACTCGCCCTGCGTCTGCCCGGCAATGCGGAACCGCCGGCCATCGACGGGCTTTTCGACGACTGCCTGGACGCGGCCGCCACCGCGGATACGCCCGCCGGCGTGCTCGCGGCGGTCATCGCCGACGGGCTGTACTGGCGCGGCGAGGCCGCGGCCGGCCACGCCGGCAACAAGGGGCTGAAGACGGCGATCCAGGAGCTGCGCGCGGAGAACGCCCAGCTGCGCGATCAGCTCGAAGGCCTGAAGGCCATCGAGGAAAGCCTCCAGCAACGCGAACAACAGCGGAACGGGACCCAGTAACCATGACCACGGCCTACCGCATCCTCGTGGTGGACGACGACCCGGGCGTGCTCCGCCTGCTCTCCATCCGCCTGCGCTCGCGCGGCTACGAGGTCACCACCGCCGCGAGCGGCGAGGAGGCGCTGGCGCACATCACCGCCGTGCGCCCGCACCTGGTGATCACCGACCTGCGCATGGACGGCATGGACGGCATGACGCTGTTCCAGCGCCTCCACGACCAGCACCCGAGCCTGCCGGTGATCATCCTCACCGCGCACGGCACCATTCCCGAGGCGGTACGGGCCACCAAGAGCGGCGTGTTCAGCTTCATCACCAAACCGTTCGAGGCCCCGTACCTGCTCCAGCAGGTGGAGAGCGCCCTGCGGCTGTCCGGCGCGATCCCCGCCGAGGACGACGAGGACGCGGCCTCCCAGGCCTGGCGTGCCGAGATCATCACCCGCAGCGCGGCAATGGAGGAGATCCTCCAGCGCGCCCGGCTGATCGCCCCCAGCGAGGCGAGCGTGTTCATCCAGGGGGACAGCGGCACCGGCAAGGAGGTGCTCGCGCGGGCGATCCACCGGGCCAGCCGCCGTGCGGACGGGCCGTTCGTGCCCGTCAACTGCGGCGCCATCCCGGAACAGCGCCTGGAGGCCGAGCTCTTCGGCACCGCCGACGGCCAGACCGGCCTGTTCCGCACCGCCGACGGCGGCACGCTGTTCTTCGACGAGATCGGTGACATGCCCGCCGCGCTGCAGGTCAAGCTCCTGCGCGTACTCCAGGAGCAGCAGATCCACCCGTCGGGGTCGAACACCCCGGTGCCGGTGGACGTGCGCATCGTCTCCGCCACCCACCGCGACCTTGAGCAGGCCATGGCGGACGGGGAATTCCGCGAGGACCTCTACTACCGGCTCAACGTCGTGTCCCTGCACCTGCCGTCCCTCTCCGAGCGCCGCGAGGACATCCCCCTGCTCGCCAACCACTTCCTCCGGGAGCTGGCGACGAAGTACGACAAGGACCTCCGCAGCCTCGCCCAGCCGGCCCTGGAACGGCTGGTCAGCGCCCCCTGGCCGGGCAACATCCGCCAGCTCTACAACGTCATCGAGCAGGTCGCCATCCTCTCCACCGCATCGATCGTCTCCGACGACCTCGTGCGCAAGGCCCTGCGCGACGACACCCCCGGCCTGCCGGCCTTCGCCGACGCCCGCCGGGACTTCGAGCGGGACTACCTGGTCAAGCTGCTGCAGATCACCCAGGGCAACGTCACCCAGGCCGCCCGGCTTGCAAAGCGCAACCGCACCGAGTTCTACAAGCTGCTCAATCGCCATGAGCTCAACCCGGGGATGTTCAAGCCCCAGCGCTGACCCCCGCCCC
Source organism: Arhodomonas aquaeolei DSM 8974 (assembly GCF_000374645.1). Classification (GTDB taxonomy): domain Bacteria; phylum Pseudomonadota; class Gammaproteobacteria; order Nitrococcales; family Nitrococcaceae; genus Arhodomonas; species Arhodomonas aquaeolei. Next base: position 53,641 of record NZ_KB894818.1, read on the forward strand.
CGGTGGTGTCGCGGCGAAACGACGCCGGATGCCACCGGGGCCGGGAATCCCCGCCCCGGCTGGGACCCGGCGCGGTGTCGTTACTTCACGACAGACACCGAGAACTCAAAAAAATCACTCTAAAAACAGCCTTTTAAAAATACGCCCGTGCCCTTCTGAAACGCCTGCCCGGCCCCCGATTAGACGCGCCGGAATGCGGTGGTAGTCTTGCACCCATGGCAAGACACGGCGCCGCGCAAGCGGCACGACGCCAAACGGTTCACGCGCCTGCAGGCTTCTTTAGCCCCGTCACCCCCTCATTCCGGTCTGCAGGTGCTTTTTTCTTCCTGAACGCCCCCGGGAACCCGGGGGCGCTTCCCCCGGTCCACCGCCTGTAGCCATGGCCGTCATGCAGCCGCTTGCCGCGCCGAGGCAGGATAGCTACATTGGCGCTCCATTCGCCGCGCGCAACCGTCCCCGCAGCGGGGCCGGCAGCGCACGGCGCGGCCACGGTGCCGGGGGGCACCGAATCGCCGGCACGGGCAGCCGGGCCATCGTCCACAGATCGTCGCGAGCGGAGACCATCCATGTCGGTTGACATGACGTTCAGCCACCTCGTGCTCCAGGCGAGCTTCGTTGTTCAGCTGGTAATGCTGACGCTGCTCGCCGCATCGGTGGCTTCCTGGGTACTGATCTTCCGCAAGCGCCGGGCCCTGCGCCAGGCGCACGCCGGCGCCGAGGCCTTCGAGGAGCGCTTCTGGTCCGGCGGCAACCTCGCCGAGATCTACGCCCAGATGCAGACCCCGCACCACGAAGCCGGCGGCATGGAACGCATCTTCCGGGCCGGCTTCCGGGAATTCTCGCGCATGCGCAAGCAGGGCGCGGCCGGCGACCCGACCATCGAGGCCGCCCACCGGGCCATGCGCGTGGCGTTGTCCCGGGAGACGGACGACCTCGAATCCTACGTCCCCTTCCTCGCCACGGTGGGGTCGACCAGTCCCTACGTGGGCCTGTTCGGCACGGTCTGGGGCATCATGAACGCCTTCATGGCCCTCGGGCAGATGCAGCAGGCGACGCTGACCACCGTCGCCCCGGGCATCGCCGAGGCGCTGATCGCGACCGCCATGGGGCTGTTCGCCGCGATCCCGGCGGTGGTGGCGTACAACCGCTATGCCAGCCGCATCGAGCGCATGCTCAACCGCTACGAGATCTTCGTGGAGGAGTTCACCAGCATCCTCCAGCGCCACGTCCAGGCCCAGCACACAGCGGGCGGCGCGCGCAGCGCCGCGGACTGATCAGGAGCCGCCACCTTGCGTAGCACGCTCCCTCCGCCCCGACAGCGCATCCGGCGCCGGCCGATGGCCGAGATCAACGTCGTGCCCTACATCGACGTGATGCTGGTACTGCTGGTGATCTTCATGGTCACCGCGCCGCTACTCTACCAGGGCGTGGAGATCGACCTGCCCCAGCAGAGCGCCGAGGCAATGCCGCAGCAGGACCAGGAGCCGGTGATCATCGAGGTCGACAGCGAGGGCCAGACCTACCTCAACGTCGGCGAGACCCCGGACGAGCCCGTCTCCGCGAAGGCGCTGATCACGACGATCACCGCCGTGCGCCGCCAGCGCCCGGACGTCCCGGTACTCGTGCGCGGTGACAAGAACGTCAGCTACGGCCGGGTCATCGAGGTGATGGCGCGGCTCAAGCAGGCCGGCGTCCCCCAGGTGGGACTCATGACCGAGCCGCCGGCCGGGGAGCGCTGATGCGGGGTGGCCTCGCCGGTGACATCGCCCTCGCCGTCAGCGTCCACGTGGCCGCCCTGGTCGCGCTGGGCCTGAGCTTCTCCGCGGCACCGCCGGTGCGCAGCGAGCCGGACACCCGTGCCATCCAGACCGTGACCGTGGACGAGTCGCGGGTCAAGGCCGCAATGGAGCGCATCGCCGAGCAGAAACAGCAGGCCGAGGAGAAACGCCAGGCCGAGCTGGAGCGCATCGAGCGCGAGCGCAAGGCGGAGGAACAGCGCCTCGCCGAGGCCAGGGCCGAGCGCGAGGCCGAGGCGGAGCGGCAACGCAAGCTCGAGGAACAGCGCAAGGCGGAGGCGGAACGCCAGCGCAAGCTCGAGGAACAACGCAAGGCCGAAGAGAAGCGCCTCGCCGAGGCCAAGGCCGAACGCGAGGCCGAGGCGGAGCGCAAACGCAAGCTCGAGGAGCAGCGCAAGGCGGAGGCGGAACGCCAGCGCAAGCTCGAGGAACAGCGCAAGGCCGAGGAGAAGCGCCTCGCCGAGGCCAAGGCCGAACGCGAGGCCGAGGCGGAGCGCAAACGCAAACTCGAGGAGCAGCGTAAGGCGGAGGCGGAGCGCCAGCGCAAGCTCGAGGAAAAACGCAAGGCCGAACAGGCCGAGCGCGAGGCGGCGCTCGAGGAGCAGCTCGCCGAGGAACGCGCCGCCCGGGCCGCGGATCAGGCCGTCGCCAGCCTCTCGGGGGTATGGAACAACCAGATCAGCGGCAACTGGACCCGGCCGCCCACCGTTCCGGACGGGCTGACCTGCGTGATCCGCATCCGCGTCGCCCCCAACGGACTGATCCGCGGCGCGGAACTGGTGGAGTCCAGCGGCAACCAGGCCTTCGACGAGTCCGCGCTGCGCGCGGTCCGCAAGACCGCGGAGCTGCGCATGCCGAACGACGAGGCGGTCGCGAAGCGGCTCAGCCCGATTGATCTGCACTTCAGCCCACAGGGCTAGCAGTGTTCACACGGCACGGGTGATGATGGATCACCGCCGGCAGTAGTTACGGGACCAATCGCCATGAAACGACTGCAACGCCTGTTGCTCGCCGTGATCCTCGGCTTCGCCGCAACCCAGGCACAGGCCCAGATCACCGTGGACATCACCGGCGGCGCGCTGGGCGCGCTGCCCATCGCGGTCGTGCCCTTCGAGGGCGGGGACGCCGCGCCGGAGGATATCGCCGGCATCGTCCGCGAGGACCTCACGCGCACCGGCCTGTTCGAGGCCGTGCCCCGGGAGGATTTCCTCGCCCGGCCCGCGCGCATGGAGGACGTCAACTTCCGCAACTGGCGGGTGATCGGCGCCGACAATCTCCTCGTGGGCTCGGTAGAGCGCAATGGCGGACAGTACCAGGTCCGCTTCGAGCTGCTCGACGTCTACGCCGGCTCACGCATGGTCGGCAAGCGCTACACCGCCTCCGGCAGCGACCTGCGCCGCCTCGCCCATACCATCGCCAACGAGGTCTTCCGGGCGCTCATCGGCCGCGGCGGCGGCTTCAACAGCCGCCTCGCCTACGTCCGCGCCGCCGGCGCCGGCGATGCCCGGCAGTTCCGGCTCGTCGTCGCCCAGGCGGACGGTCACCACCCGCAGACCATCGTCACCTCCAGTGAGCCCCTGCTCTCGCCGGCCTGGGGCCCGAAGGGCGAGCGTATCGCCTACGTCTCCTTCGAGGCCGGCCGCTCCGAGATCGTCGTCCAGAACGTCGGCACCGGTCAGCGCCGCACCGTCGCACAGTTCAAGGGCATCAACGGGGCCCCGGCGTGGTCGCCGGATGGCTCACGCCTCGCTGTGACCCTCTCCCGGGGCGGCAACCCGGACATCTACATCCTCGACATCGACAGCGGCGAGACCCGGCAGTTCACGAGCCACTGGGCCATCGACACCGAGCCGGTCTGGGCACCGGACGGCAAGTCCGTGCTCTTCACCTCCGACCGCGCCGGCGGGCCGCAGATCTTCCGCAAGGGCGTGCGCGGCGGCGACGCCGAGCGCCTGACCTGGGACGGCGACTACAACGCCTCCGCCGACATCTCCCCGGACGGCCGGCTGCTCACCATGGTCCACCGCCGCAACGGCCAGTTCCGCATCGCCGTGAAAAACCTGGAGACGGACACCACCCGCGTGCTCAGCCAGGGACCACTGGACGAGAGCCCGACGTTCGCACCCAACGGCGTGATGATCGCCTACACCCGCACCCACGGCGGCACGCCGACGATCGCCACCATCTCCGTCCACGGCCGGGCGGAGGCGAACCTGATCCAGGGCAACGGGGACGTGCGCGAACCCGCCTGGTCGCCCGAATAACCCGCAACCGACTATCCGATAACCGGAGGATCCCATGAAGCATCCCATCCGCTGGCTCAGTATCATCGTCATCGCGCTCGCCCTCAGCGGCTGTGCCACCACCGACCAGGGCGGCGGTGCGGCAGCAGGGGGTCAGGAAGGCCAGACCGCCGGCGCCCAGGGCAGCGAGACGGCCGGGACCGGCAGCAGCGGCGACATGGAAGGCAGCGGCGTCGAGGCCTCCGGCGCCCAGGGCTCCGGGGGCTTCACCAGCGCCGACCTGGAAGACCCGTCCAGCCCGCTGTCCGAGCGCGTGTTCTACTTCCCGTTCGACAGCTCCCAGATCGCCCCCGAGGACGTTGAGACCCTCACCAAGCACGCCCAGTACCTCTCCACCCATCCGGAGGTAAGCGTGAACATCGAGGGCCACACCGACGAGCGCGGCAGCCGTGAATACAACCTCGCCCTCGGCGAGCGCCGTGCCCAGGCCGTCGCCGACGTCCTCACCCTCAACGGCGCCGCGGGTGATCAGCTCTCCGTGGTGAGTTATGGTGAGGAAAAGCCGGCCGCGACGGGCCACGACGAGGAGGCGTGGTCGCAGAACCGCCGGGTGGAACTCGTCTACGAGCGCTAGCCCATGATGCACACCAATACCCTCAAACGCGGGCTGCCCGCGCTGCTGGCGGCGGCGGTACTCGCCGCCGCCGCAGCGCCGGCGGCGGCACAGCAGTCCAACGGCCAGAGCCTGGAGCAGCGCGTCACCACCCTGGAGCGGCGCCTCGACAGCGGCGCCCTGACCCGCATGCTCAACCAGTTCTCCTCGCTGCAGCAGGAAGTCCAGCGCCTCAACGGCCGGGTCAGCGAGCTGGAGCGGCGGGTCGACGAGCTCTCCGAGCGCCAGCGCAAGATCTACCAGGACATCGACAGCCGCCTCGTCGCACTGGAGAACGGCCAGGGCGGTGGCGGCAACGGTGGCAGCGCCTCAGGGAGCAGCGCCTCGGGCGGCACCGGCGGTGGCGACTCGTCCGCTGCCGATACCGGTTCGGACACGGACTCCGGCACCGGGACGGACAGCCCCCCCAACACCGGCCAGAGCGGCGGGGACAGCGGCATGTCCGCCGCCGGCAGCTCGCCGTCGGGCGGCGGCACTACGGGTAGCGAAGACGCGGGCGCGGCGCGCAACGCCTACCAGTCCGCGTTCGAGACCCTCAGCGCCGGGCGCTACGACGAGGCCCGCCAGGCGTTCACCCGCTTCCTGCAACAGCACCCGGACAGCACGTACGCCGACAACGCGCGTTACTGGCTGGGCGAGACCCACTACGTGCAGCGGGAATTCGACGAGGCACTCGAGCAGTTCCAGCGCGTACTCGACGACTACACCGACAGCGCCAAGCGCCCAGACGCCCTGCTCAAGATCGGCTACATCCGCTACGAGCGCGGCCAGCTCGGCGAGGCACGCGAGACCCTGCGCCGCGTCGTGGAAAACTACCCGGACTCCTCCGCGGCCAACCTCGCGCGCCAGCGGCTGAACCAGATCGACGGCTGACCGCCCGTCGATGCGGCGGCCGGGATTGTCCGGCCGCCGCGGATCCGCTAATATCCCGCGTCTCCGGGCCCTTAGCTCAGCTGGTAGAGCATCGGACTTTTAATCCGCTGGTCGCTGGTTCGAATCCAGCAGGGCCCACCAATATATTCAGATACTTAGACGACGCCCGCAGCCCTCACAGCGGGCTTAGACCCCTTAAGGTGTCAACCAACTGTCAACGCCAGTGACAGCGCCTGACCCGATATCCTCGGGACCGTGACCATCCATCGAACTTGACCCGAAGCCCAGGCAATGGGGGACAACCTACGTGTGGACAGCCCCTGACGGGGCCGTGTGCACAGGCTGATGAATAACATGATGGACGGCATAGCCGACCACAAGTTATTCACGAGCCTGCGACGTCCCCCCGAGATTGAGTAGCACGGCGATCTGGAGTCCAATCACTGGAAGTCAGGAGATTGGGCATGAAGAAGCGCTACAGCGAAGAGCAGATCATCGGTTTCCTGAAGGAAGCCGAGGCCGGCGTGCCGGTCAAGGAGCTGTGTCGGCGGCACGGTTTCTCCGAGGCGAGCTACTACCTCTGGCGTAGCAAGTTCGGCGGCATGGACGTCTCGGACGCCAAGCGGTTGAAGGCGTTGGAGGCGGAGAACGCCCGACTGAAGCGGCTGCTGGCCGAGTCGATGCTGGAGAACGAGGTCACCCGGGAGGCGCTGCGAAAAAAGTGGTGAGCGCCCCGGCGAGGCGCGAGCTGGTGCGTCAGATGAAAGGCCGCGGGTTGAGCGAGCGTCGCGCGCTGGCGGTGATCGGCATGAGTGCGAGCGCGCTGCGCTATCGGCCGGCGGCCGATCGCAACGGGGCGTTGCGGGAAGAGATCCTGCGCCTGGCGCACCGTCATCGACGCTACGGCGCGGCGATGATCTACCTGAAGCTGCGCCAGCAGGGCTGGACGGTCAACCACAAGCGAGTTGAGCGGTTGTACGCCGCGGAGGGGCTTCAGGTGCGGCGTCGAAAGCGCAAGAAGGTGCCGTTGGCGGATCGTCAGCCGCTGGTGCGTCCGGGCGCCGCCAATGAGGTCTGGTCGCTGGACTTCGTCTTCGACCGTGTCGCTGACGGGCGGGCGATCAAGTGCCTGG
>NZ_KB894819.1 GCF_000374645.1 Arhodomonas aquaeolei DSM 8974
GGGTAGAGGCCTTCCTTCCCGTCCGGTAAGGACCGCACGCGCCGGGCTGCCGGGAGCACACCACCATCCCGTAGATCGGGCACGGCCGAAGGCCGTGCGCGACATCTTCGGTGACCGACCCGGGATGTCGCACGCCTTCGGCGCACGACCTACGCCATGCCCTGGCCGCCGTCGCGATGCGTGCCGGCCCGCGTGGCACCCCGTGCGCCGGTGGGTAGAGGCCTTCCTTCCCGTCCGGTAAGGACCGCACGCGCCGGGCTGCCGGGAGCACACCACCATCCCGTAGGTCGGGCACGGCCGAAGGCCGTGTGCGACGTCTTCGGTGACCGACCGGGGATGTCGCACGCCTTCGGCGCACGACCTACGCGATGCCCTGGCCGCCATCGCGATGCATACGGCCGGCGTGGCACCCCGTTTGCCGGGGAGCGGGCGGCGGTCGCCGGCTGCCACAGCGGCCGGCCTGTCGGGGAGCGTCCTGCCCCCCTCGCCCCTTGCGGGAGAGGGGGAAACGACCCCTACCCCCCGCGCAGCGTCCGGCGGATGTCCTCCTTTGCCTGGGCCAGCAGGGACTCCGTGTCGACGCCGTCGATCACCGCCTCCACCGCACGCTTGGGGCCGGACTCGCCCCAGCTGCCGCCACGGCGGAAGTAGTCCTCCGCCACGCGCCCGAGGATCCAGGTGCTGGCGTAACCCACCGCGCCCTGGGCCGAGGCGGTGAGCGCCGTCGCCGCGCCGCCGGTGCCGAGCTTGGCGAGGGAGGCGAACAGGTTGACGCTCCACACCGCACCCAGCAGGGCGGAGAGCTGGCCGATGATCACCGCCACCAGCCTGCCGGCCTCGCGCCGGGTCACCGGCAGGCCGTAGACCCGGCCCAGGTGAAAGACCAGGGTCACGTCCAGCGCCGCCGCGCCGGCCAGGTCCGCCACCGGCACCGGGTTGACCGCCACCGCCACGCCCTTGCCCAGGGCGTACGCGTCGGTGACGCGCCGGGCGACGCTGCGGCGCAGCTCGGTGATTCGCGCCGCCACACGATCGCTGACACGGCTGGCGAACAGGCCCGCGTTGAGTGCCGCGAGGGCCTTGCCCTCCGCCTCGACCACCGCCCAGAGCCGGTCCGCCAGGTCGGATACGGCCGCCGGCGGGCGCTCGCGGCGCTCGGTCTCACTGCCGTCCGGGGCGACCACGACGACACGTCTTGGTGCCGGGTCGGCGGCGCAGGCGATGACGTTCTCCGCCACCACCAGGCCGGCGGCGTGCTCGCGCAGCCGGGCCAGCAGTCGGTCGCGCTCGTCGTCGGTATACCGGTCGGCCTTGTTGAGGACCAGGATCACCGGGCGGCGCTCGGCGCAGACCACCTCCAGGGCCCGGCGCTCCGCGCGGGTGAGGTCGCCGTCGGCGACGAACACCACCAGGTCCGCCGAGGCTGCCGTGCGCAGGGCGGTCGCCTCGCGCGCCTCGCCGGCGATCTCCTCCAGGCCCGGGGTGTCGTAGAGGAAGCAATGGCCGTCGTCGCTGGCCCGCCAGATCGCCCGGTCCGCGGCCAGGGTCTCGCCGTGGAGGGCGCTGGTGGTGAACGCGGCACGCCCCAGCAGGGCGTTGAGCAGGGAGGACTTGCCGGCGCTCACCCGGCCGACAGCGGCGATGTAGATGTGCCCGTGCTCCAGGCGCTCGAGCATCTCGGCGACGGCCCGGTACTCGCCGTCGAGCTCGGTGCGCACCGCCTCGGGCACACGGCGGTCGGCGAGCAGCGCCTCCAGGCTCTCGCGGACCTGCAGCAGCGCGGTATCCTCGCCCGCCGGCGGGGGCATCGCGGTGTCCTCCCGCGAGGCCGCGTCGGCGGACTCATCCGTCCCGCTTCGGCGCCTCGCTGTCCAGCGCCACGCGGGCAAGCGAGCGCGCAGGCGTTCCCATATCCTCACGCAGGGTCTCCTCGAAACGTGCCAGGGCGTCGTCGGCGGCGAGCTCGCCACGGTCCTCCAGGGACACGATCAGCGCCCGCCCGGCAGTGCGGAACAGCAGCCCGTAGGCCACCGCGTGGACCGCGCCGCCAGCCAGCGTCCCCACGCCGGGGAAGGCCTTGAGGGCGTTGCCGGCGACGCCGAGCAGCAGTGGTGTCACGGTGTGCGAACGCCGGCGAACCCCGGCGATGAAGCGCTCCACACCGACCTCGCGCCAGTCCGCCTCGTACAGGGTGCACAGCTCCCGGACCATGCCCGCGGCCAGGCCGCCCTGGATGACGAGGTCGCTGCCCGGCGCCACCGCGGCCATGGCACCCACCACGGCGCGGCGGGCGTAGCGGCTGACCATGGCCTCCGCGGCGTCGCGGCGGTGGGCCTGCACGGCGCCCTCCAGCTTGCGCGCGGCGAGCAGCAGGACCGCCCGGTCGCGACCGGCGCCCAGGCCGTCACGGTCGACCGCGTGCTGGAGCACCCGGCGCAGCCGGCGCACGTCCGGAGGCCGTTCGCGCTGTTCCTCGCGCTCATGGCCGTCACTGTCCCTGATAATCACGGTCTCGGCGCCCCCGGCGATGACCGGTACGATCTCCGTCGACGCCCCAAAGCGCTCGCCGAGGCGGGCGCGGATCGCCTCCAGCTCCGACGGCTCGTAGCGGTCCGCCTTGTTCAGCGCCACCACCAGGGGCTTGTCGAGGGCGCGTACGGCGTCCAGTGCCTGCCATTCCTCGCGCGTCAGGTCGCCCTCGGCGACGAATACCACCACGTCCGCCCTGCCGGCCTCGTCGGTCGCCGTCCGGTCCAGGCCGGCAACGGGATCGGACAGGCCCGGCATGTCGGTGAGCACGAGGCGGTCGCCCCCGGCGTCCCGCCACTCATAGTGGACCACGTCGCGAGTCGTGCCACCGAGCACATCGGAGTCCGCCGCCGCGCCCGGTGCCAGGGCGCGGATAAGGGCCGACTTGCCGCTGCTCACGCTGCCGAACACCGCGACGTGCACACTGCCGGCCTCACGGCGCCGATCCAGCTCGTCCAGCTCCGTGCGCACGGCGGCCATGTCGGCGCCCGCTTCCGCCCAGGTGGCCGCGCGGGCGCGCAGTCCGGCCTCGTCCGGCACCGAGCCGTCCCGGGCCGGCGGCGCCGGCACCCGCAGCGTTCGCCACACCGCCCAGCCGGCGGCGGCGAGCACGGCCAGCCCCACTGCGATCACCACCACGCGCACGACCAGTGGCTCGTCGGCCAGCCGGGCCTTGAGCGCGAGGAGCTGATTGCCCGCGAGCAGCAGCACGGTGGCGACGACGAGGAGCACCACGGCCAGGACCAGCCAACGCCAGCGTGCGACGACCGTCGCGAGGCTCGTCATAGCCGGTTACTCGATCCCCAGCGCCCGGAGGATGAACGCGTAGCGCTGCGCCACCTCCTCCAGATACTGGAAGCGCCCACCGGGACCGCCGTGACCCGCGCTCATGTTGGTACGCAGCACCAGCGGGGCGTCGCCGGTGGCGCGGGCACGCAGCCGCGCCACCCACTTGGCGGGCTCCCAGTAGGTGACCCGCGGGTCGGAGACACCCGCGGTCACCAGCAGCGGCGGGTAGGCCTGCTCCGCGACATTGTCGTAGGGCGAGTACGAGAGGATGCGGAAGTACGCGGTCTCGTCGTCCAGGGGATTGCCCCACTCCGGCCATTCCGGGGGCGTGAGCGGCAGGGTCTCGTCGAGCATGGTATTGAGCACGTCCACGAAGGGCACGTCCGCCACCGCCGCACCGAAAAGCTCGGGGCGCTGGTTGAGCACGGCCCCCACCAGCATGCCACCGGCGCTGCCGCCGTGGGCGATCAGACGGCCACGGCCGGTACGGCCCTCGCCGATCAGCGTCTCGGCGCTGGCGATGTAATCGCTGAAGGTGTTGGGCTTGTCCGCCATACGGCCCTCGCGGTACCAGCGGTAGCCGCGCTCCATGCCCCCGCGCACGTGGGCGATGGCGTAGGTCACGCCGCGGTCGACCAGCGACAGGCGGTTGGGGCTGAACGAAGGCAGATCACTGATGCCGTAGGCCCCGTAACCATAGAGCAGCAGCGGCGTGTCCGGCCCCGGCGGACAGTCGCGGCGATGGAACAGCGACACCGGCACGGCCTCGCCGTCCGGCGCCAGCGCGGTCAGCCGCTCGCTGACGTAGGCCGCCGGATCGTGCCCGGAGGGCACCTCCTGGCGCTTGCGCAGGGTCCGCGTGCGCGCGGCCATGTCGTAGTCGTAGACCTCGGCGGGCGTCGTGAACGAGCTGTAGGCGAAACGCAGGGTGTCCGTGACGAACTCGAAGCCCGCGGACAGGCCCACGCTGTAGCAGGCCTCCGAAAACTCGATGGCGTGCTCGGCGCCGTCCTCCAGGCGGTGGACGACGATCCGCGGCACCGCGTCCTGGAGCTCCTGGCGCACCAGGTAGTCCCGGAACAGCAGCATGCCCTGGATGAGCCGGCCGGGCTCGTGGGCGACCAGCGTGCGCCAGCGCTCGGGGGCGTGGTCATCGAGCGGCGCGGTGCAGATGCGGAAGTCCTCGGCGTCCCCGGCATTGGTGAGGATGTACCAGGCCTCGCCCCGGTCGGCGATACCGTACTCCGTGCCGGCGCGACGCGGCGCGAATACCGTGGGCCTGGCGGAAGGATCGTCCGCTGGGAGGTAATAGACCTCCGAGGTGGTGTGGTCGTGACTGTCGATGAGCAGATAGCGCCCGCTCTCGGTCTTGTCCACGCCCAGGAAGAATCCGGCGTCCTGCTCCTCGTAGACCAGCGGATCCGGGCCCCGCTCGCCGAGGGTGTGGCGGTGCACCCAGCGGGAGCGGTGATCACCGTCGATACGGGTGTAAAGCAGCGTGCACGAGTCCGCGGCCCACACGAAGCTGGCATTGCAGTCGCCGATACGGTCCGGGAGGTCCTCGCCGGTCTCGAGGTCGCGCACCCGGATCTCGAAGACCTCGGCGCCGGCGGCGTCGACGGCGTAGGCGAGATAGCGGTGATCGGGGCTGTGCTCCACCCCGCCGAGGCGGAAATACGCCGCATCGGCGGCCTCCGCGTCGCCATCGAGCAGCACCTGTTCACTGCCCCCGGCATCGCGCCGGCACAGCAGCGGGTGCTGGCCCCCCTCGCGGTACCGGCTGTAGTAGTACCAGGGCCCGTCGCGCAGGGGCACGGAGGCGTCGTCCTCGCGGATTCGCCCGCGCAGCTCGGTGAACAGCGCGGATTCCAGCCCCCGGGTGTCCGCGGTCACGGCATCCGCGTAGGCGTTCTCGGCGACCAGGTACTCGCGGATCGCCGGGTCCAGGCGATCCGGATCGCGCATGGCCTCGCGCCAGTCCGGGTCGCGCAGCCACGCGTACTCGTCGATCCGGGTGTGGCCATGGTGGGAGATCTCTACGGGGCGGCACAGGGCCACCGGCGGGACGGGCCGGTCCGGCACGGCAAGCTCCTCGGCTGGGGAGTGAATGGCAGCTTTTCAGATTAACACTAACCCGCCTGCGCGTATCGCCGCCGCGGCGGGACGCGCCCTTCGGCGGGCATGACCGGCACTGCGTCCACCGGCGACCGAATTGTGGACAAAGTGATGAGCGGCGGCCATAGTGAATCTGGGATTGAATCGCATGGAGACGGGGAATGCGTGATGCCAGGCGACGGCCGCGTGATGTCGTCGGTCAGTTCTTTCCAATCCATCACCGGGAGACCGGGGAACTGGTGGGCTATCTCACGGACGTCAGCGTCGACGGCGGCATGCTGGAGGCCCACGAGCCGCTGGACAGCGGCGAGGTATACCCGCTGGAGCTGGCGCTGGAGACGCCGGTGGAGGGCACCGACCGGATCGCCTTCGATGCGCGCTGCGTATGGACGCGCAAGGAGCGGAACGCGGTCTTCCACCGGGTGGGCTTCGAGCTGGTGAGCGACGACGATACGGTGCGCCAGCAGCTGCGGGCGGTGGCGGAGCACTTCCGGCTCGATCCCTGAGCGTCACCGCCGGGCCCGTGCCGGCCCACCATTCGTCGGTGCGAAAACAGCGCGATTTGGGCTGCGCCTGCCGTGACAGTTACAGTGTGCGGTCAACACACTCGATGCCCAGAGGTTGATATGCAGATTTCCAAGGACAAGGTCGTCGCCATCGACTATACGCTGAAGGACAACGATGGCGAGGTCCTTGACGCCTCCCCCGAGGGGCAGCCGCTTCAGTACCTCCATGGTGCCGGCAACATCATCCCCGGGCTGGAGAGCGCGCTCGAGGGCAAGGCCGCGGGCGACGACGTCTCCGTGACCGTCGAGCCGGCCGAGGCGTACGGTGAGCGCGACGACCGTCTCCAGCAGGAAGTCCCGATGGAGATGTTCCAGGGCGTCGACAAGGTCGAGCCGGGCATGCGCTTCCAGGCCCAGACCCAGGCCGGCACCCAGGTCGTCACCGTGGCCGCCGTGGACGGCGAGACGGTCACCGTGGACGCCAACCATCCCCTCGCGGGCCAGACCCTCAACTTCGAGGTCAAGGTTTCCGAGGTGCGCGAGGCCACCGACGAGGAGCTGGAGCACGGCCACATCCACGAGGAGTGAGCCGACACGCCCCGGCCTGCGGCCGAATACCGAAACCCGCCGACGACAGCCGGCGGGTTTTTTTGTTGGCTTCTCCTGGCCCCGCGGTCGCGTGGGCCGGCAGCGGACAGCGGGCCTGGCGGCGCCACGGCCCGCAAACGCCCTCCCCGCCCCGGCGATCGCCGGTCGCCCTCGCGCCATCGGCCTACCGTCGAAACGACCAGCCAAGGCGATTTGCGGGGTATAGGGTGTCTGGTGCCTGACGACGCCGGAACAGGTGGGGACGGGGTTGCGCATGGCCACGACCAGGGCGGCCATCCCGGCCATCCCGCAAGGGGGCGCCTGCCGGGAAACCCGCTAGCGCTGTAACTCCCGTAGGTCGACTGCTCAGGGCAGCCGACATTTCCGGTGCCGCAAGGCGGGGTGTTGGCTGCCAGGAGCAGCCAACCTACAACCGGCCCCTTCACGAGCATCTTGCAAGGGGTGCCTGCCGGCAAACCCGCTAACGCTCCATCCGGATGCCGGCCTACTCGCAAGGGGGACGTCAGATCCGGCCGTCCGCCACCGCGGCGAGCACGTCCTGCCAGGTCACGATCCCCACCAGCGTCTCGCCGTCCACCACCGGCAGGCTCCCCACGCCACGCCCGCTCATCCGCCGCGCGCACTCGCGCAGATCGACGTCCGCGATGATCGTCTCCGGCACCCGGGTCATGATCTGGTGGATCGGCCGGCGCAGGGTGAAGCGGTCGCGGTCGCGCTCCGCGGCGGTGTGCGTGAACGGGCTCAGGCTGCGGAGCACGTCGCCGTCGGAGACCAGCCCCACCAGCCGGTAACGCCCGTCCACGATGGGGATATGCCGCACGCGGTGGTTGCGACAGAGCTCACGGGCAAGCTCCACGCTGTCGTCGCCAGTCAGCGTGAACATCCGCCGGGTCATGACGTCCGCGGCAGTGAGACTCATCGCAGGAAACGGCGACTGACCTCGCGGAAGACGTCGGTGCCCGCACGCTGGAGCCACTCGAAGGCGACCATCTCCCGGCTGACCACCTGCACGCCCAGGGCGCGGATGCGGTCGAGGGCGAGGTCGCGATCCCGGGGATTGCGCGAGCCCGCGACATCCCCCGCCACGAAGACCTCGTAGCCCGCGTGGTGCAGGCCGAGGGCAGTCTGCAGCACGCACACGTGTGCCTCGATGCCGCAGATCACCACCTGCCGGCGGCCGGCACCGGCGACGAGATCGTGGCAGGCGGGCTCGTCCGCCGCGGAGAAGGCGGTCTTCTCCGCCACGGCCTCCGGGGCGAGGTAACGCCCGAGCTGGTCGACGGTCCGCCCCAGCCCCCTGGGATACTGCTCGGTCGCCAGCACCGGCACGCCGACCTCGCCGGCCACGCCGATGAGCCACTCGATCCCGTCCACCACGTTGCCATGGTCATGGATGGCGGGCACGAGACGCTCCTGGACGTCCACCACCAGGAGTACCGATTCCGGTGCACGTATCAGCATTGTTCCCTCTCCTCCCGGTCATCGCGGGCATCGCGCTCCCGTGCCCGCGCACACCAGCCACAATCGACCCGGCGCCCGAGCATCGCGCGCCGGCCGGTCTCCGTCGTCACCCACGGCCGGTTCTGCCATGGTGGCAGGTGCCGCACGTGCTGGGTATGACCGCAGGCCAGCTCCATCACCCAGTGGCCCTCGGCGTCCCGGCGGAAACCGCGCACCGTGGCCGCATGGTTCATGCCGTGCCCGCCTCCCGCGGCGGTATCGAGTACGTGGCCGTCACGTGGGCCACGGCCTGGTCGTCGCCCTCCGAGAATACGGTCACCTCCCCCACCGCGAGGCGTTTGCCGAGCTTGAGCATGCGCGCCTCGGCGATGAGATCGCGCACCGGCGGCCGGCGCAGGAAATTCGCATTGAGGTTGGTCGTCACCGCCTGGGCCACCGGTCCGAGATTGGCCAGGATCGCCACGTACAGCGCCGTGTCCGCCAGCCCCATCATGGTCGGCCCGGAGACCGTACCCCCGGGGCGCAGATGCTCATCGCCGACGGCGAGGCGCAGCCGGGCCGTGAGCGGCCCCACCGTCTCCACCCGTCCGTACCCCTGGGGGAAATGCTCCGCGAGAAAGGCCTGCACGGCCGGCAAGTCCATCTCCATCGTCTACACCTCCTTACTGCCGGCATGTTACGACGCCGACGCGGCCATGCGCGAGACCTTCCGCTGCCGTACCGGAGAGTGCTATGACAACACTACAACAACGACGGAAGGAGGAACCCGCCATGGACGAGCATACCGATAACGACACCGGTACCACCGAGGACTGGATCCCGGAGCCGCGCCGGCTCGCGGCCACCGCACCGCTGACCTGGGTGTGCCTCGGATGGCGCGACTTCCGCGCCGCGCCCTTCGAGAGCCTGACGTTCGGCCTCCTCGTCACCCTGATCGGGGTAATCATCGCCGCGGGGAGCTGGATCAGCGGCAACCTGCTGATCCTGTACGTGACCGCCGGCGGGTTCCTGCTCGTGGGCCCGCTGATCGCCTTCGCCCTGTATGCCACCAGCCGGGCGCTCGAGCAGAGCCAGCCCCCGTCGGTGCGCATCTGCCTGCGCAGCATGCGGGCGAACCTGAGCAACCACGTAATCTTCGCGCTGGTGCTGCTGGTGCTCTTCCTGCTCTGGGCCCGTGCCGCTGCCATGGTCCACGTGTTCTTTCCCGCCATGGCCGAGCCCGGCTGGCGCTCCTGGGTGCCGTTCCTGGGCATCGGCAGTGCCGTGGGCGCGGTCTTCGCGGCGCTGGGGTTCGCCGGCTCGGCGTTCTCGCTGCCGATGATGATGGACCGCGGCACGGACGTGATCACGGCCGTGATCACCAGTTTCCGCGCGGTGCTGTCGAACCGCGCCGCGATGGCGGTGTGGGCGGCCCTGATCGTCGCCGGCGTGATGATCGGCTTCGCCACCGCCTTCATCGGCCTGGCAGTGACCGTACCGGTACTCGGCTATGCCACCTGGCACGGCTACCGCGCAACGCTGGCGTAGCGGGCCACGGTGAGCGCCCTTCGGACGTATCCGGCACCTGCTCACGGATGACACCAGGGCGTTAGCCCTGGCGATACGGAACACGGATCACGTCGCACGCGGCCGTTCGTGGCCTGCAGCATTTCGATATCGTGGGCAGCCCGGCGGGCTCCCGGACGGTCGGCCGCTGACAGGCAGCCGCCCTACGGGGAGGCCCCGCGGCGAAGCTGTGCGACAGCCCGGAACGAGCGACGGGGAAGGCGGACCGGGCAAAAAAATGCCGGCCCGTGAGGGCCGGCAGCACGAGAGCTACGGGGAAATAGGAGACGCGCCCGCTGCAAGGACACCCACCCAGGTCAGCAGCGGGCGCGCGGGATGAGTCGAGGCGAACTGCCACCAATCCCCGATCTCTTCCCGGGAATTATGGAAACATCCCGGGGATGCCGCCGCCTTGATCCAGGTCAACGAGCACGCATTGGGTGTATCGGCTGCGCACGCAAAAAGCCCCGGCGCCAGCCGGGGCGAATGTCATCGATCTCGTTGTTGTTGTTATGCCCTAGAAGACGTACTGGGCCGCCACGGAGATGCGATTCGCGTCGCCGCGATCGTCGCCGTTCATGTCGTCGGCGCTGTAGTACGCGTACTCGATGCCGTAGGTGACGCGCTCGACCGGCTGCCACATGTAGTTCAGGAAGGCGTTCTCGTGGACCTCGTCGGTGCCGGCCTCCTCGGCGTCGTCGATGTCGGTACGGCCGTAGGAGAGATTGATCGTCCCCGGCCCGGCGTCGACGCTGACGCCCACGGTACCGCCCCAGGCACCGACGGTCTCGAGATCGCCGCCGTCCCAGTAGGCGTCCGGGGCACCGGAGCGGTAGAGGTAGCTGCCCGCGCCGTCGAGGTAGTTGATCGCGCCGTGCACCGAGACGGCACCGAAGTCGTAGGAACCGGCGGCGAAGGCGCCGTAGCCCGTGACGTCGTCGTTCTCGCCCGCGTCCTCGACCTGGCGCACCAGACCGGCAAACGAGTAACCGAAGTTACCCGCGTTGCCCTCATAACGCGCGGTGAAGGCAGGCAGGCTGTCCTTCGCGCCCGTGGCGCCGGCGGGTGCCGAACCGTCGCCGTCGGCGATCTCGGACTGCGGGTCCTCGACGGCGACGGAGAAGTCGCCCACGGTGTAGCGGAACTGCGCCAGGCGGGACTGATAGCCGGCGTCACCCGCCAGGCCGCCGAAGTCGATCTTCGGCGTGGTCCCCACGAAGCTGTTGTAGTTGGACCACGTCTGGCCGGCGAGCAGCCCGTTCCAGGTGC
Organism: Arhodomonas aquaeolei DSM 8974; assembly: GCF_000374645.1. GTDB lineage: Bacteria > Pseudomonadota > Gammaproteobacteria > Nitrococcales > Nitrococcaceae > Arhodomonas > Arhodomonas aquaeolei. The sequence continues at coordinate 10,824 of NZ_KB894819.1, forward strand.
CGTAGGCGTGGCGCAGCCGGAAACTGCCCCCGCCGTTGCCACGGAAGTCACCCTCGATCCGGGTCACCAGGTCGCTGCCGGACATGTCGGTCGCCGTCTGGAAGCCGATGCGGCTCTGGCTCGCATCGAGGTCCGTATAGCCGTCCGGGGCATCGTCGTCATCCGTCAGCCCGGCGAACCCGCCACCGGTGGCGTCGCCGATGTTCTCGTCGAAATCGTACGACATTCCTCCTGGGTTCTGAACGATGCGCAATCATCCGCTGTGCCGGGGCTCCCCTGTTGCAGCAGAGCAACAACCGTTGCACAACGGTTTAAACGTAAATGAAACCAACATGAAATACAACAGCCATATTACAACCCGTCGCCAACATCCGCTGAGCGGACGACGGCACCGGCCGGCAGGACACCACCGCTGAGGGACAGATAAAGAGACGGAAAAGAAGAGAGAGACGGAGAGAGAGCAGGACGGAGGACCGGAAACGAAAAAGGCCCCGATCCGGGACGGATCGGGGCCTTCAGCGACGATTCTGCAATCGTCAGCGCTATGCAGCGTCCTTAGAAGACGTACTGCGCGGCGACGGACACGCGGTTCGCGTCCGCGTCATCACCGTTGTCGGCCTCGGTCTTCCAGTAGGAGTACTCGATGCCGTAGGTGACGCGCTCGACCGGCTGCCACATGTAGTTGAGGAAGACGTTCTGGTTGGTCTCCGGCGTGGTGTAGCCCGCGCTGCTCACGTCGTCGGAGTCGTCGACCTCCACACGGCCATACGAGAGGTTCACCGTACCCGGACCCGCGTCGGCACTCACGCCCACGCTGCCACCCCAGGCACTGACGGTCTCGAGGTCGCCGTCGGCCTCGATGTAGGCGTCGGGCGCGTTGAAGTCACTGTAGCCGGACTGGTAGAGGTAGCTGGTCGCACCGTCGACATAGTTGACCGTGCCCTGGAAGGAGAAGGCACCCATGTCATAAGAACCGGCGACGAAGCCACCGTAACCCATGGCGTCGTCGTTCTCCTCGGCGTCCTCGATCTGCCGGACGATACCGGCGACGGAGTAGCCGAAGCGACCCTGGGAACCCTCGTAACGGGCGGACAGCGCCGGGAGGGAGTCCTTCTTGTAGTCGTCGCTCGTACCACCGGCAGCCTGGGAGTAGATGTTGGTCTGCGGATCCTCGAGGGCGACGGAGAAGTCGCCGATGGTGTAACGGAACTGGGCCGTGCGCAGCTGGTAGCCGGCGGTGCCCGCCAGGCTGTTGAAGTCCAGCGTCGCGGTGTTGCCCACGAAGCTGTTGTAGTTCGACCAGGTCTGACCGGCCAGGACGCCGTTCCAGGAACCGTAGGCATGACGCAGGCGGAAGCCGCCACCGCCGTTGCCGCGGAAGTCGCCCTCGATGCGGGTCACGAGGTCGCTGCCTTCCATGTCGGTGCTGGTCTGGAAGCCGACGCGGCTCTGGGTCGCGTCAATATCGCTGTACCCATCGGCGTCCTCGTCGTCGACCAGGTTGCCGAAGTTGCCCTGGGTCGCGTCGCCGAGCTGCTCGTCGACGTCGTAGGACATCTTGCCGATGGCGTAGCCGTAAATGGACACGGTGGTGTCACCGGCCTGGAAGTCCACGGCCGCGGCCTGACCGGCGGCGGCCAGCGCCAGGGCGGAGACGGTGCCGATCGCGGCACCCTTGATGATATGACGAGCCATGCTGACTCCCTCCTGATAGCGGTTTGCGTTCAAAACGATCAGATTGCACTGCTGTTGTTTGCGTGCAACACGCCAGGTCCGTCACCCGACAGAGGGGAGTATAGACCAAGAGGTTCACCTTTTTGCAACATCTTTCTTCGCATTTTGGTGTAATTCGTTGCGCTGACACCACACCCCAACCCCGAAACGTTACGGACGGTTACAGGCTGCCCCACTGACTCCCCTCGCCTGCTGTTGCAGAAACGCAACCATCGCGGGCACCCGCCGGCCATCGGACACGCCCGGCATGGATTGCGATATCGGTGACAGGCTTTAGAATCACGGGTTTGGCTCCGGCCGGGGCGCGTGCGGCGACGGCACGCGGGGGCCAGCACCGGCGGGACGTCCCGGGCGGGCGTGGCGCTGGGGCCATGGTCTATAACGATTAAGACGACAGTGTTAGGGGGTTCCGCCCTTGATTACCATCGACAACGTCTCGAAGGCCTTCGGCGGCCTGAAGGCGGTGCAGAACGTCTCGTTCGAGGTCGAACGCGGCAGCATCACCGGCCTGATAGGCCCGAACGGCGCCGGCAAGAGCACGCTGTTCAATATCGTCGCCGGCCTCATCCCGCCGGACAGCGGCCGGATCACCCTCGAAGGCACGGACATCACCGGCATCCCCCCGCACCGCCTCTTCCACATGGGGCTGGTTCGCACCTTCCAGATCCCCCACGAGTTCTCCCGCATGACCGTGCGCGAGAACCTCATGGTGGTGCCGGCGGGTCAGTCCGGTGAGAACCTCTTCAATGCCTGGTTCCGCTGGGCCCGGGTGCGGCGCGAGGACAGCCGGGTGCTCGAGCAGGTCGAGGAGGTGCTGGACTTCCTCGAGATCGGCCACGTCGCCGACGAGCTCGCCGGCAACCTCTCCGGCGGCCAGAAGAAGCTCCTCGATCTCGGCCGGGCGATGATGACCGACGCCAAGGCCGTGCTCCTCGACGAGCCCGGCGCCGGCGTCAACCGCACGCTGCTCGGGCGCATCTCCGCCGCGATACAGCGACTGAACACCGAGCGCGGCTATACCTTCTGCGTCATCGAGCACGACATGGACCTGATCTCCACACTCTGCGAGCCGGTGCACGTCATGGCCAACGGGGAGCTGATCGCCTCCGGGCCGATGGCGGAGCTGCGCCAGAACGAACAGGTCCGCGAGGCCTACCTCGGCGGCGGCGTGAGCGGGAGGGCAGGCGAGTAATGACTATGCTTCTCGAGGCGAGCGGGCTGTACGGCGGCTACGGTGGCGTCGACATCCTCAACGGGACGAACCTCACCGTCGGCGACGACGAGATCGTGGTGATCGTCGGGCCCAACGGGGCGGGCAAATCCACGGCCATGAAGGCGGTCTTCGGCCTGCTTCATGTCCGCCAGGGGCATGTGCGCTACCGGGGCGACGACATCACCAACGCCCGCCCTGAACAGATGGTGCGCCGGGGCATCGCCTACGTGCCCCAGGAACACAACGTCTTCCCGTCGATGAGCGTGCGCGAGAACCTGGAGATGGGGGCCTACCTCATGTCCGGCGATATCAGCGCGCGCATGGAGCGGGTCTTCGGCCTCTTCCCCAAGCTCAGGGAGCGGCGCCATCAGCAGGCCGGGCTGATGTCCGGCGGCGAGCGCCAGATGGTCGCCATGGGCCGGGCGCTGATGATCGAGCCGAGCCTGCTGATGCTCGACGAGCCCACCGCGGGCCTCTCGCCGCTGCTCATCGACGAGACCTTCGAGCGGATCCGCGAGATCCGCGATCTCGGCATCGGGGTGCTGATGGTAGAGCAGAACGCCAAGCAGGCGCTCGCCATCGCCGACCGCGGCTACGTGCTGGCCACCGGCCGCAATCGCTACGAGGATACCGGCCCGAACCTCCTGGCGAACCAGGAAGTGGCCGAGATGTTCCTGGGAGGCTGACCCCGATGAACGAGATCGTCCAACTGCTCATCTACGGCGTGGTGCTGGGCAGCATCCTGACCATGGGCGCCATCGGCGTGTCCATGATCTTCGGCATCCTGCGCTTCGCCCACTTCGCCCACGGCGACTTCATGACCCTGGGCGCCTACATCGGCCTGGCGTTCATCTCCGCCTTCGGGCTCTCGCCCTGGTGGGCGCTGCCCTCGGGGATGATCGGCATGGCCGCCGTGGCCGTACTCATCGACAAGGTTCTCTACCAGCGCATACGGCGCACCCAGCCGGTGATCCTGCTGATCTCCTCGTTCGGCATGGCGCTGGTCATCCGCGCCGCGGTCCAGCTCATCTGGGGCTCGGACAACCAGTCCTACGCCAAGGGCATCCAGTTCCCGTGGCGGCTGGACATCCTCGGCGGACTGCGGATCAAGCCGGACCACGTCTGGATCGTGCTCATCGCCTTCGCGCTGGTGGTGGCGGTACACCTGTTCCTCACGCGCACGAAGATGGGCAAGGCCATGCGCGCGATGTCCGACAACATGGACCTCGCGCTGATCACCGGCATCCCCGCGGAGCGCGTGATCACCTGGACATGGGTCATCGGCGGCGGGCTCGCCGCGGCCGCGGGCGTGTTCCTCGGCATCGACACGCGGCTCTACCCGGTCATGGGCTGGACGGCACTGCTGCCGGTGTTTGCCGCCGCCATCCTCGGCGGCATCGGCCGGCCCTACGGCGCCATCGCCGGCGGCATGGTCATCGGCATCGCCATGGAGATGTCGACCCTGGTCATCCCCGCCGCCTACAAGCCCGCCGTCGCCTTCGCGATCATGGTCGTGATGCTCGTCGTCCGCCCGCAGGGCCTGTTCAAGGGGACGCTGTGATGGAACTCTCCGGCTTTTCCGCCTATCTGGTTTCCTTCCTCACCTTCGCGGGCATCTACGCGGTGCTCGCGCTGGGCCTGAACATGCAGTGGGGCTTCACCGGGCAGTTCAACATCGGTGTCGCCGGCTTCTTCGCGGTGGGTGCCTACACCACCGCGATCCTCACCACCCCCGGCAGCCCGGCGTATCTCGGCGGCTTCGGCATGCCCTTCCTCGTTGGTCTCGGCGGGGCGGTGATCACCTCCAGCATCATCGGCGTCATCATCGGCCTGATCACCGCAAGGCTGAGAACGGACTACCTCGCCATCGCCACGATCGGCATCGCCGAGATCATCCGGCTGTTCCTCAAGAACGAGGACTGGCTGACCAACGGCGTGCGCGGCATCCCCGCCGTGCAGCGGCCGTTCGCGGACACCGCGCTGGACTCGCCGCTCACCTACCTGCTGGTCGTGGCGCTGTTCGTCGTCGGCGTCTACTTCCTGGTCGAGCGGGCCTATGTCTCCCCCTGGGGCCGGGTGCTCCGCGCGATCCGGGAGAACGAGCCGGCCTCCGCCGCCGCCGGCAAGGACATCGCCCGCTTCCGGCTGCAGGCCTTCGTGGTCGGCTCCGCGATCATGGGCCTTGGCGGCGGTCTGTACGCCCACTTCTTCGGCTTCGTCAGCCCCGAGGCATTCCGGCCGCTATACGGCACCTTCCTCATCTGGGTGATGCTCATCGCCGGCGGCAGCGGCAACAACCGGGGCGCCATCCTCGGCGCCGTGATCGTCTGGGGCCTGTGGTCCGGCACCGAGATGCTCACCGGCATGCTGCCCTCCGAGTACTCCACCCAGGCGGCGGCCCTGCGCGTGCTGCTCATCGGCGCACTGCTCCAGGTCATCCTGGTCACCCGCCCGGAGGGCATCCTCCCGGAGAAGGCACCACGGCTCATTGCACGTCGGCGGGATAAACAGTAAAGGCGGGGGCCGTGTTAGGCGGCCGAGGGCGGGGCGTACAATGCCACGGACGGCACCCCCCGGCCCCTATGGGTTCAGGCTGAGCCGGCGTTCGGCTCACGTGGACGTTGCACGCCTTCGGCGCACAACCTACCAGGGAGTCGCCACCCCCCTCGCAAGGCGCGAACGCGGGTAGGTCGTGCACGGCCACGGGCCGTGTGCGACATCCCCGGAACCGCCCGATTCAATTCGCAAAGAGTCCTCCGACCGGCACGCACCACGCTTCTCCGGCTTCACGTGAGAGGGCCCCGTGACACCGCATCCGCGGCCCGGCTCACTGCGCCGGCCCCTCCCCGGTTCGGCCCGGGGACGTTGCAGGCCTTCCGCGCCCAACCTTCCTGCCGGCCAACGCCCCCTCGGGTAGGTCGTGCACGGCCGCAGGCCGTGTGCGACGGCCGCCCACAACGTCGGGGGCATCGCGCGCCAAGGGCCGTGACCATGCCCGTCCACGTCCGTCCGCTTTCGAGCGGGGGGCGGGAGACGCAGAACACCGGCCCCACGACACGTGTCGGCTGCCGGGAGCAGCCGACCTACGGGACCCACCCTGCACCCGGCGGAACAGCGCCGTAACATCGTTTGTCGCCGGCAAACGCCCGTCCGGGCCCTTCTCCCTTCACGGGAGAGGGGTTGGGGAGAGGGCCCCGCCGCGACGGGGATTCCCCCGGCGCACACGCGACGGTATCCTTGTCCTCCGACGACACACGCGGAGATGGCTCCCCTCCCCGAACCGCTCCAGCGGAGCTGATGGGACCTGAACACTGTTAATCCCCGTGACGGCACACGTCCGTCCCGGGTCGCCGACAGGAGGTCCTGTTCATGCCGTGGATTTCGATGGCCGCCGTGGGCGGCGGCGCCGCGCTGGGTGCGTGGTGCCGCTGGGCACTCGGGGCCTGGCTCAATCCCTACTTCCCCTCGCTGCCCCTGGGCACCCTCGCCGCGAACCTGTGCGGCGGCCTACTCATCGGCCTGGCACTGGAGCTGTTCTCGCGCACGACGGCCGTGCCACCGGAGTTCCGACTGATGGTGGTGACCGGCTTTCTTGGGGCGCTGACCACGTTTTCGACGTTCTCTGCGGAAGTGGTCACGGCGCTGCGCCGCGCCGATTATCTCTGGGCCTCCGCCGCGGTGGGCCTCCATGTGCTGGGCAGCCTGCTGCTCACCGCGATGGGTATGGCGCTGGTCTTCTGGCTGTTCCGGGTGAACGCGTGAATCCGACGGAGGGAACCATGAACGGTGAACGACTGACCTTCTTTGTGCACGAAAACCGCCGGCTTCACGGCAAGCTGCTATACCGCTGGCTCCTCGACACCGCGCAGGATATGGGGCTGCACGGCGGCTCGGCATTCCGGGCAATCGCCGGCTTCGGCCGGCACGGCGTGCAGCATGAGCAGCACTTCCTGGAACTCGCCGGCGACGTGCCGGTGGCGGTGATGTTCGCGCTGTCCACCGATCAGGTCGACGCCCTGCTTTCGCGGGTCTCCGACGAAGGCGTGCCGCTGTTCTACATGCGCACGCCCGCTGAGTACGGGGTGATCAACGGCGGCAAGGGCTAACGCCGGACGAACGGGACCGGGGCACACCGCGGCCCGCGGCCCGGACCAGGCAGACCGATGCCTGACAGGGATCCCGGCGGGCTTCCCCTCTCCCCTGCCCCTCTCCCGCAAGGGGAGAGGGGAACAGAAGACCGCGCCTACTCCCCCGTTCCGGCTAACCCGCGAAACCACGCCATTGCACCGCTCACCACCGGCAGATAAGTAGTGCGCGGAATTATGTGCAGACGCTAGAGCGAGGTGAGCGGCCGTGGTATTCGGGTTGGTTAACCGACCACCTGAATCCCCTTGGGAGGGCGAAGCCATGGCCACTCACACTCGAAAGGCTACTGCGGGCGGCGAGGCGCTGGACGCATTACTTGGCGAGGACCGGGATCTGCTGCGGCCCCCCTCTCCCCTGACCCCTCTCCCGCAAGGAGAGAGGGGAACGGAAGACCGCGCCTACTCCTCCGTCCCGGCTAACCCGCGAAACCGCGCCATTGCACCGCGTATCACCGACAGATGCTCGCTAAGCCCCTCTCCCTTCACGGGAGAGGGGTTTGGGGAGAGGGCTCCCACCCGGTATCCGCGGACAGGACGTTCGCCTTTATCTACGATGACGTCGGGGCGTGAACGACAAAGACCCCGGCACATGGCCGGGGTCTGTCGGTGCGGATCCAGCCCTGACACGGGCCGCCACAGCGGCGGCGCGTGTATTACATCGAGGGCTCGAAGACCTTCTTGGTCACGATCTCGCCGTCCTCGAACGCCCAGTGGGCGAAGGTGCCGGGGACATCGCCGTTCTTGTCGAAGTTGATCGACCCGGAGGCGCCCTCGTAGTCGATCTCCTTGCCCTGCTCCAGGAGCTTCACGGCCTTGTCGAACTCACCCGGATAGACCTTCTCGCCGGGCGGGTTGGCGATGTCGCGGAGATTGTCCCGGATCGCCGTGCCGTCCACGGAACCGGCCTTCTGGGCGGCCAGGGCAATGGCATAGACCGCGTCATAGGCGGTGTCCATGTACGGCTTGGGCGGACGCTCGCCGAACTCCTCCTGGTAGGCGGAGTCGAAGTGCTTCGCCCCCGGGGCATCCTCGCGCGCCTGCGGCGCGGTGCCGATGGAGCCGTTGAGATACTGTGCGCCGAGGTTCTCGACCAGCTCCGGCGCCTTGAGGCCATCGGAGAGCACGAAGTTCTGGAAGTAACCGCCCTCCAGCGCCTGGCGCAGGATGGTCTGGCCGTTCTGCGGGTAACCGATCAGCACCAGCGCATCGGCACCGCCCGCGGCCGCCTGCTGGAGCTCGCCACGATAGGCGGGCTGGCCCTGCTCGTAAGCCACCATCCCGGTGACGCTGCCGCCGCCATCCTCGAACGCGGACTTGAAGTTCTCCGCCAGGCCCTTGCCGTAGTCGTTGTTGATGTAGATGACGCCGACGCTGCCGTAATCCTTCTCGTGGGCGATCTGCGCGAGGGCGACGCCCTGGAAGGCGTCCGAGGGCACGGTACGGAAGAGGTAGTCGCCGTCATCCAGGGTCGTGATCACCGGCGAGGTGGACGCGCCGCTGATCTGCGGGATCTTGTTCGACTTGGACACGCTCTGGGCCACCGGGATGGTGACGCCGCTGGAGAGCGCACCGACGAAGGCGCTCACGCCCTCGATGCTGGCCAGCTTCTGGGCGGCATCCACGCCGGCCTGCGGCCTGGTCTGGGTGTCGCCCGACTTGATCTCGACGTCCTCCCCGAGCACGCCCCCGGCGGCGTTGATCTCCTTGGCGGCCAGCTTGATGCCGTTCAGCGACGGCCCGCCGTAGGACTGCAGGTCGCCGGTCAGCGGCACCAGCGCACCGATCTTCAGCGGCTGGGCCATGGCCGTGGCACTCGCGACGAGTGCCAGCGCCGAGACCGCGCCGATTATCTGTTTCTTGAGCGTCATGGCAACAGCTCTCCTGTTTTTCTGCCGGTCTTCGTTGTGATCCCCGCCCGTAGCCCCGGCGCGAGGCCTTTATGGAGCATACCCACGCACCTGGGGGCGTGCAAAACGCCCTACGCGGCGTGGAAGGGCCGCTGCCGAGAGGCACGGCCCTCCAGCCCCGGAGCCGGCTCGAAGCGTGCCCCGTGCGGGCGGTAGCGCTCAAGCCACCAGTGCACCCCGCCGGCCCCCAGACTATCAATATAGCGGAAAGGGCCGCCGCGAAAAGGCGGAAAGCCGATTCCGTACACCGCCGCGATGTCACCGTCCCGCGCATTGCTGAGCACCCCCTCGTCGAGGCAGCGCACGGCCTCGTTGAGCAGCATGCCCACGGTGCGCTGGACGATCTCGTCGTCGCCGGCGAGGCGCTGACGGTGCACGCCGAGCAGCTCGTAGACGTTCTCGTCGACCTCGCTGCCGCTGCGCCGGCCGCCGTAGCGGTAGAAGCCGCGCCCGGACTTGCGCCCGAGCCGGCCGTCGTCGATCATCCGCTGCGCCGCGTCGGTGGGGCGCATGCGCTCGCCGTAGGCCTCGTGGAGCACCGTGGCGACGTGGGCGCTGACGTCCAGGCCCACCTCGTCGAGGAGCTTGAACGGCCCCACCGGGAAGCCGAAACGCACCAGCGCGCCGTCCACGTGGTGGATGGCCACGCCCTCGGTGACCAGGTGGATGGCCTCGTTGATGTAGGGCGCGAGGATGCGGTTGACGTAAAACCCCGGGGTATCGCCGACCACCACCGGCGTCTTGCCCTGGGCCCGGCCGACGGCGACGGCGGTGGCGACGACCGCCGCATCCGTGCCGGCGTGGGGGATCACCTCCAGCAGCGGCATGCGTTCCACCGGCGAGAAATAGTGCATGCCGATGACGTTGCCGGGCCGCTGCGCCGCCTCGGCGATGCGGACGATGGGCAGCGACGAGGTGTTGCTCGCGATGATGGTCTCCGGCGGGGTCACCGCCTCCACGGCCTCGACGGTGCGGTGCTTGATCCCGAGCTCCTCGGGCACCGCCTCCACCACCAGCCCGACGCGGCCGAAACCGGTAAGCGCCGGGGTCGCGGTCACCCGACGGCTCACCTGCCCCGCCTCGTAGGCGCTCAGGCGACCGCGGCGCCGGCGCCGGCGGACCTCGTCGTGCGCGTGGCGCATGCCCCGGGAGAGCCCCTCGGTGGAGACGTCGTAGAGGCGGACCGGCAGCCGGGCCCGGGAGGCGGTCACGAACGCGATCCCCGCCCCCATCAGGCCGGCGCCGAGCACGGCGGTCCGCTCCACGGCGCGCGGCTCCGCCTCGGCACCGGTGTCCTTCTTCATGGCGGTGGTGGCGAAGTAGATCCCGGCGAGCTCACCGGCCTCGGGGGTCATCGCCAGCTCGCCGAAGGCCCGCGCCTCCGCCGCCAGCCCCTCGGCCATGCCCCGCGCCAGACCGGTGCGCACGCACTCGATGATGCGCGGCGGCGCGGGATAGTTGCCGTGGGTACGCCGGCGGACGCTCTCCTGCGCCCGGGAGCAGACGACGGCCCGCCCGAGGGGGTTGCGCGCCAGCACCGCATGCAGGAGGCGGGCGCGCCACCCGGCGCGCCGTCGGCCGCGCCCGGCATGCAGCGCCTCGACACGCTCGACGGCGACGTCCTCCAGGATGTCGGCGGGCACGGCCTCGTCCACCAGGCCGCTGCGGGCGGCAGAGCGCGCACTCACCTGGCGGCCGGTGAGCATCATATCCAGCGCCAGCGGCAGCCCCACCAGTCGCGGCAGCCGCTGGGTGCCGCCGCCCCCGGGGAGCAGCCCGAGCTGGACCTCCGGCAGGCCGAGCCGGGTATGGCCGGCATCGGTGCAGATGCGGGCATGGCAGGCCATGGCGAGCTCCAGCCCGCCACCGAGGCAGACGCCGTCGATCGCCGCCACCACCGGCACCCGCAGCCCGGCGAGCCGGTCGAACACCCGCTGGGCGGTGTGCGAGACCGCCGTGGCCTCCTCGGCGCTCTCGCAGGCGCGGATCATGCCGATGTCCGCGCCGGCGATGAACGAGCCCGGCTTGGCGCTGATGAAGATCAGCCCGCGCAGGCCGCCATCGGCGGCGACCTCGTCGAGGATATGCCCGGCGGCGTTCACGGCATCGCCGCCGAGGGTGTTCTGGCTCTGCCCGGGGCAGTCGATCCACACCCGGGCGATACCGTCGTCCCGGCGCTCCAGGCGCAGGGGGGCGGGTGTGTCCGTTGCCTGTTCCATCGTCTCCGTCATGCCGCCTCCAGCACCATCGCCGCCGCCAGTCCGCCGGCGGCGCAGGCCGTGGTCAGTGCGGTGCCGCCGCCGCGGCGGCGCAGCTCCCGCAGGGTCTGGACGATCATTCGCGCCCCGGTCGCGGCGAAGGGGTGGCCGAAGGCGATGGAGCCGCCGTTGACGTTGACCCGCTCCCAGTCCACCTCGCCGATGGGGGCGTCGCGCCCGAGCCAGTCCCGGGCGAAATCCGGGTCGTCCCAGTACTGCAGGTTCGCCAGGGTCTGCGCGGCGAAGGCCTCGTGGATGTCGACGAGGTCCATGTCCGCGAGCGTCAGGCCGGCGCGGTCCAGGGCCAGGGGCGTCACGTGGCTCGGGCCGATGAGGGCGTCGCGGAACGGGTCCACGGCACAGAAGGCGGAGGTGCGGATGAAGCCCAGCGGCTCATAGCCGAGCGCCCGGGCGCGGTCGGCACGCATGAGCACCAGCGCCGCGGCACCGTCGGTGAGCGGGGTCGAGTTGCCGGCGGTCACCGTACCGTGGCGGCGATCGAAGGCCGGTCGCAGCCCGGCGAGGCTCGCCTCCGAGGCGTCGGCGCGGATGGTGTTGTCCCGGTGGATATGCGCCTGCTCCCGCCCGGCGAAGGCGTGCATGACCTCGCCGTCCAGCCTGCCGGCCTCCCAGGCGGCGTGGGCGCGCTGGTGTGAGCGCACCGCGAAGGCATCCTGGGCCTCGCGACCGACGCGATGGGTCTTGGCCATCTGCTCGGCGATCTCGCCCATGCCGAGACCGGTGGTGTAGTCCCGCACGGCGGGCGGCTTCGGCGCCAGATCCCGCGGGCGCACGCCCGAGAAGGCCCCGAGCCGGCCACGCCAGTCCTTCGCCCGCGAGGCGCGGAGCAGCGCCGCGGCGAGCCGTCGGCTGACGCCGATGGGCAGCACCGAGGCCGAGTCCGCCCCGCCGGCGATACCGGCCTCGATCTCGCCGCGGGCGATGGCCGCGGCCACGTCGGCGGTGGTCTGGAAGCTGGTGGCACAGGCGCGGGAGACGCTGTAGGCGTCCGTGGTCACGGGCAGACCTGCGCCGAGGACCACCTCGCGGGCGATGTTCGGCGCCTCCGGGCGGATGATCACCTGGCCGAAGACCAGCCGCTCCACCACCGCCGGATCCAGGTCCATGCGGGTGACCAGCTCGTTGACGACCATCGTCCCCAGGGCCACGGCGTCGGTATCGGCATACGCGGTGAGCTGCCGCGCGAAGGGGGTGCGCAAGCCGTCCACCACGGCGACGCGGTCGTCCCGGCGCCGGCGTCTGCGCGTACTGCTGCTCGCTGCCACACTGGCCTCCCGATTCGCCCATACGCTTGCGTATGGAAAGCTTCGCCGCCCACCGGCGGCGTGTCAACTCCGCCCCGCCTTACAGGGTCGCGCCGCCCCGCCCGGGCCCGCGCTCGAGCACGCGGCGCACCCGGGCGAGCCCCTCGGCCACCCGCTCGCGCGCGGCCGGTGCACTGATCGCCAACCGTACCGCCTGCGGTACCGGATGGCGACCCACGGCGAAGGGTTCACCGGTCTTCAGGCGCACGCCCTCGGCAGCACACGCGCGGGCGAACTCGTCGGCCCGCCAGGGCTCGGGCAGGTGGAGCCAGACATTGAATCCATACGGCTGCGCGGCAAACGCCAGACCCTGGAAGTGCTCGGCGACCAGGGCCTGGCGGGCGGCGATCTCCTCGCGCTGCCGCCGGGCCAGCTCGTCGGCCGCGCCCGAGTCGATCCAGCGGCACGCCGCCTCCGCGTTCAGCGGCGGCGCCATCCAGCAGTTGCCCCGCAGGGCCTGGGCGACGTCGTCGAACCAGCGCGGCGGCGCCTGCACCAGCCCCACCCGCAGGCCGCCGGCGAGGACCTTGGAGACCCCGGTGATATGGATGACCCGCTCCGGCGCCCGGTCCACCAGCGCGCTCGGGCGCTCCGCCGCGGCCACCAGGTGCACGGCGTCCTCGATCACGGCGACGTCGTGGCGCCCGGCCACCGCCAGCAGCTCGTCACGCCGGTGCCCCGGGATCACCTCGGCGGTCGGGTTGTTCTGATCCGGCGTGAGATAGACCGCGCGCACAGCGTGCTGGCGGCAGGCGGCCTCCAGCGCGCCCGGCTGTACACCCTCGCCATCGCTCGCCAGCGGCAGGTGCCGCAGCCCCAGCCCGCGGGCGGCGGCGATCATCCCGGGATAGACCAGGCCCGCCGAGGCCACCGTCTCGCCGGGCCGGGCGACAGCCTGCAGCGCCATGTTGAGCCCGTGCAGCGCGCCGAGGCAGATCAGGCTGTGCCCGGCATCGATGCCGTAGCCCCAGCCCCGCAGCCAGCGGGCCAGCTCGGTTCGGTGACGCGGCAGCCCGGCCTCCGGGTGATAGCCGAGACACTCGGCGAGCGCCGCGTCGTCACCGGCCAGGTCGCGCAGGGCGTCGGCCAGCGCCGGCGTGCGGCCCATGGGCACAGGGAAGGCGAGACCGAAGTCGATGTCACCGTCCTCCGCCGCCGGGGCGACGCTGAACCCCTGCCCGGAGCCGTCCTGCGGCGAGCGGACGTACGTCCCGCTGCCCACCCGCGCACTGACCAGTCCGCGCCGCTCCGCCTCCGCATAGCCCCGCGTGACCGTGCCGACGGTCACGCCAAGGGCATCGGCCAGCGCGCGATGGGTGGGCAGCCGGTCGCCGACGGCCAGCTCGCCGGCAGCTACCGCCCGGGCAACGGCCTCGGCGATGGCCCGGTAGCGGGGGCCGGCGTGATCGGAGAGATCGGGCACCCAGATTGTCTTCATTACAAAAATCTTCTTTACATCAGAAAGTTGGCGATTATTCTCTATTTGTATCGGTTTAATTGATGAAATTGTATCCATTTACCGAAAAATTGTCACTATTGCTCACTGGAGAACCGGGATGAACACGCCGACCCCGACACGCCGCCGCTTCGAGCAGGACGCCTATCGCCGCGACGGACAGGCGCGGGTCGTCGCGGTCACCGAACGGGGCATCGTGCTGGACGAGACCGGCTTCTATGCCGAGGGCGGCGGCCAGCCGGGTGACACCGGCACCCTGCAGACCGCCGCGGGCGCGACCCTGCGGGTGACGGACACCCGCTACCTCCCCGGCCGGCTGCGTATCGGTCACCAGGTCGCGGACCCGGGCAACCTGCAGCCCGGGGACACGGTTGCCTTCGTGATCGACTGGGCCCGCCGGTACCGCCACATGCGCATGCACACCGCACTGCACGTGCTCTGCGCCCTGGTCGACGCGCCGGTCACCGGCTGCGCGATCCACGCCGGGCGCGGGCGCATCGACTTCGACCTGCCGGAATCCGGCCTGCGCCGGGAGGACCTCGACGCCGCACTCCAGCGCGTGATCGGCGAGGACCGTCCTGTCCATGCCCGCGAGGAGGACGGCGCCCGGGGCGGCGAATACACGCGCCGCGCCGCCCCGGGCGAGGGGGACACGCTGCGCGTGGTCACCATCGACGGGCTCGACCGCCAGCCCTGCGGCGGTACCCATGTGCGGGCCACCGGCGAGCTCGCGGGCATCCGCGTGGCCCGGATCCACAAGAAGAGCCGGCGCGCCCGGCGCGTGGCGCTGATCGACGAGGCCGCGACGGAGGTGGCGGAATGACCCTGGAGAACGCCCTCGCCGCCGCGCTGTTCGCCTTCGCCCTGTCCGCCACGCCGGGGCCGAACAACGTCATGCTCACCGCCTCCGGCGCGCGCTTCGGCCTGCGCCGGACCGTGCCGCACCTGCTCGGCGTGACCGCGGGCTTCGGTGCGCTCACCGCAGCGGTGGCGCTGGGGCTGGGCGGGCTGTTCGAGCACTACCCCGCCGTGCACACGGCGCTGCGCTGGATCGGTGCGGCCTACCTGCTCTATCTCGCCTGGCGCATCGCCACGGCGGACCCGGCCGGCCACGGCGCGCGCGCCCGTCCGATCCGGTTCACGGAGGCGTTCGCGTTCCAGTTCGCCAACCCCAAGGTATGGGTGATGGGCATGACCGCGGTGGCCCTGTTCACCGCCCCGGGCGACGGCTACGCGCTCTCCGCGGCGGTGGTGATCGCCATCTGCATGGCGATCAACCTGCCGTGCGTGTCCCTGTGGGCCTGCTTCGGTACCGCGATCGGCCGCTGGCTCGGCAGCCTGCGCGCGCGCCGGCGGTTCCAGTGGGTGATGGGCGGGCTGACCGCCGCCTGTGTCGGGCTGGTGGCATTCTGATCGTCTCACAGACGGGTCGCGCGGGAGCCGGAGCGCTCCGGCGGCTCAGTCGCTGAACATGGGACGGCCGGGCAGGTGAAACCGTATCGGCTCGCGCTGCGGATCGCGCTCCCGGGGCCAGGCGTACACGGCCTCGGCCGCCACCCGGGGCCAGCGGCTCCGCCAGTCTCCGATGCGCACATCCACGAAACCGGTCACCGCGCCGCGCACGGTCACGCGCCGCCCCGGGGCATAGGCATCGGAGGACAGCTCACGCCCGCTGACGGCCAGGAAACGGCCGCCGGCCTCGCCCCAGTAGACGTTCGGCCGCTGCCGGCCGCGGAGCGGGAAGGCGAGTATCTCCAGGCGGGTCCCCGCCCCCTCGGGATGCCGGTCGACGACGCGACCGCCCCAGACCACCTCGCGGCCGACGGCGTCACCGCTGCCGGCCAGGGCCACGGGCAGGGGCTCGCGCGTCGCCCCCGCCTCGCGCACCGGCCCCGCCGCACAGCCGGCCAGCACGCCGGCGAGCAGGGCGGCGGCGGCCGCACGCCTCACCACGCAGGGCAGCCCCACGGGTAATGGCAGTCCCACCAGCCGGGATACCATCCCGGCGGCGGCGCCGGCGGCGGCCGCTCGGACCAGAGTTCGTGGCCGCCGACCTCAACCACGGGATAGCGATAGGGATAATCCCCCACCGTGCGCACCTCGATGCCCGTGACCCGGCCGGTGACGGTAACCTCCTCTCCCGGGGCGTAGACCACCGGGTCGAGGAAGCCGTCGAAACGCGCGAGGAAACGCCCGCGGCTCGCGGACGCGGGTTCCGGCCGGGCACTGCTGTCCAGCGGGTGCTCGACCACCGCCAGGCGGGTGGCGTCCTCGCCGTTGATCACCTCCGCAACCTCCCCGCCCCAGAGCACCCGCGTGCCGGTATACCGCTCGGGCTCGGCACGGACATCCGCCGGCGTCGGCGACGCGGCGGGCGCGTCCTGCAGGGATTCCGGCACACTGGCGCAGCCACCGAGTATGACGGCGGATGCGACGACGATGGCGAACAGCTGGCGCATGATCCCGCCCCTCCCTGAGTGGCGCCTGTCTGCTCTTGGACCCGGGACGAAACAGGCGCGTTCCCCGAGTATAGCGCCGCCGCGGCGGGCTCAGTCGCCGATGGGATCCATGCGGTAGATGCGGCCGATCTCGCCCGGTCCGCGCACGCTCACCGACAGGTCGTTCACCCGCCCGTCGACGAGCCCGTAGACCCAGCCGTGCACCGCCAGGGTCTGCCCGCGTGCCCAGGCATTCTGGACGATGGTCGTGTAGCAGACGTTGCGCACCTGCTCGACGACGTTGAGCTCGCAGAGCCGGTCGGTACGCCGCTCCTCGTCCTCGATCGCGTCGAGCTCCGCCTCGTGGAGGTGATAGACGTCCCTGATGTGTCGCAGCCAGTTGTCGATCAGGCCGAACTGCCGGTGCCCCATGGCGACACGGACCCCGCCACAGCCGTAATGACCGGTGACGATGATGTGGCGCACGTGCAGCACCTCCACGGCGAACTGCAGCACCGACATGGCATTCATGTCGCTGTGCACCACCACGTTCCCCACGTTGCGGTGCACGAACAGCTCCCCGGGCATCAGGTCGACGATGTCGTTGGCGGGCACGCGACTGTCCGAGCAGCCAATCCAGAGGTAGTCCGGATTCTGCTGGCGTGCCAGCCGGGAAAAGAAATCCGGCTGCTCGCTGGACAGCCGCTCCGACCAGCGCCGGTTGTTCTCGAGAAGATCGAGGATGTCGCTCAAAACACCCGCTCCGGTGACGACACGGTCATTTACCGCAAGATAACAGACAGGGGAGCGGGGCATTCATTGATCGGAAGGGGTTGCGAGCGTGTCGAGCAGCTCGCGCACCAGCGGGTTCGGGAACTGCCGGCGCTGGAAGATCGCGTAGAAGCGCTCGCGCACCTCCGGCACGCGACAACGCTCGACCAGCCGGCCCGAATTCAGCTCGTCACGTATCACCACCGGCGGGACCAGCGCATAGCCGGTGCCCTCACGGGCGACCAGGCGCAGCATGGCCATGTCATCCACCTCGGCGAGCACCACGGGCCGCACGCCCGCGAACTCCAGCAGCCGGTCGAAGCTCGCCCGGACCCCGCTCTCGAGGCTCGGCAGCACCAACGGCAGACCGTCCAGATCGTCCGGGAAACGCAGCGGCGTCGTCCCCGAAGCGGCGGGACCGACGATGCTGATGGGCTGGCTGTCCACCAGCTGGCTGTACCAGTCCGACCCCGCATCGCGGGGCACCGGCTCGTTGGACAGGACCAGATCGAGGGCGTGCGTCTGCAGCCCGGCGAGCAGCTCGTCGCGCCCCGCCGAGCGGATCACGAGCTCGATGTCGTCCCGGTGGATGAGCGGGCGGAGCAGCTCCAGCTGGAAGTTGCGTGACAGCGTCGTCAGCGCGCCGACCCGCAGGATACGCCGGCGGGTCCCGGCGCCACCCCGCAGCGTGCTCACGAGCTCGGCACCCGCCGCGAAGACGGTGTCCGCGTAGTCGAGCGCGATGCGCCCGGCCTCCGTCAGCTGGAGCCGCCTGCCCGCACGTTCGAACAGGGCGTGACCGAGCTGTTCCTCCAGCCGTCGGATCTGCACCGACAGCGCCGACTGCGACACATGGAGCCGCGACGCGGCCGCCGCGACGCTGCCCTCGTGTGCCACCGCCCAGAAATAGCGCAGGTGGTGATAGTTGAGCTGCTGCATACCGTTCTATTTTATTTAACTAAAACGGGCAAACAATGAATTTTTTATCTCTCCCGGAGCTTGGTACAACGTCTCCGCACCCACGTCCGAGAGTACGCGATGCCCGTTCAAGCCCTGCCCGCACTCGCCCCGATCGCCCTGGCCGCCGCGGCGGTCTTCGGCCTGCTACGCCCGGGCCGGCGCCCGCGGGGGGTCCCGCGCGGTGCGCAATCGGCGGCGCTCCTGGCCGTCGCCACAGCACTGGCCGCCGTGGGGGTGCTCGTGCATTACGGGCCGGCGACACTCGCCGGCATAAGGCTGGACGTGGTCAGCGTGGCCCTGCTCGCCCTCGTCAGCCTCGTCGGCTGGATCGTCCTGCGCTATACGGCGACGTACATGGACGGCGAGGCCCGCGAGGGCGCGTTCACCGGCTGGCTGTGCGCCACACTCGCGTCGGTCATGGTGCTGGTGATCTCCGGGCACCTGCTCCTGCTCGTGGCGGCGTGGATCGCCACCAGCGTCTGCCTGCACCGGCTGCTGCTGTTCTATCCGCAACGGCGCCGGGCCCGGCTGGCGGCACGCAAGAAGTTCGTGATGGCCCGTCTCGGGGACGCCGCCCTCTGCGGGGCGGCCGTGATCCTGGCTGTCGCCTGCGGCAGCGGCGACATCGCCGCGATCCTGGCCGCCGCAGGCACTGAGTCCGCCACCACGGCCATGCGCTGGGCGGCACTCCTGCTCGCCCTCGCCGCCGCGCTCAAATCCGCCCAGTTCCCGACCCACGGCTGGCTCACGGAGGTCATGGAGGCCCCTACCCCGGTCTCGGCGCTGCTGCATGCGGGGGTGATCAACGCCGGCGGCTTCCTGCTGATCCGCTTCGCCGACGTCATCCTGCAGGCGCCGCTGGTCATGGCGGCACTGGTGGCCCTCGGGGGCTTCACCGCCCTGTTCGGGGCGATGGTGATGCTCACCCAGCCGGCGGTGAAGACCTCGCTCGCCTGGTCCACCGTGGGACAGATGGGCTTCATGGTCATGCAGTGCGGCCTGGGCCTCTTCCCCCTCGCCCTGCTGCACCTGATCGCCCACTCGCTGTACAAGGCGCACGCGTTCCTCGCCTCCGGCTCGGGCGTCGATCAGGTCACCGCGGCGCGCCGGCCGGGCCCCGTGGCGGTACCGGGACTGACTGCGGTCGGCGGCGCCTTCGCCACGGCGCTCGCGACCTACATCGGTGTTGGCCTGCTGTTCGGACTCGAATCCAAGCCGCCCCAGGTGATCGCCCTCGGACTGATCCTGATCCTCGGCGTCGCCTACCTGCTGGCGCAGGGCTTCGCCGATCACGCACCCCGGGCACTCACCCGGCGCACATCGCTCTACGCCCTGGCGACCACGCTGGGTTACTTCGCCCTGCACGCGCTGACCACCGCGGCGACCGGGACCACTCTGCCACCGCCGCCCGCGCCCGGCCCGCTCGCGTGGGCGCTCATGGCCCTGGCGTTGATGAGCTTCGCCGCCGTGGCGGTGGCGCAGACGCTGTTCCCCCTCTGGGCCTGCCACCCTGCGGCGACCGGGCTGCGAGTCCATCTCTCGAACGGCCTGTACGCCAATGCCCTGCTCGACCGGCTGCTCGGCGCCTGGGGCATGAACGACGACGTCCACGCACACCGGAGAACGACCTCATGAACATCGACAGCGGCAGCATCAACCGCGCCGCGGAAGACGCGGTCAGGGCCGTCCCGCCGTCCTGGCCGCTGACCGGGTGGATCGCCGTCAATCCCTTCGCCGGTCACACCGGGGACGACCTCGCCACCGCCATAGCGCGGCTGGAACGGGTGGCGGGCTGTGCGGTCACGCCCCCGAGGTCGTGGCACCTGGAGGCGATCCGCGACGGCCGCATCACCAACGGGGATCTCGAGGCCGCGCTCGCAGCGGCCCCGCCGCACTGGCGCTCCGTCACGGTCGAATTCCTGAAGGCCGCGACCGAGCAGCCGCGGCCGCGGCCGCTGCCGAGCGTTGCGGAGCTGGCCGCCAGGGCCTCCGGCACGGACTGGCCGGCCCTCATCGAGGAGCGTGTCGGTGCCTGGGCGTCCGCCTACTTCGACGAAGGACAGGCGCTGTGGCCCATGCCGCCGGCCCGGGACCCGTTCGTCTCCTGGCGGGAGACAGCCACGCGCGACCTCACCCCGGAGATCGCGGGGCTGCAGGGCTTCGCACGGGAGATCGCGGAAGGTCCGGCGACCGCGGAGACACTCCTCACGGCGGCCACACAATACCTCGCCGTACCGGAGCAGGCGCTGACCTCCTATTACCACCGGCTGCTCATGGACCTCGGCGGATGGGCGCAGCTGGCACGTTACCGCCTCTGGCGCGCCGAGCTGAACGACGACACGGACCGCACCGCGGTGGGGCTGCTGGCGGTACGAATGGCGTGGGAGCAGGCCCTGTTCCGGCACCACCGCGAGGCGATCGAGGCCGACTGGCGGGACGTCTGCGCCAGCCATGCCCGGCCGGTTTCCCCGCAGGAACGGCACATCGTCGACGCGCTGCTGCAGGACGCCGCGGAGCGCAGTGCCCAGCGCCGGCTGCCCGAACAGCTCACGCCGGACAGTCAGGCCAACGACGACCGGCCGGACACCCAGGCCGTATTCTGCATCGATGTCCGCTCGGAGGTCTTCCGGCGCTGCCTGGAACGGGTCGCGCCGTCGGTACAGACGCTGGGCTTCGCGGGATTCTTCGGTCTGCCGCTGGCACACCGGGAGGCCGGCTCGCACCTCTGCGAGGCACGCTGCCCGGGGCTCGTGCCCCCGGCACTGGAGAGCCGCACACCGGAGACGGGCGGGACCGCCGGGCACTGGATCAGGGCGCGCGCGTCACGGGCGTGGAAGCGCTTCAAGCTCGCAGCCGTATCGTCCTTCGCCTTCGTGGAGTCGATGGGTCCCGTCTACGCCGGCAAGCTGCTGGGCGACAGCCTCGGTCTGCACCGGCGCCACCAGGGCGGCGCAGCCCCCGCCCCGGACATTCCGGGTCTCGGCCCGGAGGAACGCGCGGAGACCGCCGAGTCCGTCCTGCGGACGATGTCGCTCACGAACAACTTCTCCCGACTGGTGGTCTTCGTCGGCCATGGCGCCGGGGTCACCAACAATCCGCACGCCGGCACGCTGCAGTGCGGCGCCTGCGGCGGACACGCCGGGGACGTCAACGCCAGGGCGCTCGCCGGCCTGCTCAACGACCCGGATGTCAGGGCGCGGCTGGCCGGGCGCGGCATACCGGTTCCCGCGGACACGCTCTTCGTGGGCGCGCTCCACGACACCACCTCGGACCGGGTCATGCTCTTCGACGGTGACGCCCCGTCATCCGCGCACCGGGATGACCTGGCGAGGCTCGCGCAGCGGTTCGACACCGCCGGCGAACTCGCCCGCGACGAACGCGCGCGGCGGCTGCCCCGGGCCAGGCACGGGTCGGACGTGGCCGCCCGGGGCCGCAACTGGGCCGAGCTGCGCCCGGAGTGGGGCCTGGCCGGCTGCAGCGCCTTCATCGTGGCGCCGAGGCACCGCACCCGTGGCCGTGACCTCGGCGGCCGGGCCTTTCTGCACAGCTACGAATGGCGCGATGACGAGGGCTTCCGCGTCCTCGAGCAGATCCTGACGGCACCGGTCGTCGTGGCGAGCTGGATCAACCTGCAGTATTACGGCTCGACGGTGGCGCCGGAGACGTTCGGCGGGGGCAGCAAGGTCCTGCACAACGTCACCGGGGGTATCGGCGTGGTCGAGGGCAACGGTGGTGCGCTGCGTACCGGACTGCCCTGGCAGTCGGTACACGACGGCGACCGACCCGCCCACCACCCCCTGAGGCTGACGGTGGTCATCGAGGCCCCGACGGAGGCCATAGACCGGGTCCTGCGGCGCCATGACGACGTCCGCGCGATGTTCGACAACCGCTGGGCGCACCTGCTGGCAGTGGACGAGTCCGGGCAGCTCGCCTGGCGTTACCACCGTGCCGGGCACTGGACGCGCTGGACCGACGACCGGGACGCCGCCCCGGTCGCGGCCGCCGGCTGATCCCCGCGACAGGGGATCAGCGTCCGAACCCGGCGGCGACCTCGGCCCAGAGCCCGGCATACCCCCTGGCGGCGGCGCTGCGCGGGGCGAACGTCCCCACCGGTGCCTGCTCCAGGCCCATGCGCTCGACCACGCTGGCATAGGGGACCCAGCCGGCCATCAGCCCCTCGAAGGCCGCGGGCGGCTCCGCCAGCCAGTCCCGGTGCAGACGGCGGCGGCGGTCCACCAGGCTGAAGAACGGGGAGAGCCGCCGGCGCACCGACTTCTTGCCGCCCAGGTGCTCGCGCATCTGCGTCCACGCCCGCAGTGACAGCGGGCTCG
Source organism: Arhodomonas aquaeolei DSM 8974 (assembly GCF_000374645.1). Lineage (GTDB taxonomy): Bacteria > Pseudomonadota > Gammaproteobacteria > Nitrococcales > Nitrococcaceae > Arhodomonas > Arhodomonas aquaeolei. The sequence continues at coordinate 33,362 of NZ_KB894819.1, forward strand.
GCACCACCGGCACCAGCACCCGGTCCGCCGCCCGCGCGACCTGCTCGGCGAAGCGGGACAGCCCCGGCGGGCAGTCCAGCACCACGAGCGCGTACTGCTCGGCGAACGGCTCCAGCAGCGTGCCCAGATGCTTGCGGGAATCCGCGGTCCGGCGCAGCAGGTCGTCGAGCTCGTGGAGCGCCTGATCGGCGGGCAGCACGTCCACGTTGTCGTGGGGCGTGGGCCGCACCTCCCGCCCCAGCGGCGACTTGCCGCCGAGCAGCTTCTTGGCCTTGCGCTCGAAGCCGCCGTCGGCACCGAGATACCAGCTCGCTGCGCCCTGGGCGTCCAGGTCCCAGACCAGCGTCGGCCAGCCGGCGCGTCCGGCCTCCCAGGCGAGATTGACGGCGGCGGCGGTCTTGCCGACGCCGCCCTTGAGGTTGTGCAGTGCCAGGATGTTCATGTCGCTCCGCGGCGTCCCGTACGAGTGCGTTCAGGGTGCCCACAACCTTGCCGAGCGGGGCGGCGCGGCCCGTGGGCAGCGATGCCCGGCGGCACGCGTTCTCCGGTCATGCGGCACTCTCCTCCGAGCGAATACCCCGCGGGAGGCGGAGCATTCATCGGCCCTTGCGGGTCAGGCGCCAGTAGGCGCGCCAGCGCGCCACCAGCACATCGCCCTCCTCGGCGTATAGGCGCCGCCCGGTGGCAACGGCCCGACGCGTCAGCCGGGTACGGCGCCGCGAGACGGCCCGGACGATGGCGGCGCGGGTAGCGGCGGCGCCGAACAGCGCCGGCTCTTCAGCCATCAGCGCATGCATCACGGCCAGGTCGTGATCGTCGCCGAGGGCGTCGGACAGCCCCTTGAGGCACCGGCGCCGGGCCTCGAGCATCTCCGGCCAGCAGCGCTCGAACAGGCAGGTGTGGTACCAGTGGTCCTTCACCCGCTTGCGCCACTCGTGCAACCGCTCGTCGGTGATGCCCTTCTCCACCGCCGCCAGCGCGCGTGCGCCGTCGCCGAAGGTCCGGGCAAGGCCGCCGCGGAACAGCGCGAAGCCGTCCCGCGGCAGCGGCCAGTCGCTCAGCGCTGCCCGCGCATCGCCGAGGGATTGCCGGGCGGCGGCGACCGCGTCGGCATCCGCGCCCTGCCCCGCCGCGTCGGCACGCGCCGCCAGCCGCTCACGCACCCGCTGCATCGCCGTACTGGAGAACCGGCGGGGCTCGTCGGCAACGAGGGCGTCCCAGCATTCCACCAGGGCCGCGGCATCGCGGATGCCCGACAGCCCCCGGGCAATGTCACGGTAACGGGTATTTTCGCTACCGAAACGCTTGCCCAGGTGCGGACGCACCAGGCGGACGACGGCGCGTATCTCCTTCAGCCGCTTGCGTGCCTCGTGCACGCCCTCGGCACCCCGGTCTCGGGGCAGGGCGAGTGCCTCGTCGGCACGCTGGATTCGGTCCTCGACGATCCGCCGGACCTCCTCGTCGGCGCCGCGACGTGGATCGATGCGATATCCGCTGCTCATGGCCTGTCCTTCGCCCCGGTCATACCTCTCGTCGCATTTTAACCATTTACGAGGGGCGCACTGTTACAGCGCAGCGCCGGGGGGTTCTTCCAGAGAAACCGAATCGTTATCATCCTCAATCACGCTATTATCGATCCACTGACGGAGGACGCCCCGATGACCAACCGAACCGGCCGCACGCTCTGCGCCATCGCGACCGCGACCCTCGCCGCCGGCGCCCTGTTCAGCGGTGCCGCCCAGGCCGACGGTGAAGCCGGCGAACACGTCGAGGCGATGCACGAGCACATCGACACCTACGTCTCCGACGCCCGCGCCATGACCGAGACCGCCAGCGGCCTCGCCGATGCCTACGCCGGGGGCGAAGCAGCGGATCCCCAGGCCCTGATCGACAAATGGGAGTCCGTCAAGCTGCACGCCGCCATCGAGACCACCGCCGCCACGATCTACGCATCGATCTGGCAGGGCATCTACGGCGTCAAGGAGGCCATCGAGAAGGAGCGCCCGGACGAGGCCGTCCGCGAGCAGGTGGACGCACTGGATCACGCGCTCTGGCAGGGCGTGGGTGCCGTGCGCCTGGCCGCGATGCAGCAGAAGCGCGGCGGGGGGCCCGGCGGAGACGATGCGCGCGGGCACGTTGCCTCCGGGCCGGTGGCAACGATCGGAGAGATCGAACACAATCTCGACCGCGTTGTCGCCGAGTATGCCGAGGGCGAGACGAAGGAGGCCAAGGAGCTCGTGCACAGCACCTACATGGAGCGCTTCGAGGGCATCGAGGGACTGCTCATCGAGCAGGACGCCGAGCTCGTCGAGGCCCTGGAGAAGGACTTCAACGTGACGCTGCCCCGGCTCATCGACCAGGGCGCCGAGCTCTCCGAGCTCCGCGGGGCGGTGGACGCGATGAAGGAAAAACTCGAGCGCGCGGAGGGCCTCGCAGCCAAGGCGGGCGGGGACAAGGAAGAGGTGTTCTGATCATGCAGCGGCGGCGATTCCTCCAGGCCCTGACGGCACTGGGCGTGATGGGCGGGCCCCTGCGGGCCCTCGCCGCCACCACGCCGGGGGCCGGCAGTGCCGCCCGCACCGCCGTGTCGGTGGACGAGCTGCCCCCGCTGGAGGGCGAGCTCACCGTCTACCTCGGCCGCGGCGAGGGCGGGCTCTACGAGAACGTGATGGACGCCATCCGCAAACGGAACCCGTCACTGACGCTGAACCTCCGGCGCGGCCCCTCGGCGGCGCTCGCCAACACGATCACCGCCGAGCACGAGGCCGGCATCCAGCGTGCCGACGTGTTCTGGGCGGTGGATTCGGGCTCACTCGGACTGGTGGCGGATACCGGCGCCGCCCGTCCGATCCCCGACGATATCCACGCCTTCCTGCGCCCGTCGTTCCGCTATCCGGGCTGGGCCCCGGTCACCGGGCGGGTCCGCACCCTGCCCTACAACACCGAGCGGGTGGACCCGGCCGCCATCCCCGAGGACATCATGGCACTGCCGGAGACCGACCTGCGCATTGGCTGGGCACCGGCGTACGGCTCGTTCCAGTCGTTCGTCACCGCCATGCGCCTGACCGAGGGCGATGCCCGCACCCGGGAATGGCTGCGGGGGATGCAGGCCAGGGCCAGCAGCTACGCCGGCGAGCTCGGCGTGGTCATGGCCACCGAGCGCGGCGAGGTGGACCTGGGGCTCGCCAACCACTACTACACCCTGCGGCTGAAGGCGGGCATGCCGGATGCCTCGGTGGCACTGGCCTTCACCCGCGGCGACGCCGGCTCGCTGCTCAACGCCGCGGGCGCCATGGTGCTGAACCCCGGGGACACGGCCTTCAATTTCGTGCGCTACCTGCTCACGCGCGAAGTCCAGGGCTACCTTGCCCGCGAGGCCTACGAGATCCCGCTGGTCTCCGGCGTGGACATGCCCGAGGGCCTGCCGCCGCTGTCGCGGATCCAGCCGCCGGACATGGACCTCACCCGGCTCTCGGAGCTCCAGCCCACGCTCGCCCTGATGCGTGACGTCGGGGTGCTGTGAGGCGGGCGCCGCTCTCCTATCCCCTGGCGGCGGTGGTTGCCGCGGCGGCACTGCTGCCGGTGGCGGTGCTGCTCTATCTGGGCGTGGGGGCCGGCCCGGCGCTGAGCCCCCGCGCGCTGGGCATCCTCGGCGAGACCGCCCTGCTCACCGGCCTGAGCGTCGCCGGCGCCGTGCTCATCGGCGTGCCGCTGGCCGTGGCGAGCGCCTGCATCGAGCTGCCCCTGCGCCGCTTCTGGCTCGTCGCCCTCACCGCCCCCCTGGCAATGCCCAGCTACATCGGCGCGTTCGCGCTGTTCGCGGCGTTCGGCCCGGGCGGCGAGATCGAGAACCTGCTGGGTCTCACCACACCGCCGGTACGGGGCCTGTGGGGCGCGGCGCTGGTCATGGCGCTTTACACCTACCCGTTCGTGCTGCTGACCACGCGTGCCTCGCTGCGGGGGCTGGACGCCGGGCTCGTGGACGCCGCCCGGACCCTGGGCCTGTCCCTGCCCATGGCGCTGCTGCGCGTGGTGCTGCCGCGGGTGCGCAACGGCATTGCCGCGGGGGCGCTGCTGTCAGCGCTGTACACCCTCTCGGACTTCGCCACGCCGGCGATCATGCAGGTCGACACCTTCACCCGGGTCATCTTCATCGAGTACAACGCGTTCGGCCTCTCCCGCGCCGCGCTGCTGTCGCTGCAGCTGCTGACCCTGGTCGCGGTGGTACTGTTCCTCGAATCCCGCGTGGGCAGCGAGCGCGAGCGCCCGGGACGGCCGCTCAGCCTGCGCCTGCAGGCGCTGCCCACGACGGCGGTCCTGGTGCCCGCCGCGCTGGTGCTCGCCGCCGCGATCGGCCTGCCGCTGGCGGTCTTCGGGGCGTGGCTCGCGCGCGAGGGCACCGCCGGCTTCGACCCGGCAATCGCGCTGAATTCCGCCTACACGGCCGCGCTGGCCGCGTTGGGCACGGTCATCATCGCCCTGCCGGTCGCCTACGCCGCCTCCGCCGGGCGTTTCGGCCGCGGCCTCGAACGGGTCACCTATCTGGGCTTCGGCATCCCCGGGATCGTCATGGGCACGGCTCTGGTCTACGTCGGCCTGCGCGTGCCCTTCCTCTACCAGACCCTGGCCCTGCTGATCCTCGCGTATATGCTACGATTCCTGCCGCTCGCGGTCGGCGCCGTACGCTCGACCAACGAACGCCTGGACCGCAACCTCGTGGGCGCGGCGCGCAGCCTCGGCGCCACACCGGCGGAGGCGTTCCGGCGCATCACCCTGCCGCTGACGCTGCGGGGGATCATCGCCGGTGCCGCGCTGGTGTTCCTGGAGGTCATGCGTGAGCTGCCCGCCACCCTGCTGCTGCGGCCCACCGGATTCGAATCCCTCGCTACGGAGCTGTGGCGGGTCTACGAGGCCGGCTACTTCGGCCGCGCGGCGGTCCCCGGGCTGCTGCTGGTGCTGGTCTCCGGGCTGGCGCTGCTGGTCATGACGGCGGGCGAGCAACGTATCGATAACGCACCGGCAAGAGACAGGCAACGCTGATGCTGGCGGTTCGCGACCTCTGTGTCCGCTACGGGCGGACCACCGTCCTCGACGACGTGAGCTTCGAGCTCGATGACGGCGAGATCCTCACCCTGGTCGGCCCCACGGGCTGCGGCAAGACCACGACGCTGCGCGTGGTCGCGGGGCTGGAGCGCCCGGGTTCCGGGGCGCTGGAGATCGACGGCGTGCACATCGACCGCGACCGCTTCGTGCCCCCGGAAAAGCGCCGCACCGGCCTGGTGTTCCAGGACTTCGCCCTGTTCCCCCACCTCTGCGTGGCCGAGAACATCGGCTTCCGCGTGCGTGATCGCGCCCGGGTCACGCACTGGATGCGGGTGCTCGGTATCGAGCCGCTCGCCGATGCCTATCCGGACACCCTCTCCGGCGGCCAGAAGCAGCGCGTCGCCCTGGCGCGCTCGCTCGCCCACGAGCCGTCGCTGATCCTGCTCGACGAGCCCCTGTCCAACCTCGATGCCGCGCTGAAGGCGGAGCTGCGCTGGGAGATCCGGGCGGCACTCAAGGAGGCCGGTGTGGGGGCGCTGTGGGTCACCCACGACCAGGACGAGGCCCTGTCCATCGGCGACCGCGTGGGCATCATGCGCGCCGGCCGGCTGGAGCAGCTCGGCCCGCCGGAACAGTGCTTCAGCGCCCCCGCCAGCCGTTTCGTCGCGCAGTTCCTCGGCGAGGCGGTGTTCCTGCCCGGCGAGCGCCGCGGCGACGAGCTGCGGACCCTGCTCGGCGCCGGCACTGCCCGGGCCGGGGACAGCGGGGACGGCCCGGTGGACGTACTCCTGCGCCCCGACGACGTCACCCTGGCGGCCGACGGCGACACCAATGCCGCGGTCGAGTGGTCCCGCTACGAGGGCGGCACGCGGCTGTACGCGGCGCGCCTGGACGACGGCCCGCTGCTCAAGGTCCGCACCAACCACGAGACCCACCTGGCCCCGGGGGAGCGGGTCAGCGCACGGATCACCGCCGGTCACCCCCTGGCCGCGTTTCCCCGCGAGTCCGCCTGAGCCCCGCCGCCCACCGGGCCGGTATCCGCCAGCAATCCGGACAGCGGCCAGCCGAGCGCGGCACAGACGTCCGCGAAGTCCGCGGCCGGCGACGCGGTGATCTGGCACGGCGTGCCGTCCACCGGGTGCGGGAAGGCGATACGCCACGCGTGCAGGAGCAGGCGGTGGCTGTCCAGGTGGTCACGGAACAGCCGGTTGTGCGGCCCGTGGCCGTAGGTGGTGTCGCCGACCAGCGGGTGGTTCGCCCGCTCCATGTGACGACGGATCTGGTGCCGCCGCCCGGTGAGCGGGACGACGCGCACCAGCGAGTAGCGCGCGGCGGGATAGCGGTCCACCGGAATGGGCAGCTCGACAGTGGCGAGGCGCCGGAAGCGGGTCAGCGCCGGGCGCTTCTCGCCGCCCTTCTCCCGGGGGACCGGCCGGTCGACCTCGCCGGTCTCCGGCGCCCAGCCGCGGACCACGGCGAGGTAGTCCTTGGCGACGTCGCGGCCGCGGAACGACGCCGCGAGACGCCCCGCCACCGCCGGGGTCAGCGCGAACACCAGCACCCCGGAGGTCGCCCGGTCCAGGCGGTGCACTGGGTAGACCCGCTGGCCGAGGGCGTCGCGCACGCGCTGGAGCGCGACATCGCGCTCGCGGTCGAGCTCGGTGCGGTGCACCAGCAGGCCCGAGGGCTTGCTGACCGCGACCAGCGACTCGTCACGGTAGAGGATGGTCACGGCGCGGGACGTCTCCGCGGTGGCGAGGCTCACCCGGCGTCCGCTTCCGCGGCCTCCAGCTCGGACTCGGCCTCCATCCACTCGGCCTCGAGCTCGTCGTGGCGACGGCGGAGATCCCCCTGCTCGCGCAGCAGCTCGTTGAGCCGCTCCTTGCCGTCCGCCTCGTAGAGGGCCGGGTCCGCCAGCGCCGTCTCCAGCTCGGCGAGACGCGCGGAGGCGCGCTCGATCTCCCGGACCAGGCGCTGGACGCGATCCCGCAGCGGCTTCATCGCGCGGCGGCGCTCGGCGGCACGCTGGCGCTCGGCCTTGCGGTCCGCGGCGCTGCGCCCGCCGGCCGGGGTTTCCTCGGCGAGGCTCCGCCCGCCGCGGCGGCGCTCCGCCAGCCAGCCCTGGTAGGCCTGGAGGCCGCCGTCGAAGGGCCGCACGCCGCCGTCGGCGACGAGGAGGAAGTCGTCCACCGTGCTGTTGAGCAGGTGGCGGTCGTGGGAAACCGTCACCACGGCGCCGTCGAAGCCCTGGAGTGCCAGGGTCAGGGCGTGGCGCATCTCCAGGTCCAGGTGGTTGGTGGGCTCGTCGAGGAGCAGCAGGTTCGGGGCCTGCCAGACCAGCAGCGCCAGCACCAGCCGCGCCTTCTCGCCACCGGAGAGCGGCGCCACCGGCTCGGTGGCCTGGTCACCGTGGAAGCCGAACCCGCCGAGGAAGTCCCGCAGGGTCTGCTCCAGGGCATCCGGCGCCAGCCGGGCCAGGTGCAGCACCGGGCTGGCCTCCGGGTCCAGCTGCTCGAGCTGGTGCTGGGCGAAGTAGCCCACGCGGAGGTTGCGCGCCCGGGTCATGCGGCCGGCGAGGGGCGCCATCTCGCCGGCAAGGGCGCGGATCAGGGTGGACTTGCCCGCCCCGTTGGGCCCGAGCAGACCGATGCGTCCGCCCGGACGCAGGCCGAGGTCGATACCGGAGAGCAACGGCGCCCCGCCGTAGCCCAGGCTCACGCCGTCCATGCTCAGCAAAGGATTCGCCGCCGCCGGCGGCTCCGGGAAGTCGAAATGGAACGGCGAGTCCACGTGGGCCGGCGCGATGCGCTCCATGCGCTCAAGCGCCTTGACCCGGCTCTGGGCGGCGCGGGCCTTGTTGGCCTGGGCGCGGAAGCGGTCGATGAAACGCTGGAGGTGGGCGATCTCGCGCTGCTGCTTCTCGTAGAGCGCCTGCTGCTGGGCCAGCCGCTCGGCGCGCTGGGTCTCGAAATCGCTGTAGCCGCCGCGGTAGAGCGTGAGCTGGCGGTGCTCGATGTGCACGATCTCGTCGACGACGGCGTCGAGGAAATCGCGGTCGTGGGAGATGAGCATGAGCGTGCCCGGGTAGGCGCGCAGCCACTGCTCCAGCCACAGCACCGCCTCCAGGTCGAGGTGGTTGGTGGGCTCGTCGAGGAGCAGCAGGTCGCTGCGGCTCATCAGCGCCTGGGCAAGGTTGAGCCTCACCCGCCAGCCGCCGGAGAACCGCGCGACGGGCCAGCCGTGCTGCTCGGCGGGGAAGCCGAGGCCGTCCAGCAGCTCGCCCGCGCGGGCGTGGGCGGTGTAGCCGGAGGCGTTCTCGTAGCGCGCATGGGCGCGTGCGATGGCCTCGCCGTCGTCACCGACCTCCGCCTCGGCCACGGCACGCTCCGCCGCCCGGAAGGCCGTATCGCCGTCGAGCACGAACTCCAGCGCCGGACGTTCCAGCGCCGGGGTCTCCTGGGCCATGTGGGCGATCACCCAGTCCCGCGGCACCGACATCTCGCCGGCGTCCAGCCCCATCTCGCCACGAAGCAGCGAGAACAGCGTGGACTTGCCGGTGCCGTTGGCACCGACGAGCCCGATCTTGTGGCCGGCGTGGATGGTCACACCGGTGTACTCGAGCAGCGGCTCGGGGCCGCGACGCAGGGTGATGTCACGCAGGCTGATCATGGCGCGGCAATGTACCCGGGCTGGGCGCGGATTCAAAGTAACCGGACATGACACCTGAAAACCGGGGCGATGCGCAACCCGTGCTAGGTTCCCGGGCATTGGCGTCCACGGCGTCAATAACAACCCATTAGAAAGGAGCCAAACCATGTGGAAGCGTCTTGCCGGCATTGCCGCCGCAACGGCCATGGCCGCGGGGATCGCCGCACCGGCGACGGCCGCCGACGAGCCGGTCACCATCGGCTGGGCCGCGTGGTCGAGCAACGAGATGACCACCAAGATCATCGCTCACGTGCTCGAAGAGAAGATGGACCAGGACGTGGAGCTGGTGCAGACCGACATCGCGCCGCTCTACCAGGGCGTGGCCAACGGCGACGTGGACGTGATGACCGTCGTGTGGCTGCCCTCCACCCACTCGGACTACATGGACAAGGTCCGCGATGACGTGGTCAACCTCGGGTTCATCTACGACCACGCCAAGCTGGGCTGGGTCGTGCCGAGCTACGTCCCGGAGGACAAGATCGACTCCATCGACGACCTCTCCGACCCCGAGGTGCGCGACAAGCTCGACGGCACCATCACGGGCATCGATCCGGGCGCCGGCCTCACCCGCCTGTCCAAGAAGGCGATCAAGGACTACGGCCTCGACGACTACAACCTCCAGCTCTCCAGCGGCGCCGGCATGACCGCCGCGCTCAAGCGCGCCATCGACCGCAAGGAGTGGATCGTGGCTACCGGCTGGAGCCCGCACTGGATGTTCGGCGCCTTCGACATCCGCTACATCGACGATCCGAAGGGTGTGCTCGGCTCCTACGAGCGCGTGCACAAGATCGCGCGCAAGGGCTTCTACCAGGACAACCCCGAGGTCGCCTCGATGCTCGCGCGGGTGTGGATGCCCATCGACGATCTGCAGAGCGCCATGTACGAGGCGCGCCAGACCTCCTACGAGGAAGCCGCCGCCAAGTACGTGGAGAACCACCCCAAACGGGTGAACTACTGGATCACCGGCCGGATGGAGTGATCCGCGCGCCCGGCCCCGTCACGGGGCCGGGCTCCCGCAGCGCCAGCACGCCGCGAACTGTCCCTCGACACGCTCACCGCAGCCCGGACACACCCACGCCGGCCCGTCCGAGTCGTGGTTGGACAGCACCTCGTCGATGAGCCGCCGGGCCACGGCCTCGTCCTCGTCCCGCTCCACCCAGAGCTGGGGCCAGACCTCCGTAGGCGGCAGGTCGCCCACCCCGCCGCCGAGGTAATAGTTGCGCACCATGCACACGATGCCGCGCCCACGGAGCACCTCCGCAAGGTGGCCGACGATCAGCGGGTCGCTGTCGGTATAGACGCGTTGCATGGCGACTCAGGGCAGGTGGTAGCCATGATCCGGATGCCACCCGGGCATCGCCTCGAGCAGGCGCTCGTTTTTCGCCCGGCGTGCCGGGTCCGGGTCGTCGCCGGCGGCAACGGCCCCGATCGCCGCGACGTAGTCGCCGGGGAAGCCCTGCCATCGCGCCCCGTGCCAGACGAGGTCGCGGTACCAGGCGAACGGCCGGCCATGGGGATCGACATGGCTGGTCACGGCGGTGTAGAGGAAGACCATGCGGGGCTCGCCGCCCAGGGTGAGCGTCTCCGTGCGGACCTCGTAGCCCCCGGGGCCCAGGCCCTCGATGTCGTCGAGCACCGGGATCTCGTCGTCGGCCATGGCGTAGACCACGCCGTGCACACGATCCGCCGCCTCGCCGGTGCGGTGCGCGTCCGCCTTGGCGGAGCCGTCACCGTCGCTGCGCTTGTGGAAGCGCAGGCGATAGCCGGACAGGGTCGCGGTGCCGAGCTGCCGGCACTGCGGCGTGCGCAGCCCCAGGCGCAGGGGATGCAGGTTCGACCCGTAGGCGAAGTAAAGATTGGTGCCGCGCTCGCTCATGCCCTCTCCGGATGCCGGAGGCCCGCCGCCAGGGCCGCCGTGATGTGCCAGAATGGATCGCCCGTCGAGTCTGACAGAACACGAGGAACGCAGCCACATGGACCCCACCGCCCGCCTCGCCGACGCCCTGGAGCAGCTGCTCGAACGCCTCGACCCCGTCCTCCCGCCCGCCACCGCGGCACCCGACTGGGACGCGAGCGTCGCGTTCCGCTGGCGTCACCGCAATAGCCACGGCTACCTCGAGCCGATCGACCATCCGCAGGAGCTGCGCCTGGGGAACCTGCGCAACATCGACCGCCAGCGCGACGAGCTCCAGCGCAACACGCGGCAGTTCCTGGCCGGCCTGCCGGCCAATAACGCCCTGCTCTGGGGCTCGCGGGGCACGGGCAAGTCGTCGCTGGTCAAGGCGCTGCTCACCGAGCACGCCGGCGAGGGGCTGCGGGTAATCGAGGTCGACGCCCACCACCTGGTGGACCTGCCGGACATCGTGGCCCTGCTCCACGACCGCCCGGAGCGGTTCGTGATCTTCTGCGACGACCTCTCCTTCGAGGCGGACGACGCCAGCTACAAGGCGCTCAAGGCGGTGCTCGACGGCTCGCTGGCCGCCGCCCCGGCGAACGTGCTGGTGTACGCGACCTCCAACCGCCGCCACCTGCTGCCGGAGTACATGGCCGACAACGAGCAGGCGCGCAACGTCGACGGCGAGATTCACCACGGCGAGGCGGTCGAGGAGCGCATCTCGCTGTCCGAGCGCTTCGGCCTGTGGCTGTCGTTCTACCCCTTCGACCAGCAGCGCTACCTGGACATCTGCTTCGCCTGGCTGGAGACGCTGGGCGCCGACACCCGCGACGAGGAGGCGGTGCGCGCCGAGGCACTGCGCTATGCCCTCGCCCGTGGCTCACGCAGCGGCCGTGTCGCCTGGCAGTTCGCCCGCGACCACGCCGGGCGCACGGCGCTCGGCGGCGAGTGAAGGCACCCCGGATTCAGGGCAGCAGTTCTCACTACGGTGCGCCGTCCGGCTGAATGCGTCTCAGGCGCGCACGAACCGGCCGGCGAGACGTCGCACGCCTTCGGCGCACGACCTACCCGAACTCTCGCACGCCTGCACGGTCATGGCGGGACATCAGCTGCATGTGGCGGGGGACACGGCGGCGGATCATGTAGGCTGGCTGCTCCTGGCAGAGACGTCGCACGCCTTCGGCGCACGACCTACCCGCGCCTTCAGGTAGGTCGTGCACGGCCGCAGGCCGTGTGCGACAGCGCCGCTGCCCCGGGGAGCAGGGGGCGGCGTCAGCCCTGGACCGTCGTCAAGCCGGCACGCATTGCCACGACGAGGGTTGCCGGACTCAGAGCATCTCGCTGGCGTAGTCCGCCAGCCGCGAGCGCTCGCCGCGCTGCAGGGTGATGTGGCCGGCGTGGGGCCAGCCGCGGAAGCGGTCGACCACGTAGGTCAGCCCCGAGGTGGTGCCGGTAAGGTAAGGGGTATCGATCTGGGCGATGTTGCCCAGGCAGACGACCTTCGTGCCCGGCCCGGCACGGGTGATCAGGGTCTTCATCTGCTTGGCGGTGAGATTCTGGGCCTCGTCGAGGATCAGGTACCGGTCGATGAACGTCCGCCCGCGCATGAAGTTGAGCGAGCGGATGCGGATGCGGCTCTGGAGCACGTCCCGGGTCGCGGCCTGCTGCCAGCCACCGCCGTCGGGCCCGGAGAGCACCTCCAGGTTGTCCATCAGCGCCCCCATCCAGGGGGTCATCTTCTCCTCCTCGGTGCCCGGCAGGTGGCCGATGTCCTCGCCGATGGACACGGTCGCGCGGGTCATCACGATCTCGCGGTAGCGCGCATCGTCGAAGGTCTGAGCCAGGCCCGCGGCGAGCGCCAGCAGGGTCTTGCCCGTGCCCGCCGGCCCGAGCAGGGTGACGAAGTCCACTGCCGGATCGAGCAGCAGGTTGAGGGCGAAGTTCTGCTCGCGGTTGCGGGCGTGCACGCCCCACACCGATTCACCCCCGGCACGGTAGTCCTTCAGCGGCGCCAGCGTGGCGCGGCCGGCCTCGTCCACGGTGCTGACCACCGCCTCGCGCTCGCCGGTGTGGACGCACTCCCGCGGCGCCAGCGGCGGCTCGCCGGAAGGCGCCACCGCCGTGCCGCCCTCGCCGGGCCACTCGTCGAGGCCGCGCACGCCGGTGTAGAGCAGGTCGACGTCGTCCAGGACCTGGTCGCTGTGATAGTCCTCGGCGCGCAGGCCGGCGACGGTCGCGCGAATGCGCAGGTTGATGTCCTTGCTGACCAGCACGACGGTATGGCCGGCCAGGCGCTCGCGCAACGCCAGCGCGGCGGCGAGGATGCCCTCGTCGCCGGACTCGGTGCCGTCGCGCAGGAAGAACAGCCGCCCGGCCGGGGCCGCGCCCACCGCGGCCTGCGCCAGCACCAGCCCCTCGGCCAGCTCCGCGGGGCCGGCGTCGGCGAGCAGCGTGTCCAGGAAACGGCTGACCTGGCGGACGTTGCGCGCCTCCTCCGAGACCCCGCGCTTGGCGTCGTCCAGTTCGCTCAGCACCACCACCGGCAGGTAGAGGTCATGCTCCTCGAAACGGAACAGCGCCGCCGGGTCGTGCATCAGCACCGAGGTGTCGAGCACGTAGGCCCGGGGCTGATCACTCGCCGTCATGGAGCGCCTTCGCCGCCGCCAGTGCCTCCTCGGCGTGCCCCTTCACCTTCACACCGCGCCATTCGCGGCGGAGCACGCCGTCGGCGTCGATGAGGAAGGTGCTGCGCTCCACGCCCATCACGCGCTTGCCGTACATGTTCTTCTCCTTGATCACGCCGAAGAGGGTGCACACGCCCTCGTCCTTGTCCGAGAGCAGCGGGAAGGGGAAGTCGTACTTGTCGCTGAAGTTCTGCTGCGCCTTCGGGCCGTCGCGGGAGACGCCGACCACCAGCGTATTCGCCGCGGCAAACGCGTCGTGAAGGTCGCGGAAGTCCTTGCCCTCCTGGGTACAGCCCGGAGTGTTGGCCTTGGGATAGAAGAACAGCAGCACCTGCCGGCCGCGGCAGCCGGACAGCCGGAAGGCGGTGTCGCCCGTGGCCGGGCGCTCGAAGTCGGGGACGGGACGGTCAATCTCGATATCGGACATCCGGGAACCTCCTTTCGCCTGGCGATCACGTCCATCCCGATCATAGGGAATCGCGCCGCGGGGAGCACGCCGGCGGCGCACCGGCCGCCGCTCAGGCCTTGGCCGGCTCGATGATCGCGTCCAGGTTGAGCTCGTCGCAGAAGTCCATGAACTCCTCGCGCAGCCGCGCGATCTGCATGCGCGCCGGCACATCGACGGTCATGCGCACGGAGAACATGGGGGTGCCGGTATACACCGCGGTGTAGGTCGTCGTCGCCAGATCGCGGATATCGATCTCGCGCACCGAGAAGAAGTTCGAGAGCTGGTGCACCACCCCGCCCTGGTCCATGCACACCACCTCCACCGCATAGGGCAGGAGCTCGCCGCCGCGGCGGCTGCGTGCGGTGCGCCGTGTCTGCACGGTCAGCGACAGGCGCCGCTCGAGGCTCGGCAGCGTCGCCTCCAGCTTGGCGAGCTGGTTCCAGCGCCCCGAGACCAGCACGATGGCGGCGAACTCGCCGCCGAGCACGGTCATGCGGCTGTCCTCGATATTGCAGCCCGCGTCCGCCACCAGCCGGGTCAGCTCGTCCACCAGGCCGGGACGGTCCTCACCGAGCGCCGAGATAACCAGGAGACTGTTGTGCATGATGCTGGGATTTTCCGTGCGCGGTGGAACAACGGCGTCCGAGTGTAGCACGCGCCCGGTGCTTGCTTGTCACACCCCGGCACCGTCGCTACTATGCGGCCTTTATCGGGTTCCAGCGGGGAGATCGCGCAAATGTTCCGCGGCAGCATGGTGGCTCTGGTCACGCCGATGCACGACGACGGCTCGGTGGACGAGGCGGCGCTGGAGCGGCTGGTGGAGTTTCACATCGCCAACGGCACCGACGCCATCGTCGCCGTCGGCACCACCGGCGAGTCCGCCACCCTCGACTACGACGAGCACTGTTACGTGATGCGCCGGGTGGTGGAGATGGTTCAGGGGCGTACCGTGGTCATCGGTGGCACCGGCGCCAACTCCACCTGGGAGGCGGTCAAGCTCACCCGCTGCGCCATGGAGGGCGGCTGCGACGCGGCCCTGCTGGTGACCCCGTACTACAACAAGCCGACGCAGGAAGGGCTCTACCAGCACTTCCGCACCGTCGCCGAGGACGTCCCGATCCCGCAGCTCATCTACAACGTCCCCGGGCGCACCGCCTGCGACATCCTGCCGGACACCGTCGACCGCCTGGCCGATATCTCCAACATCGTCGGCATCAAGGAGGCCACCGGCAGCGTCGAGCGCGCCCAGGAGCTGGTGGAGCGCTGCGGCGACCGCATCGACGTGTTCTGCGGCGAGGACGCCAAGAACCTCGCGCTCATGCTCGTGGGCGCCAAGGGCGCGATCTCGGTGACCGCCAACGTCGCCCCGCGCCAGATGCACGAGATGTGCGCAGCGGCGCTGCGCGGCGACCGCGAGGAGGCCGAGCGCATCGACGCGCGGCTGGCGGCGCTGCACAAGGCGCTGTTCGTCGAGACCAACCCCATTCCGGTCAAGTGGGCGGTACAGCAGCTCGGGTTCATCGGGCCCGGCATCCGTCTGCCCATGACGCCGCTTTCCGAGCAGCACCACGAGACGGTGCTGCAAGCGATGAAGCTCGCGGGCTGCCTGTGAAAAACATGAATCGTTCCCTCGCCCTCACCGCCGCCGTTGCCCTGACGGTCACCCTGTCCGGCTGCAGCTGGTTCGGCTGGGGCGATGACGCCCCGTCGTCGCAGTCCCGGATCGAGCAGCTCCAGCTGCCGCCGGATCTCACCAGGGATCAGGCTTCCGGAAGCATGCTGATCCCCGAAGACGGCGTGGCGACCGCCCGGGGCGGCAACAACGCCGTCCTGCCCCAGCCGGACTCGGTCACCGTCCAGCGCGCCGGCGACGACCGCTGGCTCAACGTCAGCGCACCGCCGAAGAAGGTCTGGCAGTGGGTGTCCGACTTCCTCGACCACCAGGGCGTGAAGAAGGCCCGCAGCCAGCCCGCCGTCGGCATCGCCGAGACCGAGTGGCTGTTCACCAATAAGCCGGTGACCGGCGGCGTATTCGCGCCGACCCTGCCCGGCCCCGAGGACGCCACCGTGGCGGATCGCTACCTCATCCGCGTCGAGCCCGGCCGCGAGGCGGACTCCGCAGAGGTATTCGTCGCCCACCGCCGGGTACGGCGCGAAGGCGACGGCTGGACGCTGGCCGGCAACGACCCGTTCCTCGAAGCGGAGTTCCTGCGCAGCATGCTCGTCTACTTCGGTTACGCGCAGGAACGCAGCCACGAGGCGGTCGCCGCGGCGAGCGCGACCCAGCCCCAGGCCAACGTGACCCGCGTCGACGGCGCGCCGCGCCTGGTGCTCGGCAATGACTTCTTCAATGCATGGCGCCGCGTCGGCCTCGCCCTCGATCGGGCCGGCTTCACCGTGAGCGACCGCAACCGCAGCGATGGCATCTACTACGTCCGCTACGACACCAAGGCGGAGACCGGGGCGGAACCGCCGGAGGAGGGCTTCCTGGAATCCTTCGCCTTCTGGCGGGACGAGCCAGTGCCGGATACCGTGCGGACCTACCGCGTCGTCCTCGACAGCGCCGACGGCGAGACCCGGGTGCGGGTCGAGGCGGACAAAGCGGACACCACCGCTGATCCGGAGATCGTCGAGCGGATGCTCTCCCTGATCGCGGAGCAGCTGCGCTAGCGCGGCGCCCCGCGTCGCCGGGGCGTACCCTTCCGGTACGCCCCGGCGCAGGACAAGCCGATCAACAGCCGGGGGGCCATCGTGCCCCCTTTTGTCGCCTGCAGGGCCACACCCATGCTGCAAATTACCGGTAACCCCGCCCTCTCCGAGTTCCGCATCGAGCGCCTCCTCGGCGACCTCGCTCCAGGGACCCCAGCCCTTACAGGCCTGTCCGCACGCCACGTGCACTTCGTCGACACCGATTCGGCACTGGACGAGCAGGAGCGCGCGGTCCTGGAGGCGCTGCTCGACTACGGCGAGCCCGGCCCGGATACCGCCCGGGCGGACGAGATCCTGCTGGTCGTGCCGCGCCTGGGCACCATCTCGCCATGGGCCAGCAAGGCGACCGATATCGCCCACAACTGCGGGCTCACCGGGATCCGGCGGATCGAGCGCGGCGTGCTCTGGAACATCCAGCTCGCCGACGGCGCCACGCTGGACGCCGGCGCCCGCGCCCGGCTGCTCGCCGCGCTGCACGACCGCATGACCGAGTCCGTGCTCGCCGGCCCGGACGAGGCGGCGGCGCTGTTCACCCGGCACGAACCGCGCCCGGTGGTCACCGTCGACCTGCTCGGCGGCGGCCGCGACGCGCTGGTGCACGCGGACGCCGAGCTGGGCCTGGCCCTGGCCGAGGACGAGATCGACTACCTGGTGGAGAGCTACGGCACCCTCGGGCGCAACCCCACGGACATGGAACTCATGATGTTCGCCCAGGCGAACTCGGAGCACTGCCGCCACAAGATCTTCAACGCGGACTGGGTCATCGACGGCCAGCGCCAGCCGCAGTCGCTGTTCGCGATGATCCGGGCCACCCACGAGGCCCGCCCCGAAGGCGTCCTCTCCGCGTACAGCGACAACGCCGCGGTCGCCGCCGGCCATCCGGCGCAGCGGTTCTTCGCCGACCCGGAGACCGGCGCGTACGCCCGCCACGAGGAGGCGGCCCATCTGGTCATGAAGGTGGAGACCCACAACCACCCCACCGCGATCTCGCCCCACGCCGGCGCGGCGACCGGCGTGGGCGGCGAGATCCGTGACGAGGGCGCCACCGGCCGCGGCGCCCGGCCCAAGGCGGGACTCGCCGGATTCACCGTCTCCAATCTCCACCTCCCGGACGCCCCCCGGCCGTGGGAGAACGAGCCGGCGCGGCCCGGGCGCATCGCCCCGGCGCTGTCGATCATGATCGACGGCCCGGTGGGCGCGGCGAGCTACGCCAACGAGTTCGGCCGCCCCCAGCTCGCCGGCTATTTCCGCAGCTTCGAGCAGCGCGTGCCCGGCCCGGACGGCGAGGAGGTCCGCGGCTACCACAAGCCGGTCATGATCGCCGGCGGCATGGGCAACATCCGCGGGATGCACGTCGACAAGGGCCGTGCCGTGGCCGGCGCTCCGGTGGTGGTGCTCGGCGGGCCCGCCATGCTCATCGGCCTCGGCGGCGGCGCCGCCTCGTCGGTGGCCAGCGGCGAGAGCGAAGAGGCGCTGGACTTCGCCTCCGTGCAGCGAAGCAACCCCGAGGTCGAGCGCCGCTGCCAGCAGGTGATCGACGCCTGCTGGGCCCTGGGCCGGGACAACCCCGTCGTCGCCATCCACGACGTGGGCGCCGGCGGACTGTCCAACGCCCTGCCCGAGCTCCTCGACGACTCCGGGCGCGGCGGGCGCATCGAGCTGCGCACCGTCCCCAACGACGAACCCGGCATGTCGCCCATGGAGCTGTGGTGCAACGAGGCCCAGGAACGCTACGTCCTGGCCCTGGACCCGGACCGTCTGGCCGCCTTCGAGGCGATCTGCGAGCGCGAGCGCGCGCCCTTCGCAGTGGTGGGCGAGGCCACCGACGACGCACAGCTGGTGGTCGGCGACGGCCACTTCGACAACACCCCGGTGGACATCCCCATGGAGCTGCTCCTCGGTAAGCCGCCGAAGATGCTCCGCGACGTCCATCACCACCCCTTCGCGAAACCCGCCCTCGGCCTCGAGGGCGTCGACGTCGCCGAGGCCGTGACCCGGCTCCTGCGCCTGCCCACGGTAGCCTCCAAGGAGTTTCTGATCACCATCGGCGACCGCTCCGTCACCGGCCTGGTGGCGCGAGACCAGATGGTCGGGCCCTGGCAGGTACCGGTGGCCGACGTCGCGGTGACCCTCGCCGACTACGACGGCTACAGCGGCGAGGCCATGGCCATGGGTGAGCGCCCGCCGGTGGCGGTGCTGGACGCGCCGGCCTCGGGCCGACTCGCCGTCGGCGAGGCCCTCACCAACCTCGCGGCCGCACCGGTCGACGACCTTCGTGACGTCAATCTCTCCGCCAACTGGATGGCCGCCGCCGGCCACCCCGGCGAGGACGCCCGGCTGTACGACACCGTCCGCGCCGTCGGCCGGCTGTGCACCAGCCTCGGCGTCACCATTCCGGTGGGCAAGGACTCCCTGTCCATGCGCACCGTGTGGGAGGACGGGGACGGCGAGCACAGCGTGACCGCCCCGCTCACGCTGGTGATCTCCGCGTTCGCCCCGGTGGGCGACGCACGGCGGACCCTCACCCCCGAGCTGCGGCGGGACGAGGACGGCAGCGAGCTGCTGCTCGTCGACCTGGGCAAGGGTCGTAACCGCCTCGGCGGCTCCGCGCTGGCCCAGGTCTATGGCCGTATCGGTGATGAGACCCCGGACCTTGACGATCCCCGCGGGCTGGCCGCCTTCTTCGCCACCATCCAGCGCCTGAATACGGACGGCCGGCTGCTGGCCTACCACGACCGCTCCGACGGCGGGCTCTTCACCACCATCGCAGAGATGGCCTTCGCCGGGCGCACCGGTGTGGACCTCGACGTCGCCGGCCTCGACCGGGACCCGCTCGCGGCGCTGTTCAGCGAGGAGCTCGGCGCGGTGCTCCAGGTCTCCGCCGGCGAGATCGAGGCCGTTGAGGCCGCCTTCCACGAGGCCGGCCTGGGACACCACCTCCACCGCGTGGGCCGCCTGCGCGATGACCAGCACCTGCGCGTCACCGCCGGTGACCAGACGCTGCTCGACGAGCCCCGGGCCACGCTGGAACGGCTCTGGCGGGAGACCAGCCACCAGATCCAGCGCCTGCGGGACAACCCGGCCTGCGCCGATGAGGCCCTCGCTACGGTGGACGACGACACCGACCCGGGCCTGAACGCCAGCCTCTCGTTCGCCCCCGCGGACGACATCGCCGCGCCGTATATCAACGAGGGCACCCGGCCCCGGGTAGCGGTGCTCCGCGAGCAGGGGGTGAACAGCCATACCGAGATGGCCGCCGCCTTCGACCGCGCCGGCTTCGAGGCCGTCGACGTGCACATGAGCGACCTCATGGCCGGACGCCACCGCCTCGCGGCCTTCCAGGCCCTCGCCGCCTGCGGCGGCTTCTCCTACGGCGACGTGCTCGGTGCCGGCGGCGGCTGGGCCAAGTCCGTGCTCTTCAATGAGCAGCTGCGCGAGGCATTCGCGGCGTTCTTCGAGCGCCCGGACACCCTCTCCCTGGGCGTGTGCAACGGCTGCCAGATGCTCTCCGCGCTACGCGAGCTCATCCCCGGCAGCGAGCTTTGGCCGCGGTTCGTGCGCAACCGCTCGGAGCAGTACGAGGCCCGGCTGGCGCTGGTGGAGGTGATGGACTCGCCATCGCTGGTGCTCGCCGGCATGGCCGGCTCCCGGCTGCCCATCGCGGTCGCCCACGGCGAGGGGCGCACCGTCTACGCCGCGGATTCCGGACCGCGCAAGGTGATGAGCGCCGGCCTCGCGGGGCTGCGCTACGTGGATAACCACGGCGAGACCACCGAGGCCTACCCCGTCAACCCCAACGGCTCCGCCCTGGGGCTCACCGGTTTCACCACCCGGGACGGCCGGGTGACCGTGATGATGCCCCACCCCGAACGGGTCTTCCGGACCGTGCAGCACGCCTGGCACCCCACGAGCTGGGGCGAGGACGGCCCCTGGATGCGGCTGTTCCGCAACGCCCGCCGGGCGCTGGGATAGCGTGCCTTCCCCCGCAATGGGGGAGGTGCCTGTCGCGATCGCAGATCGGCGGCTCCCGGCAGCCGACGTTTTCACTCCGGTGTAACGGCACCGGGATGTTGGCTGCCAGGAGCAGCCAACCTACGTGATGCCCCATCCTGCGTCGT
>NZ_KB894820.1:0-34235 GCF_000374645.1 Arhodomonas aquaeolei DSM 8974
GAGAGGGGGGCACCAATGGCCTCCGCCCCTCTCCCGTCAAGGGAGAGGGGGGCACCAATGGCCTCCGCCCCTCTCCCGTCAAGGGAGAGGGGGGCGCCAATGGCCTCGCACCGGGGGTGGAACTCGCGCCGCACTCGGGCTCACCGCGGTGGCGGTTGGTTACAGCAGCACCTTTTCGATGCCGCCGGCCTGGGCGCGTTCGATGAACTGTTCCTGCCAGCCGTCGCCGAGAAGGTGGTTGGCCATTTCGATGACGATGTAGTCCGCCTCGACGCCGGTGTCGTCCTCGTAGCGCGACAGGCCCTGGAGGCACGCGGGGCAGGAGGTGAGCATCTTCACCTTGCCCTTCTCGGCGGTGGGCTCGCCAGTGAGCTCTTCCAGGCCTTTGTTGTACTCCTCTTCCTTGCGGAAGCGGACCTGGCTGGCGATGTCCGGCCGGCTGACGGCGAAGGTGCCCGCTTCGCCGCAGCAGCGGTCGTTGAGCGGGACCTCGGTGCCCATGAGGGTGCTCGCGGTCTTCTGCGCGTCGTGGGTCTTCATGGGGGTGTGGCAGGGGTCGTGGTACATGTACTGCACACCGTCCACGCCCTCTAGCTTATAGCCCTTCTCCAGCAGGTATTCGTGAATGTCGAGCAGCCGGCAGCCCGGGAAGATCTGCTCGAACTCGTATTTCAGCAGCTGGTCCATGCACGTGCCGCAGGAGACGATCACCGTCTTGATGTCCATGTAGTTCAGCGTGTTCGCCACCCGGTGGAAGAGCACGCGGTTCTCGGTGGTGATCTCCTGGCCCTTCTCCAGGTCGCCGTTGGAGGTCTGCGGGTAGCCGCAGCACAGGTACCCGGGCGGGAGCACGGTCTGGGCGCCGGCATCGTAGAGCATGGCCATGGTGGCGAGGCCGATCTGGCTGAACAACCGCTCCGAGCCGCAGCCGGGGAAGTAGAACACCGCGTCCGAGTCCTCGGTGACCTTCTCCGGGTTGCGGATGATGGGCACGGTCTTGTCGTCCTCGAGCCCGAGCATGGCGCGGGTGGTGCGCGAGGGCAGCTTGCCCGGCATGGGCTTCTTGACGAAGTGCACCACCTGGGCCGGGACGTTGGAGAGGTCGCGGGTGTGCTTGGGGCGCTTCTTCGGCTCGGCGTCCGGGCGCTTGCCGCCGCTGCCGGCGAGGCCGACCTTCTTGGCGACGTGGAAGCCGAGCCGCTGCGCGCCGTAGCCCCACTCGATCATGCCCTTGCGCATGATGTTGATGGTGCGCGCGTCCTTGACGTTGAGGAACGCCATGGACGCGCTGGTCTGCGGGCTGGAGCGGCGCTGGCCCTTGTGCTTGAGGATGCTGCGCATCTTCACGGTGACGTCGCCGAAGTCGATGTTCACCGGGCAGGGGGTGACGCAGCGGTGGCAGACCGTGCAGTGGTCGGCCACGTCGTTCATCTCCTCCCAGTGGTGCAGCGAGATCCCGCGGCGGGTCTGCTCCTCGTAGAGCACCGCCTCGATCATCAGCCCGGTGGCGAGGATCTTGTTGCGCGGGTTGTAGAGCAGGTTGGCCCGCGGGATGTGGGTGGTGCACACGGGCTTGCACTTGCCGCAGCGCAGGCAGTCCTTGATGTCGTCGTTGAGCTCGCCGAGCTCGCTGGCCTCCAGGATCAGCGCCTCCTGCTGGAGCAGTCGCAGCGAGGGGGTGTAGGCGTCCGACAGGCCGGAGCCCTGGAGGAGCTTGCCGCGGTTGAACCAGCCCTCGGGGTCGACCTCGCGCTTGTAGCTCGCGAAGCGCTCGGAGACGGCGGGGTCGAGGTACTGCATCTTGGTGATGCCGATGCCGTGCTCGCCGGAGATCACGCCGTTCAACCGCCCGGCGAGCGCCATGACCTGGTCCACGATGTGGTCGGCCTCGCGCATCATTCGGTAGTCGTTGGAGTTCACCGGGATGTTGGTGTGCACGTTGCCGTCGCCGGCGTGCATGTGCAGGGCGACGAACAGCCGGCTGGAGAGCACATCCTGGTGGATGGCGTCGATCGTCCTGCGCACGGGCTCGAGGTCGCGGCCGTCGAAGATCTCCTTGAGCCGGTCCTCGACCTCGCGGCGGTAGGAGATGCGCAGGCTGCGCCGCAGCAGCAGGTTGGCGATGGTGTCGCCCTCGCGCCGGTCCGCCCGGGCGGTGTCGTCGAGAAGCGCGTCCAGCGCCACCGGGTCACCGTCCATGTTGTCGAGGATGGCCTTCCAGCGGTCGCCGACGTCGGCGAGGTGCGCCACGGCGGAGGCGCACTTCTGCCCGAGGATCGAGCCGCCCTCCTCGGAGGCCTCGTAGTGCTCGCGGTCGAGGTAGTCCGGGCGCTGCTTGAGCTCCGGCAGGCTGCCGCCGAGATGGCTGCGCAGCTCGGCGAGCAGGCGCAGCTTGTTCTCGATGGACTGGACGATGTTGATCCGCTCGATGCCCTCGCTGTACTCCGCGAGGCGGTCCAGCGGGATGACGACGTCCTCGTTGATCTTGAACGCGTTGGTGTGCGCGGCGATGGCGGCGGTGCGGGAGCGGTCCGCCCAGAAGGTCTTGCGCGCCTCGGCGGAGACGGCGATGAAGCCGTCCGCGTTGCGGGCGTTGGCCTTGCGCACCATGCGCGAGGCGGCCTCGGCGCAGGCGTTCTCGTCCTCCGAGGCGAGGTCGGCGACCAGCACCATCTTGGGCTTCTCGCCGCGGGCGCCCTTGGGCGCGTAGCCCACGGCACGGACGTAGCGCTCGTCCAGGTGCTCCAGGCCGGCGAGCTTGACGGACTCGTCCGCCTGCAGGTCGTCGACGATCTCCACGATCGCGGGCACCGCCTCGTGGAGGTCCGTGCCGTAGAACTCCAGGCAGACGGTGCGCATGTGCTCGGGCATGACGTGGAGCACGAAGGTGGCGGAGGTGATCAGCCCGTCGCAGCCCTCCTTCTGCACCCCCGGCACGCCGTTGAGGAACTTGTCCGTGACGTCCTTGCCCAGGCCGACCTTGCGGAAAGTCTCGCCCGGGAAGGCGATCTCCTCCGGCTCGCCCTTTTGCGTCTCGCCGTCCGCCTCAAACCGGGTGACGCGGAAGCGCACGGTGTCCTGATCGTGGATCTTGCCCATGTTGTGATCCACGCGCTCCACGTCCAGCCACTCCGCATCCGGGGTGACCATGCGCCAGGAGGCCAGGTTGTCCAGCGCCGTGCCCCAGAGCACCGCCTTCTTGCCGCCGGCGTTCATGGCGACGTTGCCGCCGATGGTCGAGGCGTCCTGGGAGGTGGGGTCGACGGCGAAGACGTAGCCGTGCTTCTGGGCGAGGTCGGAGACACGGCGGGTGACCACGCCGGCCTCGGCGCGCACCGTCGCAACGGGCTCCTCCATGCCCGGCAGGGTCCGGCGCTCCACGGCGCCGACGCCTTCCAGCTTCTCCGTGTTGATGACCACGCAGTCCTCGTGCATGGGCACCGCCCCGCCGGTATAGCCGGTGCCGCCGCCGCGGGGGATGATGACCAGCCCCAGCTCGACGGCCGTCTTCACCAGCGCGGCCATCTCCGCCTCGGTGTCCGGGCAGAGCACGACGAAGGGCACCTCCACGCGCCAGTCGGTGGCGTCGGTCTGGTGGGAGACGCGGGAGAGCCCGTCGAAGCAGATGTTGTCCTCGCGGGTGTGGCGGGCGAACGCACGGCGGGCGCGCTCGCGCTTGCGCTGCATCTCCGGGAACCACTGCTCGAACTCGCGCACCGCGGTCCTGGCCTGGTCGGCCAGGTCCAGGGCCTTGCGGTTGCCCTCGGCGCGGGCGACGATCTGGTCGAGTCGGTGGTTCATCGCCTCGATCAGCGCCCGGCGGCGTTTGGCGCTGTCGAGGAGGTCGTCCTGGATGTAGGGGTTGCGCTTGACCACCCAGAGGTCGCCGAGGACCTCGAAGAGCATGCGCGCGGAGATGCCGGTCCGCCGGCTCTCGCGCAGCTCGTTGAGGGTATCCCAGGCCTCCTGGCCCAGGTAGCGCAGAACGATCTCGCGGTCGGAAAACGACGTGTAGTTATAGGGAATCTCGCGGATACGGGCAGTTTCAGTCATTCGCCTGGTGGGTCATGTTGCGCTGCGAAGGACTAGCATCATACAGCGCCGCCCCCGGGGATTCAGTGCCTCGACCGCCGGGATTGACAGAAACTATTAACTCCTCTTACCTGTCTCATTGTTTAAATGAATTGGATTCATGCGTCATGGCCGCCTGATCCACCACCGCCCGTCGCGGCGCAATGACCGATCGCATAACAGCATGGCAGTATTGGTTGTCTACCGACGAGGTCACACTTGCCGCGCCAGAACGGTTGGATTAATGACGACTCCGCCGCATAATGCGGAGCTTGATAAAAAGGAACCAGGCCCGACACCGACGAGGTAACGATGTCCACCCAGGTTCTCGTGGTCGATGACTCGACCATGTCACGGAAGATCACAATCCGTGCGCTGCCTCCGGAATGGGACGTGGAGGTCTCGCAGCTCGATAACGGCGAGGATGCCGTGGAAGCCTGCCGAGAGGGTAACGTGGACGTCATGCTGCTCGATCTCACCATGCCGGGCCTCTCCGGCTTCGACGTGCTGGAGCGTATCTTCGAATTCCCCTCCCCGCCGGCGGTCATCGTGATCTCCGCCGACGCCCAGCCCAAGGCCGAGGAGCGGGCCATGGAGCTCGGTGCACGCGGTTTCGTGCGCAAACCCGTGGACCCGACCATGCTGGCCGCGACCCTGCGGGACACAGGGATATTATGAGCGTCGAACCCTTTTCGGCGGACCAGCAGGACGCGCTGCAGGAGATCGCCAATCTGGCGATGGGCCGTGCGGGTGCCGTGCTCGCCGAGATGCTGGACGTCTACATCGAGCTCTCGGTACCCCGGGTGGCGATCGTCGAGGCCGGCGGCCTCACCCCCGAGGTCGAGGCCCTCACGGGGCGCGACAGTCAGGTCGCGGCGGTACGCCAGCCGTTCATGGACGGCGTCAGCGGCGAGGCTCTGGCGCTGTTCGGCGAGGGCGGCTGCCGCGGGCTGGCGGACCTGCTCGGCCACGACAGCGTGGACGAGACGGTCGAGCGCGAGCTGCTGCTCGACGTCAGCAACATCCTGCTCGGCTCGGTCCTGCGCGGCCTCGGCGAGCACACCGCCACCCGCCTCTCGCTGGGGCGGCCGGCCATCATGAGCATGGGGTCGCCGGTCGCGCGGCTGCTCAACGCCGAGGACCTCATCTGGGACCAGGCGCTGATGCTGGAGGTGAACTTCCGGCTGGACGCCCGCGGCTTCGCCTGCCACCTGCTGCTGCTCATGCCCGAACAGAGCATCGAGACCATGCGCCACGCCGTCGACCGCATCCTCGACGGGCTGGGCTGACGGCCATGCCCGAATACGCCCTCCTCGACAACCTGGTCACCGCCCTCAACATCGGCGTCGTGATCGTCGACCGCGAGCGCCGGGTGCGCCTGTGGAACCACTTCATGGAGATGCACAGCGGCCACACGGCGGCGTGGATCAAGGGGCGTGACCTCTGCGAGGTGTTCCCCGAGCTGCCGCAGGACTGGTTCTCGGCGAAGCTGCGCAGCGTCGCCTACACCCGGCAGGCGGCGTTCAGCTCGTGGACGGAGCGGCCCTGGCTGTTCCGCTTCGACAACCCGCACCAGGTCACCGGCGGGCCCAAGTCGATGTACCAGGACTGCACCTTCCTGCCCCTGGCCGGGCCGGAAGACGAGCACGTGGAGCACATCTGCGTCACGGTCATGGACGTCACCGACACGGCGGTCTACCAGCAGCAGCTCCAGGACGCCCAGGCCCGGCTGCTGGAGATGAGCATCCGCGATCCGCTCACGGGCATCTCCAACCGCCGCCACCTCGAGGAATGCCTGGCCACCGAATACCAGCGCGCACGCCGTTACGACCTGCCGCTGTCGGTGATCATGTTCGACATCGATCACTTCAAGCGCATCAACGACACCTTCGGCCACCAGGCCGGCGACGACGTCATCCGCCGCGTGGCGGGCATCGCCGAGGCCCAGCGCCGCACCCCCGACACCCTGGGGCGCTATGGCGGCGAGGAGTTCACCCTGGTACTCCCCGAAACCGGCCTGGAAGGGGCCCACGCCGCCGCCCACCGGCTCTGCGACACCATCGCCGAGACCGCCATCCCGGCCTCGAGCGAGACCATCCACACCACCGTGAGCGTGGGGGTCGCCGCCCTGCACACCGGCGACGACAGCCACGACAAGCTCCTCGACCGCGCGGACGCCGCCCTCTACGAGGCCAAGTCCATGGGGCGGAACAGCGTCGTGGTCGCCCGCCCCACGGAATAACCGCCCGCCGTCGCCACCCCCGCAAAGGCCATAAGGCCACCCGGCCGGCTCAGTCCGTGCGCCGGCCGCCCAGCAGGGCGCGGACGTCCTCGATGGCGAGGTACAGGCAGGGGATGAGGAAGAGCAGGATCGCCGAGGAGAACACGATCCCGTAGCCCAGCGAGATCGCCATCGGGATCATGAACCGCGCCTGCATCGAGGTCTCGAAGATCATCGGCGCCAGCCCGCCGAAGGTGGTGAGCGTGGTGAGCATGATCGGCCGGAAGCGCCGCACGCCCGCGGCGTGGACCGCCTCCCCCACGCTCGCGCCCTCGCGCACCCGGGCATTGGCGTAGTCGATCATCACCAGCGAGCCGTTCACCACCACACCGCCGAGGGCGATGATCCCCATGATGCTGATGATGCTCAGGCTGTAGCCCATGATCAGGTGGCCGAGGATCGCCCCGACGACGCCGAAGGGGATGGCCATCATCACGATCATGGGCTGGATGTAGCTGCGGAACGGCAGCGCGAGCAGCGCGAAGATCCCGAGCAGCGCGATGGTCACGGTCTGGAAGAAGCTCTGGATGGCGTCACGCATGCTCTCCTGGCGCCCGCCGAACTCGTAGGACAGCCCCGGGAAATCCGCCACCAGCCGCGGCAGCATCCGCTCGCGGAGCTCGCGCAGGACCCGGTTGGTCTGCTCGATGGGCACCACGTCCGCGGTCACCGGCATTGCCCGGCGGCCGTTCTCGCGCTGGATGCTGGTCACCGCCCGCGACCGTGTCACCTCCGCCACCGACTCCAGGGGCACGTAGCGCCCCGCCGCGGTGCGCAGCATGAACGAGGACACCGACGTCTCCGTGTCCGCCCGTGCCGGGGGCAGCTGCACCCGCACGGTGACCTCGTTGCCCCCGCGCAGCAGCTTCACCGCCTCGGCGCCGTAGAAGCCGTTGCGCAGCTGCCGGGAGATATCGTCAACGGTGAAGCCCAGCGCCCGGCCGCTCTCGGTCAGGCGGATGTTCCACTCCGGGCTGCCGAGCTGGTAGCCGTCGTCGACGTCGCGGACGTAGGCGAGCTCGCCGAGGCGCTCGGCCAGCGTCGCCGCGGCGTGGTTGAGGGTGTCGATGTCGCCGTGGCTCAGCTGCACGGTCACCGCCGCGCCGCCGCCCGGGCCGCCGCGGTCGGCATCGAAGCTGGTGGACTCCACCCCCGGTATCGCGCCGGCGGCCTCGCGCCAGCGCTGCACGAACGCACCGGTGCTCATCGGCCGCTGGTCCGGCGGGGTCATGTACACCCGCACCTCCACCTCGTTGCCCTCGATGGCGGCGTAAATGCCGTCGCTGAGGGCATCGCCGCCGTTGCCCTCGACCACGTCGCCGGCGGCGTCCACGAGAACGTCGCGCACCCGGCGCAGGGCCGCCGCCGGCGCCCCCTGGGGCAGCACCGCGGTGACCTCGGCGGTGTCCGATTCCACCCGGGGCATGAGGATGAAGCCCATCCGCCCGCTCATCGCGTAGGCGAGGGTCACCGCGAGCAGCGCCGTCGCCAGGCCCAGGGTGACGTAGCGCCAGCGCACGGCCAGCGCCAGCGCGCCGCCGTAGCCCCGGTCGATGAAGCGGCTGAACGCCGCGCTGAAACGCTGCTGGAGCCGGTGCACGCTCGCCCCGGCGCCGGTGCTCGCCCCGCTGCGGGTGTGCCCGAGGTGGGCCGGCAGGATCACCAGCGCCTCCACCAGCGAGATCGCGAAGACTGTGCCCACCACCGCCGGTATCACCGCCCAGATCTGGCCGAAGGTGCCCGGGATGAAGGCCAGCGGCAGGAACGCCACGATATTGGTGAGCACGCTGATCGCGATGGGCACGGCGATGTCCCGCGCACCCTGCACCGCGGAGGGCAGCAGGCCCAGGCCGCGTTGTCGGTACTCGTAGATGTTCTCGCCGGCGACGATGGCGTCGTCCACCACGATGCCCAGCGCGATGATGAACGCGAACAGCGAGATCATGTTAATGGACACGCCGAACCACGGCAGGAACAGGAACGCCCCGAGGAAGGCGGTGGGGATACCCACGGTCACCCAGAACGCCAGCCGCAGCTCCAGGAAGGCGCTCAGCACTGCGAGCACCAGCAGCAGGCCGAGGAAGGCGTTCTTGAGCAGCAGCTCCACGCGCTGGCGGTAGACGTTCGAGGCGTCGCTCTGGATGGCGACGTCGATCTGCGGCGGCAGCGAGGCCCGGATCTCCGGCAGCACGGCGGTGACCGCATCGGACACGCCGATGGGCGTCTCCCGGCCGACCCGGAAGACCTCCACGCCCACCGCGGGCTTGCCGTTGTAGCTGCCGATGTCGTCGTCCGCGGTGGCGAAGGCCTCGCTCACGTCGGCCACGTCGGAGAGGCGCACCACGCCCCCGCCCGGGGTCGCCCGGAGGACGACGTCGCGGAACCCCTCCGCGCGCGTCAGGCGCTCGCCGACCTTGAGGAGGATGTCGCCGCCGGCGGTCTCCACCCGGCCGGCGGAGCGGTCCCGGGCGTTCTCCGCCACCGCCGAGGCCACGTCCTGGAGGGTGAGGCCGTAGGCGCGTAGCTCCTCCTCGCTGATGTCGATGTGGATCTCGTAGTCGCGGACGTCGTCCAGCGCGGCCTGGGTGACACCGTCCGCCAGGCGGAGACGGTCGCGCACCCGCTCGGCGGCGGCGCGCAGGCTGTGCTCGGGCACGTCGCCGTAGACGAGGATGTCCAGCACGTCCCGGCGCCAGCCGCTGAAGGAGATCTCCGGGTCCTCCGCCTGGTCCGGGAAGGTGTCGATATCATCCACCGCCCGGGTGACGTCCTGGTAGGCACGCTGGAGGTTGTAGCCCTCGATGAGCTCGATGCTCACCTGCCCGCTGCCGGTGCGGGCCGTGGCGGTGACCTTCTCCACGCCCTCGAGGCCCTGCACCGCCTCCTCCACCGGCAGGACCACGCCGGACTCGATCTGCTCCGGCGTCGCCCCCGGGTAGGAGACGCTGACCACGAGGACGTCGCGCTGGAAGTCCGGGAAGACCTCCTGGGTGATGCGGGTGGTCATGTACAGCCCGCCCAGCAGGAAGACCAGCATCAGCAGGTTCGGCGCCACCCGGTGGCGGACGAACCAGCCGATCACGCCGTCGCCGCGCTCACCCGCCATCGCCGCTCTCCGCCTCCGCGGCGCGCAGGGGCATGCCCTCGGCAGGGGTGGCGATGCCGGAGGTGACCACCCGGTCCCCCGGCTCAAGGCCGCCGGAGACGAACACCCGGTCGCCGTCGCGGTAGGCGACCGTCACCTCGCGGAAAACCAGCTCGCCGTCGGCGCTCATCAGCCACAGCGTATCACCGCCGTGGAGCCAGGCCGCGCGGACCTCGTAGGCGTCCTCCAGCACCCGGCCCAGGATCTCGCCGCGCACGAACGCACCGATCAGCAGCCGCGGCGGATCGCCCTCGCGCTCCAGCGCCAGCGGGTCGTCCACCGCCACCAGCACCCGGGCCAGTCGGCCGTCCTCCTCCAGCGAGTCGAGCACGCGGATGACCCGGCCCTGGCGGTACTCGCCGGGCGCCCAGGCGGCGTCGTAGTGCAGGCGCACGGCGGACCCGTCACCGCCCTGCCCGTCCGGCGCATCGATCCAGCGCAGCGCGCGCACCGGCACGGTGAGCTCCACCCACCAGCGCTCGGTGCCGGCCAGCTCGCCAAGCTGGGTGCTGGTGGTCACCTCCGCACCCGGCGCCACGTCCCGGGAGAGCACCACCGCGTCGAAGGGGACCGTCACCGTGGTGTGATCGAGATCCCGCTGGGCGGCGGCCACGTCGCTGCGGGCCGAGGCCACCGCGGCGCGGGCACTGTCGAGCTGCGGCTCGCGCAGCATCAGGGACTTCTCCTCCGGCGCCGGAGACTCGTCGCCGAGGATCTCGTACTCCTGCCGTGCCACCGCCTGCTGGCCCTGCTCCAGGGCGAGGTCCGAGCGGGCCCGGGTGAGCGCGGCCCGGGCCCGCTGGAGGGCGAGGCGGTAGTCCTCGTCGTCCAGGGTGAGCGCCGTATCCCCGGCGTTCAGGCGTCCACCGGGATCGAAGCCTTCAGCCAGCGAGGTCACCCGGCCGCCCACCCGCGGGCGCAGTACCAGGCGCCGGGACGGCTGGACATCGCCGTGGGCGGTGACCGTGATCCGGTGGTCCGCCGGGCTCACCGTCGCCACCTCCACCAGCCGCGCCGCGGGCTCGGGCCGCTGCTGACGGCCCACCGGCTCGTCCGTGGTCATCAGCCGGTAGGCCGCGGCACCGCCGGCGGCGAGCACCAGCAGCGTCAGCACGGTGTGCACGACGGCCCGCATGCCGCCGCGGCGCGGCGGCGTGTCCGTGGTATTCGTCCCCGTCACGTCTGTTCGTTCCCCTCATCCGTCGGCTCGCCGAAGGCGCCGCCGGCGACGGCGCGGATCAGCGCGATCCGGTCCAGCACCAGCGCCCAGCGGGCGTCGACGAGCTGGCGTTCGATATCCTGCAGGCGGCTCTGGGCATCCAGCACGTCGAGGTAATCCGCGGCGCCGTTGAAGTAGCGCGAGCGCAGCTGTGTCAGCACCCGCTCCGCGATGTCGCGCTGGCGCTGGAGCCCGTCCAGGACCCGGCGGTCGGCCCGCGCGGCGGACAGCGCCTGCTCCACCTCGGCGACCGCCTCCACCACGGTCTGGGCGTAATCGTTGAACGCCACCGCCCGTGCCGCACGGTCGCGCTCGATGCGCGCGCTGATCGCCCCGCCCTGGTAGAGCGGCAGGGTCAGCGAGGCGGCGAGCTCGCGCACCCAGTCCTCGAACGCGCGGGCGGTGGACACGGCGGTGCTGGTCAGCGAGGCGGAGAGATCCAGGCTCGGGTAGCGCTCGGCGATGGAGGCCGCCACCGTGGCGTCCGCCGAGCGCACCCGCAGGAACGCGGCGCGCAGGTCCGGGCGGCGGCGCAGCCATGCCGAGGGCACGCCCACGTCCGGCAGCGACGGCACCGCTACGCGCTCCGGCGCGTCCTCCGGCAGCGCCAGCGCCTGCGGCGGGCGGCCGAGCAGCGCGGCCAGGTCCGCGCGCAGCCGGTCGCGCTCGCCCAGGGCCTGCTCCAGGGTGGTGCCGGTCTGCTCGGTGAGCTGGCGCTGGCGCAGCAGCTCATCGGCCGTGACCTGGCCGTTGCGGAAGCGCACCTCGATGAGATCGGCGATACGCGCGTTGAGGTCACGCTGGCGGCGCAGCAGCTCGATGGTCTCGCGCTGGCTCAGGAGCTGGTAATAGGTGCGCGCGACCTCCGCGCTCAGCGTCACCGCTGCGGCCCGCAGGTCGAAACGGCTCGCCTGCGCCTCCAGCCCGGCGGCGCGCGCCTGGGAGGCCAGCCGTCCCCACAGGTCGACCTCGAAGCTGGCGGTCAGCGAGCCGGTGTAGCGCTCGCTGCTCTGGCCGTCGCTGCGCTGGGTGCTCGCCCCGCTGCTGGCCTGCAGCTGCGGGCGCTGGGCGGCCCCCTCCAGCCGGGCCAGCGCCCGCGCCCGGCGCAGCCGCGCCCGCGCGCCGGCGAGCGAGAAGCTGCCCGCCAGGGCCTCGCGCTCCAGCGCCGCCAGGGCCGGATCGTCGAAGTGCCGCCACCAGCGCGACGGCAGTGCACCGTCCCCGCTCGCGGAGAAGCGTTCCGGCACCGGCGCGGCATCGCGCGCGGGCATGTCGGTGTTCGGGGTGCACGCGGCGAGCACGGCGATTCCCGCACCCGCCAGCACCAGCCGCAGCGGAAGAGAACTGGTCATCGTGATCCTTGGACTGCCCCAGCGGGGGAATTATCCACGCTTGCCGGCACCCATGAAACGCAAACCGGGCCGCGGCGGTAAGGGTTCACGAAAATTCACAATCGGCCGGCCTCGCAGGACGGACACGACGGCCCGCGCCGCCCGGCCTGCCGGGGGATCGCGTCACGAGGGACACGGCGCGGCGCGAGACGGGATCGGCACCGTGGCCGGGGCCCACCGGCCGCAACACCACGCGGGCACCGGCGTTCCGGGCCGCGGCGGCGGCAATGGGCCAGCCGTGCACCCCCCGGGGCTACGATGTCGGCTGCGCCCGGCGGCCGATATCGTCGCGGACGGGTGCCCGCCCGCGTAATCACATGGACTCGTCCCCCCTGTAGAGGCATCGAGGCGCCGGGGTGGCGGGTGTACCGTCCACTGAGAGACCGTGCAGGTCGAGAAAGGCGGGCGAGTCCGTGGATAGGGTTATCACATTGGCGGTGGATCTGGCCAAAGAGGTTTGCTTCGCGGTGGGAGAGGATGCGTCGGGGCGAGTGTGCTTTGAACGCGGGTTTCGCTCGCGGCGTGCCTTTGAGCGTTTTCTCGAGGGGCTGTCGGGGTCGCTGGAGGTGGTGCTGGAGACGGGCTCGGGGGCGCACTACTGGGCACGGCGTCTGCGTGCTCACGCAGCGCGTGTGCGAGCACCGCAGCTCGGGTAGGTCGGTTGCTCCTGGCAACCGACAGCCACGATGATGTCGCTCACGTGGCGGAGCCACACCGGCGCCGGCAATGAGGCGTGGCGCTGCCCGACAGACGAGGTCAGGGCAAACAACGGCCGGCAGGTCGTCAGGTTTTCCCGATAACCCGCAAGCAAACTGGCAACCCCCCCCGGACAACATCCAGGATCGTGCACGGCCGACAGGCCGTAGACGTCATCCCGCCGGAACACCGCCCACGCAACGTCGCGCCCCGGACCCGGCCGCCGACCGGGAGACCGCCGGCACCCCACCTGTCGGTTGCCAGGAGCAACCGACCTACAGGAACGGGGCAGTCCG
This sequence comes from Arhodomonas aquaeolei DSM 8974, assembly GCF_000374645.1. Taxonomy (GTDB): domain Bacteria; phylum Pseudomonadota; class Gammaproteobacteria; order Nitrococcales; family Nitrococcaceae; genus Arhodomonas; species Arhodomonas aquaeolei. The sequence continues at coordinate 13,100 of NZ_KB894820.1, forward strand.
CCCGAGTGGCTCAATGGCGCCTTCCATGCGCTGCTCGCCGAGCTGGATGCGGCGTATCGGGTGCCGGGGGATCGGCTCGCGCGGGCGGACGCGCGGCTCAAATGCCTCGCCGCCGAGGACCCGCAGGCAAGACGGCTGGCGACGCTCCGCCGTGGCGCAGCGAACTGTGCCACCTCGATGAGGCCTGATACATAAGTGCAGGCGGGGTTCCTTCCACCAGCCGGCGGTTGATACCAGGGGCGAGTCCATACATAGGTCGTGCACGGCCGCGAGGCCGTGTGCGACTGCCGGGACCCGGATCAACGGGCAAGGCCGTTCACCCGGGCCTCCTGGCGGAGTGGTCTGGCTCGCACCGCCAGTCTTCCGGGCAGATCCCGGGTAAACGACCCACTGGAAGGTCACAGCTGGCGCATCTGTGCGCCGTAGCGGTCCACCACCCGCTGGTACTGGCTCGGGGCGGCGCCCAGGTGGTTGCGGAAGAAACGCGTGAAGTGCCCCTGCTCCGAGAAGCCCAGCGAATCCGAGAGGTTGCCGAGCGTGCCCGTGCGCGAGGTCGCCAGCCACTCGCAGGCCTTCTTCATGCGGATCATGTTGAGCACCATGTGGGGCGTCATGCCGGTGCCCTTCTTGAACAGGGCGAAGAAGTGCGCCCGCGAGAGCCCGCACTCCGCGGCGAGCTCGTCCATCCGCACCTCCTCGGCGTAGTGCGTCATCAGGTACTCGTTGGCCCGCCGGATGCGCACGTCGTAGTAGGCGGTGGGCGCACTCACGCGCATCCGCGAGAGATGGCGCCACTCAGAAAACGATTCGCAGATACCGACGAGCAGCTCCGAGAGCAGCGATTCCACCCGGTCCTGGGGCGCCGGGCCAAGCTCCATCATCTGCGCGATCAGGGTGTCGGCGATCGCGCGCATCTGCGGCGTGAGATCGACGCAGCGCCGCGAGAAGAAATCCGGGCGTCCGCTGAGCGCCAGCGAGCGCTGCAGCTCCGCGAGCCAGGTGGGCTCGATGTAGAGCGCCAGGATCAGGGTGCGCGGTGCATCCGGCCGGTGGTCGTAGTAATGCGGCTCCCATGCGTTGACGAGCACCGCCGTGCGATCGGTCAGTGGCTGCTGCTGGCCCCGCACGGAGAAATAGGTATCCGCGCCCATGGCCTTGAGCAGTACGTGGCATTCCGAATGTGCATGGGGAACCAGTGGCTCATCCATGTCCAGCAGGGCAACGCGCCCGAAGTCCCCATGAAAAACGCGCTGCGCGTTCGACATGGCTCTGCTTCCTCCTCCCCGTATAAGGGTGCGGCGCTCGCGCCGCACCGTCGATGTTACCACCTGTTCGTGCACACCGCATTGCGCACGGGCAAAAACAGGCGCCGGGGGAACGGCTCAGCCGGTCTGCGCCGACCGCGTCGCCGCGGCGGCGAAGAGCCGCCCTTCCAGGACCAGCGACACCACCACACCGAAGACCAGCGCCCAGAACGGCGCGCTGATGCCGAACAGGCTCGTGCTCGACATCGCCACCACCAGCGCCACGAAGGCCCCGATCTGGTGGCCCCGATCCCGGGAGAAGGCCTGCTGGAAGGCCGTGAGCAGCACGCTGATCATCGCCAGCCCGCCGACCGCCATGATCAGCGGCTTGGGCAGGGCGAGCACGAACGGCACTGCCGCGCCGGCCACCAGGCCGAAGCCACCGAAGAGCACGGCGTTCACCACCGTCGCCCCGTAGCGGCGCTCGGGGTCATCGCCGGCCTCGTCCGACGAGCAGATCGCGGTCATCGGCCCGGCGATGTTGGCGTTGTGGCCGCCGAGGATACCCGCGAGGATGCCGCCGATACCGCTGACCACCGTCATCGCGTTGATCGGCGGGCGGTAGCCCTCGGCCATGAGCACACCCGTGGCCTGGGCGTTCTCGGCACCGATCACCAGCAGCGACAGCGGCAGGGTGATCGCCAGGAAGCCATCCAGGGTGAAGGCCGGGGTGGTGAGCTCGGGGGCGGTGAACGCCAGCGGCACCTCCGCCGGGGACAGGCTGCCGGTGGCCAGCGCCGCGATCAGCCCCACCACCAGCGCCGCGAGCACCGGCGGGACGGCGCGCAGGAAGCGGTGCGTGAGCAGGAACGCCGCCACCGCCGCACCGGCGACCCAGGGCGCGTTGCCCACGGCGTCCACCGCGCCGGTGCCGAAGCGGATCAGCGCACCGGCGATCATGGCCATGACGATGGGCATCGGGATCCATCGCATCACCCGTCCTATCAGACCGCTGACGCCGAGCAACAGCACCAGGACACCACTCATGATGAACGCGCCCACTGCCTCGTTGAAGCTCACCGTGGACAGCGCCCCCACGAGGATCGCCGCCCCCGGGATCGAGTACGCGCCGGTGATGGGCTGGCGGTAACGCAGCGCCATGAGCAGGCTGATCAGCCCGCCGAGCACGTAGATCGCGAACAGCCAGGCCACCGTCTGACCGCTGGTGAGGTTGCCGGACTCCGCGGCGTTGATCACGATCAGCGCCGGGCCGGAGCAGCCGAAGATCGCCGCCACCGTGCCGGCGCTGATGGACTTCAGCGTCAGCGCCCGCGGCAGCGCCGCGATCCCGGCGCGGAAGTCGCCCCGGACCGGCGCCCCGGTGGTGTCGGTATGATTGTCTGTCATGCTCCCCTCTCCCCGTTGAATGCGCCGGCGCGGGGCCGGCGCCTGTCGTCTCAGCAGCCGCGGAACTCCGGCGGACGCTTCTCGCCGAACGCCTCCACGCCCTCGCGGAAATCATCCGAGGTGCGCAGCCGGCTGTAGCAGTGGCCCTCCATCTCGATGGCCACGGCCAGGCTGGCGTTCTCGCCGTCGTTGAGCAGCCGCTTGGCGGTGCGCTGCGCCAGCGGCGAGAAGCCACGGAGCTCCTCGACCAGGGCGTCCGTCGCCGCCTCCAGCTCGCCGTCGGCGACGCAGTCCGCGGCGATGCCCCAGTCGTGGGCGTCGGCACCGGTGATGCGCTTGGCGCGCATGACCATGTTCTTGGTGCGGGCGACGCCGATGAGCTTCTGCAGCCGTGCGGAGCCGCCGGAACCCGGGATCTGGCCGAGGCGCTGCTCCGGCAGGGCGTAGCGGCAGGTCTCGCTGGCGATGCGGAAGTCGCAGGCCAGCGACAGCTCGAAACCGACGCCGAAGCAGTAGCCGCGGTTGGCGGCGATCACCGGCTTGTTGCAGCGCTCCGGGGCGGCGACGTTCCAGGCGAGGTGGGAGACGTGCTCCGGGCTCGCCTCCAGGAAGCCCTTGATATCGCCGCCGCTGGAGAAGTGATTGCCCTCGGCGCGCAGCACGATCACGCGCACGTCCGGGTGGGCGTCCAGGGCCTCGAACACGGCGCGGAGCTCGTCGCGCTGGGGCATGGAGATCACGTTCAGCGGCGGCCGCCCCAGGACGATGTCGCCCCGCTCGCGCTCGGCGTCGACGTGGACCTGGAAGCCGTCGAACGGGCCTTCCAGGGTGCGGTGTACGGTGTCTAGATCCATGATGTTTCCCTTGTGGTGATTGCCGTGCTCAGCCCGCGCGCTCGACCTCGTAGCGCTGGGCCACGAGCTCGCGGCGCAGCACCTTGCCGACGGCGGACTTGGGGATCTCCTCGAGGAAGACGTAGCGGCGCGGGCGCTTGAAGTTCGCCAGTCCGGACTCCAGGCAGTGGGTGTTCAGCGTCGCCTCGTCCACGTCATCGCGGCGCTTGATGAAGGCGGTGACCACCGAGCCCCACTGCTCGTCCGGTAGCCCGGCGACCGCGACCTCCGCCACCGCCGGATGGGTGGAGAGCGCGTTCTCCACCTCCACGGGGCTGACGTTCTCGCCGCCGGTGATGATCAGGTCGTCCACGCGGCCGGTGACGAAAAGATCGCCTTCCTCGTCGAAATAGCCGGTATCGCCGGTGAAATACCAGCCATTTCGCAGGGCCTTCGCGTCCGCGTCCGGGCGGTTCCAGTAGCCCTCGAAGGACTCGTCGCCGGCGAGATCGGCGATGATCTCGCCCTCCTCGCCCGCCGGCGCCGCGCGCTCCGGGTCGTCGGTGTCGATGGGCACCACCCGGATGCGCTGGTTGAGCGCGGCCCGCCCGGAGGAGCCGGGCTTGCTCGCGGCCCGCTGGTCGATGGTGAAGGTGTAGATCTCGGAGCTGCCGTAGTGGTTGACGAACAGCTGCGGCCGGAACGCGGCCTCCACGCGCTGCATCAGCCCGGCGCTCATGGGCGCCCCGGCGAAGCCGATCTTCTCCACGCTGGCCACACGCTCCGGCGAGAAGCCCTCGTGCTCGAGGAGCATGTGATAGAGCGTGGGCACGAGGTACAGATTGGTGATGTCCTCGCGCTCGATGGCGTCCACGGTGGCCCCCGGGTCGAATCGCGGGATGCACACGAAGTGGCCGTCCACCAGGGCCATGGCGAGCAGCGAACGGACCCCCATGGTGTGGTAGAGCGGCATCACCCCGAGGGTGCACTCGCCCTGGCGGTAGAGGTTCTGGGCGACGTGGGCGAGTGCGGCGGCACGCTCGGCACGATGGCGCCGCGGCACCCCCTTGGGCCGGCTGGTGGTGCCGGAGGTGTAGAGCATCAGCGAGGTGTCCTCGGCGCCGGCGCGCACCACCGTCGCCGGCGCCGGCGTGGCCGCCAGGGCCTCGAAGGTGCGCGCCTGCGGATCGTCGACCCCGGCCGTCACCACCCGCGGCAGCTCGCCGAGGCGGACGCAGTGACCCACAGCCTCCGCGGCGGAGTCGTCGTAGGCGATGGCGCTGACGTCCGCGTCGCGGATGCAGTAGTCGATCTCCTCCGGGGTGCTGCGCCAGTTGAGCGGCGTGACGATCACCCCGGCGCACTGGCAGGCCCAGTGCAGGGTCGCCATCTCCCAGCGGTTCTGCATCACCACCAGCAGCCGGTCGCCCTTGCCGACGCCGAGCCCGTCGAGCCCGTGGGCCACGGCCTGGATATACCCGAACCACTGCGCGTACGTCAGGCGCCGGGGTCCATCGCTGACCGCCACCGCGTCGGGACGGCGCTCCACCGTCGCGAGCAGGCTGCGTCCCAGGTCAAACATCGTCTCGCTCCTCCTGCCGTTGTTCGCGCCGCTGTGCGGCGACTTCGAGGACGGCGCGCACGATGCCCGTGTACCCGGTGCACCGGCACAGGTGCCCGGAGAGCATGTCGCGCACCTGCGCCTCGCTCGGATCGCGCTCGCGGCCGAGGAAATCGGCGCACGAGTTGAGAATGCCCGCGGTGCAGAACCCACACTGCAGCGCGTGATGACGCCGGAAGGCGGCCTGCAGGTCGGACAGCGGGCCGTCGTCGCCGGCAAGCCCCTCCACGGTGTCCACCCGCCGGCCGTCCGCCTGCACGGCGAGCATCAGGCACGCCCGGCTGGCCACGCCGTCCACGCGCACCGTGCATGCCCCGCAGACACCGTGCTCGCAGCCCACGTGGGTGCCGGTGGCCCCCAGCTCGTGGCGCAGGAAGTCGCTCAGCAGGGTGCGCGGACGGGCATTGCCGCTGCGCTCGCGGCCGTTGAGCGTCAGGGTGACGCGATGGCTGTCGTTCGCCTCGATCTTCAGCACGGCCGGGCCTCCGTGATCAGCTGCCGCCCCAGCTCGCGCACCAGCGTGCGCCGGTACGCGGCGGTGGCGTGGGCATCGTCCTCGGCCCCGAGGGCCCAGGCGAATTCGTTGAGGGCCTCGTCCAGGCCGTCACCGGCGGGCAGCGTGCGCACCACCGGCCGGTCGGCGACGCCGCCGACGCCGAGGTCCACCTGTTCGCCGCGAATCGCCGCGGCCAGGGCGACGATGGCGAAGTCGCCATGGCGCATCGCGACCTCGGTGAAGCGGTACTGCGTCTGCGCCTGCGCCAGCGGGAAACGCACCTCCGTGATCAGCTCGCCGGGGGCGCGGTCGGTGGTGAGCACGCCCTGGAAGAACGACGCCGCCGGCACCACGCGGGGCCGGCCGCGCCGGCCCTCCAGCACCACCTCGCCGCCCAGGGTCGCCAGGCACAGCGGCAGCTCGGCGCTGGGATCGGCATGGGCGACGGAGCCGCAGACGGTGCCGCGGTTACGGGTCTGGAAGTGCCCGACCCAGGGCAGGGCCTGCGCCACCAGCGGCACGCGCTCGGCGAGCCCCGGGTGGGCGGCGAGCTCCGCCTGGCGGGTGGCGGCGCCGACGCACAGGGCGCCGTCGCGCTCCTCGATGTAGTGGAGCTCGTCGATGCCGGTGATATCGATCACCAGCGCCGGCTCGGCCAGGCGCATGTTGAGCACCGCCATCAGGGACTGGCCGCCGGCGAGCACGCGGGCCTCGCCCTGCGCGCCGGCGAGCAGCTCGATCGCCTCGCGCCGGGTGGCCGGGCGGGCATAGTCGAACGCCGCGGGCTTCATGAACGCCCTCCCCCGCGGCCGACGAGGCCGCGCAGCCGGTCCGCCAGACGCCGCCACCACGACGGCTGGCCACCGCCGAGCTCCGCGGCGAGGCGGGTGAAAATCTGGCCGATGATGACCCGCGCCGCCCCCTGGAGCATGCGCGCACCCACGGCCGCGACCTTGCCGCCGACGGCGGCCTCGTAGTCGTAGTCGAGCCGGGTGCCGCCGTCGTCGAGGGCGGTGAGACGCACCCGCGCGCTGCCCTCGGCGGACCCCATGGCGCTCTCGCCCACGCCGCTCAGCCGCAGCGAGTGCGGCGGGTCGAGCTCGCTCAGGGTGATTCGCGCCTCGTAGCGGGCGCGGATCATGCCCACGCCCACGGTGACGTCGGCGCGGTAGGCGTTCTCGCCGGTGGCCTCGAGCTCGTGGCAGCCCGGGATGATCGCGGCGAGGGTCGCCGGCTCGAGCATGCGGTGGAACACGGTCTCCGGCGGCGCCGGCATGGTCACCGAGTCGCTGGCGCGCAGCCCCGAGCCCCCGCCCCTGGGCGCGGCGGCGGGCTCCAGGCCGGCCGGCGGCTCCGGTTCGTCGATGCCGATCACGCCGCGCACCCGCGCCGGGGTGAGCGGCAGCTCGATGTCCGCGCGGCCGAGGGCGTCCGCCACGGCGTTGGCGATGCACACGGGCGTGGACATGTTGTTGCCCTCGCCCACGCCCTTGGCGCCCAGCGGCGTGAACGGCGACGGCGTCTCCATGTGCAGGATCACCGGCTCCGGCACCTCCATGGAGGTGGGGATGAGGTAGTCCGCCAGGGTGCCGGCGAGGAAGCTGCCGTCGTCGCCGTAGGCGAACTCCTCCATCAGCGCCGCGCCCAGGCCCTGGGCGAAGCCGCCGCGGACCTGGCCGTCCACGAGCTGCGGATTGAGGATGCGCCCCGGGTCGTGGAGGGTGACGTAGCGGTCGATGCGCACTGCGCCGGTGACCGGGTCGATCTCCACGCCGCAGTAGTCGAACACGAAGCCGTAGCACAGCGAGCTGTTGATGTGGTCGCCCTCGTCCGGGGCGGCGAGCTCCGGCGGGGTCCAGAACGCGGTCTCGCGCAGCCCGCCCGGCTCGCCCTCCGGGAGCGTGCCGGGGGCCCAGTGCACCGCGCCGGCGACGCGGTGGAAGGACATCGAGGCGCTACCGTCATCGGCGCCGGCGTGCACGCGCCCGCCGGCGAAACGCACCGTCTCCGGGGCCACGCCCAGCGGCCCGGCGGCGATGCCGGCGAGGCGGTCACGCACCCGCGTGGCGGCCTTGTGCACGGCGCCGGCCACCGCGCCGGAGAAGCGGCTGGAATAGTTGCCCGAGGCGATGGACCAGGCGTCCTTCTGGGTGTCGAGCTCGACGTTCACCGTCACCGACTCGAAGGGCACGCCGAGCACGTCCGCCACCACCTGGGCGGCGACGGTGCGGTGCCCCTGTCCCTGGGGCGTGGAGGAGACGTGCACGCTCACGGCGCCGAGGGGATCGACGCTCACGGTGGCGGTGCTCACCGCGCCGTTCTTGGGCCCGGCCTTGCGCCGCTCCTCCGGGGTCATCACGGTGGTGATGTAGCCCATGTTGGATATCGAGGGCTCAACCGCCGCGCAGAAACCGATGCCGTAGTAGCGGCCCTCCCGCCGGGCGGCGTCCCGGCGCTCGCGCAGCTCCGCCAGCCCGCCGTCGCGCTCGGCCAGCTCCACCGCCGCCGGGTAGTCGCCGGAGTCGAGCAGCGAGCCCGCGGGGGCGCGGTACGGGAAGGCCTCCGGCGGCACCAGGTTGCGCCGGATCACCGTCAGCGGGTCGAGCCCCAGGGTCGCGGCGATGTGCTGCATCAGCCGCTCCAGGGCGTAGTAGACCTGGGGCCCGCCGAAGCCGCGGTTCAGCCCGGTGGGCGTCTTGTTGGTGAGCACCACGCGGTTGCGCACCGCGAGGTGGCGGATGTCGTAGGCACCGGTGAGGGTGCCGTGCATGCGGTAAAAGGTGGCCGGCTCGGGGGCGCGCAGGTAGGCGCCGCAGTCGTCGAGCTGGTCGTAGCGCAGTGCGGTGACGCGGCCCTCGGCGGTCACCGCCGCCTCGATGGTGGACACGCGGTTGGTCGCCGAGGAGGCGGCCTGGAGGTGCTCGAGGCGGTCCTCCACCCACTTCACCGGCGCCCCGGCCTTGCGGGCGGCCAGCGCCATGAGCACCACGTAGGGGAACACGCCCTGCTTGATGCCGAAGCTGCCGCCGGAGTCCGCGGGGGTGCGCAGGCGCAGCCGCGGGGCCGGCACCTGTAGCGCCCGGGCCATGACCGAGTGCAGCGCGAACGGGCCCTGGAAGTTGGCGCTGACATCGTAGGCGCCGGCGGCGACGTCATAGCTCGCGAGCACGACATAGCACTCGATCGGGGTGCAGGAGTTGCGCGGGTAGCGCACCTTCAGGGAGACGTGATGGTCGGCGGCGGCGAAGGCGTCCTCGGGCTCGCCGTAGTGGAAGTGCCGCTCGCTGACGACGTTGCTGCCGACGCCCTCGTGGAGGACCGCTGCCTCCGGTGCGGCGGCGGCCTCCGCGTCCACCGCCGGGCTGAGGAGCCCGTAGTCGACGTCCACCAGCCCCAGGGCGTCCTCCGCGGCGTAGCGGTCCTCCGCGACCACCACCGCCACCGGCTCGCCCACGTAGCGCACCCGGTCCACGGCCAGGCACCAGTGCTCCATGGGCTCGCGCACGCCCACCGGGAACGGCGCCGCCCAGTTGCGGACGTCCTCGCCGGTGAGCACGGTGTGCACGCCGGAGACGGCAAGGGCGCGGGTGACATCCACGGAGCGGATGTCGGCGTGGGCGTGGGGCGAGCGCAGCACGGCCGCGTGCAGGGTCCCGGGCGGCACGGCGAGGTCATCGCCGTAGCGCCCGGCACCACGCAGCAGTGCGTCGTCCTCGACACGCTCGCGGGAGCGGCCGACCTCGCCCTGGGGCGCGGCGGCCGCCGGCTGTTCAAGTGCTTCCATCCCTCTCCTCCGGTGCCGTCACGGACTGTCTCGACGGCACACCCGGAGAGCGTACGGCGCCACCCCCGCCGGGGGCATTGCCGGCGGGCCTGCATATCTGCACCGGAGTCCGGACGTTTGCCCGAGAGTCTGAATCCGCGGGGTGCGGACGGCGGCAAGGCGGTGCCGGCCCCGCGGGGCCGGCACCGGTTCAGCCCCCGGCGGTATCCTCCGCCGCCGGGGGCGGTGACGGCAGCAGCCGCAAGGCCACGACCTGGGCCACCAGCAGGACCAGCCCGACGATCGCCGGCACCGTCGCGGGCAGCAGGCTCAGGACCGCCCCCACGCCGAGCACCAGCCGCTCCAGCGGCCGCAGCCGGCGGCCGAGCCAGCCCGGCAGCAGCACCGCGAACGCGGAACAGGCCAACGCCACGCGGGCCACGGCCCAGGCCGTGGCACCGGCGCCGTCCCACAGCACCAGTGCCGGGTGCAGGGCGAAGGCGAACGGAATCACCAGCCCGGGCAGCGCCAGGTAGAACGCCGCCCAGCCGGTCTCCCCGGGCTTCGACCCGGCCACCGTGGAGGCTGCGTACGCGGCCAGCGCCACCGGCGGCGTCACCATCGAAATAATGGAGACGTAGAACACGAACAGGTGCGCCACCAGCGGTGCCACGTCGAGCTGCACCAGCGCCGGCGCCACCAGCACCGCGGCCATGACGTAGGCCGAGGTCGTGGGCATGCCCGCCCCGAGCACCAGGCTGGCCAGCGCGGTGAGCCCGAGGGCGAGGTAGAGGTTGCCCTCGGAGAGGTGCACCACCAGCGCGGTGAACTTCGTCCCGAGCCCGGTGAAGGCGATCACCGCCACGATGATGCTGGCCACCGCACAGGGCAGTGCCACCGACAGCGCGCGCTCGCCGGTACGCACCAGCGCCTCCAGCAGCTCGATGGGCCGCTGGCGGGTGCTGCGGCGCAGCGACCCGACCACCACGGTGAGCGCGCAGGACTGCACCGCGGCGTCCGCCACCGAGAGCCCGGAGACGATCGCGGTAGCGAGCCACACCAGGGGCACGAGCAGGTGCCAGCGCGCCTTCAGCGCGCCGCGCCAGTCACCGAGCTCATCGGCCCCCAGGGGCCGGATGCCGTCCCGCCGGGCCCGGAAGTGCACCACCAGGAGAAGGCTCGCAAAGAACGCCAGCGCCGGCAGGATCGCCGCCAGGACCACGTCCTGGTAGGGGATCTGGAGGAAGTTCGCCATGATGAAGGCGCCCGCGCCCATGACCGGCGGCAGGATCTGTCCGCCGGTGGAGGCCACCGCCTCCACCCCGGCGGCGAACGTCGCCGGGTAGCCGACCCGGCGCATCAGCGGGATGGTGAAGATGCCGGTGCTCATCACGTTGGCGACGGCGCTGCCGGAGACGCTGCCGGTGAGCGCCGAGGCCACCACCGAGGCCTTGGCCGGGCCGCCGGTCTGGCGGCCGGTGACCCGCATCGCCAGGTCGATGATGAGCTGGCCTCCGCCGTAGGCGTCGAACACCGCGGCAAAGAGGATGAAGTAGAACACGATCTCCGCGGACACCGCGGTGGGGATGCCGAACAGTCCCCGCTCGGTGAGCAGCAGCAGCTCCACGAAGGTGTCGAAGCCGGAGATGTTGTGACCGATGATCCCGGGGATGTATGCCCCCAGCAGCTGGTAGGCGATGAAGCCCACGCCGAGGGCGAACATGCCCGCCCCGGCGCGCCGCCGCAGCGCCTCCAGCAGCAGCACCACCGCCAGGCAGGCGAAGATGCGGTCGCCAGTAAGGACCGGGTCGAGCTGGACAATGCGCTGGTAGATGCGCTCCAGCTCCAGGGCCAGGTAGACCGGCGGCGTCAGCGCGAGCACGGCGAACAGCCGGTTGAGCCACAGCCGCCACGCGCGCCCGCCGTCCGGCGCGAGCAGGAACGCGAGCGAGGTCGCGAAGGCCACGTGGCCGGAGCGCCGGACCATCAGGTCCATGTCCGGCCACACGTAGATCGCGACCTGGAAGGCGGCCCAGGCGAGCGCCAGCAGCGCCGGCGGCGTGAGCAGTCGCCGCCAGCGCCCGGATTCGGGCGGGTGGCGGCTGTCGTCGTTGGCGGTCATGGGTCAGGCGCCCTTCGGGTCGGACCGGCGGAGGCTCACTCCAGCCACCCCTGCTCGCGGTAGTAGCGCTTCGCCCCGGGGTGCAGTGGCATCCCCAGGTTCTCCGCCCGCCACGCATCGCTGGCGCAGTCGAAGTCGGCAAGCGCCTTGTGCCCCGCGCGGAAGGCGTCCTGGTTCTCGCACACGGTCTTCACGATGGTGTAGGCGAGCTCGTCGGACATGTCCTTCGAGACCACCAGGCTGGTGGTGGTGCCGGGCAGCCGCAGCGCCTGGTCCTGGCCACGGAAGGCCCCGGGCTGGAGGGTGGCGGCCTGCCAGCCGTACTTCTCCTGGAGGGTGGCGAGGGTGTCGTCCCCGGGCTCGAGGAAGGTCACGTCGGTGGTCTCCGCGATCTCCGTGATCGCCGGGTGACCGCGGGTCATGACCTGGATGAACAGGTCCGTGCGCCCGGCGGGGAACGCGGACTTCACCGTGGAGAAGTCGGTGAAGGTGTAGCTGCCGCCGGCCTCGGCGACGGCATCCTCGCCGGCACCGATCTCGCCGAGTACCTGCTCGCCGGCGTAGGAGCCGAAGCTGCCGCGGCGCAGCAGCATGATCCGCTTCTCCGGGCCGAGCTCGTCGACATAGCCGCTCAACGTGCCGGCCGCGTCCGGCCGGTTGGCGATCATGCCGAGGTAGTACTGGTCGAAGCCGCCCATGAGGGTACGCAGGTCGGTCTGCGGCGCATCGAACAGCTCCGAGCCCTCCCGCGCCCAGCGGTTGACCACGGCGAAGCTCAGGCCGATGTCCGCCTTGCCGCGGGCGACCAGCAGCGGGTTGGCGGTGCCGCCACCAAGCGGCGGCGTGTCGATCTGCGAGCCCTCGGGCAGGGCCTTGCGCAGCAGCTCGCCCAGGGTCACGCCGTAGACGTACCAGCTCGAGCCCTGGCGGAACGAGGCGACCCGCAGCTGCACCGGGTCCTTGAGCCCGGCGGCCGTGGCGGTGGTCGCCGTGGTGAACGACGAGGCCGCGATCAGCGCGGCCGCGGAGATGGCTGTCATCCAGCGTTTCATGGTGTTTCCCTCCGTCACAGTGTTATCCGCGTGCGGCCCGGCCTCAGGCCGTGCCCCCGCCCGACTCCCCGTCACGGGGTGCCGACCAGGGCGCCTTGCCGCCGCGGTAGTTCTCGTATTTCGCGCGATCCGCGTCGCGCATGCCCGCATCGCCCATGCCGTGGAACAGCGTCCCCCAGAGTCCTTTCTCCAGATCGCTGGTGCCGAACAGGGCGTCGCAGATGGGGAAGGTGAGATTGAAGTTGCGGTTCTGCATCAGCGCCGGATGGTGATGGATCACGTGCATCCGGCGCACGGTGTTGACCAGCGGCAGCCGGTCGAGGAACGGGCTGTCCTCGATGTGCGAGAGGGTGTGCAGGCCCTCGTACATGAGGTAATAGCCCGCCATGGTGATGACCGCGATATACGCGGCGTTCGCCGACCACAGCGCGTCGATCACCAGCGCCAGGGGCACCGCCGAGAGCACGAACATGACCGGCGCGAAAGGCGGGAACAGCAGCGCGCGCCAGTCGCGCTGACCGTGATAGCTCAGGTCGTCGTGGGTGAAGAAGCGGTGATGCGTCATCACATGGCGCTTGTAGATCATCCGCAGCCCCTTCACCGGGCGGTGCAGGATGTAGCGGTGGGCGGCCCACTCGATATAGTTGCCGAACAGGAAGATCGGCACGACGATCAGCCACTCCCAGGCCGTCGCCGCCTCGATCTGCACGGCGCAATAGGCAATGACACCCACGGTGAAGACCAGGGTGAAGGCGAGATGCATTTCGCCGCGATACCACCACGGGGTATCGGCACGGAATGCCTCGCGGAAAGTCATCTGTTTTTCGCTCATTTCCTCCCCTCCTCGTCGTTGTGTTGTGCCCGCGCGGCCCCGCTGCTAGGGAGGCGCGGGCTCTTCCCCGCCCCAGCGACGCACCCGGCCGGTATCGAGGCCGAACAGATCCAGGGTCCGGCCGACGATGTGCTCGAGGATGTCGTCGATGGAGCGCGGCTCGTTGTAGAACGCCGGTACCGGCGGCACCACGATCCCGCCCATCTCGGTGACGGTGAGCATGTTGCGCAGGTGTACCGCGTGCAGCGGGGTCTCCCGGGCGAGCAGCACCAGCCGCTGGCGCTCCTTGAGCACCACGTCCGCCGCCCGGCTGAGCAGGTTGCCGGTCACGCCGGTGGCGATCTCGGCCAGGGTCTTCATCGAGCACGGGGCGACGATCATGCCCAGGGTCCGGAACGAGCCGCTGGAGATGGCCGCGCCCACGTCCTCCACCGGGTGGACGGTGTCGGCGAGGGCGTGCATCGCCGCCGGCTTGAGCCCGAGCTCGTGGTGCAGGGTCAGGTGTGCCGCCCGGCTCATCACCAGGTGGGTGTCCACCTCCAGGGCGCGCAGGCGCTCGAGCAGACGCATGCCGATGACCGTGCCCGAGGCACCGGTAACGCCGACGATCATGCGCGGGCGCTCCGCCGGCGTGCTCGTCCTCATCCGTCGAGCCTCCCGCGCAGCCAGTCCAGGCCGTCGGCGTCGACGTAGCTCTCCGGGTCGAGGGTGTCCTCATCCGGGATGCGGATGCGGGTAAACTCGAACGGCTCCGCCGCCAGCGGCACCGTGGCGTCCAGGCCCATCTTCGCGCTGACGCCGTGGCGCGCGGACGGGTCGAGCTTGGAGCCCTGGGCCTCAGGCACGACCACCAGGTCGCGGTCCGCCTGGAAACGGGTGGCGATGGCCCACTGCACCTCGTCGGGGTCGTGGATGTCGACGTCGCCGTCCACCACCACCACCTGCTTGATGTCGTAGTGGCCGGCAAACGCCCCCATGATCACGTTCTTCGCCTCACCCTCCTGGCGCTTGTCGAGCTGCACCACCAGGTGATAGCGGCAGACGCCGCCCACCGGCAGGTGCACGTCCACCACCCCGGGGAAGCTGCGGCGCAGGTGCGCGAGCAGGGTCGCCTCCCGCGGGATCGCGCCGAGCCACAGGTGCTCCAGGCCGCCGCCGACGATGGTGTGGAACAGTGGCTCGCGACGGTGGGTGAGCGCGTCGACCTCGATGACGTGGCGGTCGTCGCGGGGACCGTAGTACTGCGGGAACTCGCCGAACGGCCCCTCCGGCTCGCGGACCTGCGGCAGCAAGCGGCCCTCGATGACGATTTCGGCGTCCGCCGGCACGCGCACGTCGTTGGTCACGCACTTCACCGTCTCCAGCGGCTCACCGCGCAGCGCCCCGGCGATCTCCAGCTCGTCGTGGTCGATGGGCACGATGGCCTGGGACGCCAGCAGGGTCATGGGGTCGACACCCACCACCACGGCCACCTCCAGCGCGTCGCCGGCCTCCTCCGCCATCTGGTAGAAGGCGTGGGCGTGGCGGGGCAGGATCAGCACGCCGATGCGGTCCGGGCCGCTGATCTGGCAGCGGTTGATGGACACGTTCTGCACCCCGGTGCGCGGGTTGCGCGCAATCAGCAGACCGGCGGTGATGTAGGGGCCGCTGTCGTGCTCATTGTGGGTCGGCACCGGCAGCTGGCGGGTGAGGTCCACGTCGCGGTGGACCTCGGCCTGCACCGGCGCGTCGGTGACCTCGCGCCAGGGCAGCGGGGACGCCGCGGCGTCCTCGAAGCGCTGGAGCACGTCGGACTCCGTCACCCCCATGGCCTCGGCGATCCAGCCGCGGGAGGAGACCAGCCCGGAGATCACGGGGATGGGGTGGCCGTCCGGCGACGGGAAGACCGTCGCCCGCCGGCCGTCCAGGCGCTTGGCGATGGCGGCCAGGCGGTAGGTGAGCGGCACGCCGGGGCGCGCCACGCTCAGGCGGTCGGTGTCCGCGAGCCGCCGCAGCCAGTCGCGCAGGCCGGTTACGGGCCGGTTCTCGTCAGGCATGGTTGTCCTCCTCCAGGGGGGCGCGGCTCACCGCGCCCGTCCAACGGGTCGTCGGGCCGGCGCGGCGGTCAGCGCTCGCGCCCGGGCAGCGGCGCGGGCTCGACGTGTCCCACGGTCTCGTGGATGTGCTTGGTCTCCAGGAACTCGGCCATGGCCTCGGCGCCGTGCAGCCGGCCCACGCCGCTCTCGCCGAAGCCGCCGGTCTCCGCCTCGGCGAAGAGCTTGTTGTGATCGTTGATCCACACCGTGCCGCTGCGGATGCCACGGGCCACGCGGCGGCCCCGGGCGGCGTCGGCGGTCCACACGCTCGCGGCCAGGCCGAACGGCGTCGCGTTGGCGCGGGCCACGGCCTCCGACTCGTTGCTGAAGGTCTCGAGGTTGAGCACCGGACCGAAGAACTCCTCCTGGACCATGGGCGCGTCGAGGTCGCTCACCGCGATCAGGCTCGGCGTGAGGAAGGCCCCGTCGGCCAGGGGGCCGTCGGGGATGCCGCCGCGCACGATGACCTCGCCGTAACGTCCGGCCGCCTCGACCACGCCGGCGACGCGGTCGCGACTGGCATGGTCGATGAGCGGCCCCATCTGGCTCGCCTCGTCCATGCCCGGGCCCACCACCAGCGAGGTCATCGCCTCGGCCAGGGCCTCGCGCATCTGCGCGGCACGGCTCTCGTGGACGAGCACCCGGTCCGCGGCGGTGCACTGCTGCCCGGAGAGAATGGTCGCCGCGGCCGCCAGCCGGGGCGCGACGGCGTCGACGTCGACATCGTCGAACACCACGCACGGGGCCTTGCCGCCGAGCTCCAGGTTGAGACGCTTCATGGTGTCCGCGGAGGCGGCCATGATGCGCTTGCCCACCGCGCTGCTGCCGGTGAAGCTGATGACGTGCACCCGGGGCGAGGCCACCATCCGCTCGCCGGCGGCACTGCCGGTCCCGCAGAGCGAGTTCACCACGCCCGCAGGCAGGTCGGTTTGCTCGTAGAGCGGCGCCAGGAAGGCCGTCTGGAACAGCGAGGACTGGGGCGCGAGCTTGATCACGCTGGTGCAGCCCGCCGCCATCGCCGGTGCCAGCGAGCGCACCAGCAGGATGGCCGGCGCATTCCACGGCACGATGATGCCCGCCACGCCGGCGGGCTCGCGGGTCAGCAGGGAGAATTCGCCGGGCTCCACCTCGGTGACACGGCCGAACACGGTGCGGGCCAGCCCGGCATAGAACCGCAGCTCCGAGATCGCACCGTTGATCTCCCCGCGCGAGGCGCGCAGCAGCCGTCCGGTCTCGCGGGTGAGCAGCTCGGCGAGCGGCTCCCGCCGCTGCGTCAGGGCATCGGCGTAGTCGAGCAGCACCTGGGCGCGGCGCCGCGGGCTCGCCGCCCACTCGCCGTGAAAGAACGCCTGCCACGCGCTGTCGATCGCCGCGCCCGCCTCGGCGTCACCACCGTCGGCGAACCGCCCGATGGCCCGGCCGGTGGCCGGGTCCATGCTCTGCGCCTCGGCGCCGTCGCGCGACGGCGTCCAGGCGCCGTCGATCCAGTGGCGGGCTGTCTCTTCCATCGTTTCCTCCGTTACCACGGCAGCGCCGCGGCCATGTGGGTTCGCCACCGCCGCCGGGCGGTGTTCAGTTCATCGCCGAACCGCCGTCGACCACCAGGGACTGGCCGGTCATGAAGGCGCAGTCCTCGCTGGCGAGATAGATCAGCGGCCCGAGCAGGTCCTCGGGGAGCTGGTCGCGCTTGATCGAGCGGCTCGCGAGCACCGGCTGTGTGAGGGTGTCGCGGAGCTCCTCGTTTTCCATCACGCCCTCGCTCAGCACCAGGCCCGGCGAGAGCGTGTTAACGCAGATGCCGTCGGCACCGACCTCCCGGGCAAGGGCGCGGGTGAAGGCGATGGTCGCGCCCTTGGAGGTGACGTAGTGCAGCATCCCGGGGGTGCCCTTGTAGGGCGTGCCCGAGGCGATGTTGATGATCCGGCCGTACTCGTTGCGCCGCATCACCGGCACCACGGCACGGGCGCACAGGAACGGGCCGCGGACGTTCACGGCCATGACCTTGTCCCACTCGGCGACGTCGATGTCCGTGAAGGGCTTGAGGTCGAGGGAGGCGTAGATGGCGGCGTTGTTGACCAGGATGTCGATCCGTCCGAAGCGCGCGTCCACGCGCTCGACCATCTCCGCCACCGAGCGCTCGTCGCCGACGTCGACGGTGAGCGCAAACGCCTCGCCGCCGCCCTGCTCGATTTCCGCGGCCACCCGGGCGCCGTCCAGTACGTCCACGACGGCGACCTTTGCGCCCTCCTCCGCGAGTGCACGGCAGTACGCCGCGCCGATGCCCTGGGCACCACCGGTGACGATGGCGACACGGCCCTGAAGTCTGTTCATGGGGTCATCTCCTCCCGATAAGGACTGGCTGGAGCCGCGCCGGCCCCGCGGGGCCGGCGCGGCCGCTCACTGAATGAAGAAGGTCACGAGGCGCGGCTGCCACGAGATCATGACCAGCACGCCGGCGGTCACCAGCAGGAACGGCATCAGCGCCTTGAAAATCGCCCCGGGATTGACACCGGTGACCCGCGAGGCCACGTACAGCGCCGCGCCCACCGGCGGGGTGAGCAGCCCGAGCACGAGATTGATGCAGATGACCACGCCGAAGTGGAACGGATCGATGCCGTAGGTCGACTGCGCCACCGGCAGCAGGATCGGCACCAGGATGATCAGTGCGGCGATGCCGTCGATGACCGTGCCCACCGCCAGCAGCAGCACGTTGATCAGCAGCATGAACACGAACGGATCGGTGGTCAGCGACTGGAGGTAGACGGTCAGCGCCTGCGGCAGCTGTTCGTAGACGATGATCCAGCCGAATACGTTCGCCGCGGCGACCAGCACCAGCACCACCGCCGTGTTGGTGGCCACCCGCAGCAGCATCGGCCCCATGCGCTCGAAGTGCATCTCGCCGTGGGCGTACTTGCCCACCACCACGGCCATCGCCGCACCGAGGGCGGCGGCCTCGGTGGGCGTGGTGACCCCGCCGATGATGCCGCCGATGATCACCGCGGGCACGAGCATGGACGGTATGCCAGCGACCACGTTGCGTGCCTTCTCCGCGAGCGTGAGTCGCTCGCCGGGCGGATAGTTGTAAACGAATCCGAGCAGGGCGATCACGGCCATGAAGCCCACCGCCATCAGCAGCCCCGGGATGATCCCGGCGATGAACATGTCGCCGATGGAGATCTGGGCGAGCACACCGTAGATCACGAACAGCATGGACGGCGGGATCACCGGGGCGAGCAGCGCCCCCGCGGCCGTGGTGGCGGTCGCGAAGCCGCGGTCATAGCCCTTGTTGTGCATCTCCGGGACCATGACCTGCGACATCACCGCCACCTGCGCGTTCGCCGAGCCGACGATGGAGGCGAGCAGCATGTTGGCGAGGATGTTGATGTAGGCGAGTCCGCCGCGCACCGCACCGATGAACGCCGAGGCCAGCGAGACCAGCCGGCGCGTGATGCCGCCCTCGTTCATGAGCTCGCCGACGAGCATGAACAGCGGAATCGCCAGCAGTCCGTACTTCTCCAGTCCGCCGAAGAACTGCTGGGGATAGGAGAGGTAGAGCACGGCGTTGTCGCTCACGCCGATGTACACGAGCGCGGCCACCGCAAGCACCACCGCGATAGGCACACCGAGAAACAGCAGGGCGAGAAAGGTACCTGCAACCATCACGTCACTCCCGCGCGGCGGCCCGCGCGTCCTCCGCCTCCGGCGCCGCGTCGTCCCGCCCGGTGATCATGGCGGCGGCGCTCGCACAGAGGTTGTCGAGCCCGTGGACGAGGGTCGTCACCGCGACCAGCGGCACGATCAGCCAGAACCAGGTCTTGGAGATACCGAGGGTCGCCGTGGGCTCCTGGTAGATGTAGTTGAACGTCTGCGCGGAGAACTCGGCCACGTCGAAGCCGCTCTGCGCGAAGGTGATGGGGTCGAACCAGAGGTAGGAGAGCACGACCAGCGCCGCGGCAAAGCCGACTACGATCAGGTCGGAGAGCACGCGCATGAACCGGCGTAACGGCCCCGGCACCACGTCCTGGAGCAGGGTGACCGACACCGCGTCGCGGGTGTGGATGGTCAGCGCGAGCCCGAACATCGCCAGCCACACCATGGTGTAGATCGCCAGCTCGTCCATCCAGAAGATCGGCTGCCCGATGGCGCGGCTGCCGACATTCACCAGGATCATCAGCGGCAGCGCCGCCGCCAGCGTCTGACAGGCACGCGCCTCGAACCAGCCCAGGGCGGCGCTCAGCCGCCTCAGTGCCGCGCGGGGCCTCGCCATCGGGACCCCGTCGCCACGGACCCCGGCGGAGGTGGCGGCGACAGCGCCGCCACCTCCGTCACGCTGCTGTGCCAGCCCCATACTCAAAGCAGCCGGTCGGCGTCCGCACGCAGCTCTTCGAGCACCGGCGTCTTCTTGCGCCAGCGCTGCTCCCACTCGTCGAGCTTGTCACCGAAGAACTCGGGCCCGACGCGGTGGATCTCCACATCCTTGCTCTTGACCTTGTCGAGCATGTCCTGGGTGACGTCGGTGTAGCGGTCGAACAGACCGTCCAGCGACTGGGACATGGTCTCGCGCACGAGCTTGCGGTCCTTCTTGTCCATGCCTGCCCAGACCCGGCCGGAGACGAGGCCGACCATCGGGAACATCATGTGGTTGGAGTACAGCAGCGTGTCCGCGTGGTCGTAGAGATGGAGCTTCCAGACCAGCTCGATGTCCGCATCCACACCGTCCACCTGGCCGTTGGCCATGGCGTCGTAGACATCGGTCAGCGGCATCGGCGTCGAGGCCGCACCGAGGATGTTGTAGAAGTCCTTGATGGGCTCGAACGGCGTGATCCGCATCTTGTGGCCGTCGAGATCGGAGACGTCGTCGACCTCGTAGGTGGTCAGCATCAGCCGCATGGCGGCGATGCCGTAGCCGATGCCCACGACGCCGGCCTTGCGCGGGAGCTGGTCGAGCAGCCCCTGGGCCGTCTTGGCGTGCAGCAGGGTGTCCGCCTCGCTGACGTTCTTGGCCAGGTAGGGGGCGTACAGCGCACCGAAGTCATCGACGCGATTGGAGACCTCGGCCACTGTAAGGAAGGCCATGTCCAGGGCACCGGTCTGCAGCTGCTGCATCATCTGCGACTCGTCGCCGAGCTGGCCGGATGGGAAGATGCTGACCGACAGCCGGCCGTCGGAGCGCTCCTCCAGCGCCTCACCCATGCGCTTGGCCGCCTGGGACCAGGCGTGGGACTCGGGGACGATCAGTCCCAGCTTGAACTCCTTGGCGGCGGCTGTGGCGCAGAACGCCATGAGTAGCGCGCCCACAAGGAACCGTTTGCGATGGTTCGCCATGCTCTCCTCCGTCATTCGTAGTCGTTGTTCGCGGTGATTCCGGCACCTGGCACCCGGACACCGGGTCGGGCCGGGCACGTGATTGACTACGCTACCGGTCGGCAAGCCGCATGGCCTTACCCATCGTTATTATTATTTGCACGAGAGTCTGATTCTCTTTCACAGGCGGGCGGGAACCGCGAGGCCACGCAATGACGGCGCGTAGGTTGACTGCTCCTGGCAGCCAATATCCCGCACCGGGGACGTCGGCTGCCTTCGAGCAGCCGACCTATGGCAGGGGTCCCGGGCGATGCCGCACCGTGTAGGTTGGCTGCTCCCGGCAGCCAACATCCCGCACCGGGGACGTCGGCTGCCTTCGAGCAGCCG
>NZ_KB894820.1:34550-46648 GCF_000374645.1 Arhodomonas aquaeolei DSM 8974
CGGGGACGTCGGCTGCCTTCGAGCAGCCGACCTACGGCAGGGGTCCCGGGCGGCGCCGCGCCGTGTAGGTTGGCTGCTCCCGGCAGCCAACATCCTGCCCTGTGGCACCGGGGACGGCGCGGGGCCGCCCCCGACAGGGGATCACCGGATCGCTAGGCGACCACGGCGTCGACGTCCAGCCCCAGGCCCTCGGCGATGCGCCGGGCGAGCTCCGGGTCCGCACGGTGGAAGTGCGGGAGCTGGCGCCGCTGTATCTCCACCGGCACCACGCCGATGTGGCCGACGATGTTGCTCACCAGGCGGTCCTTCTCATCCGCGCTCATCAGCCGGTAGAGCTCCCCCGCCTGGGTGTAGTCGTCATTGCCCTCGCGGTGGTCGTAGCGCCCCGCGTCACCGGAGATGCGCAGCGGCGGCTCGGCCACGGACGGGTCCTCCTGCGGGCCCCCGAAGCTGTTGGGCTCGTAGTTCGGCGCCGCACCGTAGTTGCCGTCCGTGCGCATGTAGCCGTCCCGGTGGTAGGTATGCGCCTCCACCCTGGGCCGGTTCACCGGGATGTGGGCGTAGTTCACCCCGAGCCGGTAGCGGTGGGCGTCCGCGTAGGACATCAGCCGCGCCTGGAGCATCCTGTCCGGCGAGGCGCCGATCCCCGGCACCAGGTTCGACGGCTCGAACGCCGCCTGCTCGACCTCGGCGAAGTAATTGTCCGGGTTGCGGTTGAGCTCCAGCTCGCCCACCTCGATCAACGGGTAGTCGGCGTGGGGCCAGACCTTGGTGAGGTCGAAGGGGTTGAGCTGGTACGACTCGGCATCCGCCTCCGGCATGATCTGCACGTAGACGGTCCACTTCGGGTAGTCGCCGTCCTCGATCGCCGCGAACAGGTCCTGGGTGTGGTAGTCCGGCGTCTCGCCGGCGATCGTCGCACCCTGGGCCTCGGTGAGGCAGCGGATGCCCTGCCGGGTCTTGATGTGGAACTTCACCCAGAAACGCTCGCCGCGCTCGTTCCAGAAGCTGAACGTGTGCGAGCCGTAGCCGTTCATATTGCGGAACGACGCCGGCAGCCCACGGTCGCCGAGCAGCCAGACCACCTGGTGAAGCGACTCCGGCGAGAGGCTCCAGAAATCCCACTGCATGGTGTTGTCGCGCATGCCGGTGCGGGGGTGGCGCTTCTGCGAGTGGATGAAGTCCTGGAACTTCAGCGGATCGCGGATGAAGAACACCGGCGTGTTGTTGCCGACCAGGTCCCAGTTGCCCTCGTCGGTGTAGAACTTCACCGCGAAGCCGCGCGGGTCGCGCACGGAGTCCGCCGAGCCCTTCTCGCCGGCGACGGTGGAGAAGCGCACGAACACCGGCGTCTCCTTGCCCACCGTCGAGAACACGCTCGCGCGGGAGTAGTCGGTGATGTCCGCGGTGACGCGGAAGGTGCCATAGGCGCCGGCCCCCTTGGCGTGGACCACGCGCTCGGGGATACGCTCGCGGTTGAAGTGCGCCATGCGCTCGAGGAGGTGGTAGTCCTCCATCAGCACCGGGCCGCGCGGTCCCGCGGTCTTGGAGTTCTGGTTATCCGCCACGGGGGCGCCCGCGGCGTTGGTGAGGCGGTTTCTGTCCGTCATCGCTGTATCTCCCTGTGCGTGCGATTCGGATAGAACGCTACGCGTCACCCGCGCCCGGGTGAAATTGAAAGGGAGCATCATGACGATAGGCTATTCATTACCTCCCGCCGTGACGGTGGAAACCGGCAGCTGCAGGGTCTGGCGCTCGCCGTCGACGACCACCGACAGCCGCAGCCGCTCCACGGACTGCGCCTCCTTCGCCCCGGGGAAGAACATGAAGCCGTAGGCCAGCTCGCCGGGCTGGATCACGCGGTCCCGCATGGAGCGTTCGGCAAGATCCCGGCGGATGTCCTTGCCGACGTTGGCGTAGCCGCTCACACCACCACCGAGCGCACCCGCGGCAGCGCCCACGGCGGCCCCCTTGCCGGCGGTGTTGACCACGTCGTCACCGCTGACCACCCCGATGGCCGCGCCGGCAATGGCGCCGGCAAGCGCCGTGAGCAGCGAGCTGCGGGCACCGCTGCGGATAGCCTCGCCCTGCTCGACCCGGGTGCGCACCCGCTCCAGCGCCTGATCGGCGCTGAGAACGGGCCAGGCGTTGCCCTCACGGTCGATCAGCAGCATCTTGTCATCGTCGATACGCACCTCGCCCGTGGTGGTGTTATCCACGACGAACTGCACCGGCAGCAGCCCGGCGCCCCGGATGTCGAAACCGAAGGCCTCCTCCGCCGTGTCCGGATCGAGGTAGGCCCGCGCCAGCAGCGTCGCGCCGTTGACCGTGACCGAATCCGCCTGGGACGCCGGCATGGGGATCGGCGCCACCCGCTGCTCGCCGTAGCTCGCGCAGCCCGCGAGCAACGCGGTGAGCATCACCGCGACCACCACCGGGATCCAACGCCTGTTGCGCATCGTGCTCACCTGTCCAGTCCTCCTGTCGGAACGTACCGTTGCCGCGCGGCGCGTCTTCCCGACGGTACCGCCACCGGCCATTATCCCGTAAACCCCGCCGATACCCGGCCATGCCCGCGGCGGGCCCGCCGAACGGCGCTGTTGCGCCGCCGAGCGCGGCCGGGCAGACTTGCTCCCCCGGGGCAGATGACCTCGGGGCCCGCCCGATCGCGTCAGCGCTCTCCATCATATCCAGCGTGTGCGGCCTGCACCGCCGCACCCGCCGTGCGTCCGCCATCTCCAGGGGAGTTAGACCACCCATGCAGGACAACGAAACACAACAAAGCGAATCGCAGGGCCTGGCGCGTCAGGCCCTCGCCGGCTCGCAGATGCTGCTCGTCGCCTTCGGGGCACTGGTGCTGGTACCGCTGATCACCGGCCTCGATCCCAATGTCGCACTGTTCACCGCCGGCGCCGGCACCCTGCTCTTCCAGGTTGTGACCCGCAGACAGGTGCCTGTGTTCCTTGCCTCTTCGTTCGCGTTCATCGCGCCCATCATCGCGGCCAAGCAGCGCTTCGGCCTGCCCGAGACCATGGGCGCGCTGATGGCCGCCGGCCTGCTCTACGTGGTGCTCGCCGGCGCCGTGCGTGCCCGCGGCACGGGCTTTATCGACCGGCTGCTGCCGCCCGTGGTGATCGCCCCGGTGATCATGGTCATCGGGCTGAGCCTCGCGCCGACGGCGGTGAACATGGCCATGGGCAAGAGCGGCGACGGCGCCCAGCAGCTCATTCCGTATGCAGACGCCATCGTGATATCGCTGGTCTCGCTGGCGGTGACGGTGACCGTGGCGGTGCTCGCGCGGGGCCTGTTCCGGCTGATCCCGATCATCTTCGGCGTGATCGCCGGCTACCTGCTGAGCTTCGCCTACGGTGTTGTGGACACCGGCGCCATCGCCGAGGCCCCCTGGCTCAGCATGCCCGCATTCACCGCACCCGCATTCGACTGGCGGGCGATCCTGTTCATGATCCCGGTGGCGATCGCCCCGGCCATCGAGCACGTGGGCGACATCCTCGCCATCTCCTCGGTCACGGGCCGGGATTACCTCAAGCGCCCCGGCCTGCACCGCACCCTCCTCGGCGACGGGCTGGCCACCTCGATGGCCGCCGGCCTCGGGGGGCCGCCCAACACGACCTACTCCGAGGTCACCGGCGCGGTGATGCTCACGCGCAACTACGACCCCCGGGTGATGACCTGGGCAGCGGGCCTGGCGGTGGTGCTGGCGTTCATCGGCAAGTTCGGCGCGGTACTGCAGAGCATCCCGGTGCCGGTGATGGGCGGCATCCTGTGCCTGCTGTTCGGCTCCATCGCCGTAGTCGGCGTCAACACCCTGGTCCGTCATCAGGTGGATCTCTCCATCGCCCGCAACCTGGCGGTGATGGCGGTGACCCTGGTCTTCGGTATCGGTGGGCTGACTGTCGGCCACGGCCAGTACAGCCTGGAGGGCATCGCGCTGTGCAGCGTGGTCGCGGTGGGCATGCACCTGCTGCTGCCGGGCGCCGAGCACTGGGGCCGCGGCCGCGGGGAGTGACGGCCGGCGCCGCCGGAACCCGGTCCCGGCGGCGTTGTCCACCGGATGATGAGCGAATTCGACGCCTTCCTGCTCGGCCACGAGCCCTGGGTACGGCTGTCGGCGTTCGCGGGCGTGCTCGCGGCGATGGCGGTCTGGGAGACGCTTGTTCCGCGCCGCCGCCGCGCTATCCCCCGTGCCCGGCGCTGGCCGGGCAACCTGGGCATCGTGGTGATCGACACCCTGGTCCTGCGGGTCGCCTTCCCCACCGCGGCGGTCGGGCTCGCCCTGCTCGCCGAAGCGCAGGGCTGGGGGCTGCTCAACACCGTCACGCTGCCGCACTGGGGCGCGGTGATCCTCGCCGTGCTGGCCCTGGATCTCGCGATTTACCTCCAGCACGTGCTCTTCCACGCCGTCCCGGCGCTATGGCGCCTGCACCGGGTTCATCACGCGGACCTGGAATTCGACGTCACCACCGCGCTGCGCTTCCACCCCGTCGAGATACTGCTGTCCATGGGGCTGAAGATGGCGGCGGTGGCCGCGATCGGCGCACCGCCGGTGGCGGTGCTGGTCTTCGAGGTGCTGCTCAACGCCTGCGCGATGTTCAATCACGGCAACGTACGGCTGAACGGGGCGGTGGACCGCCGGCTGCAGCGGGTACTGGTCACGCCGGACATGCACCGGGTCCATCACTCGGTGATCCGCAACGAGACCAACAGCAACTTCGGCTTCTGCCTGTCCTGGTGGGACCGGCTCCTGGGCACTTACCGGCCGCAACCGGCAGCGGGGCACGAGGGCATGGTCATCGGCCTGGAACAGTTCCGCGATCCCCGTGAGCTGCGCCTGGACCGGCTGCTGCTACAGCCGCTGCGCGGCCCGACCGGGCCCTACCCGGTCAACCGCGACGGCGAGGCCTGAGGCCGGCGCATCACTCCACCGCGCAGAGGCGGCCGAGATCGACGTAGCCGGCGGCCTGCATGTCTGCAAGACGCCCGGCGAGTGGGCTGTCGGCAAGCCATTCCCGGGCACGGCGGACGAAGGTCACCTCCTCGTCGATGCGCATCTCCTCGAAGAACACCGATACCAGATAGGCGAAGGCGACGAGCTCGCGGACCCGCGCCGTCTCGCCGCTGGCCTCGCCGAACCCCTCGAACAGCGAGCGGATCTCGCTCAGGCGCACGTCCGGCTCCGGCTCGAGCTGGTCGCAGATCAGGAACCACAGCCCGATGATGAGCTGGCACCGCGCCGGCTGGCTGTCGGGTCGTATGCGCAGGGCGGTACGCACGGCCGCCACTGCCTCCCGGCGGTAGCCGTCACGACGGAAATCCAGCGCCACGCTGCGCAGCAGCGCATCGACGTTGTCGAACCGCCGCACCTCCGCCAGAGCGACCAGCAGTGACGAATGCACGGCGGCCCAGTCACGCCCGGACTCCTCCGGCCCCTCCCCGAAGGCGAGCGACAGGCCGCGCAGCAGGTCGGTGGTATCGTGCTCGACGGGCTCGCCCGGCACCCCCTCGTCGGCGCGGTCGCTCCAGATCGGCAACATGCACGCGGTCTCGACCCCGGCCAGACGCGCCAGGGCGCTATCGAGGGTGACCTGGGACCACGCGAGTCGGGGATGTCTGCTGCCGGATGCCATACCGATGTCCACTACCACTACACTGCGCAAAGCGCGCCAGTATAGATCACGCGACCCCGGTATCCACCACCCCTTTCCGACGGAAAACCGGCAATGCGACCCCATCGGCGGATCTGTGCTGCCGGGGAAAGGGGATTATGCCCGAAGATGTCTATGTGACTGAGATGCGGGGCGTTATCCTGCTCATTAACATTTGACGCACCGCATCATTCAGGAGACCAAAGACCATGTCCGCCAATGAGCTTACCGTCCTCAATCTCAACCCCACCGAGCTCGAGCGGATTACGCGCGACGCCCGTTCGCTGCGTGCGCAGACCATGCGCGCCGGCAGTGCACGGCTGTGGCGCAGCCTTCTTCCCGGACTGACGATGCGTCGCCCCCACCCCTGGCTGACGGTGCACGTGGCCTGAGGTTTCAGGAGTCCGTCTCCCGGGCGCGTTCACGCTCGTAGCGTTTGATCAGCCGCCTGCGCCGCACCGGCGTCAGGTGGTC
Organism: Arhodomonas aquaeolei DSM 8974; assembly: GCF_000374645.1. Lineage (GTDB taxonomy): Bacteria > Pseudomonadota > Gammaproteobacteria > Nitrococcales > Nitrococcaceae > Arhodomonas > Arhodomonas aquaeolei. The sequence goes on from NZ_KB894820.1 coordinate 40,688, forward strand.
GATGTAGAGGCGGCCATCGATGTGGTCGCATTCGTGCTGGACACAGGCCGCCTCCAGCCCTTCCGCCTCGAATTCATACCACTCGCCGTGCACGTCCTGTGCACGCACATGCACACGGTCGACCCGGGACTTCGTGCGCTCGCGCACCCCCGGCACCGACAGGCACCCCTCGTCCAGCGGCATGGGCTCGCCCAGCTTCTCGTAGGTGGGATTGGCGAGTACCCGCGCAGGGTTGTCCTCGACCTGCATGACCGCCAGGCGCAGATGGATCCCGATCTGGACCGCCGCGAGGCCTATGCCCTCCTCGGCATGCATGGTCTCGAACATGTCGTCGACGAGCGACGCGAGCTCGGCGTCGAAACGTTCCACCGGGCGCGAAACCTGGCGAAGACGCGGGTCGGGATGGGTCACGATGGGATGCGGCATGGTCCTGGCTTTCCTCCCGAGGGGTGTCACTAATGGCCGACGGCCGGTCGTGGATACGATAGCCATTTACGGCTCGGGAATGAAAACCCGCGTTTATCTTCTACGATTACGCAGACATGCAGCGCCGCACATGGCGACATGTCGACGCGTGCGCACGGTTGAAATACGTGAAATCGCGCACACTCTTGCTGTCGGGACGGTAGTACTGAAAGACTGGAGCTGCAGGGGTTCCCGCAGGGACCGGCTAGCAAACGGCAAATACATCCCCACGACGGGAGACAGGAGAAGAAGCAATGATGCGTTTCGATATGAAGAACACCCTTCTGCCCATCGGCCTGGGGCTGGTGCTGACGCTGGGAGCGGCCGGCCTCGCCAGTGCCGACAACAGCATGATGGACAAGGAGGGCGCCTACTGGTCGAACCCGCAGGACACGGTCTGGAAGAACGCGGACGGTGAGTGCTGGTACGACCCGAACCAGTCGAAGATGCAGAAGCGCGAGGAATGCGGCGACGTCATCGAGACCGCGGAGCCGGAGCCCGAGCCGGAGCCGAAGATGGTTGAGCGCACCGAGCGCGTCACCATCGATGCGCGTACGCTGTTCGGCTTCGACAAGGCCACCCTCACCGACGAGGGCCGTGCCCGCCTCGACCAGATGGCCCAGCGCATCGACCGTGACTGGGAGGTCAGCAGCATCCGTGTCCTCGGTCACACCGACCGCATCGGCCCGGAGGCCTACAACCAGAAGCTCTCCGAGCGTCGTGCCCAGGCAGTGGCGGACTACCTCATGAGCAAGCCCACCATGGCCGGCTACGACATGCAGGTCGTCGGCATGGGCGAGGGTGATCCGGTCGTGCAGTGCGAGAACACCGGCGGCCGCAACGAGCTCATCAACTGCCTGCAGCCCAACCGGCGCGTGGAGGTCGAGGTCACCGGCATGAAGACGGTGACCGAACAGAAGTAAGCGCCGGCGCTTCCGAGTCAGGGTCGCTGCGGCGACCCGTCCCGACGCCCCGCCCTCTCCGGCGGGGCGTTCTCGTTTCCGGGTCTCCCCCCGCATTGTTCAGCCCCCCCCCTTTGACCCTCACCGACATCACGTGCTGGCATCGGCGCAGCGGGCACGCAGGCGCCGCGGGTGGTATGCTCGCCCCACGCCAAGACGCCGTCGGGCAACCCGCGCAGAAGGGCCCTTCACACCGAGGAAACGTCAATGCCGAGTCAGCCGAGCCGCGACCTGGAGACCTTCGACAACCCGGCCCCGGAGAGGGACTACACCATCCGGATGACCATCCCGGAATTCACCTGCCTGTGCCCGATGACCGGCCAGCCCGATTTCGCCACGCTGTACCTGGACTACGTCCCGGACGCACGCTGCGTGGAGCTCAAGTCGCTGAAACTCTATGTCTGGTCATTCCGCGACGAGGGCGCGTTTCACGAGGCCGTGAGCAACCGGATACTGGAAGACCTCGTCGCCCGGCTGGCACCGCGTTTCATGCGCGTGCGCATGGCCTTCGCCACCCGCGGAGGTATCGACACCACGGTGGTCTGCGAGCACGCCGCCGAGGGCTGGCGGCCACCGACACCGGTCACCCTTCCCTAGGCCCTCCACGGACGCCGAGGGGGAGAGCGCATGACCGGAGCGCGGTGGGACATCGACAGCACACCGGAGGCCGGCACGTCGGCATACGGCCGGCGCACGCACACCCGCCCGCGCCTTCCCGCCTGGCTGCTGCCGGTGGTGGTTGCCGTCTTCGGGCTGACCGTGAGCCTGTTGGTGACCTATGCCGCGTACCACCATGAGCGCGGGCGCGCGGACACGGCCTTCCGCATCGCCGCGCGTGAACACGTCACCGCCATCACCCAGACCTGGCGCCAGCAGTTCGCGAGCGTTCGCGAGATCGCCGATCTGTTCCAGGTCAAACAGGTCGTCACCCGCAAGGATTTCTCCCGCCTCGCCCGCTCCATCCTCGCCCGCCACCCCACCATCGAGGCCCTGGAATGGGTACCGCGCATCACGCACCTGGGCAGAGAGATTTTCATCGCACGGGTCCGTGCCGAATTCCCCGGCTTCACCATCCGGGACTTGAGCGCCACCGGCGAGCTGGTGCGCGCGCCGAGGCGCGAGGAGTACTACCCCATCCTCTACGTGGAGCCGTTCACCGAGAACCGGCGCGCACTCGGATTCGACCCGTCGGATAACGAGGCACGCAGCAACGCCATACGCGCCGCCATCGACCGTGCCGAACTCTCCGCAAGCGCGAGCACCTCCCTGGTCCAGGATTCGGGCAACGAACCGGCGATCCTCGTGTTCGTGCCGGTATTCCAGCACAATGGCAACATCCATACCCGCGGCACACGGGGATTGGCGGAGGGTGTCTTCAAGGTGCACGCGCTGGTCACCGACGCCCTCGCGGTGCTTCGCTCCCAGGGCCTGAGGATCACGGTAAGCGACGTTACCGGGCGCGACAGCCGCGAGACACTGCACACCCGGACGTTCGAGGACGATCCCCCGGCCTGGTACCAGTGGTCCGGCGGGCAGCATCTGGCACACGTCTGGAGCACCGGCGGCCGGACCTACAGCGCAGCCGTGGCGGCTACCGGCGCCCGCTTTGCCTACGACCTCCGCGGACCCGCCGTGGCGCTCGGCCTGTCGCTGGGACTCACGGCGCTCGCCACCTGGCTGGTCGGTCAGATGACCCGCCGGGAACGGGCGGTACGGGAACTCGCCGACCAGCGCGCGACCCAGCTCGATCACCTGAGCCGTCACGACGCACTCACCGGGCTGCTCAACCGCGCCGGTTTCCAGCAGGAGATCGAGCTGGCGCTCTCCCGGGTCCGCGAGGAACCCACACGCCAGACCAGTCTCTGCCTGGTGGACCTCGACCAGTTCAAGCTCATCAACGACGTCTGCGGCCACGAGGCTGGCGACGCCCTGATGCGCCGCCTCGCCCGCCGCCTCTCGGAACTGATCGATACCGGCGACTGCGTCGCCCGCCTGGGGGGCGACGAGTTCGGGATCCTGCTCCACAGGCACGGCGCCGAACAGGCGCGCGAAGCCGCGGCGCGTTATCTCCACACAGTGGAGACCACGCGCTTCAGCTGGGGGGAGCGGCTGTTCCCGGTAACAGCGAGCGCGGGGATCGTCGAGATCAACGCGGGCACGGAGTCCACGGCATCGGCCATGAGCAAGGCGGATGCGGCCTGCTACATCGCCAAGGATCATGGCCGCAACCGCATCCACGTCTTCCGCGAGGACGATCACCTCAGCGATCGCTACCGCACCGAGATGACCTGGGTGAGCGCCATCCGCGAGGCACTGGACGAGAACCGCCTGAGCCTTTACTGCCAGCCGATCCTCCCGTGCCGGCAGGGCGGTGGTAAAGGCGAGTCCCGCCGGCGCCGTCTGGAGCTGCTGCTGCGCATGCGTGACCGTGACGGCGAAATCATCGTCCCGGGGACCTTCCTGCCCGCTGCGGAACGCTACGGACTGATGCCGAGCATCGACCGCTGGGTGGTGGGCAACCTCATCCGCACGATCCGCCCCCATGACCGCAAGGACACCCTCTGGTTCGTCAACCTGTCGGGGCAGACGCTGGGCGACCTGACGTTCTGCGACTTCATCCTGCACACGCTCCACCACCACGACATGGCACCGGAGTCGCTGTGCTTCGAGATCACGGAGACCGCAGTAATCTCCAACCACGCCACCGCACGCACCTTCATCCAGCGCCTGCGCAGCGTCGGCTGCCGCTTCGCGCTGGATGACTTCGGCAGCGGCATGGCGTCGTTCAGCTACCTCAAGGAACTGGAGGTGGATTTCCTCAAGATCGACGGCGGCTTCGTGCGCGGCATGCCCAACGACCGCCTGGACCGCGCCGTCACCGGCGCCATCCAGCGCCTCGCCCGGGAACTCGGGATCTCCACCATCGCGGAATTCGTGGAAGACGAGCGTATCTTCCGCGAGGTACGCGAACTCGGCATCGATTACGCCCAGGGATATCTCTTCGGCCGCCCCACCCCCATCGAGCGCTACCTGCACCGGCCGCGGGGTCCCAACCTGACCATCATCCACGGCCACCGGCCGAGCTGATCCCGCGTACCCTACCCTGCGCCGGTCACGGACTCTTCGTTCCGGGATCCCCGCCCCTCCTCACCGCGAACCGGAGCCGCGGCAAGCAATTGCACGCCGGCGGGGCCCGGTCCCGCGCTACGCAGTCTCCGCGTCGGCAAACCCGGACAAGGGGGATCGCGCCGTCAGCAGCCTGTCATCGGCGCCGGCGTAGATGCGGCGCGAGCGCAGGTAGCCGGCGCCGAGCCAGGACGGCTCGCGGGCGTCGACGGGCATGCCGGGGGGGATCCGCCCGGTGCGCTCGTAGTAGGCGGCGTAGCCCCGCTCCTCGTCGCTGAGCGAGATGCCAAGGCGCCGGGCATTGAGGGCAAAGCGCTCGTCGCCGTCGAGCAGCTGCTTGTACCGCACCAAGTCCTTGAGGTGGCCGATCACCTCTGTGCGATCGTCGGCGAGAAAGCCGGCGATGGCGTCGTGGACGTAGTGATCCATGAGCGTGGCCACCGCGGCCGGCGGGCGGGCGAGCGTGTCGAAGAAGCCGTCGATGCGCCGCCAGTCCCCGTCCAGCGACGGGTCGATGCCGTTGGGGAAGCGGTCGAGGATCAGCACGGGCAGGGGCGTGGCCAGGCAGGCGAGGCTGCTGAAATCGGGCATCGTCATGAGCGTTTGCAGGAACGTGGTGCGGCCGCGCTCGGCCGGCGGTTTCTGCGGGGCGGCGTCCGGGGTGGTGAAGCAGCGCCGGTGTAAGCCGCGCCATCGCCGGAAGCTCGCCAGCTCCTCGCCGAAGGCGGCCCAGGCGCTCGCGAGACGGTTGCGGGAGAGCGTCGAGGCACGCTGATAGCTCGTGAGCGCGGTGATCCCGCCGTGGCGGTGCAGGTGCACCCGCCACTCGATGGCCCGGCGCCAGTGCTCGCGCACGATCGCCGCCGTGCCGCCGCTGCGGGTCTCGAAGACGTCCAGGTAGGCGTTGAAGTCGGCGATGGTGCGGGGGGTGATCTTGTAGCCGTCCTGCACGTCGGGCTCGGCGTGCTCGAGCTTCAGCGGCACGCCGGCGAGCCGCGCCTGGCGGTACATCTCCGCCAGGGGCAGGCGCGAGAGCATATCGGCGCCCAGCTCCTCGGTGCCCTTGCCCTGGTCCCCCGGGCGGTAGCCGCCCCCGATGTCGGAGTGCACGCCGGGGTAGACGAGCTCCTTGCCGTTGGCGGGCAGCTCATCGCCCACGTGGATGGAATCCAGCGGGAAGGAACGCCGGTTCTCGTGGGCGGCGACCAGGTGCAGGCAGCGCCCGGCCTCGCGCGGCACGCGCAGCGCGCGCTGGGCGTCGGCCCAGCCGCCGTGGCCGTCGGCGATCACGCTCAGGTTCGCCAGCCCCACCGAGGCCACCGTGTCGAACAGCCCGAGGAAGTCGTGGCTGAGCGGGAAGCCGGCCAGCGTCATCGGCTCCGGGCGCCCCAGCAGCTGGGCGTCGAGC
>NZ_KB894821.1 GCF_000374645.1 Arhodomonas aquaeolei DSM 8974
GCCTCGGCCGACGCCACGCAGCACTATGTCCCCGGCGTGGAGGGCAGCCTGGGGGCGTCGGTGCCGCCGCCGGGCTTCTACCTGCGCACCTACGGCGTGTACTACGACTCCGACAACGTCAAGGTCGACGCCATCAGCGACAACGACGGCGAGATCCCCGGCGGCGACGACAGCGCCACGGTCCGGGCGGTGGTGCCCCGCGCGATCTGGATCACCGACAAGCAGTTCCTCGGCGCGGACTACGGCATGGAGGCCATCGCCCCGATCCTGGACAAGGACGTCGACGCCATGGGCCTGAGTGAGAGCGACAGCGGCCTCGGCGACGTCTTCCTCAGCCCGCTGATCCTCGCCTGGCACGGCGAGCGCTACGACACGGTCCTCGCCGCCGGCTACTGGACCGACGCGTTCAGCGACTACGACGACGACAACCCCGTGGCCGCGGCGGCCTCAGTGGGCCAGGGCTACTCCAACGTGATGGTCACCCTCGGCGGCACCTGGTATCTCACCGCCGACCGCACCTGGGCGGTCTCGCTGCTCAACCGCTACGAGACCATGGCCTCGGAGGTCGAGGGCAGCAATATCACCCCGGGCGACAACCTGGTCGCCGAGTGGGGGGTCAGCTACGACGTCAACCCGGCGCTGACCCTGGGGCTGGTGGGCTACGACAGCTGGCAGCTCACCGAGGACGACGCCCCGGCGGGTGTGCCCACGCCCGAGGACGAGGTCCACGCCATCGGCGGGCAGCTCACCTACCGCTCGAAGTCGCTGGGCATGGCCTTCGATGCCGCGCTCTACGACGAGTACGACAGCAAACATCGCCCCGAGGGCACCACCGCCCGGGTCATCGTCACCATACCGTTCTGATACCCGGCGCGGGTCGTCCCCGGGGTGGCCCGCGCCAGGCATGCACAGGGAGATTGACGCGATGCCGATTGCGCACCTGCATATCCTCGAGGGCCGACCGAAGGACAAGCGCGTGGCGCTGATCCGCAACGTCACCCACGCCATTGCCGAGAGCCTGGACGTGCCCGCCGACCGCGTGCGGGTGCTGGTCCAGGAGGTGGCGCTGGACCACTGGGGCATCGGCGGCGAGACCGTCGAGGAACGCCGTCGAGGCGGTGGCTGACCGGGAGGCCGGAAATGGATCCCGTGGACCTGGAAATATTCTTCAACTTCCGCAGCCCGTACTGCTATCTCGCCTCCAAGCGGCTGTTCCGCCTGCTCGACGACTTCCACGTACGCCTGGTCTGGCGGCCGCTGGGCGGCTGGCACGGCCGTTCACCGCCGGAACGGGCAAAGAAGAAGCTGCCCATCGCCCGCCAGGACGTGGGGCGCTTTGCCCGGCGCATGGGCATCCCGCTGAACCCGCCGCCGAAGGAGACGGATCCCACCCGGGCCAGTGCCGGCTCGCTGCTCGCCGAGGAGCAGGGCATGTTGCGCGCCTACACGGTGGAGGCAATGCGCGCGGAGTGGGCCGAGGGGCGCGACATCGGCGAGCCGGCGGTCCTGCGGGACGTGGCGGACCGGGTCGGCCTGGATCCGGATGCGCTGGCGGCGGCAGCGGATGATCCGGGGCGCCGGGAGCGCCTTGACGCCAATTGGGCCGTGGCGGACGAGCGTGGCGCCTTCGGCGTGCCGACCTTCGCCGTGGGCGAGGAGATCTTCTGGGGGCAGGACCGCATCGACTTCGTCGCGGAGCACCTCCGGGAACTCAGGCTGGCACGGTTATGAGCGTCCGCCAGGCCCTGGAGCTGCGTCCGATGCCTGTGTCGGGGGCGCTCGCCATGCTGGTGGCGGTTGGCCTGGCGGCCCATGGGCGGATGGCGGTTTACCCTGCCTTCATTCTGGCACTGGTGGGCGCGGCGCTGGTCCTGGTGCGCTGGCGCCGGGATCCGGTGCAGCCCGGGGCCCACGATCAGGACGGCCGGCCGGACGCCCGGCTCGATGAGCTGGACGCCGCCGGACTGGAGCTGACGGTGACCAGCGCGACCCTGGTCTCCCAGTTCACGGGCGTGATGGCCAGTGCCGACAAGCAGGTGGAGGCGGCCCACCGCATCGTGGCGCTGAAGGAAGAGCTGGGCCGCAGCTCCGAGAGTACCGCGGCCGCGGCCGGTCAGTCGGCGGCCAGCGTGGGCGAGACCCATACCAACGCCGAGGCCGGACACCGCTATGTGCATGACGCCTCCGGCGCGATCGAGGGCGTGGCCCGGACGGTGGACGGCGTGGTCGAGGAGTTCCAGGGCGTGGTGGGGTCCTCGGAGGAGATCGGCGGTATCGCCCGCACGATCCAGGGCATCGCCAAGCAGACCAGCCTGCTGGCGCTCAACGCGGCCATCGAGGCCGCCCGCGCCGGGGAGCAGGGGCGCGGTTTCGCCGTGGTCGCGGAGTCGGTCCGCGAGCTCTCGGAACGTACCCGCCTGGCCACGGCGGACATAGAGACCATCCTCGAGCGGATCACCGGCAGCACCGAGTCCGTGGCCGGCGCACTGGCCGGTGCGGGCGAACAGGTCCGCGAGAGCGTCGACCTTGCCACCCGGGCGGCGACGTCGCTGGAGGAGATCACGCGGCACGCCCGCGAAGCCAACGCCATGACGGAAACCCTGCAGGCGGAATGCCGTACCCAGCTGGGCACGTTCTCGCGGATGGCCGACGAGCTGGAATCCCTGGATTCCGCAGTGCAGTCCACCGACGACGCGGCACTGCGCTGCAACGAGCAGCTGCGCACGGTCGTGGAGAAGGTGGCGACTGCAAAGGAAGTCACGGCGTCCATGAACCCGGACAAGGACCCCCGGACGGCCCTGCTGGAGGCCGTGGAGGAAATGCGGGTCTGCAACATCCTGATCATGAACTCGCGCACGGTGGCCGAGGCCGAGGGACCCATCGGCCGGGTCGCCGATGTGGACCGGCGGATCGACCGGAACTGGCACCGGTACCGGGAACGCTTCCCGGACGCGCCCGGGGAGCGCTTCAGCGACGCCCTGGAGGCCTACCGCGCCGCCCGTGACGCCATGCTTGCGCCGGCGCGGGAGGGGGATTTCGACGCGGTCCGGGCAGTGCTCGCCGAACGGGTCCGCCCGGCCTACGGCAACCTCAAGAACGTGATGGGGGAACTATGAGTCGGCAAACCGGCGATGACCGCCCCGGGATCGAGCTGTTCGACAAGCCCGAGTGTCCGTTCTGCTTCAAGGTGCGTATCGCGCTCGCGGAGCAGGATCGGCCATACCGCCACCGGCCCCATGACGACCCGGCGGTGGAGGCGGAGCGCGAACGGCTCTCGCCCACCGGTACGGTGCCGATCCTGGTGGAGGGCGGTGGCCGGGTGCTCACCGAGTCCGCCGTTATCATGGAATATCTCGCCGAGACCGGTCCCGGCCTGATGCCGGACGACGCCTGGGAGCGGGCGCGGGCCCGCAGCATCGCCCACTTCTCGGACAACCGTGTCGGCCGGGCGGTGCGCGAGGTCATCTTCGAGAAGCGCGACCGGCCGGCGCATGAATGGGACCGGGCGCGCATCGACGCCGGGGTCGCCGCCTGGCGCGGGCAGTGCCTGCCGTATCTCGCCGACGCCCTCGGCGACCGGGCGTTCTTTGCCGGCGTCTACTCCATCGCCGATGCCGCGCTCACCGCGCGTTTCGCCCTGGCGCATGCCTATGGCATGGACGTTCCGGTCGCCTTCCCGAACCTGCGGGCATGGTTCGCGCGAATGACGGACCGGGCCAGCTTCGCCCCCGCGGCGCCGCCGAAGGTGCGTGAGTGCCTGTCGGCCGCGGCCGGTTGAAGTCGATGCCGTTTCCCCCTACGTCGCCGGGTCCGGCTCGCGGCTGCCGTCGCGCAGGCGCGAGACGACCAGGTCCGTGAGCCGCTGGGTTGCCACGCTGGGCCGTCCGGGACTGCGGTGCAGGGCGATCTCCACGCCGGGGAGCACCGGCAGCCCGGTCTCCGCCGGGTCCAGCACGGTCAGCCCCGGACCCAGCATGCTCGGCGTGGCCACGCCCACGGCGAGGCCCACGCTGACCGGTGACTGCAGCGCCGCAAACGCCTGGCTCACGTAGGCCGCCCGCCAGGGCCGGCCAGCGTCGTCCAGACGGCTGGTGGCGGCGGCGCGGAACTCGCAGGTGCCTTCCGGGTAGAGCGCCAGCGGCAGCGGGTCCTGGATGTGGGCGGCACTGCCGGGGGCGCCCACCCAGACCAGCGGCTCCCGCCGCAGCAACGTGCCGCCGGGGGAGTGCTGTTGGCGCGTGACCACGGCCACGTCGATCTCGCCGGCGCGCACCCGGGCGACCAGCGCCTCGCTCAGCTCCGAGCGGACCTCCACCTCCACGCGCGGGTACTGTTCGGCGAAGGAGGCGAGGGTGGCCGGCAGGTAGAGTGCGTAATCCGCCGGTATGCCCAGGCGCACCGTGCCCGCGACCGCCCCGCCCTCGATCCGCCGCCAGACCTCGCCGTTGAGCCGCAGCATCTCCCGGGCGTAGCCGAGCACCTCCTGGCCCTGGCGGGTGGGCTGCACGGTGCGGGAGCTGCGCTGCAGCAGGGTGATCCCGAGCTCCGACTCGAGTCGCCGCAGCTGCATGCTCACCGCCGACTGGGTATAGCTCAGCCGCCGGGCGGCCGTGGTGAAGCTGCCCGCATCCGCCACGGTGACGAGTGTCTGCAGGGCGCGCAGATCGAGGGTCCGCTGTCTCATCCGAACATCACAGATATTGATGGATAGGTAATTATAATTCGTTAGCCAGATAGATGAATTCTGCCCGAAAATCCCCGCCGACGTACACGGTGCAGGCCTGGAAACGGAGAGGTGTCATGGTCGGGCAGAACAGTAATCGAATTTTACAGCACCGTTATGGTCTGATCGTCACCTCCGCTCTGGTGGTGGTGCTCTGGGGACTGCTGCCGGTGCTGCGGGCGATGGCGGCGTCCGTTCCGGCGCTGCAGCTCACCGGCATGGCGATGGCCTGCGCGGCGCTCACGGGCCGTGTGCTGCCCGGCGTCGGCGGCTCGTTCCGGGGTGCCGCGCGTGAGCACCCGTGGTATGCGTGGGTCGCCGTGGTGGGCGGGTTCATCGGCGCGCTCGCCTTCTACTTCGTGGCCCTCGCCCATGCGCCGCCCCACGAGGTGGTGGTGGTGACCTACACGTGGCCGCTGGTCTTCGGTGTGGTCGCGGCGCTCTGTGCCGGGCGGCGGCCGTCGGTGGTCACGGCCCTTGCCCTGTGTCTCGCCCTGGCCGGGGTCGCGGTGCTGCGCGAGGGGGCCGGCGGCGGTGGGAATACCGTGTGGTTCGGCTACGGCGCGGGGCTGCTCTCCGGGCTGTGCTGGGTGGGCTACTCGCTGTTCCTGCAACGCTATTCGCGGCCAGTGACGCCGGCGTATCCGGCCTTTTTCGCCGCGGCCGCGGTGGTCGCGCTCGCCCTGCAGGCCGTCGCCGGCGGGCTGGTCTGGCCGTTACCGCCGGAGGCCCTTCTGGCCGGGGCGTTGCTGGGTATCGGCCCCTATGGCCTGGCGTTCGTCGGCTGGGGGCACGTGGTACGCCATGGCAGCCCGCGGCTGGTGCCGATGGTGCCGTACCTCGTGCCGGTGGTTGCGGCGGCGGTGATGATGCTGGCGGGCTCACTGGAGCCCACGCCGCGCCTGGCCGCGGGTACGGCGCTGGTGACGGCCGCCTGCGCGATGGCGGTGTTCGCCGTGCGCCGCCGCCCCGGGGACGCCTGAGCCCCGGGGCGGATTCCGGTCAGCCGGTGCGGCTGTCCGGGTAGGCGGCGCGCAGCTCGTTGGCCGCGTGGACCATGTTGCGCAGGGCGGGGATGACCTCCTCCCAGCTCCGGGTCTTGAGTCCGCAGTCCGGGTTCACCCACAGCCGCTCCACCGGGATCAGCTCCGCGGCCCGCTGGAGGAGGCGCTTCATCTCCGCCACCTCCGGCGTCCGCGGCGAGTGGATGTCGTAGACACCCGGGCCGATCTCGTTGGGGTACTCGAAGGAGACGAAGGCATCGAGCAGCGTCATCGCGGAGCGGGACGTCTCGATGGTGATGACGTCGGCATCCAGCGCCGCGATGGCCTCGATGATGTCGTTGAACTCCGAATAGCACATGTGGGTGTGGATCTGGGTCTCGTCGCGCACCCCGCTGGTGGCCAGGCGGAAGGCCCGGGTCGCCCAGTCCAGGTAGTCCGCCCAGTCGGCGCGGCGCAGCGGCAGGCCCTCGCGGAAGGCGGGCTCGTCCACCTGGATGGCGGCGATGCCGGCGGACTCCAGGTCCACGACCTCGTCGCGCAGGGCCAGCGCGATCTGCTCGCAGGTGCGCGAGCGGGGCTGGTCGTCGCGCACGAACGACCACTGCAGGATGGTCACCGGGCCGGTGAGCATGCCCTTCATGGGCCGCTCGGTGAGCGACTGGGCGTAGCGCGACCACTCCACGGTCATGGGGCCGGGGCGGCTGACGTCGCCGAAGATCACCGGCGGCTTCACGCCGCGGGAGCCGAAGCTCTGCACCCAGCCGTGCCGGGTGAAGCAGAAGCCCTCCAGCAGCTCGCCGAAGTACTCGACCATGTCGTTCCGCTCGGCCTCGCCGTGGACGAGCATGTCCAGGCCCACGTCCTCCTGCTGGTGCACGGCGTAGGCGATTTCCTCGCGCATGCGCTCGGCGTAGGCGGCGTCGTCCAGCCGGCCGGCGCGGTTGTCCCGGCGGGCCTTGCGGATGCCCCCGGTCTGGGGGAACGAGCCGATGGTCGTGGTCGGCAGCAGGGGCAGTGCCAGACGGGCGTGTTGGGCCGGGGCGCGCTCGGCGTAGGCGTGGGCACGCCGGCTCATGGCCGCGTCGATCGCCGCGGCGCGCTCGCGCACGTCGCCGCGGTGGATGCGCGTCGAGCGCTCCCGGGCCTCGCGTGCCTGTCCGCTGGCCGCCAGGGCCGCGCGCACGTGCTCGCGGCCCTGGCTGAGGGCCGCGCCGAGGGTGGTGACCTCCCCGACCTTCTGTACCGCGAAGGCAAGCCAGCCGCGGAGCTCGTCGTCGAGCCGTTCCTCCGCGGTGACGTCCACCGGCACGTGGAGCAGCGAGCAGCTCGGGGCGAGCCACAGGCGCTCGCCGAGGCGGCGGTAGGCGGTTTCCAGGTCGTCGAGCTCGGCGTTGAGGTCCGTGCGCCAGACGTTGCGCCCGTCGATCACGCCCAGGGACAGGATCTGGTCGCCAGGCAGGGCGGCGATGAGCGCGCCCGGGTCGTCGTTGCCGCGCACCAGATCGACGTGCAGGCCTTCCTTGGACAGCGCAACGGCGGTGTCGAGGTTGTCCCCGAGGGCGCCGAAGTAGCTGGTCACCAGCCGGCGCACGCCGGTGTCCGCGAGGCCGCGGTGAGCCCGGGTCAGCGCTTCGCGCCATTCCGCGTCGAGATCCGTGACCAGCACGGGCTCGTCGATCTGCACCCATTCGACACCGGCCTCCGCCAGCCGGGAGAGCAGCTCACGGTAGACCACCACCAGCGGCTCCAGCAGCGCCAGTCTGCCGTTTTCCGGGTCCTCGTTGCGGGACAGGGCGAGGTAGGTGACCGGGCCGATGAGTACCGGCTTCGGCGTGTAGCCCGCGGCCTGGGCCTCGGTGACCTGCGCGATCAGCGGGCCCGCGTCCAGCTCGAAGCACTGGCCGGCGGCAAGCTCCGGGACGATGTAGTGGTAGTTGGTGTCGAACCACTTGGTCATCTCGCAGGCGTGGGTATCCGTGCCGGTGGGGGCGCGGCCGCGAGCCATGCGGAAGTAGGTGTCGATGTCGCGGTCGTTGTCGCCGGTACGGAATCGCTCGGGGATGACGCCGAACATCAGGGAGTGGTCGAGCACGCCGTCGTACCAGGAGAAGTCGCCGACCGGAACCATGTCCAGGCCGGCCTCCGCCTGCTGCCGCCAGTGGCGGTGACGGAGCTCCCTGCCCGTCTCCGCGAGGGCGTCACGGCCGGTGTCGCCGCGCCAGTAGCTCTCCAGCGCGCGCTTGAGCTCGCGGTGCAGGCCGAAGCGGGGAAAGCCGAGGGTGTGTGTCGTGACCATCGATCCTCCTGTGTGGTCGTCGTCCATCGGTCCGGGGAGCATGCGCGCCGTATAAACGTGAATCAAACTAATTATATTAAAGAAAGACGTGAATATATTTCATGTACCCGGGTCACGCCGACCTCGGCAAGGGTCCGCGCTCGCGTTGTCAACCGGGTTGCAAGAACGCGGGAGGGGCTATATCGTGAGGAGTAGTCCTGATAAGACACCATATGTTGTGGTGTCGAGAGGGGAACACCGGTGAGAATCCGGGGCTGACGCGCAACGGTAACGCGGTCCTCCGCGAAGCCCGAACACCTCTCAGGACAGGGCCATCCGGCCCCACCGCTGGCTGCCTTCGCGACCGAGGTACCCGGTGCAGAGCGACACCCCGCGCCCGCCGCCGTTGGCGGGCGGACAGCTGCTTTGCACACCTTCGCCGCGTAGGGGCCTCCCGGGAATCGACACGATCTGGAGGTCACCGATGCAAACCGTCTCAGCAACCGCCGCCGTTGCCGGCGATCCCGCCGCAGAGCGTCCGCCGCGCGTCGACCTGGACGTGGTCAAGCGCAACGGCACCGTCGCCGACTTCGACCCACAGCGCATCAGCGTCGCCATGACGCGCGCCTTCCTCGCCGTCGAGGGCGAGGCCGCCCGGGACTCCCGGCGCATCCACGACACCGTCGCCCGGCTTACCGACGAGGTGGTCGCGGCCGTGGCCCGCCGGCCGGAGGGGGCCACCGTCCACATCGAGGACATCCAGGACCAGGTGGAGCTGGCGCTCATGCGCGCCGGCGAGCACCGGGTGGCCCGCGCCTACGTGCTCTACCGCGAGGAGCGTGCCCGGGAGCGGGCGGCCGCCGAGCCTCCGGAGGCGCCGCCGGCCCCGGCCACGTTCCACGTCACCGCCGCGGACGGCACCCGTCATCCCCTCGACGAGGCGCGCCTGGAGCGCGTGGTCCGCGAGGCCTGCGAGGGCCTGGCCGACGTGGACGCGGAGCGCGTGCTCACCGAGGCGCGGCGCAACCTCTACGACGGTGTCACCGAGACGGAGCTGGAGCAGGCGCTGGTGATGGCGGCACGGATGCTGATCGAGCGCGAGCCGGACTACAGTGCGGTGGCGGCGCGGCTGCTGCTGGACGCCCTGCGCCGGGAGGCGCTGAGTTTCGTCCACGCCGAGCGCCGCGAGGCCACCCAGGCGGAGATGACGGCGGGCTACGCCGAGTACTTCCCCGCCTACATCCGCCGCGGGGTGGACGAGCAGCTGCTCGACCCGCGGCTGCTGGAGTTCGACCTGGAGCGGCTCGGCCGCGCGCTGGAGGCGGGGCGGGATCTGCAGTTCGGGTATCTCGGGCTGCAGACCCTCTACGACCGCTACCTCCAGCACGTGGGCGAGACCCGCTTCGAGCTGCCCCAGGCCTTCTTCATGCGCGTGGCGATGGGGCTCGCGCTGGAGGAGATCGACCGCGAGGCGCAGGCGGAGACGTTCTACGACCTGCTGAGCTCGTTCGACTTCATGAGCTCGACGCCGACGCTGTTCAACGCCGGCACCCTGCGCCCGCAGCTCTCGAGCTGCTATCTCACCACCATCGGCGACGATCTCGACCGGATCTACTCCGGCATCCGCGACAACGCCCTGCTATCCAAGTTCGCCGGCGGGCTCGGCAACGACTGGACCCGGGTGCGGGCGATGGGGGCGCACATCCGTGGCACCAACGGCACCTCCCAGGGCGTGGTGCCGTTCCTCAAGGTCGCCAACGACACCGCCGTCGCGGTGAACCAGGGCGGCAAGCGCAAGGGCGCGGTGTGTGCGTACCTGGAGGTCTGGCACCGGGACATCGAAGACTTCCTCGAGCTGCGCAAGAACACCGGCGACGAGCGTCGCCGCACCCACGACATGAACACCGCCTGCTGGGTGCCGGACCTGTTCATGAAGCGCGTCCACGAACAGGGGCAGTGGACACTGTTCTCCCCGGACGAGGTCCCTGACCTGCACGACCTCACCGGCGAGGCCTTCGAGGCACGCTACCGCGACTACGAGGCCGCGGCGGAGCGCGGGGAGATGCGTACCGCCCGGCGGATATCGGCGGTGCAGCTGTGGCGGCGCATGCTCACCATGCTGTTCGAGACCGGCCACCCGTGGATCACCTTCAAGGATCCGTGCAACCTGCGCTCGCCGCAGCAGCACACCGGCGTGGTGCACAGCTCCAATCTCTGCACCGAGATCACCCTCAACACCTCCGACGACGAGATCGCCGTGTGCAACCTGGGTTCGGTGAACCTCGCCGCCCACGTCGTCGATGGCGCGCTGGATCACGAGCGGCTGCAGCGCACGGTCACCACCGCCATGCGCATGCTCGACAACGTCATCGACATCAACTACTACTCGGTGCCCGCCGCGCGCCGCGCCAACCTGCGCCACCGGCCGGTGGGGCTCGGGCTCATGGGCTTCCACGACGCGCTCTACCGGCTGCGCCTGCCCTACGACTCCGAGGCCGCCGTGGCCTTCGCCGACGAGTCCATGGAGGCGATCAGCTACTACGCCATCCGTGCGTCCACGGACCTCGCCGCCGAGCGCGGCCGCTACGCCAGCTTCGAGGGCTCGCTGTGGAGCCGCGGCGTGCTGCCCATCGACTCCCAGCGCCTGCTCGCCGAGGCGCGGGACGGACACCTGGAGGTCGACACCACCGAGCGCCTGGACTGGGTGGCGCTACGCGAGCGGGTGCAGCAGGTGGGCATGCGCAACTCCAACTGTCTGGCGATTGCGCCCACGGCGACCATCGCCAACATCACCGGCATCTCCCAGGGCATCGAGCCCACCTTCCAGAACCTGTACGTGAAGTCGAACCTCTCCGGCGAGTTCACCGTGGTGAACCCGTACCTGGTGTGCGATCTCAAGGCCCACGGCCTGTGGGACGAGGTCATGGTCAACGATCTCAAGTACTTCGACGGCTCCGTCGGCCCCATCGACCGGGTCCCGGACGAGCTCAAACGCCTCTATGCCACCGCCTTCGAGGTGGATCCCCACCGGCTCGTGGACGCCGGCAGCCGGCGGCAGAAGTGGCTGGACCAGTCCCAGTCGCTGAACCTCTACATGGCCGAGCCCTCCGGTCCGCGCCTGGACGCGCTCTACCGCCATGCCTGGACCGCCGGTCTGAAGACCACCTACTACCTGCGCTCCCGCGGGGCGACGGCGGTGGAGTCCACGGCCGCACCGGTCTCCGCGGCGGGGGAGGAGGGCGCCGACGTCTGCGCCATCGACGACCCCGAGTGCGAGGCCTGCCAGTAACACGGCGCCGCGCCCCCGGGGCGCGGACGATTACCGGAGACGGAGTGACATCATGCTGAGCTGGAACGACGAGAACACGGCGCGGAGCGAACCCAGGGCCGCGGATGCCGCCGAGCCCGTGCGCGTTGAGGACAAGCGCGTGATCAACGGCCAGGCGGACATCAATCAGCTGGCCCCGTTCCGCTATCCCTGGGCCTGGGAGTACTTCCTCAAGGCCAACAAGAACCACTGGACGCCGGTGGACATCAACATGTCCCAGGACGTGCACGATTACCACCACCGGCTCACGGACACCGAGCGCCACGTCTACGAGAACGTGCTCGCCTACCTCACCACCGCGGACATCCTGGCGATGCGCAACATCGGCCTGGCGGTGATGGAGAAGATGTCGGCCCCGGAGCTGCAGATCTACCAGGCCCGGCAGGTCTACGAGGAGTCCATGCACACCTGGGCCTACCAGCACTGCATCGAGACCATCGGCCTGGAGCAGAGCGAGATCTACAACCGCTACCGCGTGGTGCCCGCCATCCACCGCAAGATCGCGCTCTCCAACCGCCGCCTCAACGCGGTGCTGCGCCCGGACATCGACCTCACCGAGCCCGAGGCCCTGCAGGAGTTCCTGATGTCCTATCTCTTCTTCGCCGCGGTGTTCGAGGGGAGCTGGTTCTACAACGGCTTCAGCCCGATCTTCTCGCTGCAGCGCCGCGGGTTGATGAAGGGCACTGCGGAACAGCTGCAGTACATCATGCGCGACGAGGTCATGCACTTCACCTTCGGTATGCGCGTGGTGCGCCAGATCATGCAGGAGGAGAGCGTGCGCCCGGACCCGGCCGCGGTCACTGCCATGTGGGAGGAGGCGGACGAGGCCGAGCGGGCCTATTCCGATTACCTCCTCGCTGACCCGATCCTCGGCTACGACGCGGACATGCACCACGAGCAGTTCCGCTTCGTCGCCAACCGCCGGGCGCGCAAGGTCGGCCTGGACGAGCCCTTCCCCGGCGCACGCAACGCCCTGCCGTGGCTCGACGAGCAGGCGAACCTGCGCAAGGAGAAGAACTTCTTCGAGACCCGGGTGACGGAGTACCAGACTGGCGGGGCCCTGACCTGGGAATGACGTTATTCCGGTACATGACAATGAGAATCATTGTCATGTACCGGAATCCTGTGTATACTCTCTCCCATCGCGGTCGCGGTGGCGTGTGTCAGGACGTCCCCCGGTTCGTCGCCCCAGACGGGCTAGTCAGCATTAGCGCACGCCCCGTGGCCGCGATCCCTTCAATCATCAGCCGAGGCCGATGGAACGACAGGCAGGGCGTACGTCTGTACGCCGCCTACGCGACCTCCTGCTGATGGCTCATGCGGGCGGACGGGGCCTTGTGGAACTGCCCGTCCTTCATGATCGCGAGCAGACGGTCGTGGTCCTGAAGTATGCGAATGTCCTTGAGTGGATCGCCGTCGACCAGGATCAGGTCGGCAAGGAAGCCGGGGCGAACCTGTCCGAGCTCGTCAGGCTGTTTCATGATCTCTCCGCCCAGGCGGGTCGCCGCGACGAGCGTATCCATCGGCGAGAGCCCGAGCAGGTCGACGAAGTACTCCAGGTCCTTGGCGTAGGTCCCGTGGGGCGTCCATGCGAAGCCGTAGTCGCCGCCGGGCAGCACCTTGACCCCACGTTCGATCATGCGCTTCATCGAGTCGATCGCGGCCTCCAGCTCGCGGACGTAGCCGAGGTCCGCGGCGATCTCCGGGGTCAGGCCCCAGTCGCCGGCGCCGTAGGCCGTCTGCACGAGCCATCCGATCCCCGGTGCCACGAATATCCTGTCGCGGGCCTCCTCGAGCATGTCCAGGGTTTCCTCGTCGACGAAGCTCGCGTGATAGATGATGTCGACGCCCAGGCGCAGGCACATCCGGATCGACTCGTTGCTGCGGGCATGGGCGCACACGCGCACCCCCGGTTTGCGGCGCGCCTCGCGTACCGCCATCTCCGCTTCCTCGTCGGACATGGTGGTCTCTTCCGCCATGACGTTGCCCGTGATGTTCTCCCCGGAGAGATTCAGCTTGATCTGATCCACCCCCTCCTTGAGCAGCATGCGCACGGCACGCCGCATCTCCTCCGGGCCGTTGATCATCTCGACGAAGCTGTAGGCGTTGATGTGACTGGGATTGACGTCGCCCAGGCCGCCGATGGTGGAGATCTCCGGGCCGTTCGCGAGATAGCGGGGGCCGGGGATCTGACCGCTGTTGATCGCGTCCCGGATGACCACGTCCAGCCGCGGCTTGGCGGCGGCCGCGCCGCAGCACATGGTGTAACCGCTGTCCAGATAGGTCTTGGCCGATCCGGCCGCCGCGAGGATGTGCTCCTCGACGGGCATGATGCCGATCTTGTCCAGGCCTGCCTGGTCGATCCAGCTCAGATGGGTGTGCGCGTCGCACAGGCCGGACATCAGCGTGGCGCCGCTGCCGTTGACGACCGTCGCCGCCGGGGCCTTGATCTGGCCGCTCCCCGCGGCGACCTCGGCAATGCGGTTGTCCCGCACGAGGACCTCTCCGGCATAGGGTTGGCTGCCGGTGGAATCCAGGACGTTGACGTTGGTGAACAGGGTCTCGCTCATGACACTCTCCTCCAGTGCAATTCTCGGGCGTGGCGCGCCGGGACGGCGCGCCATTCTCGCCAGTACCCGTGTGCGGCTTGGGCGGCGGCCGTGCCGCCCGGTGCCGCTTTCTGTCGTTGTGCGTCAGTCACCGGTGCCGCGCGTTGCGGCGGGGCATCAGGCGTGGTTGTGGAAATACAGGTTGAGTAGCGCGTGGTTGACCTCGTTGGCGCGTTCCAGCGGGGTCCAGTGGCCACAGCGGTGCAGGATCTCCAGGTGGGCCCCGGCGATCCGTTTCGCCATGTCACGGGCGGCGGTGGGCGGGGCGACCCCGTCCTCGTCGCCGGTGACCAGCAGGGTCGGGCAGCCAATCGCTCCGAGGTCCGCGGCCTGTGCGGCGGCCAGCGCCTCGCAGGTGCGTGCATAGCCTTCCGGGGCCTGGCGCATGACGAGCTCGCGCACGAATGCGGCGACCGCGGGCTGGTGCGCGCGGGTGTCCGCGGCGAGGCTGCCCTGGTACAGGGCGTCGGCGATCGGGATCATGCCGTTGTCCCGGGCTGCGGCGGCGCGGTCGCGGATACCCTTGCGAGCGGCCTCCGGGGGTTCGAGGATCGGCCCCATCAGTGCCAGGCTCGCCGTACGTTCCGGGTGCCGTGCGGCGATGTGCTGACACACGATCGTCCCCATCGAGTGGCCCACCCAGTGGGCGCGCTCGACGCCGAGGGAATCCGCCAGGGCGAGCAGGTCGTCGACGAAGCCGTCGATGGACAGCTCGCCGGTGCACGGTGACAGGCCCGAGCCCTCGAGATCCGGGCGGATCACCCGGAAATGGCGCGACAGCATATTGGCCTGGGGGCCCCAGGCATTCGAGTCGCCGCCGAGCCCGTGCACCATGATCACGGCCTCGCCGTCGCCGTGCTCTTCCACGAGGAGTTGTTTTCCGTTGACCGCGTGCATTGGTTTGCGCTCCTGTCGTCGAATTTGCGGTTAGTCCGGCTTTTCCGGTGTCTTACGCGGAGGTGACGTCGTTGACCAGTTCGCCGAGCCCGTCGATGGCGACACGGACGCGATCGCCCACCTGCAGGAAGCGGGGGGGATCGAAGCCGATCCCGACGCCCTGCGGTGTCCCGGTCGCGATGATGTCGCCGGGCCGCAGTGTCATGCCCGCCGACAGGGTCTCGATCAGTGTCGGGATGTCGAAAATCAGGTCGCGGGTGTTGGCTTCCTGGCGCAGCTCGTCATTCACCCAGCAGCGGACGTTCAGATTCTCAGGGTCCACTTCGTCCGCGGTGGCGATCCATGGTCCCATCGGGCAGAAGGTGTCGAGTGATTTGCCGATGAACCACTGGCGGTGAAGCGCCTGCAGATCGCGTGCGGTGACGTCGTTGACCGCCACGTATCCGAACACGTGCCGATACGCGTCGGCGGCGCGGATCCCGCGGCCGCCCTGGCCGATGACCACGCCCACCTCGGCCTCGTAGTCGAGCTTCTCGCTGATCCCTTCGGGATAGATGACGCGTGCTCCCGGACCGATGACACTGGAAGGCGCCTTGGTGAAAACGATCGGCGCCTCCGGTGCGTCCGCGGACCGTTTGGCGTCGCTGCGGTCGAAACCGCTGCGTGAGAACTCGTTGGCGTGGGCGAGGTAGTTCTTGCCTACACACATGAGGTTGCGCCCGGGGGTGGGGATCGGCGCCATGAGCGCGACCTGGTCGAGACCGATGGCCTTGGCATCATCGAAGGAGGCGTCGGGGACCGATACGCCGTATTGGTTGATCCACTGGGTCATGCTCTCCGGGGCGCCGGCGACGCACGCGGAGGCCGGAAACACGCGTCCCCGGTCCGCGTCGAGAATCCCCAGGCGTGTCGCGCCGTCGTGGCGGTAAGTGACTAGTTTCATGGGCGGTCCCTTTTGGTCCAATTAAACCAATCATTATTTATTGGTTGAGAAAAACCCTAATTTGGTTCCGCATGGGTGTCAAGCGTCGCGGAGGGTCCGAAAGCGCCGGTTCACGTGCTTTTCGAGCCGGATGGCACCGGTGGACGCGCGTAGTGATGTATAATTCCGGTGAACCATTTCGCCCTGTTTGGTATGGCATTAGAGGGAGGTGGCGTGTCCACGAGTCCAGGCGTCGCGACCGGCAAGGAGGCTGTACAGGCCTATCTGGAGGAGCGCATCGCGTCCGGCGAGCTCGCGCCGGGGGACAAGCTCCCCACCGAGCGTGCGCTCGTGGAGCAGTTCGGCCTGTCCCGCAACACGGTCCGGGGTGTGCTCCGGGACCTGGAGGCCAGCGGCAAGATCATCCGCTTCATCGGGCGGGGGACGTTCGTGACCGGGCGCCAGCCGAAGGATCGTGTCCCCGACGTGCCGGCCGGCGCCGATGCGAGTCCGGCGGAGGTGATGGAGGTCCGGCTCATGCTCGAGCCGGCGGTGGCGGAGGCACTGGTCACCCGGGCGAGCGGTGCCGATCTCGCCTACATGCGTACCTGCCTGGAGCGTGCCGAGGCGGCCCGGGACTGGCGGGACTTCGAGAAATGGGATGCGGCGCTGCATGCGGCCATGGTCCGGGCGACCCGCAACCAGTTCCTCATCGAGATATTCGAGCGGATAGACGAGGCCCGGAGTCAGGCCGAGTGGGGCAAGCTCAAGCGGGCGAGCCTCACGGAGGAGCGGCGGCTCGGCTACCAGCACGAGCACCGGGAGATCGTGGGCGCGCTGCAGGAGCGAGACGGCCAGCTCGCCCGGGAGCTGACCGAAAAGCACCTGCTGCACGTGCGCCGGAATCTGTTGGGCTACTGAGCGGCCACCGGCCGACGCTAGCCGGTATGGTCTGTGGCGAAGGTCGGGGCCGTACCGCCCGCCCGCTCGGGCACGAGGGCCGACGCGGTGCAGACCAGCGCCCCCGCCAGGGCGAAGCCAGTGAATACCGCAGCGTAACCGAACCCGGGGATGAGCACGCCGGCGAGCGACGAGCCGCAGACCTGGCCGACGGCGATAGCGGTGAACGGCGGTACCGCCCCGGCGGCGGGACGGTCGTGCAGGATCCTCACGCCGCAGACCACGTGCAGCCCGGTCAGGGTCATGTAGGCGACGCCGAACAGCGCGGCCGAGAGCAGGGCCACCGCGCCGTTGCCTGGCGCGGCGGCGATCAGCACCAGCGCCAGGGCCAGCAGGCCGAGGGCGGCCCCGTGGGTCAGCGGTGCGCCCAGCCGGTGGACGATGTCGCCGGTGCCGCCGCCGGCGAGCCCGGCGAGACCTACCGCGAGCCAGATCAGCGCGGTCTGCCGTGGCGATGCCCCGGCCAGGGCGGTGACCAGGTCCGGGGTGAATACCCAGTACGGCGCGCTCACCAGGCCCATGACGAAGGCGAAGACGGACAGCGTCGCCATCGCGTGACGCTGATCGCGGCCCAGTGCAGGGCGCGTGCCCGGTGCCTCGCCGTTCCCCCCGGGACGCGGTCCCGGCAGGTGGCGCCAGGCGAGCACGGCCGCCATGAGCGCCACGGCGGCGAAGGCCGTGTACGCGCTGCGCCAGTCGGTGGCCCAGGCGAGCACCGCGGGTGCCGCGGCGGCCACACCGATGCTGGTGCCCGCGTTGTTGACGGCGTTGAGCCGGCCATGGAGGCCGGACGGGGCCGAGGCGCGCACCGCCTCGGTCATCGCCGGCATGATCAGCCCCGTGCACACACCGCAGGCGCCGACCCCGAGTGCCAGTACGCCGGCACCGCGGGCACCGGCGATGGCCGCCAGGCCGACGAGGGCGGCCGCCGACGCCAGGACCGCCGTGGTCCGGGCGCCGAGGCGCTCGGCGAGAAACGGCGCGAACAGGCTGGTGGCGACGAAGCTCACGAACGTCAGTGCGCCGATGAACCCGACCGCCTCCGGCGATAGTCCGAGGGTCTCCCGGATGAAGGGCACGAACAGCCCGTAGGCGAAGCGGGCGAGGCCGTAGCCCAGGGCGACCAGCCCGGCGCCGAGTGCTGCGAAGCCGGTCACGCCCCGCCGGGTCATGGCGCCTCCCGGCCGTGCATCGCCCCGAGTAGCGCCCGGGCGTCGGCCCGGATCCGCTCCGCCCCGGTCACCGGGAGCGCCTGGGTCGCCCCTTCCAGTATCAGGTAGACTCGTCCGGCGAGCCGTTCCGGATCGCCGGCGCCATCCCGTGCGGCGGCCTCGCGGATGACCCCGATGACCTCGCGCTTGCAGGCGAGGGCGTTGATGTGGACCGCGGGGTCGTGGTGCTCGTATTCCCCCATAGCCTTCACCAGCATGCAGCCGTGGGCGCTGCGCTCGGCGAGCCATGCGCAGTGGGCGTCGACGAGCCGGGCGACCGAGTTCCCGGGGCCTTCATCCAGTGCCGCGCGCAGTACCGCCAGGTAGCGCCGGTGGCGCCGTGCGAGCACGGCGGCGACCAGCTCCTCCTTGGCCGGGAAGTGATGATAGAGGGTCATGCGGGCCACGCCGGCCTCGTTGACGAGGCGGTCGATCCCGGTGGCATGGAAGCCCTCCGTGTAGAAGAGCCGCTCGGCGGTGTCGAGCAGGGCGTCTCGTTTGCTGACGGTCATGCTGCGCCCCCGTCCGAACTGTATAGAACGATCAGTCTAACAATCGGTCGGGGGACGCCTGAAGGGGGGGCGGCGGGTCAGAAGGCCACGCGGTCGGCGCCCTTGAGCGCGAGCATCTCCCGGGCCTCCGCCGGTGTGGCGATCTCCAGGCCGAGCCCGTCGAGCACCTGGCGGATGCGCCCGACCTGGGCGGCGTTGGAGGGCGCGAGCACGCCACGGTCGAGGAACAGGTTGTCCTCCAGGCCCACGCGCACGTTGCCCCCCATGGCCGCGCCCATGCTCGCCAGCGGGAGCTGGTGTCGGCCCGCCCCCAGCACGGAGAAGCGGTAGTCGTCGCCGAACAGCCGGTCGGCGGTGCGTTTCATGTGTGCGAGCTGGTCCGGGTCCGCGCCGATGCCGCCGAGGATGCCGAGCACGAACTGCACGAACAGCGGCGGCCGCACCAGTCCCCGGTCGAGGAAATGGGCGAGGGTGAACAGGTGGCCGACGTCGTAGCACTCGAACTCGAAGCGCGTGCCGCAACCGTCGCCCAGCTCGGCGAGCAGGGTCTCGATGTCGGCGAAGGTGTTCTTGAACACGAAGTCGCGGCTGGCGTCGAGGAACGCCGGCTCCCAGTCGTAGCGCCAGTGGTCGTAGCGCGAGAGTGCCGGATAGAGGCCGAAATTCATGGTGCCCATGTTCAGCGAGGCCATCTCCGGCTGCGCGCGCAGCGCCGCCTGCATACGCTCGTGCACGGTCATGGGCATGCCGCCGCCGGTGGAGATGTTTACCACCGCGTCGGTGGCCGCGCGGATACGCGGGAGGAAGCGCATGAACACCCCGGGGTCCGGCGTGGGCCGGCCGTCCTCGGGGTTGCGGGCGTGGAGGTGGAGCACTGCCGCGCCGGCCTCGGCGGCGCCGATGGCCTGCTCGGCGATCTGCTCCGGGGTGATCGGCAGGTACTCGCTCATGGTCGGGGTGTGCACCGAGCCGGTCACCGCACAGGTGATGATGACCTTGCGTGTCACGACGCGCCTCCGTTGATTGTCTGTTCCAGGGGACGGGACGGTCCGCGGGACGCCGTGGCGGCGTCCCGCGGCGTTACAGCGGCGCCGCGAGCTCCGCTTCCAGCGCCGCGAGGGCGTCGCCGAGGGTCGCGGCGATCTCCTCGATGTGGGACTCGTCGACGATCAGCGGCGGGCAGACCAGCACGTGGTCGCCGCTGTAGCCGCCGCGACTGCGGCGCCAGTAGATGATCAGGCCGCGCTCGTAGGCGAGCTCCACCAGGCGCGCGGCGGCCATGCGCTCCGGGGGCAGTACCGCCATGGTCTCGTGGTCGGCGACCAGCTCCATGGCCAGCAGCAGGCCCTTGCCACGGACGTCGCCGATCATCGGGAAGCGCTCCGCCAGCCCGTCCAGCCGGGCGCGGAGCCGCTCGCCCATGCGCGCGGCATTGCCCACCAGGTCCCGGGATTCGATCTCGTCGAGCACCGCCAGCCCGGCGGCACAGGCGAGGGGGTTGCCGGCGTAGGTGTAGCCATGGATGAACCCGCCGGTGTCGAGCACCGGCTCGACCATCCAGCCCGGCGCGACCATGGCGCCGAGGGGCGCGTAGCCGGCGGCGAAGCCCTTGGACAGGGCGATCAGGTCGGGGGTCACGCCCCAGTGCTCGCCGGCGAGGAAGCGCCCGGTGCGCCCGGCGCCGGACATCACCTCGTCGTGGATGAGCAGCACGCCGTAGCGCTCGCAGATCTCGCGAATGCGCGGGTAGTAGCTGTCCGGGGCGACCAGGGCGCCGGTGGCGGCGCCGCCCACCGGCTCCATGATGAAGGCGAGCACCGTCTCCGGGCCCTGGCGCAGGATCTCCGCCTCCAGCATGTTGGCGTAGCGCAGCCCGCGCTGGTGCATGTCGAGCCCGTCCCGGTCCAGGTAGCAGGTGGGTGCCGGGATCTTGGGCATCTCGTGCATCATCGGCGAGAACGGCGCGCTCATGGGGGCGTAGCCGGTCACCGCCAGCGCCCCGAGGGTGGCGCCGTGGTAGCTCGGAAACCGGGAGATGACCTTGTATCGGCTGGCCTGGCCGGTGGCGACGGCATACTGGCGCGCCAGCTTCATGCAGCTCTCCACGGCCTCCGAGCCGCCGGAGACGAAGAAAACCCGGTCCATTTCCGGGGGCATGGCCGCCGCGGTGCGGGCGGCGAGCCGCTCGGCGGGTTCGTTCTCGAAGTGCAGCCGGTAGGCGAAGGTCGCGCGGGCCATCTGGGCCTGCATCGCCTCCAGCACCCGGGGGTTGGAGTGGCCGATGTTGCTGACCATCGCCCCGGAGGAGCCGTCCAGGTAGCGCCGGCCGTCGGTGTCCCACAGGTACACGCCCTCGGCCCGGTCGATCAGCGGGCGGCGCTGGCGGGACTGGTAGAACAGGTGGGATGGTGGTCGTTCGTCGCCGGCGGATGCGCTCATGGTCGTTCCCTTCGCTTGCCTGTCGGTGGCGGTCAGTCGCCGTGGCCGTGGAGTATCACGCAGTCGTCGCCGCGCACGCGGACCTGCACCGTCGCGCCCTCGGCGAAGGGGCGGCGGTCGATGGCGTTGATCGCCTGCAGCTGCATCCCGGCGACGCTGAGGAAATAACGGGCCAGCTGGCCCTGGTAGTCGACGGTGTCCACCCGGGCGTTGAGCAGGGTGTCGCCGTCGCGGTGCTCGTGGCCGTCGCCGAGGCGCAGGCGCTCGGCGCGGAGCACCAGCCGCACCGGTGCGCCGGTCTCCAGCGGCCCGGCGTTTCCGGCGGCGGTGAGGATCTCCATGCCCGTGTCCTCGAGGGCGACGCGGTAGTAGTCGCCCTCGCGGCCGCGCACCCGTGCCGGCAGGATGTTCGAGTGGCCGAGGAAGTCGGCGACGAAGGCGGTGGCCGGTTCGTTGTAGACCGCCTCCGGCGTGCCCTCCTGCTCGATCACACCGTGGTTCATGACCACGACCTTGTCGGACATGGCCAGCGCCTCGGACTGGTCGTGGGTGACGAAGATCGTGGCGATGCCGAGCTCGCGCTGGATGCGCTTGAGCTCGATACGCATCTCCTCGCGCAGGTTCGCGTCCAGCGCCGACAGCGGCTCGTCGAGCAGCAGCACGTCCGGCTCGAAGACGATGGCGCGGGCGAGGGCGATGCGCTGTTGCTGGCCGCCGGAAAGCTGGATGGGCAACCGCTCCTCGACGTCGGGCAGGCGCACCAGCGCCAGGGCCTCGCGCACCCGCCGGGTGACCTCCGAGCGCGATACCCGGCGGTACTTAAGGCCGAAGGCGACGTTGTCGAAGATCGACTTGTGGGGGAACAGCGCGTAGTTCTGGAACACCAGTCCGAGGTTGCGCCGGTGGATGGGCACGTCGTTGATGCGCCGGCCCTTGACCAGGATATCCCCCTCGCTGGGGTCCAGCAGGCCCGCGATCATCCGCAGTGTCGTGGTCTTGCCGCAGCCCGAGGGCCCGAGGAAGGTCACGAAGCTGCCCTCGGGTACGTCCAGGTCCGCGCGGCGCAGGGCCACGAAGTCGTCGAAGCGCTTGACCACGCCGCGCAGCTCCACGGCATTGCCGTTGTCCGCCATGCTCTACTCCCGTCGTCGGGCGGGGGCGCGCTGCCCCCGCCAACCGCTCAGTAGCCGCGCTGGACGCGGCCGAAGGTCTTCGACCACTGGCCCTCGTGGTCATTCCAGTAGGCCGGATCGAAGAAGTTCAGCGACGCCAGCGTCCCGCTGGGATCGAACGCCGGCAGGGTCGGCACCTTCTCGCCGAGGTCGACCTTCTTCGGGTTCAGTGCCGGCGGGTAGTTCTGGCCCTCGGCGACGGCGATGGCGACCTCGGGCTCGAGCATGAAGTTGAGCAGCTCCTCGCAGGCGGCCATGGGGCTGCCCTTGATCACGAACAGGCACTCCTGCCAGGCGAGCCCGCCGGGCGGGTCGAGGTAGCCGATGTCGTGGCCCTGGTCCTGCAGTGCGCGGATGCGCCCGGACCAGCCCTCGGTGACGTAGATCTCCTCCTCGCCGAGCAGGCTCATGAGCTCGGCGCCGGAGCTCCAGTACTTGAGCGCGAGGTCGCGGTGCTGGCGCACCGCGTCCCAGACCGCGTCCATGTCCTCGATGTCGTTGGGGTCCTGGCCGGTCTGCAGGGCGGCGTACCAGATGCGCGTCTTCCACTCGCTCCAGCCGCCGATCTTGTCCTTGAAGCGCTCGTCGATGAGCAGCTTCGCACCCTTATCCCTGGCTTCCTCGTCGCTGACGTACTTGCGGTTGTAGGCGATGCCGGTGGTGCCGTAGTCGTAGGGCACCGCCGAGAGGCGGCCGTCGGTGATCCGGCGGAAGGGCTTCTGCAGCGTCTCGATGACCAGCTTCAGGTTCGGGATGTTGTCCTCGTCGAGGGTGGTCGACAGGCCGAGGCCGTCGTAGCGGGCGTAGTCGAACACGCCGGAGAGGTGGGCAATGTTGAACTCCCCGGGCTGGCTGGCGCGGACCCGTGCGAGGTACTCGTCGGCGCCGCCGAAGGTGCCGTCCACCACCTCGATGCCGGTGGCCTTGGTGTAGGGCTTGAAGGCGTACTCGCGGAATGCCTCCGAGACCACGCCGCCCCAGCCGTCGAAGCGGACCTGCTCGACCGCCGCCTTCGCCTCGCGGGGCGTGAGCAGGCCGAACGGTCCGCCGGCGAGGCCGGCGGCCATGCCGGCGAGGCCGAGCATCTTCAGGAAGGTGCGGCGGTCGATGTCCCCGTCGCGGTATCGCGCCAGCAGGCGCTCGTAACGTGTGCTCTCGTCCATCTCGCTGTCTCCTCTCGTGGGATGCGTGGCGGTGGTTGCCGTGGCGCGCTCAACGCCCGCGCATACGGGCGGCGAGCCGCCGTGCGAGTGCGGCGCCGGTCAGGGGCAGGGCGACAGTGATCAGCACCATCACCGTGCCCAGGGCGTTGATCTCGGGGCTGATGGAGTTGCGCAGCATCGCGAAGATCTGCGTCGGCACGGTCTCCACGCCCCCGGGCTTCCAGAACAGCGTGCCGGTGATGTCGTCGAAGGAGATCGTGAAGCTGAACAGCATCCCGGCGAGTACCGCCGGCAGCATCAGCGGCAGCGTGACCTCGCGGAAGGTCTGCAGCGGGTTCGCGCCGAGGCTGCGGGCGGCGTCCTCGTATTCCCGGCGGATGCCCACCAGCCGCGCCTGTACCACCAGCACCACGAAGGGCAGGGTGAAGATCACGTGGCCGGCGAGCAGCAGCGGGAAGCTCTTGGGCACCGAGAGGAACTGCAGGAACAGCAGCAGGGCGACCGCGAGCACCACTTCCGGCACCAGGATCGGTGCCACCAGCGCGGTGGAGACCAGACGCTTGCCGGGGAAGTCATAGCGCACCATCGCCATCGAGGCGAGCACGCCGATGGTGGTGGAGATCATGCTGGTGAGCGCGCCGAGCACCAGCGATGTCTGGAACGCGCGGACAATGGCGTCGTTGTGCCACAGCTCCACGAACCAGCGCAGCGACAGGCCCTCCATGGGGAAGCTGCCGAACTGGCTCGAGTTGAACGACAGCAGCATCACCACCGCCACCGGCGCGAACATGAACAGGCACACCACGATCGTGGCGAGACGGATCGTCGACCAGCCGAGGCCCGTGTCCTTCATCGTGCCTCCCTATCGAAAGCTCTTCGCGATCTGGTCGATGCCCAGATAGCGGGTATAGATGGCCACGAGCCCGCCGAGCAGGGCGAGCAGTACCAGCGACAGCGCCGAGCCCAGCGGCCAGTTGAGCTGGGTGATGATGGCCTCGTAGACGAGGTTGGCGAACATCGCGTCGGTGGGGCCGCCGAGGATCATCGGGGTGATGTAGGTGCCCGCCCCGAGCACGAAGCACAGCAGGCAGCCGGCGGCGAGTCCGGGCAGCGACAGCGGCAGGGTGACCTCGCGGAACGCCTGCCAGCCGGTGCAGCCCAGGGACTTGGCGGCGTCGGTGAGGCTGCGGTCGATCCCGTCCAGGCTCACGTAGATGTTGAGGATCATGAATGGCAGCAGGAAGTGCACCAGCCCGAGGATCACGCTGGGCTCGTTGTAGAGCATCTGCAGCGGCTCATCGATGATCCCGAGCCACTGCAGCAGCGCGTTCACTGCGCCGGAGACGCCGAGGATGCTGATCCACGACATCGTGCGGATGATGTAGCTGATCCAGAACGGCAGCATCAGCAGCAGCAGGAGGTAGGCGCGGTGGCGGAAGCGGGTGTAGGCGATGAAGTAGGCCGGCATGTAGCCGAGCAGGGCGCACACCAGCGTGGAGATGCCGGCGATGCGCAGGGTCTGGCCGAGGATGTCGCGGTAGAACGGGTCGGTGAGGACCTCGCGCCAGTTGTCCAGGTAGAAGCCCGCCTGCTCGGCGCCGGTGCCGGTTCGCAGCCAGAACGAGTAGACCACGATGAAGCACGCCGGGATCACCAGCAGCAGCGTGACCGCGGTCAGCGCGGGCGTCAGCAGCACCCACGGACGGCGGTCCCCGCGCGCCGTCGCCGTCATGTGTCCTCCTCCTCTGGGGCGGGCCGTTGTCGTGTATGGATGGGCGCCCGCACCGCGGTGGTTCATTTCAGTTAAGTAAGGGCTCTGGCATTTCGCAAATAGATAATGGGAATGCAGCGCATAGCCGTGTGCTATGTTCAGGGGGCGACGACGCCCTTGGAGGCAGCGTGACCGGCACCGACGACCCCAGACAGCCGCTGCGGCGCAACTTCGACTGGAACCTGCTCTACACTTTCCTGGTGATCGTGCAGGAGGGTTCCATCACCCGCGCGGCGGAGCGCCTGCTCTTTCGCCAGCCGACGGTGAGCAACGCCCTGCGCCGGCTCGAGGAGCAGCTCGGCAAGCGTCTGGTCGATCGTGGTCCCGGGCGTTTCGAGCTCACCGAGCACGGCAGCGTGCTCTACCGGGAGTGCCAGGAGATCTGCGGCTCCATCGGGCGGCTGCGCCAGCTCCTGGATGACGACGGTGCCGAGCTCACCGGCCACCTCACCATCCACATGGCGAGTCACGTGGCGTTTCCACCCCTGGACGACACGCTGGCGGCGTTTCACGCCCACTTCCCCCGCGTGACCCTGGACATCGAGATCGGCACGTCCAGCAACGTCACCCAGGCGGTGCTCGCCAAGGAGGCGACCCTGGGGATCTGCCTGGTGCACGAGAAGCACCCGCGGCTGGACTACGAGCTCCTTTACCGCGAGCACTTCGGTTTCTTCTGCGGTCCGCGCCACCGGCTGTTCCAGCGCCGCGGGCTGCACCTGGAGGACCTGGGCGGCGAGACCTTCGTGTCGTTCCGCACGGACCAGCTCACCGACGCCCTGCGGCCGGTGGCGATGCTGCGTGCGCAGCTCCCGGTGCAGGGGCCCACGGTGGGGACGTCGTCCAACCTGGAGGAGGTGCGGCGGATGATCGTCGCGGGGCTCGGCATCGGCCCACTGCCGATCCACGTTGTCGACCGGGAGGTGCGCGACGGTGTGCTCTGGCAGCTCCCGCCGTACGACGAGCCGCCGGCGGTGGACATCTACGTCGTCACCAACCCGCGCTCACGCCTCGGCCGTGCCGAGCGGCTGTTCCTGGAGTTGCTGATCGCCCGTGCCGGCGTGCACGAGCAGGGGGCGCTGGAGCTGCCGGGCAACCGCCGGCTGCCGCCCCGGACGGGGTAGGGGCTGGGAATCGGAGTGGCAGGGCCGCGGCCCGCCGGGGGAGGCCGCGGCCGGTTTCAGTTACTCGTGGCTGATGCGGGTGCCCAGCACGGCGAGGAACTGCGCGATCCAGGCCGGGTGGGCCGGCCAGGCCGGGGCGGTCACGAGGTGGCCGTCGGTCACCGCGTCCGTGACCTCGATCTCCGCGTACTCGCCGCCGCCGAGGCGCACTTCCGGCGCGCAGGCGGGATAGGCGGAGATCCGCCGGCCGCGGCCGACACCGGCCGCCGCCAGGATCTGCGCGGCATGGCAGATCGCGGCGATGGGCTTGCCCGTCTCGTCGAAGTGGCGCACCGCGGCGAGGACCCGCTCGTCGAGGCGCAGGTACTCCGGCGCCCGTCCGCCGGGCAGGCACAGGGCGTCGTAGTCCGCCGGGTCGACGGCGTCGAAATCGGTGTTGAGCGCGAAGTTGTGGCCGGGTTTCTCGGAGTAGGTCTGGTCGCCCTCGAAGTCGTGGATCGCCGTGCGCACGCTCTCGCCGGCGCGCTTGCCCGGACACACGGCGTCGACCGTGTGTCCCACGGCCTGGAGTGCCTGGAAGGGCACCATGATCTCGTAGTCCTCGCCGAAGTCGCCGACGATCATCAGGATCCTGCGTCCGCTCATGACGGTCTCTCCCTTGCTGCCAGAGGTTATGGGATCACTGTCCGGTATCGGCGGCGGCCGTGTCGCGGTCGCTGCCGCCCCGTGCCGCCGTCAGACTGCGCTTGGTGCGACGCAGCCGTTCCAGCGCCTCGTCGCCGCCGGCGACGGCAAGTCCGGCGGCGAGGACGTCGAGGATGGCGAGGTGGACCAGCCGCGACATCATCGGGGTGTAGAGATCGGTGTCCTCGTCGGCCTCCGCCCCGAGAACGACGCTGCATTGCGCCGCCAGCGGCGAATCCGCGGCGGTGACGCCGATCACCGCGGCGCCGTTGCCCCGTGCCCGGGCCACGCTCTCCACGATGTCACGACTGCGTCCGGTGTGCGATATCGCCACGACCACCGCGTCCGCCGGGACGATGGCCGCGGCCATGCCGTGGACGTGGGGGTCGGTATAGGCCACCACCGGGATACCGAGGCGGAAGAGCTTGTGCTGCGCGTCCGCGGCGACGACGCCGGAGGCGCCCTGGCCGTAGAGCTCGATGCGGCTCGCGCCGGCGAGCAGGGCCACGGCGGCCTCGATGCGTGCGGTGTCGAGGCTGCGGCGTGCCTGCAGCAGGGTCGCCACGGAGCGGTCCATGACCTTCGCGGTCAGGGATGCGATATCGTCGTCCCGCTCGATACCGCTGATCATGCAGGCGTCGCCGCCGGCGGCGTCGCGGGCCAGGGCCAGACGGAACTGCTGGAACCCGCTGTGGCCCAGCGCCCGGCAGAAACGCACGACCGTGGGCTCGCTCACGCCGGCCCGGGCCGCGAGTGCCGCGATTGGCGCCTCGGGCACCGCGCCGGGGTCGGCGAGCACGCATTCCGCGACCTTACGCTCGGAGCGGCGCAGGCCCGGCAGGGCGGCGCGGATCCCGGCGATCACGGAACGGGCCCCGGTGGCGGCGATCTCGTCCGGGTGCGGCGTGCTCATGCGGGTCCTCCCGGCGTGTCCGCCCAGTAGAGCTCCACCGGGCAGTCGGCCTGCCGGGCGACGGCGGCGATGGGCAGCGGCTTCGTGGTGCCGGCATCGGCCAGGGCCCGGTCGAAGACCGCGCGCTTGTCGTGGCCGGTGAAGCACACGATCAGGCGGCGGGTGGCGGCGAGCCGTGCCGCGGACTGGGAGAGCCGGCCCTCGGGGGCGACCGGGGCGGTCACCGCGGCGCAGTCGGCGTCCGGCCCGCCGGGGATCCGTCCGGGGAAGAGCGACGCGGTATGGCCATCCCCGCCCATGCCCAGGATCACGACGTCGTATGGTCGGGGCAGGCCGGCGAGGCGCTTGCAGCACGAGCGTGTCGCCTGCGCGGCGTCGCCGCCCGGGTCGCCCGCCAGGGGCACGAAACGCGCCGCCCGGGCCGCGCCGGTGAGCAGGTGCGTGTGCACCAGGTGCGCGTTGCTTTGGGGATCGTCCGCCGGCACCCGGCGCTCGTCGGTGAGCGTGACCATCACCGACGACCAGGGCAGCTCGATGCGGGACAGCGCCCGGAACAGGGCGACCGGCGTGCGCCCGCCGGGCACCACCAGTGTGGCGACGCCGCGGGCGGCCACGGCCTCGGTGAGGCTCGCAGCGACGCTCTCCGCCAGCGCGACGGCGAGGGCGTCGGGGTCGGCGTGCTCGACGATGCGGACGTCGGGCGAGGGGGCGACGCGGGAAGGCATGCTCATGACTCCTCCCGCCAGGCCGAGCCGTTGCGTCCCAGCAGGGCGCTGGAGGCGGCGGGGCCCCAGGTGCCGGCGGTGTAAGGTTTGGGCTCGTCCTCTGTCTCCCGCCAGGCGTCCAGGATCGGGTCGACCCATTCCCAGGCGGCGGCGAGCTCGTCACGGCGCATGAACAGGGTCAGCGAGCCGCGGAGGACGTCCATCAGCAGCCGCTCGTAGGCGTCGGGCTGGCGCGCCTTGAACGCCTCGGCGAAATCGAGGTCCAGGTACACCGGGCGCAGCCGCATGCGGTTGCCCCGGGACTTGGCCATGAGGTAGAGGCGCACGCCCTCGTCGGGCTGGAGCCGGATCACCAGGCGGTTGGGCTGGGGGCCGGCGCCCATGCCCTCGAACAGGTTGTGGGGTACGCCGCGGAAGTTCACCACGATCTCCGCGAGGCGCTGCTGCAGGCGCTTGCCCGTGCGCAGGTGGAACGGCACTCCGGACCAGCGCCAGCTCGCCAGCCCCGCCCGCACTGCGACAAAGGTCTCCGTGGTGCTGGTGGCGGGGATGCCGGACTCCTCGCGGTAGCCGGGCACGGGCTGGCCGTCGACGGCGCCGGCGCGGTATTGCCCGCGCACGGTGTTGCGCAGGGCGTCCGTGCCCTGCAACGGCTCCAGCGCGCGCAGGACCTTGAGCTTTTCGTCGCGCACGGCGTCCGCCTCGAGGCTGACCGGCGGCTCCATGGCGACAATGCACAGCAGCTGCAGCAGGTGGTTCTGGACCATGTCCCGCAGCGCGCCGGTGCGGTCGTAGAAGGCGCCGCGGCCCGCGACGCCGCCGTCCTCGGCGACGGTGATCTGCACGTCGCTGATCCACTCCCGCCGCCACAGCGGCTCGAAGAGCATGTTGCCGAAGCGCAGGGCCATCAGGTTCTGAACCGTCTCCTTCCCCAGGTAGTGGTCGATGCGGTAGATCTGGGATTCGGAGAAGATCGCGCCGATGCGCTCGGAGATCGCCGTGGCGGAGGCGAGGTCGTGCCCCAGGGGCTTCTCCAGTACCACCCGCGAGGCCGGTGTGACCAGGTCCCTGGCGGCGAGGTTGTCGCAGATGTCGACGAACAGCGCCGGACTGGTCGCGAGGTAGAACACGCGGGTGCGCCCGGGGTGCGGCGCGAGCCATTCCGCAAGGGTGACGTAGTCTCCCGGGCTGCCGGCATCGACCTGACGGAAGTCGAGCAGCTCGGTGAAACGCCGCCACTGGTGCACGTCGAACTCCTCCGCGGGCACGAACTCGCGGCACTGGGCCTCCGCCTGCTGGAGGAAGCCGTCGCGGTCGAGGGCGGTGCGGGAGAGCGCGAGAACGCGGCCGTTGTCCGGGAGGTCGCCGTCGCGGTGGCGCTGGTAGAGCGCCGGGACGAGCTTGCGCATCGCGAGGTCGCCGGTACCCCCGAAGATGATCAGGTCGAATGGCTCGACAGTGGCCAAGGTGCGTCCCCTCCGTCGGGATGGTCGGGATCGTCCGAGATGGTGTGTAGTAAAATTACATAAATGACGCGACAATCCAAGCACTCTCTGGTCGGTCACGCGGTATCGGGCGCCTTTTTTGACGCTGGAAGGTAGAGGGGCTACCGTTGTTGTAGTTTTCTTACATAACCATGACCGTTCCCCGGAGCCCGTCCATGACAGACATCCATCCCGTGCTCGCCGAGGTGTGCGAGCGCATCCGCGAGCGCAGCCGTGAACGCCGCCGCGACTACCTGGCCGGCATCGATGCGGCGGGCCGCGAGGGGCCCGTCCGCGCGGGCCTGTCGTGCACGAATCTCGCCCACGCCTTCGCTGCTGCCGGCGACTCCGACAAGGCGGCGCTGCGCGGTCTGCAGCGGCCGAACGTCGCCATTGTCTCGGCCTACAACGACATGCTGAGCGCCCACCAGCCGCTGGGGGACTTCCCGCCGCTGATACGGCAGGCGGCGCGGGACGCCGGCGCAACCGCGCAGTTCGCCGGCGGCGTGCCGGCGATGTGCGACGGCATCACCCAGGGCCAGCCCGGCATGGAGCTGTCGCTGTTCAGTCGCGATACCATCGCCATGGCCACGGCGATCGCGCTGTCTCACAACGCCTTCGATGCGGGGCTCTGCCTAGGGGTGTGCGACAAGATCGTGCCCGGACTGCTGATCGGGGCGCTTCACTTCGGTCACCTGCCTTTCGTGTTCGTCCCCGCCGGGCCGATGCCGTCGGGACTGCCGAACGCCGAGAAGTCCCGCATCCGCCAGCTCTACGCCGAGGGCCGGGTGGACCGCGCGGCGCTGCTCGAGGCGGAGTCGCAGTCCTATCACGCCCCGGGCACCTGCACCTTCTACGGCACGGCGAACAGCAACCAGCTGCTCATGGAGGTCATGGGGCTGCACCTGCCCGGTGCCGCGTTCGTGAACCCGGGCACGCCGCTGCGCGACGCGCTTACCATCGCCGCCACCCGTCGCGTGGTCGAGCTGCGTCACGGGGGCGAGGAATACACACCGGTCGGGCGGGTGGTCTGCGAGGAGGCCATCGTCAACGCGGTGGTCGGTCTGCTCGCCACCGGCGGCTCCACCAATCACACCATCCACCTGCCGGCCATCGCCCGCGCTGCGGGCATCGAGCTCACCTGGGATGACTTCGCAGAGCTCTCCCGGGTGGTGCCGCTGCTCGCGCGGATCTACCCCAGCGGCAAGGCGGACGTGAATCACTTCCACGCCGCCGGCGGCATGGCCTACCTCATCGACCAGCTCCTGGACGCCGGGCTGCTGTTTCCGGACGTCATGACCGTGGCCGGCTCCGAGGGGCTGAGCCACTACCGCCGGGAGCCGTACCTGGCCGAGGGCGGCGTCGCCTGGCGGGAGCCCGCGGCGGAGAGCCTGGATTCCTCGGTGCTGCGCGGCTGTGACGCGCCGTTCGACAGGGAAGGCGGGCTGCGACTGCTCACGGGCAATCTCGGCCGCGCGGTGATCAAGGTCTCCGCGGTGGAGCGGGAGCGCTGGTGCGTGGAGGCGCCGGCGCGGGTGTTCGAGAGCCAGGAGGCGCTGCTGGAGGCGTTCTCCCGCGACGAGCTCAATGAGGACATGGTGGCGGTGGTGCGCTTCCAGGGTCCCGGCGCCAACGGCATGCCGGAGCTGCACAAGCTCACGCCACAGCTCGGCGTCCTCCAGGACCGCGGCTACCGCGTGGCGCTGGTGACCGACGGGCGCATGTCCGGTGCCTCCGGCCGGGTGCCGGCGGCGATCCACCTCACCCCG
This sequence comes from Arhodomonas aquaeolei DSM 8974, assembly GCF_000374645.1. Lineage (GTDB taxonomy): Bacteria > Pseudomonadota > Gammaproteobacteria > Nitrococcales > Nitrococcaceae > Arhodomonas > Arhodomonas aquaeolei. Next base: position 31,683 of record NZ_KB894821.1, read on the forward strand.
GAATCCACGGCCGGTGGTGCGCTCGCGCGGGTGCGCGACGGCGACCGCATCCGCCTCGACGCCGGCGCCGGGACCCTGGAGGCCCTGGTCGATGCCGACGAGTGGGCGGCGCGGGCGCCGGCGGTCGCGCCGGACGCGGGCGGCCGGGGTATGGGCCGCGAGCTCTTCCAGCTCTTCCGTGCCAACGCCACGCCGGCGGAGGCCGGCGCGCGGGTGTTCGGTCTCGACGGCACGGCGCAGCACGGGGGTGGCTGAGATGACGGGAATGGAGGGGATTGTCTCCCGGGTGAACGTGATCCCGGTGCTTGCCGTCGACGGCGTCGACTCGGCGGTGGAGACGGTACGCGCCCTGGTGGCGGGGGGGCTGCCGGTGGTGGAGATCACCCTGCGCACGCCGGCGGCACCCGCGGCGATCCGTGCCGCGGCCGGGCTGCCCGGTGCCGTGGTCGGGGCGGGTACGGTGCTGACCGGTGCGGACCTGCAGGGCGCCGTCGATGCCGGCGCGGCGTTCGCCGTCAGCCCCGGGGCGACGCCGTCGCTGCTCACCGCGGCGCGTCATAACGGCGTGCCGTTCATGCCCGGTGTGGCCACGCCCTCGGAGGTGCAGGGTGCGCTCGAGGCGGGCTTCACCCACCTGAAGTTCTTCCCCGCCGGGGTGGCGGGCGGCGTCGCCATGCTACGCGCACTCGCGGGCCCCTTCGCCGACGTGCGTTTCTGCCCCACGGGCGGGATCGACCCCGCCTCCGCGCCGGACTATCTCGCCCTCGACAATGTCGTGTGCGTGGGCGGGAGCTGGCTCGCGCCGCCGGCCAGCGTGGCGGCCGGGGACTGGGCCGGGATCACGGAGCGGGCGCGGGCGGCCGCGGCGCTCGGCGGGCGCACGCCGCCGCCGGGCCCCGCCGTGCCGGACCGGAGGCGCGCATGAGCGGAGGTGCGGGCGGGGCACGCCCGGCGGTCGCCGTCCTCGCCAGCCGTAGCCTCCGGCTTGGCCCCGACAGCCCCGCGGCGCGCTTCATCCGGCGGTTCGAGCCGTACTTCCGCGAGGTCCTGCGCCCGGAGCTCCATCTGCTCGAGGGTACGTACCGCTCGCTGTTGCGGTGCGGCCTGCTGCACGACTACGAGCCGGTGGTGCGGGTTCCGCCAGGGGGCGAGGGCGGACTGGTGGCGCTGAGCGACCGGGTCGTCTCCGGGCTGCCCGACGGGCGCCGGCTCGATGCTGTGGTGTATTTCTCGGACCCGCGGGACGCCACCTCGCTGTTCCCGGACAGCCTGGCGCTGAAGCGCGAGTGCGTGGTCACGCGCACGCCGTTCCTTGCCTCCGAGGCCGCCGCGGTGGCGTGGTTCGGTATCGACTGGCTCGCCCGGGACGGGCGCAGTGCCGCGGCCAGCCACATCGATGGCGACGAGGCCGACGCCCTGGGCATGCGCTGGGATCCGGCGAACGACGCGGTTGCCCTGATCGCCCATGACACCCTCAAGGCGGAGATGCTGGCCTTTGCCGACGAGCACCGGGGGTTCCTCTCCCGGTTCGGCACGCGGCTCGGCACGGGGACCACCGGTGCGCTGCTCAACGGCCGCCTCCCGGAGCGCCTGGGGGAGCCGGCACCGGAGGTCCGGAATCTGGCCGGGCGCCTGCGCGGGCTCTCCGCCGCCGGTGACTGGGTCACGGGGATGGCCAGCGGCCCCCGCGGCGGCGACGTGCAGATCGCCGAGCTCGTGCGCCAGCGGCGCTGTCAGGCGGTGGTGTTCTTCGAGGACCCCCACGTCTCCCGGGAGCACGAGGCGGATATCCAGCTCATGGAGCGGGCCACGCGCATCCCCGGCAACGAGGTGCTCTGTCTACACGATCCGGCGACCGCCCGCGAGTGGGCCGCACGCCACCAGCGCTGCGAGGCCGCCGGCCGGGACGGCTGGATGACCCTGATCGACGCCTGCCGCCGGCGCTGGGGCGTGGAGCTCGTGCCCGTGGCGCCGACGGACGAAGGCGGCGATGCGCGCACCGCGCTGCTGGACGCCGCCGCCTGGTACATCCGTGCCCTGGTCTCCGAGCGTGCCCGCGGCACCGCCGCCACCGCCGGGCGGCTGCGTGTCGGCGTGGGCGGTGGTGGCCTGATCGGGGATCTCCTGGACGTCATCGCCTCGCTTGCGGAGCGGCTTCAGGCCGTGGACGATGCCCGTGGCGGTTTCGCCATGCCGCTGGTGCGGCGCGGCTATCGCCGCATGGCCAACGTCGAGGTCGTTCCGGAAGGCGGGGGCGCGGATGCGGTGCGCAATGCCGGTCACCTCGCCGCCGCGCTGTCCGCGACGCTCGCGCGGCCGGCGGCCACGGCGGACGGCGTCGACGTGAGGATCACGACGCTGTCGGACCCGCCGGGGAATGCCGGGGCGGTATCCGCGGGTCGACGCCAATCGATGGGTGACGACGTGCTCGTGGTGCCACCCGGCGCGCACCTGCGGCTCGACGGTCACGTCAGCGGCGGCGGGCTCACCACGGTGATCTCGATGGCGCGGGACGCACGCGCCGCGCTGACGGGGAAGACGCCGGGTTAGGGCGGCGCCGGGTCCCGCACGCCTGGCTGTGGCCTGCCAGTAGGTTGTTCACCCGGGGCCTGCCCGAAGACTGGAGGTGCGAGCCGGACGTGTCTGTCAGGACGCCCGGGTGTACAACCTTGTACGTTGTTCCCGGTCCGGGGTGGCGGATGGAAGTTCGGGCAGGTCGTGCGCCGCAGGCGTGGGACATTCCGGACCGGTCCCGGCGGCGTGGCGCACGGCGCCCCCCGGGCGTCCGTCGGCGACGATGTCGGCTGCCGGGTGCAGCCGACCTTGCATGTCTCGGGTTTGAGGGGGCTGCGCGGCTAGCCGGAGAACCGCGCCGAGACACTCTGGAACGCCTGGCGGAAGGTCTCCGTCACCCGCTCCACGGTCGCCGCCTCATCGGCCGGGTCGACGTCGAACTCGGCCCACCATTCGCCGAAGGTCCGACCGGATTCCGTTACCGGCCAGAGGCGCATCTGCGAGACGTAGTTGCGCACGGGCATGCCCGCCTCGAGGATCCGGTAGGCGCACAGGTATTCCCGGTCCGAGAGGGCGAGGAGCTCCTCGCGGATGCGCCCGCCCTCGTGGTCGACGAAGTTGCGCACACACCCGACCTGATCCGCGGGGCGGCCGTCCTCGATATGGCTTTCCGCGAACATCGGATGGTAGTCCGGCAGGCCGTTGAAGTCCCGGAGCACCCCCCAGGCCTGTTCGATGTCCGCGTCGAGCACCATGGTTACGTAAACCCTTGCCATCGTCTCTCTCCTCCTCGGTGATCCTGCGGGGTCAGGCGATGTCCTTGAAGCGCCGGATCTGGTCGGTCAGCGCGATCTCCGTGGGCAGACGCTCCATGCTGCTCGCGCCGTAGAAGCCCTGGCAGTGCTCGCTGTTGCGCAGCACGTAGCTCGCGTCGTCGGGGTTGGCGATCGGTCCGCCGTGGCAGATAACGAGCACGTCCGGGCGCACGCGCTTGGCCGCCTCGGCCCATTCGTCGATCAGTGCCACGCACTCGTCGAGCGTCCGCGAGGACTGTGCACCGATGCTGCCGCCGGTGGTCACGCCCATGTGCGGCACGATCATGTCGGCGCCGGCGCGTGCCATCTCGACCGCCTCGTCGGCGGAGAACACGTACGGCGTGGTCAGCAGGTCCAGCTCATGGGCCTGGCGGATCATGTCCACTTCCGTGGAGAAGTTGATGCCGGTCTCCTCCAGCGAAACCCGGAACGTCCCGTCGATGATGCCCACCGTCGGGAAATTCTGGACGCCGGAGTAGCCGAGCTCCTTCAGCTCGCGCAGCAGCTTGGGCATGATCACGAACGGATCGGTGCCATTAACGCCCGCCAGCACCGGTGTGTGCTTGACCACCGGCAGGATCTCGCCGGCCATGTCCTGGACGATCTCGTTGGCGTTGCCGTAGGCCAGCAGCCCCGCCGAGGAGGCCCGGCCCGCCATGCGGTAGCGCCCGGAGTTGTAGACGACGATCAGGTCGATGGCCCCGGCCTCTTCGCACTTGGCGGAGATCCCGGTACCGGCGCCGCCGCCGATGATGGGTTGGCCGCGCCGCGCCATTTCCTGGAATCGCTCGACGAGGACCTTGCGCTCGACTCTTGCCATTGTCGGTTCCTTTGCTTGCGTGTCGATTGCCGTGCCGGACCCGGGTTACCGGGTCTGCGGCGACGTTCCGTTACCGGCAGGGGCGCGCGCGCCGTCGCCGGACCCCGCCCCGGTCCAGCGCGTGAGCACGCGCTCGAGGACCCGGCGGGTGCGGGCGTCGACGCCGAAGATCCCGTTCGGGAAGTTCTTGACGACGACGACGAAGATCAGGCCCACCACCGTCCAGTAATGGCTGGTGCCGAACCACTGCTGCATGAGGTAGCTGACGACACTGATCAGCACGGTGACGAGGATGCCCCCGATCAGCCCGCCGACCAGGCTGGATACCCCGCCGACGAGCGCGGACAGGACCACGATCAGCGACGCCGTCAGGCCGGCGACGTCCGGGCTCACCACACCGTGGTAGTAGACGCCCAGCACCCCGGCGAGGCCGGCGATGACGCCCGAGAGCACCATCAGCAGCCAGCGGTGCAGCTGGACGCGGAAGCCGAGGGCCCGCATGCGCTCGGGGCGGTCGCGTATACCCTGGAGGGTCAGGCCGAAGGGGGTGCGCAGCAGCCAGCGCAGGCCCAGGTAGCTCGCCGCGGCCACGATCACGGTCACCAGGTACAGCGGGGCCGCGTCACCCAGCGAGAAGCCGGCCACCTCGGGGGCCTGTATGCCGGCGACGCCGTTGTAGCCGCCGGTCACGGACTGCCACTGCATCGCCACGCCGAAGAACATCTGCAGCAGCGCCAGGGTCATGATCAGGAAGTAGATCCCCGAGGAGCGCACGGCGATCAGCCCGAACAGGCCGGCCAGCACCGCGGCGGAGAGTACTGCCAGCGGCACCGTGAGCAGGGCCGGCAGGCCCATGTCGTGGCCGCCGATGCCGACCACGTAGGCGGCCATGCCGTAGAAGGCCATCTGCGCCAGCGAGACCATGCCGCCGAAGCCCGCGAGGAGGCTGAAGCTCATCGCGACCATGCCCGTGATCAGCCCGCTGGTGAGCAGCTGGAGCTGGAACGTGGTCCCGAGTAGCGGGTAGAGCACCGCCAGGGCCATCAGCACGGCCGCGGTCGTCACGTCGCGGCGGTTGCCGCGCCGGGCGGTGTCCGCCAGCCGCTCATTGAGGGACGTCCGGATCTCGGTATGCATGGGCCTATCCCCTCTCGACGGAGCGCCCGAACAGGCCCTGGGTGCGGAATGCCAGCACCAGGATCACCGTTCCGCTCAACAGGAACATGGACAGCTCGCTGAAGTAGGCGCGCCCGAAGCTGTCGATCAGCCCGACGATCACCGCACCCACCGCGGAGCCGAGGAGGCTGCCGAGGCCGCCGATCACCACCACGAACAGCGCGATGGTGAGGATCTCGAAATCGGTGCCGGGCTGAAACGCGAGGTAGGAGCCGCCGATGGCGCCGCTCACCCCGGTGAGCGCGCCGCCGAGCATGAACACCTTGAGGAACAGACGGTCGATGTCGACGCCCGTTGCGGCGACCATCTCGCGGTTGTCGACCCCCGCGCGGATGATCCGGCCGAGCTGGGAGCGGAACAGCAGCAGGTAGAGCGCGACGCCGATGAACAGCGCAAACGCGATCACGAACACGCGATAGCCCGGGTAGGGGATGCCGGCGATGCGAACCGCCTGGCTCACCGCCTCCGGCGGCTCCAGGGTCAGGGGCAGGCCGCCCCAGATCCACAGGCACAGGTCGCCGATGGTGATCGCGAGCCCCAGGGTGAGCAGGGTCTGCGGCAGCTCGCCGTCGACGCCCCGGATCAGGCGCTGGAGCACCAGGGCGATCAGCGCACCGGCGAGCCCGGCGCCGCAGACCCCGGCTACCCAGCCGACACCGCCGAGGGCGGGCAGCCAGGCGGTGACCCAGTCCGTGACCGTCCGGGAGACGGTGTAGCCCACGTAGGCGCCGAGCAGGTAGATGGCGCCGTGGCTCAGGTTGAGGACGCGCATGAGCCCGAAGACCAGGGTGAAGCCGCTCGCGATGGCGAACAGCAGCGCGCCGTAGGTAAGCCCGTTCATCAGGGTCAGAACGAACTGGAAATAGCTTGGCATTGGTGTTTCCTCCGCTGCCGCACGGGCGGCGGTCAGTCGTTCATCGTGACGCCGAGCAGCTGCTGCTGGAGCGCGCTGTCCGCCTCGAGCTCCCGGGGCGGGATACGCGCCTCCAGGCGGCCGGAGACCATGATCAGCAGCTCGTCGGCTACCGCCGTCGCCATGCGCAGGTTCTGCTCGATCAGCAGGATCGCCATGCCCGAGGCCGCCAGGGTGCGCAGCTTCTCGATCAGCGGCTCCACGATCACCGGGGCCAGCCCCTCGGAGGGCTCGTCCATGATCATCAGCGACGGGTTGGTCATCAGTGCCCGTGCGATGGCCAGCATCTGCTGCTCACCGCCGGACAGGTGGCCGGCATGGACCGTGCGGCGTTCCTCCAGGCGGGGAAAGAGCTCGTAGACCCGGGGCATGGTCCATTCCCCCTCGGTACGACCCGCCAGCATGCGCAGGTGCTCGTCGACGGTGAGCGAGGGGTAGATGTCCCGGCCCTGGGGGACGTAGCCCACGCCCCGCGCGGCCACCCTGTGGGGCGCGTGATTGGTCACCGCGTCGCCCCGTACCCGGACCTCGCCGTCACTGACCGGGACCAGGCCCATGATCGAGCGGGCCAGGGTGGTCTTGCCCATGCCGTTGCGCCCGAGCAGGCAGAGGACGCCGCCGTCGTGCTCGAAGCTCACGCCCTGGAGGACGTGGGCCGAGGCGTAATAGACGTGCAGATCGTCGATGGAGAGCAACGCGCTCATGCCGCTTCGCCTCCCCCGCCGAGATAGACCTCGCGGACGAGCGGGTCGTCCACGATCTGCTCCGGGGTGCCCTCGGCGACCAGCGCCCCGTCGCTGAGCACCACCACGCGCTCGGTCAGGGCCAGGGCCATGTCCATGTCGTGCTCGATCATCACCAGCGAACAGTCCCGGGAGAGCCCGGAGAGCAGTCCCGTCAGGGTCGCGCGTTCCTCGGGCGAAAGGCCGGCGGCGGGCTCATCCAGGAGGATCATCCGCGCGTCCTCGCCCAGTGCCAGGCCGATCTCGAGCTGTCGGCGCTCGCCGTGGGACAGCGCCGCCGCGGTGGTCGTGAGATGCCCGGAGAGACCGACCATGTCCGCGGTGTGCTCCACCTGCGCCCAGCGCGCCCGGGCCGAGCGCAGTGATCGGCCGACCGTGAGGTGGCCGCGTCCGCCGGGACCGAGGGCGCCCAGAAAGAGGTTCTCCGCGACGCTCAGGTTGTCGAACAGCGCGGACTTCTGGTAAGTGCGCCGCAGCCCGCGCCAGACGCGGGCTGCGACCGGGTGCCGGGTGATGTCCTCGCCGAAGAGCTCGATGCGTCCCGAGCTCGGCGGGATGTCCCCGGCGATGAGGTTGAACAGTGTGGTCTTGCCTGCCCCGTTGGGCCCGAGGAGCGCGCAGCGCTCCCCGGGCTCGAGGTCGAGGTGGACGTTGCTGACCGCGGTGATCCCGCCGAACTGGCGGCTCACGCCCGTCAGCTTCAGTGCCGCATCCATCGTGCGCCTCCCTCGAGCGCCCCGGCTGCCTTACGGGCAGCTCGGGGTGTCGCGGTCATAGGCCGGCGCAGCCTGGTACTGCTCCGGATCGAAGGTCCAGAACTGGCTCACCCGCGAATAGGTCCGGATGGGCACGTTGCGCCACTCGCCGTTCACCTTCTCCACGCGGTTGAGGTACACGTCCGGCACCACGTTGTGATAGCGGTCGAAGGAGACGAACGAGCCCGGCGCCTGGAAGCTGGTCTGCAGCAGTTCCTTGCGCAGTGCCTCCTGGTCCTCGACATTGCCGTCGACGTCCTCCAGCGCAAGCAGCGCCCACTTGGCGGCGCGGTAGTAGTTCTCCACGAACAGGGACGGCGGACGCCCGCGCAGCTCGCCGAACTTGCGGTCCAGCGATTTGTAGGCGTCGTTCTCGAGCTGACCGGACATGATCGATCCGGACACCACGCCCTCCATCAGTGGGCCGATGGAGGCCAGCTGGGTGCCGTCCACGGTGACGGTGCCGCCCAGGATGTCCATCTGGTCGAGCAGACCGAAGTCGTCCATCTGGCGGATGAAGTTCACCGCGTCGGTACCGCCCAGGGCGACGAACAGCGCGTCGACATCCGGCGGGATCTGTGCGACGGCGGAGCTGTAGTCGCTGGTGCCGATGGGGACCCAGATCTTCTTGGGCACGCTGCCGCCGCGGGCGCAGAACGTCTTCATGAAGCCGCCGACCTGCGCGTACGGAAAGGCGTAGTCCTCGGCCACGATCGCCACCTTGCGGTAGCCCTGGTCATAGGCGTAATCACCGAGGGGGAAGGTCGGCTGTGCGCCGGTGTAGGACGTGCGGAACACGTTGGGCGCGACCCCGCGCATGGTGATGTCCTCGGCGGCGGAGCCGGCCACGATGATGGTGGCGTCCGGGAATTCGCCGGCACCCTTCTTCACCGCCAGGCCGGCGGCGCCGCTCAGGGGGCCGAGAACCACCTGTGCGCCGTCGCGGTTCACCAGCGCGCGGGTCTTCTCGACGGCGACACTGGGATCCATGGCGCTGTCCTCGATGAACAGCTTCACCGGCCGGCCGTTGATCTCGCCGCCGAACTCCTCAACCGCCAGCTTCACGCCGTCGACGCCGTCGGCGCCCATCTGGGCGAATGCCCCGCTGAGGCTCGCCATCACCCCGATGCGAATGGGTTCCTTGTCCTGTGCCATGAGCGGCGAGCTCACCATGCCGAGGGCCATGCCGCAGCCGGCGATGGCCGCGGTCACTCTGGTCGTGACTCTCATCTCTCTCCTCCGTCGGGCGTATCGCCCGGTTCTGGTTGTGTCGGTCCGCCCGGTGCCGGTCCGTCTGGCCTGAGCCTCCGTGCTGCGCCCCGTTTATACCGATAAGCACATGCCGCACCGTGCCGCCGCAGGTCCCCCGGGAGGCGGTGCCTGCGGTGGTGCGGGGCGGCCGTTCCGCCCCGGGGGCGGCTCTCCGGCCGCGGCCGCGATCAGCCCCGCTTCGGGCACGCTTGCACCCCTTTCAGGGGTCTGGCGTTATGATTCGTGGCGCGTGACCGTGCTTGAAAACTAGTACGCGACGAGAAAGGCGGGCCATGGCTACAAGACACGACGACCTGTCCGAAACACACATCGTGGGTGAGGACACACAGCAGTGGATCGTCCGCGCCCAGGACTGTCCATCCCTGGCGGGCAGGCACATCTCCCATGTGGGTGTCGGCGATGCCGCCGTGCCCTACCGGATCGTGCGGCTGCGCCTCAGCGGGGCCTATATCCATGCCTGCCTGGGCGGTGAGGGGGTGATGCTGCTGGACGGCCGCTGGCGGCGCATGGGTCCGGGCATGATGTCGTTCGCGCCCGCTCATGGCCTGCACGCCTTTCATGCGGTCCCCCGGAGCCGCTGGCAGTACTGCTGGGTACGCTATCTGCCGACCGCGCCGCGCTCCGTGGTGGGCACCATGGCGCCGGTCATGGGTGCGTTCCGGGCGGAGCCGCTCAAGCACGCGATCCTGGGTCTGCACAGCGAGGTGTTCCTGGGTGAACACGACCCCGCCGCGTGCGTGCTCTGGATCGACAGCATCGAGCGTTACATCTCGCGGTTCGCGGATCCGTGGCGCAACGACCGGCGCATCGTGGCGGTCCTGGAGCGTGTCGAGGCCGGGCTTGAGCAGCGCTGGACCGTGGAGTCCATGGCGGCGATCGCCCACGTCAGCGCCGAGCACCTGCGGCGGATATGCCAGGCCGCGTTCGGCCGAAGTCCGATGCAGCAGCTCGCCCACCTGCGCATGCAGCACGCCGCCCACCAGCTCGCCACCACCGAGTTCAGCATCGAGGCGATCGCGCGTTCGGTGGGCTATCACAGTGCATTTGCGTTCTCCAAAACCTTCAAGCGGATGACCGGGGTGTCGCCCTCGGATTTCCGCGCCCGTTCGACCGCCGTCACGGCTGCGCCGGGGGACTGAGCGCGCGGCGCGGGCACCGACCCGCCCGTGTGCGTTTCGGACAGGTGGTTGCGTTTCTGGACCATTCCGGCGGTGCCACGTTTTGCGGCAGCGTCAGGGCATCGACGCGATAACAGGATGCACAGCGACGACACGGATGCCCGCCGGTGCCGGGGTCCGGGAGCGAGGAGAGCATGACCACTGCCTATCTGATCGGCACGTGCGATACGAAGGCTGAAGAGCTGTCGTACGTCGCCGGATGCCTGCACGCCTGGGGAATGGATACACGGGTCGTCGACATCGGCACGCGTAGCGACGCCGGCTGGGTGGATATCCCGGCCGCCGAGGTGGCCGCGTACCACCCCGAAGGGGCTGCAGCCGTGCTGGTGGACGACCGGGGCAGGGCGGTATCCGCCATGGCCACGGCGCTGGAGCGCTTCCTGCCGGAGCAGGGGGATGTCGCCGGCGTGATCGCGCTGGGGGGATCCGGGGGTACGTCCGCCGCGGCGCCGGCGATGCGGGCCCTGCCCATCGGCGTGCCCAAGATCATTGTCTCCACGGTCGCGTCCGGGAACGTGCGCCGCTACGTCGGACCGGCGGACATCATGATGATGAACGCCGTCACGGACCTTGCCGGACTGAACAGTGTCTCCCGGCGCGTGCTCGCCAACGCGGCGAATGCACTCGCCGGAGCGGTCCTGGGGGACGTACCGTCCGCCGGCGATCAGCGCCCGGCGGTGGGGCTGAGCATGTTCGGCGTCACCACCGAATGCGTCGGGCGGCTGGTCGACGCCCTTTCCGCCGATTACGAGCCACTGGTCTTTCATGCCACCGGCGTTGGTGGCGAGTCTCTGGAAAAGCTCGTCGACACCGGCGCGATTGGCGCGGTGCTCGACGTCACGCTCACCGAGGTCTGCGATCTGCTGATGGGCGGTGAGCTCTCTGCGGGCGAGGATCGTCTCGGCGCGGCCATCCGCACGCGCATCCCCTTCGTGGGGTCCGTGGGCGCACTCGACATGGTGAATTTCGGTCCCCGCGAGACGGTCCCGGAGCGTTACCACGACCGGCTGTTCTACGAGCACAACGCGCAGGTCACGCTCATGCGCACCACCGCCGAGGAAAACCGGCGCATGGGGTACTGGATCGCGGACCGTCTCAACCGCATGGAGGGGCCCGTGCGTTTCGTGCTGCCGGAGGGTGGTGTCAGCGCAATCGACCGCCCGGGCCAGCCCTTCCATGACCCGGAGGCGGACCAGGCGCTGTTCGACGCCGTCCGGGAACGTTTCCGTCCGGCGCCGCAGCGCCGCCTGGTCTCTACGCCGTACAACGTCAACGACCCGGAGTTCACGCGGGAGCTGCTTGTGTGTTTCGAGCAGGTCATGCACGGCGGCTGACGCGTGCCCCGACGGATGAACGGAGTCCGGGTAGCACGGCAATCGCGACGAGAGGCAGCAATGACGATCAAGGTAGGCATCAACGGTTACGGGCGTATCGGCCGTAACGTGCTGCGTGCGCTCTACGAGACGGGGCGCAGCGACGAGCTCCGCGTGGTGGCGGTCAACGACCTTGGCGACGTGGAGACGAACGCCCATCTCACGCGCCACGACACCACGCACGGCCGCTTCCCCGGCGAGGTGGCGGTGAGCGAGGGGGCGCTGGAGGTGAACGGCGATCGCATCGAGATGCTCAGCGAGCGCGACCCGGCGAAACTGCCCTGGGGCGAGCTCGGCGTGGACGTGGTGCTGGAGTGCACGGGGCTGTTCGCGAGCGGCGAGAAGGCGTCCGCGCACCTGGCGGCCGGCGCGCGCAAGGTGGTGATCTCGGCGCCGGCGGGCAGCGACGTGGACGCCACGGTGGTCTACGGGGTCAACCACAGCG
>NZ_KB894822.1 GCF_000374645.1 Arhodomonas aquaeolei DSM 8974
CCTACGAGTCAGGCACCAGCGTGCGTGCCCCGCGCCGGATCTCCAAATGCGGCGACGCCGCCCTGCGCAAGGCGCTGTACTTCCCCACCCTGTGCGCGATGAAACACAACCCCGTGATCCGCGCCTATGTCGAGCGGCTCAAACAGCGTGGCGTAAGAGGCAAATCCCTCGTGTGCGCCGCCGCCAGAAAGCTCCTCCACCTCATCCACGGCGTGCTCAAGTCCGGCAAATCCTTCGATCCCAACATCCCCTTGCAAGCACAGGGGTAAGACGGTATCTACTGGAATCTTGCCCTGCGCAGCGTTGGCGGAACGCACGTACATCGGGGTTATAACATCGGCCGCTCAAGGCAATCGACGCAGCCGACATCGCGGGACGGGATGTTGGCTGCCAGGAGCAGCCAACCTACGCGGCAGTGCATCCGGCACAGCGATTCCACAAGACCCGCCGTCCCTGGAAGAACCCTCTCCCCCGACCCTTCTCCCGCGAGGGGAGAGGAGTATGACGTGGCGGTAGGTCGGCTGCTCCTGGCAGCCGACATCCCCGCTCAAGGCTGTCCGGCGGCACCCGCCTCTCCAGGGCCTGACTCGAGGCGGCGCGTCTACTAGGCGCTGAGGTAATAGGTTCCCTTTCCGGCGCGCTTGGCGTTGTACATCGCCTGATCCGCCGCTTTGAGCAGCGCCTCGGGATCACCGCCACCAGCGGGACCGACGGCCGCGCCCACGCTCGGGCGTACGGCCACCGAATGCGTGCCGAGCTGGACAGGTTCGTCGAACTGCTCCAGCACGCGGCCGGCAACACCGCGTGCGGTGGCCTCGTCGGCGTCCGCGAGCACCACCACGAACTCGTCACCGCCGACCCGGGCCACGGTGTCGTCCGCGCGCAGGGCCTTGCGGATGCGCGCGACCGCCGCAACCAGCAGCTCATCACCGCAGGCGTGACCATAGGTGTCGTTGATCGCCTTGAAATCGTCGAGGTCGAGCAGCAGCACCGCCGTGCGGCTGCCGGCACGGGCATCACCGGCGCGCAGGGCGGCGAGCCGGTCGTCCAGCAGCGTGCGGTTGGCCGCGCCGGTGAGATCGTCGTAGAGCGCGCTCCGGCGCAGCCCCTCGATGCGGTCCTGGCGTTCAAGGGCGAAGCCGGTAAGGTCGGACAGTTCGTCGAGAAACTCCGCCTCCCATTCCACCGGCAGTCCCGTACGCTCCAGCAGAACCACCAGGCACCCCAGCGCGCCGCCGTCCTGTGCGCGCAGGGGCCAGCATCACACCCCGCGGACACCGCAATGCCGGGCCAGCCGGGCGCATTCACCGCGCCACTCGTCCGCCCCGAGATCCGCGGCCATCACCTGACGGTTGTTCGTGACGGACGTCGCCCATGGGGCGCGGGTGTCATCCGTGGCCAGCGCATCGATGAACGCCTGAGTGCCGTCACTGCCGGCAACCGCACTCTCGACGTCGAGTCCGTCGTTGTGCCGGTGCATCACCAGCACACCGGCACGGGGCCGATGGGTGCGCACCACCTCGCCGACACCGCGCAGGAGCTCGGGCAGCGGCTTCTCCAGCACCACCTGTTTAAGCAGCCTCGCCTGTGCCTGGCGCAGGGCGTGATCCGCGTACTGATGGGTGACGTCGGCGATCACGGACAGACACACCGGGCGGCCACCGTACTCGAACCGCTCGCTGCTCACCGAGGTACGTCGCAACACCCCCTCTGTGGTGAGGATCGGCCATTCCCCGCGCACGCGCAGCCCGTCGTGAATGACACGCCGGAAGCTCTCCGCGACGTCTTCACGGTAATGCACCGGCGTGAGGTCCAGGAACGAGCTACCGGTTAGCGAGGCGGGTTCGCCTCCGAGGAGACGGGCGACATATCCGTTCAGGTCCAGGAAGACCCCGTCCTCATCGAGGAATGCGAACCCCACGCCGACCACGCGCTTCATGACCGGGATCAGATCCGCACTGAGCCCCGAGGCCGGCATGGCGAGCGGCGTTACCGCGGTATTCACGCCGTCACGCACGAGGTCGCCGAGCACACGCAGGCCACAGACGACATGCCCCGGCAAACCCTGCGGCCCGGCCTGGCAGCCGGCCAGGATCAGCGAGATACGTCCCCCCATCGATAGCGGGACACGGGCGGCGAAAGCCAGCCCCATCCCCCTGAGGGCGACAGCGGTCACATCGCCCTCGGGGGCGGCCGCCGCGTCCGCCATGACGACGCCATCGTCGTCCGTCGGCGCGGCCTGGACCACCGCAGCGAGGCGCGGGTAATCCACCGCGCGGAGGTCCCCGCCGGGCCAGGAGCGCCCCCAGCCCAGACACCCGTCGTCACCGCTGCGAATCACCAGGGCCACATCACACCCCGCCAGGCAGGCGCCCAGGGTGGCGATCCGGTCCATATGGCGGTCACCGCCGACGGGTGTGTCACCCGGCCGGTTACCGGGACCAATACTGTCTGTCATCGCCGTCTTCTCTCGCTCCACCCCGGGAGACCGGAAGGAGCGCGCCGCATCACTTGCGCTGACACTGATAAAGCTGGGCGTTCCTGAGTGCCACCGGAGCAGCATCTGCCCGGACGGAGATCCTGAACAGATACCGTCACTGCAACATTTAGGACACTCGGGGACACAGTCAAAGCAGTGACGCAACACGACCGTGCGGAAATGCCAAATCGGGCACACATGCCGGCGCGACGCGGCGGGATCGCCATCAAGGCATCCCCGGTTCCACCCGACCGGATTTCAGGTTTCCCCCGATAGGCAGCGGGCATGGTGCCTCCTATTGTGTTTGTTTGGCCGCCAGAGCCAGTACGGCGGCACCTCGCCCGCACCAACGACCAATAGAAACACAAGAGGCACGCCACCGATGCCCGCAGACCCGCGCGCGACGGACGGCCAGGAGGGAACCATGGTCATACTGCATACCGGGGCGCGGGCGCTTGCCCGGCGCTGGCTTGCCTGGTTCCGGGAACACGGCTGCCGCGTGCACCTTCTCGACTCGCGGGTCGATTACCTCGCGGCGCTGCAGGGCGCGAACCATCCGGTATCGGCAGCGTTCGACGACTGGTCGGAACCGGGGGCGACAGCGGGCTTCCTCGGCGTAACCCGCGGCGCCACCGATGCCACGATCTACCTCGGTCGGCGTGACCAGGACCCGCCGCAGCAGCCGGTGGCCGCCCCGGGGGCCACCGGGCCGTGGGGCCTTTTCATGCTCGCCAGCGGCCTGATCGAGGCAGAGGCCGCCCTGGTGGCACCGCCCGTCGTGGCACGTCCGGGGAGCTGAGGCGGCGGTTATACCCGAACGAGGCCAAGGCGGATCGCCGTCTTCACCAGCCCGATCACGTCGCGCACGCCCAGGCGCTGGAGGAGCGCCGCCCGGTGCGTCTCGACCGTCTTCACGCTGACGAACATACGCTCGGCGATCGCCCGGGTACCGTAGCCCTCGCCGATGAGCTGCAGGACCTCCCTCTGCCGATCGGTAAGCCGTGACAGCGGATCGCCCTCCTCCGCTTCGATGCGGTCGAGCTCGGCCTGCACCTCCGCGGCGGACAGTGACTCGCTGAGGTAGCGCTGTCCCCGGTGAACCGCGCGCACCGCCCGTTCGAGCTCCTCCGGGCGCGCGGTCTTGAGCAGGAACCCCCGGGCACCGATCCGCAACGCACGCGCCACGGTGGCGACCTCCTCGTGCATGGAAACCATCAACACGGGTACGGCGGGATACGCGCGGCGCAACCGCCTCAGGACCTCGAGGCCGTTCATGCCGGGCATCTCGACATCCAGGAGGACAACATCGGCGGGAACGTCGTCGAGCAGGCGAAGCAGCGTCCGGCCGTCCCCGACCTCACCCATTACGCTCACCCCGTCGATCAGCTCGAGCAGGCGGCGCAGCCCGGCACGCACGAGGGCGTGGTCGTCCGCGAGCACCACGTGCACGCGGTGCATGTCCGCGGGCAGGCCGGGCACGGCGGTGGGTGGCTGACTCCTGGCATTCATGCGGGTAGCAAGGTCTCTGTGCGATCGCCTGCGTGTGCCGGATTCACGGCGCCGCCTTCCGGTTCCGTATCCGTTTCAGTATGTAATGTCGTAAGCTGAATGCTGTTTACCGAAACGCCCGAATGTAATCAAGACTGAGAACCACGCCTCATATTGGATAGTTCAGTCATCGGCAACGTTCACCCGGAGTTTAGCGCGGCGGGATGACCTACCCCTTCGGGGCCTCATCGAGGATGGCATTCAGCCGTTCCGCGGTCTCATCGAGCAGGGCGACGATCCGGCGCTGAACGGCCGGGGGCCGGTCGAGGCTGCGGTGGAGGATCGATTTGAGCTCCATGCGCGCCTCCAGCAGGTCCTGGGCAAGGCTGGCGCCTTCCTCGTCGCTATCCGCGATATCCGCCATGGCCTGACGCAGCGCACGGTACTTGCGCCCGGCCCGCTCCAGCCGGGCGACGACGCGCTCGGCGGTCCCGGCGTGTTCCCGCCGATAGTCACGGCCACGGTCGGTGAGGCGGTAGTACTTGCGCCGGCCCTCGCGCTGCTGGGCGACGTAACCGTCGCGGCCGAGGGCGGTGAGCACGGGATAGAGGCTGCCGGGGCTGGGGCGGTAGAAGCCCCCGGAGAGGTATTCGATGCGGTCGCCGAGCTCGGTGCCGTAACCGTCGGCGTCCGCCAGCAGGGTGAGGAGCACGAGGCCAAGCTCGTCGCCCGAGAGCTTGCGGGCGGCGGGCATGCCCATGGGAAGGTCCGGCCTCATGCTCGCTGTCATCGTGCGCCTGCCCGCCGCTGTCGTGTCTCGTCAGTGATACGCGGGCGAGGGTAACACGACGGCGCCCGCCGCAGCCCGGGGGCGCCGCCACGGCTCAGAACGTCACCGTCACGCCGGCGTTGTAACGTCGGCCGTCGAGCACGCGGTTGTAGTCCTCGTAGGCGATCTCCTTGTCCAGCAGGTTGTAGATGCCGCCGAACACCCGCACCCGGTCGCTGACCCGGTAGCTCAGGCCGGCGTCCACGAGGGTGTAGCTCGGGTACGCCTCGCTCAGTCCGCCGCGGCCGACGACCTGCTCCGCGGTGCCCTTGTAGCGGGCCTTCGCCCATAGCCGGGCGGCCTCGCTGGCCCGGTAGTTCACGCCCAGGACGGCGCGGTGGCGGGGCTGGTCGTTGAGCGGGTGGCCGGCGTTCTCGCCGGAATCCTGCTCGCTGTCCGTGAAGGTGTAGCTCATGTTCACCTCCACGCGCTCACCCACGGGGAAGCCCAGGCTGAGCTCCGCGCCCTGGACGTGGGCCTCGCTGACGTTGCGGTACTGCGCGATCATCTCGTAGTCCTCGCCCAGGTAGGTGCAGGCCGGATCGCCCTGATCGATGTCGCAGATGGTCGGCTTCTCGATCTTGTTGTCGTAGTCCGTGTAGAACACGGTCACGCCCGCCTCCACGCCGTCGTAGCCCCGCCACAGGGCCGCGAGCTCGTAGGTGATGCTCTCCTCGGGCTCGAGATCGGAGTTGCCGACGTCGGCACCGTCGCGGCGCGGACCACCGCCGCCCTCGACCCAGTTGGAGTCGCCCTCCTTGAGGTCCGGCGTGCGGTAGGCGGCGCTCACGCCACCCTTCACGGTCAGCCGGGGACTGGCGATGTAGACGCCGTACAGGCGGGGTACGAGCTCGTTGCCGTAGTTCTCGTCACGCACCCAGCGCGCGCCGGTGGTCAGCGAGAAGCGCTCGCCGAGCATCCACTCGTCCTCGGCGAACAGCGCCATGTCCCAGCGCTCCAGGTTCGAGTGCTCCTGGGCGCGGACCGGGTTCTCCGTCTCCTGCACGCGGTACTGCGCACCCACGGTGAGCAGGTGGCTGGCGAGGGGGAGCACGGTCCGGGTGTTGCCGGTGGTGCGCTCGTAGAGCGATTCCTGGGTCAGGTTCTCCATCTCCGCGTGCTGGACGTAGCTGCTGGTGCGCACGCCGCCGCCCCAGGCGAGGTCGTGGGAGACGCTCTGGTGGCGGCGCACCGTCTCCAGCTCGGAGTCGCTGCCGGTGAGGTCGGCGTGGCCCTCCGTGTCCTGGGTGGCGTAGCCGGCCTCCACGGAGACGTCGTTCGCCTCGTTCGGCGACCACTTCACCCGCGCGGTGGTGTCGTCGCGGTCGTACTCCCGGTAGCCGTTATCGATGTCGTCCTCGTTGCGGCGGAACGTCGAGCCGAAAACCGACACCGCGAGGTGATCGTCGACGATCGGCCCGCTGACGTAGTAGTCGCCCTGCCCCCGGTCGCCGGCGTCCTCGTTCTCCTGGGCCGTGCCCTGCAGGGTGAACGAGCCGCCCCAGCGCGCCGGCGTGTCACGGGTGATCACGTTGATGATGCCGCCGAGACCGCCGGAGCCGTACACCGACGACATCGGCCCGCGGATCACCTCGATGCGTTCGATCGCCGAGATCGGCGGCAGCCAGCCGTACTCCGCACCGGAACCGAAGCCGTTGTAGTAGGCCTGGTCCGAGCCCTGGGGCTGGCCGTCGACCATGATCAGCGTGTATTTCGGGTCCATGCCCCGGATCGAGATCTCCCCCGTGCCGCCCTTGCTGGACGGGCCGTCGTTGACGTAGACCCCGGGCACGCCCTGCAGCGCGTCGGTGATGTCCCGGTAGGAGCGGTCCTCCAGCTCCTCGCGGGTGATGACCGAGACGCTGGCGGGCGCGTTGGCCCGGTCCACCGCGTGCCCCGAGGCGGACGACGAGGTCACCGTCACCGTCGGCACTTCGCCGCCGGACTGCTGCGCCAGGGCCTCGCCGCCGGCGAGACACGCGGCGGCCATGCACAGCGACATGCCACCGGTGCGGTTTGCTCCGGACACACGGAACCTGTTGATCGCGTTGAACGCCATCACTGAACCCCCTTGATCGATGGTGTTGTTTCTCACGCCCCTGACGGGGCTGGATGGGCACCGCCCGGGCAGGTTCGGGCGGCGCCCCGCCGGCCTACCCCCGGAAGCGGGAGACGCTGAACTGGCCCGGCCCCACGGCGATCAGCCGCGTGGTGAACCGCTCCGGCGAATGGGTGATGAAGTGCCGGAAGTCCCCCGGCTCGCCGTCGAAGTGGTCGAGGTTGTCCGCGACCACCCACGCCCCGGTACGCAGCCGCGGCGTGAGCGCGTCCAGCACCTCGCGGTAGGCGGACTTGTCGCCGTCCAGGAAGACGAAGTCGAGGGGCCCCTCGACGCCGGTCAGGCTCTCCAGGGCGTCCCCCGCGCGGATCTCCGCGTGGCGTGCGAGCCCCGCCTCCTCCAGGCTGGCGAGCGCGTGGGCGCGCTTGTTGTCGTAACGCTCGCTGCCGGTGACGTGGCCCTCGTTGTCCGCCGCGGCGGCGGCGAGGTAGAGCGTGGAGATGCCGAACGAGCTGCCGAATTCGACGATCCGCCGCGCCCCGGCGGCACGGGCGAGCATGTAGAGCGTCGCCCCCTGGTCCGGGCCGATCGCGAGATACGCCTCGCTGCGATCGAACGGGGCGTCCGGACCGGCACGGCGCCGGGCGTCGCGCTGGGCACGCGCCGCGGCGTGTTCCCGGGCCAGCACCCGGGTGACTCTGTCGCTGTCGATGGTGGCGGTCATGGCTGTGAACTCCCGGGCCCTCCGGCCCGCACGGGTGGGTGGATTGCTTGGGGTTACGGCGGACCGTCGCCGGTGGTCACCACCACCGGGCAGTCGCGTTCGGGGTGCGGCAGCACGCACACGGGCTGGCGGTAGACCCGCCGGAGCTGCCCGGCCAGGAGGACGTCCCACGGCGTGCCCTGGGCGGCGACCCGCCCCTGGTCCAGGAGCACCAGGTGGTCGGCGTGGGCGGCGGCCAGGTTGAGGTCGTGCATCACGGCGACCACGCAGTGCCCCGCCGCCGCCCAGTCCGCGGCCAGCGACAGCAGCCGCTCCTGGTGGCGCAGGTCCAACGCCGCCGTGGGCTCGTCGAGCAGCAGTACCGGCGTCGACTGCACCCGCACCCGCGCGAACGTGGTGCGTGCCTGCTCGCCGCCGGAGAGGGTCAGCGCGTTGCGCGCGGCGAGCGGGGCGATCTCCACCTCCGCCATCGCCATGTGCACGCTCGCCTCGTCCTCCTGCGGCGGCAGGTCGCGCAGGGCGCGGCCCATGCGCACGACGTCGTCGACTCGGTAGGCGAAGCGCAGCACGCTGTCCTGGGGCATCACCGCACGCAGCCCGGCGAGCTCGCGCACCCCGTACTCCGCCAGCGGCCGCCCGGCCAGGCGCACGGCGCCACCGGTGGGCGCGCGGTCCCCCGCCATCAGCCCGAGCAGGGTCGACTTGCCGGCACCGTTGGGCCCGATCAGCGCGGTCAGGCTCCCGCCGGGACACGCCAGCGAGACGTCGCGCAGCAGCTCGCGGTCGTCGATGCGCAGGCTCACGTCCTCGATCTCCAGCATCTCAGCCCCCCGCCGCCTGCCGGCGCGAGACCAGCCACAGGAAGAACGGCCCGCCCAGGGTCGCGGTGAGGATGCCGATGGGGATCTCGTTCGGCGGGTCCAGTGAGCGCGCGCCGATATCGGCGAGCATCAGCAGCAGGCCCCCGCCCATGGCGCTGAACGGCAGCAGGTGGCGGTGGCCCGGACCGATGACGGTGCGCACCAGGTGCGGGACCACCAGCCCGACGAACCCGATGGTGCCGGTGAACGCCACCGCCGCGGCGGTGAGCAGCGCGGTGAGCGCGATCAGCCGACGGCGCAGGCGGCGCACGTCGACCCCGGTGTGCTGGGCCTGGCGCTCGCCCAGGGCGAGCAGGTCCAGGGGCACCGCCTGACGGCGCAGCAGCACCAGCCCGGCGACGGCCAGCGGCGCGATGGTGAACACCGGCGCCCACGCCACCCGGGAGAGCGAGCCCATGGACCAGAACAGCAGGCTCTCGAGCTGCTCAACACTGGCAAGGTAGGTGAGATAGCCGGTGAGCGCGCCGGCGATGCTGTTTATCGCGATCCCGATCAGCAGCAGCCGTGCGTTATCGCCACCGGTCTGCGAGGGCCGCGCCAGCAGGTAGATCAGCCAGGTGGTCACGAAGCCGCTCAGGAACGCCCCCGCCGGCAGCGTCCAGCTCCCGAGCACGTTGATCTGCATGACGATGACGAGGACCGCGCCCAGCGACGCCCCGCTGCTGACCCCGACGATGCCCGGATCGGCCAGCGGGTTGCCGAACAGCCCCTGCATCGCCGCCCCAGCCATCGCCAGCGAGCCCCCGACCAGCAGTGCCATGAGCGCCCGCGGCAGGCGCAGGTCCCAGAACACCGCGTGGGCGACCGGCTGTCCCTCCGCCGCCTCCAGCGGCGAGAGCATCACCGCCAGCAGCTGGCCCGCCTCCACCGCGACCACGCCGGTGGAGACGGCGGCGGCCAGGCCCGCGGCGATGGCGAGGGTCAGCCCCGCGTAGAGCGCAACCATCGGCGGGCGCCCACGGCCCGGCCAGGGTCCGCCGGTGACGCCGTCAGTCGTCGCCATGGAGCGCCCTCGCCAGCATCAGGGTGGCCTCGCCGCTGGTCACCGCGTCGAACTTCACGGCGCTGTGGCCGAGCACGATCAGGCGCCGCTCCGCCGCCGCCGGGGTGTGGGCGAGCCCGGACACCCGCTGCCAGATACCGGAACGTCCGCCCAGGGCGGCCAGCTCCTGGCGGGAGACCAGCACCACCTCCGGCGCCATGGCGATCACGCCCTCCGCGCTCAGGCTCTGGTAGCGCTCCAGGCCCGCCTCGGCCCCGACGTTGACGCCGCCGGCGCGCCGGATGAGCCCGTCCGCCGGGGTCCCGGCCCCGGCGCCGGTCACGGCGCCGCTGCTCCCTGCCCCGCTGCTGGAGACGTGGAGCACGCGCACGGGGGCGGCGCCGTCGACGATCTCCCGCGCCGCGGCGTAGTCCGCCTCGATCCCCGCGACGAGCTCGCGCCCCCGGGCCTCGCGCCCGACACGCCCGGCGATGCGGCCGATCCGCTCCGTCGCCGGCAGCGTCCGCGGGATCATCACGCTGTCGATCCCGAGCCGGCCCGCCTGGGTCATGAGTTCCCGGTCCCGGGCGGGATTACCGCCGATCAGCAGGTCCGGGCGCTGGGCGAGCAGCCCCTCCGCGGACGGCATGCGATGGTAGCGCGCCGCCCCCGGCATCCGGCCGGCAAGCGCCTGGTCCTCCGGCACCAGCACCAGCGCCTCTCCCTGGCCGAGGGCCAGCAGGATCTCCGCGTGGCCCGGGTCGAGCACGGCGATGCGGCTCGCCGGGTCTGCCGCGATCGATGGCACCGACACGAGCAGCATCACCAGGGCCGCGCCAAGCGCGGCGGCGTCGATGCCCGGCCATCGGCGGACGGAGGCGTGTCGTATGCGGCGCATGATCCGGCCCTTCGGGGTTAATTTATCGTACGATATGTTGAATGCGAATCGTTGTCAATTGCGTGGATGAAAAGAAGCACTCCGGCGGCAGCCCCGTTCCCTTTTCCACCGCGAGCAGGCAGCCTATGGGCATCCCGCAACCCATCACGGCGGCACCGGACGTGCCGCCCGGAAGGCGCCATGTTCGACTACACCCTCGCGCACTGGCTGGCGTTTTTCAGCGCCGCGGTGCTGCTCAACCTCACCCCCGGCCCGGACATGGCCTTCATCGTCGGCCAGGCCGCCCGGCACGGCGTACGCAAGGGCTTCGCCGCGATGTTCGGCGTGTGGATCGGCGCGTTCCTGCACGTGCTGCTCGCCGCGCTGGGCCTGTCCGCGATCCTCGCGGCCTCCGCCACCGCCTTCTCCGTGGTCAAGTGGATCGGTGCGGCCTACCTGATCTGGCTCGGCCTGAGCGCCTGGCGCGGCGAGGCCGCCGGCGGCGAGACCGACACCGCTGGCACCCCCACCACGGTGACGGCGACCACCGTGCTGCGCCGGGGCGTCCTGGTCGCGGCACTGAACCCGAAGGTGGCGGTGTTCTTCCTGGCCTTCCTGCCCCAGTTCGTCACCGCGGGCGCCGGGCCGGCGAGTGCCCAGCTCTTCCTCCACGGCAGCCTCATCATCGCCGTGGCCGCACTGGTCGAGCCGCTGCTGGTCCTGGCCGGCGGGCGCCTCGCGCGGGCGCTGAAGTCGAGCCCGGGCCTCGGCCGCTGGATGGACCGAACGCTCGGCTCGCTGTTCATCGCGCTGGGCATACGGCTCGCCACGGCCGGGCGTGGCTGAACTACGTAACCCCGGTATCGCCGGCGGAGGTACAGGATGGCCGTGAACGACGCCCTCCGCCACGAGCTGCTGGCGATGCAGGCCGCCGACCAGGACCTCCTGCAAACACTGATCGAGACCGGCGAGCTCGAACGCCACGCCTATCACCCGCGCATGCGAGCCGTGCACGAACGCAACAACGCCCGCATGCGCGCCATCCTCGACACCCACGGCTGGCCGGGAGGGCGGCTGGTCGGCGACGACGGCGCCCGCGCGGCGTGGCTGATCGTCCAGCACGCCGTGCTCGATCCCGGGCTCATGAGACGCGCCCTGCCCCTGCTCGCCGCGGCCGTCGACGACGGCGACGCGGACGGCTGGTGCCTCGCCTATCTGGAGGATCGGCTGCGGACGCTGGCCGACCGGCCCCAGCGCTACGGCACGCAGCACGACATCGACGCCGGGGGCCGTGCCTACCCGCTGCCCATCGAGGACCCGGCCGGCGTCGACGAACGCCGCCGCGCCGTGGGGCTGGACCCCCTCGCCGAGGCGACGGCGCGCATCCAGCGGCGTTACCGGCCTGACGGCCCGTCCCGGGAGTAAACCGCCTGCCGCGCGACCCACGCGGCGCACCCACGGCAATCACGCGCGATGGCGGCGCACCCGCCGGCTACCCCGTCGCAACGTGGCGGAGCGCGGTGCGTATCCGTTCCCGGAAGGCGGTCCCCAGGATATCCGGCGGCAGATCGGGGGCGGCGCGGGGCACGGCGACATGGGCGGCCGCGGCCCGCACCACGGCGGCGAGGCCGCCGACGTCCTCCGCCAGCACCGCCTTCGGGAACTGGGCGCACAGCCGTGCCACCACCGCCGCATCGCCGGCGCCCAGCGCCACGGCGCACAGGCCGCGTTCCGTCGCCGCCACCAGCAGGCAACCGAGAGCACACGGGACCGTGGCGTAGCGGATACGCTCCCCCTGCCCGCCCCCGGCGTAGACGGTGGGTGTCATGCCGAGCCGCTGCGCGACGGCCTCGTAGGCGCGGCTGGGGGCGCCGTAGCCGGCCTCGTACAGGGCCTCCGTCACCATCGCCCCGGCCTTCAGCCTCTGCGCCAGACGCCGGGCCTTGAGCGCCTTGGCGTAGCCCTTGGGGGTAATACCGAGGCGGGCCTGGAACAGGCGGCGCAGCCGGGCGGGCGTCAGGCCGACGCGGCCGGCGAGCTCCTCCAGCGCCGGCTCCCTCTCGGCCTGCTCGAGAACGCGGCAGGCGGCCACCAGCGCGCCCGACGCCGGATCGGCGCCGCCCGCCGGGCGGCAGCGCTTGCAGGGGCGGAATCCGGCGGCCTCGGCGTCCGCGGGGGTATCGAAATAGGCCACGTTGCCGCGCCGCGGCGGCCTGGATCGGCAGGAGGGCCGGCAGTAGATACCGGTCGTGCGCACGGCGTAGATAAACCGGCCGTCGGCGGCCGTGTCGTTGCCGATGACGGCACGCCAGCGTCCGTCATCCGTGGCAACGTCCTTCCGGGTCATCTCAGGTGCCCTCCTCCCCACGTCCGCCCGCGGCGACTCTGCGCAGCCAGCGGGCCGGACGGCCGTCCACGGCCGCGAGGCCAAGACCGATGATCGCCATGCCGGCGACGTCCCGCAAGCCGAGGCGCTCCCCCAGGATCCCCACCCCGAGCAGGATCGCGCTCACGGGGATGAGGAAGGTCACCAGCAGCAGGTTCGTCGCCCCCGCCACCGCCAGGATGCGGAAGTAGAGAAGATAGGCCAGCGCCGTCGACAGCACCACGAGTCCCGCCACGGCGCCCACGACCGCCACCGACGGGACCGGCAGCGTCCACGGGTGATCCACTGTCAGCGCGACCGGCGCCAGCAGGGCGGTGGAGCCGGTCACCTGCCCCGCCGCCGTCTGCAACGGCGTCACCCCGAGCCGCCGGAACCGCCGGCCAAAGACCCCGGCGCAGGCATAGGACACCGCCCCGGCCAGGCAGGCGAGATAGGGCCAGGCGTTACCGGCGCCCCACGCCCCCTCCCCCACGAGCACGACCACGCCCAGGAACCCGAGCCCCACGCCGGCCACCCGGCCCGGCGTCAGGCGCTCGTCCGCCAGCACCAGGCCGGCCACCACCACCGTGAACAGCGGCGTCGTGGCGTTGAGTATCGCCGCGAGACTCGAGGAAAGATGCGCCTGCCCCCACACGATCAGGCTGAAAGGCAATGCGTTGTTGAGCAGCCCCATCACCAGGAACGCCCGCCAGACCCCCGCCCGGCGCGGCATCCCGCCACCACCGGCCAGCGCCACGGCCCACAGCACGACGGCACAGCCGCCGACCCGCAGCAGCACCAGTGTCAGCGGCGGGATGGCGTCGACCGCCACTTCAACGAAGAAGAACGAGCCGCCCCACAGCACCGAGAGGGTAAGCAGCATCCCCCAGGCGGCGGCGTTCATGCGCGGCGTGATCGTGGATGGCGTCATCGTCGTATCCCCCGTCTGTGGTCCCGGACAGGAGCATGCAACGGCAGTCGCCCCGCCACATCCCGGTTTGGCACGGGCAATTCGGGCGGCGGCGGACGAGCATCGCGTCCATGACGCCGACGACACCGCACGGCGCGCACGTGGCGCGGGCGGGAGCCGGAGGTGGTGTCATCCCGGCCCGACACCTTCCCCACACCGGGGCGCTCCGGCGCGATTACCAGCCGTGGGCATTCCGACCGTCCCCGCCACCAGTACTGCACACTCCCCGGACGGCGCGGCGATGCGTGCGCCGGTGGTCGAAGCCCGGCCCGCCGTGCCGTCACCACACCCCCTCCCGGCACGGCCATTAGGAATGCGCCTAGGCCAATTTGGGAGACCACCGACTCGCCCCGTGGCGCCATGCCTGTATCATCACCAATAACCGACCGCTCCGGAGTCGACAACGGACAACCACCGCAGGGACGATTCAACCGGCACACACCGAGAGAGACCGCATGTCTGTCGTAACCGCCCTGGACCGTCCCCTCTCCCGCCTCGGCACCATCGGCGTGATGCTGCTGGCCCTCGCCGGTGTCGCGCTCATCGGCATGATCGACTACGTCACCGGCTACGAGGTTTCCGTCTCCGAGTTCTACCTGCTGCCGCTCACCGTGGCCGCGTGGTACAAGGGCCGGCTCGCCGCCGTGATCATCGCGGCACTGTGCTGCACCTCCTGGTACGTCGCCGACACCGCTGCCGGCCGCCCCGCCGGCGACGAGGCGGTCGCGGTGTGGAACACCGTCGTAAGGCTGGTCTTTCTCGTCGTCACCGGCGTGCTGCTGGACGCCCTGCGTACGAGCTTCGACGCCCAGCGGCGGCTCGCCCGCACCGATGGCCTCACGGGGTTGCTGGTGCGGCGGGCGTTCAACGACCAGCTGCAGCGCACCCTCGCCCTGGCCCGCCGCCACGGCGACCCGATCACCCTGGCCTACATCGACGTGGACGACTTCAAGCTGCTGAACGACAGCCGCGGCCACGCCGAGGGCGACCGCCTTCTGTGGAGCATCGGCGACGTCCTCGCCCGCTCGCTGCGCACCTCGGACGCCGCGGGCCGCCTCGGCGGCGACGAGTTCGCCCTGATCCTGCCGCGCACCGACGCCGGCGGCGCCAGGCAGCTCGTCAACCGCCTCAACGCCACGCTCCATCAGACATTCGCCACCAACGACTGGGACGTCGGCTGCAGCATCGGTGTCGTCACCCTGCGCAACACCGGCATGTACCCGGAGGCGGCCCTGACAACGGCGGATGCCCTCATGTACGACGTCAAACGCCAGGGCAAGGGCACCGTGGCGTTCCGCGTCCTCGACGGCCGGGACGTACGGCCCACCCACATCCACACCGCCCGCTCCGCCTGTCAGTGATCCGGGTGGGAGACCGGGGACCGGCCCTCCAGGAGCACACGACACACAAGGGACGACGCCCAGGACAGCGATGAAGCATGCGGGCCACAAGAACGCGCAGGACCGCGTCGTCCCCCAGGGGACACCGCCCGACGACATGACGGCACACTGGACGGCCACACCGCCGTTACGCAGAATCCGAACTGATCATCCGGCGGGACGGGTCATGAGGCCGACGCGAGCGAACGAAACGACACACCCCGGGAATCGCACGCCGCCCTTCAACGAGCTGCCAAAACACGGGGGAACGCGATGATGGCAACGGGAACCCGCGCGCGATGACCCGGTCGCGGCGCCGAACACTGCTGAAGAAGGCCGCACGGATCACGGCGGCGATCGTCGCCGGATTCGTCGCCCTGAGCCTGCTCGTCGTCATCACCCTGCGCTGGGTCGACCCGCCCACTAGCGCCTTCATCATCCGCCACAACGTCCTCGTGGACGCCCACCCGGACTGGACCGCCGCCGCCTACGAGTGGACCGACTGGCCGGACATCAGCCCGAACCTCCCCCTGGCCGTCGTCGCCTCGGAGGACCAGCGCTTCCCCGACCACTGGGGATTCGACTTCCAGGCCATCTCCAAGGCCCTGCGGGAATACAGCCGCGGCGACGACCTCCGCGGCGCCAGCACCATCTCCCAGCAGGTCGCGAAGAATCTATTTCTCTGGCCCGGGCGCAACTACATCCGCAAGGGCCTGGAGGCCTACTTCACCACCCTCATCGAACTGTGCTGGCCCAAACAGCGCATACTGGAAGTCTACGTAAACATCGCGCAATTCGGCCCCAACACCTTCGGCGCCACCGCCGCCAGCCAGCGCATGTTCAACAAATCCCCCACCCGGCTCACCCCCGCCGAAGCCGCCCTCCTCGCCGCGGTACTCCCCAACCCCTACGAATACAACGCTCGTCGGCCCTCCGGCTACGTTCGTGAACGGCAGCGCTGGATAATGCGCCAGATGCAGCAGCTCGGGGGCACAGGGTATTTGAAGCGGCTATAATCACCGCAATCGTCCTGTAGACCGCCAAATAACCGGTCCGTCAATCACGCCCCCGACGCTGCGGGACCGCTTTCTCGACAACGACATACGGGACAAGGCTTTCATGTTAGGCGGACGACGTCCGCGTTATAACACGGACTTGATCCGTCTAATTACTGTTGCACAAAGCCGCTGCGCGGCAGGAAGGAAGCTTTGACGTGATCGGCACTGGTTCGCCGATGGAGATGTGACGGACGCTGCGGTGTGCGCCGCAAAAGGAGGCATGCAATGGCAGGGAAGCCGACGATTCAGGAGGTGTTCGTGCACCATTTCGATGAGGTGCGACGCGGCGGCAAACTGTCCGCGCCACAGCAACGCGCCGGGCAAGCGATTGTCGCCTGCCGCACCGACACGATGGGTGGCCACGAACAGCGCTGTCCCGACGGACACTTCGTGCGCACGCAGTACCACTCCTGCAGGCACCGCAGTTGCCCGACCTGTGCCGAGAAGGCGAAGGGCGAGTGGCTCGACAAGCAGCAGCAGCGGCTGCTGCCCTGCGATCACTTCCATGTGATCTTCACCGTCCCGCACGAACTGCTGCCGTTGTGGCGCTACAACCGCCGCGCGTTCACCGATGCGCTGTTCGGTGCATGCCGCGACACGCTGCTGCAACTGCTCGGCCAGCAGCGCCACCTTGGCGCGACGCCCGGCATCCTCATGGCGCTGCACACCTGGGGGCGGACCCTGAACCAGCATCCGCACATCCACTGCCTGGTCACCGCCGGCGGCCTGACCCCGCAGGGGGAGTGGCGCCACGTGACCGGCGATTACCTGTTGCCCGCCGGGGTTGTGAAGCCGGTCTACCGCGGCAAGCTGCTGGCGAAGCTCTCGGACGCCATGCGCGCCGGGCGTCTGCGCGCGCCCGAAGGCACCTCCATCGAGGACCATCTTCGCTCCGCCGCCGCCAAGAAGTGGAACGTGCGTTTGGAAAGCCGCTACGGCCACGGCAGGGGCGTGGCGAAGTACCTTTCGCGCTACGTGCGCGGCGGGCCGCTCGCCAACACCCGGGTCGTCGGCGCCGGAGATGGCCACGTCCGGTTCCGCTACAAGGACCACCGTGACGGCAAGTACCGGGTCCGCTGCCTGGAGGCGCCGCGCCTCGTCGAGCATCTGCTGTGGCACGTCCCCGAGCCCGGCCAGCACACCGTGCGCCATGTGGGGCTCTACGCGCATGCCTGCAAAGAGCGCCGCGAGCGCTGCCGCACCCTGATCGATCCGCGCACGACGGGCTCGCAGGCGCACCAGCGCCAGAGCTGGCAGGCGTACATGGCGTCGATCGGCCACGGGGCGACGACGCGCTGTCCTCACTGCGGGCGGGCGCTGGTGCGCGGAGCCGCGATTGCCCACCGACAGCGGCGGCGACAAAATTCCCAATCAAGGTGGAGCGGACTTTGTACAACGAGCCGTTCAACCGGACCCGCACCGAGTCACGATCCGCCCGCGGAGACAACCCGAGCAGACAGCGCTCTTTTTTTGGCCTCGACGCGGGCCGGTTAACTATTCGTTAGGGGAAGGAGCGACAATGAAGAACAATTCTCACCTCGTTGGTGTCGGGGGTTGGCTTTTGCTTTTGACGGTCGGGCTTACCATTCTCGGTCCTCTGATGGGCCTTGGCCGCTTAGCTGGGGAGTTTCAGGCTGCTGAAAAGATGAACCCCGGCTTAGCCACGAGCTCTCAGTGGCTTCAGTACAAGGAATATTCGTGGTGGGTTGCAGGGATTGCGGCAGTCATCAGTTTCTGTGCCGGCTATCGGCTTTGGAAGATTCATGCGGTTGAGTCGGTTCGCTTCGCTGTCCTGGCCCTCTGGATCATCGGACCTGGTGCCACCATTGCGCAGGCAGTCGTGATGGTGATCGTTTTCGGGGGGCGTGCCGCCACCGCAGGTCCTAAGATGGTCGGCGGCCTGCTGGGGTCACTGATCGTTGCGTCCATATGGACTGCTTATCTGCTGCGGTCAAGGCGGGTGCAGAACACCTATAAGCGTCCATTGGCGCCTCGGGCGGAATCTGAAACCGAGGGGCAGCCCTAACATCTGGCTCGAGCCGACGTCGCCTTCGGCGCGGCGGCTCGAGCCAGGGCATTAGGAGTCTAAAATGAGCGAGATAAAGACAAATCAAGAAAAAGCCCTTAGCAAAATAAAAACTGCCTTCTGGGCAGCGGTCATTCTCGTCGTAATAAATGGGGGCTTAAGAGTTCTGGCAATTACCGATGGAAATTCTTCGATGGAAGATGTAATTATTTATTTGGCCGACCCAATCATTATGTTGGCGCTCGCATTCTGGTTGCTGAAAGGAAAAAGTCGTGCTGCATCTATTGCTCTACTCGTCCTTTTTTTATTAGGAAAAGCAAGCTTGTTTCTTCCCTTGTTGGGGGTCGATCTGTCCCCAGAACAGCAAAATACATTTATCGAGGCGGCAACACGTCAGATTATATGGATCGCGATTTTCGGCTATGCCTTTATACAGGGAATTCTGGGCGCATTTACATTCCAGCGCTCTTTGAATACGAGCAATGACACCTAACAATAGCTTCAATCAGGACGCATTTTTCGCTCGCTGTGCCCGCTCCAAATGCGCCTGTTAAGCTGAACGTTAGTACTCAGTTGTGGATACGAATAGAGGTCGCTGGCATGCACTGTCTAAGCCAGAGATAGAGACTAAGGTGTTTGATAGGTAATAGGGACAGTAATAGGGGACAGACAGTAATAGGGAGTAATAGGGGACAGACCACATTTCTTCCGCTCCAGCGGGAGCCATCTTCGTGGTCTGTCCTTGATTTGGCCCGTGGGTGCGATAAGAGCGTAATAATGGAGCATCGGTTTATGCCTGAAAAGCCTCCTTACGAGCCGGCTCATGGATCATGAGCGTGTGGTTTGCTGGTGCGTTGCAGTTGGAATGGGAATATTGCTTCTGATCGGGCCAATCGCGGCAGCCATCTCGAATGAGGCCGAATTTCACCCATTACAAATCATTGTGCCACTGGTCCTGATCCCGCTGGCGGTTGCACGATTGAAAGGCTGGGTGAAACAGGGTAGCGGCGGAGGCCCTTGAAGGCGTGAACAATAGGAGAAAGACTACGTTTCTCGCCTTGGACGGGAAATCAAGGGAGCAGAGTACTTTAAGCCGGTTCCGATGGGACCGGGATGTCGGTTTTAACGGCCCTGACCCCTTGAACACCTTGATCTTTTGTGATCCGGGCAAATCCCAACAAAACCATGCAGCCGACGCTCGTGCCTCGCGCGGCTGATGGTTGGCGTTATGTGCCAAGAGCCATGGGGGAAGGATGGAGCACAACTTCGAACGTCTAAAAGCCCATATCCTCCCTTTGTCGAATGCTGATGACTTCGACGCTGCAAGGCGAGAGTGGACCCTGGTCGGCATCGAGGTGAGCGAGGAGTTCGACAATTGTCCGTGTGGGCAGGACATCAAGGAACACTGCCACATTCGCAATGACCTCAACGGAAACACCACCTATGTCGGCAACGTCTGCATCAACAGGTTCATCGGTATAGATACGGGGAATCTGTTTGCCGGCCTCAAGCGTGTGGCACAAGACGACAAGGCGAATGCCAACGAGGACTTGATAATTCACGCCTACAGGTTCGGCTACATCTATGAGTTCGAGTACAAGTTCCTCATGGACACCCGCCGCAAGCGGAAGCTGTCGCCGAAACAGCTTGCGTGGAAGCAGAAGATAAACCGCCGCATCCTCAACCAGACGGTCGTGCAGCGGCGTAGTAGCACATAACTAGCGATTGGAGTCCGACCGGCCAAAAGCCGCGCGGCGGCTTTCGGTCGGCGGCTCAAGCGCGGCGTTAAGTGGAGCAGCCCTAGTGGCAGCGGAATCCAATACGTCTGAGCATGCATTGTCACTCATCAAGGCCGGTATAGCCGGGGTACCCGTGGTTGGCGGTCCGATAGCAAGCTTGATCGGCGACTATGTGCCAACAGCTACCCAACGCTCAATTGATCGGGCAATCGAACTTCTATCAGAACGCCTAAGAAAACTTGAGGGTCGACTCGACGTTGAAGCTGTTGATAAAGATGAGTTCGCTGAGCTGTTTAAGTCATCATATCTCTCAATTGTTAGAAGCCACAACGAGAGCAAGCTGAGGGGGGCGACAGCGATATTGGCGAATTTGCTTCTGGAAGAGGGTGATGCTGAAAAGCTAACCTACACCGAACTGGATCATTTTGCTCGTTGCGTAGAAACATTATCGGGTGGTGCGGTCGAGGTATTAGGGGCTGTCGTGAGGGAAGCTCGCAGCGAGGGCCGAGCCGACGGTGATGAGGCAGCATTCCGGGTGAATTTCTCGCAGATTAATGATCAGTTCAACCATCTTTCTCCACACTTGCTGATGGGGTTGGTGGGTGAGCTCGACGCGGCAAATCTTCTGCATCGCGGAAATACTCCGACAATCCGCACCACAAACTATGCAAATTACCCAATCGAGCTTACGCCGCTGGGAAAGCGATTTGCTCGTTTTGTACTCGAATCATAGTCACATAAACTCGCGTTGCACTGGTTCCCTTCACGTCTATCTCCCTTATGGCGTGCGTTCTTCGGATGCGTATTCCCGTCCTAATTGCGCCGTAACGCGTGCGCCTCGAGCTTGCCCGCGTACTCGCGAATGCTGTGATCGGTGCCCGATGCCTTCGCATACGTCCCGATAAGTCGCCAAAGCACCTGCTGCGACTTCCAGAAGAAGTTGGGACTCTTTCGAACCTGAAGCTTCGCAAACGGGAAGCCCCGGGCATCGGGTGTGTTGGGTGCGTCGGAGAGGAAGACCAGATTGCCGAAGTGCGTGTAGCCGGCGAAGCGCTTGCGAAGGAACTCGGAGATCGCCAACGTCCCATTGAGCGGAATGAGTCTCAGCCCACCCAGGACGATCTTCAACCCATACCCGAATGGAACCCTGGCCACACCGTCGGCGGCGTTGACGACACGGTATACCGGGGTTTTTATCCCCTCGAAAAACGCATCGTCCCCAACACGGGGGCCCCCGAAGGTGTAGCACGCGCCCGTGCCATTGCGCTCCAGATACCGAGTTGCGACTATCGCCAATGCCCCACCCAGGGAGTGGCCCGTGATATAGACGGGCGGACCCGCATGTTTTTCAAGCGCCTCTTCGATGGCGTCGCGTACTCGCTCGAACGCCTCCAGGAAGCCCCGGTGGATACGTCCCTGTTTAGGCGCTGTCACCAGATCCGCCTTCACGTCCGTGAGCACATCCGTGATTCCCGGCTGGGTTCCCCGAAACGCCAGAATCAGCATGCCCTCTTCGCTGTCCTCCGTTTTGCTCAGGCGCGCCAGCAGCGCCTCGGTGCCATCGTGGGCAAATGTCTCGAGCAGCTCGAAGTTCGCCGCACGCAGGGCCTCCACCGTATGTGTCGGCACCCCTGACTCCGATTCCACCGCCCGTCTCACCAGTGCTTCGACGGCGTCCGCCGCCTGACCGGAAACGACCGCTTCACGAATCTCTTCCGCCAGGTTGTCCACGGACACCTCGGACGGTAGCGGCTCGTAGACCAGTCGCGCGATCTCCGCCATGATCCACGCCGTACGATCCGAGTATGCGGCCCGTGTGATTGGTGGCCGTTCCAGAAGTTGAGTAGAAACAAAGAAATCGGCCATCACCCCCTCCTTGTATTTGAATACCATGGTGCGGCTTTTGACTTTATTGTGATTCACATTAGCGCGCGCCGACGCTCTGTTTGTCAAACGGAATTAGCCGGGAATTTTCCGGACAGGGCGGAAGTCAGGCATACGGCATATGCAGCCTGGACACCGGGGCGTCCATCTATCCGATTCTTGAATTACAAAACGTGCGCAACCAGGAGAAAAATCAATCCTCGCCGTCTTTGTCCGCCTTCCAAGCACGGTTGCGTAATACAACCTCAGGCTGTGAAAGAACCGCCCCCGGCACTCGCTCCTGTCGCACCGGTGACCAATCCATTAGAGTCTCCCCTGTCGTGCACCGGAAGCACGCTCACCACTCGGCAATCCACGGAGGGAATCATGTCTGCCCGAACGCTCGCCCTGCTGTTCTTCTGTCTCCTGGCCCCGGCCGTCGCGCAGGCGGAGGTCGCACCGCCCCCGCTCCTGCTCGCGAATGTGTACGAGGGGGATGCCGACGTCTCCCAATACTGGGTGAGCGAGAAGCTCGACGGGGTGCGCGGTTACTGGGATGGCGAGCGGCTGCTGACCCGCGGTGGCCACCCGGTGAATCCGCCGGACTGGTTCACGGCCGGATGGCCGAAGCGCCCCATGGACGGCGAGCTGTGGATGGGGCGGGGGCACTTCGCGGCGGTGAGCGGTGTGGTGCGCACCGAGGAGCCCGTGGACGCAGCGTGGCGGAAGGTCCGCTTCATGGTCTTCGACCTGCCGGCCCACGGTGGGCCGTTCGAGGCCCGGGTCTTCGCCATGCGCCGCCTGCTGGACGACCCGGACATCCCCTGGCTGCGGCCCGTCCGCCAGTTCCGCGTCGACGATGCGGCGGCGCTCGACGAGCGCCTTGCCGACATCGTCGACAAAGGCGGCGAGGGGCTGATGCTGCACCGTCGCGACGCCATCCACGAGACGGGCCGCAGCGACGCATTGCTCAAGTACAAGCCCTACCGCGACGCGGAGGCGCGGGTCGTGGCCTACACCGAGGGTGAGGGCAAGTACGAGGGGATGCTCGGCGCCCTGGTGGTCGAGCGGCCGGACGGGCTGCGATTCCGCATCGGCACGGGGTTCACCGATGCCGAACGGGCCGACCCGCCGCCAGTGGGCAGCCGCATCACCTACCGTTACAACGGCCTGACCGCCGACGGCGTGCCGCGATTCGCACGATTCCTGCGCGTGCGCCCGCAGATGCCGGCCGAACAGCGGGAGTGACAGGGGCCGCCCCGGCGCACTGCCCCGGGGCACGGCCCTTCGAACGATCCGTCGGCCTTTTGCCGGTCAGATGTCCAGGCAGATCTTGCCGAAGTGGGCACCGCTCTCCTGATGGCGGAAGGCGTCGACGATCTCCTCCAGCGGGAAGTGCCGGTCGATCACCGGGCGCACGTCGTTGGCCTCGACGGCGCTCACCATCTCCATCTGCTGGCGGCGGCTACCCACGAGCACCGCCTGCAACCGCAGCTGGCGCGACAGCGCCTGGCGGACCTGGAAGTCGCCCTTCACGCCGGTGAGCACGCCGATGACGGCGATGTGCCCGCCGACCCGGGCGGCGACCATGGACTGCGCGAGGGTGTCCGGGCCGCCCACCTCGACGACGTGATCCACGCCGCGGCCGCCGGTCAGCCGGCGCACCGTCTTGCCCCACTCCGAGTCGTCGCGGTAGTTGATGAGGTGTTCGGCGCCCATGGCGCGAAGCCGCTCGAGCTTCTCGTCACTGGAGGACGTGGCGATCACCCGGGCACCGGCCATGCGCGCGAACTGCAGCGCGAAGATCGACACGCCACCGGTCCCCTGGATGAGTACGGTCTCGCCGGCCTTGAGCGCGCCGTCGTCCATCAGTGTGCGCCAGGCCGTGAGCCCCGCCGTTGTGAGCGTGGCGGCCTCGGCATGGCTGTAGCCCAGCGGGGCGCGCGTGAACGCGGTGGCGGGCCGGGTGACCTGCTCGCGGGCGTAGCCGTCGATGCCGTCACCGGGGACCCGGACGAACCCCTCCTGCTCCGGCTCGCCGTCAAGCCAGTCCGGGAAGAAGGTGCTGACCACGTGATCGCCCTCGGCGAACTCGGTAACGCCCTCGCCCACCGCGGTGACCTCGCCGGCGCCGTCCGACATGGGGATGCGGGTCTCATTCGGTGCCGTCGCGCCCTTGACCACGCCGTAGTCGTGGAAATTGAGCGAGCTCGCACGCAGGCGCACGCTGATCTCGCCGGGCCCCGGCGCGGGCACCGCCCTACCGTCACCGATGGAGACGTTGTCGAAGCCGCCGCCGGGGGCGAGATAGACCGTTCTGTTCTGCATCGTTGTGTCCTCGCTGATGGCTGTGCTCATGTACCGCGACGGACCTCGCCGCCGGTGAGCGGCCCGTCGTCCTGCGCCCGGCTCGGGCGGGCCCGTCGCGGGCATCCTCATCGCCATTCTGGCAATGAGGTCAATAATTGGTTTCGCCGCCCCGTCGTGACGGCTTCGGGCCGCATCCCCCGCCGTGGGAGGCCGGCGATCGTGGATCGACGTGGTCATGCCGCCTCGCAGTCGCTCGCAACGCGCCTGTCGGCGCCCCGAACCGCCCGTCGACATGGGCCGGGCCCCGCCTCGGTTACGCGCGCCCTGATTACGCGGCCGCGCTCAGACGCTGCCACCACCGGCACGGTCACCGGCCGCCTCCCGAAAGGCCGACTCCAGCTGCGGCCGCCACTGCTGACGATACTGAAGCGGGGACACGCCGAAGCAGCGTTTGAAGTCCCGGCTGAACTGGGGAACGCTGCGATAGCCGACCGACATGGCCGCCCGATTGACGTTGAACCCGTCCTGGGTGAGCAGCTGCTGCGCCTTGATCAGGCGCAGACGCTTCATGTACTGGATCGGCGAGGTCCGGGTGACCGCCTTGAAATTCTGATGGAAAGTGGACGGGCTCATATTCGCCTGACGGGCCAGCACCGGCACGGAGCAGTCCCCGGTGAAGTTCCTGTGCAGATCCGAGAGCACCTTCGCGATGCGCGAGTAATGCCCGTGGTTGAGGACCAGGGCGCGCAGGGCGGGCCCCTGCTCCCCCTTCAGGGCCTCGAAAATGACGTCCCGGACCCGGGCCTGCCCCATCGCCTCCAGCTCCGCGGGATCGTGCAGGGCGCGCAGCAACCGTGTGACGGCCTCCTGCATGCCCGTGGTCATCGCCACGGAGGCCATCGGCTGCGGGTCCCGCGCCGGGGCCTTCGTCTCTGCCTGCCCCGCCATCGCGGTGACCATTTCCCCCAGCACCGCCGGGTCCAGATGCACGAAGGCGCCCAGCAACGGCTCCTCGGCGGACGCGTGGGTCTCGCACTCGAAGGGCAGCGGCAGCGTCTGGACGAGATAGTGCCCGGGATCGTAGTGAATCTCGCGATCGCCGAGGTAACCGATCTTCCGGCCCTGCGCGATGACGACCAGGCTGGGCTCGTAGATCAGCGGTTGGCGCTCTTCCGGGGTGCGCACACACACGAGCGACACCGCCGGCAGTCCGGTGGCCGTGCGCCCTTCCCGCTCCACGAGGGGCTCGATCAGCGCCGCATGCCGGGTGTTCGTGGTCTGCATGATCCGCTCTCCAGGGGCCGCGGGAGTGAGCTGTTGCCCGCACCGTGGGATTGTGCCAATTTCCACCCGATTATGGACCTCTGCACGCCAGACCATGGAGGATCGGGCAAAAACGGTCGAGAAACGTGAATCGCCACGACCGCAGTGCACAACGACAATGGGGCGATCCTCGGATGCGAGGACACATCCACCGCAGAGGAGTCCCACTGATGGACCAAGTCGCCGCCTACGCTGCCTATTCGGCTGATTCACCACTCGCCCCGTTCACGCTGGAGCGCCGCACGCCCCGGCCGGACGACGTCGCCATCGACATCCTCTACTGCGGCGTCTGCCATAGCGACCTGCATTTCGCACGCGACGACTGGGGGATGACCCGTTACCCCATCGTTCCAGGCCACGAGATCATCGGCAGGGTATCGGCCGTGGGCACTGACGTGACGGGCTTTCAGGTCGGGGATATGGTCGGCGTCGGCTGTATGGTCGATTCCTGCCGGGAATGTCAGCCCTGCCGGGACGGGCTCGAGCAGCTCTGCCTCAACGGATTCACCATGACCTACGGCAGTGACGACCGTCGCGACGGCCTCTTCACGCAGGGTGGCTACTCGGGTGCGATCGTGGTCAACGAGCACTTCGTGCTGCGCCTGCCCCGGGGACTCGACCCCGCGTCCGCCGCGCCGATCCTGTGCGCCGGCATCACGACCTATTCCCCGCTGCGACAGCACGGCGTGGGCGCCGGCCACAAGGTGGGCGTTATCGGCCTGGGCGGGCTCGGCCACATGGGCGTCAAGCTGGCCCGGGCCCTCGGTGCCGAGGTGACGGTATTCACCCGCTCCGAGGCCAAGGTCGACGAGGCCCGGCGCAACGGTGCCGACCACGTGGTGGTGTCCACGGACCCGGCGCAGATGGCGGCCGTCGCCGAGACCTTCGATTTCATGCTCGACACGGTACCGGTCCAGCATGACCTCAACCCATACCTCGCCGCGCTGAAATATGACGGCACCCACATCCTTGTCGGGCTCATCGACCCCGTCGAACCGGCCATCCAGGGCGCCAACCTCATCTTCAAACGCCGTGTGCTCGCCGGCTCGCTGATCGGTGGCATCCCCGAAACGCAGGAACTGCTCGACTTCTGCGCCGAGCACGACATCACCTGCGAGGTCGAGATGATCGACATCGCGGACATCAACGAGGCCTATACGCGAATGCAGGCCGGTGACGTGCACTACCGTTTCGTCATCGACATGGCAACGCTGAACGCCGCGGACCAGGGATAGCCCGGTAACGGATAGCAGGGCCGCCCCGCCCGCACCCCGCGGACAGGCACACGGGCGGCCCTGGCTCCGCCCGCCCCCTTCGGACAGGGGCTTCCGGCGCCGCGTGCCGATCCGGCACCCGGCGCCATCGCCGTCGTGGGGCCGGCACGTCGTGTCCAACGCGACACGGTGCAACGCCGCGCTGGCGCGGGGCACGCCCCCTCTGCGCAGACCGACGGACCGCACGGGCGATTTCATGTAACAGGAGGCGTTATGGCGTGTGTTTTCATCACCGGATCGACGGAGGGCCTCGGCTACGCCGCCGCGGCCGATCTGCTCGGCGACGGCCACCAGGTCGTCATCCACGCACGCAACCGGCGACGGATTTCCGCCGTGCGGGACCTGGAGGACCAGGGCGCAATCGCCCTCGTCGGCGACCTCTCCGACCCGGACGAGACCCGGACCCTGGCCGAAGACGTCAACCGGCTCGGCCGCATGGACGCCGTCATCCACAACGCCGGCATCATATCCGGGCCTGGCCTGCTCCCGGTCAACGTGGTCGCGCCCTACCTGCTCACGACACACATCGAGCCCCCGGAGCGGCTGATCTACCTCAGCAGCAGCATGCACCGCGGCGGCCGCGCGGAAATCGACGGACTGGACTGGAGCGGTCAGGGCGAGACCTGCACCTACTCGGACAGCAAGCTCCTCGTCACCGTCCTGAGCGCCGCCGTTGCCCGGCTCTGGCCGGACGTGTTCAGCAACGCCGTGGACCCCGGATGGGTCCCGACCCGGATGGGCGGCCCCGCCGCCTCCGACGACCTGCAACTCGGCCATCAAACCCAGACCTGGCTCGCCACCAGCGACGACACGGAGGCACGCACGACGGGCGGGTACTGGCATCATCGCCGCCGCTTTGCGTCCCACCCCGCCGTGCAGGACCCGCAATTCCAGGATCGCCTGCTGAGCGCGCTCACCGAGCACACCGGGGTTCACCTGACGGCACGATGAGCCGCCGGGTAACAGGATGTGCGGGGCGCCCGCACCGCACCCGGATATACTGCCCGATCCCCCATGAATCTCCGCCGTTCACGCCGCAGACACGTCAGTAGCGGAAACACAGCGGAAAAACAGGAACGAAACATGAGTCCAGCCCCGGAACAGCCACCGTCCCGCTCCGGCCGCGCCACGCATCTGCGCCTCGCCGAGCTGGCACTGGCGCTTGGCGGTTTCGGCATCGGCACCGGTGAATTCGTGATCATGGGGCTCATGAAGGACGTCGCCCGGGACTTCCACGTCGTAGCGCCCGACGTCGGCTACGCCATCAGCGGTTACGCGCTCGGTGTGGTCATCGGCGCCCCGCTCATCTCCGCCCTGGCCGCGCGCGTGCCCAAGCGGGCACTGCTGATCGGGCTGATGCTGCTTTTCGCCGCAGGCAACTTCGCCAGCATCATGACACCGTATTTCCACGCCTTCGTGGGCCTGCGACTGATCGCGGGCCTGCCCCACGGCGCCTATTTCGGCGTCGCCGCGCTGGTCGCCGCGGCGGCGGCCCCCGCCGACCAACGCGCCCAGGCGGTGGCGCGGGTCATGAGCGGGCTGATGGTGGCCATCCTGCTCGGCGCGCCGCTGGCGACCTGGATGGGCAACCTGCTCGGCTGGCGGATCGCCTTTGCCGGCGTGGGGAGCATCGCGCTTGTGACCGCACTGATGATTCGTCTCTGGATACCGCATCTGCCCGTCGACCATCAGGCCAGTCCCAGGCGCGAAATAACCGCCATGATCAAGCCGCGAGTGCTGTTCACGCTCGCTATCGCGTGTGTCGGCGGCGGCGGCATGTTCGCCGTGTTCAGCTACGTCATGCCCACGCTCACCGAACAGGCAGGGATGGCGGAATCGTTGGGCCCGCTCGTGCTGATGATCTTCGGGGTCGGGACCATTCTCGGCAATCACGTGGGCGCACGCGTGGCCGACTGGGATCTCCTGCGGGCCATTCCGCTGATCCTGCTCTGGATCGGGCTCGTGCAGGGCGGCTTCTACTTCGCCGCCGACTCGGTCTGGACGGGGTTGCCGTTCGTGGCACTGGTGGGGACCAGCGTCGCCGTCGTCCCGGCGGTGCAGACCCGACTGATGGACGTCGCCGAGGACGCACAGACCATGGCCGCCTCGCTCAATCACGCCGCCTTCAACATGGCCAACGCCCTGGGCGCCTGGCTGGCGGGCGTGGCCATCAAGATGGGCTTCGTCTGGTCGGCCACCGGCCTGATCGGGACCCTGCTGGCATTCCTGGCGATCACGATCTTCGCCGCCGGACGGACCATGGAAAAACACAGGGACCTGCAGGCACGGGCCGGCTCGATCGCCTGTACGTCGTCCACCGACTGAATGGCGGACCGGCGGCCCGAGGCAGAACCGCGAAACGGAAGCCCGGCAAGACCCGACCGCCCGCCCCGGCGAATGCGCGTGGGACGGGCGTCGTCGGCGCTCACCTTGGACGCGTGACCACCGGCGCAAGGCCGCCCGGACACGACAACGCCCGATGACCGCCGCTACTGCCGGGCACCGGGCGCGCAAGCCGTCCAGACCCGCCGCAGCCCCGGGGGCCTCGGGGTTCCAGTCAGTGGCGGATGGCTTCAACCGCCCGGGAAATGGGGGTCTCGCCGTCGGTGACCTCGAGAATCTCCCGGTTGACCGAAGGACGGTCGATCAATGCCGCCAGCACACCGGCGACATTCCCCCTCGCCACGTTCCCGTACGGAATGGCACGTTCCAGGTTGACCCGCCCGTTGCCGTCCTCGGTAACCAGCGTCGCGGGCCGCACGATGACCCAGTCCAGGCCCGAGGCAACGACGGCATTATCCGCCTGGCGCTTCATCTTCATGTAGTGCTCGAAGCCCTCCTTGCGAGGCCGGTCGCGCCCCGCATCCATGAAGGCCGAGACCAGGTACAGACGCGAAATCCCGTTGATTCGGGCCGCCTCGATCAGCTTGACCGGCGTCCCGTAATCGATGGCCGTCGTCCGGTCCGCCCCGCTTCCCGCCGCACCGGCCGAGAACACGATGGCGTCGTGCCCCTTCGTGGCCTCGACGAGATCCTCCGTGGTGACCTCCATCAGGTCGCCCGGATAGGGCGTGACACCCACCTCACGGAGCGCCGCATCCTGCTCGGGCCTGCGATGCAGCCCGGACACCCGGTGCCCCGCTTCGATCAGCTTGGGGGCGAGCCTGGAACCGATGCCGCCGGTAACACCGACAATAAAGACGTTACTCATGGGGCCCTCCGCTTCTGGCCATGGTGAACAGATTCAACCTAAACCGTTCGCTGGCACATAGTGTAACAACGTACCAAGTCACACCGTGTACCGCGCACGACCTTGGGAACCACGTCCACGATGTCGACTTCGGCACCCACGCTTGCCAGACCTCCGACCCGGTCGCCGCCTCCATTGATCCAGTAGCGAACAGGCCAAGCGGGGACAAGGAGACACACACCGCCGGCGGCCGCGGGACATCCAGGAACCGGGACGTTCATGCAGGGGAATACCCACGTCGCCGCACGCCCACCCGCATCCCGTTTCTTCCTTGCGGAAGCAACAGAAACGCAAAACGGATCAAACGCGTTACAGGGACAAAGAAGGCGGGAAAACCGCGGGGGATGATGGTGCCCGGACCGGGACTCGAACCCGGACGGGTAAAACCCGAGGGATTTTAAGTCCCTTGCGTCTACCAGTTCCGCCACCCGGGCGATTGGGCGATCGAGGCGGGAAAGGAAGTGGAGGCTAGGACCGGAATCGAACCGGTGTACACGGCTTTGCAGGCCGCTGCATCACCACTCTGCCACCTAGCCTCTGCGCGACGCATCATAGCAGCATGCGTATTCGTTGGCGAGCCTGCCGCAGCCAGGGTGGCGTGACGCCTGAACGGCGTGCGGAGGCCGCCACGAAAAAGCCCCGGGCGATGCCGGGGCCTTTTCTGGAACCTTGGAGCGGGAAACCGGACTCGAACCGGCGACCCCAACCTTGGCAAGGTTGTGCTCTACCAACTGAGCTATTCCCGCTTGCGTTGTGAGGCGTATTCTACAGCGCTCTGCGTTGCCGTCAACCCCGTGTTACCGGTTCGTTTCGGCGCTACCGTCGAGCGCGTGCCACGCGGCGTTAAGATAGAGAACCATGGAGTAGATGGTCAACACGGCGGCGATGTAGAGCAGCCAGAATCCGACGGTGAAGGCCGAGACCCCCGCCACCGGCCCGGCATAGAGCAGCAGCAGGATCGCCAGCATCTGGGCGGTGGTCTTGAGCTTGCCGAGCAGCCCCACCGCCACGCTCGCGCGCAGGCCGAGCTCCGCCATCCACTCCCGCAGCGCCGAGACCGCGATTTCCCGGCCGATGATGACCGCCACGGGCAGCGCCAGCGCCGCCGTCGGATGGGAGGTGAGGACGGCAATGAGCGCCACGGCCACGATGAGCTTGTCCGCCACCGGGTCGAGGAAGGCACCAAACGCCGAGGTCTGGCCCCACAGGCGCGCCAGATAGCCGTCGAGCCAGTCCGTGGCCGCCGCCAGCGCGAAGATCGAGGCCGCGATCACGTTGGACCACGGATACGGCAGCAGGAACATGAGCCCGAGCACGGGGATCATGGCGATGCGCAGCAGGGTAAGGATGTTCGGCAGGTTCCAGCTCATTGGGGTCCTGATGGGGGTTTGTCCGGTGCGTCCTTCAAGCGCTCACGCTAACACGCCCCGCGGCCGCGTGCCGGGGGTATTTCAGCCGTTGAGCGTCTGGTGTATGCGCTCGGCGAGCGCGCGGTTGATGCCCTGTACCCGGGCCAGGTCCTCGACGCCGGCCCGGCGCACGCCGCGCAGGCCACCGAACTGCTTGAGCAGGGCCTGGCGGCGTTTGGGTCCGAGGCCGGGGATGTCCTCGAGCACGGAGTGCGTGCGCTTGCGCCCGCGCCGGCCGCGGTGGCCGGTGATGGCGAAGCGGTGCGCCTCGTCGCGCACCTGCTGGAGCAGGTGCAGGCCCGGGGCGTCCGGGGCGAGGCGGTACTCCCCTTCCCGCCCGGCGATGTGCAGCACCTCCTCGCCCGGGCGCCGGCGCGGCCCCTTGGAGATGCCGACAACGGTGATCTCGTCGTCGAGCTGGATCTCGCCGAGCACGGCCACGGCCTGGGCGAGCTGACCCCGCCCGCCGTCGATGAGCAGCAGGTCCGGGACCGGCGCCTCGCCGCGTTTGACGCGCAGGTAGCGCCGCTCCAGCGCCTGACGCATGGCAGCGTAGTCGTCACCGCCCTCGATGCCCTCGATGTTGAAGCGCCGGTAATCCGATTTTGCCGGCCCCTCGCGGTTGAAGACGACGCAGGAGGCCACGGTGGCCTCGCCCTGGGTGTGGCTGATGTCAAAGCACTCAATGCGCTCGGGGATGGCGTCCAGCGCAAGACCGTCCTGAAGGTCCTCGAAGCGGCGGTCCATGCTGGCCTGGGTGCTCATGCGCGCGGACAGGGCGTGATCCGCGTTGCTCAGGGCCAGGTCCAGCCAGCGCCGGCGCTCGCCGCGCACCCGCGGACTGATCCGCACGCGGTGGCCGGCATCGCCGCTCAAGGCCTCCTCCAGCACCTCTCGATCCTCGATGTCGTCGCTGACGATCAGCTCCTGCGGCGCCCCGCCGCCAAGGTAGTGGCGGGCGATGAAGGCGTAGAGCACCTCGCCGGCATCGGTGGCGTCCGGCACCCGGGGAAAGAACGTGCGGTTGCCGAGGTTGGTGCCGTTGCGGA
This sequence comes from Arhodomonas aquaeolei DSM 8974, assembly GCF_000374645.1. Lineage (GTDB taxonomy): Bacteria > Pseudomonadota > Gammaproteobacteria > Nitrococcales > Nitrococcaceae > Arhodomonas > Arhodomonas aquaeolei. The sequence goes on from NZ_KB894822.1 coordinate 32,335, forward strand.
TGACGAACACCTGCACGCAGGCGACGGCCTCGCGGATGCGGCAGGCGACGACATCCACGTCGCCCTTGGCGCCGGCGACGTACTGGCGCTCCTGGATCGTGCGCAGCGCGGCGATGCGGTCGCGCAGCCGCGCCGCCTCCTCGAACGCCAGGTTCTCGGAGGCGCGTTCCATGCGGGCGACCAGCTCATCGATCACGCGGTTGCTGTCCCCGTCCAGGAACATCTCCACGTGGCGCACGTCGCGGGCGTAGTCCTCCTCGCTGACGTAGCCCACGCACGGCGCGGTGCAGCGCTCGATCTGGTACTGCAGGCACGGCCGGGAGCGGTTCTCGAAGAAGCTGTCCCGGCACTGGCGCACGGGGAAGACCTTCTGCAGGTGGTTGAGCGTTTCGCGCACCGCGCTGGCGCTGGGGAACGGCCCGAAATACCGCCCCTGCCCCTGGCGGCCACCGCGGTGAAAGCTCAGCCGCGGGAAGCGCTGGTGGGTGGAGAGGTGGATGTAGGGATAGCTCTTGTCGTCGCGCAGCAGGACGTTGTAGCGCGGGCGCAGCTCCTTGATGAGGTTGTTCTCGAGGATCAGCGCCTCGGCCTCGGTGTGGGTCACCGCGATCTGCATGTCGGCGACCTGCGCCACCATGGACTGGGTCTTGGCGTTGTGCGCCTGGCGGGTGAAGTAGCTCGACACCCGGCGCTTTAGGTTGCGCGCCTTGCCGACGTAGATCACTGTCCCCGAGGCGTCGAGCATGCGGTAAACGCCCGGGGACTGGGGCAGCGTGCGGATGAAGGCCCGGGCGTCGAAGGCCGGACGGTCGGATTCACTCATGGGATCACTGCCGCGGTCAGCCGCTCTCGTCGACGAGACCGTAGCGGATCACCAGCCTCGTCAGCGCCACGTCGTTGCTCACGCCCAGCTTCTCGTAGAGCCGGTGGCGGTAGGTGCTCACCGTCTTGGGGCTGAGATTGAGACGGTCCGAGATCTCCTGGGGGCGGTGGCCCTCGGTGATCATCATCATTACCTGCATCTCGCGCCGCGAGAGCTTCTCGAACGGTTTGTCCGCCCCATCCAGGCCGGCGATGGCCATGCGCTGGGCAATGTCCGCCCCGAGGTAGCGCTCGCCACGCATGACCGTGCGGATCGCGCGCACGATCTCGCGCTCGTCGCAGCCCTTGGTGACATACCCCATCGCGCCCGCCTCCAGCAGGCTGGACGGGTACGGTTCGCTGACGTGCACCGTCAGCGCGATCACCCTCAGCTCCGGGTCCGCGCGCAGGAGCTTGCGCGTCGCCTCCAGCCCGCCGATGCCGGGCATGTGGACGTCCATTAGAACGACGTCCGGGCGCTCGCTCGTGACCAGGCGCAGCGCCTCCTCGCCCGAACCTGCCTCGCCGACGACGCTGATGTCCTCCGCGTCGGCGAGCAGGCGGTTGATGCCCGCGCGCACGAGCTGGTGGTCGTCAACCAGCAGCACCCTGGTCATCCCGACCCGGACTCCCGTTGAGCGACTGTATCCATATCTCTGCCCTCTTCTCCAGCACCCGAAGGCGGACAGCCGACGAAAAATACTATCATTACGCAGCGTCAGCCGTGCCAGCGAGCATGCGCTCCGCCTCCGGCATCATCAGCCCGAGCAGCGCCCCGAGCACCGACAGCACGCCCAGGACCATGATCGCTACCTCCACGCCATGGAACTGCACCACCGCACCGACCACCCCGCCCGCCAGCGCCAGCACGCCCACGCCGGTGTTGGCGAAGGCTACATACAGCGGACGGTCGTCCGCCGGCGCGGCGTCGACGAGATAGGTCTTGCGCCCGAGGCGAACGCCCTGCTCCGCGATGCCGAGGAGCACGAAGACCACCGCGTACAGCCACGGCGAGCGCCACGCTTGCGGTAGCGCACCGATGGCGAGCGCGACCACGGCAATCGCCGCCGCCAGGCAACCACTGGCGATCAGCACGGTACGGCTGGAGCGGTCCGAGAAGCGGCCCCAGACCGGCGAGCTCAGCACGTTGCCGAGCCCCACGGTGAGCACGAACAGCCCGAGCACCGCGGCGCCATTATCGAACAGGGACTGCGCGTAGAGCGCGTAGAACGGCATCGCCAGCTCCACGGACAGCAGCAGCGCGCGCACGCCGAGGAAACGCCGGTAGCCGCTCACCCGTGCGAACAGCCTCACCCCGGCGCCGATCTCGTCGGCGAGCCGCCGGCCACCCTCGGTGGCGCCGGGGTGCTCGCGGATCGCCGCGAACAGCACCGCCGCCAGGGCCCACAGGCCGGCGGCCACCACCACCGGCAGGGTGTACGTCACCACCGCGCTGTCGGCGCCGACCCAGCGCTGGATCACGAGCCCGGCGGCCATGGTCAGCACGCCGCCGATCATCGCGCGGTTGGAGAGCATCCGCCCGCGCCGGCCCTTGGGCACGGTCTTGGCGGCCACGTCCTGGAACGCGACGGAGCCGGTACCGCTCGCCGCGCTGAACAGCGCGAACACCGCGAGCACCACCACGCCGGCCGCCAGCGGCGGCAGCACCAGCGCCGCGGCGGCGATCACCAGCAGCGCGACCGCCTGGATCAGCCCCGCCGCGGTCCACACCCATTTCCGCCGCGCCACACTGCGTATGCGCCCCGCCACGAACAGCTGGGGCAGCAGCGCGGCGAACTGCTTGACCGGCATGAGCAGCCCGATGATGGACGCCGGTGCACCCAGCGCCCCCAGCAGCCACGGCAGCACCAGGTTCGGACCGGCAATCTGCTCGGCGAGCTTGGTGCACGCGCCGTTGCCGACATTGAGCAGGTAGTTGCGCGGCAGCGCCGTACAGGCGGAATCCGGGATCGCGGCACAGGCGCGCTCGTCGCTGTCGTCGCCGCTGAGCACGTAGTAAGCGCGCTCCAGGCGTTCGGATAGGATGCTCAAGCCCCGTCGTCCCCCCAGTCATCGGCACCCGGCGTTATTGATCGAAAGCACGCCGGTGTGCGCTACAGTTAACATGCTCCGCCCATACTACAGGCAACGGGAGAACATCGTGGAGCGCGAGATCCACCGCATCCACCCCGCGCCCGCGGATCCACGCCCCCTGGCGGGCACCTACCTGGACGCCGGGCTCGCGCCGGAGGACGGGGACGATCGCCTGTTCGTCTACGCCAATTTCGTACGCAGCCTGGACGGGCGCATTTCCGTGCGCGGGGCGGACGGGCGCGAACGTGTCCCCGCGAACGTGGCCAACCCGCGGGACTGGCGCCTGTTCCAGGAGCTTGCCGCGCGAGCGGACGTGCTGCTCTCCTCCGGGCGCTACTTCCGCGAGCTGGCCGCCGGCCACGCCCAGGACGTCCTGCCCGTGGACAGCGGTGAGGCCTTCGCCGACTGCCGGGCCTGGCGCCGGGAACACGGGCTTGCGCCGCAGCCCGACGTCGCCGTGCTCAGCACGAGCCTGGATTTCACCCTGCCGGAGACGCTGCTCGAACAGGGGCGCCGGGTGATGGTGCTCACCACCCGCGACGCGGACGAGATGCGCGCCAGCCGTCTCGCGGCCGCCGGTGCCGAAGTGATCCGGCTCGACAGCGGCCCCCGCGTGAGCGGCGGCAGGGCGATGGACGCGCTCGCCGGCCGCGGTTACCGCCGGGCGTACTCGGTGACCGGGCCGTGGGTGCTGCACGCCCTGGTGGCGGACGACCGCCTGGATGCCCTGTTCGTCACCACGGTCCACCGCCTCATCGGCGGCACCGACTACGCCGGCATCCTGGAGGGCGGGCGACTGGAGCCGGCACGGGAGTGGACCCTGCGCTGGCTCTACCACGACCCCCACGGGCCGGGCCCAGGGGGCCAGCAGTTCGCCCGCTACGACCGCTACGACTGATCCGGCAGGCCGCCCCGGGTGAGCGTCTGCGGATCGAGCAGCCGGTCCAGCTCCGCCTCCGAGAGGTCCGTCATCTCCCGGGCGACCTCGCGCACCGGCCGGCCCTCCTGGTAGGCGCGCTTGGCGACGGCGGCACCCTTCTCGTAGCCGATCACGGAGTTGAGCGCGGTCACCAGGATCGGGTTGCGCTCCAGGGCCTCGGCCAGCCGCGCCTCGTTGACGGTGAAGCCGGCGATGGCATCGTCGGCCAGCGAGCGCGAGGCGTTGGCCAGCAGCGTCTCGCTCTGGAGCAGGTTGTAGGCGATCACGGGCAGCATCACGTTGAGCTGGAAGTTGCCGCTCTGCCCGGCGATGCCCACGGTCGCGTCGTTGCCCATCACCTGCGCGGCGACCATGGCCACGGACTCCGGGATCACCGGATTGACCTTGCCGGGCATGATGCTGCTGCCCGGCTGCAGCGCCGGCAGGGCGATCTCGCCGAGCCCGGCCAGCGGGCCGCTGTTCATCCAGCGCAGGTCGTTGGCGATCTTCATCAGGCTCACCGCGACCGTGCGCAGGTGCCCGGAGAGCTCCACCGCGGCGTCCTGGGCGCTGAGGGCGGCGAAGCGGTTGTCCGCGGCATTGAACGGGATCCCCGTCTCCGCGGCGAGCCACTGCGCCACGCCGGCGCCGAACTCGGGGTGGGCGTTGATACCGGTGCCCACGGCGGTGCCGCCCTGGGCGAGCGCGTGGAGACGCTTGAGGCCGTCATCCAGCCGCTCGATACCGTGGCGGATCTGCGCGGCCCAGCCGCCGATCTCCTGGCCCAGGGTCACCGGCATGGCGTCCATGAGATGGGTACGGCCGGTGGTGGTCACCCCGGCGAGCTCGTCGGCACGCGTCTCCATCGTCCCGGCCAGGTGCTCCAGCGCCGGGATCAGCGTCTCGCGGGCGGCGAGCGCGGCGCTCACGTGGATGGCCGTGGGGATCACGTCGTTGCTGCTCTGGCCCATGTTGACGTGATCGTTGGGGTGGACGGTGTCGCCCAGCGCCTCCGTCGCCAGGCGGGCGATCACCTCGTTGGCGTTCATGTTGGTGCTCGTGCCCGAGCCGGTCTGGAACACGTCCACCGGGAAATGGCGGTCGTGCTCGCCGGCGGCGACCTCGCCCGCCGCGGCGACGATCGCATGGGCAACATCCCGCTCCAGCAGCCCGAGGTCCGCGTTCGTCTGGGCCGCCGCCGCCTTGATCAGCCCCAGGGCGCGGATGAACGTCCGCGGCAGCGTCAGCCCGCTGATGGGGAAGTTCTGCACCGCCCGCTGCGTCTGCGCCCCGTAGAGCGCGTCCGCGGGGACGTTGAGCTCGCCCATGCTGTCGCGCTCGACACGAAAGTCCTGATCACCCATATAACTCATGCCTCCCTGACACGGATGCGAGACCCCGCCGCTGGGGGTAGAATTCGTGGCCCGACCGCCCGTTACCAACCGGAGAGCCGAGACCACCATGGACCTGACGCGACTGACCGCCATCTCCCCCGTCGACGGCCGCTACGGCGGCAAGACCGAGGCCCTGCAGCCGCTGGTCAGCGAGTACGGACTCATCCGCCAGCGCGTCGTCGTCGAGGTCCGGTGGCTCCAGGCGCTCGCCGCCGAGCCGGGCATCGCCGAGGTCCCGGCCCTCTCGGGGGACGCCAGCGCCGCGCTGGATGCCATCGTCTCCGGCTTCGACGTCACCGACGCCGAGCACATCAAGGCGATCGAGTCGACCACCAATCACGATGTGAAGGCGGTGGAATACTTCCTCAAGGAACGCATGGCGGATAACGCCGAGCTCGCGGCCATCCGCGAGTTCGTCCACTTCGCCTGCACCTCCGAGGACATCAACAACCTCGCCTACGCGCTGATGCTCACCGAGGCGCGGGACACCGTGATGCTCCCGGCCATGGACGCGGTCGACGAACACCTGCGCGGGCTCGCCCACGCCTTCGCCGAGCTGCCCATGCTCTCGCGCACCCACGGCCAGCCGGCCTCGCCGACCACGCTGGGCAAGGAGATCGCCAACGTCGTCGTGCGCCTGCGCCGCCAGCGCGAGCAGCTCGCCGGCGTGCGCATCATGGGCAAGATCAACGGCGCGGTGGGCAACTACAACGCCCACACCGTAGCCTACCCGGAAGTGGACTGGCCCGCGTTTGCCGAACGCTACGTTTGCGCCCTCGGGCTCGCCTGGAACCCCTACACCACCCAGATCGAGCCCCACGACTACATCGCCGAGCTCTTCGACGCCCAGGCACGCTGGAACACCATCGCGCTGGATCTCTGCCGCGACGTCTGGGGCTATATCGCACTGGGCTACTTCCGCCAGCGGATCGTGGCCGGCGAGGTCGGCTCCTCGACCATGCCCCACAAGGTCAATCCCATCGACTTCGAGAACGCCGAGGGCAACCTGGGCGTCGCCAGCGCGCTGCTGGACCACCTCGCGCGCAAGCTGCCCATCTCACGCTGGCAGCGCGACCTCACCGACTCCACCACCCTGCGCAACCTCGGCGTGGGGCTCGCGCACACCCTCATCGCCTGCCAGGCGCTGGAGAAGGGCCTGGGCAAGCTGGAGGCGGACGAGGCCCGGCTCGCCGCCGACCTCGACGGCAACTGGGAGGTCCTCGGCGAGGCGATCCAGACGGTGATGCGCCGCTACGGCATCGACTCCCCCTACGAGAAGCTCAAGGCGCTGACCCGGGGCCGCCGGGTGGACCAGGCCGGCATGGCCGAGTTCGTCAAGGGTCTGGAGCTGCCGGAGGCCGTGCGCGCCGAGCTCGCCGCCCTCACCCCGGCGCGCTACGTCGGCCTCGCAGCGGAGCAGGCCCGGGCGGTCTGAGATGGCGGGACTGTTCGGCGACATCGACACCGCGACCTTCCTCGCGGAGTACTGGCAGCAGCGGCCGCTGGTCGTGCGCGGCGCCTTCCCGGAGCAGCCGGCGAGCATCACCCCCGAGGAGCTCGCCGGGCTCGCCACCGAGCCGGACGTGGAGTCCCGGGTGGTGATCGGCGAGACGGCCCAGGAGGACTGGATGCTCCTCCACGGGCCCTTCGAGCCGGCCTTCTTCAGCGACACCCCGGACGACGACTGGACGCTGCTGGTGCAGGACGTGGACAAGCACCTGCCGGCGTTCACCGACTGGCTCGCGCCGTTCCGCTTCCTGCCCCAGTGGCGCATTGACGACCTGATGGTGAGCTACGCCGCCCCCGGCGGCACCGTCGGCCCCCACCTGGACCGCTACGACGTCTTCCTCGTCCAGGGGCAGGGCCACCGGCGCTGGCGCCTCCAGTGGCCAGCCCCGGAGGCGGAGCGGCTGCGCGGCCACCCGGACCTGCGCCTGCTCGCCGACTTCGAGACCACCGACGAGTGGGTCCTCGGGCCCGGGGACATGCTCTACGTTCCCCCCGGCGTGCCCCACTACGGCATCGCCGAGGACGACTGCATCACCTATTCCGTGGGCTTCCGCGCGCCCTCCGGCGCCGAGCTGCTGGCTCAGTGGGCGCGCGAGCGCGGCGAGGACCCCCGCGACCCCGGCCGATACCGCGACCCCGAGGGCTTCGACGCCGCCCGCGGGCGCCTGCCCGCGGAGGCGCTGGCGCAGCTGCGCCGGCTCATGCGCGAGGCCGCATCGGCGCCGGACGCGGTGCTGGACGACTGGCTCGCGCGCAACCTCACCCGTCCCAAGAGCGCGTTCGCGGAGATTGGCGGCGGCGAGGAGGACGATGCCACCCTCGCCGCCCGCCTGGACGCCGGCGCGACCCTGCGCCTCAACCCCGCGGCACGACTGCTCTGCGCCGAAACCGCCGACGGCCCGTGCTACTACCTCCAGGGCGAGCCGGTGCAGCCGCCCGGGGGGGCGGATGCACTCTGGGCGCGGCTGGCCGCGCGCGAGCCGGTGGAGGCCTCGTCCCTGCCGGACGGGGAAACCGCCCGCACCGGCGCGCTCGCGCTGCTCGGCGAGTGGCGGCGCGCCGGCCACCTGCTCTTCGACGACGAATTCGAGGACTCGATGGATGACGACTGAGCCGTTCACGGTCAGCGACGGCGACTGGAGCGCCGTACACGCCCTGGCGGCGCCGCTGCGGCGGACCGTGTTCATCGAGGAACAGGACGTGCCCGAGGCCCTGGAGTGGGACGACCTCGACGCCCCGAGCCGCCACGTCGTCGCCGTGGACGCCGGCGGGCGCTGCATCGCCACCGCCCGGCTCACGCCCGATGACCACATCGGCCGCATGGCCGTCGCCGCCGCCTGGCGCGGCCACGGCGTCGGCCGCGCCGTGCTCGAATACACGATATCCCTGGCCCGGTCGCGGGGGGCCGCCGAGGTCGTGCTTGCCGCGCAACTCACCGCCGGGCCATTCTATGAACGCATGGGCTTCGTCGCCTACGGCGGGGTCTTCGATGACGCCGGCATCCCTCACCGCATGATGCGGCGCCGGCTGGACGGCACGGCGTGACCGCCGGGTCCACGGGCACGACACCACGGCAGAGGAGACGGTCATGCAGGAGGCATCCCCCGGGGAGCAGCGCGAGCTCGCCGACTTCGAGGCGCTGACCGCCGCCACCGACCGCCTCGGCGGCCACGCCACCACACAGGTCGAGATCATCTCCCCCGACCTGGAGCCGCGGCTCTACGACCGCGAGGCGTTCACCGCCATCCTCGAGCGCTTCTGCCTCGACCACCGCGGCGCCCGCATCCGGATCATGGTCGGCGACCCCTACGCCGCGGTGCGCCACAGCCGCCGCCTCATCCCCCTCGCCCGCCGGCTGACCAGCTACTTCGAGCTGCGCCGCCTGAGCCGCACGCACGCGCGCTCGCCCCGCAGCCTGTTCGTGGTGGATGATCGCCACGCCATCTACCGCCCCCAGGCCAGCCGCCCGGAGGGCGTGGTCATCGAGGATGCCCCCGCACGGGTCAAGGCCTACCTCGAGGAAGTGGAGTCCGCGTACGCCATGAGCGAGCCGGACACCGAGCTGCGGGGGCTGTCGCTGTGACCGCCCTGCGCCGCACCGGCCTCGTCCTCGCCCTGCTGTTCGCCGCCACCGCGGCCCTCGCCGCGGACACCGCCGCCGTTATCCCGCTGGAGCACCGCAATGCCGCCGAGCTGTTGCCCACCCTGCGCACCATCGCCGGCGAGGACGCCCGGATCGCCGCCGACGGCGACCGGCTGGTGATACGCGGCCCCGCCGCCACCGTCGACGCCCTGCGCGACACGGTCAGCGCCCTGGACCATCCCCTGGCCGAGCTGCGGGTAAGCGTACGCATCGCCCCGGACACCGGCACCGCGGCAAACGGCAACACCGAACGCCACAGCGCCGGCACCGCCGCCGCGGCGGTTCAGCGCGTGCGGGTGCGCGAGGGCGGGCGGGCGGTGATCGATACGGGCCGGCTGGAAGCAGAGCCGAAGCGCTGGTACTGGGCGGGCAGCGACGGCACCGGCTTCGGCGAGGTGCCGGACTACCGCGACCTGCCCCGGGGGTTCACGGTGACACCCCAGCTCACCGGCGGGCGGGTACACGTGCGGATCACGGTGCGCCGCGACCGCCGCGACGGCGCCGATATCGACACCGACACCCTCATCACCACCGTGACCGGCCCTCTCGGCGAGTGGCTGACACTCGCCCGCACGGGCACGGACACCGGCGACAACCGGAAGAATGTGAAGACCTGGCGGGCCGGCGGTGACGGCCGCCGTATCGAGCTGCGGGTGGACCGGCTGGACTAGCGGTGTAACCCCCTCGCCCCCGAAACACACAAGCTCCGCTGCATCCGGCGACCGG
>NZ_KB894823.1:0-11666 GCF_000374645.1 Arhodomonas aquaeolei DSM 8974
GACTCCTCCCTTTGAGCACGAAGCAGGGGTTGCGGGAGCACCTGTGCGGGAGCGCTTCGTCGCGGCCTAACCTTGTCTGTGCAGGCTCTGAGTGCCTCAGGCCTTGGATACCGTTCGGGCTGTATGCGACAAAGATAAAATGGGGAGCAGGGGGCGAATCTACCTCGCAGGCTCTGTCCTGCAGGCCGAAGGTTGGCTACAGCCTCCCTGCTCCCCTCTCTCCCAGGCGTCCCCGGGACCGACACTAAGGGCTACAAACCCTTACCGTCGAAAACACAAGGTTGGCTGCTCCCGGCAGCCAACGTCCCTTGTCGCGGCGCCCGAGATGTCGGCTGCCAGGAGCAGCCGACCTACTTGGGGTGGTGGTTGGTGAGGATGGGGTGCGCTCAGGCGGATGCGCTGGGTCGTGCGCTGACGCGCTCGTGCCACTGGCGTACGTGCGGGAGCGTGTCGTCCGGCGGGATCTCCAGGGCGCGGGCGGCGAAGTCCACCGTCACCAGTGCGGTGATGTCCGCGATGGAGAACGCGTCCCCGGCCACGAACGGCCGCTCGGCGAGGCGGGCGTCGAGGTCGGCGAGGAAGTTGCGGTAGCGCTGCGTGCCGCGCTCTACCAGGGCCTCGATCTGCGGCACGGGGTGCGGGCCGGGCAGGGCGTGGTCGCGAAAGCCCGGGAGGCGGTTGCGGAAGGCCTCCATTACGGCGAAGTAGCCCTCGAACTCCACCCACCGGTCCCACGCGCGGATCACGCCTTGGGAACGCGCGTCCGTGCCCGTCAGCGACGGCTCCGGGTGAAGCGCCTCGAAGTAGGCGCAGATGGCGTTGCTGTCACCGATGCAGGTGCCGTCGTCGAGCTCCAGCACGGGGACCGTGCCCTGCGGATTGACACGCAGGAAGTCGTCGCCGAGCTGCTCGCCGGCCCGCAGGTCGACCTCCTGCATGGCGACGTCCAGCCCCTTCTCTGCCAGGTAGATGTGCACGCGGCGCGGGCTCGGCGCGCCGTGGTAGGTGTGCAGCGTCGTCATCTGCGTTCTCTCCCCAGTGTTGTTTCCCGCGCTACGGTAAGCCGATAGCCGTCAGCCGCGATACCCCGCCTCGGTCCCTTCTTCTCCGCCTGCCGCCTTTGGGACGGTTTCAGGCAATCTCCCCTTAAAGCTCCTGTCACCTGCCGTGCCTACGCTGATTCGCTCGTGGACAGCACGGGAGCACAGGAATGTCGAGTTTCAACGATCAGCGTATCAGTCGTCGTGATTTCATCCGCCGGGCCCTGAGCACCGGGGGTGCCGTGGCCGGCAGCGTGGCGCTGCCCGGTATGTTGATGCCGCGGCGTGCGCCCGCCGTGGTCAAGGCATCGCGCCCGATGCTGCCCTACGGTGTGGGCAGCGGTGACGTGGTAGGGGATCGCGCCATGATCTGGAGCCGCAGCGATCGCCCGGCACGGATGATGGTGGAGTACGCTACGACCAAGAGCTTCCGGGATGCGCGCCGCGTGGTCGGCCCGGCGGCGCTGGCGGATACGGACTTCACCGCGCGGGTCGATCTCTCCGGGCTGCCGGCGGGGGAGGACGTCTTCTATCGCGTACGGTTCCAGGACCTCGCCGATGAGCGGACCCTGAGTGAGCCGGTTATCGGGCATTTCCGCACGGCCTCGCAGGTGCCCCGGGACGTGACGTTCGTGTGGTCCGGTGACTGTGCCGGGCAGGGCTGGGGGATCAACGAGGAATGGGGCGGCATGCGGATCTTCGAGACCATGCGCCGGTCCAGCCCCGATTTCTTCATCCACAGCGGCGACACCATCTACGCGGACGGGCCCATCAAGCCGGAGGTCCGTCTCGCCGACGGCAGCATCTGGAAGAACGTCACCACGGAGGCGAAGTCCCACGTTGCCGAGACGCTGGCGGACTTCCGCGGTGCCCACGCCTACAACCGCCTCGACCACAACGTCCGCGCCTTTGGGGCAGAGGTGCCGATGCTCGTGCAGTGGGACGACCACGAGACCCACAACAACTGGTACCCCCAGCAGCGCCTCGGTGACAAGCGCTACACCGAGCGCAGCGCCGCGCTGCTGTCGGCCCGGGCCCGGCGTGCGTTCCTGGAGTATCACCCCATCCGCATGCCTGCCGGCGATCCGGAGCGCATCTACCGGCACATCCCCTACGGCCCGACCCTGGACGTGTTCATGCTGGACATGCGCAGCTATCGCGGGCCCAACGGCGCCAACGATCAGGCCAGCGAAGGGGCGGAGACGGCCTTTCTCGGCGACGCCCAGCTCGCCTGGATCAAACGCTCGCTGCTCGCCTCCCGGGCCACCTGGAAGGTGATCGGCGCCGATATGCCGCTGGGCCTGGTGGTGCGGGCCGGCGAGGACGTCTACGAGGCCGTGGCCAACGGTGATGACGGCCCCGCGCGGGGGCGGGAGCTGGAGATCGCGGAGCTGCTTCGCTTCATCAAGCACAACGACATCCGCAACGTCGTGTGGCTGACGGCGGACGTGCACTACACGGCCGCGCACCACTATCACCCCGATCGCGCGCGCTTCAAGGACTTCGCCCCGTTCTGGGAGTTCGTTTCCGGGCCCCTGAACGCCGGCACGTACGGGCCCAACGAGCTCGACGACACGTTCGGCCCGGAGGTGACCTTCGTGAAGGCCCCGCCGGAGGGGGAGTCCAACCTGCCGCCGAGCGCCGGCATGCAGTTCTTCGGCGAGGTGCATATCGCCGGGGACACGGGCGTCATGAGCGTGCGGCTCAAGGACGTCGCCGGGGATACGCTCCACATGGTGACGCTGGAGCCGGCGTAACGGCAGCCGGGCTACGGGCCGGTTGTGGCTCGGCGATGACGCCGAAGCCGACGTGGACGGGCTTGTGCATGCTCGCCCCGGGGCGGCCATCCCGGCGTTGCCGCGCCTGTGTGGCGCTGGCAGAGCGCGCCCATGTCGGGGTCATCAGATCCGCCGCTCAAGGCAATCGACGTTGCCAGCACCGCGGGACGGGATGTTGGCTGCCAGGAGCAGCCAACCTACAGCATCTGCTCCCTTCACAGGCATGCCGCAAGGGGGCTGTTGGCAAACCCGATAACCCCGCAGCTCCCGAAGGTCGGCTGCTCCTGGCAGCCGACATCCCTTCCATATAGGCCGTGGACCGGTCGTTTGCAGGCACCCCGCGGGACACCCCCGTGGAGAGCGCGGCGCTGGTCGCGCGGGGGCGCTTGTAGGTTGGCTGCTCCTGGCAGCCAACATTCTTGCCATATCGGCCGTTCGTGTAGTCGGACACCGCAGGCGGTCGATGTGTGGCGCCGGCTTGCGGCGACGATCGATACCGTTGTTGCGCCGATGTGTGCTACACGGTAGAAGTCCGAAATCATGACGGGGTTATCATCACGGCACGCTATTTCCCGGTGGACGGGCGAGTTCGTCAACCGCCGCCAGGAGTGGCGGTATCGGCGTTATGTCCGTGATACCACGGCGACGCAGAAGGTGGGTCGTGCGCCGCCGGTCTGCGAGGTCTCGAGCGGTGGTGCCGGGGCTGTCGCACACGGCCTTCGGCCGTGCACGACCTACCCGAGATCCCCGGCGGTGTACCGGCGCGCCGTTTCCGGTCGGTCGGTTGCCTTCGGCAGCAATGGTAGGTCGTGCGCCGAAGGCGTGCGACGTGTCCGCCGGAGCATTGGGTGGGCCGGTACACACATTCACCTCCGGGATGTCAGTCGCAGGTCGGTTGCCCGGAGGCAACCGACAAGCAGTCCTCGTGGAGAGCGAGGCGGTTGATCCCGTTGTTGCACCGATGTGTGCGACACGGTAGAAGTCCGAAATCATGACGGGGTTATCATCGCGGCACGGTATTTCCCGGTGGACGGGCGAGTTCGTCAACCGTCGCCAGGAGTGGCGGTATCGGCGCTACGTTCGTGACTCGGCGGCGCGGCAGCTTCGTGCCGCGTTGCTCGTGGCGGCGGCGCTGTTTCTCTCCTTCGGCCTGTCGGATTATGCCCTCATCGGCATCGGTCCCGCCTTCTACATCCTGGTGTCCCTGCGGGTCATCGTTGTGGTTTCCGCTCTGGCGCTGGCCTGGGCGGTGAGTCGACGGCCGGCGCGGGTTGATAACGCACTCCCCGTCAACGCCGTGTGGGTTGTGGCGCTGACGGTGGTGATCCTGATCGTGCCGTTGCGCCCGGAAACGCTCAACACGCAGATCCCGGCGGTAATGGTCGTGGTGATCACGATCTATCTGTTCATCCCCAATCGTATCCCGTTCATGATTGCCCAGAGCGTCTACCTCGGGGTGGGGTTCCTCCTCGCCGTCATGATCTGGGCGCCGCACCAAGAGCGGCTGCTGGCGACGATGACGCTGCTGCTGGTTTTCGTGAACACGGTGGGTCTGTTCACCGCTCTGCGGCTGGGCCGGCTGCGCCGGGAGCAGTTCGCGCTGCTGCGGGACGAACGTCTCACGAATCTGCGACTGCAACGCGAGGTCGCCGAGCGTCAGCGGCTGCAGGAGCGCTTCGAGCGACTTGCGCGGGAAGATGAGCTGACCGGCCTGTGCTCGCGCCGGCGTTTCTTCGAGCTGGCCGCCGAAGTGCTGCGCGATCGCCGGCGGGGCGACGGGGAGACGGCCGTGTGCATGATCGACGTGGATCACTTCAAGGCGATCAACGACCGTTACGGGCATGCCGCGGGGGATGCCGCGCTGGTGGCCCTCGCGGCCCGGTGCGCCGAGGTGCTTCGCGAGCCGGACATCATCGGCCGCCTCGGCGGCGAGGAGTTCGTGGCGCTACTGCCGCAGACGGACCTGGAAGGCGCCCGGGACGTGGCGGAGCGGCTGCGCGAGGCGATCGCGGAGGCGCCGGTGGCGAGCCCCGCGGGGCCGCTGTGGCTCACCGCCACCCTCGGCGTCGCCCTGGTCGAGCCCGGCGAGCACGACATCGAGCCGGCGCTCAACCGCGCCGACGCCGCGCTCTACGAGGGCAAGGGGGCGGGGCGAGACCGGGTGGCAATGGCAAAGGGGGTACCGGCACGTCTGCCTTCGGGAGCGGGATAGGTCCGTAACGGCCGGTGCTGGGGTTGCCAGTCTCCCCAGGGCCCTCGAAGCCGGTGGGCCTAATGGCCGCCCGTAAGCCCAGGCGGCGGAATCGATTAGCCACTGAAGTTTTGTGGTATACTTCGCCACCTAAAAGTGACGTAAGTCACATGCTACGGAAAGCAGTGTGGTGATTATGGCGAGTGGTAACAGCCGATCTTCGGTGGCTCCCAGGGAGCACCTGCCTGTCCCGCGCGGGGGTGGGATCGACGACGAAATCAGCCTTCTCGATCTGGCGCTGGTGCTCTATCGCCGGCGCTGGGTCATGGTGGTGATCTTTCTCGCGGCCGTCGCAATGGCGGCCACCTATGCGTTCGTTCGAACCCCAGCCTATACGTACACGACCGTCCTGGAGATTGGCAGCTATCTCCGGAGTGGTCCGGGCGGGGAGCGCGTTCGCGTCCCCGTACAGCCCGCCGCAACCGTGCGCAGCAGGATCAAGCGGGCGATTATTCCGGCTGTCGTTGCTGATCAGCAGCCCGAGGGGAAGGACCAGGGCCTGCCCCGGGTAACGCTCGATAAGGCGGCAAGCGGTGATGACGCTGCCGCACCCGTTTTCGTGTTGCACAGCGAGGCACCAGCGTCGGAATCGTCGCAGGTTCATGCGCTGCAGCAGGCAGTCGCCGATCGGCTGCTCGCCGACCACAGGCAGCGGTTGGAGACGATTCGCACGCGCGAGACGCTATCGGTTGATCGGGCGAAGGCGAAGCTGGCGCATTTGCGCTCGCCAACAACCCGGCGTGCCCGGCTTCAGCCGCGGGAGCAGGCATTGGCCGATGCGGCCCGGGCGATCGTAAAGCGTGCACGTGACTATCGCACCGAGCGCCTAAGGCGCGAGCACGCCATCAAGAATGCTGAGCTCAAACAGCAGGCGCTCAATGACAAGCATCGCCTGCTTCTCGCCCGACGCTCCCGGCTGGACGAACGCGAGAAGCTCACCCGGGAGCAGCTTGGCACGGCCCGCGCCACGCTGAAGCGGCTTTCGGACAACCGCATGAAGGCCGCGGGTGAGACGGTTTCATCGTCCAGCGCGATGGTCATGCTCACCATCGACAGCCAGATCGCGCGCATGCGTAGTCGGGTGGACGACCTCGAGACGCGGCTGCGTGTCGGGCTGCCGGACCGGCGCGATGAGCTGGCGAACGCGCTGGAGGAGAATGCACGTGCCCGGACCCGGGCGGCCAATACCCTCGCGGACCTGAAGCGAAAGCACGAACAGGCGGCGGCCGAATACCAGCGCCAGCTCGCTAACCTGTGCGAGGCGATGGATAAGGTGCAGACGGCGTTTCTGAGCGAGAGGCAGGCCTACCAGGAGGCGATAGCGGATGCCCGGCGGGCCGTGCGTGCGGCCAGGAACGAGGCCGCCACGGTGGTCCCAACGAAGTCCGAGTTCGTTGCCTTGCGCAGTGCCTCCGCCGTCGGTCCCGGTGGTGCCGTGATCCTGGCGCTGGGTGGTGTGCTGGGGGGCATGCTTTCGCTGTTCGGCGCGTTTGTTGCCGAGTTTGTCGGGCGGGCCCGACGCTATCTTCGCTGATGATCGATAATCCCGGTGAGACGCCGCAAGGAGGTGTTGTGCTCGCACCGAAAAGTGTGAGCATGTTCACGCCTTGGCGAAAAGTCGTGCGCGCCAAGTTCGGACGTGAAGGGGCTGTGATACCTTCCCACCGACTTGAGAGTTGCGTTTCAGCACCGGGTAATCACGAGATCCATGAGCGAGCAGCCATCCCGCCCGATCATCCCCCAGGCCGAGGGAACCGGCTGGTCGACCTACGCCGATGATGAGATCAGTCTGATGGACTTGTGGGCTGTGCTGGTGCGTCGGCGGGCGTGGCTGCTGGGCGTCGCGGTGATCGTGATCCTCCTGTCCGCCGCGTACGCGCTGTTGCGTACCCCCGTGTACGGGCATCGTGCGCTGGTGGAGATCGCCTCCCAGGAGGACAGCACCACGCCCATCGAGAAGCCGGCGGCGGTGGCCGCTAGGCTCAACGATATCTACATCCCCGAGGCGACGTCGGCCTGGCGCGAGGCGCATCCTGACGCTCCGGAGCCCGGCGTGGAGGCGAGCGTCGCGGGCGATGCGGGGCTCGTGCGTCTCAGCGGCGAGGGACCGAAGGCGCTTACTGGCGCCTACTCGGACGTCATGACGGGGGCCGTGGATCGGCTGAGCGAGGACCATGCACCGGTCACCGAGCGGCTGCGGGACCGGCTGCGCCAGCAGCGCTCGCGTGCCGAACGGCGGCTGGCCACCGCGCGTGACTCGGTCAACGAGATCGTCGAGCGCCGGAAGACGCTGGACGATCGTGCCGGGAGCCTGACGCGCGAGATCGATACCCTGCAGCAGGCGCTGGGCGACCTGGAGGCGGTGCGGCCGAGAGAGATCGCGGATTCCCCGGACGCGGTGGGCGCGGTGCAGCGGCTGCTGGACAACGAGGTCGCCTTCAAGCGCCAGCGCCTGGATGACCTGCGTTCCGAGCTCAATACGGACCTGCCGCGGCGCCGCAACGAGTTGAATGACCGGCTCGATACGGCGCGTAACGAGGTGGAGGCCCGTGAGGAGGAGGTCGCGCTGCTCGCGGATCGGCTGGATGCCATTACCGGCACCCGGCTGGCCGCCCCGCCCCGGCGCTCCGAGCGGCCCCAGGGGCCTTCGGCGGCGATGATCGTTGCCCTGGGGGCCGTGCTTGGCGTGATGCTGGGGCTTTTCGTGGCGTTCGGTGCGGAGTTCCTCAGCCGGGCCAACGCCCACATGCGCGAGACCTGACGTCGGCGCGGCAAGACCGTCCGGCGCCGGGAGGGCGCGCTAGGCCCTTGAATGGGCGAGAATGGGACGGGAGGTCTGGCGGGGCATGACGTGCGACAAGCATGAGGCGGAGACGACATGAAGCGCTGGTACGTCATCCACTGCAAACCCCGTGAGGATGCGCGCGCGGAGGCGCATCTACGCAACCAGGACTATGAGGTCTTCCGCCCGGTCACGCGGGTGCGGCGGCGCCGCGCGGGCGGGATGGCCTGGTGCACGGAGTCGTTGTTTCCGCGATACCTGTTCGTTCGCCTAGACGACGTCGACGAGTGCTGGGCACCGATCCGCTCGACCCGGGGCGTGGCCGGTCTCGTCCGCTGGGGTGACCATGTGCCGCCCGTGCCCGATCCGGTTATTGACGGGCTGCGGGCGCGCTGTGACGAGCAGGGGGCCATTGATCCCGTGGCCGCGGGCAGGGATTTCCGCGCGGCGGAACGGCTGCGCGTGGAGTCCGGGCCCTTCGCCGGATTCGACGCCGTGTTCGAGGCCCGCAGTGGCGAGGAGCGCGTGATCGTGCTCCTCGAGTTCATGCAGCGTGCCCAGCGTGTGGTGGTCTCCGAGCGGGCCGTCAGCCGTCTCTGACCGGGTCGCATGAGTCAGGATCCGTCCGTACTTCAGATGCTGGCCGTCGCGCTGCTCGCGCTCATGGGGGCGAGCGGGGTGATCGCGCTGCTGAGGCCGTATGCCAAGCGTGTCGGCCTGATCGACCGTCCCGGGGGGCGCAAGCACCACGCCGCGCCGGTGCCGCTTATAGGCGGTATCGGGGTGTTCGGTGGGTTCCTCCTGGCCACGGCGGCGGCCCCCGGGCCGCTGGCCCCGATGAGCGCGCTATTCGCCGCCATGGCGCTGTTGCTGCTTGGTGGCGTGCTCGACGACATCCGCGACATGCGCAGCACCAGCAAGCTGTTCGTCCAGGCGCTGGCGGCCACGGTCGTGGTGGCCTCCGGTGACCAGGTGGTGCGCTACCTTGGCGGGTTCCCGCTGACCGGCGAGTTGGGCCTGCAGGCATGGGCGGCCCCTCTGACCATTTTCGCCCTCGTCGGGCTTGTCAACGCGACCAACATGCTGGATGGGCTGGACGGCCTGGTCGGCGGCGTCGTGTTCGTGATACTCGGCTGGCTGCTGTTCGTGGCCGGCCTGCAGCATGCGGGTGTGCTGTCTTTCGTCATCGTGGCGCTGATGGGCGGCGTCGCGGGGTTTCTCGCCTTCAACATGCGGCTGCCCTGGCGGGGGCGGGCGAGCATCTTCCTGGGGGACGCCGGAAGCATGAGCCTTGGGCTCGCCGTGGGCTGGATCGTCATCGAGCTCTCCCAGGCCCAGGATCGGCTGCTCTCCCCGGTGGCCTATGGCTGGATACTCGCCCTGCCGGTGGTGGACACCCTGAGCCTCATGATCCGCCGGCTGTGCAAGGGGCAGAGCCCCTTCGCCGCGGACCGTGAGCACCTGCATCACATCTTCCTGCGTGCCGGCTATACGCCGGGACAGACGAGTCTGCTGCTAATCCTGATCGCCGGGGTGCTCGGGGCGGTGGGCGTGCTCGGCGGGCTCGCGGGCGTGCCGGACTGGCTCCTGCTCGCCGGGCTGATCGCGGTGGTGGTGGTTCACTACGTCTTCATCCGTCACGCGTGGTATACGATGCGTGCGCTTCGCCGGCTGCACGCCGGGTGGGAAGGGGGGTATGGCCCCTTCGGCCGGGTCGGGGCGGCGCGGGTGATCATGCAGCCCCCGGTGAACGGCTGGCGCCGTTCCGTGGCGCTCTCCGGCATCTACCTCGCCATCTTCTGCTTGCCGTTCTCCACTGCCGGGATGAACGTCGGCTTAGGTCTGGTGCTGGTGGCCACGGCCATGGCGCTGCCGGCCTTCTGGCGGGATGCCCGCCGGCTGGTGCTCACGTGGCTGGTGTTCGCGCTCACCGGTTATATCGTCGCGCGCGCCGTCATCGGCGATGCGCCTGCGGATGGGACGCCGTCGTGGGACCACCTCATCCGGGTGACCGGGCTGGTCAGCCTGCCGGTGGGCTGGTGGCTGGCCGGGGCGCGCACGCAGTGGGTGTGGATGCTCATGTCGCTCGTGGCCGGCGGCGGGGTGGCGTTCGTCGCCCAGGCGAACTGGGGCAAGCTCAATGCCGGCGTGCTCAGCGATCCGGCAGCCAGGGGGTCGGCGTCGACTTCCGGCTTCCTGGGTGCGGTGATACTGATGCTGCTCCTCGGCGGGATGATCGCCGCCGTCCACCGGCTGGGCCGTGGCTGGCGACCGGTATTCACCCTCGCCGTATGCGTGGCGCTCAGCGTGCCGGTGATCATCGTGCTCGTGGGCTCGCGCTACACCACGGGCTGGGTGGGGGCCATGGCGGGGGCGCTGGTGATCGGCGCCGGCGCCATCGCCTACGGCGTGGATCGCCGTCAGTGGCTGGGGCTGGCCGGCGGGGCCTTCATGTTCCTGGTGGTCGGACTGGGGGCCTGGGAGGTGGTGATCACCGGCAGCGGCCCGTGGCGGGACGATCTGGCCGAGCCGATTCAGGCCGCGGCGCTGTATCTCGGCGGCGAAGTGGAGCAGGCGCGGGCACTGGATCCCTCCACGGGTCGGCGGCTGCAGTTGTGGCAGGGCGCGGTGGAGCGTATCGCCGAGCGCCCGGTGTTCGGCTGGTCGCGTATGTCGCCGCGCCAGTTCGACGGACCGCTGTCCGCCTTCCGGGAATACAACACGCTATACGGGGCGGTGGCGGTCGGCTTCGGCCTCGTCGGAATGGCGTTGTTCGCGGCCGTGGTCGTCGGGGTGCTCTATCAGTTCATCGCCCTGGCGCGGGACCGGATATGGCCGACGTCGTGGGTCCTGGCCATGCTCGGGGCCAATGCCGCCGTCCTGGTGATGCTGGGGCTGGCGATACAGATCGACGACACGTCGAGCCGCACCGTCATCGTCCTGCTCATGGCGGCCGGCGTGGCCGCCGCCTTCCAGCGGCAGTGGATACAACGCGACTAGCGTCGCCGGGCGACCGGCGGCGCACCCTCTCCCCAAGCCCTCTCCCGTGAAGGGAGAGGGGCCCGCGGTGTTGCAGGTTGGTTGCTCCCGGCGACCAACATCCCGCCTGGTAGCACCGGGAATGTCGGCTGCCCGGAGCAGCCGACCTACGGGAGTTGTGGGGTGCCGGGTTTACCGGCGGGAACCCTTTACGGGATGCCCGTGAAGGAGACCGGTGTTGTAGGTCGGCTGCTCCCGGCAGCCAACATCCCGCCTGGGTTGCCGGTGCGCCCCGCCTACAGGTACTTCTGGTAGGTCAGGAAGCGTTCGTCCAGGGTCCAGCCGGCGTCTTCGTAGCAGGCCTGGCCGGCGGTGTTGATGCGCTCCGTGCGCAGGAAGAGCTTGGCGGCGCCGGTCTCGCGGCCGAGGCGCTCGACGCGCTGCATCATCGCGCGGGCGACGCCGCGGCGGCGGGCGGCCGGGTCGACGTAGAGGTCGTTGAACAGCCACATGGTGCCCAGGTCCACCGAGGAGAAGGTGGGGTAGAGCTGGGCGAAGGCGAGGAGGGTGCCGTTGTCGTCGGCGACGAATACCCGTGAGTCGCCGTTGCTCAGGCGCTCCTTCATGTAGGTCCGCGCGCCTTCCGGATCACTCTCGCGGCGGTAGAACACGCGGTAGTCGTCGAACAGGGCGGCTACTGTGTCGAGGTCGTCGATGGTGGCGTCGCGGATGGTGGGTTCGGTCATTCGGGATTCCTCCTGCGGGTATGGTGTCGGTGGCCGTGGGGCGCACCCTCTCCCCAACCCCTCTCCCGTGAAGGGAGAGGGGCCCGGAGG
>NZ_KB894823.1:11766-41849 GCF_000374645.1 Arhodomonas aquaeolei DSM 8974
CCTCTCCCGTGAAGGGAGAGGGGCCCGGAGGGCGGGGCGTGCATGGCCATGGGCCAGGTGCGACTTCCAGCGGCAGTGGGTCGGCGGGCGCATCCGCTCCCCAACCCCTCTCCCGTGAAGGGAGAGGGGCCCGGAGGGTAGGTCGTGCACGGCTGGAAGCCGTGTGCGACGTCCCGCGCGAACCGTCCGGGATGTCGCACACCTTTCGGTGAACGACCGGCCCCGGTTCCCGGCAGACATGGGCGGGGCGATCGTCCCGCAATCGGCCCGGCGGTCCTAAATCGCCGTCTCACGGACCGCCTCGTAGAGGACGGCGGCGCCCCGGGCGGCATCGTCCGGGGTGATGTTCTCGGCCTCGTTGTGGCTGATGCCGCCCTCGCAGGGTACGAAGATCATGGCCGTGGGGCAGACCTTCGCGACGTAGACGGCGTCGTGGCCGGCGCCGGAGACGATGTCCATGGCCGGGATGCCCAGACCTTCGGCGCTGTTCCGGACGCGGTCCACGAGCGCCGGGTCGAAGGGTGTGGCGGGGAAGTGCCAGAACTCCCGGAGATTGAGCTCCAGGCCCGCGTCCCGCGCGACGGTCGCGGCCTCGTCGCGCAGGCGCCGGTCCAGGGCGTCCAGGGTGGCGTCGTCCGGGTGGCGCAGGTCCGCGGTGAGGAACACCTCGCCGGGGATGACGTTGCGCGAATGGGGGCTGACGTCGAGGATGCCCACGGTGGAGCAGGCGTCCTCGCCGCCCTCCAGGCCGATGCGGTGGACGAGCTCGACGATGCGTGCGGCGCCCACGAGCGCATCCCGGCGCAGGCGCATGGGCGTGGGGCCGGCGTGGGCGGACTGCCCGGTGAGGGTGAGCTCGTACCAGCGCTGGCCCTGGGCGCCGGTGACGACGCCGAGGGGGCACCCGGTATCCTCCAGCACGGGACCCTGCTCGATGTGGAGCTCGAAGTAGGCCGCCTTGGGCGTCTGCTCGTGGTCCGCCGGAGTGTCGCCGTTCCAGCACTGTCGGTCCAGCTCGTCGCCGAGGCGGGCGCCGTCCTGGCCGACGGTGGCGCGCACGGCCTCCGCGTCGAACGCGCCGGACCACACGCCGGAGCCCATCATCGGCGGGGAGAAGCGCGCGCCCTCCTCGTTCATCCACACGACCAGCTCCAGCGGGTGGCGGGTGGTGATGCCGTGGTCGTCGAGCGCGCGGAGGACCTCCATGCCGGCAAGCACGCCGAGCACGCCGTCGAAGCGCCCGCCGTTGGGCTGGGTGTCCAGGTGACTGCCCATGACCACCGGGGGCAGCGTGTCGTCGCTACCCGGCCGGCGGATCCACAGGTTGCCGATGGCGTCCGTGGTCATGGTGCAGCCGGCGTCACGGGCCCATCCGGCGAGCAGCGCCCGGCCGTCCCGGTCCAGGTCGGTGAGGGCGAGCCGGCAGCTGCCGCCGTTGGCGGTGGCGCCGATACGCGCCATCTCCATGAGCGAGGCCCACAGGCGCTCGCCGTCGGTGGGGTAGGCGGTGCTCATGCGTCGGCCCCCCGCGGGGTCCGGGCCCGCTGCGCGCGCAGGTGGCGGAGGTCCTCCGGGATCTCCCAGTTCTGGCCCGGGATCGCGGCGAGCAGCTCCTGGGTGTAGGGGTGCTGCGGGTTGGAGAACACCTCCTTGGACGTGCCCACCTCCACGATCCGCCCTGTCTGCATGACCGCGATGGTGTCGCTCACCTGGGCGGCGACGCGCAGGTCATGGGTGATGAACATCATCGCGAGCCCCAGCCGGTGGCGGATGTCGTCGAGCAGGTCGAGCACCTGGGTCTGCACGGAGACGTCCAGCGCGGAGACCGGCTCGTCGGCTACCAGCAGCTCGGGGTCCAGCGCCAGGGCCCGGGCAATGGAGATGCGCTGGCGCTGCCCGCCGGAGAATTCGTGGGGGAAGCGCTCCGCCGCGGAGGCGTCCAGGCCCACGAGCTCCAGCAGCTCCCGTGCCCGGGCGTAGGCCTCGCTGCGGGGCGTGCCGAAGGCGAGCGGCCCCTGGGCGACGATGCGCCCGACCTTGTAGCGCGGGTTGAGCGAGGCGTACGGGTCCTGGAAAACCATCTGGATGCGCTGGCGGAAGGGATGGAAGGCGCGGCGGCCGAGGCGGTTGAGGTCGGTGCCGTCGAACACGATCTGGCCGCCGTCCGCCCGGTGCAGGCCGAGCAGGCAGCGCCCCAGGGTGGACTTGCCCGAGCCGGATTCGCCCACGATACCCACGGTCTCGCCCGGGTGGATGGTCAGCGAGACGTCGTCCGCCGCCACCAGTTCGCGGCCCCGGCGCAGGAAGCCGCCGCCGAGCGAGAACACCTTGCGCACGTTCTGCGCGTCGAGCAGCGGCTCGCCCTCGCGGTTGAAGGCGTCGCGGTGCTCGATGTAGTGGGGCACGGCGGCGATCAGCTCGCGGGTGTAGGGATGCTGCGGGCGGTTGAGGACCTCGTCGGCGGTGCCGATCTCCACGCACCGGCCCTCCTGCATCACGGCCACCCGGTCGGCGATCTCGGCGACCACGCCGAAGTCGTGGGTGATGAACATCACCGCCATGCCGAGCTCGCGCTGCATGCGCTGGATGAGCTCCAGGATCTGCTTCTGGGTGGTCACGTCCAGCGCGGTGGTGGGCTCGTCGGCGATCAGCAGCCGCGGCTCCAGGGCCAGGGCCATGGCGATCATCACGCGCTGGCGCTGGCCGCCGGAGAGCCGGAAGGGGTAGCTGCGGCGCAGCGACTCCGGATCCGGCAGGCCGACGGCGGCGAGCAGCTCGAGCACGCGCTCGCGGCGGCGGGCGGCGTCCATGTCCGCGTGGGCGCGCAGCGCCTCGTCGATCTGCTCGCCCACGCGCATCAGCGGGTTGAGGGCGGTCATGGGCTCCTGGAAGATCATGCCCACGTCGCCGCCGCGCATGGCGCGCTGCTCCGCCTCGCTGCGGGTGAACACGTCCCGGCCGTTGAGGATGGCCTCGCCGTCGGCGACCTTCACGTGGGGCGCGGGGAGCAGGCCCATGATGGCGTGGGCGGTCATGGACTTGCCGGAGCCGGACTCGCCGACGATGCACAGCAGCTCGTTCTCGGCGATGGTGAAGTTGACGTCCTCCACCGCATGGGCGCGCTCGGCGCCCTCGGGGAGGCTGATGGTCAGCCCCCGCACGTCCAGGACGACGTTGTCGGTCTCGCTCATGTCAGCCTTTCCCCTTGCGTGCGAGTTTCGGGTTGAGGGCGTCGTTGAGACCCTCGCCCACCAGGTTGATGGCGAGCACCGTGATCAGGATCGCCACGCCGGGGAAGAAGCTCATCCACCAGGCCTGGCGCATGACCGTGCGCGAGGCGCCGATCATGTAGCCCCAGCTCATCATGTTGGGGTCGCCCAGCCCGAGGAAGCTCAGCGCGCTCTCGAGCAGGATGGCCGTGGCCACGGTCAGCGATGCCGCCACGATGATGGGCGACATGCTGTTGGGCAGGATCTCGCGCAGGATGATCGAGGGCGTGGACTGCCCGGTGGTGATCGCCGCCTGCACGAACTCCCGCGAGCGCAGGCTCAGGAACTCGCCGCGGGCGAGGCGGGCCAGTGGTGGCCAGCTCACGATGGCGATCGAGGCGGTCACGCTGGTGATTGACGGCGTGAAGATGGCGACCAGCATTACCGCGAGCACGAAGTTCGGGATGGTCTGGAACAGCTCGGTGAAGCGCATGATCGCGTCGTCCACACGGCCGCCGTAGAAGCCGGCGAGCGCGCCCAGCGTGACCCCGATCAACAGCGCCGCGGCGGTGGAGGTCAGGCCGATGAGCAGCGACACCCGTGCGCCGTGGGCGATGCCGGAGGCGATGTCCCGGCCGAGGGTGTCCGAGCCCATCAGCGTGCCGGCCGACAGCGGCGGCGCGAACGGCCGGGTGACCATGTCCCACGGGCTCGTGGGGTAGAGGAGGTCGGCGAACAGGGCGAGGAACACCACGCCGGCGAGGATGATCAGGCCAATGATCGCGCCGCGGTTGCGCGCGAAGGCCTTCCAGAATTCTCGGCTCATCAGCTCACCTCGATGCGTGGGTCGATGAGTGTGTAGACGAGGTCGGTGATGATGTTGAACACCAGCACCATGATCGACGTGACCACAAAGATGCCGAGCAGCACCTGGTAGTCGCGCTGCAGCAGCGCGTCGAAGGCCAGTCGGCCGACGCCGGGCCAGGCGAACACGGTCTCCACGAGGATGGAGCCGCCGATGAGATAGCCCGCCTGGATGCCGGCGAAGGTGATCACCGGGAGCACGGCATTACGTAGGACGTGGCGCACCACCACGCGGCGCTCCGGCAGGCCCTTGGCACGCGCGGTCTTCACGAAGTCCATGTCGCGGACCTCGAGGATCGATGAGCGCGTCAGCCGGGCGTAGACCGCCATGTAGAACAGCCCCAGGGTGAGCACCGGCATCACCAGGTGCGCGGCCACGTCGACGAAGTGGTCGAGGCCCGTCAGCCCCGCACCCACGCTCTGGTAGCCGAAGGCCGGCAGCCACCCGAGCTGGACGCTGAACAGCAGGATCATCATCAGTCCTATCCAGTACAGCGGCGTGGCGTAGGCGAGCAGGGCGATGGTGGTTATGGCCGTGTCAGACCATCGGCCGACTTTGACGGCGGCCAGGGTGCCGAGCAACAGCCCCATCCCGAGGGAGAAGACGTAGGCGATGCCCGTGAGCAGCAGGGTGGCCGGCAGGCGCTCGGCGATGAGGTCCCAGACAGGGCGCTGCTGGCGGTAGGAGTAGCCCAGGTCGCCGGTGGCCACGTCGGTGACGTAGGTCCACAGCTGCTGCGGCAGCGGCTCGTCGAGATGGAACTTCTCACGCAGCTGCTCGATGTATTGCGGATCGGATGCGCCGCTCTGGCCGGCGATCACGAGTGCCGGGTCCCCGGGGGCGGCGCGGATCAGCGCGAAGTTGATCAGCACGATGGCGAGTAAGATGAAGAGGCTCTTCACCACCCGCCGCCCTAGGAAGGATACGATCTTGCCCATTCGCGAAGGTCCCGTTGAGGGTCCGGGCCGGGGCGTTCGCCCCGGGCCCGGGCCGGGATTGCCGGATGGCTACTGCTTCGGTTCCACCCAGACATCGGCAAAGTTGTCCGACGTGCCGATCGCGGTGGTTACGGCGTTGTGGACACGCTTGTTGAGCAGGGTCGGGAACTCCATCTCCAGTAGCCAGGCCACCGGGACGTCCTTCGCGAGGATCTTCTGCACCTCGGCGTACATCTGCGCGCGCTTGGCGTCGTCGTTCTCCACCGCCGCCTTGGCGAAGAGCTCGTCCACCTTCTCGTTGGAGTAGCCCATGGTGTTGGAGAACAGCACGCCCTTGCGGATGTTGTCCGAGATGTAGGTACGGGCGACGCCCAGGGCCGGGTGGCCGTACTGATAGACGTAGTCGTTGGTCATCTGGTAGTCCCAGTTCGAGAGCTGCTGTGCCCAGCCCGCGCTGTCGGTGCTACGCAGCGTGACCTGCACGCCCACCTTGCCCATGGCCTGCTTGATGTACTCGGCCAGTCGCGTCCAGACCTCGCCGTAGGGCATGACCAGGAACTCCACGTTGGCACGCACGCCGTCCGAGCCGGGCTCGAGGCCCATGTCGTCGAGCAGCGCCTTGGCCTTCTCCGGGTCGTGGGGGTACTTCTGGACGTCCGGCGTGTACTGGGTGGTCACCGAGTTGATTGGGCCGGTGGCCACGCGTCCGAGACCGAAGAAGATGTTGTCACGGATGAACCCGCGGTCGAGGGCGTACAGGATCGCCTGCCGGAAGCGCCGGTCGTTGAGCGGCGGCTTGCGGGTGTTCATCTCGATCCACGCCATGGGCGCGAACATCTCGTAGCCCTTGGTGGTCAGCTCGAGGTTCGGCAGCTTGGAGAGCCGCGGCACGTCGAAGGGCTCGATGTTGCCGAACTGGCTGATGTCGGCGTCACCGGTCTCCATCGCCAGCGCCCGCGAGGCGGCGTCCGGGATGATGCGGAAGTAGATGTCGTCCAGGTACGGGCGACCGTCCTGCCAGTAGTCGTCGTAGGCAGTGAGGTGGACGTAGCTGCCCTTCTCCCACTTCACGAACTTGAACGGGCCGGTGCCGATGGGCGTGTCGTTCATCTCGTTGTCGTTGTAGTCCGTGCCCTCGTAGATGTGGGCCGGCATGATCGGCATGTTGGTCACGCCGAGACCGATGATGAACGCCGGGAAGGGCTCCTTGAGGTTGAACACGACGGTGTGGTCGTCCGGCGCCTCGACCGTGTCCACGTGGGAGAAGATCAGCCGCCAGCGCGGGTTCGTCTCCGGCGTGAAGGTCTTGGCCGTGAATACCACATCATCCGCGGTAAAGGGCTCGCCGTCGTGCCAGGTGGCGTTCTCGCGCAGGTGGAAGGTGTAGGTCAGCCCGTCCTCGGAGATCTCCCAGCCCTTGGCCAGGCCGGGCAGGGGGTTGAGGTCGTGGTCGTAGCGCAGCAGGCCCTCGTAGATCTTGCCGCCGACCAGCTGGGTCGGCGCCTGCTGGTTGAGCCCGAGGATCAGGATCGGGGGTTCCGGGTTGAGGATGATGTCGAGGGTGCCGCCCTTCTGCACGGCCTGGGTGTCATCCGCGGCCTGGGCCGCTGTCGCGGGGAGCAGTGTCCCGGCGACGGGGAGGGCGAGGAGGGCCGCCGCCGCGGCGGCCATCAGTCCCCGTTGCGGGCGTCGGTACCAGGCCCGGCGGGCGCTTTTCGTGTCAGTGGATCGCATGGTCAGTCACCTCCTGAGCGTCGATGGAATCGGCGGTGCCGATGGGGTCCCGTTGGTTGTTGTCGTGGTGCCTGTTCACGGGGGCCGGGACGTTCGGGGGTTGCGCCGTGGGCGCGTTGCCGGAGTGCGGCTCAGTCGTGGTCATGGTCGCCGGACTCCAGCAGAAAGCTGTCGGATACCTGTGCCTCCAGCGCCACGGTGTGGTGCTCCGAATTGCACATATGCTCGTACATGATCCTGCGGACCGCTTCGACGTCCTCCCTGCGGAAGGCGTCGAGCAGCTCGCGGTGGTAGTGACGGTTGTCCTCGCCGAACTGCACGCGCCGGGGGCGGTAGGTGCGCTTGAGGTCGACGAGATCGGAGAGCAGGTCGCTGATGAAGTACACCATGAAGCGCAGCAGCGGGTTGCCGCAGGCATCGGCGATGCGGTTGTGGAAACTGAGCTCGGCGAGGCGCAGCTCGCGCTGGCCGTCGCGTTCGAAGCCGAGGCCCTCGCACAGCGCGATGTTCTCCTCGAGCGCCCGGAAATCCGCATCCGTGAGCCGCCCCACGGCGGCCGCGGCGGCCTCGACCTCGACGCCCTTGCGCAGCTGGTAGATCTGCCGGCCGTCGAGCTTCTGGAAGTGCAGGTAGTTGCGCAGCGCCCGGGTGGCCTGCTCGACGCCGGGCTCGGCGACATAGGCGCCGCCGGTCGGGCCGGTGCGCATCACTACCAGTCCCTCGACCTCCAGCGCCTTGAGCGCCTCGCGCACCGTGCCCTTGGCACAGCCGTAGAGGTCGATGAACTCCCGTTCCTTCGGCAGGCGATCCCCCGGCTGCAGGCCCTCGACCACGATCCAGCGCTTGACGTCCTCGACGATCAGGTCGGAGAGCTTGCGTCGGGTCGGTTTGCGCCCGGGATCCTGCATGACTTGCCTGACAACTCCCACCTGCCCGGCCGTGCGGGCACGATTTACCTATTTATAAGGATAAATAGCATAGATTCGGGGTTTGTCTACAGCCCGCCGGCCGTTGCCGGGGGACCTCCTGGTGCCCAGCCCGCTGGTGGCGGGGGTTTCGGCCCCTTCGGGCGTGCCGGGTGTCAGAGGTGGGTGCCGTTCGGTGCAGGATAGACCGGCTCCGGCGGAGCGCAATGCATCGACAGGGGGTGTCCGACGACGGGGCGGAGTGGTCACAGCGGTGGCGGACAGGGGACGGTTCCGTCCGTCTGTCCGCCCGGTGCCGCGCGGTGGTGATCAGGTCTCGCCGGGTATGTCGTGTTTCTTCATCCGGTAGGCGAGTTGCGGGCGGGTCATGCCCAGCGACCGGGCCGCCTGGCTGAGGTTCCCGCCGGCGCGGCGGACAGCATGCTGGATGAGCCGGGGCTCGAGCTCGTCCAGCGAGGCCTGGCGGTCGAGAACCAGGTCGGCGAGTTCGTCGAGATTTGCCGGTGACCGGGCCGCTTCCGGCGTGGCCGGTCCATCGGCGGGGGGCGCGGCGGTGACGACGGGTGCCGTGCGCGGCTCCTCGGCGCAGCCGCCGGAGAGGTTCATGCGCGGAAACAGGTCCTTGACCTCGATCCGGCGCTGGTTGTCGGCGATGATCACGCCGCGCTCGATCATGTTCTCCAGCTCGCGGATGTTGCCCGGCCAGTCATAGGCCTGCAGCGCCTCGACGGCCCGTTCGCTCACGCCCTGGATGCGCTTGCCGTGGCGGGCGTTGTACTTGGCGAGGAAGCGCTCGACCAGCAGCGGGATGTCCTCGCGGCGCTCGCGCAGCGGCGGGATGATCACGGGGTAGATGTTGAGCCGGTAGTAGAGGTCGGCGCGGAAGCGCCCCTCGCGCACGGCCTGCTCCATGTCCATGTTGGTGGCGGCGACCAGGCGCACGTCCACGTGGCGGGTGCGGGTGTCGCCGACACGTTCGAACTCGCCCTCCTGGAGCACGCGCAGGAGCTTGGCCTGGGCGCCCTGAGAGAGCTCGCCGACCTCGTCGAGGAACAGCGTCCCGCCGTCGGCGCGCTCGAAGCGCCCGGGACGGGACTGCTGGGCGCCGGTGAACGCCCCCTTCTCCACGCCGAAGAGCTCCGACTCGATGAGCTCCTCGGGCATCGCCGCACAGTTGACCGCGACGAAGGCGTTGGCCGCCCGGCGACTGAGCTGGTGCAGGCCCCGGGCGAACATCTCCTTGCCTACACCGGTCTCGCCGAGCAGCAGCACGGTCACGGCGCTCTCGGCGGCCTTGCGGATGATCTCGCCGGTCTCGCGGAACGCCGGCGATACCCCCACCATATCGCCGAGGTTGGTCTGCTCGTCGATGGAGTAGCGCAGGTGCTCCACCTGATCCTGCAGGGCGACCAGCTGCTCGGCGACGTTCTCCGGCTCGAAGTACTGCAGCTCCTCGGTGATCTCCTCGCCCCAGTCCTCCACCGGTTTGCCGACGATGCGGCAGTTGGTGTCGCCCTTCCCGCGGCAGTCCACCTCCCGGAAGATCACCGATTTCCCCATGATCGCCGTGGTATAGCCGGTGGCGTAGCCGAGCTGCATCCAGCAGACCGCGTCATGGTAGGGGCCGAAGGCCTCTAGGTGGACCGCGGCCTCGAAGGAGTCCTCCCAGAGGAACTCGCCGGAATAGCGCCCGCCGGCGACGTCGATGTCGAAACGGATCGGGGTGACGTGGGCGATGCCCTCCAGGGAATGCAGCTGCGGGCCGAGGTTCATGAGGTCCTCGTCGCTGGCCCGGGGGAGGAGCTCCCGGGCCATCTCGGCGTCGCGCTTGCCGGAGGCGTAGCCCATGCGGGTGAGCACCCCGCGGGTGCGGTCCAGGCCGAGGGTATCCACCAGCTCCCGGCGCAGGGCCCCCAGCGCGCCGGTGTGCAGCAGCACCATGCGCTGGCCCTCCAGGTAGATGTGCCCGGAGCGGAAGCACAGATGGAACTGGGCCGCGAGCTCCGGCAGCCGGTCGAAGGTGATCCCCGATGTCATGGCCTCTCCTCCGTGCCGTCGGCCGCGGTTGAGCAAATCATCAAGCACCGCGGCGCGGGTTCATTATATCGTTATTTTTCGTTTTATCGAGATTTTGTGTTGCACCCGCAGCAATTTGCGGCATATCAATGACATAAAAAGTTGGCACGGCTCCTGCATTATTGATGGGCGGAAGCGGGCCGCCGGCCTGCTGCCACGAGTGAACCCATCATCAGCGGCGAACGCGGACAAGGCAATGGGACAGAGGCAGACCCACGACTGCTACGTGCATGTAACCAACCGGCGCGCCGACGGGTTCGTAGAGTTCGACTTCTCCTTCGGCGACGCGGATCTCTACATCGAGATGATCCTGCCGGAGGCGGCGTTCGAGGAGTTCTGTACCCATAACGATGCGGCGCGGATTTCCCCGGAGCAGGCCGCCCGCTGGGAGGCGGAGCGGCAGAAGTGGCGCGAGGGCGGACTCTAGCGCTGCCAGCCGAAACGGTTAACGAATCAGGAGGAGAGCATGGCGATCGAGATCAAGACGGCATCCATCGAACCCATCCGGCACACGTTTTCCAACGTGGCCCGGCGCCAGGGCGCGGATAAGCCGGCCTCGCGCTACCTGGAGGCGATGTACGACCTCCAGCCCACGGTGAACTTCCACTACCGGCCCCTCTGGGACCCGGACCACGAGCTCTACGACACGGGCCGTACCGCCATCGACATGGCGGACTGGTACGCCTTCCGCGATCCGCGGCAGTTCTACTACGGCACCTGGACGATCACCCGCTCCAAGCAGCAGGACGTCGCCGAGCGCAACTACGCCTTCGTGGACAAGCGCAATCTCCTCGATCTGGTCGGTGCCGGAACCCGGGAGCGCGCGGAGGCGGTGTTCGTGCCCCTGCGTCACGCGGAGTACGCGGCGAACCTCAACAACATGTACATCTGCGCCTACGGCTACGGCACCGCCATCACCCAGGCGGCGAGCTTCAATGCCGTGGACCGCCTCGGCATCGCCCAGTACCTCTCCCGCATCGGGCTGATGCTCGACGGCAACACCTGCGAGTCCCTGGACCGGGGCAAACAGGCCTGGCTCGAGGCGGAGACCTGGCAGCCGCTGCGCCGGCTCACCGAGGACCTGATGGTCACCCGGGACTGGTTCGAGCTGTTCGTGGCGCAGAACTTCGCCCTGGACGGGCTCTCGTTCCCGCTGGTCTACGAGCGCATCGACGGCGAGCTGCAGAAGGACGCCGGCTCGACGATCTCCATGCTCAACGAGTTCATGAACGAGTGGTACGGCGAGACCAGCCGCTGGGTGGACTCGGTGCTCAAGACCGCCGCCGCCGAGTCCGATGCCAACAAGGCGCAGATCGAGCAGTGGGCCCGGCACTGGTGCGACCGCGCCGGGGAGGCCCTGCAGCCGGTGGCCACCGAGGTCTTCGGCGAACGGGCCGACGAGGTCATGGCCGGGCTGCGCGAGGAGCTCGCCACCCGGGCGAAGAAGAAGGCAGGTCTGGATATCGAGTGAGACGTACCCACCGCCGGTAGGACGGTGGATAGGTCCGGGGACAGCGGGTTCCGGGACCGTCTGCGGCCAGGGACGGCCGCAGTCGAGCCTACAGGGAGGTACTTGTGGCGTGTCCCGGAAGTCGCTGTCCCCGGGCCCCAAGCCCGACACGACAAGCACCGTCGGCGGGCAACCGAAAAACAGGAGGAGCAATGGCGAACAACAACGTCTTCATCGCGCTTCAGAACAACGAGGAGGCGCGACCCATCATCGAGGCCATCGAGCAGGACAACGCCGAGGCCCGGGTCGAGTACGCCCCGGCCATGGTCAAGATCGACGCGCCCGGGCGGATCGTGGTCCGCCGCGAAACCGTCGAGGACCTGATCGGGCGCGACTGGGACCCCCAGGAGCTGCACATCAACCTTATTTCGCTGTCCGGCAACATCGATGAGGACGACGACGCGTTCGTCCTCCATCGCGGCGACTGAACACGAGGAGGAGTCGAGTAATGGCAGCCAAGCGACTGAACCTGCGAGAGAAGTACCAGAAATTCACCCGGGATCTCGCGTGGGAGCCGACCTACCAGAAGAAGTCGGACATCTTCCCGCAGACCGAGTTCGAGGGTATTCACATCCACGACTGGGACAAGTGGGAGGACCCCTTCCGCCTGACCGTGGACGCCTACTGGAAGTACCAGGCGGAGAAGGAGCGCAAGCTCTACTCCATCATCGATGCGTTCTCGCAGAACAACGGCCAGCTCAACGTCACCGACGCACGCTACGTCAACGCCCTGAAGCTCTTCCTCACCGGGATCTCGCCGCTGGAGTACGCCGCCCACCGCGGCTTCGCCATGGCCGGCCGGCAGTTCGGCGGTGTCGGCCCGCAGGTGGCCTGCCAGATGCAGTCCATCGACGAGCTGCGCCACTGCCAGACCCAGATCCACACCATCAGCCAGTACAACAAGTACTTCAACGGCTTCCACGACTGGAACCACATGCACCAGCGGGTGTGGTACCTGTCCGTGCCCAAGTCGTTCTTCGATGACGCCATGTCGGCGGGGCCGTTCGAGTTCGTCACCGCGATCTCGTTCTCCTTCGAGTACGTGCTGACCAACCTGCTGTTCATGCCGTTCATGTCCGGTGCGGCCTACAACGGTGACATGGCCACGGTCACCTTCGGCTTCTCCGCCCAGTCGGACGAATCCCGGCACATGACCCTGGGGCTCGAGGTGATCAAGTTCATGCTCGAGCAGGACGAGCGCAACGTGCCCATCGTCCAGAAGTGGATCGACAAGTGGTTCTGGCGCGGCTACCGCCTGCTCTCGTTGGTTTCCATGATGATGGACTACATGCTGCCCAAGCGGGTCATGTCCTGGAAGGAGGCCTGGGAGATGTACTTCGAGGAGAACGGCGGTGCGCTGTTCGAGGACCTCTCCCGCTACGGCATCCGCATGCCCAAGTACTGGGAGGTCTCGGTCAAGGAGAAGGAGCACCTTTCCCATCAGTTGTGGGCGACATTCCACAATTTTGGCCATGCGGCCGCGTTCCATACCTGGATCCCGGAAGAGTCCGAGATGCAGTGGCTCTCGGAGAAGTACCCGGACACCTTCGACAAGTACTACCGGCCGCGCTTCGAGTTTTGGCGGCAACACACGAAGGAGAAGGGGCGCTGGTACAACCCCACGCTGCCCATGCTCTGCCAGACCTGCCAGGTCCCAATGCTCTTCACGGAGCCGGACGACCCCACCCAGATCTGCTACCGCAGCTCCCAGTACAACGGCGAGCAGTACCACTTCTGCTCGGATGGCTGTAAGGACATCTTCGACGACGAGCCGGAGAAGTACGTGCAGGCCTGGCTGCCGGTGCACCAGATCTACCAGGGCAACTGCGGCGGCGCGTCCATCCCCGAGGTCCTGGAGTACTACCACCTGGTCGACGGCCAGGACAACAAGGAATACCTGGAGTCCAACGACCGCGCCAACTGGCTGCGCTGGAAGGGCATGGCCGACACCGAGGCGGACCGCGAGGTCCAGGCCGTGGTCAACGAGTAGGGGAGGGGAGAGCAATGCCCGTGCAAGCGATGTACGACTACCGCGCCACGCCGGCGGACCGGCAGGAGAATTTCCACGGGAACCAGCTCGTGTATATCGGCTGGGACCAGCACCTGATGTTCTGCTCGCCGGTGTGCCTGCCGCTGCCGCCGGACATGCCCTTTCGGGATCTGGTCCGCGACGTCCTCCCGGGGGCGTATGCGACCCATCCGGACTGGGCGCACATCGACTGGGATGCCGTCGAGTGGAACGTCGACGGCGAGCCCTTCGTCCCGGACATGGACGCGGGGCTCGCCGACCAGGGCATCGGCCACAAGTCGGTGATCCGCTTCCGTACGCCGGGCCTCAACGGCATCGGCGGCGTGGCCACCTGAGAGACCCCATCGGGAGGAGGAGCCAATGTCGCACGAGCTGAGCATCGAACCGGTGGGCGAGGCCATCGAGGTGGAGGACGAGCAGAGCCTGCTCGACGCCGCCCTGCGGCAGGGGCTGTACCTGCCCCACGCCTGCTGCCACGGCCTGTGCGGCACCTGCAAGGTGCAGGTGCTCGAGGGCGAGGTCGAGGACGACGACGCCTCGCCCTTCGCGCTCATGGAGTTCGAGCGCGAGGAGGGCTACACCCTCGCGTGCGTGGCCCATGCGCTGTCGGACGTGACCATCGAGGCCGACATCGAGGAGGACCCGGACGCGGTCGTCCAGCCGGTGGAGGACTACGAGGGCACGGTGGTGGACATCGTCGACCTCTCGCCCACGGCGAAGGGCGTGTTCATCGAGCTCGACCGGGACATGGACTTCCAGGCCGGCAAGTACGTCAATCTCCACCTGCCGGACGTCGAGATGCCGCGGGCGTTCTCGCTGGCCAACGCGCCCTCCGAGCGGCGCGTGATCGAGCTCAATGTCCGCCTCGTTCCCGGCGGCGAGGCGACCACCTACATCCACGAGCGGCTGCAGGTGGGCGACCGGCTCCACGTCTCGGGGCCTTACGGGCGCTTCTTCGTGCGCAGGTCGGCGCCCGGCGGGGTGATCTTCTTCGCCGGCGGGACCGGGCTCTCCAGCCCCAAGTCCATGATCCTGGATCTGCTGGAGTCCGGCGACGAGCGCGAGATCACGCTGTTCTACGGCCAGCGCCATCGCGCCGAGCTCTACTACCACGACTTCTTCGAGGCGCTGGCCGCCGAGCACGCGAACTTCACCTACGTGCCCGCGCTCTCCGAGCCGAACGCGGAGGACGACTGGGACGGGGCCACCGGGTTCGTCACCGACGTCGCCAACGAGCACTTCGGCGGCCGGTTCAGCGACCACAAGGCCTACCTGTGCGGGCCGCCGCCGATGATCGACGCCTGCCTCACCACCCTCATGCGGGGGCGTCTGTTCGAGCGCGACATCTTCATGGAGAAGTTCATCACCGCGGCGGACGCCGCCCAGCAGCAGAGAAAGAGTCCGCTGTTCAAGTCCATCTGAGACGGCGGCCGACAGGGAGGAGGAGAGGCCATGAGCGACGAAGCGCCGTGCCCGGTGTTCGACGTGCGCATCGCCGATACCGGTGAGGTCTACCAGTGCCCGGCCCGGGAGACGCTGCTCAAGGCCATGGCACGCCTCGGCCGGAAGGGGATCCCCTCGGGCTGCCACGGCGGCGGCTGCGGGGTCTGCAAGGTCCGGGTCACCGGCGAAGTGACCACGATGGCCATGAGTCGCAGCCACGTCTCCGAGACGGAGGAGCGCCAGGGCTACGTCCTGGCCTGCCGCTGCTACCCCCGCGGCCACCTCTCGGTGGAGGTGGTCGGAAAACTGCACAAGGCCGTGACCCGGCCGCGCTACGGGTTCGTCTGAACGGAATCGGCGCGCACCGCGCGCCCATCGTAACCACGAGGAGGAGTACACCATGGGTGTCATGCGTATCGGCCACATCAACATCCGCGTGCTGGACATGGACGCGGCCCTGCATCACTACGAGAACGTCCTCGGCCTGCTGCGCGCCGATCAGGACGGTGACGGCAATGTCTACCTGCGCGGCTGGGACGAGTGGGACAAGTACTCCGTCATCCTCAGCCCCTCGGACCGGGCGGGCATGAACCACATCGCCTACAAGGTGGAGTCGGATGACGACCTCGACGTGCTGCGCCGGCGCATCGAGGCCTACGGCATCGAGGTCGAGGAGTGCCCGGCCGGCGCGCTGCCGGACTGCGGCCGCAGCCTGCGTTTCCACCTGCCGAGCGGTCACCTGATGTATCTCTACGCGGAGAAGACCTACGTCGGCAAGGCGGTGAGCACCACCAATCCGGATCCGTGGCCGGACGGCCTCAAGGGCGCGGGCGTGCACTGGCTCGACCACGCGCTGCTGATGTGCGAGCTCGACCCGGAGAGCGGCGTGAACAAGGTCGAGGAGTCCACCGCCTTCATGCAGGACGTGCTCGACTTCAAGCTCACCGAGCAGGTCCTGGTCGGCCCCGACGGCGACATCAAGGCGGCGACCTGGCTCGCCCGCACCAGCACGCCCCACGACATCGCCTTCGTCGGCGGGCCGGTGAAGGGGCTGCACCACTGCGCCTTCTTCCTCGACGAGTGGTCGGACGTGCTCAAGGCCGCGGACGTCATGGCCAAGAACAAGGTCAAGATCGACGTCACGCCCCAGCGCCACGGCATCACCCGTGGGGCGACGATCTACTTCTTCGACCCCTCCGGCAACCGCAACGAGACCTTCGCGGGCCTCGGCTACCTCGCCCAGCCGGACATGCCGGTGATCACCTGGACCGAGGATGAGCTCGGGCGTGGCATCTTCTACCACACCGGCGAGCTCAACGAGGCCTTCACCACGGTCTACACCGAGGGCGCGTGAGCCCGTCCCCGCACGGCGCCCCCGCGGCGGGGCGCCGCGGACACGGAGGAGTCCCATGGCCGCAGCCGTGACCGAGACCACCCCGGGCAGCGAGGGGCCCGTGACGGTCAGCGTCGCCCGCCGGGTGCGCCCGGGGTGCGAGGCGGAGTACGAGCGCTGGGTGAGCGGTATCGTCCACGCCGCCGAGGCGTTCCCCGGGCACCTGGGGGCGTACGTCCTGCGTCCCTCGGCGCAGACGGACAACGAGTACGTGCTCATTTACCGTTTCGATACCTACGCCCACTGCCGGGCCTGGGAGCAGTCCGCGGAACGGCGGCAGTGGATAGAGGCCCTGGACGACATCGTCGAGGGCGAGGCGGCAATCAAGCGGGTCACGGGCCTGGAGTTCTGGTTCGACCTGCCGGAGGTGCCGGCCGCGGCACAGCCCTCGCCCCACAAGATGGCGCTGACCCTCACCGTCGTCGTCTACCTGATGCTCAGCCTCGTCAAGTGGGCGCTCTCACCGGTGACCGCCGGGCTGCCGGGTCCGGTGGCGCTGTTCATCGTGGTGGCCGTGCAGGTGGTGCTGCTCACCTACGTGGTGATGCCGCGGGTCACCCGGCTGCTGAAGGGCTGGCTGTACGGTTGAGCGGTGCGCTCACGCCTGCCCGCCGCCCGGGGCGTCGCCCTTTTTCAGCCGGTATTCCACCTGGCCCCGACGCAGACCGAGCAGCCGGGCCGCCGCGGAGACGTTGCCGCCGGTGCGCTCGAGGGCACGCTCGATCATCAGCCGCTCCAGACGCTCGAAGGACGGCAGGCGCTCGATGAGCTCGTCGGCGAGGCGTTGCTCGCGCTCGGTGACGTCCGCCCGCTCCGGATCGTGGCTGGGCACCAGCGAGCCGCCGGGGGCGAGGTCGAAGGCGGTGCTCGTGAGCTGCTCGCCGCCGGCGAACAGGTGCTGGACGTCGACGCTGCCCTCCGGGTCGGCGAGGATGACGCCGCGCTCGATCATGTTCTCGAGCTCGCGCACGTTGCCCGGCCAGTCGTAGTCGTTGAGGGCGGCGTAGGCCCGCGGGGTGAGCCCGTGGACGGTCTTGTCGCAGCGCTTGACGCTCTTTGTGAGGAACAGCGCGGTGAGCAGCGGGATGTCCTCGCGGCGCTCGCGCAGCGGCGGTATCTCGATGGGGAAGACGTTCAGCCGGTAGAACAGGTCGGTGCGGAAGCGCCCGGCCTTTACCTCCTCGCGCAGGTCGAGGTTGGCGGCGGCCACCACGCGCACGTCCACCCGGCGGACCTCGGTGCCGCCGACGCGCTCGATCTCGCGCTCCTGGAGTGCGCGCAGCAGCTTGCCCTGGGCCGGCAGGGGCAGGCTGGTGATCTCGTCGAGGAACAGCGTGCCCCCGTGGGCGCGCTCGAAACGCCCGGCCCGGGAGCGGTCGGCCCCGGTGTAGGCACCGCGCTCGACGCCGAACAGCTCCGCCTCCACCAGGTCCGGCGGGATCGCCGCGCAGTTCACCGACAGCAGCGGCCCCTGCGAGCGCGGGCTGATCGAGTGCAGCGCGCGGGTAAAGCACTCCTTGCCCACGCCGCTCTCGCCGCGGAAGAGCACGGTCGAGTCCGTGGGCGCGACCCGGCGCACGAGGTGGGCGACGCTGTTGAAGCCCGCGGAGGCGCCGACGAAGCCCTCGAAGTGCTGGACGGTGCCCGCCGGTCCGCCGGCGTCGTCGCCGTAGCCGAGGTCCCGGGCGCCCACGAAGCTGTCGATGCGCAGGAACCCCGACTCCTGCCGGTCCAGGTGCTCCCACTCCGACAGTGGCCGGCCGATCACCCGGCAGCGCGTGTGGCCCATGGCCACGCACTCGCTTTCGCGCCAGTGGATGGGCATGCCGGTGACCGCCGTGCAGTAGCCGTCCGCGTACCCCACCATCACCCAGCACGCCGGCTCGCCGGTGACCCCGAAATGCTGCAGGTGTGCCTGGGTTTCCCAGGACGCGCCCCAGACGTAATCCCCCCGGAACTCGCCGCGCTCCAGGTCCACCTGCATCGCCTCGATGGGCTGGTTGCGCACGAAGCCCTCCATCTCCCGCAGGCGTGGCCCCAGGGGCAGGGCCTGTGCGGGATCGGCGGTGGCGATCCGGCGGATGCGCTGACCGTCCTCGAAGCCCTGCTGGTAGCCCAGGCGCGTAAGGATATCGCGGGCCCGGGCGGTGCCCAGCTCCGCGATCAGCTCGCGGCGCAGCTCGGCGAGCGAGGTGGCGTGCATGAGCAGCATGCGCTGGTCGAAGAGCTGGATGTGCCCCGCATCCGGGGAGAAGTGAAGGTGCTCGGCAAGCACGCCGGCGCTGGCGGCGGCGCCGGTATCCGGACTGGCGGTCATGGGACTCCTCCTGTAGCGCCTCCATGCGCGCCTGCCGGGTTGCGGGATATCCGGAAACCCGGTCGTTTGATTTTCCGCAAATATTGAACAGCGCAGACCGGTCGCGTCAACGGTAATGTCGATTGTTCCCGTTAAAATCGCGTAAACAGTAAATTATCGATAAATCGTCCATCCTGGCCCGGCGTTTGCAATGGACAGCGCAAACGACGCGGACGCCGTCCACGCGTATGCCCCCCCGGGCACCGCGGGTATCGGCGCCGCATTCGCGGGGAGAGGAGAGAGCCAGTGATGAGCGACGAGCACGCAACGGCCGGCGGGGACGGCCTGGACGTGGTGGTGACCCGCCGGGAGGCGGCGGCCGAGGGCGTCATCAACGTGGAGCTGCAGGCACCGGACGGCGGGGCGCTGCCGCCGTTCACCGCCGGTGCCCACGTCGACGTCCACCTGCCCAACGGCGCGGTGCGCCAGTATTCCCTCTGCAATCCGTCGCACGAGCGTACCCGCTACGAGCTCGGCATCCTGCTCGAGCCCGACGGGCGCGGCGGTTCCCGGTGCGCCCACGAGCGCCTGGCGGTGGGGGCGCGCCTTCGCCTCGGCGGCCCGCGCAACCAGTTCCCGCTGGCGGAGGCGCCCCATACGGTGCTGGTCGCCGGCGGCATCGGGGTCACGCCGCTGATGAGCATGGCCGCCGAGCTCCACGGGCGTGGCGCCTCCTTCGAGCTGCACTACTGCACCCGCTCGCCGGCCCGTGCGGCGTTCCTGGAGCGCCTGCGCCGCTCACCATTCGGCGGATGCGTCCACAGCCACTTCGACGACGGCGTCCCGGCCCAGCGTTTCGATCCGGCCCGGCTGTTCGCCGGGGTGGGATACGGGACCCGTCTGTACGTCTGCGGTCCCGCCGGCTTCATGGACTTCGTGACCGGCGCGGCCGCCGAGGCCGGCTGGCCGGAGGCGCGCGTCCACCTGGAGCACTTCGCCGGCGCCGCCGCCCCCGCCGCCGAGGACGGCGGCTTCGACGTCGAGCTCGCCCGCAGCGGCCGCGTGATCCACGTGGGTCCGGACCAGACCGTCGTCGAGGCACTCACCGCCGGCGGCGTCGAGGTGCCGCTGTCCTGCGAGCAGGGTATCTGCGGGACCTGCGCCATGCGGGTGCTCGACGGCGAGCCGGACCATCGCGACATGCACTTCAGCGACGAGGAGCGCGCGAGCGGGGGCTGGTTCACACCCTGCTGCTCGCGGGCGCACTCGCCGCGCCTGGTCCTGGATTTCTGAACCGACACCCCGGTGCCGGCACCCGCAAGCGTCAACCAAAGCCGAGAAGAGTAGAGAGGAGAGAGCGATGCACGCACACACCGAGCGTCCGTATCTGATGAACACCTGGTACGTCGCGGCGCTGTCCACGGAAGTGGGGGAGGAGGCGTTCTTCCACCGCACCCTGCTCGACACGCCGGTGCTCATCTACCGCCGCCAGGACGGCACCCCCGTGGCCCTGCACGATCGCTGTCCGCACCGGTTCGCGCCACTGCACATGGGCTGGCGCGAGGGCGACGATGTCGTCTGTCTCTACCATGCCCTGCGCTTCGACTGCGCCGGACAGTGCACCCACAACCCCCACGGCAACCGGCACATCCCCAAGGCGGCCCAGGTGGCGAGCTATCCGCTGGTCGAGCGCGACGGCTTTCTGTGGATATGGATGGGCGACCAGGCCGCGGACTACGACGCCGTACCGGACTACGGCGAGCTGGTCAGCGGTCACCCCAACAGCGTCGGCTACACCTACATGCCCGTGCAGGGCAATTACGAGCTCATCATGGACAACGTGATGGATCTCAGCCACATCGACCACGTCCACGGCGAGATCATCACCACGCGGGGCCAGCTCACCCCGCTGATCCCGAAGGTCGAGGACACGGACGCGTATGTCTCCGCGCGCTGGGAGTGGCGCCAGACGCCGGCGATGCTGATCTTCAACCAGTTTCTGCCCGAGCCGGAGGGCGAGGCGCGGCACTTCTTCCACATCACCTGGACGCCACCGGCGAACATCCAGCTCTCCGTGGGGGCCACCCAGGACGAGAATGCCGCGCTCGATCTCGACGGCTGCACCGGGCAATACGACCTCCACACCACCACGCCGGAGACCGTGGACAGCACCCACTACTTCTTCGCCACCCGGCGCAATCACCGGGAAGAGGACGGCGAGTACAACGCCCAGAAGATCCAGGCGATGCACGGCGCCTTCGAGCAGGAGGACGTGCCCATCATCGAGGCCGTCCACCAGCGCATGGGCACCGCGGACTTCTTCGAGCTCGACCCGGTGCTCATGAGCAACGACGTCGCCCCGGTGAAGGTGCGCAAGCGCCTGGAGTCCCTCATCCGCCGAGAGCGCGACCGCGAGGACGAGGGCGGCGGCCAGGCCGGCCGCGTGGCGTGAGTACGGTCCGCCGCCCCCGCGCGGGGCGGCGGCGGGGAGGAACGGGTATGTCCCGGCACGACCGGATTCCGGCGTTCGATATCCAGATCGTCGACACCGCAGAGCGCTACCCCTGCCCGGCGGAGGAGAGCCTGCTCCACGCCATGGAGCGGCTGGGTCGGCGGGGTATCCCGGCGGGCTGCCGTGGCGGCGGCTGCGGGGTGTGCAAGGTCGAGATCCTTGCCGGCGAGGTGGTCTCGGCCCGCATGAGCCGGGCCCACGTGGACGACGCGGAGCGCGCGGCCGGCCGCGTCCTCGCCTGCCGGAGCTACCCGCGCAGCAATGTGTCCCTGCGTGTCGTCGGCGCGATGCGCAAGGGCTTCACCCGTCACGGCCCGCGCTGAGGGCCGGGCGGACATCATTCCATCGAGGAGGAGAACATCATGTCCCAGAAGGACGTACTGCGCCCCGGACACGTGGGTGTCCGGGTCATGGATCTCGACGAGGCCGTCCGTCACTACACCGGTCACGTCGGCCTCATCGAGACCGGCCGCGATCGCGAGGGGCGTGTCTACCTGAAGGCGTGGGACGAGTACGACTGGTTCTCGCTGGTTCTGCGCGAGGCGGACGAATCGGGCATGGACTTCATGGGTTTCAAGGTCCGCGACGCCGGGGCGCTGGTGCGCCTGGAACGGGCCCTCGCGGCGTTCGGCTGCCGCGTTGAGCGCATTCCCGCCGGCGAGCTCGAACACTGCGGCGAGCGGGTGCGCTTCGACTCGCCCACGGGCCATCACTTCGAGCTCTACGCCGAGAAGGACTTCTACGGTAACGAGGTGGGCACCACCAACCCGGAGGCCTTCGTGGACACGGTGGGCGGCATGGCGGCCAACCGCTTCGACCACTGTCTGCTCTACGGCACGGACCTGGACGGGAGTGTGCGCCTTTTCCGCGAGGTCCTGGGCTTCGATCTCGCCGAGCAGGTGGTAGACGGCGAGACCCTGGTCGGCGCGTTCCTGTCGTGCTCCAACAAGGCCCACGACATCGCCTTCATCCGCCACGACGAGCCCGGCCGGCTACATCACGTCTCGTTCCTGCTGGACAGCTGGGAGGAGGTGCTGCGGGCCGCCGACATCATGTCCAAGTACGGCATCTCCATCGACATCGGACCGACCCGCCACGGCATCACCCGGGGCAAGACGATCTACTTCTTCGACCCCTCGGGCAACCGCAACGAGGTCTTCGCCGGCGGCAGCACGTGGTACCCGGATCACCCGACCATCACCTGGACGGCGGACAGCCTCGGCAAGGCGATCTTCTACCACGACCGGGTTCTCAACGAGAACTTCCTGGCAGTGGTGACCTGAGGCGGCGGGATGGGCCGCGGGTCAGGACGAGGCCGCCTCCTCGAGGGCGGCCTCGCCGGCGGCGAGCATGCGCTCGACGGTGTGCGCGGTGCGCTCGATGTGCACGCGCAGCACGCTCATGGCAGTGCCGGTGTCGCCGGCCAGCGCGGCGTCGCGCAGGGCGCGGTGCTCGGCGGGGATGTCCCGGCCGGGCGCGTACTGACTGCTCAGGAAGCGGTAGCGGCGGTGCTGGTCGTGGAGGATCTCGCGCATGCGCTGGAGCCAGCGCGAGGGACACGCGGCCACCAGTGCCTCGTGGAAGCGCTGGTTGCGCCGCTCCCACTCGGCGAAGTCCCTGGCCGGGTCGTGCTCGAGCTTCTCGAGCTGATGGTAGGCGGCCACGACCTCCGACTCCCAGGCATCGTCACCGTGCTCGATGCTCTGGCGCAGGGCCTCGTTCTCGATCAGCACCCGGGTGTTGGTGACATCCCAGAGGTCGTCCAGGTCGATGGGCGGCACGCGGAATCCGCGCTGGCCGAACACCAGCACCAGGCCCTCGCCGACCAGCCGCGCCAGAGCTTCGCGGATCGGGCTTGCGCCGATGCCGTAGTGATCGGAGAGCTGCTTGACGGCCAGTCGGCTGCCGGGCTGCCACAC
Source organism: Arhodomonas aquaeolei DSM 8974 (assembly GCF_000374645.1). Taxonomy (GTDB): domain Bacteria; phylum Pseudomonadota; class Gammaproteobacteria; order Nitrococcales; family Nitrococcaceae; genus Arhodomonas; species Arhodomonas aquaeolei. The sequence goes on from NZ_KB894823.1 coordinate 34,617, forward strand.
GCCGCGGATGATGTCGCGCTTGAGCCAGTCGTAGGCGCGGTCCGAGAGGGTGGTGGTGGCGTCCTGTTGCGGCATGGTCCGGCCGTTCGTTTGGTGGGTATGGCGAAATTATATCAGCGGGCTTGACACTCGGCCATGTATTATACATTCTCTCTAAAAATATCGATATTTAGTAGTTTACTCGATATGAAGGAGGCCCCATGCGCACAACGGAGCCGGCACGGCATATCCACTGGGAGGCGGCCCAGCTCGCGGCCCGCGCCGCGGTCGAGCGTGCCGGGGCGCTGGGTATCCGTATCAACGTCGCCGTCTGCGACGCCGCGGGCACGCCGGTGGCGTTTCTGCGCATGGGCGGCGCACCGCTGCACAGCATCGGTATCGCCGAGGACAAGGCCTACACCGCGGCCAGCTTCGGTCTGGACACCGCCGGCTGGGATGCCGTCGTGGGCGACAACGCCGAGCTCCGCGCCGGTCTCGCCCAGCGCGACCGGCTGGTGATGTTCGGCGGTGGCCTGCCGGTGCGTGTCGACGGTGAATGCGTCGGTGGCATCGGGGTCTCCGGCGGCAGTGAGGAAGAGGACGGGATCTGTGCCCGGGCGGGGCTCGCCGCCATCGGCGAAGGCTGATCCCCCGGGCGGGAGAACAGGACACACCACGGCTTGGGTGAACGGGATGAAAGAGATACGCCACTTCATCAACGGCGAGTACGTCGCCTCCGAGAGCGGACGGCTGTTCGACGACATCGACCCCGCCACCGGCGAGAACATCGCCCGGGTCCACGAGGGCGGTAAGGCGGAGATCGATCGTGCGGTGGCCGCGGCTCGCGCGGCGCTCGACGGCGAGTGGGGCCACCTGCCCATCGCCGAGCGCATGGCGCGCCTGCACCGGGTGGCGGACCGCATCAACGAGCGCTTCGAGGAGTTCCTGGCCGCCGAGTGTGCCGACACCGGCAAGCCGCGCTCCATGGCCAGCCACATCGACATTCCGCGCGGCGCGGCCAACTTCAAGATCTTTGCCGACCTGGTGAAGAACGTGCCCACCGAGAGCTTTCACATGGACACGCCGGACGGCACCGGGGCGCTGAACTACGCCATCCGCCGGCCCAAGGGTGTGATCGGCGTGATCTCGCCGTGGAACCTGCCGCTGCTGCTCATGACCTGGAAGGTCGGTCCGGCGCTGGCCTGCGGCAACGCGGTGGTGGTCAAACCCTCGGAGGAGACCCCGCAGACCACCGCGCTGCTCGGCGAGGTGATGAACGAGGCGGGCATCCCGGCGGGGGTGTACAACGTCGTTCACGGCTTCGGGCCGGACTCCGCCGGGGAGTACCTCACCCGGCACACGGGGGTGGACGCGGTCACCTTCACCGGCGAGACGCGCACCGGCACGGCGATCATGAAGGCCGCCGCGGAGGGCATCCGCGACGTCTCCTTCGAGCTCGGCGGCAAGAACCCGGCGATCGTGTTCGCCGACGCGGACATGGACCAGGCCATCGAGGGGACCATGCGCTCGGCGTTCGCCAACTGCGGACAGGTCTGCTTCGGCACCGAGCGCGTCTACGTCGAGCGCCCCGTGTTCGACGAGTTCGTCAGCCGCCTCAAGGCGGGTGCCGAGGCGCTGAAGATGGGCCCGAGCCAGGACCCGGACGTCAATTTCGGCCCCCTCATCAGCCAGGAGCACCGGGACAAGGTCCTGGGCTACTACCGCCTGGCCGAGGAGGAGGGCGCGACCGTGGTCACCGGAGGCGGGGTCCCGGAGATGCCCGAGGCGTTCGGTGGCGGTGCCTGGATCCAGCCGACGATCTGGACCGGCCTCGGCGATGACGCCCGGGTGGTGCGCGAGGAGATCTTCGGCCCCTGCTGCCACATCCGTCCCTTCGACAGCGAGGACGAGGTGGTCGGGCTCGCCAACGACACCGACTACGGCCTCGCGGCCACGGTCTGGACCCGGGACCTCGCCCGCGCCAACCGCGTGGTCCGCCGCCTCGAGGCGGGCCTGCTGTGGGTGAACAGCTGGTTCCTGCGCGATCTGCGCACGCCCTTCGGCGGCATGAAGAGCTCCGGCATCGGCCGCGAGGGCGGCGTCCACGGGCTGGAGTTCTACTCCGAGCTCTCCAATGTATGCATCAAGCTGTGAGGCCACGGCGATGACGGACAACCCGGAAATCGGCCGGCGCATCCGCACCGGCGGCTTCGAGACCAACTACCACGACCGGGGTGAGGGCCCGCCGGTGCTGCTCATCCACGGCTCCGGGCCGGGGGTGAGCGCCTGGGCCAACTGGCGGCTCACGCTCCCGGCGCTGGCCGGGCGCTATCGGGCGATCGCCCCCGACATGGTCGGCTTCGGCTACACCGAGCGCCCCGAGGGCATCACCTACGACCTCGACACCTGGTGCCGTCACGCCCTCGACGTCCTGGACGCCCTGGACATCGGCCGGGCCCACATCGTGGGCAACTCCTTCGGTGGCGGGCTCGCCCTGGCCCTGGCCCTCCGTCACCCCGAGCGGGTGGGGCGGCTGGTGCTCATGGGCAGCGTCGGCGTGTCCTTCGAGCTCACGCCCGGGCTCGACACCGTGTGGGGCTATACCCCCTCGGTGGAGAATATGCGCGGGCTCCTGGACATCTTCGCCTACAGCCGCGAGCTGGTGAGCGACGAGCTCGCCGAGATGCGTTACCAGGCGAGTGTCCGGCCGGGGGTGCAGGAGGCCTACGCCGCGATGTTCCCGGCACCGCGCCAGCGCTGGGTGGACGCCATGGCGAGCCCCGAGGACGAGATCCGCACCCTCGATGCCGAGACGCTCATCGTCCACGGCCGCGACGACCGGGTGATCCCGCCGGAGAACGCGCACCGGCTGCATGAGCTCATCGGCCCGTCGCAGCTGCACGTCTTCGGCCGTTGCGGTCACTGGACCCAGATCGAGCACGCCCACCGTTTCAACCGCCTGGTCTCGGACTTTCTCGCCGAGGCCGGGGACAGCCTGTAGGGAGCGAAACCCATGTCGTTGAACACCGACCGGATCCGGGCCTACGGCGACGAGCTCTACGCCGCGCTGCGCGGGCGCGAGGCCGTCGAGCCGCTGACCGACCGCGACCCGGAGATCACCATCGAGGACGCCTATTACGTCTCCATGCGGCTGCTCGAGCGCCGCGAGGCCGACGGCGAGCGGGTGATCGGCAAGAAGATCGGGGTCACCAGCAAGGCGGTGCAGGACATGCTCGACGTCCGCCAGCCGGACTTCGGCTACCTCACGGACCGTATGCTCTACGGCAACGGCGAGGCGCTGCCCATCAGCGAGCAGCTCGTCGCGCCCCGGGCCGAGGGCGAGATCGCCTTCGTGCTCAAGCACGACCTCACTGGCCCGGGCGTGAGCAACGCCGAGGTGCTGCGGGCCACGGACTACGTCATGCCGTGCTTCGAGATCGTCGACTCGCGCATCCGCGACTGGCGTATCCGCATCCAGGACACCGTCGCCGACAACGCCTCCTGCGGGCTGTTCGTGCTCGGCGACAGCATCGTCGACCCGCGGGACGTCGACCTGGTGACCGCCGGCATGGTCGTGGAGAAGAACGGCGAGGTGGTCAGCACCGGCGCCGGCGCCGCGGCCCTGGGCTCGCCGGTGAACTGCGTGGCCTGGCTGGCGAATACCCTCGGTGCCTTCGGCATTCCGCTGAAGGCCGGCGAGGTCATCCTCTCGGGCTCGCTGGTGCCGCTGATCCCCATCGAGCCCGGCGAGTCCATGCACCTCAGCATCGGCGGCATCGGCACGGCCGGCTGCCGGTTCGTCTGAGCCGCCCTGAATCCTGACGGAGGAACGGACCATGAGCATGAAAGCGGCCGTAATCGGCTCGGGCAATATCGGCACGGACCTGATGATCAAGATCCTGCGCAACGCCGAGCACCTGGAGATGGGGGTGCTGGTGGGCATCGACCCGGACTCGGACGGGCTGGCCCGGGCCCGGCGCCTGGGCGTGGCGACCTGCGACACCGGCGTCGAGGGCCTGGTGGCGATGCCCGAGTTCGAGGACATCGAGGTGGTCTTCGACGCGACCTCGGCGAAGGCGCACGTGCACAACGACGCGGTACTGCGCCAGTCCAAGCCGGAGATCCAGGTCATCGACCTCACCCCCGCGGCCATCGGCCCCTACTGCGTGCCGGTGGTGAACCTGGAGGAGACCCTGGCGGACCCGTCGGTGCACAACGTCAACATGGTCACCTGCGGCGGCCAGGCCACCATCCCCATGGTGGCGGCGGTGGCGAGTGTCGCCGAGGTGAGCTACGCGGAGATTGTCGCCTCGATCTCCAGCCGCTCGGCGGGCCCGGGCACGCGCGCGAACATCGACGAGTTCACCGAGACCACCAGCCAGGGGCTGGAGGCGGTGGGCGGCGCGCGGCGCGGCAAGGCGATCATCATCCTCAACCCGGCGGAGCCGCCGCTGCTCATGCGCGACACCGTCTACACCCTCTCGCCGCTGGACGCCGACGAGGCGGCGATCGAGGCCGCCATCGAGGCCATGGCCGAGCGGGTGTCGAGCTACGTGCCCGGCTACCGGCTCAAGCAGTCGGTGCAGTTCGAGCGCTTCGACGAGAGTCGTCCGCTCAACGTCCCCGGTGTCGGCCGGGTCACGGGGTTGAAGACCGCCGTGTTCCTGGAGGTGGAGGGGGCGGCCCACTACCTGCCCGCCTACGCCGGCAACCTCGACATCATGACGTCCGCGGCGCTGGCCACCGCCGAGCGCTTCGCCGCGCACGCCGGCGAGCGCGCCGGTGCCACCGCCTGAGGGGAGGAAGGACCATGGGCAACAAACTCTATATCTCCGACGTCACCCTGCGTGACGGCTCCCACGCGATCCGCCACCAGTACAGCGTGGACAACGCGCGGCGCATCGCCGCGGCTCTCGACCGCGCGAAGGTGGACTCGATCGAGGTCGCCCACGGCGACGGCCTGCAGGGCTCGTCGTTCAACTACGGTTTCGGCGCGCACACCGACCTGGAGTGGATCGAGGCGGTGGCCGAGACGGTGAATCACGCCCGGGTGGCGACGCTGCTGCTGCCCGGTATCGGCACCGTCCACGACCTGCGCGCCGCCTACGACGCCGGCGCCCGGATCGTGCGCGTGGCGACCCACTGCACCGAGGCGGACGTCTCGCGCCAGCACATCGAGTCCGCCCGCGAGCTCGGCATGGACACCGTGGGCTTCCTGATGATGAGCCACATGAACGAGCCGGCGGGGCTCGCCGAGCAGGCGAAGCTCATGGAGAGCTACGGGGCGACGTGCATCTACGTCGTCGACTCCGCCGGCGCGATGACCATGGACGACATCCGCGCCCGGGTGCGCGCCCTGCGCGATGTCCTTGACCCGGCCACGGAGCTCGGCATCCACGCCCACCACAACCTCTCGCTGGGGGTGGCCAACTCCATCGCCGCAGTGGAGGAGGGGGTCAACCGGGTGGACGCCAGCCTCACCGGCATGGGGGCCGGTGCCGGTAACGCGCCGCTGGAGGTGTTCATCGCCGCCGCCGACCGCATGGGCTGGGCGCACGGATGCGATCTCTACACGCTCATGGACGCCGCCGACGACATCGTCCGGCCGCTGCAGGACCGTCCGGTGCGGGTCGACCGCGAGACCCTGGCGCTGGGCTACGCGGGCGTGTACTCGAGCTTCCTGCGCCACGCCGAGGCGGCCGCGGAGCGCTACGGGCTGAAGACCGCGGACATCCTCGTGGAGCTCGGCCGGCGGCGCATGGTCGGCGGCCAGGAGGACATGATCGTCGACGTCGCCCTGGACATGGCCCGCGCCCGCGAGGAGTCCGCCGGGGCCGGCACCACCGTGATGGAGGGCGGGGCATGAGCACGCTGAGCAGCGAGCAGATCGAGGCGCTCTCCGAGCACCTGGACGCCGCCGAGGTCCAGGCCCGCGCGGTGCCCAAGATCACCGACGACTACCCGGACATGGATTTCGAGGATGCCTATGCCGTCCAGTGGGCGACCCGGCGGCGCAAGGCCGCCCGTGGCGACCGCATGGTGGGCATGAAGATGGGCCTCACCTCCCACGCCAAGATGCGCCAGATGGGCGTGGAGGAGCCGATCTACGGCTTCCTCGCGGACTACTTCCAGCAGCCCGAGGGCGCGGCCATCGATACCGGCTCGCTCATCCATCCGCGGGTGGAGGCGGAGATCGCCTTCGTCACCCGCGAGGCGCTGGGCGGGCCCGGCTGCCACGTCGGCCAGGTCCTCGCCGCCACCGACTTCGTGGTGCCGGCGGTGGAGATCATCGACAGCCGCTACGAGAACTTCCGCTTTGATCTGCCGAGCGTCATCGCGGACAACGCCTCGTCGTCCCGGTTCGTCACCGGTTCGGCGGCGGCCCCGGCGGAGGCACTGGACCTGCGCACCCTCGGCGTGGTGCTGGAGAAGAACGGCGAGGTCGTGGGCGTCGGCGCCGGCGCGGCGGTGGTCAACCACCCCGCGGCGAGCATCGCGCTGCTCGCGAACATGCTCGCCAGCCGCAACGAGGTCATCCCCGCGGGCAGCCTGATCCTCTCCGGGGGAATCACCGCCGCGGTGGCCGTCGAGGCCGGCGACAGCGTCACGCTCCGGGCCCAGGGTCTCGGCAGCGTGAGCCTGCGCTTCGAATGATTCCCGCGGCGTGCCGGGCCGCCCGGCACGCCGCAGATACCGACGACCAGCGAGAAACCAGAGAATGACGAGGAGGAGAGAGATGCAGCGAGCAATGCGATACCTCGCGGGCGGGGCGGTGATGGGGCTGGCGGGCGTTCTGCCGCTGACGGCCTCGGCCGACGCCACGCAGCACTATGTCCCCGGCGTGGAGGGCAGCCTGGGGGCGTCGGTGCCGCCGCCGGGCTTCTACCTGCGCACCTACGGCGTGTACTACGACTCCGACAACGTCAAGGTCGACGCCATCAGCGACAACGACGGCGAGATCCCCGGCGGCGACGACAGCGCCACGGTCCGGGCGGTGGTGCCCCGCGCGATCTGGATCACCGACAAGCAGTTCCTCGGCGCGGACTACGGCATGGAGGCCATCGCCCCGATCCTGGACAAGGACGTCGACGCCATGGGCCTGAGTGAGAGCGACAGCGGCCTCGGCGACGTCTTCCTCAGCCCGCTGATCCTCGCCTGGCACGGCGAGCGCTACGACACGGTCCTCGCCGCCGGCTACTGGACCGACGCGTTCAGCGACTACGACGACGACAACCCCGTGGCCGCGGCGGCCTC
>NZ_KB894824.1 GCF_000374645.1 Arhodomonas aquaeolei DSM 8974
GTGGCCGTGTGCGACGTTCCGGCATGGCTCGGCTTGAGATGTCGCACGCCTTCGGCGCACGACCTACGGGACCTGCCTACGCGGCAGCCAACCTCGCGAGCGGCACGTCGGCGGCGCGCAGCCGTTTCTGAGCTGCCTACGCGGCAGCGAACGGCAAATATCTTGAGCCCGGCAACGTCCCGCATTTCTGAGCTGCCTACGCGGCAGCGAACGACTTTATTGATTCCGGGTCCGCTGCAATTGTTTTCTGAGCTGCCTACGCGGCAGCGAACACGGTGTCCACCGTCTGCGGCTTGCGGGCCACTTTCTGAGCTGCCTACGCGGCAGCGAACCAGATCAGGTCGCTGACGATGCAGGCGTATCATTTCTGAGCTGCCTACGCGGCAGCGAACGCGGAGTTCAATTCGATCGACTACCCCATAGATTTCTGAGCTGCCTACGCGGCAGCGAACGGGCGGCGTTGGCGCAAGGACGACGTCCACGATTTCTGAGCTGCCTACGCGGCAGCGAACGTTCCGCGGCTGGAGATGGATCTGGAGCGGGTTTTCTGAGCTGCCTACGCGGCAGCGAACGATGACCCGCGTGACGCGGGCCGTGCTCGTGATTTCTGAGCTGCCTACGCGGCAGCGAACGGCGATCGTGCGAAATCGGTTAAGGCTTTCTTTTTCTGAGCTGCCTACGCGGCAGCGAACGGTCGCGTCGACGAGCTCGCGGACGTCCTTGTTTTCTGAGCTGCCTACGCGGCAGCGAACCGGACGGCCATCAACACGCTGTTGGACGCTGCTTTCTGAGCTGCCTACGCGGCAGCGAACTGGGTCGTGATCGACGGCCAATCCGTCGAAATTTTCTGAGCTGCCTACGCGGCAGCGAACGGCTACGCTGAACAACGCGAGCGTGTCAGCGCTTTCTGAGCTGCCTACGCGGCAGCGAACGATTGCGTGTCCTTCGCGGACAGGCCGGAGGTTTTCTGAGCTGCCTACGCGGCAGCGAACGACTTGATGGCGGAGGGCGTGGCCTCCATCGATTTCTGAGCTGCCTACGCGGCAGCGAACGACGGGCACCGGCCCGGCCGTGAGCGCCACCTTTTCTGAGCTGCCTACGCGGCAGCGAACTCCTACTACATCGGGCAGTTCAATCAGCTGCGTTTCTGAGCTGCCTACGCGGCAGCGAACTGCTCGCGGATCGAATAGGGCTTGCCCGTCCTTTTCTGAGCTGCCTACGCGGCAGCGAACACGGAGGGCGGACGCTACCGCGTGAGCCAACATTTCTGAGCTGCCTACGCGGCAGCGAACGCTCTCCGTGGCTCTGGGTCCTGTTGATCGGTTTTCTGAGCTGCCTACGCGGCAGCGAACTAGGACTATCCGGCGGTAACGGGTTGATTGTCAACGGACAAGTGCGCCGGAGACCGGATGGACCCTTTTTTCTGGTGGGGCGTTAATTGGTTGATTTTGAGCGCTCTTGATGGTGCGCCCGGAAAAAGGGTCCCGCCGGTATCAGGGTCGGTGTTGCCTTGTGGGGTGCGCCCCGGAGACGTACGTGTCGCTGAGCAGCCGTGAGCCCGGCGGCTCTGTCGCTCCCGGTAACCGACAGCGGCGGTGGTGTCCTCCGGCATGCCCGGGCAGCGTTCGTGTGCCGGGTGCCTGTCGGCAGGGCGGGGGCACACGTGTGCGGTGCCCGATCCACGCGAATGGCCGATTCCGGTCTCCGTCCACCGGCAACCGCGCCCGCTCCCCGAGGAACCCCGGTCGCCTTCGAGCAACCTGCTTACGGCCGGACCCGTGTAGGTCGTGCACGGCCCCGGGCCGTGTGCGACATCCTCGCTACGTGCCGTCCTGTCCCCAGCGCGGGCCGAGGGCATTGTCGACCCCGAGCTGGTCGAGGACGCGGGCGACGACGAAGTCGACGAGGGCGTCGACGTCCTGGGGGCGATGGTAGAAGGCCGGGTTTGCCGGGAGCATGACGGCGCCCATGCGGGTCAGCCGGAGCATGTTTTCCAGGTGGATCTCGGAAAACGGGGTCTCCCGGGGCACGAGCACGAGTCGGCCACGCTCCTTGAGCACGACGTCCGCGGCACGCTCGATGAGCCCGTCGCTGGTGCCGGCGGCGATGCGGGCGAGGCTGCCGGTGGTGCACGGGCAGACCACCATGCGCCGCGGCGCGCCGGAGCCGGAGGCGACCGGGGCGGTCCACTGCCGGGCGCTGAAGACGGTCAGGCCGTCCGCGTCGACGCCGAGGTGCTCACTGAGCACCGCGCCGACGTCGCTGCTGCGCCCGGGCAGGGCCAGGTCCTCCTCCATCTTGAGCACCAGCCGCCCGGCCTCGGAGATGAGCAGATAGACCCGCTCGCCCGCCTGGCGCAGGGCCTGGACCAGTCGCAGGCCGTAGATCCCCCCGGAGGCCCCGGTGATGGCGACGGTGACGGCGTCGTCGATCATGCGCGGTGCTCCGCTCGGTCGGCGAGGGCGGCCAGCAGCCGCTCGTGGATGCCCCCGAATCCGCCGTTGCTCATCACCAGCACGGCGTCGCCGGGGCGTGCCTCGGCGGTGACGGCGGCGACCAGGGCGTCGACGTCGTCACCGGCGTGCGCCCGTTCCCCCAGGGGTGCGAGCGCGGCGTCGAGATCCCACTCCAGTCCCTCCGGGCGGAGTACGAAGGCGGCGTCCGCCCCGTTCAGGCTGGCGCCGAGGCGTTCCCGGTGGACGCCGAGCCGCATGGTATTGGAGCGGGGCTCGGCCACCGCGAGGATGCGCCCGGCGTGCTGTGTGCGCAGCGCGGCGATGGTGGCCTCGATAGCGGTGGGGTGGTGGGCGAAGTCGTCGATCACGCGTACGCCGCCGGCCTCGCCGCGGACCTCCAGGCGGCGACGCACGCCCTGGAAGCCGGCGAGGGCGTCGGCGCCCACGGCGAGGGGGACGCCGACGTGGCGGGCGGCGAGCAGCGCCGCCGCGGCGTTGCGGGCATTGTGGGTCCCGGCGAGGGGCGGCGTGAAGGCGGTGGTGTCCGCCCCGTTCAGCCGCCAGCCGTCGCCGTCGGCGAGGAGCTGCCAGTCGTTGGCGGCGCCGGTGCCGAACCGGGCCTGAGTGCTCCAGCAGCCCATGGCGAGGGTCGCGGCGAGGGCGGCGTCGTCGCCGTTGGCGAGGATCAGCCCGGAGCCGGGCACGGTGCGGACCAGGTGGTGGAACTGGCGCTGGATGGCGGCCAGGTCCGGGAAGATGTCCGCGTGGTCGTACTCGAGGTTGTTGAGCACCAGGGTGCGCGGGCGGAAGTGCACGAACTTGCTGCGCTTGTCGAAGAACGCGGTGTCGTACTCGTCCGCCTCGATCACGAAGAACGGCCCGCTGCCCAGGCGTGCCGAGCGCCCGAAGTTGCCGGGCACGCCGCCGATGAGGAAGCCGGGGTCGTAGCCGGCGTACTCCAGGATCCAGGCGAGCAGGCTCGCGGTGGTGGTCTTGCCGTGGGTGCCGGCGACCGCCAGCACCCAGCGGTCGTGGAGGATGTGGCGGGCGAGCCATTCCGGCCCCGAGGTGTAGGCCCGGCCGTCGTCCAGCACCGCCTCGACGCTGGGATTGCCCCGGGAGAGGGCGTTGCCGATGACCACCTCCTCCGTCGCGGGCATCGCGGCCGGGTCCCAGCCCTCGCGCAGGGCGATGCCCGCGTCCTCGAGCATGGTGCTCATGGGCGGGTAGACGCCGGCGTCGGCGCCGGTGACGTCGTAGCCGCGCTCGCGGGCGAGCAGCGCGATGCCGCCCATGAACGTGCCGCAGATGCCGAGGATGTCGAGGTGTGCGTCAGGCATGGAGCCACTCCAGCAGCAGCCCGGAGCCGATCACCAGCGCCAGCGCCCACACTGTGGCGAGCGCGATGACGGTATCCAGGGCGTGGCGGAAGATGTGCGCGATGATGGCGATGTTCCAGAGGATCAGGCCGATCAGGCCCAGCGCGGTGACCGGTGTGCCCGCCGAGCCCAGGGTGAGCAGGATGAGGGCAAGGCCGGTGACCACCACGTCCGTGGCGTAGAGTGCTGTCGCCGTCTGCAGGAAGCGGTTGCCGAGGCCGTAGGCGTGCAGCAGCGCGTAGGTGAACGCGAAGGTCACGATCACGCCGTAGGCGGCATCCAGTCCGGGGGTGGCGGTCGCCGCCGGCAGGGCGCGCATGGTCGGGTAGCCCACGACCGCGCTGGCCAGCATGGTCGCGGCCAGCAGCGTCGGGGACGCCGGCAGGTCCTGGGGGCCGCGCCGCAGCAGGCAGATGTCCAGGACCAGGCGGACGATGTGTTGCAGCGACGGCATTCGTTCTCCCTGATCCGCCGGGGTGACTCGATGATTCCGGCATGGTAACCGCTTCCCGGCGCGCCTTCATGTCCGCCGCGGCGGTTGAGCGCTGCGCGGGGCGGCGGCAGAATCAGCGGCCGACCCACTCCGAACGATAATGCTAACGGGAGAGATCGATGCGTAAGTTCAGGCGCCTTACCCTCGCGGCGATCACGGTGTTCGTCGCCGGCGTGGCCGCCCTGCCGGCCCTGGCCCAGCAGACCCGGGTGACCTACAAGTCCGCCGCCGCCGGTACGGCCTACTACCAGATGGGCGTGGAGCTCTCCGAGGCCATCAAGGCCGGTACCGACGGCGCGGTTACCGTGACGCTGGAGGAGAGCCAGGGCTCGGTGCAGAACGTCATGGCGGTGATGCGCCGCGGTGGCAATTACGTGTTCACCACGCCGCCGTCGCTGGTGACCAAGGCGATGGCGGGCAAGGGGCCGTTCGAGGGCCGGCCGGCCTCGGCGTTCGGCAAGATCCGCGGGCTGTTCCCGATTCCGGCGATCACCATGCACTGGGTGGTGAAGGGGGGCGATGGCGTCATCGGCCTGAAGGACCTCGCCGGTAAGCACATCCTCATCGGCCGCGGCAGCTTCGGGGCCCGGGAGGCGCAGCGCTACCTCGAGCTGTTCGAGCTCACCGACGACGTCCGCATTGCCGACGCGGATATCGGCAGTGGGCCGGACGCGCTCAAGAACGGCCAGATCGACGGCTTCGTCACCGCCAGCTCCTTCCCCACGCCCAACGTGATCGAGACCGCGGCGAGCCTGGACATCAGCCTGGTCTCGCTGACCCCGGAGCAGATCGAGCGCACCGGTGCGGCCCACCAGACCATACCGGCGGGCACCTACGCGGGCATCGACGAGGACGTGGAGACCACCTCCCTGCCGGTGATCGCCTACACCACCACGGGCATGGACGAGGAGACCGCCTACACGCTCACCCGCACCTTCTGGGAGCGCCGCGAGGCCATGGCCGACGAGTCCGGCTGGTGGGCGGGCATCACCCCGGAGATGATCGGCAATATGACCGGCAAGCTCCATCCGGGGGCGTTGCGTTACTACGACGAGGCCGGGATCGAGGTGCCGGAGCGGCTGCGCTGATCGGCTGACCGCCGGAAGTGGAGAACGACACGCAAGTCGCCGGCGGCGGGGTGCGGGCCGGGTGGATCGCCCTGGGGGCGGTCTCGGTGGCCTTCCACCTGGGGCTGATCTTCTACGGCCTCGCGCCCGCGCTCATCGCCCGGCCCATCCACATGGCCCTGGTGCTGCCGTGGGTCCTGGTGTATGCGGCCTCGAACCGCCGCCAGCGCTGGAGCGGTTGGGTGCTCACGGTCGCCGGCGTGGCGGCCTGCGGTTATATCGTGCTCAACGAGTCCGCGTTGCTGGATCAGTACGGCTTCATCGAGGGGCCGTTCCAGATGGCGCTGGGCGTGTTCCTGCTGCTGCTGGCGCTGGAGACGGCCCGCCGCGCGATCGGCTGGCCGCTGCCCGCGGTGGCGGCGCTGGCGCTGCTCTATGCGGTGCTGGGGCACTATATCCCCGGGGCGTATGGGCATCCGGACCTGCCCCTGGGCAGCGTGGTGGGTGGGCTGACGATCGCCGAGGGCGGGCTCTGGGGCTCGCTCACCGGCGTGAGCGTGGGCGTGGTCGCGATCTTCGTGATCTTCGGCGCGGTGATCAACGCCGGCGAGGCCGGCCAGGGCTTCATGAACCTGGCGAGCGCGGTGGCCGGGCGCCTGCGCGGTGGCGCGGCGAAGGTGTCGGTGGTCTCCTCGGCGCTGCTCGGCTCGATATCCGGCTCCGCCTCGGCCAATGTGGCGTCGACGGGGTCGGTGACCATCCCCTCGATGATCCGCCTCGGCTATCCCCGCTCGCTGGCCGGCGCGGTGGAGGCGGTGGCCTCCTCGGGCGGCCAGATCATGCCGCCGCTGATGGGGGCGGGGGCGTTCGTGATGGTGGAGCTCACCGGCATCCCCTACACCCGCATCATGGGGGCAGCGGTGCTGCCGGCACTGCTGTTCTTCGCGACCGTCTGGTTCGGCCTCAACGCCTTCGCCAGCCGTTACGACCTGCGCCCCCTGGCCGCCAGCGAGCGCCCCACCGGGCGGGCGCTGCTGATCACCTCGCTGTTCTTCGTCGTGCCCTTCGGGGTGCTGCTGGAGCGGATCTTCCATGGCGGCAACACGCCGCAGTACGCGGCCAGCATCGCGATCTTCACCGCCGCGGCGCTACTGCTGTTCGACGCGCGGCTGCGTTTCTCGGTGACCGCATTCCTCCGCCGTCTCGGCGAGGCGCTGGTCCTGGCCGGCCGGCAGGTGGCCGTGATCGGCTCGATCATTCTCTGTGCCTCGCTGGTGATCGGTGTGCTCGGGATGACCGGGCTGGGCGTGAAGATCACCTCGGCGATACTGGCGCTGTCCGGCGACACCCTCTGGCCGGCGCTGGTGCTCACGGCGCTCGCCTGCCTGGCCCTGGGGATGGAGGTGCCCACGACGGCGGCCTATGTCATCTGCGTGTCGGTGGCCGGGCCGGCGCTGCACGACCTGGGCGTGGCGCCGCTGCTCGCGCACCTGTTCGTGTTCTGGTATGCGCTGCTTTCGACGATCACCCCGCCGGTCTGCGGCGGGGTGTTCATCGCCGCCGGGATGGCCGGCGAGAACTGGCTCCGCGTCGCCGTGCGCGCCATGGCACTGGGCGTGGGGCTGTACCTCATCCCGCTGGCGATGGTGGCGAGCCCGGCGCTTCTGGCGCTGGTGGACACGCCGCTCGCCGCCCTGGCGGCGTTCCTGCGTATCGCCGTTGCCCTCGCCGCGGTGAGCTACGGCCTCATCGCGCGGCGGCCGCTGCCACTGCGGGGGCTCCTCCTGGCCGCCGGTCTGGCGCTGCTCTTCGTCTGGCCCGCCGTATGGCCCGCCTGACCGGTGGAACCGGTGGCCGGTCGGCGACACTATCGATTCGCCGAGCGGTTTCTTAGTAGAATCCCGCGGCTTACGCGGCTGTCGAGATAACCGGAGTACCCCGCCCATGAGCGCCAGGAATGCCTTCTATGCCCAGTCAGGCGGTGTGACCGCCGTCATCAACGCCACCGCCTGTGGCGTCATCGAGACCGCGCGCGCCCACCCGGACGCCATCGGCACCGTCTACGCCGGCAAGGCGGGCATCCTCGGGGCACTCCACGAGGAGCTCATCGACACCGGTGAGGAGTCGGCCGAGACCATCGCCGCGCTGCGCCACACCCCGGCGGGGGCGTTCGGCTCGGCACGCTACAAGCTCAAGGGCCTGGAGGAGAACCGCGCCGAGTACGAGCGCCTGATCGAGGTCTTCGAGGCCCACGACATCGGCTACTTCTTCTACAACGGCGGCGGCGACTCCCAGGACACCGCCTACAAGGTCTCTCAGATCGGCGAGCGCCTGGGCCACCCGGTGACCTGTATCGGCATCCCCAAGACGGTGGACAACGACCTCCCCGGCACGGACACCTGCCCCGGCTTCGGCTCGGTGGCCAAGTACATCGCCGTGGCCACCCGGGAGGCCGGGCTCGACGTGCGCTCCATGGCCGAGACCTCCACCAAGGTCTTCGTGCTCGAGACCATGGGCCGGCACGCGGGCTGGATCGCCGCGGCCGCGGGGCTGGCCCGCGAGGAAGAGGGCGACCCGCCCCACGTCATCCTGCTGCCGGAAGTGGCCTTCAACCGCGAGGCCTTCCTGGCGCGGGTACACGACGCGGTGGAGCGCCACGGCTACTGTGTGGTGGTGGTCTCCGAGGGCGTGCGCCATGCCGACGGCACCTTCCTCTCCGACCAGGGCAGCACCGACGCCTTCGGTCACACCCAGCTCGGCGGGGTCGCGCCGGTGGTGGCGTCGCTGATCAAGGCGGAACTCGGCTACAAGTACCACTACGCGGTGGCGGACTACCTCCAGCGTGCCGCGCGCCACATTGCCTCCGCGACGGACGTGGAACAGGCGTACGCCCTCGGTCGCGCGGCGGTGGAGATGGCGCTCGCCGGCCGCAACGGGGTGATGCCGACCATCCACCGTCTCTCCGATGAGCCCTACCAGTGGGAGGTCGGCGAGGCCCAGCTCGCGGATGTCGCCAACAGGGAGGCGAGCATGCCGGCGGCCTACATCAGCGAGGACGGTTTCGATATCACCGATGCCTGCCGCCGCTACCTCCGCCCGCTGATCGCTGGCGAGGACTATCCCCCCTACCGCAACGGCCTGCCGGATTACGCCCGCGTACGCGGCGTGCTCGCCCCGCGCCGGCTCGCCCCCTTCGGCGGCTGAGCGGTACGACGGCGGGAATTCCGCCGGGGGAAGCCCTCGGCGGCTCAGTGCTTTATAATCGCGGCCCGGCGCGCGGCGGCCACGGTCGCCGTGCGGACCCCATTCCAGTGATCAGGAGGGAAGCATGAGCTACGAGAACGTCGCCCCGGGCAAGAGCGTCCCCGAGGACATCAACGTCATCATCGAGATCCCGGCCCACGCCGATCCGGTGAAGTACGAGGTGGACAAGGACTCCGGGGCCATGATCGTCGACCGCTTCATGGCGACGGCAATGCACTATCCCTGCAACTACGGCTATATCCCGCAGACCCTCTGCGGTGACGGCGATCCCGCCGACGTGCTCGTGGTCACCCCGTTCCCGCTCATCACCGGCTCGGTGGTGCGCTGCCGTCCCCTCGGCGTGCTGCAGATGACCGACGAGTCCGGCGAGGATGCCAAGCTGCTCGCGGTGCCGGTCTCCAAGCTCACGCCGATGTATGACAACGTCAAGGCCGCGGAGGACCTGCCGCCCGTGATCCTCGACCAGATCGCCCACTTCTTCGAGCACTACAAGGATCTGGAGAAGGGCAAGTGGGTGCGCATCGACGGCTGGAAGGGCGTCGACGCCGCGCATGCGGAGATCAACGACGCGGTCTCCCGCTACCAGAAGGGCTGACGCCCGGAACCTCCGGCGCGGCGCCCGCCGCGCCGGATACCAGCCGGGCCACCGGGTCCGGAGGCACGGCCGCAACGGCCGCCGCGGCGCCGTCGCCCATGCGGGAATGTGCCCGGCTTGCGGTCGCCACCGCATCGCCATCCCTGACGACCACCCGATGTCCCCCGGCGGGACCGTCCGCGAGCCGACCCGGCGTGTCCGGCACCGGCGGCGCCCGTTACCGTGCATGGTTCACGTTTGGTGTCTACTGTGTGGGTGTTGAACGGGGTATCCGCCGGGGATTGGATTGCGGGCGATCACGGCCTATAATCCGCCGATCTTTCGCTCGGTGCGTACGCCATCGCATGGCTCGGTTGTCGTAGGGGGGCATATGGGCTCGGCCATGACCGTGGACCGCCTGGAGGACGAGAACCGCCGTTACGACGGCCGGGGCGGCGTTAGCGCCGAGAACCGCGGGGCGGGGTTCGCCCCCGCCTTCCTCGACCGGGCCACCGGGCGCGTGCACCGCTCGTGCCTTGCCGATGGGCGGCCCGCCCCCTGTCACTGTCTCGACGGCCTGCCGGAGACGCTGGTCACCGCCCGTGACCTCGGCGGCCGCGTGACCGCGGTGCGCCCCGGCGTGATCGCCGGTTTCGTGCGCGACGGGGCCTTCTATACCCGCGAGCAGGCTGCGCGCGCCCTCGCCGCCGGCTGATCGCCCGACCACGGTGGGGCCACCATGGCCTGGATCGAGATCTCCTTCGAGCTGCCCCGCGAGCGTTTCGGACTGGCCGAGGCCGTGCTCGAGGCCGCGGGGGCGCTGTCCGTTACCGGGCGTGACCCGGGGGACGAGCCGGTGCTCGAGCCCGCTCCCGGCGAACAGCGACTGTGGTCGCGGGTGCGCGTGACCGGGCTGTTCGACGCCGACGTCGACCCGGCGGCGGTCCGAGCAAGCGCCCGCGAGGCCCTGGGTGCGGAGCCGGCGGAATGGCACGTCGGCAGCCTCGAGGACCGCGCCTGGGAGCGGGCGTGGATGGACGATTACCGTCCCATGCGCTTCGGCGAGCGGCTCTGGGTGGTGCCCTCCCATGAGGCCCCTCCGGATCCGGACGCCCTGAACCTTCGCCTGGATCCCGGTCTCGCCTTTGGCACCGGCACCCATCCCACCACCGCCCTGTGCCTGGAGGCCCTGGACGCCCGGCCCCCGGTGGGTGAGCGGGTGCTGGACTACGGCTGTGGCTCCGGCGTGCTCGCCATTGCCGCACTGCTGCTCGGCGCCCGGGAGGCGGAGGGCGTCGACAACGACCCGCAGGCACTGGTGGCCACCCGCGAGAACGCCCGCGCCAACGGCGTGGCGGAGCGGCTCGCCGTGCGCGATCACACCGGCGAGCCCCCGGCGCCGGCGGACTGCGTGGTGGCGAACATCCTCTCTGGGGTGCTTATCGAGCTCGCGCCGGTGCTGGTGCGTTGCTGCCGTCCCGGTGGCCGGCTGGTGCTCTCGGGGGTGCTTGCCGGGCAGGCCGCATCGGTGGCCGAGGCCTTCCGCCCCGAGGTCACCCTGGAGGTCTCCGCACCCAGGGACGGCTGGGTCCGCCTGGAGGGCAAGCGGGGGCCCGGGTGATGCCACCGGCGCCCAGACACGCCCGCTGCCCGGAGTGCGGCACGCTCTTCCGGGTCACCCTGGCCCAGTCCGGCGCCGCCGGCGGCCGATGCCGCTGCGGTGTCTGCGGTGCGGTTTTCGATGTCCGCACCCATACCGAGGATCTCCCCGGCGATACGCCCGACCTCCGCGCCGAACCGGCGCTGGGGGAGGTGGGGGGGACCCCGGTGCTGGACGCGCCGCCTCCCCGGGAGCGTATGGCCCCCGCCGCGGACTGGCTGGAACCCGGTCCGGGCGAGGAGGAACCGGTACACCGGCGCTGGCCCTGGTGGCTTGCCGCCGTGGTGCTCCTGCTCGCTATTGCGGGGCAGCTCACCTGGTTCAATCGCCAGGCCCTGCTGGGCAATCCCCTGGTGCGGGACTGGGCGGTGGCGGCCTGCGAGGTGGCGGGCTGTACCGTCCCCCTGCCGCGTCGTCCGGCGGCCGTGCGGGTCGACGAGCGGGCCCTGCGGGCGTCGCCGAACGGTGACCGCCTGCGTTTCACCGCGCAAATCGCGAATACCGCCCCGACCCCCATCGAGTGGCCGCAGATGCGCCTGCGCCTGACCGCGCTCAACGGTCAGATCCTCGCCGAGCGCGGCTTCGAGGCGACGGACTACCTGGACCGGACCCCGCCCGGGACGGGGATGCCCCCCGGGGAAACAGTGGACGTATCGGTGGAGATCGACGCGCCCCAGCCCCCGGCCCAGGGCTTCGAGGTCTTCTTCCGCTAACGTCGCGCTCGCCCTCTACGGGAGGTGGCGCGACCGGTCGGCGGGTTAGTATTATCACCTATTTCGGCGCCGCGGGCGGCGGTCGATACCAACGCGACGGGCAGATAACGACATGGCAGAGCAACAGGCCAGGCAGGACGAAGGGACCAGGGAGCAGTCGAAGGATCCGCAGCGTCGGGGTGTCGGGCCGATACGCTCTTGCGTGCGCGAGTCGCTGGAGGACTATTTCCGCCAGCTCGACGGCTATCCGGGCAGCGGGCTGTACAAGATGGTGCTCACCGAGATGGAGGTGCCGCTGCTCGAGGTGGTGATGCGCGAGTGCGGTGGCAACCAGACCCGCGCCTCGGAGATCCTGGGCATCAATCGCGGCACCCTGCGCAAGAAGCTCCAGTACTACGGCATCGAGGACTGAGACGCCCGCGTGTCGCCGCGCACCGCAGGGCCGGGCAGTTCCGCTATAATGGCGCCCCCTTGAGGCAGCCAGCGAAGGAAACAGCCCGATGCCAGCAGCCGCACAGTTGAGGCCGGTCCGGCGGGCGCTGATCAGCGTCTCCGACAAGACCGGGATCACCGATTTCGCCCGGGCCCTGCACGAGCGGGGTGTGGAGATCCTCTCCACCGGCGGGACCGCGCGGACCCTCGCCGAGGCCGGTGTTCCGGTGGTCGAGGTCTCCGGGCACACTGGTTTCCCGGAGATCATGGCGGGCCGGGTGAAGACCCTGCACCCGCGGGTGCACGGCGGGCTGCTGGGACGGCGCGGGGTCGACGACGCGGTGATGGACGAGCACGGCATTGCGCCCATCGACCTGCTGGCGGTCAATCTCTATCCCTTCGAGCAGACCGTCGCCCGGGCGGACTGCACGCTGGCCGATGCTATCGAGAACATCGATATCGGCGGCCCCGCGATGATCCGCGCCGCGGCCAAGAACCACGACGGCGTGACCGTGGTCACCGATGCCGGCGACTATCCGGCGGTGCTCTCCGAGCTGGACGCCGGCGGTATCACCGCCGGGACGCGCTTCCGCCTCGCGGTGGCCGCCTTCGAGCACACCGCCCATTACGACGGCGCCATCGCCGAGTACCTGGGCCGGCGCACCGGCGACGGTGATACGCCGGCGGACTTCCCCGACACCCTCAACCCGCAGTTCCGTCTGGTGCAGACCATGCGCTACGGCGAGAATCCGCACCAGCGCGCCGCGTTCTACCGCGAGCCGGCGGCACAGGGCGCGTCGGTGGCCACCGCCAGCCAGCTCCAGGGCAAGGCGCTGTCGTTCAACAACATCGCCGATACCGACGCCGCGCTGGAGTGCGTGCGCGGTTTCGAGGTCCCGGCCTGCGTGATCGTCAAGCACGCCAACCCCTGTGGCGTCGCCGTGGCCGAGGACCTCCTCACCGCCTACGAGCGCGCCTTCGCCACCGACCCGACGTCCTCGTTCGGCGGCATCATCGCCTTCAACCGGACCCTGGACCGCGCCACCGCGGAGGCGATCGTGGATCGCCAGTTCGTGGAGGTGATCGTCGCCCCGGCGGTGGCGGACGGCGTGGCCGAGGCGGTGGCCCGGAAGAAGAACGTGCGCCTGCTCGTCACCGGCGCCCTGGACGAGGGCGCCGACGGCGGGCGGCTCGACTACAAGCGCGTGCGCGGCGGGCTGCTGGTGCAGGATGCCGACCATGAGCTGCTGCCCGCCGGCGCGGCGCCGCGGGTGGTGACGCAGCGTGCCCCGGAGGCGGGTGAGCGCGCCGACCTGCTCTTCGTCTGGGCCGTGGCCCGGCACGTGAAGTCCAACGCCATCGTCTACGGCGGCGCCGGGCGGACGCTCGGCATCGGCGCCGGGCAGATGAGCCGGGTGGACAGCGCCCGTATCGGCGTGCGCAAGGCGTCGGACGCCGGCCTCTCGCTGGATGGCTCGGTGCTCGCCTCGGACGCCTTCTTCCCCTTCCGCGACGGCGTCGACCAGGCCGCCGGGGCCGGCGTGCGGGCGATCATCCAGCCCGGCGGCTCGATCCGCGACGAGGAAGTGATCGCCGCCGCGGACGAGCACGGCATCGCCATGCTGTTCACCGGCATGCGGCATTTCCGGCACTGAGGAGCAGCCCATGAAGGTACTCGTGATCGGCGGGGGCGGGCGTGAGCACGCCCTGGCATGGCGGTTCGCCCGCTCCGAACGCGTCAGCGACGTCTACGTCGCCCCCGGCAATGCGGGCACCCGGCGTGAGCCGGGCGTGCACAACGTGGCCGTCGGTGCGGAGGACATCACCGCACTGGTGGACTTCGCCCGTAACTTCGCCATCGACCTCACTGTGGTCGGTCCGGAGGTGCCGCTGACCATGGGCGTGGTCGACGCGTTCCGGGCCGCCGGCCTGCGCTGCCTCGGCCCGGACCGCGCGGCCGCTGAGCTCGAGGGCTCCAAGGCCTTCGCCAAGGCGTTCCTGGAGCGGCACCGTATCCCCACCGCCGGCTACCGGGTGTTCGACGACCTCGGTGAGGCCCGGGACTACATCCGCGAGCACGGCGCACCGCTGGTGGTGAAGGCCGACGGCCTCGCCGCCGGCAAGGGCGTGACCGTGGCGATGACCGTGGACGAGGCGCTGCAGGCCGCCGAGGGCATGCTCGGCGGCAACGCCTTCGGCGACGCGGGCGAGCGTATCGTCGTCGAGGACTTCCTCCAGGGCGAGGAGGCCAGCTTCATCGCCCTCGTGGACGGCAATAACGTCCTGCCGCTCGCCTCCAGCCAGGACCACAAGGCCCGGGACGACGGCGATACCGGCCCCAATACCGGCGGCATGGGCGCCTACAGTCCGGCCCCCATCGTCACCGGGGCGGTGCACGAGCGCATCCTCGAGGAGATCGTGCGCCCCACGGTGCGCGGCCTTGCCGCCGAGGGCCGGCCGTACACGGGGTTCCTCTACGCCGGCGTAATGATCGACCCGGACGGCGAGCCGCGGGTACTGGAGTTCAACGTGCGTCTTGGCGACCCGGAGACCCAGCCCATCCTCATGCGCCTGCGCTCGGATCTGCCGGCGCTCTGCGATGCCGCCCTGGACGGGTGCCTCGCGGAGGTCGGGGCGGAATGGGATCCGCGTCCGTGCCTGGGTGTGGTGATGGCCGCCGGCGGCTATCCGGGCGCCTACGGCAAGGGTGACGTCATCACCGGTCTGCCGGAGAGCGAGAGCGGGGACGTGAAGGTCTTCCATGCCGGCACCAGCGACGACGACGCCGGCGAGGTCGTGACCATGGGCGGGCGCGTTCTCTGCGTCTGCGCCCTCGGCAGCGATATCGCCGAGGCCCGGAACCGGGCCTACGAGCAGGTGGAGCGCATCCACTGGGACGGTGTCTACTACCGCCGGGACATCGGCCATCGGGCCGTCGCCCGTCTCAGGGGCGGCACCCCGGACTCCTAGTCGATCACCGCTCCGGGGCGGTGCCCGTGCGGCGTATCGACGGGCACTCGTGCCCCGGCCCGTGTCGTCAGACGCAGGACGCGTACTGTACGGCCCGCCGGCGGGGCGGGGTTTGGTGATATGGGCCGGTCGACGGACTGACACCGTCGCCGCCCGGTGGCGAGGGGCCCGGAGGGCGCGCATGTTGGAGACCCAGTCCCAGCCGCACCGCGGCGAGCCGCGCCGGCGACTGGCGGTGTTCGCGAACGCCGCGGCCGGGCGCGCCGGCGGCCCGCTGGACGCGGCGCTGGCGGTCTTCGAGCGTTGCGGCGTCGAGTATCGCTGCCACTGGCCCGCCAATGGCGATGCGTTGCGCGCGGGTATTGCCGCCGTCGCCGCCACCGTGGATGCGGTGGTCGTCGCCGGCGGGGACGGCACCGTCAACGCCGCCCTCGGTGCCCTGGCCGGCGGCACCACGCCGCTGGCGGTGCTGCCGCTGGGCACCGCCAACGACCTTGCCCGGACCCTGGGCATCCCGTTCGATCCTGCTGGTGCCGCCGCCATCGCGGTGGATGGTTCCGTCCACCGCATCGATCTGGGTCGGGTCAACGGCCGTTATTTCTGCAACGTCGCCCACATCGGGCTGGGCGTGCGTGCCCGGAACGAAGGCCTGGGCGAGGGCGACAAGCGCCGCTGGCGCGCGCTGAGCTACCCGGTGGCACTGCTGCGTACAGCGGGCCGGCTACGCTCGTTCCGGCTGGAAGTCGAGGTCGATGGCCGCACCGAGCGCCTGCGTGCGCTGCATTTCGCCGTGGGCAACGGCCGTTACTACGGTGGCGGCGTGCCAGTGCAGGCCGAGGCCGGCATCGACGACGGTCTGCTGGATGCCTACTGCGTCCCGCCCCAGGGGCGGCTGGGCCTGCTCCGAGCCGCCTGGGATGTCTGGCGCGGCGGAGTGGCCGGCAGCCCGGTCTGGCGTGCGCAGGCGCAGGTGCTGACTGTCCGCACCCGACGACACCGGCGGATCCTCGCCGATGGCGAGATCATTGCGTACACCCCCGCGACGTTCGAGGTCTGTCCGGGCGAGCTCCCGGTGGTCATCGACCCGGGCAGCGGCGACGCCGCCGCGCCGTCCATACAGCGGCTGTGGCAGGGGGTGAGGAACGTCGTGTAGCGGTCTGGCATGAGTGACGGGCGACGCGGCGGGACAGTCGCGGTATGGTTCAAACCGGTAGGTGCGGCGGCACCCTCGTCGCCGGTGTTGCGCGGTATCACGCACACCCGCTAAGCCGGCGCTCGCACGCTCTGCGGGCAAGGCGCACAATCGCCCGGAAGGTTGGCATTACCGGGCCCGGGCGGTCTGGCTATCGGGGTGTTCCGGGCCCGGCATCAGCGCGGAGGTGGAGGATGAGCCTGCTACGTGATCCGGCCCTGGTGGCCGTCAACGACGTGATGGTCCAGTGTCAGACCAACGCACGGCACCACCGCTACACCGCGGAGGTGATCGACGACGCCGCGGTGGCGGGCGCGCTCCAGCGCCTGGCCGGCGATCGCGAGGCCCTGGCGGACCGCCTGGCCCTCGGGCTGCGCAGCCATGGCGATCTCCCACACGCGGCGGACGCCGAGCTGGACAGCCTCCACGAGCTGGGTGACCGGCTCATCGCCCGCTTCGCCGAGCGTGGCGCGGGGCGGCTGCTGCGCGAGCGCAGTGACGACGAACGGCGGCTCGCCGCCGCGGCCAAGCGGGCGCTGGACGAGGCCGTGCCCGGCGATCTGCGCCCCCAGTTCGAGCATCTCGTCACCGAGGCCAATGCCGCCGCGGACGACCTGATCGCCCGCATCGAGACCCTTTCGTGACGTTTGGTCTTCGGTTGATGGATATCAACTAATAAATCGTATACATCTTATAGCCTGACCCCGAATGGCTACTCTTCGGTGGCCGATACGAGGTCCCTGCCCCCGGTCGCACCGGCGTCCCGGGGCGAGGATTACAGCCCGGGGGACGGCATGCTCATCCGTAATTCTGCATTCCTGCGGCGACTTCGCCGCACGGCGTTTCCGCTCCTGCTGATTGCCGTCACCGTGCCCGCCCTCTCCGCCGCCGGTACCCCCGCGGATGCCGAGCGTCCCGCCGCCCTGCGCGGGCGCAGTCTCGGCTCCATCGTGCGCGAGGACTGCGGTGCCTGCCATGGCCTGCGGCTGACCGGCGGTCTGGGACCGGACATCACCGCCTCCGCGCTGTCCGGGCGTGACGTCGGCGCCCTTGCCGCGACCATCGAGCACGGCCGCCCGGGTACCGCCATGCCACCCTTCGGGCCGCTGTTCAGCCCTGCCGAGATCCGCGCCATCGCCCGCGGCCTGAAGTCCGGGCGGTACCTCCAGGAGAATGACCGATGACCCGATATGCCCGTGCCGCTGCCATGGCTTTCCGTGCATGGCCGCTGCTGCTCGCCGCCGCGCTGCTCGGCGGCTGTGCCACCACCCCGGCCCCGCGGGGCACCGGCGATCTGGGGCTGATCGTCCAGCGCGCCGACGGCCGGGTCTCCCTGGTGGACGCCAGCGAGCGGGCCGAACTCGCGGAGATCGACGGCCTCGGCGATCTCTCCCACGCCTCCGCGGTGTTCTCCCGGGACGAGCGCTTCGCCTACGTGTTCGGCCGCGATGGCGCACTGACCAAGGTGGATCTGCTGCGCGGGCGCATCGTCGCGCGCGTGCAGCAGGCGGGCAACAGCATCGGCGGTGCCATCTCCGGCGATGGCCGGCTGGTGGCCGTGTCCAACTACGAGCCCGGCGGCGTGCGCGTGTTCGACGCCCGCACCCTGGAGCCGGTGGCGCGCATCCCGGCGCGCTACGGCGACGGCGAGCGGGCGCGGGTGGTTGGCCTGGTGGACGCCCCCGGGGAGCGGTTCGTGTTCAGCCTCTACGAGGCCGGCGAGATCTGGATCGCCGACTTCAGCGGCGGCGACGAGCCGTCCATCACCCGGATCAGGGGCGTGGGGCGCAAGCCCTACGACGGCCTGATCACGCCGGAGGGGCGCTACTACATCGCCGGGCTGTTCGGCGAGGACGGCCTCGCGCTGGTCGACCTGTGGCACCCGGAGCGTGGTGCCCGGGAGATCCTCGCCGGCTACGGGCGCGGCGAGAAGCGCCTGCCGGTCTACAAGATGCCCCACCTCGAGGGCTGGGCGATGGTGGACGACTATGCCCTGCTGCCCGCGGTGGGGCGCCACGAGGTGCTCGTGGTCGACCGCGACGACTGGCACGAGGTGGCGCGCATCCCGGTCCACGGCCAGCCGGTGTTCGTGATGGCGGGCCCGGACGGGCGCGAGGCCTGGGTGAACTTCGCCTTCCCCCGCAACGACACCGTCCAGGTCATCGACATGGACACCCTGAAGGTCGACGACACCCTCACCCCGGGGCGGGGCGTGCTGCACATCGCCTTCTCCGCCCGCGGCGAGGAGGTGTGGCTGTCCCTGCGCGACGACGACGCCGTCGCCGTCTACGACGCGGATACCCACGAGCCCCTGGCCCGGCTGCCGGTGCCGCGGCCGAGCGGGATCTTCTTCACCGATCGCGCCGATCGCATCGGCCTGTGAGGACCCGGTCATGGTGACGGCGGCAGCGGATATCGCGGGTGCGGGAACCGTGGCGGCCCCGGAGGGGCTGGCGCGAGCGCTGCTTCGCGCCTACGCCCGCGGCCTGCCGCTGGAGCCGCGGCCGTACCGCACCATGGCCCGTCACCTCGGGGCCGGGGAGGGCGAGGTGATCGCCGCCCTGGGCGCGCTCACCGACCGGGGCTGGCTCGCCCGGGTGGGCGCGGCCTTCCGCCCGGGGGCGGTGGGGGCGAGCACCCTGGCCGCCCTGGCGGTACCGCCGTCGCGCCTGGAGACGGTCGCCGCACAGGTGAACGCGTATCGCGGGGTGAACCACAACTACGAGCGTGAGCACCGTTACAGCCTCTGGTTCGTCGTGACCGCGGCGAGCCGCCCTGGAGTGGATGCCGTGCTGGACGGCGTCGCCGCCGATACCGGGCTGGCGCCCCTGGACCTGCCGCTGGAGAGCGCTTACCACCTGGACCTCGCCGGCCTGATGGCGGGCGAGGGGGACGCGCCGCGGACCGTCACCCCGCGGCCGCCCGCCGAGCCGCTGGTGCTGGACCCGGCGGCGAGGCACGTGCTGGCGGCGCTGGAGGACGGTCTCGCCCTCGTGCCGCGCCCCTTCGCCGCCGTTGCCGCCCGGGCGGGCGTCGACGAGGCGGAGGTGTTCGCGCGGCTGCGGGCCTGGCGGGAGCGCGGCGCCGTGGTCCGCTACGGGCTGATCGCGCGTCACCGCCGGCTCGGCTACCGGGCCAACGCGATGGTGGTCTGGGACGTGCCGGACGAGCAGGTGGATGCCGTCGCCGGCCGCATCGCCGGGTACCGCTTCGTCACCCTGTGCTACCGCCGCCCGCGGCGCCTGCCCGAGTGGCGGTACAACCTCTTCAGCATGATCCACGGCCGCGACCGCGCCACCGTCCGTGCCCAGGCGCAGGCGCTCGCGGCGGCCGCCGGTCCGGCGGTGCGGGACCGGCAGGTGCTCTTCAGCCGCCGGTGTTTCCGTCAGCGCGGCGCGAGCTACGCCCCGGCGCCGGCCGGCGCCGGGGCGGTGGCGTCATGAGTGGCGAACTGGACGCCGTGGACCGGCGCATCGTCAACGTCCTGCAGGGCGGCCTGCCCCTGAGTCCGACACCGTATTCCGAGGCCGCCGGGACCGTGGGCATCGCCGAGGCGGAGCTGCTCGACCGTCTCCGGCGCCTGCTCGACGACGGTTATCTCTCCCGCGTCGGCCCGCTCTTCGACGCCGGCGCCCTCGGCGGCGCCGTGACCCTGGCCGCCATGGCGGTGCCGCCGGTGCGCCTGGACGTGGTCGCGGCGCAGGTGAACGCCCACCCGGAGGTGGCCCACAACTACGAGCGCGACCACCGGCTCAACCTGTGGTTCGTGATCGCCGTGCTGGACGCCGAGCGCCTGGCAGCGGTGGCCGGCGAGATCGAGGCGGAGACCGGCCTGTGCGTCCACCTCATGCCCAAGCGCGCCGAATACTACCTCGGCCTGAGGGTGACGGCATGACCCGGAGCGGGGACGGGCACAGCCCGGACGCGCTGGACCGGCGCATCATCGCCGCGACCCAGCACGGCCTGCCCCTGTGTCCGCGCCCCTACGCCGAGGTCGCCGCCCGCGTCGGCACGGACGAGGACGAGGTCATCCGCCGGCTCGCGGCCATGCAGGCCGGCGGTGGAATCCGGCGCATCGCCGCGGTGCCCCAGCACTACGCCCTGGGCCTGCGCTTCAATGCGATGACGGTCTGGGACGTCCCGGACACCGACGTCGACCGCCTCGGCCGGGACGTCGGCGCGCTGGAGGCCGTCAGCCACTGCTACGCCCGGCCGCGCCACCCGCCGCAGTGGCCGTACAACCTGTTCGCCATGGTCCACGGCCGCGACCGGGACAGCGTCGAGGCGCGGATCCGCGAGGTTGCGGCGGTGCTCGGCGACCACCCCCGTGCCTCGGCGGTGCTCTACAGCCGCCGTGTCCTCAAGAAGACCGGTCTGAGAATCCCGGAACCGGCGACGAACCCCGCAAGCGATCCGCCCCCAGGAGGCCGTCCATGTTCAGACTGACCCGCTATATCGAGGCCCTCCGCACCCCGGGCTCGGTCCCGCCGCCGGGGCGCCCGCCCGGGCCCGTGGTGATCTGGAACCTCATCCGGCGCTGCAACCTCGCGTGCAAGCACTGCTACGCGACCTCCGCGGACATCGATTTCGCCGGCGAGCTCTCCGGCGCGGAGATCGACACGGTGATGGACGACCTCCGCGCCTTCGGCGTGCCGGTGCTCATCCTCTCCGGCGGCGAGCCGCTGATGCACCCGGAGATCCACCGTATCGCCCGCCGTGCCCGGGACAGGGGGTTCTTCGTCGGCCTCTCCACCAACGGCACGCTGATCGACGAGTCGAACGTCGCGACCATCGCGGAGACCGGGTTCGACTACGTCGGCATCAGCCTGGACGGCCTCGGCGAGACCCACGACCGCTTCCGCAAGCGCCGCGGCGCCTTCGACGAATCCGTGCACGCGCTGCGGCTGTGCCGGGATGCCGGCATCAAGGTGGGCGTGCGCTTCACCCTGGCCGAGGAGAACGCGCACGACCTGCCGGGGCTGCTGCAGCTCGTCGCCGACGAGGACATCGACAAGTTCTACCTCTCCCACCTCAACTACGCCGGCCGGGGCAACCGCAATCGCCGCGGCGACGCCGTCCACCGACGCACGCGCTGGGCGATGGAT
The DNA here is from genome assembly GCF_000374645.1 of Arhodomonas aquaeolei DSM 8974. GTDB lineage: Bacteria > Pseudomonadota > Gammaproteobacteria > Nitrococcales > Nitrococcaceae > Arhodomonas > Arhodomonas aquaeolei. The sequence continues at coordinate 21,306 of NZ_KB894824.1, forward strand.
CTGCTGTTCCGGCACTGCCTCGCCGACCTCGCGGCCGGCCGGCGGCGGGACTACGTCACCGGCAACAACGACGCCGACGCCGTCTACCTCCTGCACTGGGCGGAGCGCCGTTTCCCGGCGGACGCGGTCGCCGGCCTGCGGCGGCTGCTCCGGGCCTGGGGCGGCAATGCCTCGGGCAGCGACGTCGCCAACATCGACAACCTCGGCAACGTCCACCCGGACACGTTCTGGTGGCAGCACAACCTCGGCAACGTCCGCGAGCGGCCGTTCTCCGCGATCTGGAGCGACGATAGCGAGCCCATGCTGGCCGCGCTGCGCCGCCGGCCGCGGCCGCTGGAGGGGCGCTGCGGTGCCTGCGCCCACCGCGACATCTGCGGCGGCAACACCCGCACCCGGGCGTGGCAGCTCACCGGCAACCTGTGGGCGGAGGACCCGGGCTGTTACCTGGACGACACGGAGATCGGCCTGCCGGCCGTCGAGGAGGCGCTGTCATGACCGGCATGCCGGCGACGCTGGAGCTCACCGGGCGGCGGGTGCTCGTGGTGGGCGGCGGGGACGGCGCACGGCGGCTCGCCGCGTGGCTGGGGCGCCACGGGGCGCGGCTGCGCGTGGTTGCGGCGGATGTCCGCCCGGCCCTGCGCGAGGCCGCCATGGCCGGTGGTTGGGCGCTGTGCGAGCGGGCGTTCGCGCAGGGGGACCTCGACGGCTGTCACCTGGCGGTGGCGGCGTCCGATTGTGTCGATCTCAACCACCGGGTCGCCGCGGAGGCGGACCGGCGGGGCGTGCTGGTCCACGCGGTGGGCGCGCGCGAGCGGTCCTCACTGCACCTCGATATCGACGACGACGAGCCGGCCGCGCTGCAATGGCGCAAGGAACCCGGCGCCGGCCGGGCCTACCTCGTCGGGGCGGGGCCCGGGGACCCGAAGCTGCTCACCCTGCGGGCACGGGAGGTGCTGGGCCGCGCCGACGCCGTGCTCTACGACCGCCTCGCCGCGCCGGAGGTCATGGACCTCGTGCCGGCCCGGGCGCAGCGCGTCTACGTCGGCAAGGCGGCGAGCCACCATACCGTGCCGCAGTCGCGCATCAACGCCATGCTCGTGGACCTCGTGGGCCAGGGGCTCGAGGTGGTCCGGCTCAAGGGCGGAGACCCCTTCGTCTTCGGCCGCGGCGGCGAGGAGCTGGAGGCGCTGCAGGCCGCCGGCGTGTCCTTCGAGGTCGTCCCCGGCGTCACCGCGGCCCTCGGCTGCGCCGCCTATGCCGGTATGCCGCTGACCCACCGGGACCATGCCCGGCTGTGCACCTTCGTCACCGGTCACCTCCGGGACGGCTCCCTGGATCTGCCCTGGGAGGCCCTGGTGCAGCCGTCGCAGACCGTCGTCATCTATATGGGCCTGCACGGGCTGCCGCGGCTGTGCGAGGAGCTCATGCGGCGGGGGCTGGCGCCGGGGCATCCGGCGGCGGTGGTCCAGCGCGCGACCCTCACCGGCCAGCGGGTGGTCACCGGCTGCCTTCGGGACCTGGTGACGCGGGTGCGCGAGGCGCGGCTCCAGCCGCCGAGCCTGGTTGTGCTCGGCGAGGTGGTGCGGCTGCGCGACCGGCTGGACTGGTTCACCGACTCGTTCGACGGGGCGGTGCCGGAAGGCGAAGCCGCGCCAGCTATCGAGGCGCTCCACGGGGGTTGATACCGCTCAAGGCGGGGAGCGCACTTCGCCTACAAAGTAGTAATTGGAATAAATATTCATAAGCGGCCGGCCGCCCGTCCGGGCGGCGCTCCGGCAGACAGGGGCCGGCCGTACCCGGAAGTCGTGTTGGAAGCCATTACAGGAGATACCACTATGTCATCCTCAGGCGTAAGAACCGCCGTGGGCACCGTGCTCGTGGCGCTCGCCGCCGCGTTCACGGCGGCCCCGGTGTTCGCCGGTTTCGACGCCAAACCCGCGGAGACCATCAACGGTCGCCCGGTGAAGGCCTTTGTCAGCTCCGAGTGCGGCGGCTGCCACAACCCCAAGCGTACGGGCGCCACCGGCCCGAACATCACCCAGCAGCGCCTGCGCGAGGGCATCGGCGACGGCGAAGGGGGCTTCAAGACCTCCAAGATCACCGGCCGGCCGCTGACGCCGTTCAATGAGCAGGCAATCTTCATGACCGTCAAGCACGGCCGCACCGGGACATCCATGCCCGCCTGGGGCACGGACTCCAATCCCATCGGCAAGGCGCTGTCCGACGCGGAGATCCGGGCGGTCACCGACTATCTCTGGAACAACGCCGCGCCCAAGCGCTTCTACTGGTCCCGGGAGAAGATGGAGGACTCCCTGGAGGTGCTCGTACCCAAGTCCGAGCAGCCGGCGGAGCCGACCCACGACCACCCGGTGGACAACCTCCTGCTCGCCACCGAGCGCGAGTACTTCAGCGTGGCCGTGATCGACGGTGACAGCTTCGAGGTGGTCGCCCATCTCAAGGCCGGTGCCCGCGCCCACGGCTACACCTTCAGCCCTGACGGGCGCTACGCCTACAACCTCGGCCGCGACGGCTGGCTGTACAAGTACGACCTCTACAGCCTCAAGCCGGTGCGTCGCATCCGCCTCGGCCTGGATGCCCGCGGGATCGCGATCTCGGACGACGGGCGCTACATCATGACCGGCATGTACATCCCGACCCAGGCGGTGATGGTGGATGCCGACACCCTGGAGCCGGTGAAGGTGATCGACACCCACGGCGTCGCCGCGATCACCGGCGGCAAGGTGGATTCGCGCATCTGCTCGGTGAACGACGTCAAGCCGAGCGTCGGTCCGTACTTCCTGCTCGCGCTCAAGGAGGCGGGCCAGATCTGGCGGGTCAACTACGACAAGCCCGGCTTCCCCGTGAAGAAGGTGGGTAACGTCGGCAAGATCCTGCACGACGGCTTCCTGCGTCCGGACAACAAGGTCTTCTTCCTCGCTTCCCAGAACTCCAATCACGTCGCCGCCCTGGACGTGGAGAGCATGGAGATCCTGGCCAAGATCGAGACCGGCACCAAGCCGCACCCGGGGCCGGGCGCGGTCTGGCGCGAGGACGGCGTGGAGTACGCGGCGACCCCGCACATCGGCGAGGGCAAGAACGTGATCTGGAACGACCACACCTTCGAGGTGGTCGGCGAGGTGCCCAGCGGCGGCCCGGGCCTGTTCGTGCGCGCCCGCGAGGACATGAAGTACGTGTGGTTCGACTCGGTCTTCCCGCCGGCGTCCAACGAGATCACCGTCCACGAGCGCAAGCCCCCGTTCAAGGTGGTCAAGCGCATCAACGAGGGCACGATGACCCTGCACCCGGAGCCGGACGCCGACGGCAGCCACGTGTTCGTCAGCGACTGGAAGGAAGGCGTGATCCGGGTCTACGACGACGAGACGCTGGAGAAGGTCGCCACCATCACGGACGTGCGTACGCCCACCGGGATCTTCTCGGTGTCGCGGGCACACCACCACGAGGGCCACTGAGGGCCCGGCGGGCGGGGCCATGCCCCGCCCGTCACGACTGCCGGGTGACGATGAAGGCGCTGACGCCGAGCAGCAGCGCCGAGACGCCCAGGCGCAGCGGCAGCGGTTCCACCGTCGCCATCATGATTCCCCAGCTCACCACGATCAGGCCGATGGCCGTGCGCTTCGCCGCCGGTCGGATGGCCCGGCGTTCCTGCCAGTCCGCCAGCGGCGGGCCGAGCCGCGGGTGCTCGTGGAGCCAGCGCGCCAGTGCCGGCGAGCTGCGCGAGGCGGCGTAGGCCGCGAGTAGCAGGAACGGGGTAGTCGGGAGCAGCGGCAGGGCCACCCCGAGCATGCCCAGGGCGATGCAGCTCCCGGCGAGCGCCTGCCAGGCGTAGCGGCGGAAGCCGCCGTTTCCCGGTGTGTTTCGAGACCCATGTTTGCCGGCCATGATCTGGATCAAAAGCAGCCCCTGATCTATGCCTTATCCTGCCACAAATGCGCCGTCCTGAACCCATCCCCAGGGGGCGTGCGTGGAGGTTGCCATGTCCGAGACCCTACAGATCGACCCGCAGATGCTCGAGCGCTACGACGTGACCGCCCCGCGGTATACGTCCTATCCGACGGCGCTCGCCTTCCACCCCGGCTGGGACGAGGCCGCCTACGTGGCCCACGTGCGCGCGCACCGCGCCCCGGACGAGCCCCTGTCGATGTATGTGCACGTGCCGTTCTGCCACTCGGCGTGCTTCTACTGCGCATGCAACCGGATCATCACCGCCAACCGCCGTCACGCCGAGCACTACCTGGAGCGGCTGATCCGCGAGATCCATGCCCAGGCGGCCCTGCTCGGCCCGCGGCCGCTGGCGCAGCTGCATTTCGGCGGCGGCACGCCCACCTACCTGGACGACGACCAGCTCGAGCGCCTGATGGGCGTGATCGGCGAGGCCTTTCCGTTCGCCCCGGTCTCCGAGCGGGAGTTCTCCATCGAGATCGACCCGCGCACGGTGGACCCGGCCCGCATGCGCCGGCTCCGGGAGATGGGCTTCTCAAGGGTGAGCCTGGGCGTGCAGGACTTCGACCCGGCGGTGCAGGCCGCCATCAACCGGATACAGTCCGCCGAGATGGTCTCGCAGGTGCTCGCCGCGGCCCGTGGCGAGGGCTTCACCTCCACCAACATGGACCTCATCTACGGTCTGCCGAAGCAGGACCGGGCGCGCTTCGACGCGACCCTGGAGCGGATCATCCGCATGCGTCCCGAGCGGTTGGCCATCTACAACTACGCCCACCTGCCCGAGCGCTTCAAGATGCAGCGCCAGATCGACGCCGATACGCTGCCGGGGCCCGAGGAGAAGCTGGGCATCTTCAACGACGCCATCCGCCGGCTCACGGAGGCGGGCTACGTCTACATCGGCATGGACCACTTCGCCCTGCCGGAGGACGAGCTCGCCCAGGCCCTGGCCGCCGATACCCTGCAGCGCAACTTCCAGGGCTATTCCACCCGGGGCGGACTGGATCTGGTGGGCGTGGGCTCCACCGCCATCGGCCACATCGCCGGCGCTTACAGCCAGAATCACCACAATCTCGCGGCCTACAACGAGGCCATCGACGACGGCCGGCTCGCGGTCGCCAAGGGATACCGGCGTGACGCCGACGACGAACTCCGTGCCGAGGTGATCGAGGCGGTGATGTGCCGCTCGCGGCTGGACTTCAACGACGTCTCCGCGCGCCACGGCATCGACTTCGCGGATTACTTTGCCGACGCCCTCGCCGACCTGCGCCCCGCCGAGGCGGACGGGCTGGTGGTCATCGGCGATGACAGCCTGACCGTGACCCGCCAGGGGCGGCTGTTCCTGCGTCAGATCGCGATGCCGTTCGACGCCCATCGCCGGCGCGGCGAGTCCGACATCCTGCGGCGCTTCTCCCGCGCCATCTGACCCGGCGGCGGCCTCGCGGGCCGCCGTCCTTCCGCGGTTGCCCCCGGCCCGGCCGGGGGGCTTTAATGTGCGCGTGCGACGCCTTTTCGGGGCGGCGCCACGCACAACAACAACCGCGGAGCGTCACACATGCAGGACATGCAGCAACTCTACGAGCAGGGCTACGCGTGGCTGGTCACGAACGGGGCCGACTTCCTGCTCAACCTCGTCGGCGCTGTCGTCATCTTCTACGTGGGCAAGTGGGCGGCCCGCGGCCTCAAGGGCGTCAGCCGCCGGCTGATGCAGCGCGCGCGACTCGACGACACCCTGGTGAGCTTCGCCGCCAACATCATCTACGCGCTGATCCTCGCCTTCGTGATCATCGCCGCGCTTGGCCAGCTCGGTATCCAGACGGCCTCCCTCATCGCCATCCTCGGTGCCGCCGGCCTGGCCGTCGGTCTGGCCCTGCAGGGCTCGCTGTCCAATTTCGCGGCGGGGGTGCTAATGATCCTCTTCCGCCCCTTCCGGGTGGGGGACTACGTCGAGGCCGCGGGCACCAGCGGTACCGTCGACGAGATCGAGATCTTCCAGACCCGGCTGCGCACCCCGGACAACAAGGTCGTCATCGTGCCGAACGCGAGCGTCACCGGTGGCACCATCGTGAACTACTCGGCGATGGATACCCGCCGTGTGGACATGGTCATCGGCGTGCATTACGACACCGACCTGTCCCGGGCCCGGAACCTGCTCATGGAGATCATCACCGCCGACGAGCGCGTGCTCGCGGATCCGGCGCCCGTGGTGGTGGTGGGTGACCTCGGTGCCAGCACGGTGGACTTCTGGGTGCGGCCCTGGTGCAAGGCCACGGACTACTGGCCGCTGAAGTGGGACATGCTGGAGACCATCAAGACCCGGCTGGAGGCCGAGGGCATCACCATCGCCTTCCCGCAGCTCGACGTCCACCTCTTCCGCGAGGAGGGGCAGGGCGCCGGGTAGCACGGCGGGCCGCGCCGCCCGCGCGGACGCCGCGTCCCGGCCCGGTGCCGTGTCCCCGATCCGGGCGCCGGCGTGTCAGCCGGCGTCGTCTCCGCGCAGGAACTCCAGGATGCTGGAGAAATCCTTCCTGCCGTTGCCCTGGGCGCTGTGGGTCGTGTAGAGGCTGCGCGCAAGCGCCCCCATGGGGGTGGCGGTGCCGCTGTTGACCGCCATGTTCATGGCGAGCCCCAGGTCCTTGGCGATGAGGTCCACCATGAACCCCGGCTGGTAGCCGTTGGAGGCCGGGGCGTTCTCCATTACGCCCGGGTAGGGGTTGTAGACCTGCAGCGCCCAGTTGTTGCCGGAGCTCGCCTTCATGATCTCCGAGGCCACGGCCGGGTCCAGGCCGTGGGCCCTGGCCATGTTCAGCGCCTCCGAGGTGCCGATCATGAGCACGCCGAGCAGCATGTTGTTGCACATCTTGCCCACCTGACCGGAGCCGCTCGGGCCGGCATGGAAGACCGCCTTGCCCATGACGTCGAGCACCGGCCGGGCCTGTTCCACCGCGGCGGCCTCGCCGCCGCAGATGAAGGTGAGCGTCCCGGCACGGGCGCCGCCCACGCCGCCGGAGACCGGGGCGTCCACGAACGCCAGTCCCGCCGCCGCGGCACTCTCGGCGACACCGCGGGCCTCCTCCGCGGCGATGGTGGAGCAGTCCACCAGGAGGGTGTCGCGGGAGACGCGCGCGATCAGCCCGTCGTCCCCCTCGTAGACCTGACGGACGTGGCGTCCGGCCGGGAGCATGGTGATGACGATCTCGGCACCGTCGGCGGCGGCCACGGCGGTCTCCGCCTTCGCCGCGCCGGCCTCCACCAGGGCGCTCACCGATTCCGGCACCAGGTCGAAGACCGTGACCTCGTGGCCGGCATTGACGAGGTTCGTGGCCATGGGGGCACCCATGTTGCCCAGGCCGATGAATGCGATCCGTGACATCCCTCTCCTCCTCGGATTGTGCTTTACGTTAACGTCAACGACGCTTTCCGGGAGTCTGAAACCTCCGCGCCGAAAAGAAAAGTTCCCGCCGCGTCAACGGCCGTCCGTGGGCGTGGCAGTCGTGCCGATTGTTCCTGATGCGGCAACAGCGTATTCGTTTCCAGCATCTTTGTTTCCGGCTCAGACGCTCCTAACGTATCCCTGTAACCCACTGGAGCGGAGAGCGACATGAATGATCAGCCCCGCAGCGACACCCGCCAGGTCACGCGCCTGGCCCGCGGCATGCCCGCCAGCGACGGCGCGGGCGTGCGGTTGACCCGCGTCATCGGCACCCCCTACCTGGATGCCGTCGACCCCTTTCTGATGCTCGACGAGTTCCGCTCCGATAACGCGGACGACTACATCGCCGGCTTTCCGGAGCACCCGCACCGCGGCTTTGAGACGGTGACCTACATGCTCGCGGGCCGCATGCGCCACGGCGACAACCAGGGCAACAGCGGCGTGCTCGAGCCCGGCGGACTCCAGTGGATGACCGCCGGACGCGGCATCGTGCATTCGGAGATGCCGGAGCAGAGCGACGGGCTCATGTGGGGCTTCCAGCTCTGGGTGAATCTCCCGGCCGGGCGCAAGATGACGGCACCGCGCTACCAGGACATTCCGCCCGCGGAGGTCCCCGTGATCATCCCCGCCACCGGTGTGCGGCTGCGGGTGCTTGCCGGCACCGTGGAGGGCGTCGAGGGGCCGGTGCGCGGTATCGACGTCGACCCCCTGGCCGTGGACATCGCCCTCGATGCCGGTGCCGCTCACCGGCTCACCCTGCCGGCGGACCACGCGGCCTTCGTGTATTGCTTCGAGGGGGGGCTGAGCGTCGGTGAGGGCGATGCCGCCCGGGCCGTGGCCCGCGGCGAGCTGGCGGTGTTGAGCGAGGGGGGCTCGGTGCGGATCGGGGCGGGCGGCGATGCCGGGGGCCGCGGGCTGCTGGTCGCGGGGCGTCCCCTGCGTGAGCCGGTGGCGCGGCACGGGCCGTTCGTGATGAACAGCCGCGAGGAGCTGATGCAGGCGTTTGCCGACTACCGCGATGGCCGCCTGTGACCGTATTGCTGCAGCGCGTCAGTGCACGTGCCCCCGGCGCCGTCTATGGTTTCTAACGCCAGACCGTCACCGTGAGGGCAAGGTGTCATGGAGATGAACCAGGAGCGCGAGCTCGCGTTCGACCGCCAGACCGTGTGGGATGCCCTTAACGACCCGGAGGCGCTGCGCGTGTGCATCCCGGGCTGCCAGGGCCTGGAGATGCTGGAGACCGACCGCTACGAGGCGGTGGTCCAGACCAAGATCGGTCCGGTCAAGGCCCGTTTCCGGGGCCACGTCTCCATCGAGGATGCCGATCCCCCGCAGGGCTACCGCCTGCGCTTCGAGGGCCAGGGCGGTGCCGCCGGCTTCGCCAAGGGTGGGGCCTCGGTCCGGCTGGAGGAGATGAATCCCGAGGGCACGCGACTCGCCTACGATGTCGAGGCCACGGTGGGCGGCAAGCTCGCCCAGGTGGGCTCGCGCATCGTCAACGGCGCCGCCCGCAAGCTCGCCGACGAGTTCTTCGACAACCTCGGGGCCTACCTGCGCGGTGAGCCCGTGGGCGAGCCGGCGCCGGCCGAGGCCTCCGGCTCTTCCGCCGCTGGCAGTGGCGATGCCCCGGCGGCGGAGCCCCCGGCGAGCGCGGACGACACCGGCGAGGCGAGTGCCGGCAAGAAGAAAGGGGGCTGGCGTTTCTGGCGCCGGGATTCGTCCGGTTAGCCGGCCCCCCGCGACGAGCGGCGCCCGTCCCCGTACCGTTTCCTGGCGTCACGCCGTTCACAGGCTATTTTAGAAAAACGGACCCGGAGAGGTCCGCGGCCGCGCCCCGCAGGGGGCGCCATGGCTCAGGCTTAGGAGGAGAGCTGCCCATGAACGTATCGCTCACCGTCAACGGCCAGGCGGTCACCCGGGACGTGGACCCGCGGACCACCCTGGTGGAGCTGCTGCGCAACCACCTCTCGCTCACTGGCACCCACGTCGGCTGCGACACCGGCCAGTGCGGCGCCTGCACGGTGCACCTGGACGGCCGTGCGGTGAAGGCGTGCAGCGTCCTCGCCGGGCAGGCGCAGGGGGCGCAGGTCACTACCATCGAGGGCCTCGCCGACGGCGGCCTGCACCCCATGCAGTCCGCCTTCCGCGAATGCCACGGGCTGCAGTGCGGCTTCTGCACGCCGGGGATGGTCATGGCCGCGGTGGACCTGGTGAAGCGTCACCCGGATCCGGACGAGGCCACCATCCGCGACGGGCTCGAGGGCAATTACTGCCGCTGCACGGGCTACCACAACATCGTGCGCGCGGTGCGCCGCGCCGCCGAGCAGATGTGAGGGGGGAGCGATGAGCGATTCCAGCATCGGCCAGCCGGTTCACCGCCGCGAGGACGAGCGCTTCCTCCGCGGGCAGGGGCGCTACACCGACGACATCCACCTCCCCGGCGAGGCCCACGCCTATTTCCTGCGCTCGCCCCATGCCCACGCGCGCATCCGCGGCATCGGGACCGCCGCGGCGGCGCAGGCGGACGGCGTGGTGGCGGTGCTCACCGGCGAGGACCTCGCCGCCGACGGTGTCGGCGGGCTGCCCTGCGGCTGGCAGATCACCGATGTCGACGGCAATCCCATGAAGGAGCCGGCGCACCCGCCGCTCGCGCAGGGCAAGGTCCGTTACGTGGGCGACGCCGTGGCGGTGGTCATCGCCGAGAGCTACTGGCAGGCCAAGGACGCCTCCGAGCTCATCGAGGTGGACTACGAGCCGCTGGAGGCCGTCGCCTCCGCCGCCCGCGCCCTGACGGACGGGGCACCGCGGGTGCACGACGAGTTCGACGACAACTGCTGCTATGTCTGGGAGATCGGCGAGGGTGGCGAGGTGGACGCCGCCTTCGATAGCGCCGCGCACACCGTGTCGGTGGACATCACCAACAACCGGTTGATCCCCAACGCCATCGAGCCCCGGGCGGCGATCGCGCAGTACACCCCGGGCGAGGAGCGCTATACCCTCTACACCACCAGCCAGAACCCCCACGTCACGCGGCTGCTGATGAGCGCGTTCGTGCTCCAGATTCCCGAGCACAAGCTCCGGGTGGTGGCGCCGGACGTCGGCGGCGGGTTCGGCTCCAAGATCTTCCACTACGCCGAGGAGGCGGTGCTCACCTGGGCGAGCCGCCGGGTCGCCCGGCCCGTGCGCTGGACCGCCGAGCGCTCGGAGTCCTTCACCACCGACGCCCACGGCCGGGACCACGTCACCCGAGCGGAGATGGCGCTGGACGGCGACGGGCATTTCCAGGCGATGCGGGTGCGCACCACCGCGAACATGGGGGCGTATCTCTCCACCTTCGCGCCGTCGGTGCCCACCATCCTCTACGCCACCCTGCTCGCCGGGCAGTACCGCACGCCGAAGATCCACTGCCGGGTCACCGCGGCGTTCACCCACACCACGCCGGTGGACGCCTACCGCGGTGCGGGCCGGCCCGAGGCCACCTACGTGGTGGAGCGCCTGGTGGACGCCTGTGGCCGGGCCCTGGGGATCGATCAGGCGGAGATCCGGCGGCGGAACTTCATCCCGAAGGACGCCTTCCCCTACCAGACGCCGGTGGCGCTCAACTACGACGTCGGCGACTACGAGGCGACCCTGGACGCGGCCATGGAGATGGCCGACGTCGCCGGCTTCGAGCAGCGCCGTGCCGAGGCCCGCTCGCGGGGCCGCTACCGCGGCATCGGCTACTCCACCTACATCGAGGCCTGCGGCCTGGCGCCGTCCAACATCGCCGGTGCCCTCGGTGCCCGCGCCGGGCTCTACGAGGCCGGCGAGGTGCGGCTGCACCCCACCGGCAAGGTCACCGTGTTCACCGGCTCCCACAGCCACGGTCAGGGCCACGAGACCACCTTCGCCCAGGTCGTCTCCGACCGCCTCGGCATCGGCATCGAGGACGTGGAGATCGTCCACGGCGATACCGACCGCGTACCCTTCGGCATGGGCACCTACGGCTCGCGCTCGCTGGCGGTCGGCGGCACGGCGATCATGCGCGCCCTCGACAAGGTGATCGACAAGAGCCGCAAGATCGCCGCGCACATGCTGGAGGTGGACGCCGCGGACGTGGAGTACGACGATCACGGCACCTTCCGCGTGGCCGGCACCGACCGCACGCTGTCCATGCCGGAGATCGCCTTCTCCGCCTACGTCCCGCACAACTACCCGCTGGAGACGCTGGAGCCGGGGCTGGACGAGATGGCGTTCTACGACCCGACCAACTTCACCTATCCCGCGGGCAGCCACATCTGCGAGGTCGAGGTGGACCCCGAGACCGGGCGTGTGGAGATCGTCAACTTCACCGCGGTGGACGACTTCGGCAACGTCATCAACCCGATGATCGTGGAGGGGCAGGTCCACGGCGGGCTCGCCCAGGGGATCGGTCAGGCGCTGCTGGAGGCGTGCGTCTACGACGACGCCAGCGGCCAGCTCGTCACCGGCACCTACATGGACTACACCATGCCCCGGGCGGACGACCTGCCGAGCTTCCGCGTCGACACCCGCAACACCCCCTGCACCCACAACCCCCTCGGGGTGAAGGGCTGCGGCGAGGCCGGGGCCATCGGCGCGCCGCCGGCGGTGGTGAACGCCGTGATCGACGCCCTCGGGCCGCTCGGCGTGCACGACATCGGCATGCCGCTCACGCCGGTGCGCGTGTGGCAGGCCATCCAGCAGGCCGGCGGCAGCCGCGCGGCGTAGGCACGACCCGGGCCCGGTGCCCGGCGTACGGGTGAAGGAGACGACCATGTACGCATTCGAATTCCACCGCGCCAGCGACATCGATGATGCCCTGAAACAGCTCGGCGCGGACGACGAGGCCCAGCTCATCGCCGGCGGCCAGACGCTGCTGCAGAGCCTGCGCCAGCGTCTGGCGATGCCCTCGACCCTGGTCGATCTGGGCGGGCTCACCGAGCTCGCTGGCATCGAGCGCGACGGCGACGCCCTCAACATCGGCGCCATGACCCGGCACGCGGACGTCGCCGGCGCCGCCGCCGTGCACGACGCCATCCCCGCGCTCGCGGTGCTCGCCGGCGGTATCGGCGATGCCCAGGTCCGCAACATGGGTACCCTGGGCGGCTCCATCGCCAACAACGACCCGGCGGCGGATTACCCGGCGGGCCTGGTGGGGCTGGGTGCCACGGTGGTAACCACCGAGCGCGAGATCGCCGCGGACGACTTCTTCACCGGGATGTTCGAGACGGCCCTGGGCGAGCACGAGCTCATCCTCGGGGTGCGTTTCCCCGTGCCCCGGCGGGCCGGCTACGTGAAGTTTCCGCAGCCCGCATCGCGGTACGTACTGGTGAGCGTGATGGTCGCGGAGACGGACGAGGGCGTGCGCGTCGCCGTCTCCGGCGCGGGTCCCTGCGTGTTCCGCGTCCCGGAAATGGAGCGGGCGCTCGCGGCGGATTTCCGTCCCGAGGCCCTGGACGGCATCCGCGTGGACCCGGGCGGGCTCAACGAGGACCTCCATGCCACGCCGGAGTACCGTGCCCACCTCGTGGGCGTGATCGCGCGGCGTGCGGTAGCGGCGGCGCTGTCGTAGCGCCCTCGTCGCGTTGAGGCACGGGCGGGCGGCGGCGTTATGCCGGCCGTATGAGGACGGTCACCGGGGTTCCGCCCCCGTCGGACGCCAGGCCGTGACCCGCCCGGACCCAGGGTTCCCCGGAGCGAAGGATACCGGATCAGCCATGCCGCGAGACCGTGATGACCTGCCCGCCGATATAGAGGCGGTGGACGCGCTGTTCGCCGGGCAGGACTACGTCAGCGACCGCCGCCTGTCGACGGCGGTGTTCCTCGCCCTGCGCCTGGGGCGGCCGCTGTTCCTGGAGGGCGAATCGGGCACCGGCAAGACGGAGGTCGCCCGAGCCCTCGCCGCCGGCCTCGGGCGCCGGCTCATCCGGCTGCAGTGCTACGAGGGCCTGGACGTCGCCTCGGCGGTGTACGAGTGGAACTACCAGCGCCAGATGATCGAGATCCGCCTCGCCGAGGCGGGCGGGGCGGTGGATCGGGAGCACCTGGCCGATGACATCTTCGCCGAGCGCTTCCTCATCCGCCGGCCTCTGCTCCAGGCCCTGGAGCCACAGCCCGAGGGCCCGCCGGTGCTGCTCATCGACGAGCTCGACCGCACCGACGAGCCCTTCGAGGCCTTCCTGCTGGAGGTGCTGGCGGAGTACCAGGTGACCATCCCCGAGCTCGGCACCGTGCGCGCGGAGGAGCCGCCGATCGTGGTCATCACCTCCAACCGCACCCGCGAGATCCACGACGCGGTCAAGCGCCGCTGCTTCTACCACTGGGTGGATTATCCGGATGCCGCGCGGGAACTCGCCATCGTACGCCGCCGCGCCCCGGCGGCCGCCGAGGCGCTGAGCGCGATGGTGGTCGCCTTCGTCCAGCGACTGCGCGAGATGCCGCTGTACAAGCTCCCGGGGGTGGCCGAGACCATCGACTGGAGCCAGGCGCTGACCGCCCTGGACCGGGTCAGCCTGGACCCGGCCGTGGTCGGCGAGACCCTCGGGGCGGTGCTCAAGTACCAGGAGGACCTTGAGCGGCTGGACAGCCACGAGATCGAGAGCCTGCTCGAGCAGATCAACGCCGAGATCGCGGATGAGCGCCACGGCTGAGCCCCGCGGACGGCTGGCCGCCAACGTCGCCCATTTCGTGCGCCTGCTCCGCGCCGCCGGTCTGCCGCTGGGCCCGGACAGCACCCTGGACGCCATCGAGGCCGTGCGCACCGCCGGCGTGGGCGACCGCGCCGACCTGCGCGCGGCGCTGGCCGCGGTGCTGGTGCGCCGGCGCAGCGACCTGCCCGTCTTCGAGCAGGCGTTCGAGCTGTTCTGGCAGCATCCCCGGCTCACCCAGCGTGCCCTACAGCGCCTCGCCGCCCGCGCCGCCGGCGGTGGCACGACATCGCCGCGCCGGCCGCCGCCGCGGCGGATCGCCGACGCGCTCGCGCCGGAGGCGGACACGGGCGCCGGCGGGCGGGAGGCCGGCGATACCGAGGAGGGGCTGGCGACGCTCACCTGGACGGACCGGGAGCGGCTTCAGCACCGGGACTTCGAGAGCCTGAGCGCCGAGGAGCTTGCCCGGGCCCATCGCCTGATCCGCGACATGGTCCCGCCGGCGCCGGCGCGGCCCACCCGGCGTTACCGGCCGGACCCCCGGGGGACGCGTGTCGATCCGAGGGCAAGCCTCAGGGCCGGGCTACGCGGGGGCTCGCCGGGTATCGAGCTCCGCCACCGCCAGCGCCAGTGGCGTGAGCCGCCACTGGTGGTACTCTGCGATATCTCGGGGTCCATGAGTCAGTATGCGCGGACCTTCCTGCATTTCCTACATGCGCTGATGCACTCGCGCGAGCGTGTGGAGGTGCTGCTGTTCGGCACCCGGCTGACCCGGGTGACGCGGCTGCTCCGCGCCCGGGACGTGGACGAGGCCCTGGCGGCCGTGGGCGGTGCCGCGCCGGACTGGTCCGGCGGCACGCGCATCGGGGCCATGCTCGGTGCCTTCAACCGTCGCTGGGCGCGGCGGCTGCTGGGGCAGGGCGCGGTGGTCGTGCTCCTGAGCGACGGGCTGGACCGGGATCCCGAGGGCGGGCTTGCCCGGGAGGCGGCGCGGCTGCACCGGCTCTCCCGGCGACTCATCTGGGTCAACCCGCTGCTGCGCTGGTCCGGCTTCGAGGCCCGCGCCGGCGGGGTGCGGGCACTGCTGCCCCACGTGGACGAATTCCGCCCGGTGCACAGCCTCCACAGCCTGGAGCAGCTGGCCCGGGCCCTCGGCGGGAGATACGGCGATGGCGAGCGGGCCGATCTGCGGGCTGCTGCTGGCGGGGGGTGAGGGCCGGCGTTTCGGCGGGGACAAGCTCATGGCGGCGCTGGCGGACGGCACGCCCGTGGCCGTCGCCACCGCCCGGGCGCTGGCCGCCGGCTGCGACCGGGTCGTCGCCGTGACCCGGCCGGACCGTGATCCCCTGGTGAAGGCGCTGCGCGGTGCCGGCTGCGAGGTGGTCGTCACCGCCGCATGCCGGCGTGGCATGGGGGCGAGCCTGGCCGCCGCGGTCGCGGCCTCGGGGGCGGCCGCGGGATGGCTGGTGCTCCCGGCGGACATGCCCGCCGTGGCCGGCACCACGGTCGCCGCCGTCGCGGCGGCCCTGCGTCGTGGTAGCCTCATTGCAAGACCCGAGCTCGACGGTCGCCCCGGTCATCCGGTCGGCTTCTCCGCCGAGCTGCGCGAGGCGCTCGCCGCCCTGGACGGCGATACCGGGGCCCGCGGTGTGGTGGCGCGCCATCGAGACGCCGTCGCCTGCCTGGCGGTGGACGACCCCGGTATCCTCGCGGATATAGACACGCCGGCGGACCTCGTCCGTCTCGCCGGAGGAGGAAACGGGACGTGAGCGACGACTGGCTGGAGATACTGCGCGAGCTGCGCGAACGCGGCGTGGGCCATGCCCTCGCCACGGTGATCGAGACCCGCGGCAGCGCCTCGGCGAAGACCGGTTCCAAGGCGGTGATCGACGCCGAGGGCCGGCTGCTGCACGGCTGGGTGGGCGGCGGCTGTGCCGAGTCCACCGTCTGCCAGACCGCCGTGGCCGCCCTGCGCGAGGGCGAGGGCCGGGTGGTGGACGTCAATCTCGACGACGAGGTCCTGGGCGTGGGCATGCCCTGCGGCGGGCACATGCGCGTGTTCGTGGAGCCGGTGCTGCCGCGTCCCGGGCTGTGGATCGTCGGCCACGGCCGGGTCGCCGAGACCCTGTGCGCCTTCGGCGACCGCTTGGGTCTGGCCGTGCGGGTGAGCGACCCTGGCGCCACCGCCGAGCATTTCCCCGAGGCCGCCGAGCGCATTACCGATGACGCGGGTTACCAGCGCCTGCGCCCGGCACCGGGAGACTTCGTCGTCATCGCCACCCAGCACAAGGGGGATCACCTCTCCCTGGACCGGGTGCTCGAGTCCGATGCCGGCTACATCGCCCTCATCGCCAGCCGCAAGCGTGCCGGACTGGTGATGGACTACCTCCGCGAGCGCGGCCGGGGCGAGGAGGACATCGCCCGCGTGCGCTCGCCGGCGGGCCTCGATATTGGCGCCCGCACCCCCGAGGAGATCGCCCTGAGCGTCATCGCCGAGATCGTGCAGCACCGCCGCGGCGGCTCCGGCGAGTCTCTGGCGTCGCCGTAGCGGAGACGTCGGCTGCCGGGAGCACCGACCTACGGCCGTGCCACGCCGATCTCCCCTTATGGGACGGGGTTACCCCCGCGGCCGGCGGGCCTTGCGCAACCACGACGCAGGATGGGGGCATCACGTAGATACCGTCTTACCCCTGTGCTTGCAAGGGGATGTTGGGATCGAAGGATTTGCCGGACTTGAGCACGCCGTGGATGAGGTGGAGGAGCTTTCTGGCGGCGGCGCACACGAGGGACTTGCCTCTTACGCCACGCTGTTTGAGCCGCTCGACATAGGCGCGGATCACGGGGTTGTGTTTCATCGCGCACAGGGTGGGGAAGTACAGCGCCTTGCGCAGGGCGGCGTCGCCGCATTTGGAGATCCGGCGCGGGGCACGCACGCTGGTGCCTGACTCGTAGGGCCTGGG
>NZ_KB894825.1:0-37132 GCF_000374645.1 Arhodomonas aquaeolei DSM 8974
TAGCCCTCGCGCGCCTCGGTACGCTCGCCAGGCGCGGCCTTGAGACACTCCTGCATCTGCGCCTCCAGCGCCTGCTGCACCGTCTCGTGCACCAGCGCCCGCAGCAGATCCCGATCCTCGCCAAGTAATGCTTCCAGCGCCTCGCCGCTCGCAGTAGCCTTTCGAGTGTGAGTGGCCATGGCTTCGCCCTCCCAAGGGGATTCAGGTGGTCGGTCAACCAACCCGAATACCATGGCCGCTCACCTCGCTCTAGCTTGTGCACATAATTCCGCACACTACTCTGTCCGGGTGATCCCTCGGGGCAGCCGAGCGAACGCGTATGGGCAAAGGGGGGCGGACCGAATGCCGGACTCATTGCCGGAGTGTCGGCAACGCAGCGCTAGCGCCGCTTCTACCCGTTGTGGTGCTTGCAAGAGTAAGGGCCCGGTAAGGCCGGGGGTCTAGAAACGTAAACTCACCCCTTGCTTGTTCGGAGACGTCATGCCCTTTAAAGACCGTTGCATTCCCGCGAGCCCCCTGTGCCGTGTCCTGTTCGCCGCGCTGATCACGGTGTCGTTCGGTGCCGGGGCCGCGTCGCCCGTTACGTTTGTCGCCCGGCAGGCCGTGGATGGTGACGTGTTCGGTACCACCGTCGCCATCGACGACGGCCGGGTCGCGGTGGGTGCGTCCTCGACGGACCTTGAGCGGGACGACGTCGGCGCGGTCTACCTGTTCGACCGCACCGGGGGTGGCATTGCGCCGGCCGCGATGCTCCAGGCGTCCGACGGCGAGCTCGCGGACGGGTTCGGCGCGTCTGTCGCGGTCAGTGGCGACACGGTCCTTGTCGGGGCGCCGGGCGTGGTGCTCTCCGAGCTTAACGAGGGGGCAGCGTATCTCTTCGAACGCAAAGGCGGGGCGTGGACCCCGGTCGCGAAGCTGCGGCGCGATACGGTCGGGAAGAACGACATGGCCGGCGTTGCCGTGGCCCTGGATGGTGGTGTCGCGGCCATCGGTGCCCCGGGGGCGGACGTCGTCGGCGAGGACTCGGGCGTGGTACTGGTCTACGAACGCGGGGAGGGCGGCTGGACGAAAACCGCGTCCCTGACGCCGAAGTCCGCCGGGGAGCGCTTCGGTTCCGCCGTCGCCGTGGACGGCGACCGTATCCTGGTGGGGGCCAGCGGTGACGTGCCGGCGAAGGAGACGACGGGCAGCGCCTACGTCTTCGAGCGCCGGGATAGCGGCTGGGAGCAGGCCGCAAGGCTGACGCCGTCGGACGGCGGCGGTGGCGACGGCTTCGGTGACGCCGTGGCGCTGGCCGGTGACCGGGCGCTGGTCGGTGCACGCTTTGCCGATCTCGACGGCAGCGACGAGGGGGCCGCGTACGTCTTCGGGCGCACGGGTGAAGGCTGGAGCGAGATCGCGAAGCTGACCGCACCGGAACCGGCGGATCGCGACCAGTTCGGGCACGCGGTCGCGCTGACGGGGGATGTGGCGGTGGTGGGCGCGCCGCGTGTCGACGAGCCCGGGCGGGACAGCGGTGCCATCTGGACGTTTGCTCCGGGCGACGACGGGTGGCGCCTGAGCACCCGGCTGTCGCCGTCGGCGCCGGACACCTATGACGAGTTCGGCTCCGCCGTTGCGGCCGGCCAGGGTGCCGTCGTCGTCGGTGCACCGCAGGACATCCCGGCGGATGCCGACGGTGAGGTCGTTACCGGCACGGCGACGCTGTTTCCGGCAGTGCACTAGCTCCGAGGCGATTTGCCGGCAGGAAACGCGCTGCGGCATGCGTGTCGCAGTGCGTCGGGAATAGCCTGCAAGGCACTGGATATAAAGGGCTCCATATGCCCTTCGCAAATGGGTCTGTCGCCCCGTATCGCCCGTACGAGCCGTAGGGCGGCGATCACGGCGTGTTGTCGGCGCGACTGCGTCGTACCGGCCAGACCTCCAGCACACCCGCGCACAGCACCAGGGCGCCACCGGCGATCTCCTGCGCCCCCAGCAGCTCGCCGGCGATCAGCGCCGCCGAGATCAGGCCGACCAGCACCTCCGACATCAGCAGGATGCCCACCCGGGCGGGCTCCAGCCGGGCCGCCGCCCACATCAGGCAGGCCATCGACAGCCCCCACCAGATGCCGCCGGTGACGAGGGCCCAGCCGAGCGCGGGGGCCGCGGCGCTCGCCGACAGTCGCGGCAGGGGCGCAAGGGCCGGTGCGAGAACGGCGGCACCGATACAGGCGCCGAGGGCGAAGACGAAGGCAGACTTGCCCGGTGCCACCGCCGGGCGGGAGCGGATCCCCGTGGTGGCGATGGCCCAGAGCAGCCCGGAGGTCAGCCCGAGCCAGTCGCCGAGGCCGTGCGGGAGCGGGACGGCACCGTCTGCACCCAGCACGAGGGCTAGTCCGGCCAGACCCACGACGATGGCGACGAGGCGCGGCCATGGTGTCGGCCAGCCCATGACGTAGCGGCCGATCAGGGTGCTCCAGACCGGCGTGAGGAAGAACAGCAGGACCACGATGGCCACGCGTCCGTAGACCAGGCCGGCCGAGTAGAGGACGAAGGCGAAACCGCCCAGGGCAACCCACACCAGGGCCGCGCGGCTGGACGGTACGGATTGGTGCGAGGTTCGCACGGCGAACGGTAGCAGCAGGAGGGCGGCCACAGCGACGATCGCCAGCGTGCCCCAGGCGCCCGACAGGCCGAGCTCGGAGAGCCGCCGCACCGGCAGCCAGTAGAAGCCCCACAGGCATCCGGTACCGACGACGAATAGCGTGGCCAGGGTGGTGTTGTGGTCGTTGCGCATCCAGCTAAGAGGGTGGGGATTGGCGCCCTACCTTAGCATCGGGCGAATTGCCCGGTATTGGCTGCGGCGCGTGACCTACCGGAATGTGCAGCCTTCGGCCGCGGGCACGCGACGTTCCTGCGCTCGCGACGCCGCGGAGACGTCGCACACCTGTCGGTGCACGACCTACGGGATGGGGGGGGGTGGGTGCCATGGTGGTCGGTCGTGCGCGGCCGTCGGCCGTGTGTCACATCCTTGCCGGGGGCGCCCGCGGGATATCGCGCGTGGCGGGCGCGCGAGCTGCCGGGGTCAGCTACACGCCCGGCCGGGCGGTCATGCCGTCCCTTACGTTGGCGGCTCCTGGCTGGCAATACGTTCCGGGCCTGCGGCGGTCGCCACTGCATGACCGGTCCAGCACACATTTGGGGAGAATGCCGGCTGCCCTGTGCAGCCGACCTGCAGCGGACCACGTTGCAGACGGTGGGCGTAACGGACGGGGCGGTCCCAGACGCGGTATGTGCGCCGGCCATTGTGCGTGGGTCTTCCGTTGCGGTGATGGCCGGCGACGCGCCGGTAACGCCGGTGTATGGCATGCGGGACCGTGCCCCGTGTATCCTCCCCGCGATGCATTCCCGAGGCATGGCCCCATGCAGCGTGTTCGCCCCTGGAGCGCGCCGGTGCAATGGCCTCACGCATATCGGATATCGCTTTCAGGGAAGAACAATGTCTCGTGTTATTTCGGCATCCCTGATCGGTGCGTTTGCCGCCGTTCTCTCTTGCGTCGCGCAGTCCGCGATCGTCCACTGGCCCACCCTGTGCAACTGGCAGAGCGATCGCCTGAGCTGTTTCGGGACCTTCCACGAGGGACTGGCGCGCGCACCGATCGGAGACCTCGGTGCGCGGCGGCCGACCATCGGCTACATCGACAAGTCCGGCTCGATGGTGATCGAGCCGCGGTTCGACGATGCGACGGATTTCGCCAACGGCCTGGCCGCTGTCTCCCGCGACGGCGAATGGGGATACATCGACGTCCGGGGCGAATGGGTCATTCCGCCGCAGTTCGAGGATGCCAACCCGTTCGGCGCCGGCGGTGCGGCGATGGTCAGGGTGGAGGGCCGTTTCACGCTCATCGACCGTACCGGCGCGACTATCAGACGCCTGCCGGACGGTGCGTTCTATCGGGCGCCGTTCCGTCAGGCCGAAATGGCGCTGTTTCCGGTCAGGGTGCCGGTGCCGCCGAAGGTCTGGCGCGCCACGAACGGCGGGGCGGTGACGTTGCCCGGGGACACGCTCTCCGTGTCCGTCAGCGCTGATGCACCGGAGGCACTCGCCGTTCTGGTCAGGCTGTCGCCGGAGCGGGTGCGCTGGGGACTGTACGATGCCCGGGGCGGGTGGCGTCTCTCCCCGGAGATGCTGGACGCAACGGCCGAGCCGGTGACCGATGGCGAGCTGACGGCGATCAGGGGCGACGAGACGTGGCGGCTGTACGACAACCAGGGCCGGCTGCTTGGTGAACGTAACTATCGCACATTCAAGCCGGTGCTTACCGGTACCTGGGTCGCTGAAGATGACGACGGCGAACGGTGGCTGGTGGACGCGGCCGGCAACGAGATCGAGACGCTCGAGCGCTATGCCTCGCCCTACGTTGAACGTGACGGATTCGCCGTATACGAACTCGAGGATGCCGTCGTCATCGCCCGCCGCAACGGCGAGACGGTTCGCGTAGCCGCACCCGGGCTCAAAACGCTTTATTTTCGCGACGGCATACTCTGGCTCTATGACGAGACACGCGATGTCATGGACATCCGGGACCTCGCGGGCGAGTCCGTCATTGACGAGGAAACCCGGCAGCGCCTGAAGGATTACCGGGTCGATCTGTTCACGCTGCCGGCGGATGTGGAGGAGGGCGATACCGACCGGTCTCTCCCCCTCGCCGCGCTGAGACCGCGCGATGGCGGGCAGCCGTTGGCGGTCCTGAGCGCCGACGGGCGCATCGTCAGCAATGAAGACTGGGACACGTTCACGGATACCGATGACGTGCTCGCGCCGGCGCTGGTTAAAACCCGGGGTGGCCGGATCGGTGCCATCGATGCCAGCGGGGACTGGGTGATCCCGCCCGATTATGCCGACATGGTGGCGTTCTCCGATGTCTATACCCTGGCACAGTCCACCGCCGGCGGGCGTGTGGTGATCCTCGACCGGGACGGCAATCGCTATCCGCTGCGTCCCCATATCTTCGAGCACAACCACGGGTTCAACGGTGGTCTGCTCGAGTTCAGCGAGCGCTCGTCGCAGGGCGGCGCCCGATGGGGGCTCTGGAGCGTGACCGAAGGCGCGGTAGCGGCCCAGCCCAAGTTCACGTCCATATCCGGGTTCGTGGACGGCTACGCGCCTGCCGCGGTGCGAACCGATGCCGGCGATGATCGTTGGGGGATCATCGACCGGCAGGGCGAATGGGTCGTCGAGCCGCTGCACGACGACCGTTCGCCGCCGGAGCGTATCGCCCCGGGGATCTACGAGATCAAACGCCGCGCCGTTGAGGGCGACCCCCGTAGTGACCGGCATTACCAGCTCGTCTCGACCGAGGCCGGCGAACCGATCACCGGGCTACTGTTCGAGTCTGCGGAAGTCGTGGGGCCGCAGCGTTTCCTGGTCCAGCCCATCAATGGTGGTGTCTGGCTCATCGATCGCACGGGTGACGCGCTCGCCATCGCCGAGGGCCGGGTCAAGCGTTTCGAGAGCAACGGGACGCTAGCGCTCACGCTCTTCGAGGACGGCGACGGCGCCCTCGACAGCGACGGGGAGTGGCGGGTCGAACCGGTCTACGCGGCCTCGCTGGACTTCGTGCCACCGCTGATGCAGGCACGGGTCTATGACGGCCGGGAGACCGTCGTGGTGGACGACGAAGGGAACGTCCGGGCGGACGACAACCTGACGCCCGTCCCCGGGATGAGGCGCTATGCCCTGAACCTGGAGGGGGACGACGCGACGGCGCTGGTCAACGCCGAAGGCGACGAGCTGACGCGGATTCCGGGGCAGCGTGCCTTCGATACGGCCTCCGGGGCGAACGGCCTGGTCGCCTGGCGGGAGGACGGCTCGGATCTCTACGGGTTCATGAACGCGCAGGGCGAGAAGGTCACCGGTGCCTATTTCACCAAACTGGGTGCCATGCGCGGGGACCGGGCGGCGTTCCAGCGCCGAAAGATATCGGGCGAACTTATCGGCTTCATCAGCCGGGACGGCGGGATCGCCATCCCCGCGGCCTACAAGCGGGTGTCGACCTTCAGCGAGTCGCGGGCGCTGGTTTCCGGTAAGGAGGGCGGTCTGTTCTTCATCGATCCCCAGGGCCGGAAAACGGTCGGTTTCGGTGTCCTCTGCAACCGGATCGTGGTCACCGATCCCGAGGACGAAGTGATCTGGCCGACGGAGCTCGACGAGGCCACGTTCCCCTGTCTCGCAGAGGATCCCCGGAAGGATGACGGTTCGCAGAACAAGGAAGGCACCTCGTGAGGAAACAGGGAACGCTCCACTGCCTGGTACCGCTCTCGATTGCCGCCACCGTGGCGGCCGTGATGCCCGCAGGTGCGGTGGCCCGGGACACGGATCGCTGCCTTACGTCGAAATACGTGCAGCCATTCGGTGACTACCAGCTGATTGCCTACCGCCGGAACCGCGGCAGCACCTGCCTCTACGAGCTGCACGAGGGCCTGGCCGCGCTGCGGCTGCCCGCCGAGGGGGTCGATATCGACGATGTCGCCGCCGTCGACGGCTTCGCCGAGTATCGCTGGGGATTCATCGATACAGCGGGCGCACTGGCAATCCCGCCGCGGTTCGAGGATGTCACCGATTTCCACGGCGGACTGGCCGGCGCCTACGACGGCGAGCAGTGGGGCTATATCGATCGCCGGGGCGAATGGGCCATCGAACCACAGTTCGAGGACGTTCGGGCTTTCCGGGATAACGGTATCGCGGCCGCTGTCCGTGACGGCGAGTGGGTGCTCATCGACCGTTCGGGGGCAGCCCTCAACGTCGAGTTGCACGATCATGTGAACCAAATCCGTGTCGGCGACGGTACCCCCGTGCGGGTCGAGGTCGAGTACGGAGCCACCTACGAGAACGCCGATGGAGAGACGCTCGCCGTACCCGAGGGGATCACCCTGGTCGAGCCGTTCGGGTCGGCGGGGCTGTTCATCGCACGCCGCGATCGCCGGTACGGACTCATCGACCGGGATCTGGAATGGCAGATCAAACCGGATTACAGGGATATCAGCGCGCCGTCGGAGTCCGGGGCGGCGGCCTTGGCTGCGGGCGGTCCCGAGGGCGATGCACTGATTCGCCAGGATGGCAGCGCTGTGGGGAAGGACGGCGCAGCCGTGCGGCGTAGGGACGATTTCTGGCGCGTTACGTGGCCTGACGGCCGTAATGCCGTCTTCGATCTCCAGGGCGAACGAATCGCCGAATTCGGTGGGGAGGCTGACAGTCGCGTCAGGGCAATGGGTTCCTTCCTGGTCGATTCGGGGGGCGACAGCACGAAGGTCATCGGACCGGCGTTCGACGAGCCGGTCGTGCTCGCCTCCGGGCTCACTCCCAAACCGGTTCGTTCCGCCGGCCTGTTGGTGGTGTTCGACGGCGAGACGCTGGCGGGCGTGATTCTCGGATCCGGCACCTATCTCACCGGCGAGGACAGCAAGGACGGCCGCGACTGGTTCGGGCAGATCGCCTACGCCGAGCGTCACGGCGCGTGGACGTGGTTCCGCGACCGGGACAAGGCGCTAATCCAGATCGTCGATCCGCACGGGCGTCCCCTGCTCGACGAGGCCACGCGCAAACGCCTCGGCAACCACCATATCGAGCCCCTGGAAACGGCGGAGGGCGGGGCCGGGGACAATCCGGCCGCGATTGCGTTGATCAGCGAGAGCCGGTACTGCCACTGCGGGCCCGGTGCCGGCATGTTGATGTCCGACGGCCAGCTCGAATTCCACGAAGACTGGCAAAAGGTCGAGTCGCTCGATATCCGCGGGCCCGTGCGTGGGCGGCGCTTCGCGTTTCACACCGACGAAGGCGTCGGCATCCTCGACGGGCAGGGTTCGGTCGTCCTCGCCGCGGAGCAGGAGCATATCGACGACTTCCACCACGGCAATGCCCTGGTGTACGGAGATGGCGTGACCCGGGTCGTGGACCGCTCGGGGCAGCTCTTCGACATACCCAACGGCTTCGGCATGTCGGTGGTCGCCCCCGGAATCATGCGTTATCGCAGGAGCGCCGCGGCGGAGGCGCTGTTCAGTCTCTACGACCTCACCTCGCAGCAACCGATCACCAAACCCCGGTTCCAGGACGTGGGGGATTTTCACGACGGTCAGGCCACGGCGGTCTCGCCGGAAGGGAAGACCGGTGTGATCGACAGGGCCGGCGAGTGGGTGCTGGCGCCGGCGTATGCCGCGGTTGAGCCGGTCAACGGCCAGCTGTGGATCGTTCAGCGGCGCCGTGGGAGCGACCCGTTCGAGGACATCCCCCGAGCGCTGGTCGACGCCGACGGCGAGACGATCGTTCCCTATACGGAAGGTCTGCTTTCCGCGACGGTGCTCGACAACCGCAGTGTCGAGGTCCGGGCACACGGTCCGGTCGGTGTCCACAAGTTGCTGAGTCCGTCCGGGGAGGTGCTTCTCGATGGCCACGAGGCGACGTTCACCGTCATGGGCGACTTGCTGAGGCTGCGGCGTCGCCCCTCCATCGGCTATCTCGGCGACGATCTCGAATGGGCCGTTGCCCTCGAACCCGGCACGGGCAGTGTCTTCCACGCCGATCCGCAACGGGCGTTGCGTTCAACCGGCGAAAGGGCAGAGATCCTCGATGCCAAAGGTAGGGTCGTGGCGACCCTGCCGGACGGCGAATGGCGCTGGCCGACCGCTGCGTCCCGCATCATAGGGCGTGTGTACGAGGACGGGGTGACGAAAACGAAATACGCCGATCCGAGCGGCGAGATCACCCTCATCGTTGACGGCAAGGCCGGCGTATTTCGTGGCGATACCGCGCTGGTGAGCCGAACCGATGGTCAGGACGGGTTCTGGGTAGACGCCTCGGGGGAACGCCGGGAGATCCCGGGACGCTATACGGACCTCGGGCTGCCCGCCGACAATGGCCTGGCCTACGCGGCCAGCGGCGGCCGTTACGGCTTCGTCGACGGGGACGGACGGTACGTCATACCGCCGGTCTACGATCTGGTAACGCCTTTCCAGGACGGGCGCGCCATCGCCACGACGGAGCGCAGCGCGATGATGATCGACCGCCAGGGCCGGCCCATCGCCCGAGTGGCGAGTGAATGCGGCGTCAGGGTGCTTTACGGCCCCGACAACGAGCGTGTCTGGCCGGAGCGTCTGCCCCAGCGCTGCCGGCACTGATCCAATGCAATGGTAACGGCCCCGGCGCATACCGTGTGCCGGGGCCGTGCCGTGAGCCGGCGGGGCCCCGCGGTGCCCGCCGCCGTCCGCTCCAGAAATTCGGGCGAGTAGGTTGACTGCTTACGGCAGCCAACATCCGGCCTTGCGGCACCGGCACTGTCGGCTGCCAGGAGCGGCCGACCTACGGCGGAGGCGCGCCGAGGGGCACCGGTGGTGTCCCCGGCGCATCAGCGCACCGCGGCAGCCCCCTCCCGCTCGAGAAATTCGGGCGAGTAGGTTGGCTGCTTACGGCAGCCAACATCCGGCCTTGCGGCACCGGCACTGTCGGCTGCCAGGAGCGGCCGACCTACGGCGGAGGCGCGCCGAGGGGCACCGGTGGTGTCCCCGGCGCATCAGCGCACCGCGGCAAGCCCCTCCCGCTCCAGGCGTTCGAGCTGGGCGTCTTCCTCGGCCGTCAGCACGATCCCGTCCGTCTCGGCGGTCTCGCGTGCCGCGAAACGCCGCTGGGAGGGGAGGCGGGCGCCCTGTCCGACGATCGCGTCGAACAGCATCTCCGCCCGGGCCTCCGGCGAGCCCTCGCGGCCCGCGGCGAAGCGTGCCGGGTCGAAGGCCAGGATCAGCTCGCCGTGGCTCGGAGAGAGCGAGGTGTCGCCCAGCCAGTCCAGGGCCTCCCGGCTGGTGAGATCGCCGATCATCGCGCCGGCCAGCAGCTCGATCATGGTCGAGATCGCCGAGCCCTTGTGACCGCCGAAGGGCAGCATGGCCCCGGCGAGGGCCTCCTCCGGGTTATCGGTGGGACTGCCGTCCGGCCCGAGCGCCCAGCCAGCCGGGAGCGTCTCGCCGGCGCGGCGGCGCAGCTCTATCTCGCCGCGGGCCGCCACGCTGGTAGCGAAGTCGAAGACGAAGGGATGGCCGCGCCGCGGCCACCCGAATGCCAGGGGGTTCGTGCCCAGCAGCGGCTCACGTCCGCCGACCGGGGCGACGGTCGCATAGCTCGGGCACATCGCCAGCGCGGCGAGACCGTGTTCGGTGATCGCCTCGATCTCGGGCCAGAGGGCGGCGAAGTGGGTGCAGTCGTTGATGACCATCGCGGCGACGCCCAGCGTGCGTGTCCGCTCCACGAGCTT
The DNA here is from genome assembly GCF_000374645.1 of Arhodomonas aquaeolei DSM 8974. GTDB lineage: Bacteria > Pseudomonadota > Gammaproteobacteria > Nitrococcales > Nitrococcaceae > Arhodomonas > Arhodomonas aquaeolei. The sequence continues at coordinate 10,284 of NZ_KB894825.1, forward strand.
CGGCAGTCCGGCCTCGAAGGCGGCGTTGGAGAAGCCGCCCGCGGCATTCACGCGGACGATGGCGCTGTCGTCGGCGGAGACGACGGGCACCGCGTCCGCTACTACCTTGCCCCGCTTGAGCGTGCGCAGGCAGCCCTCGACGCGGTAGATGCCGTGCGATTTGCAGCCGTCGCGTTCGCCAGCCACCAGCACACGGCTCAATGCGTCGGCGTGATCGGCGCTGAAGCCTGCGCCGCGAAAGATCGCCTCGACCCTGGCGGTCAGCTCCGGAATCGAGGTCACCTGTTGCCCGTCCATCAGGGGTCTCCTTCAGGGTTAATTGGATATTTTATCCAATCTAATGTGCCCGCTGTAGTGGCAAGGCACAAGCACACATCCCTGAGTGTCACGCCGGAGGCCTCGTCAACGGCGCGTTGGAAACGGGTGGCGGCGACGTGGGATCCTGTGCCGAATGCTCACGCCGTTCGCGCTGACGGCTATTCCAGCCGGGACATCGGTCACCATGCTTTCCGGACCACTGCTCGACAGACGCTACCGCCATCTCTTCGCGGCCCAGGTTACCGCCCTGCGGGCACAGGGCTGACGACGATCGCACTCGCGCTCCTCCGTGATCGATCTCCATCACCGGGAATGGGCCGCGGCGGCGGGGCCCCGTCGCCTCGTGACACTGCCAGGGCTGGTCAGTCGAGCGATATCACCTGGTTGCGGCCGGAGCGTTTGGCCTGCAGAAGCGACTCGTCGGCCCGTTCGGTGAGGTCATGCAGCCGGGAGTCCGCTTTCGATGACCCTGTCACGCCGATGCTGACGGTGACGCCGCATTCCCGCTCGACCGCGTTGCGGATGCGCTCGGCGACGTGCCCGGCGTCGCCGGTATCCGTACCGGGCAGCGCCACGATGAACTCGTCGCCACCGTAACGGCCGAGCAGATCGACCTGGCGAAGGTGGCTGCGCAGGGTGGTGGTCACCTGCCTGAGGCGTTCATCGCCGGCGGTGTGACCCTGCTTGTCGTTGACCGTTTTGAAGTCGTCCAGATCCACCATAAGGAGCGTCAGCGGATGATTGTGGCGTCTGGCGTTCTGGAGTTCGTGCTCGACGAGTAGCTCGAGACTGCGCCGGTTGTGCGCGCCGGTAAGGTGGTCGCGGGTCGCAAGGTGCTCCAGCTCCGAGTTCAGCGTGTTCAGGCGGTCGATGGCCTGCCGAAGCTCGGCGGTACGCTCTTCCACGCGGGCTTCCAGTGCCTGGTTCTGGCGCTCCAGTTCCTGATGCGCGAGGCGCAGCTGCGTGATGTTCTGCGAGATGCCGAAGAGATGGCTGATCCGGCCGGCGCCGTCACGCAGCGGCACCAGCAACGTCAGCCAGCTCCCGTTGCGCTGTACGCCGGACGGATCGAAATAGGTGACGTCGCTCTCCTCGTAGCGGATCGGCTCCGCGCGTTCCAGGCACTCCCGGTAGTTGCCGATGACCCGCTCGGCGGTCGCATCGGGCAGGAACTCGCGAAGCGATTTGCCTTCGCACCAGGCACCGAGCGTGGTGGCTTCCGCCGGATTGATCGCCTCGATCACGAAGTCGTCGGTGGCCTCCATCACTCGGATGAGGAACATGTTTTCCGGGAAATTCTCCCAGACAGCCTGGAACAGCGAGGCGTCCCCGGGTTGCCTGAGCTGCAGAAGGCGATCGATGGGCGTCTCCGCCATATGCAAGACCCTGTTCCGAATGTGCCGCACGTGTTGGTGTTGGGCTGAGGATACATCAGGTCCCTGATCGAGTGAGCGTCGTCGCGGTCGCAGCGGAACTGCCTTGTGTGATGCCCGTTTGCGGCCGGGCCGGGCGAGTAGGGCAGGTTGGTAATCCGGATACCGACGGGGGATCGACGGGGCCACGGAGGCGTTCATGACAACCGCGGAGGCGCGTGATCGCACTCCCCCGACGTCCAGGAGGCCCACAGGTGGTAGGCTCGAGGGGGTGGGAAATGCGTCGTCCGCGTCTGCAGCCCCGTGGGCGCACGCGTACACGCACGCGGCACTGAGTGGGGGATCACATGGCATCACTCCTCGAGGCGATCGGATCGGCCGCTTACCTGGCTGCGGCCATGGGCTGGGAGGTGCTGTGGGGGCTGGTTCTCGGCTTCCTGCTGTCAGCAGCGGTGGACGTCTTGGTGTCCAAGGCCGAGCTCCAGCGCATGCTCCCGGACGACTCCGCCCGCTCGGTGACCCGCGCCTCCGTCGTTGGCGCCGCATCGTCGTCCTGCTCGTACGCCGCCGTCGCGATCGCCCGGTCCATCTTCCGCAAGGGCGGTGACTTCACCGCCGCGATGGCCTTCCAGTTCGCCTCGACGAACCTCGTCATCGAGCTCGGCGTGTTGCTGGTCGTGCTCATGGGCTGGAGCTTCGGCGCGGCGGAGTTCATCGGCGGCCCCATCATGATCGCGCTGCTCGTGCTCATGTTCCGCAGGCTCCTTCGTCCATCCCTGGTGGACGAGGCCCGCCGCCAGGCGAAGAAGGGCCTTAGCGGGAGCATGGAGGGCCACGCCGGCATGGCCACCATGGCGAAGGAGGGCACCTGGCGCGAACGTCTCACCTCGGCCGAGGGGTGGACCGCGATCAGCCACTACTTCGTGATGAACTGGTCGATGCTCTGGAAGGACATCGGCGTCGGCCTCGTGGTATCGGGCACGCTGGGCGCGCTGGTGCCGGACGCCTTCTGGCATGCCGCGTTCTTCACCGACGACCCGGTGCTCTCCACGCTGTGGGGGCCCATCATCGGGCCGCTCATCGCGGTGGCGTCGTTCACCTGTTCCATCGGCAACGTGCCCCTCGCCGCCGTGCTCTGGAACGGGGGCATCAGCTTCGGCGGCGTGGTCGCGTTCATCTTCGGCGACCTGATCATACTGCCGATCCTCAACATCTACCGGAAATACTATGGCCTGCGGATGGCCGTGTTCCTGGCGGTGGTGTTCTATGTCGCCATGGTGATCTCGGCGATCGCCGTGGAGCTGCTGTTCGGCGGCATCGGGTGGATCCCCGCGGAGCGAAACGCCAATGTGGGCACCGCCGCGTTCTCGCTTAACTACACGACGGTCCTGAACGTCATCGCGCTAGTTGTCGCGGGCGGGCTGTATCTGCGCTACCGCCACACCGGCGGCCCGGAAATGATGCGTGCGATGGAGCAGGGCGGCGAGCATGATCACCACCATGCGCACGGGCACTGACGGGGCGGGGGGACACCCGGCGCTGTCGGTCAGGTGGTCGACTGCCGCAATGCGTGTGTTCAGATTCGGGGCGCCGTTTCCGTGAATTCCCGGGCAGCCCGCCCCGTTGCCCAGGGATGTCTGGTTTTCACTGCGCGGATCTGAGTGCGTCAACCACGCGTTCACCCATCGAAGTGGCCGCTTCGGCGCTATCGAATTCCACGGAGAGGGTCTTGCCGTTATCGAGCATCAGGCCGACCTCGTGCCCGGAGCGGCTGGTCACCCTCACGCTCGCGATGTGCGCCGGGCTGATAGCGGTGAAATCACCTTCATTCGCATTCGGGCTGTGGTAGTAAACCATCCCCTCGTCAACCTCCAATGACCCGCCGCTGGCCGCAAGCGTGGCTACCGGGATAGCGGTGAGCGCAATTGAAGCGGCAAGCGCGAATTGATACGTCATAGATTCAGCCTTCTTATTTGTCAGAGGGATCGCCTCGGGAGGCTCATCATAGCAGGCCGTTAAACGGCAGCGATCGAATCCCGGATGCGTGCACCGCCTTCCGGATGGAGCCGATGTGGGGCCCTGGCGCCAGTTCTTGAGCGCCGAAGTGCTGAGTCGTCATGGTGGCAGTAGAGCTGGCAACAGCGCCTGGGCATCCTGAGGGACCTGTCAGCGGGGGCTGGCACGCCGCGCCCACTGGCGACAGCGAAGGCCGGGCAGCGTTTCGTCTGCTACGGTTTCCGGAGTATCGGCGAAGGGACCTCCCGTGCGCGCTCACTCAACTTGTAAGCCAGGAGACCATCGACATGGCTGAGCGACCGGACGCAGTGGTTTTCGATGTCCTGGAAACATTGCTCAACCTTGATCCGCTGGCGGCGCGACTGGAGGAGGTGGGCCAGCCGGCGACCGTGCTGGATCGATGGTTCATGCGATTCCAACGCGATGCCATGGCGCTGACGCTCGCCGGCGACGAGGCGCCCTTCGAGCCGGTCGCGCGTCAGGCGCTGCGCACCGAGACGCAACACACGCTCGGTGAAGATGGTATCGATTACGTACTTGCCGGGTTTTCCTCGCTGCCGACCTTCGACGACGCCGCCCCGGCGCTACGGACCCTCTCTCAGGCAGGGGTCACCGTCGGTTGCCTGACCGTCGGCGGTCCCGACAATACCCGGCGCTTCCTCGAGGGAGCCGGACTTTCCGAGTACGTTGACCACGTCATCACCGCGCAGGCGGCAGGCGTGTGGAAGCCTCATCCCGAGATCTACCGTTTCACCGCGAAACAGATCCAGACACCGCTTGAGCGTATGGCCCTGGTCGCAGTGCACGCGTGGGATTGCCATGGCGCCAAACGGGCCGGTGCGCTCGCCGGCTGGTGTGCCCGTCTGGAAATCCAGCGGGGAGACGTGTTCCTGCCCCCTGACGTCATGGGGCAAAGCCTCGACGAGGTGGCAGACAAGCTGCTCACGTTGCACTAACCAGCCTACACGTCCAATACGGCGCAGATTGGCCTCCGGGAATGCGGGGGACGCTCAGCGGGGCAGGGTGGCGCACACGGCCGCCACGCAGCTGGACGCATTCCCGTGGGCCTTGCGTCGTATCGAGAAGTTCGAGCGTCGGCGGCGGTCATGCTTGGTGAGCCCGCGCCTTCGAAAGTCGGCGGGGGCTGCAGGGGAGGAAGGCTCAGCGAGCGAAGGGGCACGAGGGCGATGCGCGGTGATTCACTGTACGGTGGTGCCCACTGAACGCACGCAATTGCGTTGGTCCTTTTTGGCCTGGTACATAGCGGTATCCGCCGCCTTGAGAAGCTGTTGATGATCGGCGTATTCATGGTTCTCAATGGCGGCAACGCCGATACTCACGGTCACCGTTCCCAGCGGCGTCTTGTCGTTCTTAATAGCGAGGGCTTCCACGGATCGGCGGATGTTTTCCGCCATAATCAGGGCGCCCGCCAGATCGGTGTCTGAAGTTAACCCGCTTCGGTGGACGGTTTCAGACTTTCGGGGGGATCTTCCGGTTGTTGAGCCTCCTCTCGTAGTTAAGGGGTGAGTGGTAGCCGATGGCGGAGTGGCGCCGGTGTGAGTTGTACCAGCCCTCGATGAACTCGAATATCGCCGGTCGGGCCTCACCGGGATCGCGGAAACGGTGATGGGCAAGCAGCTCGCACTCGAGGGTGGCAAAGAAGCTCTCCGCCATGGCGTTGTCGTAGCAGTCCCCGACCGAGCCCATCGAGGGGCGCACGCCCGCGGTCCGGCAGCGCTCGCCGAAGGCCAGGGACGTATATTGGCACCCCTGGTCGGAGTGATGTATCACGCCCTCGGGGCGGCGCTGGACGATGGCCATCTCCAGCGCCGCGACGACGAGCTCGGTGCGCAGGTGCGTGGCCATCGCCCAACCCACCACACGGCGGGTGCAGGCATCGAGCACCGCGGCGAGGTACAAAAAGCCCGCCCAGGTTGGGACGTAGGTGATATCGGCGACGTACACCTCATCCGGGCGCTCGGCGGCGAACTCGCGCTCCAGCAGATCCGGTGCCGGGCGTCGTTCGCCCGCGCGCCGGGTGGTCACCGTCCAGCGCCGGCGAGTCTCGCCCACCAGGCCGCGGCGGCGCATCAGTCTTGCGACACGCTTGCGGCCCACACAGCGGCCCTCATCGCGCAGCTTGGCGTGCACCCGCGGCGCCCCGTAGGTGCCCCGCGAGCGCTCATGAATCGCCTCGATGTGAGCGGTGAGCTCCTGGTCGCCGCGCTGGCGCGGCGAGCGGACCCGGGTACGCCACGCATAGTACCCGCTGGGGGAGACGCCCAGCACCCGGCACATCGTGGCAACGCGGTGGAAGGCCCGGTTCACTTCGACGAACTCGAAGACTTCGGTGGCACCGAGTCGGTCTCCCGAGCGAACCAGGCCGCGGCTTTTGACAGGATCTCCCGCTCCTCACGCAGCCGCTTCACCTCTCGGCGCAGGCGCCGCAGCTCCTCCTGCTCGGCGCTGCTCGGCCCATCAGAGCGCCGGCCGCTGTCGCGCTCGGCCTGCGCGACCCAGTTACGGATGGTCTGCGCTGTGGGCTCGAACTCCTGGGCAAGCTCCTCAGGCGTACGCCCGGTGCGCACCAACTCGATCATCTGCTCGCGGAAGGCCGCCGGATATGGGGGTCTGGACTGTGGCATCGTGGACTCCAATTGCTTCCCAAAGGCTCGGATGTCCACCAGAACGGGTCAACTCCAGTTGGGCGACCTCTCGTCAGCAGAGCTCGGCCTCCGGTACCATCATGACCGATGATCGGTACTCGGTTGGTTAACCTGGAACGTCCCCATTTTCGCGACAGCGTCTGCTTGGTACACAGGATCACGCCCTTGCCGTTCTGTTTTAGAATACGTTCCCGATGGAACGGTGCCAGCACGCCAACGTTACGGTCTCCCGCTGGAGCACAACGGCTTGGCACGCAGCGGGTGGGTCCTCTCTACTCATCATCCGCGCAGCAACTCGGTGTGCCGCTTCCTTGGCATGTTCGATGGCCTCGTGGCAACAGATCTACTTCTGGAGGATTCGAGCAGTGCGGAGTGCCCTGCCGAGGTGTGGCCGAACCAAGCGTGAAAGATCATCGCATCCGAAGGTTTACGTAGGGCATCTCAAGCTATGAAGCCACCCCGCTGGCAGGTCGTGACCGAGTCCGAGTTCCCATGGGAGCGAAGCGCCCTCGAGTATCTCCGAGACCGGCTACCGGACTACGAGCCGTTTCGCGCATGGGCCAACCTGGAGTTCATAGCGGATGACGGCAGCGTTAATGAAGTTGACGTCCTCGTCGTCTCGCGCAGTCGTATCTACCTGGTCGAGATCAAGAGCCATCCTGGGCGTATCAGCGGGGACGCCGGTACGTGGACGTGGGAGCGCGACGGCCGTAGGAGCAGCTTCGACAATCCGCTTCTGCTGGCCAACCGTAAGGCAAAGAAGCTGAAGACCCTGCTGCAATCGCAGCGCGCCTTCCGCAAAAAGGGTGGCGGGCGGGTCCCCTACATCGAAGCGGTCGTATTTCTCTCGAACCAGGACTTGCGGTGTGATCTGACCGGGACTGCCCGGGCGGGGATCTACCTACCGGACAACAAGGCAGAAACCACACAGGAAAACATCCTGGCGCTATTGCGGGGCGAGCTCGACCAGCGCTCGGCGGCGGCTATCGGTCATGGCCAGTCTCGCCAGATCAAGCAGGCGCTGGAACAGTGCGGGATAAGAAAGTCGCAGCAGCAGAATCGAGTCGGTGACTTTCGCCTGAATACGCTGATTCGTGAGACCGATCTATACCAGGACTGGGAGGCGTCCCATGTCCGGTTCGAACGCTCGCACCGGCGAGTCCGTATCTACCCGTATGCGCTCACCACTTCCGAAACCAGCCGACGGGAGCGTCAGAAGGCGGCAGAGCGAGAGTTCCAGATTCTGGATGGGGTGAAGCACCCGGGTATCCTGCAGGTCGAGCAGTTCACGGAGCATGAGCGCGGGCCCGCGCTCGTCTTCGAGCATCCCGAGGGCGTTGAGCGACTGGATCAGTGGCTGCCGCTCCAGCGCGATACCCTGGACGCCGGTGACCGGCTGGACCTCGTGCGCCAGATCGCCGAGACCCTAAAGTTCGCGCACGGCAATCGACTGTATCATCGCGCGCTGAGCCCCGAGTCCATCCTCGTCTACCGTGACAAGCAACGCGGGCTCGCGCTGAAGCTTTTTGACTGGCAAAGCGCCCGCCAGGGGACGGGTACAGATGGCGGCACGCGGCTCTCCATATCCGAGACGTCGGCGCCGGCCTATTGGGGAGAAAATCAGTCGGAGGCCTTCATCGCGCCGGAAGCGATCGTGGGTGCGGGTTACGACGATCAGCGCATGGATGTCTTCTCGCTGGGGTGTCTCGCCTTTTTCCTGTTCTCCGAGACACCCCCCGCGGACGGTGCCGAGGGTCTGCGCGCCAAGCTGGAGACGGGCGATGGTCTCCGGCTTTCCGACGTCATGGATGCCGCCCCATCGGCGCTGGATGACCTCATATGCGAGGCGACTCGCCCGGAAGCGATGGACCGGCTGAGTGGTGTGGACGAATTTCTGCAGGAGCTCGAGGGCGTCGAGGAAGAACTAACCCGCCCTGACCCGGAGGATCAACCCAACCCGCTGGATGCGCGCCCCAAGGACGTGCTCGACGGCGGCTTCCAGGTACGCCGCCGTCTGGGCAAGGGCTCCACGGCCGTTGCCTTGCTCGTCACTGACCGTGAGGGGCGGGAGGGCGTGCTCAAGGTCGCCCTGGAGCCGCGCTTTAACGAGCGCGTTGAACAGGAAGGCCAGGTGCTTGCTCAGTTACGGCACCAGAACATCGTCGAACTCTTTGATCGGACGACTGTTTCCGGCCACTCCGCCTTGTTCATGGCGCGAGCTGGTACCGAGAACAAGACCGGAACCGAGACGCTGGCCCAGCGCATTCGCGAGGACGGCAAGCTCAGCCTGGATCTGCTGCAGCGATTCGGTGACGAACTGCTCCAGGTGGCCGCGTGGCTGGAGCAGGCGGGCGTCGCTCATCGGGACATCAAGCCGGACAACATCGGTATCGGCGAGACGCCCGGCAAAAAGCTCACCCTGGTTCTATTTGACTTCTCCCTGTCCAACGCGCCACCGGAGAACATTCGCGCGGGCACGCCGCCGTACCTGGATCCCTTCCTCTCCAAGCGTCGGCCGCAACGCTGGGACCTCCATGCTGAGCGGTACGCCGCGGCCGTGACGCTCTACGAAATGGCCACTGGTGTTACCCCGTCCTGGGGGGACGGCTCCAGCGATCCGCTGTTGACTGATGAGGAGGTCTACCTCGACACCGCGCAATTTGACGCCGCCGTGCGCGAGGGTCTGACTCGGTTTTTCCGCCAGGCGCTGGCCCGTGATCCGGCGGACCGCTTCGACACCGCCGAGGAGATGCGAAGGGCCTGGTATCGCGTCTTCGAGCACGTCGACCGCCCCACGCGCACGACCCACGACGACGACATACCGGACGTGGACGCCCTGCTGGACGAGATGCTGCCGTACCTCGACCGCAGCACACCCATCTCGGAGCTCGGCTTGAGCGGCCGCCTTATGAATGCCCTTGGCGATCGTCTCGGCGTCAATCAGATAGACGATCTGCTGCGCCTACCACGTATTCGCCTGTATCGAAACAAGGGCTTGGGCCAACGCACGGTTTCCCAGATCCGGCAATTGGCCGAACGCCTGCGCGAGCATTTCGAGTCAGAGGCCACCACCACCGCCGCCGACGACGACGAGGATGGCGACAGCGTCGGCGCCCCGGAATACTGGAGCCTGGACCGCCTTGTGGCTCGCGTCGTGCACAACCGCATGGAGGAAGAGGAAGCGCGCCTGCTCCGCGGCTTCCTCGGACTGGACGCCGAGGAAGGGGGCGCTGGCGGGAACGAGGGCGGCGAGCCGACAGGCGAATGGGCCGACACCCGCAACGCAGCCCGCCGGCTCGCCGTCCCCCGGCAAACGCTGGAGAGCGCTCTGGACCGGGCGCGCGAGCGATGGGCCAAGCGACAGTGGATGACGGCCCTTCGCCAGGACGTGGGAGAGCTGGTACGCCGCCACGGCGGTGTGCTCACACTGAGCGAGCTGTGTCACGGGCTCGTCAGCATGCGGGGGGCGGCCAGCGACGGCGTGCGCCGGGAGCGCCGGGCCCTCGCCGTGGCGGCGGCGGCCTGCGAGGTGGAGGAGGGCCTGGAAAAGCCGCGCTTCGTTGTCTTTCGAGGCCAGCACCACACGTTTGTGTTGGCCACCGAGCACCTGGACGAAGCCTGGGCGGCCTCCGATGCCCCACGACGCGCCCGCTATGCCGAGGCCCTCGGCGAGGCGGCGGACCGCATGGCCGCCGAGGACCCACTCCCCGCACCGCAACGGGTCATCGAGGCACTACGCACCATCGACGCTCCCGAGCCCGAGCTGAGCGATAACCGTCTGGTCAATCTGGCCGTGGCCAGCTCCAGCACCGCCGCGTTGTCGAGTCGCCTGGAGATCTACCCGCGCGGCATGGACGCCGAGCGCGCGTTGCGCCTGGGGTACGGCGCCCTCATCGGGCCGAGCAAACTCACCGCACGCGCCATCCAGCAACGGATCGCACGACGCTATCCGGAGGCGGAGCCGCTGCCGGATCACCCGCGTCTGGACACGCTGCTCGATCAGGTAGACGCCCAGTTGCGCTGGGACAGCCGTCAGGGGCACTACACCGTTGCCAGCGTTCGGGGGTCGCTGACCGCCGGCGATACCACCCGCGATACGACCGCGGCCGAAAGCCCGGGCAGCGAACGCGTCACGGAGATCGAGCACAAACTCCGTCGCGTGGCAAAGGAGGGCCGCTTCCTCGCCCTGCGCATTGCGCCACGACACATGGTTCGGGCCCAGCAGCGCCTCTCCACCGGTTATGGCCTCACCCCGTACAGCCTGGAGGGCGAACTGCTGCGTGCCATGAAGGCCGTCGCTGAGGCGCGTAAGGCCCGCTGGAGCGTTGTGCTGGAAGCCGACGGGGCGGGGCCCGACGGGGCCAACTGGCCGCGCTTGCTGCAGCTTGTGGCGGAAGCCGTCCGGCGCATTACCCCGTCCGTTATCGAGGCCGATTCGCCGATCCTGATTCTCAACCCCGGATTGCTGGTCCGCTACGGCCACATGGAGCTGCTCAACCGCGTGCGCGACGCCTGTGAGCGCGGGCGGCACCCGGGCGCGGTCCTGCTGATTCCAGGCTCGAGTGCCTCGACGCTGCCGATGATCGACGACCGGGCGCTGCCCATCGTGCACACTTCCGAGTGGCTGCACGCGGACCGTCACTGGCTGAACACGCCCCCCGAAACGGTGAAGGGGTAATCGACTATGGGGGCTTCGAGGGAGCTGCCGAACTCCAACGGCGTGACTCGGGGTCACAATGCATGTTGGCAGTGAGTTCTCGCTGTTGACGGCGGTGGCGCTTTCGTTGGGCGGCTCCCCGACAGAGCTGGATCGATTCGCGCTTTGGTTTCTCGAAGCCCTCAGCTAAACAGTCACACAGAGAATCAAAGCCAATCCGGTTTAGGCCAGACGTAGGGTTTACCGGTTGGTCCGTTCCACCTGTTTCGTAGAGAAGGGGCAACATGGGGGTAGAACTGAACGCGCTGCGTCGGGACCTGCAGCAGCAGGTGGCGAACCTGACCGACGACCTGCGTGAGCGCAGCGAGGCCGTGGCGTCGATGCGGGATCGCCTGCAGGCGGAGTACCGCGAGGCGCGTGACAGCGGTCGCACGGCCGCAACGTACCAGGACTGGCGGGAGGACAACCTCACCCAGAGCGCGGTCGCCTGGGTGCTGGCGGGCGTTTTCGTGCGCTTCCTGGAGGACAACCAGCTCCTGGCCGAGGCGTTCATCACAGGCCCCGGTGAGCGCGCGCGCCAGGCCCGCGAGCGGCGGGACGGCTACTTCCGCGAGCACCCCACGGACACGGACCGGGACTACTTCCTCAACGTCTTCGAGACCGTCGGAGAGCTGCCCGCCATGCGCGAGCTGTTCGACCGGGAACACAACCCGCTCTGGCAACTCACACCGTCCGGCGACGCCGCCCGCGGGCTCTGGGAATTCTGGCGTCGGGTGGTCCCGGAGACGGGCGAGCTGGTCCACGACTTCACCGATCCGGACTGGGACACGCGCTTCCTCGGCGATCTGTACGAGCAGCTCTCCGAGCGGGCGCGTAAGCAGTTCGCCCTGCTGCAGACGCCGGAGTTCGTCGAGGAATTCATCCTGGATCGCACGCTCGACCCGGCCATCGAGGACTTCGGGTTGGAGGCGGTGCGGCTGATCGACCCCACCTGTGGCTCGGGTCACTTCCTCATCGGTGCGTTCCATCGCCTGCTCCAGCGCTGGCACCGCCAGGCACCGGCCATGACCCCGCGCGAGCGCATTCAGAAAGCCCTGCGCGCCGTGGCGGGCGTGGACATCAACCCCTTCGCCGTCAGCATCGCGCGCTTCCGCCTGCTCATCGCGGCCCTGCAGGCCGAGGGGATAGGAAAGGTCAAGGAGGCGCCTGCCTACCAATTCGAGTTGGCCGCGGGTGACAGCCTGCTACATGGCCTGCCATTGAACGAGCTGGCGCTGGACCATGCCGGATCCATGCGGCGCCATCCGAGTTTCGGCCAGGCCTACCGGTCCGAGGATATCGAGGCGCTGAACCGAATCCTGGGGAGTCACTACCACGCGGTGGTCGGCAATCCACCGTACATCACGGTCAAGGACAAGGCGCAGAACGCACTCTACCGCCGCTTCTACGGCGAGGTCTGCCACCGCCAATATGCGTTGACCGTGCCGTTCACGCAGCGCTTCTTCAGTCTCGCGTTGCCGGGCGGTGACCGCCAGCCCGCCGGCCACACCGGCATGATCATCGCGGACTCCTTCATGAAGCGGGAGTTCGGCAAGAAGCTGGTGGAGCAGTTCCTGCCGCGGGTGAACCTGACGCATGTCATCCATACGGCTGGGGCCTATATCCCGGGGCACGGCACACCGACCGTCATCCTCTTTGGCAGCAACCGGGCACCGACGGCGCCCACGGTGCGGACAGTCATGGGGATACGAGGGGAGCCGGGCACACCGTCTGATCCAGCGAGGGGCCAGGTGTGGAGCGCTATCCTCGATCAAGTCGATCAGCCGGGCAGCGAAAGTGACTTCGTGTCGGTAGCCGATCTCGAAAGGCCTACCTTTGCGGCTCACCCATGGTCGTTGGGCGGCGGCAGTATTACTGCGGTGAAGGAGCATGTGGAAGGTAGCGCCCAATCCACAATGCAGGAGTGGGCAACCTCCATTGGATTTGTTTGCATCACCAAGAGTGATGAGGTGTTTGTTCAGGAACCTGACGTCTTCAGGCGTCAGGGTGTCCCTATGAATCTTGTCCGTACCTTCGGGATCGGCGAGGACATACGGGATTGGGCCTTCTACGAGGTCTGGTCGGCGCTGTTTCCCTATACACCGTCCGTTGAGGTAATTGAGCCGCAGGCGATTGAAGGGGCCTTTCCGTTCATGTGGCCGTATCGGACGACCTTGTTCGATCGCAAAGTCTTTGGTGGTAAGACCTATCGCGATGTTGGCAAGGCCTGGTACGAGTACGGCCAGATTCCCGCGGATCGCTTTCAGATCCCAAGATCCATCACCTTCGCCTTCGTCGCCACCCACAACCACTTCGTCCTCGACCGCGGCGGCAAGGTGTTCAATCGTTCGGCGCCGGTGATCAAGCTCCCGGCCGAGGCCAGCGAGGACGACCATCTGGCGCTGCTGGGCCTGCTGAACAGCTCGGTGGCCTGCTTCTGGATGAAGCAGGTGTTTCACAGCAAGGGAGCTGGCGGCGGAAGCCGAGTGGCGGCGGGTTACTCGGCAATGGGCGACGAGAACTGGGAAAGTCATTACGAGTTCACCGGCACCGGCCTGAAGCAGTTCCCAGTCACCGAGACCAAGCCCCTGGACCTCGCCCGGCAGCTCGACGATCTCGCCACCCGGCGGCAGGCCGTCCTGCCGGACGCGCTGAGGGACCGCCTGCCGCTCTCCCGCGATGAGCTGGACGCCTACCGCGCGCAGGCTGAGGACCTGCTCGGGCGCATGATCGCGCTGCAGGAGGAAGTGGACTGGCGATGCTACCGGCTCTACGGCGTGCTCGATCGGGACTTCGAGTACTGCGATGCGGCCGGTCGGCCACAGTCGCCCCCGGCGCTGCGCCTGGGCGAACGGGCCTTCGAGATCGCCATGGCGCGGCGCATGGCCGCTGGCAAGCTGGAGACGAGCTGGTTTCGTCGCCATGGCTCCACGCCCATCACGGAGCTCCCAACGGACTGGCCCGAGGATTACCGCGCCCTGGTCGAGGCGCGCATCGAGCACATCCAGTCGGACCGCTACATCGGCCTGCTGGAGCAGCCCGAGCACAAGCGCCGCTGGAACTTGGATAGCTGGGCAGAGACGGAAGAGGCCGCGCTGCGCCGCTGGCTGCTGGACCGATTGGAGGCGGGGCGTTACTGGGGCGAGCCGGCCCTGCAGACCACCAACGATCTGGCGGACCGGGCGGTGCTGGATGTTGACTTCATGGCGGTTGCGGAGCTCTACGTCGGCCGCAGCGGCGTGGATGTGAAGAAGCTGGTGGCGGAGCTGGTGGCGGACGAGGCCGTACCACTGCTGTCGGTGCTGCGCTACAAGGCGGCCGGGCAGCGCAAGCGTCAGGACTGGGAGGCCACCTGGGCGCTCCAGCGGCGCGAGGACGCCATCGATGCGGAGGTGGCCGCCGAGCTGACACAGGGCGATGACGAGTCGGATGCGGACTTCGCCCAGCGGCTGAAGCGCGCGCAGGATGAACGCAAACGCACCGAGCTGGGCACCATCCCGGTGCCGCCGAAGTACAACAAGGGGGATTTTCTGGACGGCACCTACTGGCGGCTGCGCGGGGCGCTGGACGTGCCCAAGGAGCGCTTCGTCAGCCTGCCCCATTGCAGCCCGGACGGTGACAACAGCCTGCTGGTCGGGTGGGCGGGCTGGGACAGCCTGCAGCGGATGCAGGCGGTCGCGGCGTGTTACACGGACCGCCGCCAGCAGGCCGGCTGGCCCGCGGAGCGCCTGGTGCCATTTCTCGCGGCGATGGATGAGCTGCTGCCCTGGGTCCAGCAGTGGCACAGCACGCCGGACCCGGAGTTCGGCCGGATGGACGAGTTCTTCGAGACCTACCTGACCGGTCAGCTCCAGGAGCTGGGCCTGACGCGGGATGCCATCCGCCAGTGGCAACCGCCGCAGACACGTCGGCGGGGCCGCAAGGCCCAGAGCTGAAGCGGCTGGCTTACTGCTAGACTACAGTCGAATACAGAGTATTCGGATATCAGCGGGGGCCGTGATGGGTGTCACCACCGTTCGATTCCAGCCGGAGGTGGAGCAGGGGCTGGAGGCCATGGCTCAGCGGCTCCAGCGCAGCAAGGGCTGGCTGATCAATCAGGCCATGGCGGAATACCTGGAGCGCCATCAGCGCGAGCAGGCGCGCTGGCAGGCGACGCTGGACGCCGTGGAGTCCGCCACCCAGGGGCGCGTCGCCGATGGGGAGGCGGTGCACAACTGGCTGCGCAGTTGGGGGCAGACGGACGAGCTGCCGCCGCCCAAGGCGGGTGAGTGAGGCGGGTCTATGCTGCGGAGGCCATTGAGGACCTCAGCCGCCTGCGGGCCTTCATCGCCGAGCATGACCCGAATGCGGCCGGTCGAGTGGCGGCAGAGTTGCTGGAACGCCTGGAGACGTTGCCGCGGTTTCCGCGCATGGGGCGGCCCGTCGCTGCTGCGCCGGAGCCGGAGACCGTTCGTGACATGGTCTTCGGCCGCTATGTCGTGCGCTACTCCGTGCATCGGGAGACGCTGGTGATCCTGCGGGTCTGGCACGAGCTTGAGGGGCGGGGCGGGTCATGAGGCGGATAGGCCCGGCAAGCCTGCGACGACGGAATTTGCGGGTGTGCCCATGCAACTGAGCTTTGCCCTCACGCAGCTCGATGGCTATGTTGACAGCCGCCAGGCCCCACCGATGATGCCGCCGGGGCGTGAGCTGGCCTGGTTCACGCTGCGTGGCTTGGCGGTGGGCGAGCGCGCCGAGAATCAGGACAACCTGGTGGTGGTGGATGCTGCGGGCTTTGGTGTCTGCCTGCGTGGGGGCGCACCAACCACGATCAACCGGGACGACTGGCCGGCGGGGCGGCTACGCATCGCGGTACTGGATGGCATGGGGGGCCACGACAACGGCCGCCAAGTGGCCGAGGACGCGGCGGATGCCATTCGGCGGTTGCCGGTGTATGCGTCGCGCGAGGCGCTGGTCAACGGGCTGGATGCCCTGCACGATCAACTCCACGCGGATTGGGGTGCCGGTGTTCGCTCGCCAGGTTGTACGCTGACCCTGCTGGAGGTGGTGGCGGAAGATACCGCGTGGCTCTACCACGTGGGTGACAGCCGGCTCTATGAGCTGGGCTCCGGGGTGGGTCCGCGCTATCTGACCCTGGACCATGCGCCGTCGACGCGCGCCATGCTCGCTGGCGCGATAGACGTCGAGGCTTGGCAGCGGCGGATACACAGGCAGCCGGAGAGCCGCATCAGCCAGGCGTTTGCCATGGGTAATACCTTCGAGGACGAGCGCGGTCGCTTGTCGCCGGGTTTACGGCACCTCACGGCGGAGGATCTGCCGCTGTCGCTGGCGGAGCGGGCCGACTGCCGGACCATAACGCTTCGGCCCGGCGGGCGATACCTGCTAAGCACGGATGGCCTGTGGGCCGTGTCCGATCCGGCGTCGCTGGTGGACCGGCACTGGAAGAAGCTAGCAGGCGACGCACGACAGCCAGACGCGCTGCTGCGCGGGCTGCTGGACGTACTGCAACAGGCCGCCCAACCGGGCGAGTCGGACAACACGACGGCGCTGCTGCTGCAGGTGGCGCCTTCTAAAGGGCAGGGGTGACGGGACGTGCCATGACAAAGATCGCCGAGATCATCGATATTCCCCACGAGGTGCACCAGGGGGACTTCGTGCTGCGACTGACCGAGGGCGTGCAGGATCCGCAGGGCACGCTGCGCAGCTATGTTGTGACGCCGGAGCTGCGGCGCTGCTTCGATCAGGCCATGACGCTGGTCAAGAGCGCCCTCGACGCGCCGGCAAGCAAGGGCGCCTACCTTCACGGCAGCTTTGGCAGCGGTAAGAGCCATTTCATGGCGGTGCTGACCTTGCTGCTGCAGGGCAGTGCGGACGCGCGTGCTATCCCGGAGCTGGCCAACGTCATCCAGCGGCATAACGAGTGGACCCAGAACCACAATGTGCTAGTGGTTCCGTATCACATGATCGGCGCCCGCAGCATGGAGGCGGCGATCCTCGGCCACTACGTGACCTACATCCGCCGCCTCCATCCGGACGCGCCCACGCCACCGGTGTACCGCAGCGAAGGCCTGTTCAAGGATGCCCGCGGCCTGCGGGAGCGGATGGGCGACGAGGCCTTCTTCGCCGGTCTGGGCCAGCAGGGCGGCGGTGATGATGGCTGGGGCGACCTCGCCGGTGGCTGGGACGCGGCCACGTTCGAGTCAGCCATGGCCGCGCCGCCGGAGAGCGAGCTGCGTGGGCAGCTGATCACCGACCTGGTGGACAGCTACTTCAGCCACGCCGGCCAGCTTGCGGGTGATGAAACCCAGGGGCTGGTGGACCTGGATAAGGGGCTGGCCGTGATCGCGCGGCACGCGCAGTCCCTGGGCTATGACGGGCTGGTGCTGTTCCTCGACGAGCTGATCCTGTGGCTGGCGAGCCATGCGTCCGATGACGAGTTCATCAACCGCGAGGGCCAGAAGGTGGCCAAGCTTGTGGAGTCCATGGACGCCTCTCGCCCCATCCCCATCATCAGTTTCATCGCCCGGCAGCGCGACCTCCGCGAGCTGGTCAGTGAGCACATGGGTGGCATCGAGCAGATGCGCTTCTCGGACGTGCTTAACTGGTGGGAGGCGCGTTTCGACAAGATCACGCTGGAGGACCGCAACCTCCCCGCCATCGTCGAAAAGCGGCTGCTGCGGCCCAAGTCCGAGGACGCGCGGGCGCAGCTCGATCAGGCCTTCGAGAAGGCCGCGCAGGTGCGGGAAGGCGTGCTCCAGACCCTGCTGACCCGCGACTACACCAAGGAGCAGTTCCGGCAGGTCTACCCGTTCAGCCCGGTGCTGGTGAAGGCCCTGGTGGCGTTGTCGTCACTGCTTCAGCGCGAGCGCACCGCCTTGAAGCTCATGCTCCAGCTCTTGGTGGACCAGCGCGATCGCTTGGAGCTGGGCGACATCGTGCCCGTGGGTGACCTGTACGACGTTCTCGCCAGCGGCGATGAGCCATTCTCCCAGGCAATGCGTGGGCATTTCGACAACGCACGGCGTTTGTACCGGACACGCCTGCTACCGGTCCTCGCGGATCACTACGGCACCACCGTGGAGGCGCTGGAGGATGGTCAGCTGCCCGAGGGCCAAGAAAAGGCGTTTCGGGCTGACGATCGGTTGGTCAAAACGCTGCTTCTCGCGGCGCTGGCGGAGGGCGTGGAGGAACTCGCCGCGATGACCCCGGCGCGGTTGGCCACGCTGAACCACGGCAGCGTGCGGTCCCCCATCCCGGGCCAGGAGGCCACGGCGGTGCTCCAGAAGTGTCGCCGCTGGGCGAGCCAGATCGGGGAAATCAAGGTCAGCGATGAGGGTACCGACGCCACCGTAGCGCTCCAACTCGTCGGTGTGGATACCGATGGCATTCTCGAGAACGCGCTGGCGTCGGACACGCCGGGCGCCCGTGTTCAGCTCGTGCGGGACATGATTCGCGCCGACCTGGCCTTGAAGGACACGGACGACATGTACCGTTCCCCCGTGCTGGATTTCGACTGGCGCGGAACGCGACGCCGATGCGAAGTGGAGATCATCAAGGCCAAGGAGTTGTCACTCGAGGGATTCCGCCCGCGGGAGACGGATTGGAAAGTGGTCATCAGCCTGCCCATCGGCGATGCGGTGGCGAACGATCGGGCGCAGGTCCAGCAGTTCCAGAGCATCTACGGCGAGTGTTCGACGCTGGTGTGGTTGCCCTCGGCGTTCAGCGCCAAGGCGAATGATGATCTGGCACGCTTGACGGTGCTGGAGCATGTCCTGTCCGGCCAGCGGCTCGCGAACTATGGGAGCCACCTGTCGCAGGCCCAGCGCGATCAGGCGCGGGTGCTGTTGACCAATCAACGCGACCAGCTGCGACAGCGGGTTCGCTCCAATCTGCTGACGGCCTATGGCATCAGCCGGATCAACGAGGATGCGGTCGACGCGGGGCAGGATCTGGATGATCACTTCCTCTCACTGTCCCAGGGCATTCACTTGCAGCCGCCGGTGGGGGCGAACTTCCTGGAGAATCTCCAGCATCTGCTGGATCAAATGCTGGCGGCACATTACCCGGATCATCCGCGGTTCACGGTAGAAGTCCGTCGTGCGGCGCTCAAGAAAGTGTTGGCCGTCGTCAGCCGTGTGGCGGGCCTACCTGACGGGCGCGTGGAGGTGGCCCGGGAAGACCGGGAGGTCATGAACGGCATCGCAGTGCCGCTGCACCTCGGCCAGATGGGTGAGACGCACTTCGTCCTGGGCGACTACTGGCGGGACACGTTCAACCGTCGGATCAACAGCGAGGATGTCCAGCAGCTCACCGTAGGCCGCCTGCGTCATTGGTTGCAGACCGAGCATGCCATGGGGTTGCCGGGAGACGTCGAGAACCTGGTGATCCTGGCGTTCGCCGAGCAGACGAACCGCCGCTTCTACCTGCATGGGGGTGCCGTCGAACCGCGGCTTGACCAGGTGGACGATCAGCTCGAACTACGCGAGCAGCCGTTGCCGGCGCAGCAGGACTGGAATGAGGCACTGGAGCGCGCTGGTCACCTGTTTGGCCTAGCGATGGATTCGCGCCAGCTCAACGCCACGAACGTCGGCCGTTTCGTGGATGAGCTGCGCACGCATGCGAATACCCGGCGAGACGCGGTTGAGCGCCTCAACCAGTCGCTAGAGAAACGCATCGCCGCACTCGGCCTCGATCCGGGCAGTTCGCAGCGGCGACGTAGCGTTGAGGCCGCGCGTACCATTCTCGAACGCATCACCCAGGCGGAGGAGAACGAGGTGATCCGGGCCCTTGCCCAGACCGACATCCCGGGGTCGACGACGGCAGTCGGCGCTTGTATCGGCAAGGCGGGCGAGCTGGCGGAGACACTGGAGCAGTCCGGGGCCTGGGATCTGTTCCAGCGGCTTGCCGAATTGCCCGCTGAATGGACCGCCGAAGCGGAATCCATCATGAGCCCGGTTCACGATGCGCTGACGCGTGATGAACATGTCCTGCCGCTAACGCCCGCGGTCGATGAGGCGCAGCGATCGGCCCTGGATTTGATGACGCGCGCTGCGCGTGGCGGCGGCACACCATCGCCGACATCGCGCCCCCCCAACGCGCCCAATCGGCGAGCGGTGAAGCGGGATCGCCAGCAGGTGTCCGCGTCCGAGGTCGATGAGGTCTTCCGGGCGCTCAAGGCGGAGCTGAGCGGCGTCTCGGCGAGTGCCACGATCGAGGTCTCCTGGACGATATTCGACGAGTCCGGCCATGGCGACTAGGGCGAGCCCTTCGACTGCGCCGTCGAGACAGCTCACGCCCGACCTCATTCGGGCGCGAGCGGAGCAGGTCATCGCGCGACACGGCGTAGAAACCGTGGGGATAAGCGCCACCGGCGAATGGGCGGGCGAGGACGTCATTCAGCTCCAGGGGCAGCGGTGGCCGGTTCGGCGGTGTGATTCGGTGCTCGAGCTCGGTCTGGCCCTTAACGAACTCAATGCACATGGGCAACACGGTGTGGTGTTGAGCCGTCTGCATGAGGCCGACTTGCCCGAGGACATGCGGGCGCGCCTTTGTGGTGGAAGGCTGTACGGGCTTGATCCGTGGGACAGCGTGCTCGCGCTCTTCGCGGCGGACCGACTGGATCCAAGGATTCCCCGTGCGCCGCGGCTCGCTGAGCTGCTGATCAGTAACGTCCCGCCGGAGGGGTATCCGTCCTGTCGCGCTCGATTTCTCGATGCGGATACCGTTTGGCGCTCGCTGTTTCGTCGCTACCTGGGGTTCGACCAGGACCTACTGGACGCCAAGGCGGTGATGAGGTGGCTCCTCTCTGAAGGCGCTGCTGACGCATGGCGACGCATGGATGACGAGGTCCGACAGCTTTTTCGAGGTCGCATCGAGCAACGAGCCGGCAGGCTCGGGCTGCACTTGCTGGACGTGGCGGAGAGCGAGTACGCGGAATATGTGCTCGCTATCGGGCTGGTGTGCGAGCTGATCTTTGACGAATCCGGCTCGATCACGGCTGACCGGCAGCTTGCGGCGGGCCGGCTGGAGCGCTATCTGGCCGGCCAGGCGCTGGCGGGCGCGGCGGGCCGGCGGTGGTTCGCGCTGGCGCGAGATCTGCTCGGTGACCTGGACGAGGCGTCACGACAGACCCACCGGGCGCGCGCTCAGGCCATTCTCGATGAGCTGCAGATCAGTGACGCAGGCGGGGAGAGTCTGGTCCTGCAGCGCGGATATGAGCACCGTCTGCAGCGTTATGCAGACGCGCTTACCAACGCCCTTGATGGGCGCGCTGAATGCTCGGACGTCGGGGCGGCATTGCAGGCGGTCCGGTCCCATGAGCTTAGTCCGGGCGATGAGGGGCGCCTGGAGCGGCTCGATGTTGCCCTGCGATTGTTGCGTTACCTCAATGTTGGCGGTACACGCGGCGCCAATCGCAGTCTTGAGCAACTGGCGGTTAGCCATCGCGACGACGCTAGCTTTGTGGACTGGGGGCGCCGGCTTCTCCTTGGCGGTGATGCCCATGCGGGCGTCAGCGCCGCATTGGAGCGATTGCTCACGCAGTTGCGTCAGCACCGCGAGACGTTGAACAAGCGGTTTGCGGAGGCCTTGGCGAACTGGGATCGGACTTCTTTCGCCAATGGGCGCTTTGTTGGCCTTGAGGCGGTGCTGGATGAGCTCGTGGCACCCTTGGCTCGGCAGTCACCCGTGCTTTTTCTCGTGATGGACGGTATGGATTACGGGGCCTACCGCGAGCTGGAAGCGGACTTATCAGCGGACGGTTGGATCAGTTATGGGCCAGCCGGTAGCGGGCGAACGGTGTCGGCGCTGAGTACGTTACCGAGCGTTACGCGCGTGGCCCGGGCGAGTCTCTTCAGCGGCAGACTCTGTCAGGGCCAGTCCGACTTCGAGCGCAATTCATTCGCGAACCATCAGGGCTTGCTGCACGCCATTGGGTCCGGGAAGTCCAAGCCGACCGTCTACCACAAGGCGGCGCTCAGCGAGGGCGGTGGGGAGTTGGCCAGTGACGTTCGCGAGGCCATTGCCAACCCCAAAAAGCGCCTCTTAGGTGTTGTGGTCAATGCCATCGACGATCACCTGGACAAATCCGATCAGTTGCGCCTGCGCTGGAGTCGCGACCAGTTCCGACAGCTCGACGCCTTACTGGAGTCTGCGCGGGTCAGCGGCAGGACCGTGGTGCTCACCAGCGACCACGGTCACGTGATGGATTGGCACAGTCATCAACCGGTTCAGGCGCTCGCCGGTCGTTGGCGTGATTCCGGAACCGAGCCCGTGGAGGGCGAAATCCGAGTCGCCAATCCCGCCGTCCGCGAGGCGCTCGGAGTCGACAGCGTTATCGTGCCATGGAGCGAGCGTATTCGTTACGTTCGACGGAGCAATGGATACCATGGCGGTGCAACGCCTCAAGAGATTGTCGTCCCTGTTGGCGTCTTCCGCTTCATGGGCAGTGAGAACGCAGTTGAGCTTTCCGGCTGGGACGCGCTGCCGGCGCAGGAACCAGCCTGGTGGGCTCAGGCGGCGGAGCCTGTTCAGCGGGCGAACGCGGCCGAGCCTGCGGCCACTTTGAAAAGCGCGAAGTTGCGTGGAGGCGGCGAAACAACACGCCAGGCGAGTCTGTTCGAGCAACTGGACACCACCTACGGGCCCGAGCAGGACCAAGGCGAACGGTTAGTTGAGCAGTTGCTCGCGTCGCCGACCTATCACCGCCAGCGAAAGGCCGCTGGCCGCATCGCGCCGAAGGAATCGGTCCTGAGGCAGTTCCTCCATGCTCTTTTGCAGGCCGATGGCCGCCTGAGTCGCAAGCGACTCGCGGCCGCCATGGACATACCGGAGCTGCGCGTGCGCTCTCAGTTTGCTGCAATGCAGAAATTGCTGAACGTCGATGGCTATGCGGTGGTCGGCGAGGATGCGTCGGGCGCCGAAATCGTGCTCGACACGGCGCTGCTACGAAAGCAGTTCGAGATCTCCGAGGGCTGAGCCTATGCGTGACATCGAGCACATCAGTCCGGAGCGGCGCGACGAAATCCTGGACGCGTTGCGGCGGGGAACCGTGCCACCTCAGGGTCTTGATGTGCTGGCGGTCGGCCTTGAGGGGTATGTGGACGCACTTGATCGGGAGCTGGCCACGGCGCAGTCGGGACGAGGCGTATTCAAGGCCGTGCGGGGTGAGTACGGCGCGGGCAAGACGTTTTTCTCGCGCTGGCTACAGGAGCGTGGTCTCGGGCGGGGGTTCGCGACAACCGAGGTTCAGATTTCGGAGGCCGAGACGCCGCTTCACCGACTGGAGACCGTTTACCGGCGGCTGGTCGAGCGCCTGACGGTTCAGGGGAATCGGCATGGTGCTCTTCGCCTCATTGTGGATGGCTGGTTCTTTACCTTGGAAGAGGACGTCCTGGCGGATGAGCCGGAGCTGTCTGACGAGGCGCAGCTCATGGAGCGGACGAACGCTCTAATGGAGCGCAAGCTGCAAGAGGTGAATCGCCGTGCGCCGGCATTTGCCGCCTGCCTGCGGGGCTATCGGAAGGCCTTGCTGGAGGGGGAGCAGGCGATCGCCGATGGATTGCTCGCCTGGCTCGGCGGCCAGCCGAATGTCTCCGCTCACGCCAAGCGCTACGCGGGTATCAAGGGCGATATCGACCACTTCGGGGCGATGAGCTTTCTTCAGGGCCTGCTCATCGTGTTGCGTGACTCGGGCTATGCCGGGTTGGTCTGGGTATTGGACGAGGTCGAAACTCTCCAACGTGTCCGCGGCGACGTGCGTGACAAGGGGTTGAATGCCCTGAGGCAGCTTATGGACGAAGTGGATGCCGGTCGCTTTCCGGGGTTGTACCTGATCATGACCGGGACTCCGCCGTTTTTCGACGGCCCGCAGGGCATACAGCGGTTGGCACCGCTCGCGCAGCGCTTGCATGTGGAGTTCCAGGACAATGGTCGTTTCGACAATCCGAGGGCTCCTCAGATCCGGTTGCAGAACTTTAACGAAGAACGGCTTCTGGCCGTAGGGCAGCGTGTCCGGGATCTGTTCGCGGCAGGCTCTGAACAATCTGCGCGAATCCAAACCAAGGCAGACGATGATTACCTGAAAGGCCTGGCTCAGGCGGTGACCGGCAATCTGGGTGGGAACGTCGGCGTCGCGCCGCGCCTGTTCCTCAAGAAGCTGGTGGGGGAGGTGCTGGATCGCATTGACCAGTTTCCCGATTTCGATCCACGGCAGCACTACTCATTGACGGTCGACCCAAACGAGCTAACAGCGCAGGAGCGCTCCGTTTCAGGCGCGACTTCAGTGGACGACATACGCCTGTGAGCGTCGACGCCTTTGAGCGGCTGAACCCAGCCGTCCAGCATCACGTAGTCAACAGTCTCAGATGGCGTGAGCTGCGACCACTGCAGGCTGAAGCCATTGACCCGATCCTCTCAGGGGAGCATGCGTTGCTGCTGGCGCCAACAGCCGGGGGCAAGACCGAGGCGGCTATCCTGCCCGTTTTTTCGAGGATGCTTAGCGAGCACTGGACCGGCCTATCGGTGCTCTATCTCTGTCCTATCAAGGCCCTCCTGAATAACCTCGAACATCGCCTCAGGATGTATGCAGCGCTTTTCGGACGCAGCGTTGGGGTATGGCATGGGGACATAGGAGCGTCCACAAGAAAGAAGCTGCGCCGCCAGCCACCCGACATCCTCTTGGCGACGCCGGAGTCGCTGGAGGTCATGCTCGACTCCGCCTTGATGGACCATCGGACGTTTTTCGCGTCGCTGCGGGTCGTGGTCGTAGATGAGATTCATGCGTTTGCGGGAGATGACCGCGGCTGGCACCTCCTCGCTGTGCTCGGAAGGGTGGGTCAACTCACACCTCACGTGATTCAGCGTCTGGGGTTGTCAGCGACCGTAGGCAATGCGGAAGGGTTGCTCAATTGGCTCACCAAGGGGACGACGAGCGGCTCGCGTCGTGTGGTCTCGCCAGAGGTGGCGGAAACACGTGCTCCCGATGTGACCCTGGACTTCGTGGGCGGGCTAGACAACGCCGCGCTCGTCATTTCGCGCCTATACCTTGGAGAAAAGCGGCTGGTCTTCTGTGACAGCCGGCAACAGGTTGAAGAGCTCGCACTAAGGCTTCGAGAGCTGGGTGTCACGACCTACGTTTCCCACAGCTCGCTGTCTCAGGACGAGCGCCGTCGCGCGGAGGATGCGTTTGCCGACGGACGGGACTGCGTCATCGTCGCCACAAGCACGCTCGAGCTCGGTATCGATGTAGGGGATCTGGATCGAATGATCCAGATCGATGCGCCCGGTTCAGTGGCCTCTTTTCTTCAACGAATAGGCCGGACTGGCCGCCGAAATGGCCAGCGAAACTGCCTCTTTCTTGCCACAACTCGCGCAGGCTTCCTGCGCGCGGCAGGGCTGCTGCATCGCTGGCGGGAAGGGTACGTCGAGCCCATTGTGCCACCCCCGTACCCAGTCCATGTGCTTGCACAGCAGATCCTGGCCTTGGTGCTCCAAGAGGGCGGACTGGTGAGGTCCGAAGTACAGCGGGCCCTTCAGCCGTTCCTCGCTGCCACAGAGATAGCCCCCGAGGAGTATCAGAAGCTTCTGGATCACCTCCTGTCCGAAAAGGTTCTTTTTGAGGTCGATGGCCTGATTTGTCTCGGCGATGAGGGTGAACGTCGCTATGGGCGCAAGAACTTTCTCGAATTGTTCTCGGTTTTCCTGGCTGCTCCCTTGATGAGTGTCATGCACGGCCGCTCGGAAGTGGGCACGGTGGATATGGCCTCGCTCTTTCCTATCGACGCCCAGCCCATTGTCCTGACCTTGGCCGGTAAAGGCTGGCGAGTGATTCACTTGGATTGGAAGCAGCGCCGCGTATGGGTAGAACCATCAGACCGCAGAGGGACCAGCCGCTGGAGTGGGGCACCACCCGGATTGTCTGGGGCAGTGACTCAAGGTGTGCGGGCGGCGCTAGTCGAGCCGGGCATAAATGACTTGCTATCTAACAGAGGTCAAGACGCTCTCCAAGAGGCGCGGGAGGAGTTCGATTGGTTAGACATGAAAGGGAGCTATCTGATTGATGGCATAGCCGGTGTTTCTTGGTGGACGTTCCTGGGAGCGAGCGCGAACACAGCAATCGCGGCAGCACTCAAGAATCAAGGTTCCTCGTGCACAGCTGATGCCTGGCGGATACGATTCAAGCCTCCTATGGACGCCACGGAACAGTCTCTTGCCGACTGCATCCGCTCACTGAACGCTGATCAATTAACCGTGCCCATCGAAGCGTGCGAGCGCCGCTACAAGTTCTCGGACCTACTGCCAGCCCAGTTGGGAGCGAAATTTGCTCGAGAGCGTGGAGCGAAGGCACGTAGAGAGGAAATAGACTGGCTGCTACCGATCGTAAGGGTCAGGGTAGAGTAGCAAGCGGTCATCCGTGTCGTCGTCATGCGCGCACGTGAACGCGGCGAGGGTCCAGCACGGGGCTCACCCACCGCAGATTCTGGTTCTGGTACTCACGAGGTAAGCGGGAAGGGGTGGGGCGCACCCAAGCAGCGAGCGAGTAAGGGCTGCGCGTGGGAGTGCATGAATGACCAAACCACTGTCGGAGACTCCAAATAATTCCTTCATTACCAATAGGTTACGGAGTTTCACCGGCGTGGAAAAATTTCATCTGAAACTGGATCCTACACCACAACGGTGGGGCTCCAGTGTCCACTTCCCCGACTTAGGCCCAGTCATAAATAGAAACTCCAGCATGGCCACGGTCGTTGAGGAACTCGAGCGGCGAGATATCGCCGAGTG
>NZ_KB894825.1:37343-37882 GCF_000374645.1 Arhodomonas aquaeolei DSM 8974
GTGTCCACTTCCCCGACTTAGGCCCAGTCATAAATAGAAACTCCAGCATGGCCACGGTCGTTGAGGAACTCGAGCGGCGAGATATCGCCGAGTGATTCGTGGGGACGGATGGTGTTGTACTCAGCGAGCCAACGCTCGGTTTCCTCGCGGACGTGCTCAAGGTCCATGAACAACCAGGCGTCGAGCACGCCGTTGCGGTAGCTACCGTTAAAGCGTTCGACGAACCCGTTCTGGTTGGGCTTGCCGGGTTGGGTGTATTCGAGCTCAATACCGTGGGTCTGGCACCAGCCCACAAAGACCGCACTGGTGAACTCCGGACCATGATCCACTCGGATGCGCTCGGGCCGCCCGCGCACGACCAGGAGCTCGTCGAGAACCCGCAGAACGCGTTCGGCGGTGAGCGAGACATCCACTTCCACCCGCAGCGCCTCGCGGTTGTAGTCGTCGATGACGTTGAAAGTGCGAAAGGCGCGGCCGTCGTAGAGCGCATCGCTCATGAAGTCCGCCGACCAGGCCTGGTTCGGTCGTAGCGGCTGGAG
>NZ_KB894826.1 GCF_000374645.1 Arhodomonas aquaeolei DSM 8974
CCAGGCACTTGATCGCCCGCCCGTCAGCGACACGGTCGAAGACGAAGTCCAGCGACCAGACCTCATTGGCGGCGCCCGGACGCACCAGCGGCTGACGATCCGCCAACGGCACCTTCTTGCGCTTTCGACGCCGCACCTGAAGCCCCTCCGCGGCGTACAACCGCTCAACTCGCTTGTGGTTGACCGTCCAGCCCTGCTAGCGCAGCTTCAGGTAGATCATCGCCGCGCCGTAGCGTCGATGACGGTGCGCCAGGCGCAGGATCTCTTCCCGCAACGCCCCGTTGCGATCGGCCGCCGGCCGATAGCGCAGCGCGCTCGCACTCATGCCGATCACCGCCAGCGCGCGACGCTCGCTCAACCCGCGGCCTTTCATCTGACGCACCAGCTCGCGCCTCGCCGGGGCGCTCACCACTTTTTTCGCAGCGCCTCCCGGGTGACCTCGTTCTCCAGCATCGACTCGGCCAGCAGCCGCTTCAGTCGGGCGTTCTCCGCCTCCAACGCCTTCAACCGCTTGGCGTCCGAGACGTCCATGCCGCCGAACTTGCTACGCCAGAGGTAGTAGCTCGCCTCGGAGAAACCGTGCCGCCGACACAGCTCCTTGACCGGCACGCCGGCCTCGGCTTCCTTCAGGAAACCGATGATCTGCTCTTCGCTGTAGCGCTTCTTCATGCCCAATCTCCTGACTTCCAGTGATTGGACTCCAGATCGCCGTGCTACTCAATCTCGGGGGGACGTCGGGCATAGCGCATGGTCATGCGAATTCCGGTGCCGTTGCACCACCAGGGTAGAGCCGCCCCGGGACATGCCATGGGTGGCAAATTGGTGTCACGAAGACGTGGGTGTTACCACCCGAACGGCCCAGGAACGGGCGAAAATCGGTCGGCACGCAGGTTTGGATTCGGGCGACGGCGTAGACGAGGGTGATGTTAACGTGCGTACCGTCGGGGCGGATACGTTCACGATAATGCAGAGCCTGATAGAGGCTGCCGAGCAATAGGTTGTTTAGTCGTGGTCACGCGACGTTTAGGCGTTCCACATCTCCGCAGATTGGCAAACAGTGTGCAGCTTTTGCGCGGAGGGGGGCCTAGTGGCCACTATGATGCCGGGGGCGACTCGCTACCGGTTGTTGCGGGCTCCCGCAGCTCCTCGTCGGGAGCAAGGATGCTCTGACGCTGGAAGAGGTCGACATAGGGCTGGTAGCGATAGCGTCGGTTGCGCTTTCGGCCCGTTATTTCCTTCAGAATGCCTTGGGCTTCCAGGTGTTCCACTGTCCGTTGGGCGGTAACATACGACGTGTTCAACGCCCCTTCGACGGTACGGATCGACACGATGGGATGCTCATACAGGATGTCGAGCAGCTGTTGAGCCATCGCGTTGTCGCGAAGTTGCTCCCGGTGTTGTTCGCGGAGTGTCAGGATTTCGCGGGACGTGGTCGTGGCCGCTTGGCTGACTTCGAACACACCTTGCAGGAAGAATTTGATCCAACCTTCCCAGTCACCGTCGTGGCGGACGGCCATGAGTCGGTCATAGTACTGAGCACGGTGCGCCTTGAAATAGTAGCTGAGGTAGAGCAGCGGTTTGTGCAGTATGCCCCGCTCGCAAAGCAGCAGTGTGATCAGAAGGCGCCCAACACGACCGTTGCCGTCCAGGAATGGGTGAATGGTCTCGAACTGGGCATGCGCAATGGCGCAGTGTATGAGGTCCGGCAGGGTAGCGCGGTCGTGCAGGAACTCTTCGAGGTTGCCCAAGACCTCGTGCATGGTGTCCGGCGGTGGCGGTACAAATTCCGCGTCGTTGAGCGCTACACCGGCCGGGCCTATCCAGTTTTGACTATGACGGAACTCGCCGGGCCGCCGTTCGGCGCCGCGGACGTCGGTCAATAGCTTTGCGTGAATCTCGCGCAGAAGTCGGAGCGACAGCGGGAGCGTGTCGAGACGTGACAGGCCGTAGTTCATGGCCGCGACATAGTTGACGACTTCCTCAACATCCTGCGGCTGGTCGTTGATGGCGTGCTCGGCTTCATAACCCAACACGTCCTCGAGGGTGCTCTGGGTGCCTTCGATCTGGGAACTCAGAACGGCCTCGTGGCGAACGTACATGGCGACGAACAGTTCAGGGTTCGGTAACACGGAGGTAACACCGTCCAGTCGCCCTAGGGCTCGGTCGGCCTGCGAGAGGAGACGATCCAGCTCGTCGTTGCGCGTTACGGGCGGTTCGGGCGGCAGGGGTGCGGGGACGAAGGCCCGGTAGCCGCTCGGTTGCTTGATGTACCGTCCGGTTCGTGTACTCATGGGTTAGTTCACGTGAGTTGAATAGGTGGCCAAATCCTGGACTGGTATTTTACCGAAGTCGCTTTTTTTAAAATAGTGAGCTGCTGGTCCCCGTGGTGTTTTGCGCCGGTTTAACAGCGTGGCCGACTGGCCGGGGATGCGTGTCGCTTGAGCCGCGACAGCGCATTGTGCGGCCTGCGCTGCCCCGGCCCTCTGCGTACCCGCCGCGGGGCGGCGTCCCCTCCGCTTTTCCCGGTGCCGGCAGCGCCATTCTTCGGCGCCTTCCCCTTGTCGCTTCGAAGGCACGGTTGTGTCGTGAGCCCCCGCTGGTGGTACTGCCACCCGCTTGTCGTGCCTTTGCTACAGCTCGGCGGCATGGTCGTGACCCTCGTCCTCTCCATGGTGTCTTGGGGCGTCAATAAACGCTCGAATAAACAATGAATTGCGGGGATTTCTTCGTCTCTGGGGGGCGCTTTGACGGCTTCTCTGCCGGTGCTATTCGGCGCCCCGGGAGGGGGCTAGTCTGCTGCTAGGGGCGTGCCGCGGGAGCGGGGCACGTGCGTCTCGTACGCCGGGCTGGTGCGGGTAACGCCGCTACCGGGAGAGGGGCATGAAACGAATCAGCAGTCATTACTATTACCGTATCTTCCTGGCGTTGCCCCTTCTTGAGGGGCTGGTGGTCGCAGCGGCGTTGCTGCTCGCCGGGCGGATGCTCACCGGAGGTGGCGACCTCGTGAGCGGGGCGTTTCCCGCGGGCGTGGCGGGTGTACTGGCCGTTCTGGGCATGACCACGACCGGGCTGTACAACTACCGCCTGCGCGACCGTTTCGGCGGGGTGATGGTGCGGGCGCTGCTGGCCTTCGCGGGGGCGGCGCTGCTGGCTGCGGCGCTGTACTACCTCCTGCTTGGTCCCGGCCTCGACATGACGGTGCTCGCCTGGAGCTGGGCCCTCGCGTTCTCCCTGGTCCTCGTCCTGCGGGCCGGCTATTTCCGCTGGCTCGGTGCGGAGGGCATCAAGCGGCGGGTGCTGATTCTCGGTGCGGGGCGCCGGGCCCAGCCCCTGTCACGGCTGAGGCGCCGCACCGACCTTCTGGGGCTGCGCGTCGTCGGCTTCGTGGCGCTGCCGAGCGACGAGTCGCGGATCGTCGAGCCCGTGCGACTGGTGGAGCTCGACCGGGCGTTGCCGGAGTGGGTGGCGGCGAACGGGATCGATGAGATCGTCGTTGCCCTGGATGAACGCCGTCGCGGCCTCGGTGGCAGGGGGATGGACGTGGAGGCGCTGCTCGCCTGCCGCACCCAGGGGGTCGCGGTCACCGACGTCGCCTCGTTCGTGGAACGGGAGACGGGCAAGCTCCAGCTCGAGGCGCTCGACCCGAGCTGGCTGGTGTTCTCCCCCGGGTTCATCGCCCAGCGCGGTTCCGATCTGGTCAAGCGCGGGTTCGATCTGACGGTCTCTGCACTGGTGTTGCTGCTTGCCGGTCCGCTGCTGCTCCTCGCCGTGCTCGCCATCAAGCTCGAGGACGGCTGGCATGCGCCGGTGCTCTACCGGCAGGCCCGGGTCGGCCAGGGCGGTCACGCCTTCGATGTGCTGAAGCTGCGGAGCATGACCACGGATGCGGAACGTCCCGGGGAGGCGCGCTGGGCCCAGCGTGATGATCCGCGGGTCACGCGGGTCGGCCGTGTGCTGCGCCGCTACCGTATCGACGAGCTGCCCCAGATCTGGAATATCGCGCGCGGCGAGATGAGCTTCGTCGGGCCGCGACCGGAGCGGCCCGCCTTCGTCGAGCAGCTCGCCGAACGTCTGCCTTACTACCGCGTTCGTCACGTGGTGCGCCCCGGGCTGACGGGGTGGGCTCAGATCAACTATGCCTACGCGGCCTCGGAGGAGGATGCCTTCGAGAAGCTGCGGTACGACCTTTTCTACATAAAAAACAGGAGCCTGAGGCTCGATCTCACAATTCTCCTGCAGACGGCCGAGGCGGTTTTCTGTGGTCGCGGCGTGCGCTGAATGCGACATGGATCTCGTTTTTACTATGTTGATCCCTGTTTTTGCACAGTTGCGCACGTTTTTAATGGCTGATAATTTGAAATCATTGGCGCCATTTCAACTTTAGGGAATGGAGCCGGTCAACGGGTCGCAGAGGCTGCCAGCAGGAGGGCACTGCCATGCGTCGGATCCTTCCCCTAGTGATCGCTATCGCGGCGTCCACGTCGCTTCTCGGGTGCGCTTCGCGGCCACCGACGCCCCCCACCAGTCCCGAGCAGGGCGAAGGCGCCCCGATGTCCTATGCCCCGGGCGAGCGCTATCACATCGGTCCGGATGACGAGCTCTCCGTCAACGTCTGGCGCAACCCCGATCTCTCCGTGGTCGTGCCCGTGCGTCCGGACGGGATGATATCGGTGCCCCTGGTCGGCGATGTTGCCGCCGGCGGGCACACCCCGGAGGAGGTCGCGAAGAGCATCCGCGAGGCCCTCGCCTACTACGTCCGCGAGCCGCAGGTGACGGTTGTGGTGACCGAGCTCAACAGCCACGAGTACCTCTCACGGGTACGTGTCACCGGTGCCGTCGAAGAGCCTGCCTCGGTGCCCTGGCGCCAGGGAATGACGGTGCTCGATCTCGTCCTCGAGGCTGGGGGCATGACCGAGTTCGCCGCCCCCGGCCGGGCCATGCTCTACCGGCGCACCGGTGATCGTACCGAGGCCTTCGCCGTGCACCTCGACGACATCCTGGAGCGCGGCGATCTCACCACCAATGTCGCGCTCCAGCCCGGGGATGTGATCACCATTCCCGAGCGGGTCTTCTAACGGCTATCGCAGCCAGTCGCGCCGAGGGCGAACGACCATGAACGGTCCCATCGACCAGATCCTCCGCCTGGTGCTCGCCGAGGGTGTGCGCCGCAAATGGGCGGTGCTCGCCGTCTTCCTCTCCCTGCTCGTGGTAGGCACGCTGGTCACGTTCGTGTGGCCGCGCTCCTTCACCTCGTCGGTGACTCTGTTTGTCGAGGAGCAGAGCATCATCGACCCCCTCATGGAGGGGCGCGCGGTACGGCCCGATCTGACCTCCCAGGCACAGAACGCCCGAGAGGTGATATACGGCCGTACGCTGCTCACCCGCGTGCTCACCGATGCCGGCGAGGTGGGCGACGATACCCCGCCACTCGCCGTCGAGCAGGCGGCGGAGCGCCTGCGCGACCGTATCGAGGTCACGACGCCCGGCGAGAACCTGATTCGCATCGCCTACAGCGACCACGACGCCGAGCACGCCTTTCAGGTCACCAAGCTTATCGCCGAGGCCTTCCGCCAGGAGATGCTGGCGAACCAGCGCGCCGAGAGCAATGCGGCATTCCGGTTCATCGACGCCCAGGTCCGGCGTTACGAGGGGCAGCTGCGGACCACGCAGGAGCAGATCGACGCCCTGCGCAAGCGCTACCCGGTGGTCGAGGTCAACGCCGCCGAGCAGGTCGGCGCGCGGATGGGTGAGCTTCGCCGCACCATCGACACCCTGGAACAGTCCCTGCGTGAGGCGATGGTGCGCGAGGCCTCGTTGCAGCGCCAGCTCAGCGGCGAGGTCCAGGTCTCCGCGGTTCTCTCCCGCGCGGACCAGTACCGTGCCCGCATCGCGGAGCTCGAGGGCCGGCTGGAGCAGCTGCGACTGAACTACCACGACACATACCCCGATATCGTCCAGCTCCGCGACCAGATCAGCGCCCTGCGAGCCAAGGCCCAGGAGGCCGCCGCCGAGTCGGAAGGGCAGCAGGGACCGAGCGTAAGCCTGCGTGGCAACCCGGTCTACCAAGAGCTGCAGCAGTCGCTCTACGAGGTGCGTACCGAGGCCGCCACTATCCGCGCCCGGCTTGCCGACGTGCGCCAACGCTACGCCGATGCCACTGGGCAGGCGGAAGAGGTCCAGGCCCTTCAGGGCCAGATGGACCAGCTCACGCGGGATTACGCGGTGAACCAGGACATCTACCAGGATCTCCTCCGGCGCCGGGAGAACGCTCGTGTGTCGATGAACCTAGACAACCAGGGCGAGGGGCTGACCCTGCGCGTGCACGAGCCCGCCTTCCTGCCCCAGCGCCCGGATGGTCCGCGCACTCGGCACTTCACCGTGGCCACCGTGCTGGTCGGGGCGAGCGTTCCTGTCGGGCTGCTTCTGGTGTTGGTGGGCATGTCGCCGCGGGTTCACATGCCCGAACAGCTCCCGGAACTCTACCGCATGGCGGTGGTTGGACGGCTGCCGCGCTATCGCACGGCGGCGGAACGGCGCCGCGGATTCCTCTCGCTTTCCATCGCGGGTTTGCTCGCCGTGCTCGGCGTAATCGCGCTCCTGGCGGTGATGCTGGTGCATGCCGAGGGAGGGTTGTGACATGTCTGTCATTGAGAAGGCCATACAGCGCGGCGCCGGGGAGGAGGGATCGAGCAGTGCCCCGATTCGTGCCAACGGTGATGCCCGGGCGCTCGACATCGCGCGCATGCGTATGCCGCCCGCCTGGCCGTCAACGGCCCTGGAGGCCCGGAGGCTCGTCTACCCCGGCATGAAGGACGTGCGCATGCTCAACGCCTTCCGGCTGCTGCGCACAAGACTGTTCTCGGTAGCTGGGGGCGGCCGACTAACCGTCGCGGTTACCGGGGTTTCCCGGGGCGGAGGGGCGAGCTTCTCCGCACGTAACCTTGCCGCCGCACTCGCCATGGACGCGATTCAGACCGTGCTACTGGTGGACGCCAACCTGCGCCGCCCTGGGCTCGACGACTTGCTCGCGGAACCCGGCGACGGTCCCGTCACCGGACTCACGGACTACCTCGCGGGCCGTGTCGATGACCCGGCAGCAATCATTCACGCCACCGGTGTGCCGCGCCTGCGCCTGATCCCCGCGGGCACACTGCGGACGGACGCCGTGGAGTCCATGTCCATGACCCGGCTGCGCGAGCTGTTCAACCATCTGCGCGCGCGTTACCCGGACCGCAACCTGGTCCTCGACCTGCCGCCGATCCTCGACGAGGCGGATGCCCGGATCCTGGCTGGCCTGGCGGACACGGTGGTGCTCGCCGTGCGTTACGGGCGCGACGCGGCGCACCGCGTGGAGGTGGCGGCGGACGTCATTCCCTCGGAGCGGTTCGGAGGGATCGTATTCAACGACGAGCCGGTTGCACCGGCGGCATGGGGGTGAGGCGATATGCGTGCATGGGGGAAAGGGCGCTGGCCGTGTGCCAGCGCGTTGTGGCTGCTGTCCGGCGTGTGGGGGCTATGTGCCGTCGCGGCGGCGGCCCCGCGGGGTGATTACAACGTCTTCCTGGAGCAGACCTATACCGATAACGCCCCGCTCGAGGCGGACGCGCAGCCCGACTGGATCACGGTCCTCGGCGTGGAAGGCGTGCTCAGCGAGCATGGTGGTCGCCTCGACGCGGACCTGCGGGCCCGCGTCGCTCGCGAGGAGTACCACCGCGATACCGTCGAGGACGACACGGCACTGAGCCTGCTCGTGGACACCCGCTACTGGTTGCGTCCGCGCACGTTTTCCTGGGCATTCTACGACCGCTTCGCCCGGGTCGGCGAAACCGTCGAGGACGCCGACCGGCCGGGCGCCCAGCAGAACGCCAACGTCGTGTGGACCGGCCCCGACGCCGCCGTCCACCTCGGGCCCGTCGATGACTGGCTCCTCGGCGCCCGAGTGGGCCATACCTATTTCGAGTCCGATGCCGACAGCGTGCGTTACGCGGCGAATACCGGCTGGCGGCATCGCACCAATGAGAACTCGGAGCTCAGCCTGATCGGCCGTGCCCAGCAGGTCGACTTCAAGGAGGAGGCCGCCGCGGCGATCGACTACGACCGCTACGACCTCTTCGCCGGCCATCAGCGCACCGGAGGTTCGCCGCTGCAATGGCGCGCCCAGCTCGGCATGAGCCGGGTAGAGCTCGACGGCCGCGACAGCGATGACGCCCTGCTGCTCGACTCCGAGATCACGTACCGGCGCTCGGCGCCGACCCTCGTCGGCGCGCGCATCGCCCACCAGTACACGGACGCCACCGGACGACTGCTCGACACCTCCGGCATCCTCCGCGGCCTGGAGCCGGTCACCGACCTGTCGGTCGGCACCTCGCTGATCTACGAGCGCCGCTACGAGCTGTTTTTGCGCCGCGAGGCCCCGATCTGGACTGCGGAGGCCCGGGGCTACTACGTCGACGAGGACTTCAAGACCGAGGACAGCGACCGCGACATCTCCGGCCTGCGCTTCTACGGCAGCCGGTCACTGAGCGCCCGCACGGACCTCGGCGGCGAGGTCTACGGCGAGCGGATCCACTATCAGCTCTTCGAGCGCGAGGACAAGGACTACGGCGCGAGCCTGAGCCTGACCTGGCGGCTTAGCAGGGAACTGCGCCTGCGCGGGGCGGTAGGCCACATCGTGCGTAACAGCGACGTGGATGCGGCGGAATACGAGGAGAACCGGGTGTTTCTCGCCCTGGTCTACGGAGGGAGTCTCGACTGATGACCAACCCGATTGCGCCTGGCCGCTCGCGGCCACCGCCGCTCAACGCCATGACCATCGACGTGGAGGACTACTTCCAGGTCGCCGCCCTGTCCGGTGCCATCGCCCCGAAGGACTGGGAGCGCTGGCCGCGGCGGGTCGAGGCGAACACCCGACGGTTGCTGGATCTCGTCGAGCGTCACGGCGTGCGCACCACCTGTTTCGTGCTGGGCTGGATCGCCGAGCGCCACCCGGTTCTCGTTCGCGAGATCGCTGACCGCGGCCACGAGATCGCATGTCACGGCTACAGCCACCAGCTCGTCTACGACCAGACGCCGGAGCGTTTCCGCGAGGAGACCCATCGCGCCCGGGTGCTGCTGGAGGATCAGGTCCAGCGTCCGGTCGTCGGCTATCGCGCGGCGAGCTATTCCATCACCCCGGCCTCCCGCTGGGCCCTCGACGTGCTCGTCGAGGAGGGCTTCCGTTACGACTCGAGCATCTTCCCGATCCGCCACGACCGCTATGGCATGCCCGGCGCCCCGCGCTATCCCCACCGGCTGACCACGCCGGCGGGCGGCGAGATCGTCGAGTTCCCCCTGACCACCTGGCGGGTACTCGGCCAAAGCGTGCCGGTGGCCGGCGGCGGCTATTTCCGGCTCCTGCCGTACCCGCTGATCGCCCGCGGGCTGCGTGCCGCCGCGGCGGGGGGGCAGCCGACCGTTTTCTATCTTCACCCCTGGGAGGTTGATCCGGAGCAGCCCCGGGTCCCGGGGCTCTCGTGGCGCTCGCGGCTGCGCCATTACCGCAACCTGCATCGTACCGGCGAGCGTCTGGAGCGGCTGCTGGGCGAGATGAGCTTCGCGCCCATGGGCGAGGTCCTGGCCACGATGGGCCTGCTCACCGAGGCGGGAGGTGCCCCGTGCCGGGCGTCGGCGTGAGCGCGGGTACCGCGCCGGCCTTGGTGCCAGTGCGGGTCATGATGTCCGGCCCCGGGGAGCGCTGGGACAGCACCGGCTGGGATGACTACGTCCGGGGCCACCCGGCGGCGAGCCTTTATCACGAGGCGGTCTTCCGTGGTCTGCTCACCGACGTGCTTGGCCATCGCACCTACTACCTCACGGCGCTCACGGACCAGGGGACCGTGGCGGGCGTGTTGCCGCTGGCCCGGCTGCGCAGCCCGATGTTCGGTGACTTCCTCGTGTCGCTGCCTTGCTTCAACTACGGCGGTGCGCTGGCCGATGGCGGAGCGGTCACCGACCGTCTGATGGCCGCGGCGGTGGACCTGGGTGGCCAGCTCGGCGTGGACCACGCCGAGTTCCGCGATCTCGCCCTGCTCGACGGTGACTGGCCCGTGCGCACGGACAAGGTCGTCATGCACCTGGCGTTGCCGGACGACCCGGACACGCTCTGGAAGACGTTCGGATCGAAGCTCCGGGCCCAGGTGCGGCGCCCGCTCAAGGGCGGGGCCAGCGTGCACAGCGGGGGCGTCGAACAGCTGGACGACTTTTACGCGGTATTCGCGCGCAACATGCGCGATCTCGGCACGCCGGTCTACCCGCGGCGCTGGTTCCGACGCCTTTGTGAGGGTCTCGGGGAACGTGCCCACATCCTCGTGGTGCGCGTCGACGGCGTGCCTGCCGCAGCGGGCCTGCTGCTGCGCCACCGCGGGGTCATGGAGATCCCCTGGGCCTCCTCGGACCGGCGTTACAACCACCTCGGCGTGAACATGCTCCTCTACTGGGAGGCGTTGCGCCTGTCCGTGGAGCAGGGGGCGCGGACCTTCGACTTCGGCCGTTCCACCGTGGATTCTGGGACGTACCGTTTCAAACGCCAGTGGGGTGCCGAGCCGGTACCGCTGTACTGGCATTACTGGCTGCCCGAGGGCGGGACGCTGCCGGGCCTCAACCCGGACAACCCGCGGTTTCGGCGGGCCATCCGCCTGTGGCAGCGGCTGCCGTTACCCATGGCCAACTGGCTGGGGCCGCGCGTCGTGCGGTATCTGCCGTGAGCGGGAGGGGCTGACGATGTGCGGACTCTGCGGCATTCTCCGACTCACTGCCTCGGCACCCCCGGTCGAGGCCGAGGTGCTCGCGGGCATGATCGCCCGGATCGGCCACCGCGGCCCGGACGAGCAGCGCCTGCGCATCGAACCGGAGATCGGGCTCGGCCACGCCCGGCTATCGATCATCGACCTCGCCACCGGCAGCCAGCCCATCCACAACGAGGATCGGCGTATCTGGGTGGTGTTTAACGGCGAGGTCTTCAACTACCCGGAGCTGCGCCGCGCCCTCCAGGCGCAGGGCCACCGCTTTTACACCGATACCGATACCGAGGTGCTGGTCCACCTTTACGAGGAGTACGGCGACGACTTCGTCGAGCACCTCAACGGCCAGTTCGCCATCGCGCTGTGGGATGGCCGGCACCGCAGGCTGGTGCTCGTGCGCGACCGCGTGGGCATCGCGCCGCTGTACTACGCCGAACGGGACGGGCGGTTGCTGTTCGCCTCCGAGGTCAAGGCCCTTTTGCCGGCCCTCGGTGAGGCCCCGCGCATGGATCCTGCCGGCCTGGACCAGCTGTTGACCTTCTGGGCGCCGGTGGCGCCGCGGACCCTGTTCGCCGGCATCAGCGAGCTGCCGCCCGGTGAGATGCTTATCGCCGAAGGCGGCCGTTGCCGGCGCCGGCGCTACTGGCAATGGCAGTACCCGGAACACCCGGACGGCTACCTGCGGGATACACCCGAGAGCCTTGCCGAGAGCCTTCACGACCTGCTTGCCGACGCGGTGCGCGTGCGCCTGCGTGCCGATGTGCCGGTCGGGGCGTACCTCTCCGGCGGCCTGGACTCGGCGGTGATCACCGCGCTCATCCACCGCCGTGCGGACGTGCCCCTGCGCACCTTCTCCCTGCGTTTCACCGACCCGGGCCTCGACGAGTCCGCCTTCCAGAGGGCGATGGTCGAGCACCTGCGGGCCGCCCACACGGCGGTGCCGGTCACCGATGAGCTCGTCGCCAACGGGCTGCCGGCGGCGGTCTGGCACGCGGAGATGCCGATGCTGCGCGCCGCGCCGGTGCCCATGGCGGCGCTGTCGGCGGCGGTGCGCGGGGCCGGCTACCGCGTGGTGCTCACCGGCGAGGGTGCCGACGAGGTGCTCGGCGGCTACGACCTCTTCAAGGAGGCCAAGATCCGCGCCTTCTGGGCGCGACAGCCCGACTCGCGGCTGCGTCCGCGCCTGCTCCGCCGGCTCTATCCCTATCTGGACATGACCCGGGGGCAGGGGCAGGTATACCTGGAGCGGTTCTTCGGCATGGGGCTGGACGATCCCTCGGGCGCGTTCTTCTCCCACCTCCCGCGCTGGACCACCACGGCGCGGACCAAGCAGTTCCTGAGCCCGGCCTACGCTGGCGCGGCTGTCGACGGGGCCCTGGCCGGGCTTGCGGAGGCACTGCCGGCGGGGATGCGGCGCTGGCAGGGCCTGGAGCGCGCCCAGTACCTGGAGGCGCGGACCCTCATGGCCGGCTACCTGCTCTCCGCCCAGGGGGACCGCATGCTCATGGCCAACGGCGTGGAGGGGCGGTTCCCGTATCTCGACCATCGCGTCATCGAGTTCGCCAACCGCCTGGAGCCTCGGCTGAAGCTGCGGGTGCTGCGCGAGAAACACCTGCTGCGGGAGGCCATGGCCGGCTACCTGCCGGCCGCGCTCACGCACCGCCACAAGCAGCCCTATCGGGCCCCGGACGCTGCCGCGTTCTTTCGCGGTACCACGCCGGCGTTCGTTGACGAGCTGCTCGCCCCCGGGAAGCTGGCGGATTACGGCTACTTCGACCCGTCGCGGGTCTCGCGGCTGCTGGCCAAGGCCCGGCGCGGCGGCATCACCGGTTTCGCGGACAACATGGCCTTCATGGCCGTGCTCTCCACCCAGCTCTGGCACCGGCAGTTCGTCGAGGATTACCACCGGCAATTCGTCCGCCTCCGGCCCGAGGGCCTGCGGCAGGCGGTCACAATCGAAGCGGAGGCTTGATATGACCCATCGGCAGCAGCTGCGCGACTACATCCTGGAGAACTACCTGTTCACCAGCGATGCCTCGGCGTTGGACGACGACGCCTCCTTCCTCGAGCGGGGGATCATCGACTCCACGGGGATCATGGAGGTGATCGATTTCCTTGAGGAACGCTTCGGCGTTCAGGTGCGCGACGAGGAGATGATCCCGGAGAACCTCGACTCGGTGAACCGGATCTGCCGCTTCCTCGAGCGCAAGCGGGCCGCGGCATGATGGCCGGCCCCGTCCTGCCGCTCGCGTGGTTCACGGCGAGCGCGCAGTCCGCCCCGGGGGCGGCCGCGCTGGAGTGCGACGGCCGTGTCACCACCTACGGGGAGCTCCTCGCGGGCGCGGCTGGGGTGGCGGCGTGGCTGCGCGAGCGGGACATTGCACCGGGCGACCGGGTAGGCCTGCTCCTCGACGATGCCCCCGCCTACGTAGCGGCGTACTACGGGACCCTCGCCGCCGGCGGCGTGGTCGTGGCGTTGAATACCGCGGCCCACGCCGACAGCCTCATCGCGTGGCTCGGCCATGCCGGTGCCCGCTTCCTGATCGCCGGCCCCCACCCGGACCTCGGGGCGGTGCTCGACGGCCACGCCCCGGAACACCTGCTCTTCACCGGCCGCGACGGGGTCCCGGCGGTCGCGGAGCGCTGGGACGGTGCGGTGGAGGCGGATGCCGAGTGGCGGCCGGCGCCGGCCACGGAGCGAACACTGGCCAGCCTGATCTACACCTCCGGGACCACCGGTACGCCCAAGGGGGTGATGATCAGCCACGGCAACCTGGCCGCCAACGTCGCCGCCATCGTCGATTACCTCCGCCTCGGTCCGCAGGACCGGACCGCGAGTCCGCTGCCGTTCCACTACTCGTATGGCAATTCGGTGCTGCACACCCACATGGCCGCCGGCGCCTGTCTCGTGCGTCTCGGCTCCATGGCCTACCCGCAGCGGGTCCTGGAGGCCCTGGCGGGATCGGCTATCACCGGTTTCTCGGGGGTGGCGGCCACCTATGCGCTGCTGCTCGGGCGGCATCGCCCCGACGGCATCGTGCTGCCCCGGCTGCGCTACCTCACCCATGCCGGCGGCCCGATGCCGGCGCCGCTGCTGCAGCGGCTGCGCGAGACCTTCCCCCGGGCGGAGGTCTTCGTGATGTACGGCCAGACCGAGGCCACGGCCCGCATCGCCTACCTCCCGCCGGAGCGCCTGGACGAGCGCGCTGGCTCCGTGGGCCGGCCGTTGCCCGGCGTGCGGGTGTCCGTGCGTGACCCGGAAGGTCGGGCATGCCCAACCGGCACGCGCGGCGAGGTGTGGGTCAGCGGACCCAACGTCATGCAGGGCTACTGGCGGGCCCCGGAGCTCACCGCCGGCGTGCTCCGGGACGGCTGGCTGCACACCGGTGACCTGGGCTGGCTCGATGACGACGGCTTTCTCTACCTGGCCGGACGGATCGGCGACGAGATCAAGACCGGTGCCCACCGGGTCAGTCCGGAAGAGATCGAGGAGGTCCTCGCCGGCTGTCCGGGTGTGGTGGAGGCAGGGGTCGTGGGCGTGCCCGACGATCTCCTCGGCCAGGTCATCCGTGCCGTGGTCGTGTCTGGCAGTGGCCCCAACGTCTCGCCGCGGGCGGTGCTCGCCCACTGCCGTGAGCGGCTGCCGCCCTACAAGATTCCCAGGGAGGTGATCTGCGCGGCGGCGCTGCCGCGCACCGCCTCCGGCAAGCTCCAGCGTTTCCGCCTCGCAGCGGAGCCCCTACCGGTCCAGCAGCCCACAGCCCTTGCGGAGGGTGAGACATGAGCGTGACCCAACCCATTGCGCCCGCCGGCGGCGGGCTCCATCCCTGGCTGGCCCTGGACTGCGAGGCGGAGGCGGAGCGTATTGCCGCCGGCCTGCGTCGCCTGCTCGCCGAGCGTATCGGCCGTCGCGGCCTGGTCGTGGCGGTCTCCGGCGGCATCGACAGCGCCCTCTGTGCGGCCCTTGCGGTGCGTGCCGTGGGGCCGCGGCGGGTGTTCGCCCTGATGCTGCCGGAACGGGACTCCGACCCGGAGACCCGGGTCCGGGCGCGGACACTGGTCGAGCAGCTCGGCGTGGGCCACCAGCAGGAGGACATCGCCCCCATGCTGGAGGCGGTGGGCTGCTATCGCTGGCGGGACGAGGCCATGCGAGCCGTCTTCCCTGACTACGACGCGGACTGGGCGAGCAAGATCGTCATCCGCGGTGGTCTGGAGGGGCGCTACAACCACTTCGAGCTGGTGGTCCGCGCGCCCGGGGGGCGCCAGAGGCGCCGGCGGCTGGGTTACCAGGCCTACCTGCAAATCGTCGCCGCCACCAACTTCAAGCAGCGCGTGCGCAAGACCCTGGAGTACTTCCACGCGGACCGCCTGAACTACGCGGTGGTCGGTACACCGAACCGGCTCGAGTATGACCAGGGCTTCTTCGTGAAGGTCGGCGACGGGGCCGCGGACGTCAAGCCCATCGCCCACCTGTACAAGTCCCAGGTCTACGCGCTGGCACGCCATCTGGGGGTGCCGGAGTCCATCTGTACCGCGGCACCGACTACCGACACCTACAGCCTCCCCCAGGGCCAGGACGAGTTCTATTTCGCCCTGCCTTACGACCGTATGGACCTCGCGCTGTACGCGCACAACCAGCACATGCCCGCGGAGACCCTGGCAGAGGCGCTGGGTATGGCTGTCACCGAGGCCGAGCACATCTACCGCGACATCGACGTCAAACGCCGCACGACCCGCTACCTCCACGAGTCGGGGCTGACCGTCGTGCCCGTACCGGAGGTCCCGCTGCCGT
Source organism: Arhodomonas aquaeolei DSM 8974 (assembly GCF_000374645.1). GTDB lineage: Bacteria > Pseudomonadota > Gammaproteobacteria > Nitrococcales > Nitrococcaceae > Arhodomonas > Arhodomonas aquaeolei. Next base: position 15,571 of record NZ_KB894826.1, read on the forward strand.
GATCGGTAACGCCGCGGTGCGCGTGGTGCACGTGGCCTCCGGCGACCTCTGGGCCGGCGCGGAGGTCCAGGTGTATGGCCTGATCACCGCGCAGCGGCGCGCCGGCATGGACGCCCGGGCGGTGCTGTTCAACGACGGCACGCTGTACCGGCGCCTGCACGCGGACGGCGTGCCGGTGACCCTGCTCGACGAGAGCCGGCTGGGCGCGCCACGGCTGCTGGCGGCGCTGTGGCGCGGCCTGCGCCGGGCGCGGCCGTCGGTGGTGCACACCCACCGGCGCAAGGAGCATGTGCTCGGCGCCCTGGCGGCGCGGGCCGCCGGCGTGCCGGTGTGCCTGCGTACCGTGCACGGGGCCGACGAGGCGCCGCCACCCGCGGTCTGGCAGCTCCACCGGCGTCTGGCCGCCAGGCTGGATGCCTGGTGCGAGCGCCGCCTGCAGAAGGTGACGGTGGCGGTATCCGGCGAGCTTGCCGAACGCCTCGCCGAACGGTCCGGGACGCGTCCGCCGCGGGTGGTGGAGAACGGTATCGACGCCGCGGCCGTGCGCGCGGCGGCGGCCGCGCCGGTGGCCCTGCCCGGGCCGGCGGACGCCTTCCGGGTGGCGCTGGTCGGGCGGCTCGTGCCGGTCAAGGCGCCGGAGCGCTTCGTCGCCGCGGTTGCGGCGCTGCCGGTCGCGGCAGCGGGGCAGCCGGTGCACGGCTACGTCATCGGGGACGGCCCGCTGACGGCGGCGGTGACGGACGTGGCGGCACGCGCGGGCGTGGCGGATCGGCTGCACGTCATGGGCTTCCGGGATGACGTCCCGGCCTGCCTGCGGCGGATGGACGCGCTCATGGTCACCTCCGAGCACGAGGGGATGCCGACCAACGTACTGGAGGCGCTCGTCCTGGGGGTACCCGTGATCGCCCACGCCGTCGGCGGTCTGCCCGCCGCGCTGGGCGAGGGGCGCTACGGCGTGCTCGTCCGCGACCCGGACCCCGCCGCCTTCGCCGCGGCGCTATCGACCCTCGCCGCGGAGGGCGGAGCCGCGCGCCGACGGGCGGTAGCGGCGAGCGGCCGGGCCGCGGTGCGTTACGATTTTGCCCGGGTCGCGGCGGGGTATGCTCGGATCTATTCGGAGCTGCTGCGCGAGGCGCAGCCGGCCAGCGCGGCCACGGAGGTCCGCGAACCATGACCTACCGCGTGCTCGTTCTCGACGGTGCCCAGCGCAGTGCCCTGGCGGTGACCCGCTCGCTGGGCCGGGCGGGCATGCACGTCATCACCGCCGACGATCATCCGCGCACCCTCAGTGCCGCCTCGCGCTACTGCGCGGCGTCCCGGGTGTATCCCGCGCCTGGCGAGAACCCCGAGGCCTTCGTCGACGCGGTGGCGGCGCTGGTGGCAGAGGAGCGCGTGGACGTGCTCCTGCCTGTCGGCGATCTCACCACGGCGCTGGTGCTTGGCGGGTGCGAGCGTTTCGCCGGCGTCGGGCTGCCGTGCCCCCCGCGGGAGGCCTTCGAGACGGTGACGGACAAGGCCCGCCTTGCCGTCCTGGCCGCCGAGCGGGGCGTGCCGGTGCCCTCGACCCGTGCCTTCGACACCGGTGCCGCGGCGCTCGCCGCGTCGGACTCCCTGAGTTATCCGGTGGTGATCAAGCCCGCCCGCTCCCAGACCGCGGTGGGCGGGCAATGGTTGGCGCTGCCTGTGGTCCATGCCGCGGACGCCGGGGAGCTCGCTGCACAGCTTGGTGCCGTCCCCGGCTATGCCGACGTCCCGGTGCTGGTCCAGCAGCGACTCACCGGCGAGGGCCGGGGCGTGTTCGCCCTCTACGACCGGGGCCGGGCGGTGACCTTCTTCGCCCATCGCCGGTTGCGCGAGCGCCCGCCGAGCGGCGGGGTCAGCGTGCTCAGTGAGAGCGTGCCCGCGGCGCCGGAGCTGGTGGACGCCGCGGACCGGATCCTTTCGGCGGTGGGCTGGCACGGTGTCGCGATGGCGGAGTTCAAGCTGGACGCGGCCGGCCGGGCGCATCTGCTGGAGATCAACGGCCGCTTCTGGGGCTCGCTCCAGCTCGCCGTTGACGCCGGGGTCGACTTCCCGCTCATGGCCTGCCGGCTGGCGCTCGGCCAGGACCCCGCGCCGCCGGCGGGTTACCGCACGGGCTGCCGCAGCCGCTGGCTGCTCGGCGACCTCGACAGCCTCTACCTCCGCTGGCGCGACGGCCGGCGCTGGGCGCGCCGCGGCGAGCTGGCCGGCGCGGCCGCGCGGTTCCTGCGGCTGTTCGAGCGGGGCACCCGCTACGACGTGAACCGCCTCGAGGACCTGGGCCCGTTTCTCCACGAATGCCGTTACTACCTGCGGGGTGGGGCGAAATGACGGCCAACGCCACGATCGGTGTACTGCACACCATCGATACCACCGGTCCGGGTGGGGCCGAGACGGTGTTCCGCCAGCTCGCAACGGGGCTGGACCCGGCGCGTTTCCGTTCGGTGGTGGCGATCACCGGCGAGGGCTGGCTGGCCGACGACCTGCGTGCCCACGGTGTGACGCCGGTGATGCTGCCCGGCGGACGCCGGCGCATGAGTGTGCGTTACCTGCGGGCACTGGTCGGGCTGATCCGCCGCGAGCGCATCGACGTGGTCCAGGCGCACCTGTTCGGGACCGCGGTCTACGCCAGCATTGCCGGGCTGCTGACCCGCCGGCCGGTGGTCGCGACCCTCCACGGCAGCGTCGACGTGGACCCGGCGGACCGGGTGCTGGCGCTGAAGTTCGCGCTGCTGCGCGCGGGCCTGAGCGCCGCGGTGTTCGTCTCCGACGCCCTGCGCGACGGGCTCGCCGCCGGTGGCGTGCTGCCGGCCGGGCGTTGCCGGCGGATCTACAACGGCGTGGACGTGGCCCGCTACCGCGGCATCGACCGCGCCTCGGCGCGTGAGCGCCTCGGCGCCGGGGATGGCGAGATCCTCCTCGGCGCGTTGGGCAACATCCGCCCCGCCAAGGACTACGGCCTGCTGCTCGAGGCCATGGCGCGGCTCGTCGACGGTCCCCAGGGCCACCGCTTCCGCCTCGTGATCGCTGGCCAGCCGGACCGTAACGGCCTTCACGAGACCCTGCTGCGCCGCCGCGAGGAGTTGGGCCTGGGCGAGTGGGTCGCGTTTACGGGTCACTGTGTCGACGTGCCCGGACTGCTCCGGGCGTTGGACGTGTTCGTGCTGAGTTCGGCCAGCGAGGGCCTGTCCATCGCTACCCTGGAGGCGATGGCCGCCGGGGTGCCGGTGGTTGCCACGCGCTGCGGCGGGCCGGAGGAGATCGTCAGCCACGGCGAGTCCGGGTGGCTGGTGCCCGGCGGCGACGCGGCGGCCCTCGCCGCCGGGCTCGCGCGGGTGGCCGGCGATCCGGACCTGTCGACGCGGCTTTCCCGGGGCGGCCTCGCCCGGGTGCGTACCGGCTTCTCGCTGGAGGCGATGACGGGCGCCTATGCCGGTCTCTACGAGCAGGCGCTCGGGCGCAACGGTGCGGGTGCCCCGGCCCCGGGGTGGCTGCCATGAATGGTGCAGGGGGCGCGTCGATGAGCGAGCTGCTCCGGCTGCGCGCCGGGGCCATCGCCCAGGTCCTGGTCGGCGAGGGGCCGGCGTTCGCGCTGGTGTGCCTGTACGTGTTCATCGAGTATGTCCGGCCCCAGAGCATCTACCCGGCGATCGACATCATCCCCTATGCCCAGGTCAGCATCCTGACGGCACTGGTGGCGAGGCTCGCGAGCCGCGAGCGCATCGATCTGGACAACCCGGTGACGCGGCTGCTGGCCGTCTTCCTGGTGGTCCTGCAGTTCTCCTGGTGGGGCGCCTGGGCGCCGATGTTCTCCGGCGAGCGGGTGGTGACCCACGTCGTCTGGGGCATCGTGTTCTTCCTGGTGGTGACCACCGTGACCACCCGCCAGCGGTTCTTCGTGTTCCTGTTCCTGTACCTGCTGTGGAACCTGAAGATGTCCCAGCACGGCTTCCGGAGCTGGGCGGCCCGGGGGTTCGGCTACGACAACTGGGGCGTCACCGGTGCGCCCGGCTGGTTCCAGAATTCCGGCGAGCTCGGCATCCAGATGTGCATCTTCCTGCCCCTGTCCCTGTACTTCATGGCCGCGGTGCGTCCGTGGTGCGCGCGCTGGAAGTGGCTGCTGCTCGCCTTCCTGCCGCTCTCCGCGGTAGCCACGATCATCGCCACCAATTCCCGCGGGGCCGTGGTCGGGGCGGCGGCGGCATTCGCCTGGATGGCGTTGACGAGCCGGCGGCGGGTGCGCATCGCGCTGCTCGCGATCGTCGTCGCCATCGCCGGCTATTCCGTGATGCCCGAGAAGACCCTGGAGCGGTTCGATGCGGCGGGGCAGGACGAGACCTCGCAGAACCGGCTGCTGCGCTGGCAGATCGGCTGGGAAATCATGCAGGAGCACCCGTGGCTCGGTATCGGCCCGGCCAACTGGGGGCCGTACTACCAGACCCACTACCCGCCCGAGGAGGGCCTGGAGCGTTACGGGCTGCCGCACAGCATCTTCGTCGACGCCGGTGCCGAGTACGGCTTTACCGGACTGGCGCTGTTCCTGCTGCTGATCCTGTATGCCTTCCTCAACAACCGCCGTACCCGTCGCATGGCGCGGGCGATGGATGACCGGATGCTGGCGACGCTCGCCGGTGGCATGGACGCCGCGATGGTCGGGCTGCTGGCGTCCTCGGCGTTCATCTCGGTGTTCTTCTATCCATATTTCTGGGTGCATATCGCGTTCATCGTGGCCCTGAACAAGGTCGCGTCGGCGGCGTATGCCCACCACGAGGCGGCGGCCCCGGCCGCCGCCGGCGAGGGGGTCCGGGCGTTGACCACGGGAGGTCGGGCATGGCGAAGGGCATGACGGTAGCTGTCTGGGACGAGGCGGCGTTCGCCGCGGCCCGGCAGCCATGGGAGCGACTGGTGGCGGACTCGGACGCGGACCCGCTGTTCCTCGGCTGGGACTGGCTGCACGGCTGGTGGCAGCACTTCGGGGCACCGGGCGGTGCGACGCTGCGGTTGCTCGCGGTCCAGGACGGCGACGGTTCCCTCTGCGGCATCGCGCCCATGATGATCACCGCCGAACGCGTCCGCGGCGTTCTGCCGAGCCGGCGGCTGCAGCTCGTGGGCAACTTCTGGCATGGCGCCGAGACGCTGCCCACCGAGTACGCGGACTTCATCGTGCGCCGGGACTGCGCCGAGACGGCGGCGGATACGCTGCTGGACTACCTGCTGGATCATGGTCACTGGGGTGAACTGGTGCTCGCCTGGGCCCGAGCGGACGGGCACGCGGTGCATGCACTGCGCCGCCGCGCCGCGGCGGAGGGGTTCTGGCTGCGTGACGCCGAGTACCGCACGAGCTACGCCGCCGAGACCACGGGTGGCTTCGAGGACTACCTGGCCGCGCTGAGCCGCAACACCCGGCCCAAGCTCTACAACCGCCGGGGCCAGCTCGCCCGGCATGGAGAAGTGCGCGTCGAGCGACTCGCCCGGCGTGCCGACGTGGCGCCCGGGCTGGCACTGGTCAACGAACTGCACGCCCGGCGCTGGGGGGAGGCAGCCTACTCCGGTGCCGCGCTCGCGTTCCAGCAGGGGCTCGCGGAGGCGGTCGCCGCAAGCGGCGGACTCTGGCTCTCGGTGCTGCGGGTGGCGGGGCGGCCGGTTTCGGTGCTCTATAACTTGCGCGTGGGGGGGCGGCTCTACTACCTGCAGGGCGGTTTTGACGAGACCTTCGACCGCCGGCTCAGCCTCGGACTGCTGCACCTGGGCTATCTCCTGGAGGCCGCGTTCGCGGACCCCCGGGTGCATGCCCTGGACCTGCTCGCGGGCGGCGGTCGGAAGCGGCAATACAAGGAGGCGCTTGCGCCGGTGCGCACGGCGCTGGTGGACGTCCAGGCGGTGCGCCAGCCGCTGCTCTCGCTGGCCTACCGCGTCAGGGAACGGATCCGTGCGGACGCCGACGGTGCGGCGGGTGACGGGGTGACGGGGTGACGGGGTACGCGGGCGTGGAGGAACGGCGATGAGCGAGTTGATATTCCCAGCGGGGTCGTCTTCTACGGAGGGACGCCAGCCATCCCGCCTGGCCCAACTGCGCGGCTATTGGACCGCCGGTGGGGCGGACTTGGTGCAGGAGGTGCTCTGCGTCAACGGTTACCTGCCACCGCGGCTGTATGACCTCGCCGAGATGCACGTGCTGCGCCTTACGGAGCTGAACGAACGCCCCATGCGGCGTGTGAGCGCGGCCTATGAGGGTGGCGAGGTGCGGGAGGCGGAGCTGCCGGTGGTCGCAGCGCTGGAGGACCCGGCCGGGGCGGTGGAGCGCGAGGCGGCCTACCGCGCCTACCTCGCGGCGGGGCAGCGCTGTCTGGTCGTGCGTCATAACGACGTGGTGGTGGCCTACGGTTGGGTCTTCCACGAGCGGTTCGAGGCGGGACGCGGCCCTGGGCGGGCGGCGGTCCACCTGCGCCTGCGTCCGGGTGACATGATGCTGGGCCACGGCTACGTGGTCCCCGGCCACCGGTTGCGAGGGGCCTTTCTCAGCCTCGCCGCCACCGCCGTGGCGAATGTGCCACGTGGCGGTGCCTGCTATGCGGTGGTGGACCGGCTGAACGTGCACTCGCGGCGCTCCCACGAGCGGCTTGGTTTCGTCCCGGTGGCCCGGCTGCGTGCACGACGTTGGCCCCTCGGCCGGTACCGCTGGCGGGGCGGACCGTGGTCCGGGGCGATGCACGCCATCGGCCAGGGGACACCCGAGGTAGGCCTGGACGCGTTGCTCGGGTGATCCGGGCCGGTATGGAGGAGGGGTGGCGATGAAGGGGCTGATCAAGCGTGCCCTGGTTCACACAGCGGCGGCGCCGGCGGTGGCCCGCCTGTTCTCACCGCTGACCTCGGAGCGGGCGACGATCTTCATGCTGCACCGCTTCGAGGACCCGGACACGGGGACGGCCGGGCATTCACCGCGGGCGGTGGCGGAGCTGCTTGGTGGTCTGCGGCGGCACGGGCACGTATTCCTGCCCCTTGGCGAGGTCTTCCGGCGCCTCGCCGATGGCGAGCCGGCACTCGGCAACGCGGTGGCGTTCACCATGGACGACGGCTTCGAGGATCAGCTGCGGGTCGGCCTGCCGGTGTTCCGGCGTTTCGACTGTCCGGTCACCGTGTTCCTGATCACCGACTTCGTCGACGGGGCGCTCTGGCCCTGGGATGCGCGCATCGACTATGCCTTTCGTAATGCCACACGGCCGGCGTTCGAGCTGGAGTTCGGCGGGCGCCCGCTGCACTGCGCGCTGGAGACCCCGGAGCAGCGCCGGCATGCGGTCCGGGAGGTCCTGGCCGAGTGCAAGGACATGGATGGCGACCACGTGGAGTCGGTAGTCGCCGAGGTGGCCGCGCGGGCGGGCGTGCAATTGCCCGCCTCGCCGCCGCCGGGCTACCGCCCGCTTACCTGGTCCCAGGCGCGGGAGGCCGAGGCGGGCGGCGGGGTGCGCTTCGGCCCCCACGGACGGACCCACCGCGTGCTCTCGCGGCTCTCCGAGTGTGAGGTGCGTAGCGAGATCCTCGGAGCGTGGTCCCGCCTGACCGCCGAGCTGCGCGCCCCGCTGCCGGTGATGTGCTATCCGACCGGGCGCAGTAAGGATTTCGGCCAGCGCGAGCGCCGGCTGCTCGCGGCCAATGCCTTCGCCGGGGCGGTGACCGCCGAGCCGGGATACGCGGCGCAGAACGCCGGGTCGGAGGCGCGTTTCACCGTGGGCCGGTTTGCACTGCCGGACAACGTGGCCGACGCGCTGCAGTACTGTTCCTACATCGAGACGCTGAAGGACCGGCTGCTGCTGCGTCACAGCCTGTCCACCCACTGAACCCGAGGGAGGGTACCTCCGGATGACCCGGCTACTATCGCGCACCACCGCCGCCCTGTGCGTGCGGCTCCGGCGTCTGAACAATCGAGCCGCCGCTTTCTGGCACGAGCGGCGGCCTCCTGTCGTCGACTGGCGACGTGTCGAGCGTCTCGTGGTGGTCTGTGCGGGCAACGTCTGCCGCAGTCCGTACGCGCAGACGCGCGCGCTGTCTCTGGGCATGCCATCCGTGTCCTTCGGTCTGGTTACTACCGGCGGCGTGCCCGCGGACGCCACCGCGCAGCTGGTGGCGCGGCGCCGCGGCCTGGCCCTGGAGCGCCACCGCTCGGTTCAGCCGTTCCAGATCGTCATCGGCGCCGGTGACCTGGTGCTGTGTATGGAACCGGGCCAGCTCCGCGCGGTGCGCCGCCGGGTGCGCTCCGGGGGCGGGCAGGCCGCGCTCATCGGATTGTGGGCGAGCCCGCCCAGGGCAGTGATCGAGGATCCCTACGGTCGCGGTGAGGCCTGCTTCGAGGCCTGCTTCAGCCAGCTCGATGACGCGCTGAACGCGCTGCAGGCGCAGTGGCAGGCGACGCTGGGGCGGGGCCAGGGTGGCGGTTCACGGGAACCGGGGGCGCCCGCCGCGACGGATGCCGACCCGGATAGGGTGATGTGGTTCCGGTGATGGGGTTGATGGGGCTCGCAGATGGGTCCCTGTCTCGCTGATATCGTCTCGCCGCGATGGTGGCGCCCGTGTGATGCGGGCGCGTCTGTTTGCCACAACGAGTGAGCGCAATCCCATGAGTAAACGATGGATACCCGCGATCGCCCTGGCCTGCGCCGTCGGCACGGCGCATGGGGCAACGCTGTTCAACGACGGTTTCGAGAGCGGCGGTCTGAATCACAGCGAGGGCGGCATTTCCTGGGGGTACAGCACCAGCGCCTCGGTGAGCGCCAACAATGCCTACTCCGGCAGTCAGTCGCTCGCCTTCGTCTATGATGGTGTGAGCGATGGCTCCGACTCCTTCGCCGAGCAGCGTCTGCAGCTCGGGCAGGCCTACCGCGAGCTGTGGTTCGGCTACGATCTCTACATCCCGGCCAACTATAACCACCGCAGCCAGAGCGGACCGAGCAACAACAAGTTCATCGCTATCTACCGTGATCCCTATACCAACCCCGGCTTCCAGGTGAACTTCTCGCTCAACGCCGACGGTAGTGGCGGCTCGACGCTTTCCGCCCACCGCTACGATTACGGCAGCGAGGCGAGCATCCTCAACGCGGGGCCGTTCATCGACAGCAGCGACGTCGGGCGCTGGCACAAGATCGTCGTTCACGTGAAGGTCCCCAGCAGCGGTTCGGCCAGCGACGGCGTCCTCCAGCTGTGGAAGGATGGCCAGCAGATGGCGGACTTCACGGGTGTCGCCATGTACGGTGGCGACGGGCAGAACTATTTCGATGAGGCCTACCTGCTGGGCTGGTCGAACTCCGGCTTCGACCAGCGCACGGTGTTCTACCTGGACAACCTCGTGGTCTCCGACACGCCGCTTAGCGGCGATGTCACCGCGCCGCCGGAGCCCCCGACGGTGATCGATACCCAGGTCCAGTAACATTTGCCACCCGCCCCCGGGCACCGGGGCGCGGGTGATATCCCGCCCGTCCGTCGCCTCTTTTCGCCGAATTCATCACGTCCGTCATGTGACGCTATCCAGCCCGTGCCCGCGGTGGTAAACGGAACGTGGGGCAAGCCGCTCTTCAACCCGGGTTACCGCCGATGTGTGGCATCGCTGGTCTGTTGATCCCTGCGCAATCGCTTGCCGCGGCGCTGCTGACACAGCGGGCCCGCGGGATGGCATCCGCACTGGGCCACCGCGGCCCGGACGACAGCGGGGTTTGGCTGGATGCCGACGCCGGCGTTGCGCTGGCGCATACCCGGCTCGCGATCCAGGATCTCAGCCCCGCCGGTGCCCAGCCCATGGCCTCGCCGGGCGGGCGTTACCGGGTGGTATTCAACGGTGAGATCTACAATTTCGCCGTGCTGCGCCGCGAACTCGAGGCGGCGGGCATGCCCTTCCGGGGCGGCTCCGATACCGAGGTGCTGGCCGCAGGGTTCGAGCACTGGGGCATCGAGGCGACCCTCGCGAAGGCCCGGGGCATGTTCGCCGTCGCCGTATGGGACGTCCGCGAGCGGCGGCTCCACCTCGCCCGCGACCCGCTGGGCGAGAAGCCCCTCTACTATGGCGCGGTTGCCGGTGTCGGGGTGCTGTTCGGCTCCGAGCTCAAGGCGTTGCGCGCGGTGCCGGGCATGACCACGGCCATCGACAGGCGGGCCCTTGCGGGCCTGCTCCAGTACGGCTACGTGCCGGGCCCCCTGTCCATTCATCGTGGCATCTACAAGCTGCCGCCGGGCACGCTGCTCAGCCTGGACTGTGCCCAGGGGCCGCCGGATGACGTCGCTCCCTGGGGCTGCCGCCGCGGCGTTCGCCTCACGCCATTCTGGCAACTGGCCGACGTCGCGGCGGCAGGGGTCGCGGATGCCGTGGCCGACGACGAGAGCGGCCAGATCGACGGTCTGGACGCAACCCTGCGCGGGGTGATCGCCGAGCAGCTGGTCGCCGATGTGCCGGTGGGCGCGTTCCTCTCCGCCGGGCTGGACTCGGTGACGGTCACCGCGATCGCCCAGGCCATCACTCCGCGGCCGCTGCGCACCTTCACGGTGGCATTCGATGATCCCCGCTACGACGAATCGGAGGCCGCGGCCGCCATCGCGGCGCACCTGGGCACCGAGCACACCACACTCTCGGTGACCGGCCGCGACGCCTTGGGCGTGATACCGGAGCTGCCGAGGATATACGACGAGCCGTTCGCCGATCCCTCCCAGGTGCCCACCTGCCTGATCGCACGGCGGGCGCGTGAGCACGTCACCGTCTGTCTCTCCGGCGACGGCGGCGACGAGATCTTCGCCGGCTACAACCGCTACCTCTTCGCCGGCTCCGCCGCCGGCCTCGCCGCGCGTCTGCCTAGGCCGCTGGCCCGGCTGACGGGGCGCGGTGTGCTGGCGTTGCCGCCTGGGGGCTGGGACCGGATCGCCGGGGCCGCCGCCACGGTGGTGCCTCCGCTGCGGCGGCTGTGGCGGCCACGCATGGGCGAGAAGCTGCACAAGCTGGCGTCCGTGCTGGACGCGGGGAGCCCGGCCATGGTCTACGACGCGCTGATGTCGTACTGGCCCGGGCAGGCGCTGCCGCTGTGTGACGCGGCAGCGCCGCCGTCCTGGCCGCCTGCGCGCCTGGAGGGCGCACGGGCGCTGATCGACGAGTGCATGCTCTGGGACGGTTTGCGCTATCTCCCCGATGACAACCTGGTGAAGGTGGACCGGGCGAGCATGGCCGTGGCCCTGGAGACACGGGTGCCGCTGCTCGACCGCCGGGTGGTGGAGTACGCCTGGCATCTGCCGCTGTCCATGAAGGTCCGCGACGGGCAGAGTAAGTGGATACTACGCCGGTTGCTAGACCGCTATGTGCCGCCGGCACTGATGGAGCGGCCCAAATCCGGTTTCTCCGTGCCGGTGGACGACTGGCTGCGTGGTCCGCTGCGTGAATGGGCCGATGCGCTGCTGGCGCCGGAGCGCCTTACCGGCGAGGGTCTGCTGGACGCGGGGGCGGTCTCGCGCCGGTGGCGCGAGCACCTGGGCGGGCGTCGCAACCACGGCCTCGCGCTATGGTCGGTGCTCATGTTCGAGGCCTGGTACGAGGCCCTGCCGGCGGCGGAGGCCGTACCGGGGGCGTCGGCCTGGCAGGGCAGGGAGGCGATCGCCTGTGCCGAACGGTGACCCGGGGGCGATCTCCCTGTCTTTCGTCATCCCCGCGCGCAACGAGGCGGCGATGATCGCTGCCACCATCGCGAGCATCCACCGCCACGCGGCGGGGTGGCACCACGAAGTGATCGTCGTCGACGATGCCTCCGGCGACGACACCGCGGCCCTTGCCCGTGAGGCCGGGGCGGTGGTGGTGGCCGGCACCGGCGCGGGCATCGGTGCCAACCGCAATGTCGGGGCGGCCTTGGCCAGCGGCCGGATCCTGGTGTTCCTGGACGCGGACGTGGAGCTCACCGCAGCCTGGCAGGCACGGATGCCCGCGGTGTGCACGGCGCTTGCCGGGGAGCCGAGGCTGATTACAGGCTCGCACTGCGACATCCCGGATCAGGCGGGCTGGCTGGAGCGTTACTGGTTCGCCGCCTTCGCGCGCGAGCGCGGCTCACGCCACGTGGGCAGCGGGCACATGGTGATCAACACGGCGTTCTTCCGCGAGCTCGGCGGCTTCGATCCGTCGCTGGAGACCGGGGAGGACTACGAGCTCTGCGCCCGGGCGCGCCGACAGGGAGCGGCGGTGGTCAACGACATCGCCCTGAGGGTGGTCCACAAGGGCTTCCCCCGGAGGCTCGGCGCGTTCATCCGGCGCGAGGCCTGGCACGGCCGCGGCGATTTCCGCTCCTGGCACGCCCTGATCCACTCCCGCGTGGCCGTGCTCACGGTGGTCTTCCTCGCCGCGCATCTCGCCGGCATCGCCGCGCTCTTCGCCGGTTGGGCCGGCGGGGTCGTGGCCGCCGTGGCGGTGGTGGCGGCGGTGCTGATTGCCTCGTCGATACGCAAGTATGCCGGCCAGCCGCTGCGGGTGCTCGCGGTGAACGCGCTGATCTTCTACTGCTACTACCTCGGCCGTGGCCTCGCCGCGTTGCGGCGCCTTGACCCGCGCGGGGCGCGCCATGCCCGGGTCGCCCAGGGGGTTCGGGGATGACTGCGGACGCGGCGCGGATGGTCTCGCACAGCGCGATCTACGGGACGGGGAACATAGCCCGGAAGATCGTGGCCTTCCTCATGCTGCCGATCTACACCCGCTACCTCACCCCCGCCGACTACGGTGCGGTGGAGCTGTTCACGCTGCTGCTCAGCGTTGTCGAGGTGTTCTTCGGAATGCGCATGGGCCAGGCGCTGTTCCGCTACTACTTTGCCGCGGACAGCAAGGCCGAGCGGGACGAGGTGGTCACCACGGTGCTGCTTGTCGGGGCCGGCGTGAGCGCGCTCGGGGCGATGGCGGTGGCGGGGTTCTCCGAGCCCCTGGCCCGGGTGCTCTTCGGGGAGGCCCTGTACGTCCAGCTCATCCCGGTGATCGGGCTCCTGCTGGTCACCCAGGGGGTGGAGGACTTCGGCCTGAACTTCATCCGGGCCCACCAGCGCCCGTGGCTGTTCCTGACCTTTAGCCTGGGCAAGCTCGTGCTGCAGGTCGCGCTCAATCTCTACCTGGTGGTGTGGCTGGAGCTCCACGTCGCCGGCGTGGTGCTCAGCAACTTGATTTCCTCCGGTGCCATCGCGCTGCTCGGCGTCGGCTATGCCATGCGTTACACGCGTTTGAGGCCCTCGCGCCGGCACCTGCGGGTGCTGATAGCGTTCAGCTATCCGTTCTGGATATCCGGGCTTTTCCAGATCTACATCAGTTTCGGCGACCGTTACTTCCTGCGGGTATTCACGGACATGGCGCAAGTCGGTATCTACGCGCTGGCCTACCGCTTCGGCTTCCTGCTGGTGGAGTTCACCTGGGGGACGTTCGCCAATATCTGGGACACCCAGCGTTACCGCATCCACGAGCGCAGCGATGCCCGCGAGGTCTACCAGATGACGTTCCAGTACTTTGCGCTGTTCACCATCCTCATGGGCCTGGGGATTGCGATGTTCGTCGGCGATGTCATTCACGTCATGGCCGCGCCGCCGTTCTGGCCCGCCGCCGACATCGCCCCGATCCTGGTTCTCGCCTACGTCCTCTACGTCTGGACGCTGTTCTCCAACTTCGGGCTGTTGCTCGCGGAGAAGACGCGCAAGCTCGCCATAGCCTCGGGGATCACGGCGGTGGTGATCAGCGTGGGCTACCTGGTGCTGATCCCGCCGCTGGGTGCCCTCGGTGCCGCGCTCGCCACGCTGGTTGCCCTGGCGGTGGAGCTTACATGGGTGCACACCCAGGCCCGCCGGGAATACGACATGGGCCTGCCATGGGCCCGGGTGCTCTCGGCGCTGGCACTGGCGGTGCTGCTCTACGCGATCGCCGAGGCGGGGCCGACGGATCTGGTCTGGTCGCTGCTGCTGCGGGTGGCCCTAGTGGGCGTGTTCCTGGTGGCGGTGCTGTTCTCGCCGCTGCTGCCCGCGGAGCAGCGCGGCCTAGTGCGCTCGCTGATCCGCCGTCCCGCGCGCCTGCGGGGGGTCGCCGGATGAGCGCGTCGCTGCGCAGGGCCAGGCAGGCGGCGCGGGCCGGGGTGTGCGCTGCTGCCCGGGCGGCCGGGACGATCGGCTGGCGCCGCCGGGCGCCGTCGCTACTGGTGCTCACCTACCACCGTGTCCTGCCCCGGGACGATCCGCGCTGGGCGGACGAGCAGCCGGGGATGCTGGTCTCGCCACAGACCCTGCGCATGCACCTGGCGGTGCTGGGGCGGCACTTCACACCCGTGCACCTCGCCGACTGGCTCGCGGCCCGTGCCCGTGGTGCGGTCGTGCCCCGAAGAGCGTGCGCTATCACCTTCGATGATGGCTGGCGGGACAACTACGAGTACGCCTACCCGGTGCTGCGAGAGATGGGCTGGCCCGCGACGGTGTTCCTGGTCTCTGACCTCATCGGCACCACCGAGGGCTTCTGGCCGGAGCGCCTGGCCGCCGTGCTGCGCCGGGCGGTGACGGCACCGGTTCGGGTATGGGATGGCGCGGCCTTTGGCTGGCTGGCTCGGCTCGGTGGCGCCGTGACGGCCTACCGGGCGGTGCCGGACGCCGACGCACTGGACGGTGTGATCGAGGCGGCCAAGGCGCTGTCGGACGCCGAGCTGCGCGAACGGGTCACGGCGATGGAGGCGGAGGTGGGCCTCGGCCCGGTTGAACCGGCACTCCTCGACTGGGCACAGGTGCGGGAGATGACCAGCGATGGGCTGGTGCAGCTCGGGGCCCACACGCGCACCCACACGCGGCTGCGCCCGGACGTGTCGCCGGCGGTGCTGGACGAGGAGGTCGCCGGCGCGCGCCGGGTGATCGAGGCCGCAGCGGGGGTGGCGGCGCCGCTGTTCTGCTATCCGAATGGCGACGCCACCCCCGCCGCGGTGGCCCGCGTGCGGGACGCCTATGCGGGGGCCTGCACGACGGCCAACGGCTGGAACGCGGCGGACGCCGATCCGTACCGTCTCCGGCGGGTGGGGGTGCACGAGGATATCGCCGCCGCGCGGGGCGGTTTCATTGCCCGCGTGTCGGGCTGGCTCTGAGGGCGCTATCGCCCGGGGGGATGCGATGGAGTGGGTGTTCTGGGTCGCGGCGGTGGGAGCGGTGTACAGCTACTTCCTGTATCCACTCGTGCTACTCGCGCTGCCGGTGCGCTGGCGGCCACCATCGGCGGCGGAAGGCATGGAGCCGGCCTCGGTGCCGACGCTGTCGATCATCATCACCGCCTACAATGCCGGCGCGCTACTGCGCACCAAGCTGGACAACACCCTGGCGCTGGACTACCCGGCGGGACGCCGGGAGGTGATCGTGGCCTCCGATGCCTCGGACGACGATACCGACGAGATCGCCCGCGCCTATGCCGACCGCGGCGTGGTGCTGGTACGCGCGCCCGAGCGCCGGGGCAAGGAACACGCCCAGTGGCTGGCCGTGCAGCGGGCCCGCGGTGAGGTGCTGGTGTTCTCTGACGTCGCCACCGAGATCGACGGCGGCAGCCTGCGGCGGCTGGCCGCCCTGTTCGCGGATGCCTCGGTGGGCGCGGTCTCCAGCGAGGACCGTTTCGTCACCGCCGAGGGCGCACCGGTGGGTGAGGGGCTGTATGTCCGCTACGAGATGGCGCTGCGGCGTCTTGAAGCCTCCCGGGCGGGGCTGGTCGGGCTCAGCGGCTCGTTTTTCGCCGCCCGGGCGGTGGTGTGCCGGGACTGGGACAGCGATGCGCCCAGCGACTTCAACACGGCGCTCAACTGCGCCCGGCTCGGGCTGCGAGCGGTCTCCGACGCGGCGGTGATCGGGCGTTACCGGGCGATCAGCGACGACCGCCGGGAGTACCAGCGCAAGTACCGCACGGTGCTGCGCGGGATTACGGGGTTGATGCGACATCCGGAGGTGCTGGACCCGCGTCGGAACGCCGGCTTCGCCCTGCAGGTGTGGAGTCACAAGCCAATGCGGTGGGGGGTGCCGTGGTGCCTGCTGGTGGCGCTGGCCGCCAACGTGGCACTGGTGGCACTTCCGGCGATCACACCGTTGTACGCCCTAACCATGGCGCTGCAGGCCCTGTTCTACGGCTGCGTCCTGCTGGGGGCGGTTTCGCCCGGGGCGCGGCGGCGTTGGTTCTGGGTGCGGGTGCCGTACTTCTTCTGCCAGGCGAACCTGGCCATCGCCCATGCGAGTCTCGCCTACGCGGCGGGTCGGCGGATGACGGTATGGCAGCCCTCGACGCGCTGATCCACGGCCGCCTGCCCCCCGCGGGCGACCCCGTCCCATGGCGGGGCGCGGCGCGTGGGGCGCCGGTGATCCTGCCGGGCTACGGCATGCGGCTGTACGGCTCGGGGACCATGGCCCTCGCGGTCGCCCTGGCAGCCGCCGCGGCGGTCCGTGCCGAGCGCGATCCGCAGGTCCTGCTGCCGGCCTACGGCTGTCCGGACCTGGTCGCCGCGGCGGTGTACGCTGGCCTGGAGCCGGTGCTGGTGGACATCGCTCCGGATCGGCCCTGGCTGGACCTGGACGCCCTGGTGGCCGTTCAGGCGCCGCGGTGCGTGGCCGTCGTCGCCGTCGATCTGCTCGGGTTGGGTGAGCGCATCGCCGCGCTCTCGGCCTTTGCCCGTGCCCGCGGGCTGTGTCTGATCGAGGACCGGGCCCAGGCCTTCCCGGTGGTGGGCGACGACCGGGAGCACGGTGATTACGTGATCCTGAGCTTCGGCCGAGGCAAACCGCTCAGCCTGCTCGGCGGGGGCGCGGTGCTGGCGCGCACCTCCGCGCTCGCTGCCGCCTTGGCGCGCCCGTCCCAGCCGCCCGGCGGGATGGCGGCGGCGCTGCGCTATGCGCTGGCAGCGGGGGTCTACAACGTGATGCGCCGGCGTCGGGCCTACTGGCTGCCGAGCGCCCTGCCGTGGCTGCACCTCGGGGCGACGGCCTATGAGCCCCTCACCGGGATCACCGGTATGGACCCGGTGCGTCGGAGCCGTCTGCCCGCCGCGGTGGCGCGTTTCCGCGCCGTGCCTACTCGGGCGCAGCGGCGGCTCGCCGAAGCGCTCCGGGCAGAGTGCCTGCCCGGGATCACGGACCTCCCCAGGGCCTGTCCCGGCACTGCCGCGGCCACGCGGCTGCTGCGCTATCCACTCCTGGCCGCGGATCGCGGTCACCGCGATCGCCTGCTCGCGCGGCTCAACGCCCAGGGGCTGGGGGCAACCGCCCTCTATGGTGCGCCGCTGGGGGCGATTCCCGGTGTTCCGGCGCCCGTGGCGGCGACGGCCACGCCCGCGGCCGCGGCGTTCGCGGACCGCCTGCTGACCCTGCCGACCCACTCCGGGGTGACCGACGCGGACGTCACCCGCATGTGCCGCTCGCTCGCCGCTGGCTGACGGTTACACGTCGCCATCCAGCCGGATGGGCAGCTCCCGCACCCGGCGGCCCGTGAGGGCGGATACCGCGTTGGCCACCGCCGGCGCCAGCGGAGGTACGCCGGGCTCTCCGACGCCGCCGGGGGCCTCGCGGGAGTGCACGATGTGGGTGTCTACCCGGGGCATCTGTGAGAAGCGCAAGAGCGGGAAGTCGTGGAAGTTGCTCTGCACCGTGCCGTCGGTGCTGCGGGTAATGCGGCTGTACAGGGTCGCGGAAAGCGCGAAGGCGATCGCGCCCTCCATCTGTGCGGCGACGGTGTCCGGGTGCACGGCGATGCCGCAGTCGACCGCACAGACGACCCGGTGAACCCGTGCCGAGCCGTCGTTGTCCAGCGAGACCTCCGCGACCTGGGCCACGTAACTGCCGAAACAGGCGTGCGCTGCGATCCCCAGCGCGCGCCCGGGCCGGGGGCTGCCCCAGCCGGCCCGGGCCGCGGCGAGCTCGACCACTGCGGCCAGCCGCGGGGCGTCGCCGAGCAGTCGCAGGCGGTAGTCCACCGGGTCGACGCCGGCCTGCGCGGCGAGCTCGTCGATAAAGCATTCCACTGCGAAGGCGTTGTAGGAGTGGCCGACGGAGCGCCACATGCCGACGGGCACGCCCACATCGCGCATGGCGTAGCCCACCTCCGCCCGCGGGACGGCATAGGGCAAGGCGACGGCCCCCTCGACCGCGAGGGGATCGAGGCCGTCGGTGACGCTTCCCGGCCAGAGCGACTCCACGACCGAGGGCGCGGCGATCCGGTGGCGCCATGATCGCGGCAGACCGTCCGCGCCGAGACGGGCCTCCAGGCGGTGATGGCTCGGAGGCCGGTAGACATCGTGCCGTAGGTCCTCCTCGCGGGACCAGATGACCTTGACAGGTGCCCCAACGGTGCGGCTCAGGGCCACGGCCTCGGAGACATAATCCTGTTCCAGCCGGCGCCCGAAGCCACCGCCGATCAGTGTGCCGTGCACGGTGACATCGTTCCCGGTGACGAGACCCAGGCGGCCCGCGACCCGGGCGAGAAGGGCGCCGGGCCCCCCGCCCCGCGCCGCGGCGATGGCGGCGTCGCGCGCACGGCTGCGGGACTGGGTGCCCGCCCAGACATCGGTCTCGCCGTCGCCCACGGAGGCGGTGGCGTTGGGTGGCTCAAGGCAGGCATGCGCCTGTATCGGGAGCCGGTAACGTGCGCTTACGAGGGGGGCACCGGCGGCGTTGCCGCGGTCGGCGTCGCCGCGCCGCCAGGCCGTGGGCATGTCCCCGTCCAGTGCCTCCTCCAGGATCGCGGCGATCGCCGCGTCGTCCGGCAGCCCGGCCGATGGCCATTCCGGGGCCAGGGCGTCGAGGCCGCGTCGGGCGGCCCAGTAGCCGTCGGCGACTACGGCCACGGTGCCACCGGGCAGGCCGACGACATCTTGAACCCCCGCGACGGCGCGGGCGGCGGCGGTGTCCATCCGGGCAGGTTCCCGGCCGGGGCCCGGCGGGTGGGCGACAGTGGCGACCAGCGCGCCCGGGCGCTCGACGTCGATTCCGAACACCGCTGCCCCGGTGAGCTTCTCCGGGACGTCCCGCCGGGGCGGGGACCGGCCGATCCAGCGCCATCGGGCCGGTTCGGTGAGCGGGACATTCCCGGGCGGCTGGAGTCCGGCGGCGTCGACGGCAAGGGCGCCGTAGGCCAGGCTGCGGCCGCTGGGGTCATGATGAACGCGGCCGTCCGCGGCCCGGCAGGCCGTGCCGTCGACGCCCCAGCGGGCCGCGGCGGCGGCGATCAGCTGCACCCGTGCCGTGGCCGCGCTTCGGCGCAGCACGGGCCACGCCTCCCGGATGCTGGTGCTGCCACCGGTCGTCTGCTCGCCGTAGACCGGGGTGAGGGGGGCCGGTGCGAGCTCGACGGTGTCCGGGGCGACGGCGAGCTCCTCGGCGACGAGGACGGGCAGTGATGTGGTCACGCCCTGGCCCATCTCGGCCTCCGTAAGGCGCAGGACGATGCGCCCGTCGGTACGGACCTCCACCCAGGCATCGGCGTAGCCGGCATCATCCGCGGTGCCGGCCGGCGGGCTCGTGTCCCGCGAGCCCGCGAGGCGAGTGGCGACGTAAAGGCCGGCGCCGGCGGCAAGGGCGCCGATGACCAGGCGCCGCCGCATGGGGCTGAACGTCCGCTCAGCCATTGTCGTGTCCGCCGGTGAGCGCGGCGAGGGCTTGCCGCGCCCGCTGGTAGGTGCCGCAGCGGCACAGCACCCGGTCCATGGCCGCCTCGGTCTGCGCGGGAGTGGGCCGCGGCGTGGTCCGCAGCAGGGCGGTGGCGGCGATCACCTGGCCGGGCTGGCAGTAGCCGCACTGGGGGACCTGGGCGTCGCGCCAGGCGGCGATGACCGGGTCGTCCCCTGCGGCGAGTCCCTCGATGGTGGTGACGGCCGCGCCGTCCAGGCTGCCCATCGGGGTGCGGCAGGCGGGCGCCGCGGTGTCACCGAGCAGTACCAGGCACGCACCGCAGAGCGCGATGCCGCAGCCGAACTTGGCCCCGGTGAGGCCCAGGTCCTCGCGCAGATACCACAGTAGCGGCCGCTCTGTCGGTCCATCGTAGCGCCGGGCGACGCCGTTTACGTCAAGGTTGATGGCCATGGCGGTGGCGCCTCCCAGTGCCGTCTCGCGGCCGGTGGGTGCGCCGCCATGCGGCGTTAGCCCGGGGGCCGATAGTCGATATGATAGACCGCGCCGTGGTAATCGTCGGAGACCAGCAGGGCACCGCTCGGCAGGACCTGGACGTCCACCGGTCGGCCCCAGATCTCGCCGCTGTCCATCAGCCAGCCGGTGACGAACGGGCGATAGGCGTTATCCGCCCCGGCGAGGGCCGCCTCGGGGTCGACCCGCGTGATGCGGTAGCCGATGCGCTCGCTGCGGTTCCAGGAGCCGTGCTCGGCGATCAGGATGTCGCCGCGGTAGTCGGCGGGGAAGGCGGTGCCGTCGTAGAAGCGCATGCCGAGCGCGGCGACATGGGGGCTCAGGCGCTGCACTGGCGGGACGTAGCGGTCACAGGCGTCCCGTGAGCCGTACTCCGGGTCGGGGATGTCGCCACCGTGACAGTACGGGAAGCCGAAGTGGTCCCCGTCGCCGCTGAGGCGGTTGAGCTCGTCCGGGGGGCGGTTGTCGCCGAGCAGGTCCCGGCCGTTGTCGGTGAACCAGAGGGTGCCGGTCTGAGGTGACCAGTCGAAACCCACCGTGTTGCGCACGCCCCGCGCGACCACTTTGTGTTCGCCGTTGCCCGGGTCCACCCGCCAGATCTCGCCATAGCGCTCGCAGACGTTGCAGGGCGCGCCCATGCCCACGTAGAGCGCGCCGTCGGGTCCGGCCGCAAGGTAGCGCCAGCCGTGGTGGTCGTAGCGGGGGAGCCGGGCCACGGTCCGCGGGGCGGGCGGGTCTTCGAGCCGCGACTCGATGGCCGGCAGGCGGGCGATGCGGTCCGTGAAGGCCACGTAGAGGTCGCCGTCGAGAAACGCCACCCCGTTGGGGGAGTCGGGCGAGCCCTCGACGAGGAGGTAACGGCGGTCGGCGCGGCCGTCGCCGTCCGTGTCGCGCAGGGCATAGACATTGCCCGCGGCGCGGGAGCCGACGAAGACCGTGCCCTCCGAGCCCAGCGCGAGGCTGCGGGCCCCGGGTACATCGGCACTGTAGACGCGGGCGGTGAAGCCCTCGGGGAGGTCCAGGCGGCTGAGGTCGTGCTCGGTTGCACTCTGGCAGGCCTGGGTCATGGCGGTGACCGCCGCGAGGGCCACGATGCGCAGGAGGCGGTACGACATATCGCGATCCTCTTCGCCCGGTTACTCGACCGGGGGTTGACGCTATCCGCCCAGTATGTAGAATTTCGCGACCTGTCGCGATGATTCCGCCCAGGCGGCCCACGCGACAGGGAGTGACGATCTGGAGGGATACCCAAGCGGTCAACGGGGGCAGACTGTAAATCTGCTGGCTCAGCCTTCGGAGGTTCGAATCCTCCTCCCTCCACCAGACAATCTGGCGCGGGATGCAGCGGGTTCCAGGCGGGTGTAGTTCAATGGTAGAACCTCAGCCTTCCAAGCTGATGATGTGGGTTCGATTCCCATCACCCGCTCCAGTGTTCGGTCCCGCGACAGGACGATTCGGTTGTCATGCCCATGTAGCTCAGGGGTAGAGCACACCCTTGGTAAGGGTGAGGTCGGCGGTTCAAATCCGCCCATGGGCTCCATCTACCGATCTTTCCGTAGTCCGTAGAGAGCCCCCTTTAGTAAGTCCGACGCCTGTTCAACAGCTCGCGAGCCAACGGGAGAAAACGCCGTGTCCAAGGAGAAGTTTGAGCGCACGAAGCCGCACGTGAACGTGGGAACGATTGGTCACGTTGACCATGGCAAGACGACGCTGACGGCGGCGATGACGAAGGTGATGGCGGAGAAGTACGGGGGTGCGGCGCGCGCGTTCGACCAGATCGATAACGCGCCGGAGGAGCGCGACCGTGGTATCACGATCGCGACCGCGCACGTTGAGTACGAGACGGAGTCGCGTCACTACGCGCACGTTGACTGCCCGGGGCACGCGGACTATGTGAAGAACATGATCACCGGTGCGGCGCAGATGGACGGCGCGATCCTGGTGGTCTCGGCGGCGGACGGCCCGAT
>NZ_KB894827.1:0-23820 GCF_000374645.1 Arhodomonas aquaeolei DSM 8974
GGCGGCGACTGCGGCACCCTGCGCGAGGTCCTGCGCCACCCCGGCGTGGAGCGCGCGGTGCTGGTGGACATCGACGAGGGCGTGACCCGGGCCTCGGAGCGCTTCTTCCCCGAACTCACCGAGGCCAACGGCGACCCCCGCGCGGAGCTGAATTTCACCGACGGTGTCGCCTACGTACACGAGGCACCGGCCGGCTCATTCGATGTGGTCATCATCGACAGCACGGACCCGGTGGGCTTCGCCGAGGGCCTGTTCGGCGCCCCTTTCCTGCGCGAGGTGCACCGCGTCCTCGACGACGGCGGGCTGGTGATGCAGCAGAGCGAGTCGCCGCTGTTCCATGCCGACACCCTCATCCGCGACCTCCACGGGGCGCTCGCCGAGGCCGGCTTCGACCAGCGCGTGACCCTGCCCTTCCCGGTGCCGAGCTACCCCGGCGGCTGGTGGAGCGCCACCCTCGCCGGGCGCGGCACGCCGGTGGAGCGCTTCCGCGAGGCCGACGTGGCCGCACGGCCGTTCAGTACCCGGTACTACGACGCCGGCACCCACCACGGCGCCCTGGCACCGCCGCCGTTCTGCGCCGGCGTGTTCCACCCCCCGGCCTCCGCCGGGTAGCGCATTCCGCTCCGCTCGGCCGGAGGGGACGCCCCGGCCAACCTGGCCAGGCACGGCACCGCCGTCGCCGGTGCCGCATCGAAAGGCATCCACGCAGGCATCCGGCAACGTCCCGGATACGCCGGGTCGGTTGCGTACAAACAGATGAAAATCATTCCTGCCCGCGGCCCTGGACACCATGGCCGCAGCGGGGGCGCGTCACCTGCACGTCCAGCCCGTCGGACTGCCATTCTCCGATAGCATCGCCGCCTGGCTACCCGGGGCGCTGGCACACTGGCGACAGACACGGGCCCCGTCGAACGTCACGGTCACCCTCGGCGAGGACCAGTGTGCTGAGGAGGCGACGCTGGCGACAGTGCGGCGCCAGGCCGTAGATTCCGCACACACGGCCAAGTCCGTAAAGACGGTTCCACCGTCGCTCGGCAAGCCCGGGTGAGATCACGTGCCCGCCTTCGAGCATCACCTGCTGGTATGCACCGGACCGCGCTGCCATTTTCGCGACGCGCCCTCGCTGCGCGCGGAGTTCACCGACGCGTTGCGGGCGGCCGAGCTGTGGCAACGGTGTATCGTCTCCGAGACGAGCTGCCTAATCCCCTGCAACCGCGGCCCCATCGTCGCCCAGTATCCCCGTGGGCGGTGGTTCCAACTCCCCGACCGTGCCGCCGTGCGGCGCTTCGTCGACGCCGTGCTCCTGCGGGGCGAAGAAATGCCGGATCTCGTGGTACGAGACATCGGGGCGACAGCGCGGGTACCCCGCAAGTGCGGCCGAGACAGACGCTGATGCGGCACGGCCAGGAAATTGGAGAAGTGCGAGGTGGCGCGGATGGTATCATTGACGATCGAACGCCAACGCGACCGCAGCATGACCTTCTCGCGCAATGACAGGTACACGCGTTTCTGCGCCGCCCCCGACCGGCCATAGACCGCCTGGCGCGAGGACAGCGGCCCAATCCGTACTCAACGATGCGCCAGTGCCGGTGGTGGAACTGGATGCCAACGGCACACCGTGCTTCGTCAATCGGACCGCGCAACGGCTGATTGCGCGCACAGGCCTGGACGCCAGCGGGCTATTGCCCCCCACGCGCACCTCACTTCACCGCGAGGCCCTCGCCACCGGCGGCTGCGTGCGCGACGCCGCCCACCCCGTGGAAGGCCTGACCCTGACCTGGTCCTGCCAACCCCTGGAGCGCGACGGCCACACCTTGTGGTACGGCGACGAAGTGGCGCCGGGCGACGGCGCCCCCGGCGACGACGACCACATCCGCTACCGGCTGTTGGTGGATCACTCCACCGATGTTATCTCTCGCCACGGAAGAGACGGGCGCTTCCTGTTCGCATCGCCGGCCATCCGCAAGCTCCTCGGCTATACGCCGGAGGAGGTGATCGGCATCTCCGCCTACGACCTGTTCCACCCGGACGACCGTCGCGCCGTGTTCGACAAGGATCCACGGATATTCCATGACCACGGTTTCTATCTGCACCTCTACCGCATCCGCCACAAGGCCGGACATTATGTCTGGTTCGAGACCACCAGCGTCACCCACCGCGACGGCGGCACCGGCGAGCTCATCGACATCCTCTGCGTCTCCCGGGACGTCTCCCGGCGTGTAGCCACCGAGCGGGAGCGGGAACGGCTCGCCCGAGCGGTGGAGTCCACCACGGACTATGTGCTCTTCGTGGAGCTCGGCGAGCGCCTCGGCTCGGCCAACCGCGCGGCGCGCGGACGCTTCGGCACGGCTGCCACGGACGCGGGCGCACCGCTGGAAGGGCTCTACCGACCGGGCTCGCTGCGGCGCCTGCGCGAGGAGGTGCGCCCGGCGCTCGGCGCCCAGGGCAGCTGGCAAGGCGAGCTGGAGATGCAGGGCCCCGGCGGGGAGGCAGTGCCGGTGCTCACCGTGGCCCTGACCGACGACGACCCGGACGGCCCCGCCGGAAGGATGACACTGCTCAACCGGGACATCCGCGAGCGCAAGAACGCGGAGGCGCAGGCACAGAAACACCAACAGGAGATCGCCCACGCCAATCGCCTAGCGGCGACCGGGGAGTTGGCCTCGCAGGTCGCCCACGAACTCAATCAGCCGCTGGCGACGACGTCTAACTATGCCAGCGGCATGCTAAATGTCATCCGCGCCGCACCCGACCGCCCGTGCGGCGAACTGGCGGCACCGCTACAGAAGCTTCAGAGCCAGGTCCAGCGCATGAACGAGATCCTCAAGCGCATCCGCGCCTCCGTGCGCCGGGGCCACGTGCGGCGGACGTCCATGGACCTCGCCGCCGTCCTGGACCGGGCCCGGGCGCACTGCGAATGGCGTGCCGAGGCCGCGGGCGTCACCCTGCGACTGGACACGGCGGCGGACCTCCCCGCCGCCGACGCTGACCCGGTTCAGGTGGAGCAGGTGATCGTGAACCTGATCATGAACGCGGTGGAAGCCTGCGCGGAGATGGTCCCGGAGCGACGCCTGGTGGAAATAGCCGCCTGGGGCGAGGACACGACGAGCGTGGCGTTCGCCGTACGCGACCACGGCCCCGGCATTAGCCCCGGGCTGGACGGACGCATCTTCGAGACCTTCTTCACTACCAAGCGCGAAGGCCTGGGAATGGGCCTGTCGATCAGCGCCTCGATCATGGAGGCCCTCGGCGGCGAGCTACGCCTGGCCCCAGCCCCGGCGGACGGTGGCTGCCGCTTCGTGGGTACACTCTGCCGCCGCGATCGCCGTTGCAACGGAGACGCCACGAATGACGGATGAGCGCGCCCTCACCGTGGCCGTGGTCGACGACGACCCGGACTTCCGCGATTCCCTGCGTTGGCTGCTGAGCTCCGTGCACCTGCCGGTCACCGTCTACCCGGACGGGGAATCCCTGCTCGCCGAGCTCGGCCCGGAGATCGGCTGCATCCTGCTCGACGTGCGCATGCCCGGAATGAGCGGCATCCAGGTCCAGGAACGGCTCAACGCGCTCGGTGTCGACGCGGCGGTGCTCATCGTCACAGGCCACGGCGACGTGCCCATGGCCGTGCACGCCCTAAAGCACGGGGCGTTCGACTTCATCGAGAAACCGTTCAACGACCAGCAGCTCATCGACAGCGTCCAGCAGGCGCTGGAACACACCCGCCGGCGGCGCGCCCGGCACGACTACGCAGCCGCACTGCGGGCGCGTTTCGACGCCCTGCGGCCGAAGGA
This sequence comes from Arhodomonas aquaeolei DSM 8974, assembly GCF_000374645.1. Classification (GTDB taxonomy): domain Bacteria; phylum Pseudomonadota; class Gammaproteobacteria; order Nitrococcales; family Nitrococcaceae; genus Arhodomonas; species Arhodomonas aquaeolei. The sequence continues at coordinate 3,792 of NZ_KB894827.1, forward strand.
GCGCGACATCCTGCGCCTGGCCGCGCTCGGGTGCACCAACCGGCAGATCGGCGAGGCGCTGGGCGTCAGCGCCAAGACCGCCGAGATCTACCGATTGCGTGCCATGAAAGCGATGCAGGCCCGCGACCTGGCGCATTGGGTGAGGATGGCCGAGCGGCTGGAGATCCTCCCGCCGCTGGACAGCCCGGCCGGGGACGACGCCTCCGGCTGAGCGCGGCGGTCAGCCGCCCTCGGCGGGATACTCGCAGAAGCCCCGGCCGGTCTTGCGGCCGAGATGCCCCTCATCCATCAGACGGCGCAGCAGCGGACAGGGCTGGTACTTGGCCTCGTCCAACCCGTCCTGGAGGATCTTCATCACAGCCACGACGACATCGATGCCGACCATGTCCGCGAGGGCGAGTGGGCCGATGGGGTGATTGGCGCCCAGCCGCATGGCGTCGTCCACCGCCTCCGCGGTGGCGACGCCCTCCTCGACCACGAACGCCGCCTCGTTGATCATCGGGATGAGGATGCGGTTGACGGCGAAGCCGGGACTGTCGCCGATGCGCACCGGGGTCTTGCCCAGTGCCCGGGCCAGCGCCTCCACCGTCTCGACCACATGATCCGCGGTCTGCCGGGCGCGGATCACTTCCACCAGCGGCATCACCGGCACCGGGTTGAAGAAGTGCATCCCCACGACCCGCTCCGGGCGGCCGGTCACATCCGCCAGCCGGGTGAGCGACAGCGAGGAGGTGTTGGAGGCCAGGATCGCTTCCGGGGCCACGGTGTCGAGCTCGCGGAAGATGCCCTCCTTGAGCTCCGGGGACTCCGGTGCCGCCTCGATGATCACCGGCGCGTCGGCCAGGTCCGCCAGGCGGGTGGTGACCGCGAGCCGCGCCAGGACGGCCTCCGCCGTCCCGGCCTCCAGCCGGCCCTTGTCGTCGAGGCGCTGCAGGCCGCCGTCGATGGCCTCCCGGGCGTTGTCCAGCGCGGCCTCGGAGACGTCACAGAGGGCGACCTCCTGGCCCGCGGCCAGGGCGGTCTGGGCGATGCCCCGGCCCATGATACCCGCCCCCACGATGGCGATGCGCTGCAGCGTATCAGTCATCGGTAATCTCCTCCCCCATTCGACGCAGCACGTATTTCTGAATCTTGCCCGTGGAGGTCTTCGGCAGCTCCGAGAACACCACGTGCCTGGGGACCTTGAACCGGGCGAGGTGAGAGCGGCAGTGATCGATGATGTCCCCCTCGGTGACGTCGTCGTGCCCCGGCTTGAGGGTCACGTACGCGCACGGGGTCTCGCCCCACTTCTCGTCGGGCTTCGCCACCACCGCCGCTTCGGCGACTGCAGGATGGCGGAAAAGGACATCCTCGAGCTCGATGGTGGAGATGTTCTCACCGCCGGAGATGATGATGTCCTTGAGCCGGTCCTTCAGGTCGATGTAGCCGTCCGGGTGCCACACCGCCAGGTCGCCGGTATGATACCAACCGTCCGCGAACGCCTCCCGGGTAGCCGCCTCGTTCTTGAGATAGCCCTTCATCACCGTGTTGCCGCGTATCACGACCTCACCAAGTGCTTGCCCGTCCCGCGGGACCGGTTCCCCCGTCTGCTGGTCGACCACACGCAAGCCTTCCTGAACGTGTGAACGCACGCCTTGGCGCGCTTTGATTCGCGCCCGCTCATCCAGCGGCAATTGGTCCCACTCGTTGCGCCACGCGCACACGGTTGCCAAACCGTAAACCTCGGTCAGGCCGTAACCATGGGTCACCTCGATGCCAAGAGCCTCTGCTTCTGCGAGGGTGGCAGCTGGCGGTGCAGCACCTCCCACCACAACCCGGACGGTTCGTTTCAGCGGCCGCCGGTCCGCTTCAGGCAGATTGACGAGCGCATTGAGGATAATCGGCGCTCCGCAGAAATGGGTGATGCCTTCTTCCCTCAGCAGTTCCATGATCTCCGCCGGATCAACCTTTCGCAGGCACACGTGGGTGCCCGCCGCCGCTGTCACCGTCCACGGGAAGCACCAGCCGTTGCAGTGGAACATCGGCAGGGTCCACAGATAGACAGGATGGTGCGGCATCGCCCACACGCACATATTGCCGATGGCGTTCAGGTAGGCACCTCGATGGTGGTAGACAACACCCTTGGGGTTGCCGGTGGTGCCCGAGGTGTAATTCAACGAGATCGCGTCCCACTCGTCGTCCGGCAGGCGGTAGGCGAATGCCGGATCCCCCGCCTCGAGGAAGGCCTCGTAGTCCGTGCCGCCCAGGCGGCGCCCGCCAGGGCCCTCCGGATCGGCGACCTCCACCAGCACCGGCGGCTCGTCGAGCTGTGCCAGGGCCTGCTCGACGACGTCGGCGTACTCGGTATCGGCAATCAGCACCCGGGCCTCGCCGTGGCGCAGCATGTAGGCGATGGAATCGGCGTCCAGTCGGGTGTTCAGTGCATTGAGTACACCGCCGGTGAAGGGCACGCCGAAGTGCGCCTCGAGCATCGACGGGATATTGGGCAGCATCACCGCGACAGTGTCGCCGCGGCCGACGGCCCGCTGGCTCAGCGCAGAGGCGAGCCGGCGGCAGCGCTCGTAGGTCTGGGCCCAGTTGCGACGGGTAGGGCCGTAAACCACCGCATTGTAGTCGGGATAGACGGCGGCATTACGCTCGATGAACGTCAGCGGCGAGAGCGGCACGTAATTCGCGCCGCACGCCGGTAGCCCCTGGTCGAAGATATTCGCGCTGGCCTGTTCCATTGCAAGCTCCCGGTCTGGCGTATGACACCCAGCCCGTACGCAGCGGCGTAGCGGGCTGCTCTCCTCCTATACGAAAATGGCTCGCGCATGACCTCCCGTTATCTAGCCACGACTGTGATTCGTCAATCACCGCAGGTTCCAGTAGCCAAGGCATACCCAGTAATCACAAACGCTCGAACAGTGCGGCGATGCCCTGGCCGCCGCCGATGCACAGGGTGACCACGGCATAGCGCCCGCCGATGCGCTCGAGCTCGTGGATCGCCTTGACCGTGAGGATGGCCCCGGTGGCGCCGATGGGGTGGCCGAGGGAGATGCCGCTGCCGTTGGGATTCACCCGTGCCGGGTCCAGCTCGAGGTCGCGCACCACCGCCAGGGCCTGGGCGGCGAAGGCCTCGTTGATCTCCCAGGTGTCCACGTCGCCGGCGGCCACGCCGGTGCGCTCGAGCAGCTGGCGCACGGCGGGGACCGGGCCGATGCCCATGTACCGGGGCTCCACGGCGGCGACGGTGCCGGCGAGCAGCCGCGCCCGCGGTTTCAGGCCCTGGCGCTCGGCGGCCTCGCGGGAGGCGAGCACCACCGCGGCGGCGGCGTCGTTGAGCGTCGAGGCGTTGCCGGCGGTGACGGTGCCGCCGTCGCGCTTGAACACGGGCTTCATCGCGGCCAGGCGCTCGGCGTCGACCTCCCGGCGCGGGCCCTCGTCGGTGTCCACGGTGACCGTTCCTTTGCGCCCGCGGATCGCCACCGGCAGGATCTGCTCGCGGAAGTAGCCGGCGTCGATGGCGGCGGCCGCGCGGTGGTGGCTTTCCACGGCCAGGGCGTCCTGGTCCTCGCGCGAGATCCCCCATTGCTCGGCGACGTTCTCGGCGGTGATACCCATGTGGCACCCGTCGAACGGGTCGGTGAGCGCGCCGACCATGGCGTCGAGCATCTGCCCGTCGCCCATGCGCTGGCCCCAGCGCCCGCTCGGCAGCCAGTAGGGGGCGCGGCTCATGGCATCGCCGCCGCCGGCCACGGCGCACTCGGCATCGCCGCTGCGGACGTAGTCCGCGGCGGTGAGGATGGCCTGCAGGCCGCTGCCGCACAGGCGGTTGAGGGTGAGCGCCGGGGTGGTCACGGGCAGGCCGCCGTTCACGGAGGCGACCCGGGCGAGGTACATGTCCCGCGGCTCGGTGTGGATGACATTGCCGAATACCGTGTGCCCCACCGCCTGCGGCGGGACGCCGGCACGGGCCACCGCTTCGCGCACCACCGAGGCGGCGAGATCGCCGAGGGGGACGTCCTTGAGCGCGCCACCGTAACTGCCGACGGGGGTGCGGACACCGCTGACAACGACTACGTCCTGCATATTGCCTCCAGAAATGCACCGTTCGTGTTTTCGAGAATCCCGGCCATCGCTACATGTTGGGGTAGTTGGGTCCGCCACCGCCCTCGGGGACGACCCAGTCGATGTTCTGCGTGGGGTCCTTGATGTCGCAGGTCTTGCAGTGCACGCAGTTCTGCGCGTTGATCTGCAACTGCGGATTGCCCGAGTCGTCCTCGACGAACTCGTATACCCCGGCGGGGCAGTAGCGTGCCTCCGGTCCGGCGTAGCGCTCGAGGTTCACGCGCACGGGCACGTCCTTATCGCGCAGCGTGAGATGGCAGGGCTGGTTCTCCTCGTGATTGGTGTTGGAGATGAATACCGAGGAGAGGCGGTCGAAGGTGACCACGCCGTCGGGCCGGGGATAGTCGATGGGCGTCGCCTGGTCCTTGGCCCTGAGCTGCTCGTGGTCGGCGTGGTGGTGGAACGTCCACGGTGCCTTCCCCCGGAAGAGGTACGTGTCGATGGCGGAGTAGGCGATAGCCGGCCACAGCCCCCAGCGGAAGGCGGGGCGGATGTTGCGCGCGCGGTAGAGCTCGTCCCACAGCCAGCTCCGGCGCAGCTGCTCGGGATAGGCGCTGACTTCGGCACCGGCCTCCGCCGCCTCGCCGGTGAGCGCCTCGAAGACCGCCTCCGCGGCGGTCATGCCGGACTTCATGGCGGTGTGACTGCCCTTGATCCGGGGGGTGTTGAGAAAGCCCGCGGTGTCACCGATGAGCGCCCCGCCCGGGAAGGTCAGCCGCGGGATGGACTGGTAGCCGCCCTCGCTGATCGCACGTGCGCCGTAGCTGATGCGTCGCCCGCCCTCGAAGGTGGGACGGATCGCCGGGTGGGTCTTGAACCGCTGCATCTCCTCGAACGGCGAGAGATAGGGGTTGTCGTAGTCGAGCCCCACCACGAAGCCCACCGCGACCTGGTTGTCCTCGAGGTGGTAGAGAAAGCTCCCCCCGTAGGTTTTCGGGTCCATCGGCCAGCCCACGGTGTGGATGACCAGTCCCGGCTGGTGCTGTGACGGGTCCACCTCCCAGAGCTCCTTGATCCCGAGCCCGTAGGTCTGTGGATCGGCCCCGGCACGCAGGTCGAAGCGCTCGAAGAGGCGCTTGGTGAGCGAGCCGCGGCAGCCCTCGGCGAACAGCGTCTGGCGGGCATGCAGCTCCACGCCCGGCTCGTGGTTCGCCCCCGGCGTGCCGTCCGGGTTCAGCCCCATGTCACCGGTGGCCACGCCCTTGACCGAGCCGTCGTCGTGGTAGAGCACCTCGGCGGCGGCGAAGCCCGGGTAGATCTCCACGCCCAGCGCCTCGGCCTGCTCGGCGAGCCAGCGGCAGAGGTTGCCGAGGCTGACGATGTAGTTGCCCTCGTTGGCCATCTGCGGCGGCGTGGGTAGCCGCCGGGCAGAGCGCTCGCCGAGCAGCACGAAGCGGTCCTCGGTGACCGGGGTGTGCAGCGGTGCGCCGCGATCGCGCCAGTCCGCCAGCAGTTCCTCGAGCGCGCGGGGGTCGAGCACCGCCCCGGAGAGGATGTGCGCGCCGATCTCGCTGCCCTTCTCAAGCACGCACACCGACAGCTCTTGCCCGGCCTCCCTGGCCCGCTGCATCAGTCGGATCGACGCCGCCAGCCCCGAGGGGCCGCCGCCGACGATCACCACGTCGTAGTCCATGCGCTCGCGTTCCATTCACCCTCCTCAGAACTGCTCTTCGGCCAGAAACAGCGTGGCGCCGTTGTCATCGGTCACGCCATGACCGAACGCATCCGCCCGCGGCAAAAAGTGGCGCATGTAGAACACCGCCGTGGCGCGCTTGGCCTCGTAGAAGGCGCGCTCGGGGGTATCGGCCTCCAGAGCCCGGTCAGCCAGCACCGCCGCCCGGCCCATCTGCCAGCCACCGAGCACGAACCCCGCCTGCATGAGATAGGGGGTGGCGCCGGCCAGGGCCGCCTCGCCACCGTGCTCCAGGAGGTGCACGGTACTCCGCCGCAGGCCGTCCAGCGCGGCCCGCAGGGCCTTGCCCTCGACCGCCAGGGCATCACGCTCCGCCAGCGCCGCCGCATCCGCCTCGGCCTCGTCGAGCACCGCCGACAGGGTCTCGCCACCGTCGCGAAGGACCCGGCGCAGGGTGAAGTCCTGGGCCTGGATACCGGTGGTCCCCTCGTAGATGGTGGTGATACGGGCGTCACGCAGGTATTGCGCGGCCCCGGTCTCCTCGACGTAGCCCATGCCGCCGTGCACCTGCACACCCAGCGAGGTCAGCTCGTGGCCGAGTTCCGTCGCGGTGCCCTTGATCAGGGGCGTGAGCAGCGCCACCCGGCGCTCCGCCGCGGCGGCGTCACCGTTGTCCGGCGCACGCCGGGCGACGTCCATTTCCGCAGCGGCAAGCATACCCAGCGCCCGCATCGCCTCGGTGCCGGCACGCATGGTCATGAGCATCCGCCGCACGTCCGGGTGGTGGATGATGGCGGCCGGCCTGCTGCCGCCGGGGCGACGCCCCTGCACCCGCTCCCGGGCATAGTCCCTGGCCTGTTGATAGGCGCGCTCGCACACGCCAACTGCCTGGACGCCGACCTTGTGGCGGGCCTCGTTCATCATCGTGAACATCTGGTGGAGACCGCGCCCGGGCTCGCCGACCAGGTAGCCCACCGCCCCGCCGTCGTCGCCGAAGCTGAGCAGGCAGGTGGGGCTGGCATGGATGCCGAGCTTGTGCTCCAGCGCCACGCAGCGCACGTCGTTGCGCTCGCCGGGCCGGCCGGCGTCGTCGACGAAGCGGTGGGGCACCAGGAACATGGAGATGCCGCGGTTGCCCGCTTCGGCGTCCGGGGTGCGGGCGAGCACGAGATGGACGATGTTCTCCGTCATGTCGTGATCGCCCCAGGTGATGAACAGCTTCTGTCCGGTGATCCGGTAGTGATCGCCCTCCGGCACGGCGCGCGTGTTGATCGCGGAGAGGTCCGAACCGGCCTGGGGCTCGGTCAGATTCATCGTGCCCGGCCACTCGCCGCTGACCAGCGGCGCGAGAAATCGCTGCTTGAGGCTGTCACTGCCGTGGCGCTCCAGCGCCAGCACGGCCCCGGCAGTGAGCAGCGGACACAGCGCCAGCGCCATGTTCGCGCTATTCCACACTTCCTGGGTGGCGCAGGCGAGCAGCTCCGGCAGGCCCTGCCCACCCCAGTCGGGATCGGCGGCAATGCCGTTCCAGCCTCCTTCGACGAAGGCCTGGTAGGCCTCGCGGAATCCCGCCGGGGCGTGCACGCCGGTCTCGTCAAGCCGGCAACCCGCTTCGTCACCGCTGCGGTTGAGCGGTGACCAGACCTCGCCGGCGAGACGCGCCGCCTCCTCAAGCACGGCCTCGACGACGTCCGGCGTGGCCTCCTCCAGGCCCGGCAGGGCAGCCACCCGGTCCAGTCCGATGAGCTCTTCGATGACGAAGCGCAGTTCGCGCACGGGGGCAAAGTAGGCAGTCATGATTGTCTCGCTGTCCGGGCTGGCGGGTCACTGGCGCGTACGCAGGGCGTCGAGCAACTGCGGCACGGCCTCGAACAGATCGCCGACCAGGGCGTAGTCGGCAACCTGGAAGATGGGGGCCTCCTCGTCACGGTTGATCGCGGCGATCACCCGACTGTCCTTCATGCCGGCGAGGTGCTGGATGGCCCCGGAGATACCGACCGCGAGATAAAGCTCCGGGGCTACGATCTTGCCGGTCTGTCCCACTTGGCAGTCGTTGGCGATATAACCGGCGTCCACGGCAGCGCGGGAAGCGCCCACCGCCGCACCGAGCTCGGCGGCGAGCTCGCGAAGCATGTCGAAGGCCTCGGCGCCGCCGAGGCCACGCCCGCCGGAGATCACCACCCTGGCGTTAGCGAGATCCGGCCCGTCGCCGGCACTCAGCGACTCGTCGACGAAACGTGACAACGGCGGGTGATCCCCGGCGGACAGGCGCTCGCAGGGAGCTGCGGTATCCGCCTCCGCCACGGAGTCGAAGGCGCTGGTGCGCACCGTGACCACACGCACGACGTCTTCGCAACGCACCCGTGCCAGGGCATTGCCGGCATAGATGGGGCGGATAAAGGTACGCCCGTTCTCCACCGCGACGGCATCGGAGACCATCGCCACGTCCAGCAGCCCGGCCACCCGGGGCATCACGTCCTTGCCGGTACTCGTGCCCGCAGCGACGACGCCGTCGTAGCCGCCGTCGCGCACCAGCGTGGCGATACGCTCCGCCACGGGCTCGGCGAGGTCGTCAGCATAGGCGTCGTCCTCACAGAGGAGGACCTGGACAGCACCGTCCAGCCCCGCCGCGGCGTCGGCGACACCGACACAGCCGGGACCGCCGATGACCAGGACGTCGTAGCCCTCGCCGAGCTGCCGGGCGGCGGAGGCCGCGCGCCGGCTCGCCTCGCCGAGGGTGCGTCCGTCGTGCTCTGCGATCAGGAGGATACTCATGGTCAGATCACCTGTGCCTCGTCACGGAGCCGTGCAGCCAGCTCGGCAGCGTCGGCGACGCGCACGCCGGGCTCGCGCCCCGGCGGCTCGCTGACGCCAAGCAGCGTGAGCCCGGCGTCCCCGGCCACACCCAGGTCGGCGAGGGACATGGCCTCCAGGGGCTTGCGCTTGGCCTTCATGATGTCGGGGAGCTTTACGTAGCGGGGCTCATTGAGCCGCAGGTCGGCGGTCACCACCGCGGGCAGCCGGAGCGCGACCCGGCGCGTGCCGCCGTCCACCTCTCGCGCGACGATGACCTCGCCATCCGCCGGCTCGATGCCACAGGCAAAGGTGCCCTGGCCCCAGCCGAGCCGGCCGGCCAACATCTGCGCGGTCTGGTTGGAGTCGTCGTCGATGGCCTGCTTGCCCATGAGGATAAGGTCCGGCGTCTCCCGCACGGCCAGCTCGGCGAGGGCGCGGCTGACCGCCGGCGGCTGGAGCTCGGCGTCCGTGTCCACGTGGATGCCGCGATCGGCGCCCAGGGCGAGCGCGGTGCGGATCACGTCGGTGACGGCTTTTTCGCCGATGCTGACCACCACGACCTCGTCCGCCTGCCCGGCCTCGCGCAGCCGCACCGCGGCCTCGACGGCGATCTCGTCGAAGGGGTTCATGGACATCTTCACGCTGGCGGTATCGACCCCGGAACCATCGGGGCGGACACGCACGCGGACGTTGTGGTCGACGACGCGCTTGGCGGTGACCAAGACCTTCATGGCGACTCTCCCCCTCTGCGCGCTGCTTGCCTTGGGTGGGCTCACGCTATTCGCTATCAAATATAGTGTCAACACTGTATTTGATTAGGTAAATACTGTGGCGCAGGCGGGTACGGGATACGCGGCAGAGGCCGCGGACACCGTGCGCAGCCTGGGGGAATGGCTGCTCCGTGTCGGTACTAGTAAACTCCCGCCGACCATCCACCGGGAGCCGCCCATGAGCCTCGACGATCAATGGTTCTCCGAAGCATTCGAGAGCGAGGGTGTCGCCTTCTCGCTGCGAGTGCACCGCAAGCTCCTCGATGAGCGTACCCGCTATCAGCACATCCAGGTCTTCGAGACGAGCCACTGGGGCAACGTCCTCACCCTGGACGGCTGCGTGATGCTGACGACGCGGGACAACTTCCTCTACCACGAGATGATGGCCCATCCGGCGCTGTTCACCCACGCCGATCCCCGGCGGGTGCTGATCATCGGCGGCGGCGACTGCGGCACCCTGCGCGAGGTCCTGCGCCACCCCGGCGTGGAGCGCGCGGTGCTGGTGGACATCGACGAGGGCGTGACCCGGGCCTCCGAGCGCTTCTTCCCCGAGCTCACCGAGGCCAACGGCGATCCCCGCGCGGAGCTGCGCTTCACCGACGGTGTCGCCTACGTCCGCGACACGCCGGCGGACTCATTCGACGTGGTCATCATCGACAGCACGGATCCGGTGGGCTTCGCCGAGGGCCTGTTCGGCGCCCCTTTCCTGCGCGAGGTGCACCGCGTCCTCGACGACGGCGGGCTGGTAATGCAGCAGAGCGAGTCGCCGCTGTTCCACGCCGACACCCTCATCCGCGACCTCCACGGCGCACTCGCCGAGGCGGGCTTCGACCAGCGCGTGACCCTGCCCTTCCCGGTGCCGAGCTACCCCGGCGGCTGGTGGAGCGCCACCCTCGCCGGGCGCGGCACGCCGGTGTACGGCTTCCGCGAGGCCGACGTGGCCGCACGGCCGTTCAGCACCCGGTACTACGACGCCGGCACCCACCACGGCGCCCTCGCACCGCCGCCGTTCTGCGCCGGCGTGTTCCACCCCACGGCCTCCGCCGGGTAGCGCGTTCCACCCCGCTCACCCGGAGCGCGGACGCCCCGGCCAACCTGACCGGGCACGGCACCGCCGTCGCCGGTGCCACATCGAAAGGCATCCACGCAGGCATCCGGCAACGTCCCGGATACGCCGGGCCGGTTGCGTACAAACGGATGAAAATCATTATTGTTATTGCTAGTCTCCGCCTTCCAACACCTGCCCAGGGAGACCGCAATGACGACCAACACCCATGGCCCCCCGCTCGCAAGCGCCGGACGGCTCATCGGTACCAGTGCGCTGGCCTGCCTGGCCGTCGCCGCCCATGCCGAGGAAGAGCAGGCCATTACGCTGGACGAGACCGTGGTGGTCGGCAGCCGCGCCCCGGCGAAGATCAGCGACCTGCCCGGCACGGTCTGGGTGGTGGAACCCGAACAGTTCATGGAGCAGGTACGCGGCGGGGCCTCCCTGAAGGAGGCACTGGGCAAGCTCATCCCCAGCCTCGACGTCGCGCCCCAGGGCCGCACCAACTACGGTCAGAACATGCGCGGCCGCTCGGTGCTGGTGATGATCGACGGCGTCTCGCTGAATTCCTCGCGGGGCATCAGCCGCCAGTTCGACAGCATCGACCCGTTCAACATCGCCCGGGTGGAGGTCCTGTCCGGCGCCACGGCACTGTACGGCGGTGGCGCCACCGGCGGGATCATCAACATCATCACCAGGCGCGGTGACAGTGGCGGCCCCGAGTTCGCCACCCAGACCGGCGCGACCAGCGGCTTCAATGACGGCGACGACTACCAGGCACGGGTCGCGCAGTCCGTGAGCGGCGGCAGCGAGCGGGTACGCGGCCGGCTCGGCCTCGCCTACCAGCGCAACGGCGGGTTCTATGACGGCAGCGGCGAGCAGATCATTCCGGACATCTCGCAGACGGACCTCCAGTACAACCGCAGCATCGACCTGACCGGCTCGCTGGACATCGATCTCGGCCCCGACCAGAGTCTGGCGTTCACCGGCCAGCTCTACGACTCCGGCTACGACGGCGACCGCGGGCTCTACCTCGGCGAGGACCTGGCCGCGGTCACCGGCTCCGACCCGGGCAGCTTCGACATCCGCGGCGGCTTCGAGAGCGACCGCGAGCCGGCCACCGAGCGGCACATGCTCAACGCCACCTACCACCATGCGGATCTGCTAGGCCAGGAGCTCTACCTGCAGGCGTTCACCCGCGGCGAGGAGGCGGCATTCCATCCATTCCCGTACCTGTACTCGGATCTCGACCAGGATGGCAACGCGGACCCCTACTACTCCGCCTCCGAGCAGAACACCGACGTCCACGGCGCCAAGGCGCTGGTGGTCACGGACCTCTCGCCGGTGCGTCTGCAGTGGGGCGTGGACGCCGACCGCGAGACCTTCGACGCCAACCAGATGCTCTTCGACTACCAGCGGGTGCTCGACAGCGGCGGCCTGAAGCTCGACGAGACCGCCACGGTGGGCCGCTACCCGAACTACCAGGTGGACACCATGAGCGCCTTCCTGCAGGGCGAATGGCAGGTCAGCGAGCGCTGGCGGCTATCCGCGGGTGTGCGTCGGCAGCACTCGGATGTGGAGATCGACGACTTCGTCGGCGCCGAGCAGCAGGTCGCGGTAGCCAGCGGGCTGGCGGATTCCGCCGAGGCCATCCCTGGCGGCAGCAACGACTACGAGACCACGCTGGTCAACGTCGGTGCGGTCTTCGACGTGTCCATGAGCGATCAGCTCTGGACCAACTTTTCCCAGGGCTTCGAGATCCCGGACCCGGCCAAGTACTACGGCCAGGGCCAGTACACCCTGGACGACGGCCGCTACGTGCTCGACGACAGCGTCAACGTCGACGATTCACCGCTGAAGGGGATCAAGACCAGTCAGGTGGAGATCGGCTGGCGTCATTTCGGCGAGCGCACCACCGCACAGGTCGCCGCCTACTACGCCTGGTCCGAGGAGGCCCTGGACTATGACAGCCAGAGCCTCGCTGTGAAGGTACTCGACGACGAAACCCGGGATTACGGCATCGAGGGCAAGCTCAGCTACCGCCTGACCCGGGCCTGGCGCGTCGGCGGCAGCGGCCACCTGGTGCGCTCGGAGCGCAAGGTCGACGGCGAGTGGCAGAAACGCGCCGCCACCTCGGCCAGTCTCTCCAAGGCCACCGCCTTCGCCGGCTGGCAGCGCGGCGGCACCCGCGTGCGGCTCCAGTACACCCGCACCTTCGATCTGGAGGACGACGCCGGCAACGAGATCAAGGGCTTCCAGACCGTCGACCTGCTCGGCAGCCACCAGCTCCCGGTCGGCGAGCTCTCCTTCGGCATCCGCAACCTGCTGGACGAGGAGTACACCACCGTTTGGGGACAGCGCGCCCAGATCTTCTACGCGCCCTACTACGGCCCGGAGGAGATGTTCGACTTCAAGGGCCGCGGCCGCACCTACAGCCTCACCTACACGGTGCACTACTGAGGCCGGCGGTGAGGACGCACAGCCATTCGTGGCCCGGCGCCGCGATCCCGGGGCGGGACCGCCCGCCCCGCCGCCGGCGGTGCCTACCCGGCACCGCTCAGGCGCTCCAGGCGCAGCCGGCCGCGCTCGTCGAACAGCCGCCGTGCGACCAGCCGGTTGGCCAGCAGCGTCCCGGTGCCCGTGCCCACGGTGATCAGCAGGAAGATCAGGATCTGATAGCGCACCGCCTCCCCGGGCGGGCTGCCGGCGAGGATCTGGCCAGTCATCATCCCGGGCAGGCTGACCACCCCGGCGGCGGCCATGGCGTTGATCACCGGGATCATACCGCTGCGCACGCTCTCGCGCCGCAGCGGCGCGATCGCGGCCTGCCAGGGCTCGCCCAGCATCAGCCGGGCCTCGATGGCGGCACGCTGGCGCCAGGCCCCCTCGGTGAGGCGCTCCAGTCCCAGGGCGACGCCGTTCATGGTGTTGCCGAGGAGCATGCCCAGCAGGGGGATAGCGTACTGGGCGCGATACCAGGGCTCCGGGCGGACCAGAACCAGCAGCGCCAGCGCCGCCGTGGCGAAGCTCGCCACGAACATGGCCCCGGCACCGATGCCGTAGCCCCAGCCGCCGGCGAGGGGACGGCGCTGCCGGGCGTGGACCTCGCGGGCGGCGATGAGCAGCATCCCGACGCCGATGAGCACCACCCAGTACCAGTGCGCCAGGGCGAACACGGCCTCCAGCACCAGTCCCACCAGGGCGAGCTGGATCACCATGCGCAGGGCCGCGAGCAGCAGCGCGCGGCTCACCGCCAGGCGCTCAAGCCAGGCGACGCCGCCGAGGGCGAGCACCAGCGCCGCCGCCACCGCGAGATCGGTCACCGACAGCGCGATTACGTCCATGCCGTCTCCGTCAGCCGCCCGCCGGCGGCGATCGTGTACCCCCGGGACGCGACCCGCATCACCTGCTCGCCGTCATGACTCACCCACAGCAGACCGCAGCCGCGCTCCCGCAACCCCGCCAGCCAGTCCTCGGTGCGCCGGGCATTGGCCGGGTCGAGGTTCGCCGTGGGCTCGTCGAGGAGCAGCATGAGGGGACCGCGCACCGCCGCACGCAGGAGGGCGAGGCGCTGGCGCTCGCCGGAGGACAGCCGCGCCACCGGCCAGGCCATCACCCCGGGGTCCAGACCGAGCAGCTCGAAACCGTCGCCGGCGGTGCCGGGGGGGAAATGCTCGTCCACCCGGTCCGCCCACCACGCACTCTCCGCGGGCACGTACATCACCCGCGCCCGCCAGTCCGGTCCGCTCATGGCCTCGCAGGCGACGCCGTCCAGGGCGAGCCGGCCGGCGAACGGGTCGAGGTCGGCGAGCGCGCGCAGAAGCCGGGTCTTGCCGGCCCCCGATGGCCCGGTGAGCGCCACGCACTCGCCGTGCTCCACGCGGAGGTCGTCGACAGTGACCGGACCCGCCTGCATCCCCTCGGCCTGCAATGCCACGCTCGTGCTCCGTCGTTTCGGCGACCAACCCTTATAACGGCTGCTCCGCCGGCCCGGCAAGCCGGTGCCGCGGACGCCACCCGGGCGGTCGCGAACCGTCCGTCACCCCGACACCACCGGTAACCACCATGGACCTGCTGCGATTCGTCTTCCGTGAATACGCCCGCGCCTTCATCGGCGTGCTCGCTCTGAGCCTGGCGAACGCCGGCCTCGGCGTGGGCGTGATCGCCTACATCAACCAGCGCCTGATCGTCGGGGACACACCGGTCTCGGCGCTGCCGGGGCTGCTCGGGCTGCTGCTCGCACTGCTCGCGGTCTCCCTCGGCGCCCAGTTCGCGCTCACCACCCTCGGCCACCACCCTCGGCCACCACTTCATCTACCGCCTGCGCGCGCGGCTGGTGAAGCGCATCCTCGACACCGATATCGAGCGCCTGGAGACGCTCGGCAGCGCCCGGCTGCTGGCGAGCCTGTCCAGCGACGTGCGCAACATCACCATCGCCTTCGTGCGCCTGCCGGAGCTGGTCCAGGGCATCGTGCTCACCACCGTCTGCACGATCTACCTCGCCTGGCTGTCGCCGTCGCTGCTCGCCGTGACGTCGGTATGGATCGCCGTGACCATGGCCGGGGGCGCATGGCTGGTCTCGCGGGTATACGCCCACCTGCGCAACGTGCGTGAATCGGAGGACCGGCTGTATCGCCACTTCCAGACCGTCATCGACGGGCGCAAGGAGCTCGCGCTCAACCGCGACCGCGCCCGGCGGCTCTTCGAGGGGGACTACGACGCCGCCGCCCGGGACTACCGCCACCACGTCATCCGCGCCGACACCTTCCACCTGAGCGCCAACAACTGGACCAACATCATGATGCTCGGGGCCATCGGCGTGGTCTTCTTCCTCGCCAACGGTCTGGGCTGGGCGGACACCGCGGCGGCCGCGACCTTCTCGCTGACCCTGCTGTTCCTGCGCACACCGCTCATTCAGGCCGTCGGTGCATGGCCCACGCTCACCGCCGCCGGGGTCGCCTTCGAGAAGCTCGCCGGGCTGACCCTCGCGGACTACGAACCGGGCTTTCCCGCGCCGGCACCGAAACCGGACTGGCAGGAGCTGGCCCTGGAGGGCGCGACCTACCGCTACCCCGCCTCAAACGGCGAAGGCTTCGCGGTGGGACCGGTCGACCTGACCCTGCACCGCGGCGAGCAGGTCTTCCTGATCGGGGGCAACGGCAGCGGCAAGTCCACCCTGGCACGCCTGCTCGCGGGGCTGGTCGAGCCCCACGAAGGCGAGCTTCAGGTCGACGGACGCACCGTGACCGCCGCGGAGCGGCACGCCTACCGCACCCGTTTCGCCAGTGTGTTCACGGACTTTCACCCGTTCGGCGAACTCCTTGGCCCCGGCGGCGCGGCCCCGGACGACACGCTCGTGGCGGCATGGACGGAGCACCTGGGGATGACGCCCACCGGCGCCCTCAGGGACGGTCGTATCGCCAGCACCCGGCTGTCCCAGGGCCAGCGCAAGCGCCTGGCGCTGCTGCTCGCGATCGCGGAGTCCCGTGACGTGCTGCTGCTCGACGAGTGGGCCGCGGACCAGGACCCGGAGTTCCGGCGGGTGTTCTACCGCGAGGTCCTGCCGCGGCTGCGGGACATGGGCAAGACGGTGTTCGCGATCAGCCACGACGACCAGTACTTCCGGCACGCGGACCGGTTGCTGGAGATGCGCAACGGGCGGCTGATGGAGCTCACCGGCGCCCAGCGCGAGGAGGCCAACCGGGACGCTGTCGCCCGCCTGCAGCGCGGCGGCCGAGCCCGGTCCGGCGGGGGATCACAGGCGCCGCAGGCCCCACATGAAGTAGGCCCCGCCGAGTAGCGAGGCCACCAGCCCCGCGGGCACCTCTTGGGGAAAGAGCAGCTGCCGGGCCACCCAGTCCGCCAGGACCATGAGGGTGGCCCCGCACAGCGCTGCCCCGGCGAGGTGGGCACGGGCCCGGGCGAAGCCCAGCAGCCGCGCCATGTGCGGGGCAAGCAGGCCGACGAAGCTAAGCGGGCCGACCACCAGTGTTGCGCAGGCCGTGAGCCCAGCCACGAGCAACAGCAACACTAGCCGCGCACGGCGCACGGCCACACCCAGCGCCTGCGCCGTCGACGCCCCCAGGGGCAGCAGCTCCAGCCAGCGCACCAGCGGCCAGCTCGCCAGCCCGAGCACCACGGCCAGTGCGGCCACCGTGGCCGCGCCGGTGAGGTCGACGTAGTAGGTCGAGCCGGACAGCCACGCCAACACCCGCTGGGCGCGCGGGTCACCCCCGGCCAGGACGATGCCGCGCACGGCGTCGAACAGTGCGGTGACCGCGACGCCGCTGAGCAGCAGCCGGTCCGGGCGCAGGCCGCTGCGGTGGTTGAGCGCGATCAACGCCGCGAGCACCGCGAGCGCACCCAGGGTGCCCACCGCGACCAACGTCACCCCGCCGGGGGCGGGCAGCAGGAAGATCGCCGCCATAAGCGCGATGGCACTGCCACCGCTGATACCCAGCACCTCCGGGCTCGCCATCGGGTTGGCGGTGACGCGCTGGATCAGCGTGCCGGCGACAGCGAGCATCACCCCGCTCGCCGCAGCGGCGATGACCCGTGGTGCCCGCCACTGGAGCACCCCCCAGTCGAACGGCGCCGTCCACGCCCAGCCCCCGGTGGCACGGCCCAGGCACAGCGCGAACACCACACCCGCCGCCAGTGCGACGGCAATCATCACCGCCAGCCGCGCAGGTGCCGGATGCCGGCGGCCGATCCCGTGACCGCCGGCGGCGGCCGTGCCACCGCCGAGGCGCAGTCGCGGGATGAGCCAGAGCAGCAGCGGGGCGCCCAGCGCCGCGGTGGTCGATCCCGTGGGGATGAGGGTGGGCAGCACCCCCGCGAAACGCTGGAGCAGCAGGTCCGTGGTCGCCAGCAGCAACGCCCCGAGCAGCGTCGACCAGACCAGGCGCTGGCCCAGCCGGCGCGCCCCGGCGAGGTAGGCGAGGTTCGGTGCGGCCAGGCCGACGAAACCGATGATCCCCACCGTCGAGACCACGCTGGCGGTGAGGAACACCGCCACCGCCAGGCCGGCGAGACGCAGGCGCCGCAGCGGAATGCCGAGGCTGCGCACGCTGGCGTCGTCCAGCGCGAGCACCGTCAGCGCTCGCAGCAGCAGCCACGCCAGCGCGCCACCGAGGAGCAGCCGCGGGGCCAGGAAGGCCGCCCCGCCCCAGCCGGTCTGCGCCAGCGAGCCCGCGCCCCAGATCAGCAGGCCCTTGAGGGCCTCCTGGTGGAAGAGCAGCAGCACCATGCCTAGGGCACCGAAATAGAGATTCACCACCAGCCCGGCGAGCACCACCACCACGGGGGCCAGCGCCTGACGCCAGGCCAGCGCGAACACCAGTGCCATCGACAGCCCGCCGCCGATCATCGCCACCCATTCGCGCCCTGCCCCCAGAAGCCCGGGCGCCATGAGGGTCGCCACCATCAGCGCGAGGTTCGCACCGCTGGCCACACCCAGGGTGGTCGGCGCCGCGATGGGATTTCGCAGGATCTGCTGCATGAGCACGCCGGCGAGCGCCAGCGCGCCGCCGGCGAGCAGCGCAGTGGCCAGACGCGGCCACCAGGCGAAGAACAGCGCGAGGGACGCCTGGTCCGCACCCGGTCCGGCGGCAAGGACCGAGACCCCCTCGGCGATACCGCCACCGGCGTGGAGTCCGGCGAACGCCAGACCTACCAGGGCCACTGCGAACAGCCCGCAGGCACGTGCCGGCGTCATCAGTGCGCGTCCTCCGGTTGTCCGTGGTCCAGGGCGTCGACGAGGTACCGGGCGAAGCGCCGCGCCGAGGGCAGCGCCCCGAAGCTCCACACCGGCGGCAGGCGGACCACGTCGCCGCGGGCCACGCTGGGCAGTGACTGCCACAGGCCGTTGTCCGCCAGCGCCCGCTCCACCCCGGCCGGGAACGGCTCGATCACGACGATCCGGGCGTCGATCCCCGCCAGCGCCTCCAGGCCGACCAGCGAGAAGCCCCAGTAGTTGGTCGGACCCGGCCAGGCGTTATGCAGCCCCAGCCGGTCGAGCACCACCTGATACAGACCGTTCTCCCCGAACACCCGCACGTGACGGGCGTCCATGAACTGCACCATCAGCAGCGGCCGCACGTCCCGCCCGGCGATCCGCCCGCGACAGTCGGCGAACACCTCGCGGGTGCGGCGGATCAGCCGCTCCGCCGCCGCCTCACGGTCCACCAGGGTGCCGAGCCGGCGGGTCAGCGCGAGCATCTGCTCCCAGGTGTCGCTGTCCGGGGTGTAGAGCGCAAACTCGCTCACCGGCGCGATGCGCTCGAGCCGCGGTGTCAGCGAGGTGAACATGCGCGATATCAGGATGCGGTCCGGCGCCAGCCGGGCGAGGCGTTCCATGTTCGGCTGCATGCGCAGCCCCAGGTCCGCCACCGAGTCCGGCAGACGCGGCTCACTCACCCACGCCCGGTAGGCATCCACCTGGGCCACCGCGAGGGGCGTGACACCGAGGCCGAGGAGCGTCTCCGCCAGGGTCCAGTCCACCGTCGCCACCGCCGGGGGCGCGGCGCGGCCACGCCCGGGCGCGAGGACAACGATCACGGCGAGCAGCATCAGCGCGACGGTGACACGCAGCGGGCGATCGGCCATGGGCTCCACGGACGCTCGGGGTGGGCGGCCCGGTGGATACGGATGCGCCTGGCACCGGCCACCGGATGGAGCCGGCATTCTAGGGTAAACGGGAATTATTCGCAAAATGGAATGACAGGGGCCATCCCAACGGCACGGCAAGCACCGGCCGGCACGTCGCGCACGGGCGTTTCCTGCCCGGGCCACGCCCCCGCAACCGCCATTCCCGCCCCGGCGATTGCCGGCTGCCTGCGAGCAATCGCCCCACGACGGAGACGGCCCCGCGTAGGTCGTGCACGGCCGCGGGCCGTGTGCGACATCCCCGCGCAACCCATCGGGACGTCGCACACCTTACGGTGCACGACCTACGCGTTTATGGTCCCACCGCCGAGAACACGCGGCCGGTTGCTTCGGGCAGCCGGCCGTAGCGGGATATCCCGCGGGATGCGGCACAACGTCGCGGGAAACGTCGGGCATGTGCGTCATATGCCCGGAAGGCGGCCCCCGCGACCGCCGTTCCCGACCCGGCGGTGTCAGTCGCCTTCGCGCAGCGGAACGACCGTGGATACCGTCCCGCGAATCACGCGAGTTGCGGGGCACACGGTGTCTGGTCCTTGATGACGCCGAAACAGATCGGGACGGGCTTGCACATGGCCGGCGCAGGCGCTGGCAGAACGCGTGCGCATCGGGGTTGCGAGGTCGGCCGCTCACGGTAGTCGACGTTGCCGGCACCGCAGGACGGGATGTTGGCTGCCAGGAGACGCCAACCTACGGGAACCCGCGTGGGTCGCGCGCCGCAGGCGTGCGACATTCCGGCGCGGTCATTGAGGATGTCGCACACGGCCCGTGGCCGTGCACGACCTACCGGTCTGCCAGGAGCCGCCAACCCCCGGGAACCCGCGTAGGCCGTGCGCCGCAGGCGTGCGACATTCCGGCGCGGTCATTGAAGATGTCGAACACGGCCCGCGGCCGTGCACGACCTACCGGTCTGCCTGGAGCCGCCAACCCACGGGAACCCGCGTAGGTCGTGCGCCGCAGGCGTGCGACATTCCGGCGCGGTCATTGAAGATGTCGCACACGGCACGCGGC
>NZ_KB894827.1:24105-31265 GCF_000374645.1 Arhodomonas aquaeolei DSM 8974
CCGCAGGCGTGCGACATTCCGGCGCGGTCATTGAAGATGTCGCACACGGCACGCGGCCGTGCACGACCTACCGGTCTGCCTGGAGCGGCCAACCCGCGCGGCCTGTCACCGCCCGGGATTCCTGCCGCAGGTCGGCTGCTCGAAGGCAGCCGACAATTCCCCACGGAGGCCGGTGCGATCGCGGACGTGCACCGGCCAGTGACCGACACGGGACGACGCCGGCGTCCTGCTCAGCCCCGCGATCCGTCCCGGCACGGTGCGATAGACCAAAAAAACGCCCCGGAACCGACCGGTCCCGGGGCGTGGTCACGGGCAGACGCTGCCTGCCGCGGGATCAGGAGATCTTGGTGAACTCCGGATAGGCCTCGAGGCCGCACTCGCCGATGTCGACGCCCTCGGTCTCCTCCTCCTCGGAGACCCGGATGCCGCACACCGCCTTGAGGATGGCCCAGACGATGAGGCTGGTGACGAACACCCACACGAAGATGGTCAGCGCACCGACGATCTGGCCGACGAAGGTCGCCCCGTCGTTGGTGATCGGCACGATCAGCAGGCCGAAGACGCCGACCACGCCGTGCACCGAAATGGCGCCGACCGGATCGTCGATCTTCAGCTTGTCGACGGCGACGATGCTGAACACCACGATCACGCCGGCGATCACGCCGAAGATGGTCGCGGCCAGCGGCGACGGCGTGGACGGCTCGGCGGTGATGGCCACCAGGCCGGCGAGCGCGCCGTTGAGCAGCATGGTCAGGTCGGCCTTGCCGAAGGCAAGACGTGCGGTGATCAGCGCGGCGACCGCACCGCCGGCGGCGGCGGTGTTGGTGTTCAGGAACACCATGGCCACGGAGTTGGCGTTGGCGATGTCACCGAGCTTGAGCACGGAACCGCCGTTGAAGCCGAACCAGCCGAGCCAGAGCACGAAGGTACCGAGGGTCGCGAGCGGCAGGTTGGCACCCGGAATGGCACGGATCTCGCCTTTGGGCCCGTACTTGCCCTTGCGCGGGCCGAGCAGCAGCACGCCGGCGAGGGCCGCGGCCGCACCCGCCATGTGCACGATGCCGGAGCCGGCGAAGTCGGAGAAGCCGAGGTCACCCAGCGAGTACATGCCGAACACGGCCTTGCCGCCCCAGGTCCAGGCACCCTCCATGGGGTAGATGAAGCCGGTCATGACGACCGCGAAACCGAGGAAGACCCAGAGCTTCATGCGCTCGGCCACCGCACCGGAGACGATGGACATGGCGGTGGCGACGAACACCACCTGGAAGAAGAAGTCCGAGGCGGCGGAGTAGACCGAGCCACCGTTGAACCCGGCCTCGGCGGAGGCGGCGAGCGTCTCCTGGACGTAGTCGGGTCCGCCCGCGATGCCGGAGAGGAAGATATCGCCGCCGTACATGATCGCGTAGCCGCAGATCAGGTACATGATGCAGGCGACGGCGTACAGCGCCATGTTCTTGGTCAGGATCTCAGCGGTGTTCTTCGCCCGCACCAGCCCCGACTCGAGCATCGCGAAGCCGGCGGCCATCCACATGACCAGGGCACCGCAGACGAGGAAGTAGAAGGTATCGATAGCGTACTGAAGCTCAAAGATCTGATTTTCCACGATCAGGCCTCCATTCGGTTATTCGTGTGACGCCGCCGGTCAGAGCGCGTCCTTGCCCGACTCACCCGTGCGGATACGGATGGCCTGTTCCAGCGGAAAGACGAAGATCTTGCCGTCGCCGATCTTGCCGGTATTGGCGGCCTTGGCCACCGCTTCCACGGCCTGATCGACGAGGGCGTCATCGAGGGCGACCTCGATCTTCATCTTGGGGAGGAAGTCCACGACGTACTCCGCGCCGCGATAGAGCTCGGTGTGGCCCTTCTGACGCCCGAAGCCCTTGACCTCGGTGACAGTGATGCCGCGCACCCCGATGTCGGAGAGCGCCTCGCGAACGTCGTCCAGCCTGAACGGCTTGATAATGGCAGTGAGCAGCTTCATTGCAGTTCTCCTGAGAATGCGCCGGCGAATCCGGCACTGCGCAACACTCACACCGCCATAAGCAGAGCCCGTGCCAACTTGATTTAATCCTTTAAAAACATAACTTTATTAAGCAACCGAAATCGCGTGTCCCGTTGCGGTGCAACGCGTGTGCACCATAGTGGTGCGATCCGTTTTGGTCGTCCCGCCCCCATTGGTGCATTCGCGCACAGGCCGCGGCGGGCGTAGAATCCGGCATCACGGCATAAGGAGGCCCGTCATGCTCAGCCCGAAACAGCTCGACGAGATGGCCAGGCGCGTCAGCGAGCACCTGCCCGGTGGCGTGCGCGAGTTCCAGCAGGAGATCGAGAAGAACACCCGCACTGCCCTGCAGTCGGCGTTCTCGCGCATGGAGCTGGTGACCCGCGAGGAGTTCGACGCCCAGGCGAAGGTGCTTGCGCGTACCCGCGCGAAGCTGGAGGCCCTGGAGCGCCGGGTCGCCGAACTGGAAGGCGGACCGGCCGGCGCAGACACCGCCGTTTCCGGCGACGAGACGGAATCCGGCGGCGCCTGACGCCGCCTGCCGCGGGGGCAGGACGGCCCCCGCACCGGGAACAGGGAGGTTCGCGTGTCCCTAGCAGTCGTACACGGCCGCGCCGGCGTCGGCGTGGAGGCGCCGCCGGTGGCGGTGGAGGTCCACCTCGCCGGCGGCCTGCCGTCGCTCACCATCGTCGGCCTGCCCGAGACCGCGGTGAAGGAATCCCGCGAGCGCGTGCGCAGCGCGCTGGTGATGAGCGGCTTCGATTTCCCGCCGCGCCGGGTGACCATCAACCTCGCGCCCGCGGACCTGCCCAAGGACGGTGGGCGCTTCGACCTGCCCATCGCCCTCGGCATCCTCGCCGCCTCCGGCCAGATCCCGGGCGACGCCCTCGACGGGCTGGAATTCGCCGGCGAACTGGCGCTGACCGGCGCCCTGCGGGGCATATCCGGTGCCCTGCCCTTCGCGGTGCACTGCCAGCGCGCCGGCCGCCGGGCGGTGCTGCCCCGGGACAGCGCCGCCGAGGCCGCCCTCGTGGGCACGGGCCGCGTCCTCGCCGCGGATCACCTCCTCGACGTCTGCGCCCACCTCACCGGGCGGGCCCCGCTCACGGCCGCGGCACCGCCGCCCCCCGGCGAGGGCCCGGCGGTGGCGGACCTCGCCGACGTCCGCGGCCAGCAGCAGGCGCGGCGCTGCCTTGAGATCGCCGCTGCCGGCGGCCATTCGCTGCTGCTGTGCGGCCCGCCGGGCACCGGCAAGAGCATGCTCGCCGCGCGCCTGCCCGGCATCCTGCCGCCGATGACCGAGCGCGAGAGCCTGGAGAGCGCGACCGTGGCCTCGGTGAGCGACGGCGGTTTCGACCCGGCGCGCTGGGGGGTGCGCCCGTTCCGGGCCCCGCACCACTCCGCCTCCCACGTCGCCCTCGCCGGCGGCGGTGGCCGCCCCAGGCCGGGCGAGGTCTCGCTGGCACACAACGGCGTGCTCTTTCTCGACGAGCTCCCCGAATTCAGCCGCCGGGCCCTGGAGATGCTGCGCGAGCCGCTGGAGACGGGGCAGGTCGAGATCTCCCGGGCCGCCGCCAAGGTTCGCTACCCGGCCGCCTTCCAGCTGGTGGCGGCGATGAACCCGTGCCCCTGCGGACACCTGGGCGACCCGGGGGGTGAATGCCGCTGCACCCCCGACCAGATCGCCCGCTACCAGGGCCGGCTCAGCGGACCGCTGCTGGATCGCATCGACCTGTTCTGTAGCGTGCCGCGGCTGGCGCCGGCGGAGCTGCGTGCGAGCGCACCGGGGGAGGACAGCGCCACCGTGCGGGCCCGGGTCGCGGCCACGAGGCGCCGCCAGCGCGAGCGCGACGACGCCCCGGCCGCGGCCCTGCCCCCTGGGCTTCTGGAGCGCCGCTGCCAGCTCGACACCGCCGCGGCCTCCCTGCTCGACCAGGCCGGCGAACGCCTCGGGCTCACCGCCCGGGGGATCCACCGCTGCCTGCGCGTCGCCCGCACGATCGCGGACCTCGCCGGCAGCGACGCGGTCACCGCCACCCACGTGGCCGAGGCGGTCGGCTACCGGGAACGTCGTGGCACAAGTGAGGCCGCGGCACCCCGGTGACGGCGTCGCCGGCGCATCCGGACAAACGGATCAGGGCAGCTCGATGTACCCGCGCCGGAGCACGGCCTCGAGGTCGTCGGCGGATGCCGGTGCCGCGGCGAGAAATCCCTGGAGATCGCCGCACCCCAGGCGGCGCACCGCCTCGAGCTGCTCCGGCGTCTCCACGCCCTCGGCCACCGTGGTCAGACCCATGCTCGCCGCGAGGGCGACGATGGTCTCCACCAGTCCCAGATCCATGGGATCACCGGGGATATCGCGCACGAAGGACTGATCCACCTTGAGGCAGTCCACCGGCAACCGCTTGAGGTAGCTGAGCGATGAGTAGCCGGTGCCGAAATCATCGATGGCGACGCGCACGCCGTGGCCCTTGAGCTCGGTGAGCTTCACGGTGTTGGCCTCGGCATCGCGCATCGCCGCACTCTCGGTAACCTCCACCTCCAGGGCATCGCCGGGCAGCCCGCAGGCCGCGAGCGCGGCAAGAACGGTGGCGACGAAGTCGTCTTGCTGCAGCGTGAGCGCGGAGATGTTCACGCCGACCCTCAGATTCAGTCCCCGGCTGCGCCAGTCCCGGGCCTGAACGCAGGCGGTGTTCAGGACCAGCCGGTCCAGTGCGTGGACGAGCCCGGTCTGCTCCGCCAGGGGAACGAACTCCGCCGGCGACACCCAGCCCCTGTCGGGACGGTGCCAGCGGGCCAGTGCCTCCAGGCCGGTGATCCGGCCGTCGCGGACGTCCACCCGCGGCTGGTAGTGCAGCTCGATGTCCTGCGCGGCGATGGCCTCGCGCAGGGCACGCTCCAGCGCGACCCGCTCCTGCACATGGTTCGCCTGGGCACGCCGGAAAACACAGTAGCCGAGGCCACCGAGCTTGGCCTCGTACATGGCGATGTCGGCGTTCTTGAGCAGCTCCGGCAGGGTCGCACCGTGCTCCGGATAGTGGACCAGGCCGATGCTCGTCCCCAGCTCGGCGCTCAACGAGCCGTGGCGGAAAGGGCGATCGAAGCACTCGAGCACGCGGCGGGCCTCGGTCTCGAGGATCGCCTCGTCCGCCCCAGGGATCAGGACCGCGAACTCGTCGCCGCCCAGGCGGGCCAGCAGATACCTCTCCGGCAGGACCTCGCGCAGCCGCCCGGCCACCTGCTGAAGCAGGGCATCGCCGTGCTCATGGCCCTGAGTGTCGTTGATGTCCTTGAAGCGGTTGAGGTCCATGTACATCACGCCCAGCGGTTCACCCCGGTCGTCCGCCCGCGCGAGCAGGGCGCTGCCGCGGGCATGGAGGAGGCGACGGTTGGGCAGCCCGGTCAGGGGGTCGTAGTGGGCGAGCTCCTCGATACGGCGCTCGCGCTGCCGGCGCTCGGTGATGTCGTTCCAGACCACGTACAGCGCGGTGCGACCGCGGAACGCCATGGTGGTAAGCGTGACCTCGCAGGGGAAGGGTTCGCCGTCCGCCCGCAAATGGGTCCACTCGAAGCGGTGGAAGTGCCGCTCGTAGGCGACGCGCACCATCTCGGCGGCCTTGTCGCAGGAGCGCTGGCCGTCGGGCTGGAACTCCGGGGAGATGTCGCAGGGCCGGCCGCCCAGGATACGATCCCGGTCCGGCTGCCGGAGCATGTGCAGGGTCGCCGGATTGCAGTCGACAAACGTGTCGTCGTCGAGGATGAGGATGGCGTCCTCGGAGGCATCGAAAACGCTGCGGAACATCGCCTCGCGTTCCTCGAGCTGGCGCTCGTGGCGGCGGCGCTCGGTGATGTCGAGCATCACGCCGACGATCCCGCCGGGACCGCCGTCGTCATCCGGGAAGACCGCCTTGTGGAAGGAGATGTCCCGCTCGCTGCCATCGGTGAAGCGGACCCGCGTCTCGTAAACCTGGGTATCGCCGCTGGCAAGCAGGGCCCGATCCGCCTCCTCGTAGACGGCGGCGAGATGCGGTGGCGCAAGGTCGTACACGCCCTTGCCGGCCACCTCCTCCGGGGCACGCCCGAGGATGCCGCGGGCGAAGGCCTCGTTGCAGCCGATATAGCGGCACTCGGCGTCCTTGAAGAAAACCGGTGCCGGGATGGCGTCGACGATCCGCTGCAGAAGGCGGCCGGCCTGGCAGCCGTCTCCCGGACAGTCGCCGCTCCCCGCGCTGTGCTCCCCCGAAGGCCTGGCTTGATCTGCGTCCATTTCCCGCTCTGAATTGTCTCGCCGCAGCGGCAGTCCCCGACCCGTTGAATCGTCCCGCACCCGGGTTCGCGTCCCCGACCGGGAGTACGGTGCTCTGCGCTGACACTACCCTTGATCGCGACAGTATTCCACGAACAGGGCGGAGGCAGGGAACGGCGCCCCCGCCCGGGGGGAAGCGGGACCCGCCGTCAGCGGTTGGAGAGACGGTAATCGACGGGAATAACGATCTGCCGGCCGACCAGACCGGGCGGCGGCGCCGGCAGCGGGGAGGCGGAACGGACCATTCGCAGGGCCGCGCGATCCAGCGTCCGACTGCCGGAGCCACGCACGACCTCCAGGCCCTCGACACTGCCGTCCGCGGCGATGCGCATCGCCACCCGGACGACCCCCTCCTCGCGGCGCAGCCGTGCCCGTCGGGGATAATGCTTGTGTCGCTCGAACAGCGCGACCAGCGAGCTCAGGTAGCCCTTGTTGCCGGCGGCACCGGGGTCCCCGGCATTACCGCCGGCGGGCGCACCGCCGCTGCCTGGGGACGCCGCCCCCTTGCCGCCGGAGCTGCCGGCCGCCCCCTCCGACCCGTCAGCTGCGTCGCCGTCCGGCGAGCCCGCCGTCTCGGCAGGCTCGTCCGTCCCCGCATCCGGTTTGCCCGCGGGCCCGGCATCCGATGACGGCGTCGGCTCCGGTTTCGGCTCCGGTTTCGGCTCCGGTTTCGGCTCCGGTTTCGGCTCCGGCTTCGGCTCGGGCTTCGGCTCGGGCTTCGGCTCAGGCTTCGGCTCGGGCTTCGGCTCAGGCTTCGGCTCAGGCTTCGGCTCGGGCTTCGGCTCAGGCTTCGGCTCAGGCTTCGGCTCAGGCTTCGGCTCAGGCTTCGGCTCAGGCTTCGGCTCAGGCTTC
>NZ_KB894828.1 GCF_000374645.1 Arhodomonas aquaeolei DSM 8974
AGTCGGTTCAGCCCCGCGGGTGCGGGGAACACACTTCCCGTATCCTACTGATTTAGCGGGCGTTATGAGAAACGTGAAATTCCACCAGCCTTCGGGCGGCTTCCGACGCTTTCCAGATTTTTAAAGAACACCATGAAATCATGGAGTTACAAACCCTCCTCCGGTTCCGGCACGAACCGCACCAAACGCAGGCCTTCGTAGTCCACCGGAACACGGCGGTTGGGACCGCATGTCTGGAACTCGAAGCCCGACTCGTGCCGGCTCGCCCAGGCCATGACGACATTGCCGTCGCCGACCAGGGCATTGGCCTGCTCCCAGATCATCTCCCGCACCCGGCGGGAGACATCGCCCACGTAGACACCGGCGCGGACCTCCAGCAGCCACACCGCCAACCGGCCGCGCAGACGCGGCGGCACGTTCTCGGTAACGATCGTGAGCATCGCCATGCTATTTGCTCCTGTGACCGGCATCGCCGATGGCCTCGGCCTCCGGTATCGCAGGCGGCTGGGCTTCCGGCGCGGGCGGCGGTGGGTCGACACCACCGGCCGAGAGGACGTCCTCGATGAGCGGGATGATCCGCTGCAGTAGCCGTGTCTCGCGAAAGGACTCGCGACAGGCGATCCGGACCTCCCGGTCGGGACGGGAGGGGTTGCGCGCGGCGATACGGAAGGCCACCGGAACCACGGTCTCGAACTTGACGATATCCGCGATATCGTAGACGAAGCTCTGCGGCTTGCCGGTGTGCAGGAATCCGATCGCGGGGGCATAGCCGGCGGCCAGGATGGCGGCCTCGCAGACACCGTAAAGGCAGGACGTCGCCGCGGACAGGCACTTGTTGACGGGGTCGGACCGGTCCCAGTCGGAAGGGTCATAGCGCCGGCCCTTCCAGGTAATGCCGTACTGGCGGGCCAGCATGGCGTACATTTTGCGCACGCGTGCACCCTCGATCCCCCGAAGCTGATCCACCGAGCGCCGCGAGGGCGGCTCTTCCTGGAAGCGCAGGGCGTACATCCGGCGAACCACCCGGAGCCGCAACGTCTCCTCCAGCGCCAGGCGCGCCTGGTAAAGCAGCTTGTCGGAGCGCGCACCACCGGGCTGACCGGCCGAATAGAGGCGAACGCCGGCCTCGCCGACCCAGATCAGTAGGGTGCCGACGGTGGCCGCCAGCTTCACCGCCGCGTGGGAGATACGGGCTCCCGGCTCGAGCAGGATGCAGACCACGGCCCCCACGGGGATATGCATGCGCTCTCCGTTGACCTCGTCCACCACTACGAACGCACCGTCACGCACGTCGAGCTGGCCACGGCCGACGAACACCATGGACATCCGCTCCTTGAGCGGAATCGGCTTGAGTGGGACGAACTCGTCGGCCATGACTACACCGGACGGATCATCCACATGCCGCAGCCGAACGCCCTGCTGCGGCCGATACCCTCGGCAAGCGTCGTCCGGAAGCGCTCGGGGCTCGTGACCTCGATGATGCCCTCGTAGTCCACGCTGCTGAAGCGGATCTCGCGGCCGCGACGGCGGTAGGCGTGCTGTCGATAACCGCTGACCTGCGGCACCGCCGGCAGACGGTAGCCGGCCCGGTCACTACGACTCTCGTCGCCCAACCACCGGCGCGCCGCCTCGTCCATGTGCGCCTGGATGGCCGGCGGTTCCGTCACCCCGTCGTGGCGGGCCTGCCGCTTCGCGTCCATGAGGACATCATGGTGGCGTGAACGGCGGCGGCCCTCCTCACGCCGGGCAACGACGGGATTGGCCCGCAGACGGAAAGCCAGACACTGCCCGGTACGCAGACGCGGCTCGAAGGCGCGGCTCTCACAGTCGAGCAATCCCGGCACGGATCTCGGCTCGGCGGTGGACAGGACGTAGAACAGCGGCAACCCGCGTGGTTCCGCCACAGTATGCGAATCGCGCTCCAGCTCCTGGCGGAAGAGGAACGGCCGCTCTGCGTGATCGTCCGGAAACAGGCGCCATAGCAACTGATGATTGCCGTAGGCGTCGCCCTGCACGAGCATCTGCAACGCCTTCGGCCCAAGCCCTTCCGGCGCAACCCTGACTCTGGAGAGATACATTCAGGCACCCTCCGTGGTCGTATGCCAATGCTCGGGACGTGACGTGAACTGCCACCGCTCCCGGTTCAGCGGTTGATCCTGGGGGTGACGGGTTTCCTGCGGAGCGAGATCGCCCCCGTCGCCCTCCCAGGCGTAAGCGACCTCCCCGCTCATGCGCAAAAGGCGCCGCTCGTCATCACGCCCCAGCGTCGTGAACGCATCGAATTCGCGGGCAAACGCCCCGCGGACACCGCCGGCCTCCACCACGCGGGGCGCGAGCGGCGCCGCAGGCGGACAGGACTTGCGCCCCAAATAGAGCGGGAAACGCGGACGGCGCAGGGCGTTGACCATCGCCTCCAGGGTCCAGGGGCAGCCGGCTGCTGTGCGAACCGCAACCTGCCAGTAACCGTCGCAGCGATACTCGCGTGTGGAGAGGATGGTGTGCAGCCGATCACTCCGCGCGCTGAGCTCGTCCCGGCGGGTCATGCGCCACGCCTTGCGGTCCTGACCGGGAACCTGGGCGGTGTGATAGTCCTGGATCATCACGCCGGGGCTGAGCTGTTTCACCGCGACGATAACACCGTCCCGCAATGCCGCGAGCTGCGACTCATCGTCGCGGGTGATTCCGAGCGCGGCGGCGAGCAGGCCGATTATGGCGGAGCGTCCCGGGTGGCCCGAACTCCGCCGGACTTCGCCCGTCGCCGGCTCCCCCCAGCTCGCCAGGGGGCCGTATAACTGGAAGACGAGGTATTCCATGGACGCGCCCCCTAGCCCTGTGTAACGAAACGCTTGAGGGCGTCCAGGCTACCCTCGCCGGTCAGTGCGCTGAGACGGCAACGCCCGTCCGCGCACTCGCCGTAGACGGCGTCGAAGTTCGAGACCTGCCGCTCGAGGGCATCGACCGCATCATCCCCCTCGCCCTTCACCGGCTTGAGGAATGCGACGGAGAGGGAGCGGGGCTGCTGGGGACCACGCTCCGCCAGAACGTAGGATGCATAGGCACGGGAGCCGAAGCTGTTCTGCTTGCCGCGGGGCGAGACCTTCACCGCCGCCTCGGTGAGTGCCGCCATCGCACGGTCGGCGAGGGCCTCATCGCCATCCAGGTTGGCGACAAGCTGATCACGATCGATGCACAGGTAGCTGTAGAACAGGCCGGCGGCGAACCCCGTCTCACCGATATGGGCGGCGCCCATGTCCTCGTCGCCCTCGTTGAGGTCATCGACGGCGGTGAAGTAGTCGTCTTCCACCGCCACCCGGTGCACGGTTATCGCATGGGCCACCTGGCAGGCCGCCTCGACGTTGAAGCCCGGATCCGCCGCGAGCATGCGCCCGAACAGGGCGATATCGGCCGCCGAGGGTCTGTGCCGGAGGAGCTTCAGCTCCTCGTCGTCCGGCGCCCGGTTCTCCGCGATCAGGGTATCCGCGAGGGCGAAGACCGCATCGCGCTCCTCGGGACTGATATGCGCGAGCTGCTCGATATCGGCGCTGTCCTTCTGCTGGAGCTTGCCGAAGACGCCGGCGATGGCACGCGCCCATTCGTGCGCGGACTTCTCCTTGACCCCGCCATCGACCAGGTGCCGCTCGACGTCGGCGCCCAATCGCTTGGTACGGGTCCCGATATGGCCGGCGAGCGCCTCCTCGAACACCTCCGAGGTACGCCAGTGCCGCTTGAGGCTCTGTGAAGACACGCGGAGACGGTCGACACCACCCATGCGCGCGGTCTTGGGCCGCCCCAGATCGTCGCGGTTGAGGTTGGCCGGCGGATAGGAGGTCAACAGGTGAAGCTGGACGAAGTTGGTCATTACGGGTCACTCCCTGATCGCGAATCGTTCAAGCGGTATCACCAGCACGCGGGCCGGTCGGCAGCTGGGTGAAGTAGTCGTTGGCCCACCGCACGGCGAGCCGCCGGTCCGGGCGGGACGCGAAATCACCGCCCTTCTCCCGGTACCAATGGAGCAGGTCGTCGGCAAGCGAAACCACGTGCACCTCGTCGCCCAACAGGTGAACGGCCCGGCGGGCACGGCGCATCAGTTCGTGGAGGTCGCTGCTCTGCAGCAGCTGCTGGAAGCGCAGCTCGCTCACCCGCGGCTTGCCGCTGCCTCGTTCGCTCTCCGCGCCCATGGCGGCGGCGAAGCTGCTGCCGGGTGTATGGCGTCGCACCTCGGCAAGGACCGCTGCCACGCACCCCCAGGCCGGCATGTCCCACGACTTGCGGCGACCGGATGGCAGGGCGAACCACAGGCTGCGAAACCCCTCGGTAAGCAGCGCGTCGTCGGGGCTTTCCGCGCGCCGGAGCACGGCTCGAACCGCAGGGGAATAGCCCTTACGCGCGTCACTGTGCATCCAGGCAGGTTCATCCAGCAGACGCGCCCACCAGTGCAGCACGCAGTCCGCGACGCCGGACTCCCCGTCGCGATCTCGCAGTACGTGCGGACGGAACTCAAAGTCACTCATGCGGGCTCCTCCTGTGCAGCGGCCGCTTCCCTGAGGTGTTTCATCTCCCGGCCATTGCCGAGCCAACTGTTCAACCGGTTACGCGCGGCAACGACCCGTTTGAGGTCCTGGGCCTCCGTATCCCCGGCCAGGGCCAGGTCGTCGAAAACGCCGAGGGCGGCGGTGCGCACGGCCCGATGCCAGCGTCCGGCGATAGCGGCGGGCATCACCGTGCCGGCCGAATCCAGCGCATCCCCGAGCTTGCCGAGGCAGGCGTAGAACGCCGCACTGGTCGCCTCGCGGAAGCGCTGCTCGACGAAAGAGAAATCCCCTCGCGCGTCCCCCGGCCGCGCGAACCATGCCGCCTTCACGGCACTGCGTGTTCGCCACGCGGCGCCGTCCGCGGCGGCATCAAGCTGGCGCACCCACTCCAGGAGCCGGTCCCGGTCCGCCGTGTCCGCGGCGATCAATGGCATCTCCGTGCTGTACCAACCCCGGGGCTTGTTCTGCTTCATGTCATATCCGAACACCCACAGGCGTGCCCGTCGGCTCGCACCGCCAAGGCGGCGGAGCGCTCGGTACTTGCCGCGCTGGTAGTCCATGACGACCCTTGCCGGCAGGTTGCCTGCCTGCTCCGTGTCCTCCAGCGTCAGCGATTCCCAGTGCCGGTACCCCAGACCGCCCTGCTGGCCCTTTTGGGAAATCGGGGGATCGCTCTTGCGTGGGTCCTCCCGGTAGGGCGTCAAGGGATGGATCCAGCTTCCCGCGTAGTTGTAGCCATAGTTGGTCATGCGGATCTGGCGAATACCGCGCTCGGTGTCACGGCCACAGATCCGGCAATCCGTGTGCTCCCCGGCTGTCTCCAGGCGGATGCGATTGGGCATGGCCCAGAACACGTGCAGCGGGTGAACATCGTCCGGGGTGGTTACCAGCGTCGGCGACTTCGGCTCACTCGTGCGAGTGGACGCCAGCCACGGGAACACCCGCCAATCGTCCGGCTCGAAATCGTCGTAGCCGAGGGTGTCCCGCGGGAGGATGTTGAGCAGCAGCTTCCGCCACAGGGAGGCATCGTCCTCCCGGGGCAGGATCAGCGTGGTCAGCGGCCCACCGCCACGCACGCCGACCCGGTAGCCGGTGCCGCCCGCCGGACCGTTGATCTGGAGCGTGAACAGAGCGAGCGCCGCACATGCCGGGCAGAGCACTTCACCGACACCGCGCTTAACGAAGTGGTCCGTGTTCTGTTTGAGCCCCTGCTCGCCGGGCGATTCGATGAGCAGGGAGGCCACGGTCGTGATCTTCGCCTTATCGGGAAGTTGGAAGTCCTGCATGAACCGGGCGCCGTCCCCCAGGAGGCCGAACGCGGCGCGGTATGTTTCAAAGCGTTGGCGCAATGCCTCCGGCGACGGCGGCTCGCGCCAGAGTCGCCCCCACTCGCCGTGGTTCGCCGGGGCCGACGCGGT
This sequence comes from Arhodomonas aquaeolei DSM 8974, assembly GCF_000374645.1. GTDB lineage: Bacteria > Pseudomonadota > Gammaproteobacteria > Nitrococcales > Nitrococcaceae > Arhodomonas > Arhodomonas aquaeolei. The sequence goes on from NZ_KB894828.1 coordinate 5,951, forward strand.
CTGCACCAGGCCGATAAGGAACTGCCAGGCGGCACCGCGAAAATCCGCCCGCGCCGGGGCGACATCGATGACATCAGGGTCGCCGATCACCTCCGGCGGCCCGTAAACGATACTGCCGTCCCGTCGCCTGAACGGCAGCCACGGATCGTCTATCAGATTCATGCCTTTCCTCCCGCAATGTCCTTTCGCGATAGCACTACTCCCAACTCCGGGTCGTAACGCGAGCGTTCGTCCGTCCCCGGGGCCTGCGGTAGCCAGAAACGAACATGCCGCAGAGACGGATATGACTCACGCAGGGCGTCGCCCTGTGCGGCAAGCCGTTCGGGCAGCGCCGGCAGGCGCTGCGCCTGGCTCTCGCGCAGGTTCACGATGCTCATCGCCCACGGATGACTCTCCCCGTCGTGCCAGGGTATCAGGACTTCGTCGCTCTCCTGGAGCAGCAGCACCTGAACGGTGCGTTCGTCCGACAACCGTGTGCCGATTTCCTGATCGTCGTCCCAGCCGGCACCGTCACCGGTGAACGTGTATCCCCTCTCCAGGCTCAGGGCGTTGAAACGTGCGCCCGACGCCGCGGTGCGCTGACCCGCATATTCCTCGTAGTGGGCATCCAGCAGTGACTCCGGCACGGACGGCTCATCGCCGTACACGGCCTCGAGCAGCGGGCGCGCCCGATCCGGGAGGCTGAGGCCTCCCTCCTCGCGCAACACCCGAGCGGTACACCACAGCTGGGCGGGGTCGGGGTAGACGTAGCTGGTACCGCGCAGGGCCGCACGGACCCAGTCCGACGGGGGATCGTCGGCCCACTCGGGGGCCAGGATATGCAGCACCGGTGCCGGCCGGTCGTCCGGTTCCTCAGGACGCCTGCGGTTGCCGCCGGCATCGCGGGCATGCCGGTGCAGACGACCGGCACGCTGTACGAGCAGATCGACCGGGGCGAGATCGGTGATCAGCACATCGAAGTCCAGATCGAGACTCTGCTCGACCACCTGGGTAGCCACCAGCACGCAACCGCGCCGGACCTCCCCCGTGGAGGGGCCGCCGAAACGGTCGAGGGCCTCGCTCTCTATGCGCTGGCGATCCCCCATGGTGAACCGGGCATGGAACAGCAACGCCCGGCCGCTGTCGTCCAGACGCTCCTGAAGCTCCTGGTAGGCCTCCACCGCATCGTCAACGGTGTTCCTGATCCAGCAGACGCACTGACCGGATCGGGCAGCCGCAACCACGATTTCCACGGCGCGTTCGGCATCGTGCACGAACTCGACCGGAAGCCGCCGCCCGCTTCCACGACGGGTCTCGACCGGCACCTCGGCAAGCCCCGGATCAGCCAGGTGCGTTGCGAGCGGAAATTCGTCGCGGACGGCCTCAACGGAGGACGTGTCACCCCGTCCCCGTTGCCACGCCTGTAACAGCTCGCGGCGCAGCACGGCGGGCATCGTCGCGGACAGGAGGATGGCGGAGCCACCCTGACGCACGTGCCCTTCCAGGAGCCCGGCGAGCAACGTCCTGGTGTAGGTGTCGTACGCATGCACCTCGTCGACAACGAGCACCTTGCGCGCAAGCCCCAGCAGCCGCAGGGACTGGTGCCTTCGCGGCAACACGCCGAGCAGCGCCTGATCGATCGTCCCCACACCGACCTCGGCGAGCAGGGCCTTCTTGCGCGTGTCCGCAAACCAGCTCCGGCACGCCACGCCGGCACTGTCCTCACCGGCCCCATACGGACGGTCAACGTTGGGTTCGGGCATGATGGACGCCTGAAACGTGTCGTTCAGATGGCGTGCCCCATGGGATAGTACGAGGGACGGATGATCGGTGTCCCGGAAAAAGCCGCGATAGTGCTGCCCCAGCCGACGGTACATCGCGTTGGACGTCGCCATGGTCGGCAGCCCGAAATAGACGCCATCCGCCTGCCCCGCTGCAAGCAGGCGGTGAGTCAGCGTCAGGGCGGCCTCCGTCTTGCCCGAACCGGTGATGTCCTCAAGCAGGAAAAGCTGAGGTCCGTCGGCAAGCGTGACGCTGGACGCCCAGGACTGAAGCGGCGACGGCGTGAAGCCGAACTCCTCCTGAAAACCGGGGAAGGGAACGGCTCGCGCGTGATCGACAAGCCCGCTGGAGGTCAGCGCTTCACGGGCCCGCGGGAGGGCGCAGGTCTGCCAGTACCGCTCCAGCGGCTGCGGCTCCGTGACGTAACGAAAGTAGTGAGCGTTTGACCCCAGCCAGTCAGCGAGCGTCGCCAGTCCCGCGATCTGCCAGGTTGCAGGCGCCAGGACCCGGGATCGCCAATGCTCGTCCGCGAGGTGCTCCCGCGGCCACACCGGCGGCAACAGGCGTGCCGCGTCGTCAGCAAAGCTCCTGAGTGCGGCACGGTCCTCCGCCGTGAAACGTGCCTCCATTAGGGATTGGCCCGGAGTCACGGGTTTGCCGTGATGCCCGAAAAAGCAGCCCATCCACAGGTCCAGGGCTGCTTCGGCTTCCGGGTCCAGCCAATCGAGCGGGTCGTTCTCCGGGCGCCCTGGGAGGGCAAGCACCAGATCCTCGGACCAGGCGAGCGCGCCCAGCGCATCATGGCGCTCGTGGTAGCTCATGCCGGGGACCGGTGGCACCAGCCCCTGCTCGTCCGGTTGCGCCAGACCCTGGAAGGTCCGGGAGAACTTACCTATATCGTGAAGTACCAGGGAAAAGGCAAAGAGCTGGCGAAAGGAGGCGGGCTCCAGCGCCAGCGACATCGCCATGCGCGCCGCGACCGACGGACACAATTCGAGGAAGATCCACCCGACGGCAGCAACATCGAGACAGTGATACGGAAGGAGATGGCACGGTACCGGCTGCTGGTCCCTGTCCGCCTTTGCCTTGCCCCAGTACCGCCAATAGCTGGACTTCGAAGCCGCCAAGCTACCCTCCCTGTAACCCGGACCCGCGGTGGCGGGCCGTCACCCCATTGCAACGTCCCTCAACCGTAGCACCACGTCGCCTCCGGTGCCGCCCACCAGGGCAATACCCGACATTTGTCCTGCCTGCCGAGTTTATTTAATCAGGAGATTTCGGGGCTATCCCGTCCGGATTCATCGTGGCCCCGGGACAGCCGTTTTTCGCTACACCAAGATGCCCACCATGGAAAAGTCCCATCACCAATCGCAGACTCCAGCTTCCGCCTCGCTCATGGCACTGGCAATATCGCGCGAGTCAGCCCGCAGCGCCTCGTCGTCATATACCGCACGCACTTGCTGTAAAAACACGGCGAGATGGCGTTCCCGCTCCAGGTTTTCCAGGTACGCGCGGATAGCTGCCCGGACGAGCTCCGAGCGGTATACGCCGTTCAGTGACGCCTCGCGCTCCGCCGCCCTGCGCAACTCATCGGGCACACGAACGTTCATCACCTTCATTGGCTCTCCCGCCCTATACCAGCAATCGACCAAAGCACCAGAATCCCCAAAGAGGTCCGCCCCTGTTTTCCGTCCCGAGCGCCGGCTCACAAACCTGTAACGGCTTCGTCAAAAGCGGCGCGGCGGAAAAACGGCATGGCATATCACTCGGATTGCCGCGAGAGGAACGACCAGCACCAGAAGAAGCACAACAGCGCCCAATAGCAGGTACCAGACAGTGGTCATCGCCTCCGCCACGGGGACCAAGGCCATCAGGGGCGCCTGTATGATGCGCATAGGACCACCGTGAGGCCCCCAGTAGTGAAGGCCGGTCGCGAAAAGCGCGAAATACGCGACTAACGACCAGGAGAGCGCGCGTTGAGTCCAGTCGCTCCATCCCCGCGATTCCCTATGCATTGCGGCCCCCGTCCATTGCTGTTCTTCGCCCTGAGAAACGGGTGGGTCCCGACATCCCCGAGGCACGGGATCGGGTAGCGGCACGACCTATAGGTCACCGGGTCAGCCGGGGCTTCTTCCGACGGTCAGGGGAGCCTGGCCCTTCGTTTTTGGAGGTCGCCATCCAACCGATAGGCGGGACGCCATACCCATAATCCGGAATTCTTAAGGAAAGGCTCCACCGCTGCAATCCGGGGGCTGCCGAGTCGGTCGGCTCACGCCGAGGAACTTATCTCAACGACCGGTACAAGGGTCGGGGAATACCCGGGTGACCGACGCCCAGCGCGCTCGCTCATGGCCGGTCTCTGCGACGTCGACCACCCGCCTGACTTTGAACCACGCTCCTACCGCTACAACGTATGCAGGCTGCACCGCTGACCGACGAGCTCAGGCGACGGGCTCGTAACCCATTTGTTCAGGAACGCGATACGCGCGGTGCAACGAGGCTTGCGTAGCCCAGGTACATGGCGATCACCCCCATGAGCACGGCTCCAGGCAAGCGATAACCGCCAGCAGCGTCAACCAGTGCACCGAAGACGATGGGGGTCACCACGATAGCTATCTGATTGATCGCCATGGCGATGCCAAGTGTGGTGCCGAGGCGTTCATGAGGGCTGATCTCGGTAATCCATGCTACCCATGGTCCATACCAGCCAAACCCGAAAAAGCCGAGCCAGGCCGAAGCTGCGTACAGCAGCACAGGGTCGGGGTCTATCGCAGGGACGAGCCCCACGGCCACCAGCCCTGTCAGGCAACCGACGGCGGTCGCCGCCACCATTACTGTTCGGCCACGAGCGATACGATCGCTCAATGCCGCTAGCACTATACGCCCCGCCGCGCCGGCAAGCTGCATGAGCAGCAGGTGAACCGCGCCCAATGTAAGTGGCATTCCCAGGCTGTCCCGGTAATAGAGTGCGAGAAACATCAACGCAATGGTCTGCAGCGTGATCAACACCACGCCGGCGAACGCTGCAAGTCGGAAGGCCGGTAACGCGAGAAGTGCACGCGCGTGCGAACGCATCGGAATAAAATCCGACGATCCTACCGGCAATGCCGCCCGCCCTTCGCGATTGGGCGAGTGGTACACCAGACAGAACAACGCGCCGCCGGCGAGCACGACTCCGGCGCCGGCCAGAAAGGCCGAGCGCCAGCCGAGATCATTCGCGATGCCCGGGAAAAGGGCAGCCGCCATCACGCCGCCAAGCGGTAGCCCGGCCTGCCGCAGGCCCATAGCCAACCCGCGCTCCCGCGGAGCGAACCAGTGGAAGACCGCCTTACTGCCACCTGGCTGAGCGGTGCTATAACCCACTCCCACAAACAGCAGGCACACCAACAAGCCGGCAAGCCCGGTAACCAGACCCGTGGCTGCCATGCTGAGCCCCATGACAAACGCGCCCGTGCCGATCACCAGGCGCTCGCCGGCCTGATCGAGCCACGCGCCGACGAACAGCAGGCCGAGCACGGGGGCGACATTGAGCACACCGGCCAAAGCGCCGACGCCGGCGTTGGTGAGACCAAAATCAGCCTGGATAAAGCCGCCGAGCACGCCAATACCCTGAGTCGAGACCGCAGCCGTCGTCTGCGCGGTCATCGCCGCGGCAAGCACCCACCAGCGATAGGGCCGGTCTTCAGGACGCTCCGACGTCGCTCGTACGCTCGCCATAGCGCTCCCTTTCCGCGCGGTCGCTTCGTACGCAGCGCGGGACGGACGCATGCCCGCGCTGTGGTCGTTTGTCTAGGCGTTTACGGCCGCGCTCGGAGGCTGTTCACTCGTCTGCTGCATCGCCTGTCGCAGGTGCTCGAACGAGCTCGCGATGCCGTGAATGTAGTCCCGGTTGCACCAACTAAGGGCCTCCCAGTCCGGCGCGATGTCGTAGGCTCGACAGTAATGAACCAGGCCTTCCACCATGTTGGCGAAATGGCCACTTTCAGTACCGCCCACATGCTCGAAGACGAACTGGAGATCCCGTTTGCGATTTTCCGCACTCAACCCCGGAACGAGGCTGTACCATTTTTTGAATAACGGCGCGATATAGGTGAATTCACCGTGGTTGTAGAGCTCCTCGGCGAGCGAGATCATCAGCGCCTGAACCATGTCTTCGCCGCGCTCTCGGTACTCGCGGGCTCGGGTCAAATAGTCGGTGGCTTCGGGCAGGCTGAAGCGCTGGAGTTTCCACGTGTCAGTGCCGCAGAATGCGGTGGCCATATCATCGTAGAGTGCAGCATGATTGCGGCCGCACAACCCCATGTCTTCGTTCGACACTTCAGCGATGCGTGCCGCGCTTTGAAAGAGGGAGGATTGGCGGGTGCTTTGACGTTCGGCCAGACTCGCCTCTTGAAGCAACCGGCAGGTCAAGGCACAAAAACTTCCTGCACCAATAGCGGGGTTTCGCCAGTTCTTGAAGAACTGACACCTCGCCGCCGACGGCCACGCCTGGCCAGCAACTTCCTCGAAGAACCGTTGAATTGCGTCGAGCATCGGCGCAGCTTCCACGTAGGTGCGCATTAGCACCACCCGCAGCGTCTCATCCTCCACCAGTTGGATTTCCGGTTCCACGATCTGCTGGATGTTCTTCATGGCAACTCTCCCGCGGCCATCATTCTGAAAGGGGCACTCAAACGCCTGCCCAACTCGACGTGAAGCGCGATAGTGGCTGACGAGGCGCATCCCTCCCTGTACGCGCGCGGTCGCCTCCGCCTTTTCACAGGCTCGTCAACGGGACACGGTCGCCACGGGCACGCACTTTCGACCATAGATGCGTGGACAAAATTGCCAAAATGAATTATCAGAGGGCACATCATGTGCAGACCCAATAGGCGCTGCTATGAAAGACCTCGATATCGATCTGCTGCGGGTATTCGTCGCAATCGCCGAGGAAGGCAGCTTCACCGGCGCGGGTCAGCGGCTCTATCGCACCCAGTCGACCATCAGCCTGCAGCTCAAGCGCCTGGAGCAGCGCGTCGGTCACCGCCTGGTACGGCGCACGCAGGGACGTGTGGGAGGCTTGACCGCGCTCGGCGAGACGTTGCTTGGGTATGCGCGCGAGCTCATTCGTCTCCATGGCGAGGCGACCGCCGCCCTCGGGGCACCGCGGCTCACAGGTATGGTGCGGCTGGGGTTATCGGACGAAGCGGCCCACCAGGACCTCTCCCAGGCGCTGGCCCGCTTTCAGGCGCGGCACCCACGGGTCCAACTCGAGGTGACCTGCAGTGCCTCCGATGAGCTCGAGGAACACGTCGCGACGGGCCGGCTGGACCTCGCGCTCATCAACCGCTGTGACAACGACGTGCCGGCGGAGCTGGAACTGGATCGCCTCTACCGCGAGGAGCTGGTTTGGGTGATGCACGAGGGCCTTCAGTGGCTCCCCGACGAGCCGGTGCCGCTGGTGTGTTTTCCCCAGGGCTGTGCCTATCGGGCACGCGCTATCGGTGCGCTCGATCGCCAGCACTTACGATGGCGGCCGGTCTATACCAGTGCGAGCCGCGAAGGTGTGTGGAGCGCCGTCGTCTCCGGGCTCGGCGTGGCAGCATTACCAATGCGTGGCATCGCCCCGGAGTCATCGAAAGTGATCACCGCTGCCGCCACCGGCTTACCGCCTCTCCCGCCGGTTACAGTCGCTCTCGTGGTAGCGACCGAACACAAGACCCAGGAGCCTCTTGCGAGCCTCAGTTCGCATGTTCGGCAACAGTTTGTGCGCCACGGAGTCTCGCGACACACGCCCGAAGCCGACGGGGTGTCCTAGCGGATACACACCCACAAGCAGGAGAGGCAATCGCGATACGCCTGTCGCTTGGCGTGGCCCTGATCATGCTCGCCCTCGGCGTCCAGCCTCCCATGACCGCGTGGCTCGACGAGCCGCCCGCGTGACTGTCGCTGCCCGCCTACGATGTGTTGACGGCTGGCATGCCGCTGGCTCTCTCCGCTGCATTGTGCCAGCGCAGTAATTCGCAGCGCCCTGTGGTCATATAACGCACCCGCTTCGTCGAAGAAAACGGCCAGATAGCGTTTCCGCTCCAGGCTTTCCGGCTCCCCGCGGATAGCGGCCCGGATAAACTCCGACTCGGGGATGTCGGCTGCCAGGAGCAGACGACCTACGGCCGTGCCACACCCCTCTCCCCTTGCGGGAGAGGGGCTCTCCCGGAACCAGCGGGTCTTGTGAAACCGCTTACAGCAGCCAACATCTCCACGGGCGGGTGACGCACGGGACAGCCGCGGGGTGCGGCTGACGGGCTTCCCCCGGAGGGGCCGGCCGTCCGTGGCCGGTTGGGTCCTACTTCCAGTTGTAGCTGACCGTCAGGGTCGCCTTGCGGCCCTCGCCCCACCAGCACCAGCCGTAGTCGGCGTAGCAGGAGGTGACGTATTTCTTGTCGGTGAGGTTGCTGACGTTGAGTGCCATCCGCCAGCCGTTCATGGACCGGTCGAAGGCGCCGAGGTCGTAGCGCACCGCGGCATCCAGGAGCGTGTACGAGGGGACCTCGACGTCGTTGGCGGAATCGGCGTACTGCTCGCCCACGTAGCGGACGCCGCCGCCGAGCTCCAGGCCACCCAGCCGGCCGCTGGCGGGGACGTCGTAGTCCAGCCACAGCGAGCCGGTGCGCTCCGGGGTCTGGATGGGGGCGTTGCCTTCCTGGTTCACACCGGCGCCGCTGGCGTTCGCCTCGGTCACCTCGGGGTCGAGCACGGTGAACACGGCCGAGACGCTGAGGCCGTTGCCCAGGCTCGCCTTGCCCTCCAGCTCGGCACCGCGCACGCGGATCTCGCCGGTCTGGACGCTGTAGGTGGGGTTCACCGGATCGGGCGTGGTGACGTTCTTCTGGGTGAGCTGGAACGCGGACAGGGTCACCAGCGCGTTCTCGCCCGGGGGAACGAACTTCACGCCCGCCTCCCACTGCTCGCCGCGGGTGGGATCGAAGGTCTCCCCGTTGCGGTCGGTGCCCGTCTCGGGCTGGAAGGACTCCATGTAGCTGACGTACGGCGAGAGGCCGTTGTCGAATTCGTAGAGCGCGCCCGCGCGGCCGGTGAAGGCGTGGTCCTCGAGGTCGCCGGTCTCGCTGCCCTCGGTGCGCGAGATCTGCTCGAAGTCGTCGTAACGGCCACCGAGCAGGAACACCCAGGAGCCGACCCGCGCCTGCTCCTGGAGGTAGCCACCGAGCTGCTCCGAGTCGGACTCGTAGTCGGTGCGCACCGGGTCGGTGATGGACTGGCTGTTGTCGGGGTCGTAGATGTCCAGCGTCGGCGCCGTGCCGAAGCCGGTGGCGCGGTCGTTGCTCTGGGTACGGTAGTCGACGCCGGCGAGCATCGTGTGGTCCCAGGCACCGGTATCGAAGCGCGCGATCAGCTGGTTGTCCACGGCGACGCCGTCGAGGTCCTCCCGCGAGGCCGCCGTGGCGCGGCTCAGGGTCCGGTTGTCCGCCATCAGCGAGGAGGCGTAGACGCTCTTGTAGTCGACGCGTACCCGCTCGTAGCGCACGTTCTGGCGGAAGCTGAGGACGTCATTGAACTGGTGATCGAGGGCATAGCCGATCATGCGCTGCTTGCGATCGAAGTCCTCGAAGCCGGTGTCGCCGTCGTAGAAGTCGCGGGGCAGCTCACCGTTGGGGTTGTCCAGCAGCGAGCCGTTGACCGGAACGGACCCGTACGCGGTCGATTCCGGATCCGCGCGATAGCTCGCGAGCAGGGTGATCGCGGTCTCGTCCGTGGGCCGCCAGGTCAGCGCCGGCGCGAAGGAGTAGCGCTCCTCCTCGGTGGTTTCCACCCCGCCGTCGGCGCTCATGCCGATGCCGGTCAGCCGGTAGCTCAGCCGGCCGTCCTCGCCCAGCGGTCCGCCCACGTCGAACGCGCCCTCGCGGAGATCGGAGGAGCCGATGCCCAGGCTGATCTCGCCGTGGCGCTCGTCCCGCGGGCGCTTGCTCACCATATTGACCAGCCCGCCGGGCGGCGTCTGTCCGTAGAGCACGGAGGCCGGCCCCTTGATGACCTCCACGCGCTCCACCAGGTACGGGTCCACCTGGGGCTCGGCGTAGTAACCGCCCACGGTGTACAGGCCATCCAGGTAGACCTCCGGCAGGAAGCCGCGCAGTCGCACCTGATCGTAGCGGGTGGCCACGTTGCCGCGAACCTCGGGCACGGTGCCCCCGGTGTAGCGCAGCACCTCGCGCAGACTGCGGGCGTGCTGGTCCGCGATCTGGTCCTCGCCGATCACGGTGACGGACTGCGGGGTCTCGCTCAGGGGCGTGTCGGTCTTGGTCGCACCGGCACTCTGGGTCGCGTTGTAGCCGGAGAAGGGGGCCCAGGCACTGAGGCCCTGGAGATCCCCCGCCTCGATGTTCACCTCGTCCAGGGTGATGGACCCCGATGCGTCGTCGCCGCTGTCCTGGGCGTGGACCGCACCGGCAATGAGCAGCGCGGTAACCGCGGGCACCCCCGCCCGGCTGCGCCTGCACGGGTGTTGGCTGGCTGGCATGGACCCTCCGATTTCCCTGACTGAAAGTGAATGACACTCATTCTCATAAACGGAGGGTATCGAACCGGTGTAGAAATGGAAAGAAAACGTATTCTTTTTCTTATAACCGGAGCAAGAACACCCCCCGCCGGCGCTCGCCGCCCTCTTCCACCGGCAACTCGACGGAGGACCGCCACTACAGCCACCGGACACGCCGCGTACGCGGACGCCGCACCGGGAATCGGCGACCTCGAAGGCCGGGACGGCATACCGGCATGCGGTGACCGGCGCTGTCGCGCCGGCCGCCGTGTGAGCCCCCGGGTCTACGCCCCGGCGCGCCCCTCGGCCTCGACGAAGATGCGGCGGGCCTCGGGATAGCTCCCCTTGATGCGGGCATCGAGACCGGCGATGGCGGCCTCCATGTCCGTGGCGACGGTGCCGGGGGCGAACTTCACGCTGATGTTCACGAGCAGGAAGTCCGGCCCCATGTGCATGGTCAGCACCTCGTGGACACGCTCGATGGAGGGGACGTCCGCGGCGAGCTCGCGGATGCCGTCGATCACCGGCCGGTTGGCGGCCTCGCCGATGAGCAGCCCCTTGGTCTCGACCGCCAGCCAGATGGCGGTGGCGCGATGATGTAACGCCTCGTCGATGCGCCGGGCGAGCGAGGGGCTGTCGATGAGGAAGCCCGATTCCGTGTTGAGGTTCGCGGAGCGGGCACCGAAGTTGAACGAGCCGACGAACACCCGCTCGCCATCCATGGAAAAGGTCTTGGCATGGAGGCTGGCGCCGGAAATGCCGATCAGCCCGCCGACGAATGATCCGCGTGATACCCCGAGCAGTCCGGAGACCGCAAAGCTGACGTAATATCCATTTCAGTCCCCCTCGATGTTCCTCACGACTACCGATGCTCCGGACACTGGCGCTGTCCAGATGTCCTGATACTCTGAATATCCAAGACCAGAAGAAAAGAAACCGCCCGAGGGTATCGTCGATCCAGGACGTGTCAGCGACGACAGGCTGCAGCATGCGTCCCCCCGCAACCGCGAGATCCAGCGCGTCACCGATCGACGTGTAAGACGGCGGTAGTCGACTAAGCTTTACGGCGAGCGCCCCTTTCAGAAGGGCGTGACAAGACGGAAGCGAAAGAGCGCCCGGCAGGGGCTTTATGAGGAGGAGAGCGGCATGACCGAGAATACTGATCGTCCTGATGAGCGCGCCGGTACCAGCCGACGCAAATTCCTCAAGACCGCGGCCCTTGGGGCGGGCGGCGCGGCGGCACTGGGTGCGCCTTACATCCGCAATGCAAGTGCGGCCAACGGCATCAAGCTTCGCGTGCAGACCTCCTGGCAGGCGGGCACTACCGGCTATAAGACATTCGAAAGCTGGGCGGGGCGCGTGAAGGAGCTGACCAGCGGCGAGGTCACGGTGGAACCGTATTCGGCGGGGTCCGTCGCCGGCGCCTTTGAGCTCGCCGACGCCGTGCGCAACGGCGTGCTCGACGGCATGAACTGGTTCACGGTGTACTGGGCCGGCAAGATGCCCGCCGGCGTATTCATGAGCTCCTACCCCATGGCGCTATCCATGCCCCACCACTGGGACATGATGTTCGGCGCCTACGGCGGCATGGGCTTCGTCAAGGACCTCTACCACAAGCAGGGGCTGGAGTTCCTAGGCTACATCCACCACGACATGAACCTCATCCACTCGAAGAAGCCGCTGCGCAGCTTCGACGACTTCAAGGGCGTCAAGCTGCGCATGCCCGGCGGCATCGTGGCGGAGACGTTCGCGTCCGTGGGCGCCCGTACCACGCTGCTCCCGGGCTCCGACGTCTACCCGGCGCTGGAGAAGGGCACCATCGACGCCGCCGATTACGTGGGTGCCGCGGTGAACTACGAGCTCGGCTTCTGGCAGGTGGCGGACTACATCATCATGGGCCCGCCCTCGACGCCCTGCCTGCACCAGCCGGTCGACCTCATGGACTTCTCGGTCAACCGCCGCGTCTACGAGAAGATGTCCAAGGCGACCCAGGACGTCATGCACGAGCTGGTCGCGGCCTACTCACGCGAGCACTACGCCGCCATCCAGACGGCCAACGCCAAGGCGTGGCCCAAGTACGCGGAGAAAGGCGTGGAGGTCATTCACCTCTCCGAAGACGACGCGGACAAGTTCCGCAAGGCCGCCATCCCGCTGTGGTTCAAGTGGGCCAACAAGGACCCCGACGCGGCCCGGTTCTTCCAGATCCATCTCAAGACGATGCAGGATCCCGCCGTCGCGGTGATCACCGAAGAAGACATCAAGGGCCACGAGCTCAATATCTGAATCTCGCGTCTGGGGGCGGGGGCCTTCCCTTTAAGGGAGCCCCCGATTTCACTGCGTGCCGCGCCAGGGAGGGCGCGGCCGTTGGTGCGGAGATTATCGATGAACCTGCAGGTCAATTTCGTATTGCCGCACTGGCTGTACTGGTCGGTGCTGCTCATCGGTCCGCTGGTCGTGATGTTCATGGTCGACCGAAGCTTCCGCCGCGGGGGCACGGTCAGCGGCACGTCCACCGAGGAGGTCCCCACGGCGGGCGAGGTGCCGGAGGCGCCGGGCAATGCCATCACCCGGCTGGCGGACACGATCTCGGGCTTTACCGGCCGCTACGTCGGCTACTGGGCGATGATCGCCCCGTTCGTCTACAGCTACGAGGTGTTCGTGCGCTATGCGCTGAACTCCCCGACGAACTGGGTACACGAATCCATGTTCCTGATGTTCGGCATGCAGTACCTGGTGGCCGGCGCCTACACGCTACGCGAGGACGGCCATGTGCGTGTCGACGTGCTCTACGCCCGATTCAAGCCCCTGACACGGGCGTCGTTGGATCTGGTGACGGCGACGTTCTTCTTCATCTTCATGTGGGCCCTGATCTTCACCGGCTGGATCTTCTTCTCCCAGGCGATGTCGGGTGAGCACTTCTTCTTCGCGACCGGCTATCGCAACGAGGTGTCCTTCACCGAGTGGGCGATCGAGTACTACCCGGTGAAGTTCACGATCTTCTTCGGCGGCGTGCTGCTGCTGTTGCAGGGGCTGGCACGCTTCATCAAGGACGTCCAGATCTATCGTCAGGCGGTACGGCTCCACACCGAGGGACTGCTGCTGTCGCGCATCCTGCTCGTTATCGGCCTCGCCATCGTGGCCATTACGGTAATCGAGCTCATCAACATCGCCTTCTATGACGAGGGCTACTTCCTGTTCACGCTGGAGAGCAGTCTGGGTGACGTCGGCATCGGCTCCATTACCTGGATCATGTTCGGTTCGCTGCTTGTGGTGCTGCTCTGCGGCCTGCCGCTGGCCTTCGTCACCGGCGGCCTGGGCGTGGTGTTCCTATACCTGATCGGGGATCACTACATGCTCAACCTGATCCCATCGCGGATCTTCCCGTTGATGACCAACTACCAGCTCTCCGCGATACCGCTGTTCATCTTCATGGCGGCGATCCTGGAGAAGGCCGGGCTGATCGAGGAGCTGTTCGACGTCATCTACAAGTGGATGGGCGGGCTGAAGGGCGGTCTCGGCATCGCCACGGTCTTCGCGTCCACGCTGCTGGCCGCGATGGTGGGTGTGATCGGCGCGGCGGTGGTGACCATGGGCATCATCGCCCTGCCCGCAATGCTCAAGCGCAACTACGACCCGAAGATCGCACTCGGCTCGATCATGGCCGGCGGTACGCTCGGCATCCTGATCCCGCCGTCGATCCTCGCCATCATCTACGGCGTGGTGGCACAGCAGTCCGTCGGCGAGCTCTACATTGGCTCGGTGATCCCTGGCCTGCTTCTGTCGGGCATGTACATGGCCTACGTCTGGCTGCGGGCAACGTTGAAGCCCGGCACGGCGCCGCCGCTACCGCCGGAGGACCGTGTCAGCTTCACGGAGAAGATGCGTCTGCTGCGCGGTATGCTGGCACCGGTGGCGCTTGTCATTCTGGTGCTCGGCGTGATCTTCACCGGCCTGGCGACGCCGGTGGAGGCAGCGGGTATCGGTACGCTCGGCGCGATGATCGTTGCCCTGATGCACGGCCGGCTCACCTGGCCGAATATGCACGCGGCCTGCATGACGACGCTGAAGGCCACCGCGATGGTGCTCTGGATCGCCTTCGGCGCCACTATCTTCGTGGGCTTCTATATCCTCCAGGGCGGACAGGAGTTCGTGCAGGAGCTGATCCGTGGCTCCGGTCTGCACTCCTACGGCATCCTCGCGATCATGATGCTCATCCTCATTTTCCTCGGGATGTTCCTGGACTGGGTGGGCATCCTCCTGCTCGCGGTGCCGATCTTCGTGCCGCTGATTAGCGGCCTGGAGTTCAACGGCCTGTTCGGGCTGGACGGCGTGGAGCCGGGCAACGTGGCGCTGTGGTTCGGCGTGCTGTATCTGGTGAACATGCAGATGTCGTTCCTGAGTCCGCCATTCGGCTACGCGCTGTTCTACATACGGGGCGTGACGCCGGCAGAGATACCGATGTCTACCATCTTCAAGTCGGCGTTGCCGTTTCTGGCTCTTCAGCTGGTAGGTCTGACGCTGGTGGTACTGTTCCCGGACCTGATCACCTGGCTGCCCAACAAGGTCTACGGCGGCCATTAATGCGCTGTCATCAGAACTAGTGTTTATTCACACGAGCTGCATGGTGGGAGGGTGGGGGTGGGCAAGGCATGGCGCGTGCGGTATCGATTCCGGGCTAGGCCGGTTTCGTGTCGACGGCGACAGCACCAGTGCTCCTCGACATCCCGCCGGGGCTTTCTTGAAGCAGCCACCCGGGGGGCGCAAATGCTGGCGACGGGCAATGGATTGCCGGTCCGTCGTTTTCCTGCCTTGAGTAGGAACTTCGGTGTCATGGTCAGGGCCGCGCCCCGGTGATCCATGGCATCCGCCCACCCCGGCCGCGCGGGGTGACGGCCCCTTCCCCGCCTATCACCTCATGCGTGGAGGGGCACCGGCTGCCATGGCGGTTGGCGCGGGCCTCGTCGGGCATCGAAATGGGAGGCGTGGTGGCGCGCCTATGAGCCGCCGGGGCGCCCACGGCTCCCACCGCGCCTTATCGGAATCACCGGCCCATCGCGTATCGAGATCGGGCTCGAGCCCTACGGCCGGGGTGCCAGGCCTGGCCCCGTGGATGCGAGTCCACGCCTGACGGCAAGAAACGGGACAGGACCCACGCCGGCCGCCTTCAGGGTCCCGCCTCCGCACGCCCCTCGGCCTCGACGAAGATACGGCGCGCCTGCGGGTAGGCCTCCTTGATGCGGCCGTCGAGGCCGGCGATGGCGGCCTCCATATCGGCGGCGACGGTCCCGGGGGCGAACTTCACGCTGATGTTCACGAGCAGGAAGTCCGGCCCCATGTGCATGGTCAGCACCTCGTGGACACGCTCGATGGAGGGGACGTCCGCGGCGAGCTCGCGGATGCCGTCGATCACCGGCCGGTTGGCGGCCTCGCCGATGAGCAGCCCCTTGGTCTCGACCGCCAGCCAGATGGCGGTGGCGCCGAGGATGCAGCCGATGATCACCGAGGCCACGCCGTCCAGCCAGAGCAGCCCGGTGTACTCGGCAAAGAAGATGCCGGCCATGGCCGTGAGCAGACCGAGCATGGCGGCGGAGTCCTCGAAGAGGACCACGAACATGGTCGGGTCCTTGCCGCGGCGCACCGCCTCCAGGTAGCCCCGCTTGCCCTTGGCGCGGCTGAACTCGGTCCAGGCGAAGAACCACGCCGCCCCCTCGAAGACCATGCCCAGGGCGAGGACGATGTAGTTCACGAACGGGTCGCTGATCGACGCCGGCGCGATGATGTGATGAATGCCCTCGTACAGCGAGATACCGGCGCCCACGGCGAAGATCAGGATCGCCACGACGAAGCTCCAGAAGTACACCTCCTTGCCGTAGCCGAAGGGGTACTCGGCATCTGCGGGGCGGGCGGCGCGACGCATGCCGTAGAGCAGCAGGATCTGGTTGCCGGTGTCGACCAGCGAGTGCACGCCCTCGGAGAACATGGCGGAGCTGCCGGTGAATACGGCCGCGACGAACTTGGTGCATGCGATCAGCAGGTTGCCGCCGAGGGCGGCGAAGATGACCTTCTTGCTCGAACCCGCCATGGGGCGGTCCTCCTTGTCCTTGGGCTGGCGCCGATGACCATACCCTGCCGCCCGGACTCGGGCCAGGGACAACGCGCCGGAGCCGGGGTAACGGCTGCCCGCCTAGAGCAGCGCCTCGATGGGCAGGCACGAGAGCAGCCGCAGCACGAGCCAGCGGGCGAAACCGGTGTTGGGCTCGCGGCGATAGACGGCCGGGGTGCCACCGTCGTGCTCGACCCACTGCAACGCACCGCCGTTGAGGCGGACCTCGTAGGCGGTCTCCGCGACGGTGGTGTCGAACGCCTCGTCGATGCGCCGGGCGAGCTCCGGGCTGTCGATGAGGAAGCCCGATTCGGTGTTGAGGTTCGCGGAGCGGGCGTCGAAGTTGAACGAGCCGACGAACACCCGCTCGCCGTCCACGGAAAAGGTCTTGGCATGGAGGCTGGCGCCGGAGATGCCGAACGGGCCGGCGATGTCCTTCCAGTCACCCTTCGGTGAGTGCCGCCGCATCTCGAACAGGCGCACCCCGGCGGCCAGCAGCGCGCGGCGCCGCTTCATGTAGCCGGCGTGCACGAGTGCGACATCCGTGGCCTCCAGCGCATTGGTCAGCACCCGCGTGGCCACGCCCCGCGCCACCAGGCCGCCGAGCAGCCCGGTGCCCCGGCCGGCGGGCACGAAGTACGGCGATATCAGGTTGAATGAGCGCTGCGCGCCTTCGATCAGGCCCACCAGCCGGTGGGTCAGCAGCCCTTCCGGGGGCGCCCGGCCCAGGCCCTTCGCCGGGTCGTCGCTCAGCATCTCCGTGCGCGCCCACTCCATCGCCAGGCCGCCGGACTCCAGATCCCGCACCAGGCTGCTGCCGCGCACCGCGTCCAGGTAGGCACGGGCGATGGGGGTGGCGGAGAGCGTCGCCTCCGCCGCGTCCAGCCCGGGCTCTGCGAACTCCGGCGGCGCCAGTATGGCTTCCAGCGGACAGGCCGAGGCGCTGGCCCAGTAGCGGTCGAAATCGGTGGAGACGTCCTGCGCGACCGGACCGACGCCGAGGATGTCCAGGTCCGCGAACACCCCGCCCTCGCCGGCGCCGAAGTATTCGTCGCCGATATTGCGCCCGCCGACGATGGTCGCCTGGTTGTCGGCGGTGAACGACTTGTTGTGCATGCGGCGGTTGGCGCGGGCGAAGTCGGTGAGAAAGCCCAAAGACTTGGGCCAGCGCAGGGTGAAGGGGTTGAACAGCCGCACCTCGATGTTCGGGTGGGCGTTGACGGCGGCCAGGGTGCGGTCCAGTCCGTCGATGCCGTTGTCGTCGAGGAGCAGACGCACCCGCACGCCGCGCTCGGCGGCATCGTAGAGCGCGGTCAGCAGCAGGGTGCCGGTGAGATCGTTCTGCCAGATGTAGTACTGGACATCCAGGGTGCGCTCGGCGGCTTCGGCGAGCAGTACCCGGGCGGAGAAGGCGTTGACCGGATTCGGCAACGGGTGGATGCCGCTGCAGTCCGGATGCTCGGCGAGGCGGTCGGTGACCGCCCGGCCGAGGCTGGTGAGCACCGCCTCGCTGACGGGCAGCGAGGCCGAGCGCTCCTGCGCCTGCGCCGCGCCGCGGCGACGCCGCGGCAGCAGGATCAGCGGGCGCCGGCGCCGCTTGCCCCGGCGCGGACCGCTTCCGGCCGGCGGGGTCACCGGGCGCCCGTGGGCTCAGGCGTGTGACACGGCGTCACACCGCCACTCAGTCCTGGCGCCCGCCGACGACGTGCTGTCCGCCGGTGGCCGGGTCGATGGCTACATACGGCAGCCCCGCCCCCTTCCACGCGGCAAAGCCGCCTTCCAGGTGGGCGACCCGGTCATGGCCGGAGCGCAGGCACGCCTCCGCGACCCGGCGCGAGCGCACACCGGAGCCGCAGTGGAAGACCAGCCGCTTGCCCTCCTGGCTGGGCAGCGTTGCCGGATCGAAGGTCGCCAGGGGCGAGAGCAGCGCACCCTTGATGTGCTCGAAAGCGAACTCCTGGGGGGTGCGCACGTCGATGATCGCCACCTCCCCGCGCTGGAAGGCCTCGTAGAGTTCCTTCGGCCCCCACTGTTCCAGGGTCCCGTCCTCGACGCTGAGCGTCTCCATCGCCGTCCTCCCTTTGGTGGTCTGCGGTTCGGAAGGACGATAACACGACCCCGCGCATCCGCGCGGTGGGGCGTTTTCCCGACAGTCCGGGCGCCCCCGCAGGCGGGGAACGGCTCAGCACTCGGTGACGTTCACCGCGAGCCCGCCCCGCGCGGTCTCCTTGTACTTGGTCTTCATGTCCGCGCCGGTCTGGCGCATGGTGCGGATCACCCGGTCCAGGGAGACGAAATGACGGCCGTCGCCGCGCAGCGCCATGCGCGCGGCGGTGATGGCCTTCACCGCGCCCATGGCGTTGCGCTCGATACAGGGCACCTGCACCAGTCCACCCACCGGATCGCAGGTCAGGCCCAGGTTGTGCTCCATGCCGATCTCCGCGGCGTTCTCCACCTGCTCCGGCGTGCCGCCGAGGACCTCTGCCAGCGCGCCGGCCGCCATCGAGCAGGCCACGCCGACCTCCCCCTGGCAGCCCACCTCGGCGCCGGAGATCGAGGCGTTTTCCTTGTAGAGCACCGCGATAGCACCGGCGGTGAGCAGGAAGCGCTCGACCCCGGCGTCGTCACCATCACGAAAACCGGTGTAGTAGTGCAGCACCGCCGGGATGATGCCCGCCGCGCCGTTGGTGGGCGCCGTCACCACCCGGCCACCGGAGGCGTTCTCCTCGTTGACAGCGATGGCATACAGGCTGACCCAGTCCATGACGTCCAGCGGGTCGCCGCGGTCCTCGCGCTCGCGCAGCCGCTCGTGCAGCCCCGGCGCCCGGCGGCGCACGTGCATGCCCCCGGGCAGCTCGCCGTCGCGGGCGCAGCCGTTGGCGACGCAGGCGGCCATGACATCGTGGATACGCCGCAGCCCCACGCTGATGCCGTCGTCATCCCGCCAGGCCCGCTCGTTGGCGCGCATCACCGCGCTGACCGGCAGGCCGGTCTCCTGGCAATGGCCCAGCAGCTCGGCGGCGGTGCGGAAGGGGTATGCCTGGGGCGTGGTGTCCGCGACCACGCGGGCGTTGCCCGACTCGTCCGGCTCCACCACGAAGCCGCCGCCCACGGAATAGAACGTGCGCTCGGCGAGCACCGCACCGTCGCCGTCCACGGCCGTAAAGCACATGCCGTTGGGATGGGCGGGCAGGCTCCTGCGCTTGTTCATCACGAGCTGGCG
Organism: Arhodomonas aquaeolei DSM 8974; assembly: GCF_000374645.1. Taxonomy (GTDB): domain Bacteria; phylum Pseudomonadota; class Gammaproteobacteria; order Nitrococcales; family Nitrococcaceae; genus Arhodomonas; species Arhodomonas aquaeolei. The sequence goes on from NZ_KB894828.1 coordinate 25,574, forward strand.
GCGGTGATGGAACGCGACCTCGTGCTCGCCGGCAAGGCGCAGGCGACCCCGCTCGCGGATCGCGCCCACCCGCTCGTCCACGGCCTCGATGTCCACGGTCTCCGGGTCCTCCCCTTCCAGGCCGAGCATGACCGCGGTATCCGAGCCGTGGCCCCGGCCGGTGGCGGCGAGGGCGCCGTAGAGCCCCACGTGCACGCCGGCAACCCGCGGGAGGCTGCCCTCCTCCGCCAGCGCGGTCACGAACAGCCGCGCCGCCCGCATGGGTCCTACCGTATGCGAGCTCGACGGGCCGACCCCTACCTTGAACAGCTCGAAGATGCTCACCGCCATCGCCACCTCCGCTACCGGGGAAGCGTATTAATGTCTTATTGATACTCCCCCGCAATGGCACGCGCTTGAGCGAAAGCGACGCCCGGCACATCCACGGCGACATCGCCGCGGGTGCCATTTAAATCACGTCACGCAATCCCCAACTGCTGACTGGGGAACGGGATTTTCTGTAACAACGAAAGGGAGACGCCATCATGGCTGAGCAGGATTACGACAAGCTGCGCAACGATATCAATCAGCTTCAGGAGGACCTCCGCGGGCTCACCGGCACGGTGCGCGAGCTTGCCTCCGAGCGCGGCCATCAGGCCTACGAGCGCGTGCGCGAGGGCGCCTCCCAGGCGCGCAACAGGGCCCACGAGGCGGAGCAGAGTGTCGAGCGGGAGATCAGCGAGCGCCCCCTCACCAGCGTCCTGGTGATGTTCATCGGCGGACTGATCACCGGCCTGCTGCTGCACGGCCGTCGTTAAGCCCATGGGCGAGCGTATCAGCGAGGCCCTGGCCCGGGCCCTTACGGCGATGCTGATTGCCGGTTTCGCCACGTTCTTCGCGCTCGGCGGGCTCGGCTTCCTGGCGGCCGCCGCCTATATGGCGCTCACGAGCGTCATGTCCCCGGCGGCGGCAGGTGCCGTCGTCGGGGTCGGCGGTCTGATCGTGGCGGCCTTGCTGGTGCTGAGCCTGCGCAGCCTCGCCCGTGCGCCACAGCGGACGGGCGAGGCCCGTGACCGGGCAGACGGCGACATGGGCGTGGACGCCGCCGCCCGCCTGGGCGAGGACCTGGCAACGGCCATCCGCAGCAACCGCAAGACCGCCGCCGGGGCCGCCTTCGCCGCCGGAGTGATCCTCGGGGTGAGTCCGCGGGCACGCCATGCGGTGCGGGACCTGCTGATGCCGAAGCGCTGAACCGTTCCACAGCCGCCGCGGCGCGCGCGTCTGCGGCTGTTGATACCCGACGGCTGCGTTATACTTGCAGGTTTACCGCCCAACCCTGCAACCGTCGGGATGCCTGATAATGGAGAAGAGCTACGATCCGCGCGCCATCGAGCCCCGCTGGTACGAGACCTGGGAGCGCAACGGCTACTTCGCGCCCTCCGGGCAGGGTGAGCCCTACAGCATCATGATCCCGCCGCCGAACGTAACCGGCACCCTCCACATGGGCCATGCGTTCCAGGACACGATCATGGACACGCTCACCCGTTTTCAGCGCATGCGCGGGCGTAACACGCTCTGGCAGCCCGGCACGGACCACGCCGGCATCGCCACCCAGATGGTCGTCGAGCGCCAGCTCGCCGGCGAGGAGCGCACCCGCCACGACCTCGGGCGCGAGGCCTTCGTGGAGCGGATCTGGCAGTGGCGCGAGGAGTCCGGCGGCACCATCCAGAACCAGCTCCGGCGCATGGGCGCGTCCGTGGACTGGTCCCGCGAGCGCTTCACCATGGACGAGGGGCTGTCCGCGGCGGTGCGCGAGACCTTCGTGCGCCTCTACCGCGAGGGCCTGATCTACCGCGGCAAGCGCCTGGTGAACTGGGACCCGGTCCTGCACACGGCCGTCTCCGACCTGGAGGTCGAGTCCAAGGAGGAGAAGGGCCACATCTGGCACATGCGCTACCCGATGGCGGACGGCAGCGGCCACGTCGTGGTGGCCACCACCCGCCCGGAGACCATGCTCGGCGACACCGCCGTGGCCGTGCACCCGGAGGACGAGCGCTACCGCCATCTCATCGGCCACCGCATCCGCCTGCCCCTGGTGGAGCGCGAGATCCCGGTGATCGCCGACGACTACGTGGACCCGGAGTTCGGCTCCGGCTGCGTGAAGATCACCCCGGCCCACGACTTCAACGACTACCAGGTCGGCCTGCGCCACGATCTCGAGCAGATCAACGTGCTCACGCCCTCGGCGGCGATCAACGACAACGCCCCCGAGGCCTACCGCGGGCTCGACCGCTACGAGGCGCGCAAGCGCGTCGTCGCCGACCTGGACGCCGCGGGACTGCTCGAGCGCGTTGAGGACCACACCCTGATGGTGCCCCGGGGCGACCGCAGCGGCGCGGTCATCGAGCCCTACCTCACCAACCAGTGGTTCGTGGACCTCACCCGCGAGGAGCTTCCCGACGGGCGCCCCGGCGGCCGGCGGATGATCACCCGCCCGGCCATCGAGGCGGTCTCCAGCGGGCGCATCCGCTTCATCCCGGGCAACTGGGACAAGACCTACTTCAACTGGCTGGAGGATATCCAGGACTGGTGCATCAGCCGCCAGATCTGGTGGGGCCACCGTATCCCCGCCTGGTACGACGAGGCCGGCAACGTCTACGTCGGCCACGACGAGGCGGAGACCCGCGCGTTCCACGGGCTGGGCAACGAAGTGACCCTCACCCGCGACGACGACGTGCTCGACACCTGGTTCTCCTCGGCGCTGTGGCCGTTCTCCACCCTCGGCTGGCCCGAGGACACCGACGCCCTGCGCACCTTCTATCCGACCTCGGTGCTGGTTACCGGCTTCGACATCATCTTCTTCTGGGTCGCCCGGATGATCATGATGGGGCTGAAGTTCATGGACGACGTGCCCTTCCACGAGATCTACATCCACGGCCTGGTGCGCGACGCCGACGGCCAGAAGATGTCGAAGTCCAAGGGCAACGTGCTCGACCCCATCGACATCATCGACGGCATCGACCTGGAATCCCTGGTGGCCAAGCGCACCAGCGGGCTGATGCAGCCGCAGCTCGCCCCGAAGATCGAGAAGCAGACCCGCCGGCACTTCCCCGAGGGCATCGCCGCCCACGGCACGGACGCGCTGCGCTTCACCTTCGCCAGCCTCGCCACCACCGGGCGCGACGTGGTCTTCGACATGGGCCGCGTCGAGGGCTATCGCAACTTCTGCAACAAGCTCTGGAACGCCGCCCGCTACGTGCTGATGAACACCGAGGGCGAGGACACCGGCGTCGACGGCGGCGAGGTGAGCCTCTCCCACGCGGACCGCTGGATCATCTCACGGCTGCAGCGCGCGGAGGCCGCGGTCATCGACGGCCTGGAGGGCTACCGCCTGGACCTCGCCGCGCAGGCGCTCTACGAGTTCATCTGGGACGAGTACTGCGACTGGTACCTAGAGCTCTCCAAGCCGGTCCTGCAGAACGCCGGCGAGGCCGAGCGCCGCGGCACCCGGCGTACCCTGGTGCGGGTGCTGGAGGCGGTGCTGCGGCTCGCCCACCCGTTCATGCCCTTCATTACCGAGGAGATCTGGCAGCGGGTCGCCCCCCTCGCCGGCGTGGAGGGCGAGACCATCATGCGCCAGCCCTACCCGGCGCCGGAGACCGCGCGCGAGGACAGCGAGGCGGAGGCGGAGATCGCCTGGGTCCAGCAGGTGATCCTGGGCGTGCGCCGCATCCGCGGCGAGATGAACATATCGCCCAACCGCGCCCTGCCCGTGCTGCTGGTGAACGCCTCGGAAACGGACCGCGCCCGCGTGGCGCGCCACCGCGACTACCTCGCCGCGCTCGCGCGGCTGGAGTCGGTGGACTTCGTCGCCAGGGACGACGCCCCGGAGTCCGCCATCGCCCTGATCGGCGAGATGGAGCTGCTGGTGCCCATGGCCGGGCTCATCGACAAGGCCGCCGAGCTCGCCCGGCTGGACAAGGAGCGCGGCCGCCTGGCAAAGGATCACGAGCGCGTGAGCGCCAAGCTCGCCAACGAGAACTTCGTCTCCCGCGCCCCGGAATCCGTGGTGCAGAAGGAGCGGGACCGGCTGGCCGAACTCGAATCGGCGCTGGCACGGCTCAACGAGCAGTACGAGCGCGTCGAACGCATCCCCGGCTGAGCCGGATCACCGGCGGCGGTGCCCCGCACGGGGCACCCGCAGTTCCCGTTGCGGCAATGCCTGCCCCGGTCCGACGACGGTCCAGGGTCAACGCGGACCCTTCCCCGCCGTGGCCGCGATGTCGCACACGGCCTCGCGGCCGTGCACGACCTACCTTCGGCTGCACGCGCGCGTAGGTCGTGCGCCGAAGGCGTGCGACGTCCTCAATGGCGCCCCGGCGGACACCGAGGAGCCCTGT
>NZ_KB894829.1 GCF_000374645.1 Arhodomonas aquaeolei DSM 8974
CCGATGCCGCAGACGCGTGAGCACATCCTGCTGGCGCGCCAGGTGGGTGTGCCGTCGATGGTGGTCTACCTGAACAAGGCGGACATGGTCGACGACGAGGAGCTGCTGGAGCTCGTGGAGATGGAGGTCCGGGAGCTGCTCAGTGACTACGACTTCCCGGGCGACGACATCCCGGTGATCACCGGCTCGGCGCTGAAGGCGCTGGAGGGTGACGAGTCGGAGATCGGCGCGCCGTCGATCATCCGCCTGGTGCAGTCGATGGACGAGTACATCCCGGAGCCGAGCCGCGCGATCGACGGCCCGTTCCTGATGCCGATCGAGGACGTGTTCTCGATCTCGGGTCGCGGCACGGTGGTGACCGGTCGTGTCGAGCGCGGCGTGATCAAGACCGGCGAGGAGGTCGAGATCGTGGGTCTGCGCGACACCACGAAGACCACGGTCACCGGTGTGGAGATGTTCCGCAAGCTGCTCGATCAGGGGCAGGCGGGCGACAACATCGGTGCGCTGCTGCGTGGCACCAAGCGCGACGAGGTCGAGCGCGGGCAGGTGCTGTGCAAGCCGGGCACGATCACCCCGCACACGAAGTTCGAGTGCGAGGTCTACGTGCTCTCCAAGGACGAGGGTGGCCGTCACACGCCGTTCTTCAACGGCTACCGGCCGCAGTTCTACTTCCGTACCACCGACGTCACGGGTGCCTGTGACCTGCCGGAGGGCACGGAGATGGTGATGCCGGGCGACAACGTGAAGATGACGGTGTCGCTGATCGCGCCGATCGCCATGGAAGAGGGGCTGCGCTTCGCGGTGCGTGAGGGCGGTCGTACCGTCGGCGCCGGCGTCGTCTCCAAGATCATCGAGTAAGGCCGGCCGGGCCGCGGGGGGTTTCCTCGCGGCCCGCTTTCGTTTACTCTAGTCAATTCGCCGGTGTGTGACGCCCGCCGGCATCGGTTATAGGCCAGTAGCTCAATTGGCAGAGCAGCGGTCTCCAAAACCGCAGGTTGGGGGTTCGAGTCCCTCCTGGCCTGCCATCTGATATCGACGCCGCCGCCCTGATACAGGAGGCGGCGTAGTGTTTTTGCAGGCAGTTCATGAGTGCCAGAGCCGAAAGTCAGTCCTCGCCGCTCGATTCCCTGAAGTTGGCCGTCGCCATCGGGCTGTTCCTGCTCGGGGTGGTCGCCTTCTACTGGTTCGAGGCCCAGTCGGTGCTGTACCGGGCCATCGGGTTGATCGCGGTGGCAGCGGTGTCCATTGGCATCGCCATGTCGACGGTGCGCGGACGTGCGGCCTGGGCGTTCGCCCGGGAGTCGCGCCAGGAGCTCCGGCGCGTGGTCTGGCCGACGCGCCAGGAGACGTTGCAGACAACGATGATCGTGATCGCGATGGTGCTGCTCGTCGCGGTCATGCTCTGGCTGCTCGACATGTTTTTCCTTTGGGGGGTTGAGTCCCTCGTGCGACCTGGAGGTTGATCCCTGATGGCGAAGCGCTGGTATGTGGTCCACGCCTACTCGGGGTTCGAAAACCAGGTGAAGCGCTCCCTCCAGGAGCGCGTGCGCCGGGCGGGCATGGAAGACCAGTTCGGTGAGATCCTTGTCCCCACCGAGGAGGTGGTCGAGATCAAGGACGGGCAGAAGCGCCGCAGCGAGCGGAAGTTTTTCCCCGGGTACGTGCTGGTCCAGATGGAGATGACCGACGAGACGTGGCATCTCGTGCGCAACGTCCCGCGGGTCATGGGTTTCATCGGTGGCTCCAGCGACCGTCCCGCCCCCATCTCCGAGCGCGAGGCCGAGCAGATCCTCAATCGCGTCAAGGAGGGCACCGAGAAGCCGCGGCCGAAGGTGCTCTTCGAGGTCGGCGAAGTGGTGCGCGTCATCGACGGGCCGTTTACCGACTTCAATGGCGTGGTCGAGGAGGTCAACTACGAGAAGAGCCGCCTGCGCGTGGCGGTGCTCATCTTCGGGCGCTCGACCCCCGTGGAGCTCGAGTTCAGTCAGGTCGAGAAGGGCTAATCCGGCCGCGCGGCAGCTACCGCGCGGGCCGTTCCGGGGAGCCGGGGTAACCAGTCCGCCGGCGTCATTACCCATCACCAGGAGTCCGTCATGGCAAAGAAGGTCGAAGCCTACATCAAGCTGCAGGTGGCCGCCGGCAAGGCCAACCCGAGCCCGCCGGTCGGCCCGGCGCTGGGTCAGCACGGCGTCAATATCATGGAGTTCTGCAAGCAGTTCAATGCGCAGACCCAGGAGATGGAGCCGGGTCTGCCGATCCCGGTGGTGATCACGGTCTACAGCGACCGGAGCTTTACGTTCATCACCAAGACGCCGCCGGCGCAGATCCTGCTGAAGAAGGCAGCCGGCATCAAGTCGGGCAGCGGCCAGCCCAACACCAACAAGGTGGGCAAGGTCAACCGCGAGCAGCTCGAGGAGATCGCTCGCACCAAGTGGCCGGACCTCAATGCGGCCGACATGGACGCGGCGGTGCGCACCATCGCGGGTAGCGCGCGCTCGATGGGCCTCGACGTGGAGGGGGTTTAAGCCATGGCGAAGCTGAGCAAGCGCAAGCAGATGTTCCGCGAGCGGGTCGACGCGACGCGCCTGTACGAGGCCGACGAGGCGTTCGGGCTGCTCAAGGAGCTTGCCAATGCGCGCTTCACCGAGTCCGTGGACGTGTCCGTGAATCTCGGTGTCGATCCGCGAAAGTCGGACCAGGTCGTCCGCGGCTCCACGGTGCTGCCGAACGGCACCGGCAAGACCGTGCGCATTGCGGTCTTCGCCCAGGGCGCGAACGCGGAGGCCGCCGAGGCGGCGGGCGCCGACGTCGTGGGCCTGGAGGACCTCGCCGAGCGCATCCAGGGCGGTGAGCTGGATTTCGACGTGGTTATCGCCACGCCGGATACCATGGGTGTCGTCGGCCGGCTCGGTCCGGTGCTCGGCCCGCGCGGGCTGATGCCGAATCCGAAGGTCGGGACGGTGACCACCGACGTGACCGAGGCGGTGCAGAACGCCAAGGCCGGCCAGGTCCGCTACCGCACCGACCGCGGCGGCCTGATCCACTGCACCCTCGGCAAGGTGGACTTCGGGGTCGAGCAGCTGCGCCAGAACCTCGAGGCGCTGATCATCGATCTCAACAAGGTCAAGCCGTCCACCTCCAAGGGTACCTACCTCAAGAGGGTGACGGTGTCCACGACGATGGGTCCCGGGGTCTCCATCGACCTCGCGTCCCTGAGTGCATGAATGACGGCGCGCCGGCCCGGCCGGCGTGCCCACACGGGTCTTGAGGCTGTCGTCGACGCGACAGCCGTCTAAGACCGCACGGTGCGCGAAAGCGCTTAAAGGCCGCGAGGCCGCCTGCGCAGACGGTGCAGCCCAGACAGGATCGACCATCCTGCGAAGGGGCCACCGTCCGGCCCGCCACGGGCGGGCCGGGGGCGGAAACCGTCCCCGGGGTTGCCGGTTACGGCCGGCGGCCCCTTCGAACCAACCGCGTTCCAGGAGGAAAGCAATGGGACTGAGTCTGGAACAGAAAAAGCGGATGGTGCAGGAGGTTGCCAGTGTCGCCGCTGACGCCCACTCCGCCGTTGCGGCGGAGTATCGCGGGCTGAATGCCGGTGACATGGATCGGCTGCGTGTGAAGGCACGCGAGTCCGGCGTGTACCTGAAGGTGCTCAAGAACACCCTCGCTAAGCGGGCGGTGGAGGGCACGGACTTCGAGTGCATGTCGGAGGGGCTCGAGGGCCCGCTGCTTCTCGCCTTCTCGCAGGAGGATCCCGGGTCGGCCGCTCGCGTTATCCGCGATTTCGGCAAGGAGCGCGAGCAGCTCGTGGTCAAGATGGTTGCTGTCGGTGGTGAGCGTTATGGCGCCGCCGAGCTGGAACGTCTGGCCAGTCTGCCGACCTACGACGAGGCGGTCAGCCGCCTCATGGCGACGATGCGTGCGCCGGTCCAGAAGCTCGCCACCACCCTCAACGAGGTGCCCGGCAAGCTGGTCCGTACGCTCGCTGCAGTGAAGGACGCCAAGCAGTAACGCGCGGCGCCGCTGCGATCCTGACTGTCGCTGCTGTCTGGTATTTCGACGTTTACGCGTCAACGCTTAGGAGATTTGACGATGGCCGTTTCTAAGGACGATATTCTTGAGACTATTGCCTCCATGTCCGTCATGGAGGTCGTTGAGCTGATCGAGGCGATGGAAGAGAAGTTCGGCGTCACCGCCGCTGCCGCTGTCGCGGCCGCGCCGGCCGCCGGTGGTGGTGGCGAGGCCGCTGCCGAGGAAGAGCAGACCGAGTTCGACGTCGTGCTCTCCAGCTTCGGTTCCAACAAGGTCGCCGTGATCAAGGCCGTGCGCGGCGTGACCGGCCTTGGCCTGAAGGAGGCGAAGGAGGTCGTCGAGGGTGCGCCGGCCCCGGTCAAGGAAGGCGCCAGCAAGGACGAGGCCGAGGAGATCAAGGCCAAGCTGGAGGAGGCGGGCGCCTCCGTGGAGCTGAAGTAAGGGCTTGGCGATACAAGCACTTTCAGCTTGATGACGGGGAATGGCTGGCGGCCAGGGGCTGCCGGCCTTTCCCTGTTTGTGTCACGGGCGGCCCAAAGCCCTGCCTATCGCGGTGGGCAGCGCTTTGGACACGCCACTGGAACCAAATCCTGGGTGAGGAAGCTCGATGGCCTACTCTTTCACCGAAAAGAAGCGCATCCGGAACGATTTTGGCAAGCAGCCGAACATCCTGGATGTCCCCTATCTCCTCGCCACTCAGATCGAGTCGTACCGTGATTTCCTGCAGCTCGAACGCGATCCGGATGGCCGCGAGGAAGGCGGCCTGCACGGTGCGTTCAGGTCCGTGTTCCCGATCGAGAGCTACTCCGGCAGCGCGGCCCTGGAGTATGTCAGCTACCGCATCGGCGAGCCGGCGTTCGACGTCAAGGAATGCCAGCTCCGTGGGCTGACCTACGCTGCGCCCCTGCGGGTGCTCGTGCGCCTGGTGATTTACGACAAGGATGCGCGGACCGTCAAGGACATCAAGGAGCAGGAAGTCTACATGGGCGAGCTGCCGTTGATGACCCGCAACGGCACCTTCGTCGTCAACGGCACGGAGCGGGTTATCGTCTCCCAGCTCCATCGCTCGCCGGGCGTGTTCTTCGACCACGACAAGGGCAAGACGCACTCCTCGGGCAAGCTGCTCTACACCGCTCGGGTCATCCCGTACCGCGGCTCGTGGCTCGACTTCGAGTTCGACCCGAAGGACTGCATCTTCGTGCGCATCGACCGCCGCCGCAAGCTGCCGGCGACGGTGCTGCTGCGCGCCCTCGGGTTCGACAACACCCAGATGCTGGACCTGTTCTTCGACAAGAACACCTACCGGTTCCGTGGCGGCCGGATCGTGCTCGACCTGGTGCCGGAGCGCCTGCGCGGCGAGACCGCGGCGTTCGACATCCGCGCGGGCGATGACGTCATCGTCGAGAGCGGCCGGCGGATCACCGCGCGCCACATCCGGCAGATGGAGAAGGCCGGGCTCACCGAGCTCGAGGTGCCGGACGACTACCTTGCCGGCAAGATCCTTGCTCACGACGTGATCGACGCGAGCACCGGCGAGGTCCTCGCTGAGGCGAACGCGGAGCTCGGCGAGGAGCTCGTCCAGCAGATGCGTGACGCCGGCGTCGAGACCTTCGACACGCTGTTCGTCAACGATCTGGACCGCGGGCCGTACATCTCCAACACCCTGCGCATCGACGCGACCCGTACCCAGCTCGAGGCGCTGGTGGAGATCTACCGGATGATGCGCCCGGGCGAGCCGCCGACCAAGGAGGCCGCGGAGAACCTGTTCGAGAACCTGTTCTTCAGCGCGGACCGCTACGACCTCTCGCCGGTCGGCCGGATGAAGTTCAACCTGCGGGTCGGCCGCGACGAGGTCACGGGCGAGGGCGTGCTGGACCACAGTGACATCCTCGCGGTCCTCCATGAGCTGATCAGCATCCGTAACGGCCACGGCAGCACCGACGACATCGACCACCTCGGCAACCGCCGGGTGCGCTGCGTCGGCGAGATGGCCGAGAACGTCTTCCGCGTCGGCCTGGTGCGCGTCGAGCGCGCCGTGCGCGAGCGCCTGAGCCTCGCCGAGAGCGAGGGGCTGATGCCCCAGGAGCTGATCAACGCGAAGCCCGTGGCCGCGGCGATCAAGGAGTTCTTCGGCTCCTCGCAGCTCTCGCAGTTCATGGACCAGAACAACCCGCTCTCCGAGGTCACCCATAAGCGCCGCGTCTCGGCGCTCGGCCCGGGCGGTCTCACCCGCGAGCGCGCCGGCTTCGAGGTCCGCGACGTCCACCCGACCCACTACGGGCGGGTGTGCCCGATCGAGACCCCGGAGGGGCCGAATATCGGCCTGATCAACTCGCTGGCCGTATACGCACGCACGAACCGCTATGGCTTCCTCGAGACGCCGTACCGCAAGGTCGTGGACGGTCAGGTCACCGACGACGTGGACTACCTCTCGGCGATCGAGGAGTCGCGCTATATCATCGCGCAGGCCAATGCCCGCGTGGACGAGGAGGGCCGTCTCGTCGACGACCTCATCTCGATCCGTCATCAGAACGAGTTCGGCATGTCCACCCCGGACAAGGTCCAGTACATGGACGTCTCGCCGAAGCAGATCGTCTCGGTGGCCGCCTCGCTGGTGCCGTTCCTCGAGCACGACGACGGCAACCGCGCGCTCATGGGCGCTAATATGCAGCGCCAGGCCGTGCCGACCCTGCGTGCCGACAAGCCCTTGGTGGGCACCGGCATGGAGCGCTCGGTGGCGGTGGACTCCGGCGTGACGGTCTGTGCCGACCGCGGCGGTGTGGTTGAGCAGGTCGACGCGGCGCGCGTGGTGGTCCGGGTCAACGATGGGGAGACCGCGCCGGGCGAGCCGGGCGTGGACATCTACAACCTCACCAAGTACACGCGCTCGAACCAGAACACCTGTCAGAACCAGAAGGTCCTGGTGCGCCCGGGTGAGGTGGTGGCCCGCGGTGACGTCCTCGCCGACGGCCCGTCCACGGACATGGGCGAGCTCGCGCTCGGGCAGAACATGCGCGTCGCGTTCATGCCCTGGAACGGCTACAACTTCGAGGACTCCATCCTCGTCTCCGAGCGGGTGGTCCAGGAGGATCGCTATACCACGATCCACATCGAGGAGCTCACCTGCGTGGCCCGGGATACGAAGCTTGGCCCGGAGGAGATCACCGCCGACATCCCGAACGTGGGCGAGGGCGCGCTATCGCGCCTGGACGAGTCCGGCATCGTCTACATCGGTGCCGAGGTCAAGGCCGGCGACATCCTCGTGGGCAAGGTCACGCCCAAGGGCGAAACCCAGCTCACCCCGGAGGAGAAGCTGCTGCGCGCGATCTTCGGCGAGAAGGCGTCCGACGTGAAGGACACCTCCCAGCGCGTGCCCTCCGGCATGGACGGCACGGTCATCGACGTGCAGGTGTTCACCCGCGACGGCGTCGAAAAGGACCAGCGGGCGCTGTCCATCGAATCGGATGCCCTCGCGGCGGTCCGCAAGGACCTCAACGACCAGTACCGCATCTTCGAGAACGACGCCTTTGCCCGTCTCGAGCGCCTGCTCGTGGGCAAGGTCGCCGAGGGCGGGCCGAACGGCCTGCGCGCGGGCACCGAGCTTACCGAGGAGTATCTCCGCGGCGTCGAGCGCAGTCGCTGGTTCGAGATCCGCCTGCGTGATGACGAGGTCACCCAGCAGCTCGAGAAGGTCAAGGAGCAGCTCGAGGCCCAGCGCAAGGCCTTTGACGACCGCTTCGAGGAGAAGAAGGGCAAGATCACCGCGGGCGACGACCTCGCCCCGGGCGTGCTCAAGATGGTCAAGGTCTATCTGGCCGTGCGCCGGCGCATCCAGCCGGGCGACAAGCTCGCGGGCCGCCACGGCAACAAGGGGGTGATCTCCCGCGTGGTGCCGGTCGAGGACATGCCGTTCGACGAGAACGGCGAGGCCATCGACGTGGTGCTCTCGCCGCTGGGCGTGCCTTCGCGCATGAACATCGGTCAGGTGCTGGAGACCCACCTGGGCTGGGCCGCCAAGGGCCTCGGCCGGCGTATCGGCGAGATGCTCGACGCCCAGCGCAGCGTGGCCGACATCCGTGACTTCCTGGGCCGGATCTACAACCGTTCCGGCAAGCAGGAGGACCTCGAGTCGCTGAGCGATGAGGAGGTCCTTGAGCTGGCGGGCAACCTCCGGGGCGGCGTCCCCATGGCAACGCCGGTGTTCGACGGCGCGAACGAGGACGACATCAAGGCGATGCTCGAGCTCGCGGGGCTGCCGACGTCCGGGCAGACGACGCTGTACGACGGCCGTACCGGCGAGGCCTTCGACCGGCCGGTCACCGTCGGCTACATGCACATCCTCAAGCTCAACCACCTGGTCGACGACAAGATGCATGCCCGTTCGACGGGGCCGTACTCGCTGGTCACCCAGCAGCCGCTCGGCGGCAAGGCCCAGTTCGGCGGCCAGCGCTTCGGCGAGATGGAGGTGTGGGCGCTGGAGGCGTACGGCGCAAGCTACACGCTCCAGGAGATGCTCACGGTCAAGTCGGACGATGTGCCGGGCCGTACCAAGATGTACAAGAACATCGTGGACGGCGATCACCGCATGGAGGCGGGGATGCCGGAGTCGTTCAACGTGCTCGTCAAGGAGATCCGGTCGCTCGGTATCGACATCGAGCTGGAGCACGACTGACGGGGCGACGGTGCCGCGCGGTCGCGGCACCGGGGCCAGACAACGCGCCGGCCGCCCGTGGCGGCCGGCCGGAGCGGGGTGTTCCCGCAGCGAATTTGCCAACTACAGTTGGACGGGCAGCGGTTATGAAAGACCTTCTGAATCTGTTCAAGCAGCCGGGCGCGCAGCTTGATGACTTCGACGCCATTCGTATCAGCCTGGCGTCGCCGGAGAAGATCCGGTCCTGGTCCTACGGCGAGGTCAAGAAGCCCGAGACCATCAACTACCGGACCTTCAAGCCGGAGCGCGACGGGCTGTTCTGCGCGAAGATCTTCGGCCCGGTCAAGGACTACGAGTGCCTGTGCGGCAAGTACAAGCGGCTCAAGCACCGGGGCGTGGTCTGCGAGAAGTGCGGCGTCGAGGTGACGCTGGCCAAGGTGCGCCGCGAGCGCATGGGCCACATCGACCTGGCGAGCCCGGTGGCCCACATCTGGTTCCTCAAGTCGCTGCCCTCGCGCATCGGCCTGCTCCTCGACATGACCCTGCGCGACATCGAGCGGGTCCTGTACTTCGAGGCCTTCATCGTCATCGACCCGGGCATGACCCCGCTGGAGCGCGGCCAGCTGCTCACCGACGACGGCTACCTCGACGCGGTGGAGCAGTACGGCGACGAGTTCGACGCCCGCATGGGTGCCGAGGCCGTGTTCGAGCTGCTCAAGAGCCTGGATCTGCAGGACGAGGCGGCGCGGCTGCGCGAGGACATGGACGCGACCAACTCCGAGTCCAAGATCAAGCGGCTGTCCAAGCGGCTCAAGCTCGTGGAGTCGTTCCTCGAATCCGGCAACAAGCCGGAGTGGATGATCATGACGGTCCTGCCGGTGCTGCCGCCGGACCTGCGTCCGCTGGTGCCGCTCGACGGCGGCCGGTTCGCGACCTCGGACCTCAACGATCTCTACCGCCGCGTGATCAACCGGAACAACCGCCTCAAGCGGCTGCTCGAGCTCTCTGCGCCGGACATCATCGTGCGCAACGAGAAGCGCATGCTCCAGGAGTCGGTGGACGCGCTGCTCGACAACGGCCGGCGCGGGCGGGCGATCACCGGCACCAACCGCCGGCCGCTGAAGTCGCTGGCGGACATGATCAAGGGCAAGCAGGGGCGCTTCCGCCAGAACCTGCTGGGCAAGCGCGTGGACTACTCCGGGCGTTCCGTGATCGTGGTCGGCCCGACCCTGCGCCTGCACCAGTGCGGCCTGCCCAAGCGCATGGCGCTGGAGCTGTTCAAGCCCTTCATCTTCTCGCGGCTGCAGCGTCTGGGCCTGGCGACCACCATCAAGGCTGCCAAGAAACTGGTCGAGCGCGAGACCCCCGAGGTCTGGGACATCCTCGAGGACGTCATCCGCGAGCATCCGGTGATGCTCAACCGCGCACCGACGCTCCACCGCCTGGGCATCCAGGCGTTCGAGCCGGTGCTCATCGAGGGCAAGGCGATCCAGCTCCACCCGCTGGTCTGCCCGGCGTTCAACGCCGACTTCGACGGCGACCAGATGGCGGTGCACGTGCCGCTGTCCATCGAGGCGCAGCTCGAGGCGCGCGCCCTGATGATGTCGTCGAACAACGTGCTCTCGCCGGCCTCCGGTGAGCCCATCATCGGTGCCTCCCAGGACATCGTGCTGGGCCTGTACTACATGACCCTGTCGCTGGTCGGGCGCCGTGGCGAGGGCATGGTGTTCTCCGACACCCAGGAGATCCATCGTGCCTACGAGAGCCGCCAGATCCAGCTCCAGGCACGGGTGCAGGTACGCATCCGCGAGGTCATCCAGGATGACGACGGTAACGTCACCGAGTCGGTGCGCCGGGTGGAGACCACGGCCGGCCGCGCGCTGCTCTATGACATCGTCCCCGAGGGGCTGCCGTTCTCGCTGGTCGACCGGGACATGACCAAGAAGGCGATCTCCGAAGCGATCAACACCTGTTATCGCCGGCTCGGCCTCAAGGCGACGGTGGTCTTCGCCGACCAGCTCATGTACCTCGGCTTCCACATGTCCACCCGTGCCGCGGTGTCCATCGGCATGGAGGACATGGTGATCCCGCCGGAGAAGGCGGAGATCCTCGAGCGCGCCGAGGAGGAGGTGAAGGACATCGAGGAGCAGTACGCCTCGGGCCTGGTCACCAACGGTGAGCGCTACAACAAGGTTATCGACATCTGGTCGCACACCAACGACGAGGTCGCCCGCGCGATGATGGAGCGCCTCGGCAAGGAGGTGGCGACCGACGCCGAGGGCAAGGAGATCGAGCAGAAGTCGACCAACTCCATCTTCATGATGGCCGACTCGGGTGCTCGTGGCTCCGCCGCGCAGATCCGTCAGCTCGCCGGCATGCGCGGCCTGATGGCGAAGCCGGACGGCTCGATCATCGAGACGCCGATCACGGCGAACTTCCGTGAGGGCCTCAACGTCCTGCAGTACTTCATCTCGACTCATGGCGCCCGCAAGGGCCTCGCGGATACGGCGCTGAAGACCGCGAACTCCGGTTACCTGACCCGCCGGCTCGTGGACGTGTCCCAGGACCTCGTTGTCACCGAGGGGGACTGCGGCACCTATCGCGGCCTGCAGATGACTCCGATCATCGAGGGCGGCGACGTCGTCGAGCCCCTGCGCGAGCGCGTCCTCGGCCGGGTGGTCGCCCAGGACGTGACCCGTCCCGGCGGCACCGAGGTGGTGCTCGAGGCCGGCACGCTGCTCGACGAGCTGCGCGTCGACATGCTCGAGCAGGAGGGCGTTGACGAGGTCTGGGTGCGCTCGCCGATCACCTGCGAGACCCGCCACGGTGTCTGCGCGAACTGCTACGGCCGCGACCTGGCGCGCGGCCACAAGGTCAACGTTGGCGAATCCGTCGGCGTCATCGCCGCGCAGTCCATCGGCGAGCCGGGCACCCAGCTGACCATGCGCACGTTCCACATCGGCGGCGCGGCCTCGCGGGCGGCCTCGGTGAGCAACGTGGAGGTCAAGGCGGCGGGCACCGCGCGGTTGCACAACCTCAAGACCGTGCAGCATCACTCCGGCAACCTGGTGGCCGTCTCCCGCTCCGGCGAGATCACGGTCATGGACGAGTATGGCCGCGAGCGCGAGCGCTACAAGGTGCCCTACGGCGCGACCATCGCGGTGCAGGACAATGAGGCCGTGGAGGCGGGCCAGATCGTCGCGAACTGGGATCCCCATACCCATCCGATCATCACGGAGGTGAAGGGGCGGTTGAAGTTCTTCGACTTCGTCGAGGGCGTGACCGTCAACCGCGAGGTCGACGAGGTCACCGGGCTGTCCAGCCTCGTGGTCACGGACCCGAAGACCCGCGGCAACGGCGAGATCCGGCGCACCGTCGTGGACTCGAACGGGCGGCAGTCCGAGGAGCGCGTCGCGCACAAGGACCTGCGCCCGATGATCAAGCTGGTGGACGAGGACGGCAACGACCTCAACCTCGCCGGCACGGACATCCCGGCGCAGTACTACCTCTCGGCGGACGCGATCGTCAGCGTCGACGACAACGCCGAGGTGGATGTCGGTGACGTCATCGCCCGCATCCCGCAGGAGTCGTCCAAGACGCGCGACATCACCGGTGGTCTGCCCCGGGTGGCCGACCTCTTCGAGGCCCGCAAACCGAAGGAGCCGGCGATCCTCGCCGAGGTTTCCGGGACCGTGTCCTTCGGCAAGGAGACCAAGGGCAAGCAGCGTCTGGTCATCACCATGCCGGACGGCGAGACCTACGAGGAGCTCATCCCGAAGTGGCGCAACGTCACCGTCTTCGAGGGCGAGCACGTGGAGAAGGGCGAGGTCATCGCGGACGGCGAGCCGAACCCCCACGATATCCTCCGCCTGCTCGGCGTCACGGAGCTGGCGAGCTATATCGTCCGCGAGATCCAGGACGTCTACCGTCTGCAGGGCGTGAAGATCAACGACAAGCACATCGAGGTCATCGCCCGGCAGATGCTGCGCAAGGTCGAGATCCGGGACGCCGGCGACACCCGCTACCTGCGCGGTGAACAGGCGGATTGGGGCCGGGTGCTCGAGGAGAACGAGCAGCTCCAGGCCCAGGGCAAGGAGGCGGCGCGCTTCGAGCCGATGCTGCTCGGCATCACCAAGGCGTCGCTCGCGACGGACTCGTTCATCTCGGCGGCCTCCTTCCAGGAGACCACCCGGGTGCTCACGGACGCCGCCACCCGCGGCGCCCGCGACGAGCTCCGTGGCCTGAAGGAGAACGTCATCGTGGGCCGCCTTATCCCGGCGGGCACGGGCTTCGCCTACCACACGGATCGCCATCAGCGCCATCAGCGCCCGGCGGCCGAGCTGGACATGGTCCCGCCGGCGATGCCGCACCTCGGTGGCGGTGCCGTCCGCGAGGGCGGCTTCCAGGACGACGGCGCGGGAGAGTAGGCGCGCCGGCGCATCCCCCGGCCGGGCTGTGTTGACACTCCCCCGGGGGGTCCATACAATTACCCACTTTCGACAGGCCGGGGGTCCCGGCCTGTCGTTCGTTTTACTTTTGGAGTCAGCGTCTTATGGCAACCATCAACCAGCTGGTTCGGAAGGGGCGTAAGCACCGGGCGGCGAAGAGCAACGTCCCCGCGCTCGAGGCCTGTCCGCAGCGCCGGGGGGTCTGCACCCGCGTCTACACCACCACACCGAAGAAGCCGAACTCGGCGCTGCGCAAGGTCGCGCGTGTACGGCTGACCAACGGCTACGAGGTGGCGAGCTACATCGGCGGCGAGGGGCACAACCTCCAGGAGCACTCCGTGGTGCTGATCCGCGGCGGCCGTGTCAAGGACCTGCCGGGCGTGCGTTATCACACGGTGCGCGGCTCCCTCGATACCGCCGGCGTCGACAAGCGCCGTCAGGGCCGCTCCAAGTACGGCGCCAAGCGGCCCAAGAGCTGAGCGCTGAACCGTTCCTGCAGACAGGGTGAGTTAACGCGATGCCGAGAAGAAGAGAAGTTCCCAAGCGGAAGGTCCTGCCGGATCCCAAGTTCGGCAGTGAGATGCTGACCCGCTTCGTCAATTTCATCATGCGCGACGGCAAGCGCTCGGTCGCCGAGCGGATTGTCTACGGCGCGCTGGATCGTGTCACCGCGAAGGGGCACGAGGATCCCATGGAGGTCCTCGAGACCGCGCTCGAGAACGTGCGCCCGGTCGTCGAGGTCAAGTCCCGCCGCGTTGGCGGCGCTACCTACCAGGTGCCTGTCGAGGTCCGGCCCGAGCGCCGCAACACGCTGGCGATGCGCTGGATCATCGATTCCGCGCGCAAACGGGGTGAGACCACCATGGGTCATCGTCTCGCCAACGAGCTGCTGGAGGCCGCCGACAACCGCGGTGCAGCCGTCAAGAAGCGCGAGGATACGCATCGCATGGCGGAGGCGAACAAGGCCTTTTCGCACTTCCGCTGGTAACACGTACGGGGAATTCCGCAGTGGCACGCAAGACACCGATCGAGCGCTACCGCAACATCGGCATCATGGCCCACATCGATGCCGGCAAGACCACCGCCACCGAGCGCATCCTGTTCTACACGGGCATCTCCCACAAGATGGGCGAGGTGCACGAGGGTGCGGCGGTCATGGACTGGATGGAGCAGGAGCAGGAGCGCGGCATCACGATCACCTCTGCTGCTACCACCACGTTTTGGCGTGGCATGGACCAGCAGTATCCGGAATACCGGATCAACATCATCGACACGCCCGGGCACGTGGACTTCACCATCGAGGTGGAGCGCTCCCTGCGTGTGCTCGACGGTGCGGTGTGCGTGCTGGACGCGAATGCCGGCGTTGAGCCGCAGACGGAGACAGTGTGGCGGCAGGCGAACAAATACAGCGTGCCGCGCATGGTCTTCGTCAACAAGATGGACAAGATGGGTGCCGATTACTATCGCTGCATCCAGATGGTGCGCGAGCGTCTCGGTGCCAACGCGGTGCCGATGCAGCTTGCCATCGGCGCGGAGGACGACTTCCAGGGCGTCGTCGACCTCGTGCGCATGAAGGCCATCTACTGGAACATGAAGGATCAGGGCGTCACCTACGACCAGGTCGAGGTGCCCGCTGAGCTCCAGGAGATGGCGGCCGAGTACCGCGAGCAGCTCGTGGAGGCCGCGGCCGAGGGTGACGAGACCCTGATGGAGAAGTACCTCGAGGGTGAGGAGCTTACCGTCGAGGAGATCAATCGCGGCATCCGCGCGCAGACGTTGGCGAACGAGATCGTGCCGGTGTTCTGTGGTACCGCGTTCAAGAACAAGGGCATCCAGGCCCTGCTTGACGCGGTGGTCGAGTACCTGCCGTCGCCGGTGGATGTCCCGCCGATCGAGGGCGAGCTCGAGGACGGCAGTGCGGCGACACGGCCGGCCAGCGACGAGGAGCCGTTCGCGGCCCTGGCGTTCAAGATCGCGACCGACCCCTACGTCGGGACGCTCACCTTCTTCCGCGTCTATTCTGGCGTCATCCGCTCCGGTGACTCCGTGTGGAACCCGGTCAAGGGCAAGCGCGAGCGCTTCGGCCGCATCGTTCAGATGCACTCCAAGGAGCGCAAGGAGATCGAGGAAGTTCGCGCCGGTGATATCGCGGCCGCGATCGGTCTCAAGGAGGTCACCACGGGTGACACCCTCTGCGACAAGGACAACCGGATCACCCTGGAGCGCATGGAGTTCCCGGACCCGGTGATCTCTGTTGCCGTGGAGCCCAAGACGAAGAGCGACCAGGAGAAGATGGGCGTTGCGCTGGGCAAGCTCGCCCAGGAGGACCCGTCCTTCCAGGTGCGCACGGACGAGGAGTCGGGTCAGACCATCATCTCCGGCATGGGTGAGCTTCACCTGGAGATCATCGTCGACCGCCTCAAGCGCGAGTTCAAGGTCGAGGCGAACATCGGCCAGCCCCAGGTGGCCTACCGCGAGACGATCCGCAAGGAGATCGAGACCGAGGGCAAGTTCGTCCGGCAGTCCGGCGGTCGCGGCCAGTACGGTCACGTGTGGATCAAGATGGCGCCGCAGGAGCGCGGCGAGGGCTACGCCTTCGAGAACAAGATCGTCGGCGGCGTGGTGCCGAAGGAGTACATCCCCTCGGTGGACCAGGGCATCCAGGAGCAGATGGCCAACGGCGTGCTCGCGGGCTTCCCGGTGGTCGACCTCAAGGTTACGCTCTTCGACGGGTCGTACCACGACGTGGACTCCTCGGAGATGGCGTTCAAGATCGCCGGTTCGATGGCGTTCAAGGACGGCTTCGCCAAGGCGGACCCGGTGCTGCTCGAGCCCGTCATGAAGGTCGAGGTGGTGACGCCCGAGGAGTTCATGGGCGACGTCATGGGTGACGTCAACCGCCGCCGCGGCACGGTCCAGGGCATGGAGGACGGGCCGACCGGCAAGGTGATCCGCGCCGAGGTGCCGCTGAAGGAGATGTTCGGTTACGCCACGGACCTGCGGTCCGCGACCCAGGGTCGCGCGTCCTACAGCATGGAGTTCGTGGGGTACGCCGAGGCGCCGGCGAGCATCGCCGACGAAGTAATCAAGAAGGCCGGCTGAGCCGCCGGCCAGTCGGGTTTATCGCGTTAACAGAATTCAGCCCAGATGAGGTGAGCCGTGTCCAAGGAGAAGTTTGAGCGCACGAAGCCGCACGTGAACGTGGGAACGATTGGTCACGTTGACCATGGCAAGACGACGCTGACGGCGGCGATGACGAAGGTGATGGCGGAGAAGTACGGGGGTGCGGCGCGCGCGTTCGACCAGATCGACAACGCGCCGGAGGAGCGCGACCGTGGTATCACGATCGCGACCGCGCACGTTGAGTACGAGACGGAGTCGCGTCACTACGCGCACGTTGACTGCCCGGGGCACGCGGACTATGTGAAGAACATGATCACCGGTGCGGCGCAGATGGACGGCGCGATCCTGGTGGTCTCGGCGGCGGACGGCCCGAT
>NZ_KB894830.1 GCF_000374645.1 Arhodomonas aquaeolei DSM 8974
GCTCGACCCCAGGCCCTACGAGTCAGGCACCAGCGTGCGTGCCCCGCGCCGGATCTCCAAATGCGGCGACGCCGCCCTGCGCAAGGCGCTGTACTTCCCCACCCTGTGCGCGATGAAACACAACCCCGTGATCCGCGCCTATGTCGAGCGGCTCAAACAGCGTGGCGTAAGAGGCAAGTCCCTCGTGTGCGCCGCCGCCAGAAAGCTCCTCCACCTCATCCACGGCGTGCTCAAGTCCGGCAAATCCTTCGATCCCAACATCCCCTTGCAAGCACACCGGTAAGACGGTATCTACGTAACCTGCCACCGCCGGGCCTGTGCGGTAGGTCGTGCGCCGCAGGCGTGCGACATTCCGGCTCGGTCATTGAGGACGTCGCACACGGCCCGCGGCCGTGCACGACCTCCCGGTCTTCCGCTGCGGAAACATACGAGGCCGGCTGCTCATGGCTGCCGGCGGTGACCCGCGGGTTCGGGGGCAGCAGCGCCCGTAGGTCGGCTGCTCCTGGCAGCCGACACAAGGTTGCCTCGTAGGTGCCGGAGGTCTGCGCGCGCGAGCCGTTTTCGCCTGCCGGCAGGGCAGCCGTCGCACACGGCCCGTGGCCGTGCACGACCTACACGAGATCGCCGGCGGTGTGCCGGGGTACCGTTTCCGGTAGCTTTCCGGTAGGTCGGAGGCCGACGACTGTTGCAATTTGACACGCCGGTGCAGTGCCGTAGGTCAGCTGCTCCTGGCAGCCGACATCCCGCCGATTCGACACGCCAGCGCAGTCGGGTCGGGTTCAGCCCCGGCCCGCCAGGAAGTCCACCAGCCGCTGGTCGAAGAGCTGGCGCAGGGCGTCGCGCAGTCCGCGCTCGATCTCACTGGCATTGCGCTCGGGGCCCGGGGCCGTCGCCATGCGGCTCTCGTGGGAGGCCGTGGCTTTCGCGGTGAAACGCTCCCCGCCGCGCCAGGCACGGGCGGTCAGCGTCACCTCGGTGCGGAGCCGGCGGGGGATGTCGGCCGTGACCTCATGATTCAGCGTCGTGATCTCGATGATCAGTCGCGGAGAGGCACTGTCGGACCACAGCTCCGGCTGAAAGCCGGCGCGCTTGAGCGTCTCGCCGGTGGCGACTTTGAGCACGTAGGCGACGTCCTGATCCGTCGTGATCGGTGCGTCGCCCTTGTCGTTGTAGCTCGCCACGGTGCCGAGCGTCTTGTCCGGACGGCGGTCCACGGTCTCGAGAGCGACGGCCGGGCCGCCGGAGACGCTCGCGGCCGGTTCCGGCGGGTTCAGCGAGAGCTCCAGCGACTGCGGTTTCTGCGTGCAGGCGCCGAGAACCAGGGCGAGACAGGCGAGGGTAAGCAGGCGGATCGCGGGCATGCTATGCCTCCCGTTAATATGAAAATGTTTCACTTTGCGGATTCGGGGCATTCATGAAACTCACAAAAACCTTGACCTTCCCGGGTTCCCGCCCGAGACTGATCAAGCTGATTTCGCCATATCAGGCGGATCCATTTACACCGTCGATGGCGCCGGGGTGAGGAGATCGCCCGGCAGCCGGCCTGCGCAAGGCATGGCGGCGGTGTCCTGTTAACGAAGCATACAGGGGGGAAACGCGTGACGCAGCCGAAAAACCTGGACACGCGGCCCGCCGGGCTGCACCTGGAGGTCGTCCCGCCCGTACTGCGGGAGAGCGAGGCCGGCGTCGAGGCCGCGCTGGAGAAGGTCGCGACCATTAACGAGGCGGTCGGTCTCGACGCCGTGAACATTCCCGAGATCCGTGAGGAGAGCTCCAAGAGCGACAAGGGCGAGCGCAAGCGCCCCTTCGAGCCGCGCATGGAGCCCCGGGTCCTGGCCCGCCGGATTCGCGACGAGCTGGGCATCGAGTCGATGATCAACCGTGTCGTCGTGCATCTCACCCGCGAGGAGCAGGCGGACTGGTTCCGCGAGACGTGGGAGGAGTACGGCGTGCGCCAGTTCGTCCTCGTTGGCGGCGAGAAGAGCGGGGTGGACTACCCCGGGCCGTCCGTGCCCGAGGCCAACGAGATGATCCGTAAGGCGATCGCCGAGCCCGGCCTGCGGGTCGGCAACATCTGCATCCCCACACGGGATGGCGAGGCCGACCGGATGCGTCGCAAGATGGCGACGGGCGTGGACTTCTTTACCACGCAGATCATCTATCACGCCCACGAGTTCACGGACCTGGTGGACGCGCTGGTCGATAACGGTCTGCCGGAGACGCCGCCGGAGCTGCTGCTGACCATGTGCCCGGTGAAGGGGCCGCGGAATATCCGCTTCCTGCACTGGCTCGGCGTGAGCATTTCCCCGGAGCTCGAGGAATGGCTCGTCGGGGACGGCGAAGGCGTCACCGACCGTTCCATCGAGCACATCGAGCGGACGTGGCAGGAGATCAGTGCCCACCGTGCGCGCCGTGCGCCGGGGCTGCCGGTCGGTGTGAGCCTGGCGCCCATCGGCAAGATCCCGCACGAGACGACGATCCGTCTCGCCCGGGCGTTTACCGGCGGCGTGCGCGCCCGCGCCACCGCCTGACCCGGCCGCCACCGGCCCCGAGGACCCGGGGCCGGTGGCGCGCCGTTGGGCGCGTTCGTCTCCGGGGCGCCTACTGCCGGCGCAGGCGGTCCTTGGTCGTCAGCAGGAACAACCGCCGGAACAGCTCCTCGATGGCCAGCTCCCGGGCCAGGGGGTCGCTGCTGTCTTCCAGCTCCCGGGGGTACTCCCATAGCAGTCGTACGGTGCCCGAATCCGCGTCGCGAACCTCGAGCTGGGGGTTCGAGCCGTTCAGTCGGGCGTCAATGCGGTAACTCATCGCTGTCCCTCCTTCGCATCCTGAACATAAATAATAATCATTGTTATTTGTGTTGCAACCTATTGTGTTGCCAAGCCTCAAGCGTGACGTCACCCCGCAAAGGCGTTACATTGACGCCCAGCCGGGATTACAGAGCGAGTCGGATATAGCGACAGCCATGCCTTAGCGACCAGCAGAGTCGACCGGCGACGGGGGCAGGGGCAGGAATCAACAGAGGCCGGGCAAAACCGGTCCCGAATTACCCGCAAGACGTAAGGAGACAGCTATGTCCCAGAATCATCATGACGAAAGCCGTCGTCGCTTCCTGCGTGCCGGACTCCTGGGTGCCGCGGCGGTGCCGCTGAGCACGCTGATGGTCGGGCGCAAGGCCCACGCGCAGAGCGACATGCCGAAGCTGGCCGAGGACGATCCGGCCGCTCAGGCCCTGAGCTATACCCACGACTACACCACCACGGACAACCCCGCTCACCAGGAAGGGGCGCACTGCGCCAACTGCCAGCTCTACACCGGCGACCCGAACGCCGACTGGGGCCCCTGCAGCGCCTTCCCCGGCAAGCGGGTGAATACCCAGGGCTGGTGCTCCGCCTGGGTCAAGAAGGCCTGAGGCCACGCCATCGACGGGCCGGCATCCCGCCGGCCCGTCGGCTGATCGATCCTTCCCGCCTTTCCCGATCCTCCCCGCCTGATCTTTCGTGGACCGACAGCTCCTGGCGGCCGGGGTTTCCGGTGTTGCACGCGGGGATGTTGGCTGCCATGAGCAGCCAACCTGCGTGACCCTCACCGGCGGGCCTGCGCTGTAGGTCGTGCGCCGCAGGCGTGCGACATCCCGGCTCGGTCATTGAGGACGTCGCACACGGCCCGCGGCCGTGCACGACCCACGGGTCTTCCGCTAGGTGACCTGCCACCGTCGGGCATCAGTAGGTCGGCTGCTCCTGGCAGCCGACACGCGCAGCCAGCAGTCACCCGCCGGTTCAGCGCGTGCGCGGCGGTACGACCTTGCCCGGGTTGAGGCGGTTCCCCGGGTCCAGGGCGTCCTTGATGCCCCACATCATGTCCCGCTCGACCGCGGGCTTGAGGCGCTCCACCTCGCCGGGCTTGAGCTGCCCGACGCCGTGCTCGGCGGCGAAGGAGCCGTCCAGCTCCGCCACGATGTCGTGCACCAGGCGGTTGAATTCGTCCCAGCGTGCCAGGAAGGCCGCCGGGTCCATGTCCGTCGGCTGGCTCAGGTTGAAGTGGATGTTGCCGTCGCCGACGTGGCCGAAGGGGCAGGGGCGGATGCCCGGCAGCCGCTCGGTTACCGTTGCCGTGGCCCGTTCCAGGAACGCCGGGATCGCCGGCAGGGGGACGGAGACGTCGTGCTTGATGCTGGCCCCTTCGCGGCGTTGTGCCCCGGGGATGCTGTTGCGCAGGGCCCAGAGGGCGGCGCGGCCGTCCGCCTCGGCGGCGATGCGGTAGTCCCGCGCGAGGTGTGGGGCGCCGTCCAGGGCGGCCTCGAGCAGCCCGGGCAGGTCGTCGCGACGGCGCGAGCTGGTGACGTCGAGGAGGACGTACCAGGGCCAGCGTGCCGGGAACGGGTCGTGGCAGCCCCCGCCGTGGCGCAGGGCGAAGGCCACCGGCCGCTCCGCCATGAGCTCGAACGCGGTGAGCGCGTCGCCGGTCTCGCCACGCAGCAGGGCGAGCAGCGCCAGCGCGTCGGCCGGGCCGTCCACCGCCACCAGGGCGGTGGCGTGGTGGCGTGGACGGGGGTAGAGGCGGAGCACCGCGGCGGTAATGATGCCCAGCGTCCCCTCGGCGCCGATGAACAGGTCCTTGAGATCGTAGCCGCTGTTGTCCTTGCGCAGGGCGTGCAGGCCGTTCCATACGCGGCCGTCGGCCAGCACCACCTCCAGACCGAGGGTGAGGTCCCGCGCGTTGCCGTAGCGCAGGACGTTCATGCCGCCGGCGTTCGTCGAGAGGTTGCCGCCGATGCGGCATTCCGCCTCGGCGGCGTAGCTCAGGGGGAAGAGGCGGTCCGCCCCGACGGCGGCGCGCTGCACTTCCGCCAGGGTGCAGCCGGCCTCCACGGTGATGGTATGGCCCACCGGGTCGACGGCGCGCACCCGGTCGAGGCGCTCCAGCGAGAGGATCACCTGGTGGCCGGACGTATCCGGCGCGGCGCCCCCGCAGAGCCCGGTATTGCCGCCCTGGGGGACGACGCTCACGCCGGCGTCAGCACACTGGCGCACGGCCTCGGCGACCCCGTCGGTGTCGCCCGGCCGCAGCACCGCGAGGCACCGGCCCTGAAACAGTCCCCGGCGCTCGTGGAGGTAGGGCGCCAGCGCCTCGGGCTGCGTGACCACGGCCGCCTCGCCGAGCGTGTCTCGAAGCCGCTGGAGCAGGGTCTGTCCGTCGGCGGCCGCGTTCATCCCTTCGCTCATGAATCCTGTCCCGTCAACGCCTGTGAATGGCCTGCACCAGTGAGAGCGTCGCCACCACGGCTGCCAGCACCAGCCCGGTCAGGACGGTGGTGACAGCGGCCAGTGCCGCGGCCATCGGTCCGAAGATGGCCGGCGCCTTCATCAGCGTGGTCATCAGCGACTCCTGGTAGTAGAAGAACCACTGATGCCCGGCGGGAAACACCCATTCGTGCAGTCTCGAGAACCAGCCGCCCCCGCCGGCATCGAACATCGCCGCTGTCGCCGCGGCGACCAGGGCCAGCCCGACCGCCAGGGAGAGCAGCAGTGTCCGTGCCGGTGGTACGTGGCCTGCCGCAGCGAGCCAGAGCGTTGCCGCCGCGGCGAGGATCGCTGCGGCGACCGCCACTTGTAGAAACCGCTGTACGCCGGCGGCGACCAGCCGCAGGTGCGCGATCTCCGGGGCGCGCAGCATCGGTATGCTACGGGCGCTGCCCGCCGGGCGGTAGCGGATGCGCCCGAGCCCTTTGCCGCCGTGGTTCACCGCGTCCAGTATCGCACCGAACAGGGCCTGGTGTGTCTCCGGGGTGAGCGTTTCGAAGCCATTGCGGTAGCGGTTCTGTGGCCCGTACTCGGCGATGTGCGCCTGGATGTCGAGCCAGCGGTAGAGCACCGGATAGCCGAAGTCCGCCGTTGACAGTACCTGCCATGCCGCCCCGGCGCAGGCGACGAGCAGCAGCGGTGCCAGCAGTATCCCGGCGAGCCGTGTGGTCAGCCGGGCCGGGGAAAGCGTGTGGGGTATTGCCGGGCCGGTCATCCGTACGGCCACCTCCCATCGGGCCGGGTGCGGGCTTTGCCGCACGCATGAGGGGCCGTGCGCGGATCGTCCCAGGTGCGCGGGCTCTATCCCGGGCCCATGGGCGGAAACCGTGCGGACGCACCCCGGCGGAGCATTGCCGGAACCACCGGCCGGCCGGCGCGGTCGTCTGTCTGTCCCGTCGCTGCCCGGCGGGTGTCCCGACAGCCGCGACCGGATCCGCGGGCGCGCTGACGCGTGACAATCCCGGCGGCCGGGTTAGTAAACTAAGGCCATTGTACCCCGCGCCTGCGGGGGCGGCAGCCACTGCCACCGGGGGAAGGTCGGGCCCCCACGTCCGCGTCACCGAGCGGTGTCCCGGCTGGATCGCCGGGATCGTGTCCCGACACGCAGCGAGTGAGAACGGGCTACAGCGCCTGAACGGTTGGGTAACAGAGGAAGGCCCCTATGGATACGGCATTCTGGCACGAGCGCTGGGAGCGCGGGCAGATCGGTTTCCACCAGTCGGATATCAACCCCTGGCTGCGGCGTTACTGGCCGGAGCTCGGTGTCGCGCCGCCGGCGCGGGTGTTCGTGCCGTTGTGCGGTGCCAGCCTGGACATGGCCTGGCTCGCCGGGCTCGGCCACGAGGTCGTGGGCATCGAGCTCTCGGCGACCGCCATTGAGCGCTTTTTCGCCGAGCAGGGCTGGCAGCCGGAGCGTCACGAGGGGCGTATCCCGAGCTGGCGCGCCGGTGGCGTCACCCTCTACGAGGGCGATTTCTTCGATCTGCGCGCGAGTGATCTCGCGGACGTTGCCGCCGTCTACGACCGTGCCGCGCTCATCGCCCTGCCGCCGCACATGCGCCCGGGCTACGCGGAGCATCTCGCCCGCATCCTTCCGGACGGCACGCGGGGCCTGCTGATAACCCTCGACTACGATCAGTCCGAGATGAAGGGCCCGCCGTTCTCCGTGCCCGCCGATGAGGTCGAGGGCCTCCTGGGCGGGGCGTTCGAGATCGAGCGGCTCGCCTGCGAGCCGGCGCTGGCGGCCAACGAGCGTTTCCGCGAGCGCGGTCTCACCGCCCTCGACGAGCTCGTCTTCCGTATGCGTCGCCGGTCGGGCGCAGCGGGAGAGGCACTGTCGCCGGATGCATGACAGTCCCGCGCCGCCGGCCCCCGGGCGGGATTGTCCCCCTGTGTTCCGAAACCTTTCCGTCATACGCTGTGTCAGCGGACAGGAGGGGGAGGGGAACACCCAAAATTACGTATCCCAGGAGTGAATCGATGAAGAATGCAGTTCGCGCGGTCGCACTGACCTCGACGCTGCTCGCCAGCGCGGCGGCGACGGCGTCCTCGCTGGACCTCAATCTCAGCGACGACGCCCTCCGCTTTGGCGGCCGCCACCAGCTCCAGTCCGGGGACGGCCTGGAGGTGAACGCCGACTGGCTTCACCACCAGGACAACGGCGAGGTCCTCGGTGCCGGGCTGCTCATGGTGAACGACGCCGCGGCGGGCCGTGGTGCCCTGAACGTGGGTATCGGCGGGAAGCTGTTCTACGCCGACCTCGACCGCCGTGACGCCGACGGCGCAGCGGTCGGGCTCGGTGGGCGCTTCGAGTGGACCGCGCCGCAGTGGAACCGCCTCGCCTTCGCCGGGCACGGCTACTTCGCGCCGGACGTGACCTCCGGTGGCGACGTCGATCATTACACCGAGGTCGGCGTGCGTGCGGAGTACCTGGTGCTCAAGAACGCCCACGCGTACCTCGGTTACCGCAATGTCCGCGTCGGCAACGGCAAGACCGACGACACCGAGACGCTGGACTCCTCCGTCCACGTGGGCCTGCGTCTGGACTTCTAGTCCGGGGGCCCAGGAGACTTCGCTACGCGTAGGTCGCGCGCCACTGGCGTGCGCCGTCTCCCGTCCCGCGTGACCCTTCGCCCGGCGCCCCGGGCGTGGTCGGGCACGTGACGAGCGGGGCAGGAGCGTCGGGGCGATGTCGCACACGGCCTGCGGCCGCGCCCGACCTACCCGGGGGCGCGGCCGGGCGGGGGTTGGCTATGCGTAGCGGGGCTGTAGGTCGCGCACCGCCGGTGTGCGGCGTTCCGTGTGGTT
This sequence comes from Arhodomonas aquaeolei DSM 8974, assembly GCF_000374645.1. Taxonomy (GTDB): domain Bacteria; phylum Pseudomonadota; class Gammaproteobacteria; order Nitrococcales; family Nitrococcaceae; genus Arhodomonas; species Arhodomonas aquaeolei. The sequence continues at coordinate 8,112 of NZ_KB894830.1, forward strand.
GCCGACGGCCGTCGTCATCCCCGTTAACGGCAATGCCAGGCCGTGCGCCGGGAGCAGGATGTTGGCTGCTCCTGGCAGCCAACATCCCGCGGAGGCGCGCTCAGAGACGCTTTATGCCGCAGGCCTGGACGGCTCCCCGTCTCCCGCGGTCTATCGAATGGCGCCGCTGCGCCCTTGGGCGATGGTGCCCGCCCCGCGTCTCTATTCCGTCGTCGCGGGCGGCGGGGGCGCATCCGGTTCGCCGGGGACCGGCCTGTCCGGCTCCGCGGTGTCGTCCGTGGCCGGGCTGCTGCGGGTGCGTTCATCGAGGGTCACGCTCCCGGCGAGACGTCCCAGCGCCTCCACGGCGAGGGGGTCGCCGGCCCGTGCTGCGCGCCGGATCCACTGCACCGCCTGCCCGGAGTCCGCCACCACCCCCTGGCCGTAGTAGTACATGTAGCCCAGCGCGTACTGCGCCCGCGGATTGCCCGCCCGCGCCGCCTGGTAGAGCGGCGGCAGCGCCCGCCGGTAATCCCCGGCGAGCCAGGCCTCCCGTCCCTCGGCCATGCTCGAACCGCCGGCCGGGGTCGTGGCGCAGCCCGCGAGGGTCGTCAGTGTAAGCAGCAGCAGGGGCAGTAACGGGGCTCTTGGCATGGGCGGGCAGACCTCGCGGGTAATGCGCCCGGTCAGCGCTTTCTGGCCAGAGTGACGCCGTCCGCCACCGGCACCAGGCACAGGTCGATGCGCTCGTCCTCGTGCAGCCGGCGGTTGAAGGCGCGTATCGCCCGGGTGTCCTCGTCGCGGCGGGCGGGATCGACCACGCGGCCGTGCCAGAGCGTATTGTCCACCACCACCAGACCGCCCGGACGGAGCAGCCTCAATGCCTGTTCATAATAGCCCGAATAGCCGGACTTGTCGGCGTCGATGAACACCAGGTCGTGCCGCCGGGCGCCACCCTCGGCGAGGAGCTCGTCAAGGGTGGTGGCGGCGGCCCCCAGGCGCAGCTCGATGCGCCCGTCGACCCCGGCGCTTTCCCAGTAGCGTTGCGCCATGTCGGTCCATTCGCGGCTGCGGTCGCAGGCCACCAGCCGGCCGTCCTCGGGCATGGCGAGCGCCATCGCCAGGGCGCTGTAGCCGGTGAAGGTCCCCACCTCGATGACACGCCGGGCGCCGGTCAGACGCACGAGCATCGCCAGTAGTGCCGCTTCCTCCGGGGCCACCTGCATGCCGGCCTGGGGCAGGCGGGCGGTGGCCTCGCGGAGCTCGCGCTGCACCGGCAGCTCGCGTACGCCCTCGCGCAGGAGGTAGTCGAGGAGGGTGTCGTCGATCCCGATGGTACGATTACTCATGACTGCCGTGTCCGGGTTACCTCGATGAGCGACAACACATCAGAGCCCCCGGGGGGCGTCAAGCCGCTCCGGGTCCTCCAGGTCAGCGACACCCACCTCTACGCGGATCCGGCCGCGGATCTCGCGGGCGTGCCTACCTCCGGGAGTGCACGGGCGGTGCTTGATGCCGCCCTGGCCGGGGAGGCGCCGGACCTCATCGTCGCGACCGGCGACCTCGTCCACGACGGCAGTGCCGCCGGCTATGAGCGGCTTCGCGGCTGGCTCGCGGACTCCGGTGTCCCCGCACTGGTCATCCCCGGCAACCACGACGACCCGGTGGCGATGGCCCGTTGCTTTGCCGAGGCGCCGGTGACCTGGCGCGAGAGTGTCTCCATCGGGGGCTGGCAGGTGATCGCCCTCGATTCCCACGTCCCCGGCGAGCCCTGGGGAAGGCTGGGAACAGCCCAGCTGGAGCGGCTGGACGGCCATCTCGCCGCCGCGGACACGCCGGTGCTCGTCGCGGTCCATCATCCGCCGGTTGCCGTCGGTGCGCGCTGGCTGGACGGGATCGCCCTTGCCGACGGCGAGGCCCTGCTCGCCCGGCTGGGCGCCTGCGGACGGCCGGCTGTCGTCATTTGGGGACACATTCATCAGGCCTTTGAAGGGTGGTACGGGGGCGTGAGGCTGCTAGGGGCGCCATCTACGTGCATTCAGTTTGCACCGCTCAGCGGGGAATTCGCGCTGGATATCAGGCCTCCCGGCTGGCGAGAGTTGACACTCCACCCCGGCGGGGGTAACGAAACGTGTGTGGGGCGGCTGTCCGACGGGGCCTTTAGGCCGGTAACGGACTGCGAGGGCTACTGACCGCCCCTGGCTGACGTTGGTCTGGTGGGGGAGAACAGGGATGAGCCAAACGGCCACGGCCGAATCCTCGCCGACGGTGATCGCCCGGCTGCGTGCGGAGCTGGCCGAGGCGCGGGCGCGCGTCGACGAGATGGCGGCCTATTACCGGGGCGAGCTCGAGGCGCTGCGGCAGCGTTCCGAGGCGGAGATGGTGCGCAGCCAGGCCGATGCGGCCGGGCGGCGCAAACGCGCCGAGGAGGAGGCGGCAAGGCTGGCCGACGAGCTGGCCGCGGTCCGTCGCGAGGCGGAGCAGGCACAGCGCCGCTATGCCACCCTGGTGCGCGATCAGGAGGAGGCCGAGGCGGCCGGGCAGGCGCCCGCCTCCGAGCTGGTCCGTCTCGACCGTGAGGTCCGCGCGCTGCAGACCCGGCTGGACACGGAGCGTGCCGAGCGGCGGGAGCTCGAGCGCGTCTACGATGATCTCAAGGCGCAACACCGCCGCACCGAGGCCCGATGGCACGAGCAGATGTCGCGGCTGCGCCGTGGCTTCAAGGCCTCGGAGCAGCGGCGCAAGACCCTGGAGGCGCGGCTGCGCGAGCGCCAGGCCGAGGAGCGGGTCGCCGCCCCGGAGCCCCAGCGCGCGGAGAGCCGGCGCCGGCACCAGGCCGAGCTGAAGATGGGCTGGGGCCAGCAGGAGGTGACCTTCGGCGACGACCTTGCCGATGAGTTCACCCTGATCGAGGGTGATCGCTCGCTTGGTGCCCACGAGAAGGCCGAGCAGGCGCAGGAGGCCGCCGGTTCGCCGCCGGAATCCGTGAGTCCCGGTGAGGCGGAGCACCTGCTTGCCGGCCTCAACGTCGATCGCCGCGTGGCCCAGCGCCCGGATGGCGCCACTATCACGGGGGCCCCCGCGGCGGACGGCGGGTCCGCTGATAACGGTGCCGCGGTGAAGGCATCCGGTGGCGCCGGTGCTTCCACCGCCCCCGCCGGCGATTCGGAGGCGGCCAGACCCGCACCGCGGTTTGAGGCGCGGGCGCCGGCCCCGCCGGTGAGCAATGGGCCGCGGGTGCGTCCCAAGCCGCCCCGGCGGCGGTTTGTGGTCGGTCTGGCGGTTGTGCTGGTGCTGGCCGCGGTGGCCGTGAGCGGCAGCCCCCTGGTCAGCGCGGTCATGCCGTGGCTGGCCGGTCAGTGAGTGCCGTCGCGGACCAGCCGTCCCGGGCGGCGCTGGCCCGTGCTCACGCGTGTTGCCGGACCCCGGTCCGGCAACGGTCTGCGGAGGTCACGGGCGCCGGCCATGTACCACCGTCCCGCTCATCCTGAAGCGATTCGCTGACATGCCCGCGTGTCCGTGCGTCGATACCGGCGCCGGGACTTGTGGCGTGCGCGAAGGTCCCCGAGGCCCGGCGCGATCTAGATCTCGATCATCTCGAAATCCTGCTTGCCCGCACCGCACTCCGGACAGGTGAAATCCTCGGGTATGTCCTCCCAGCGGGTGCCGGGTTCGATACCCGCCTCGGGCAGGCCCTGCTCCTCCTCGTAGATCCAGCCGCAGACGACGCACATGAACGCTCGGTATTCCATTGAGGGGTATCCTGGGTGGAACTGACAGCCGGGCAGCTTACTAACCCGGTCACGGGTAATGCCACAGCTGTGCCCGTCCGACGCGGGTGGAGCGCTCGCCGTCGCGCGCGCAGGGCAGTACACTCGGGCCCACGACGGCCTGACGACAGCGTGGTGCATCGCATGAGCCCAGCTCCCCTGATCCGTGGACTTTATGTCATCACCGATGCGGGGATGCAGCCCCCGGAGCGCCTGATCGAGTCCGTATCCGCTGCCCTGCGCGGCGGCGCGCGGGTGGTGCAGTATCGCGACAAGGGCGATGACCGGGCGCGGCGTCAGGCCGAGGCCACCGCGGTCGTCGATGTCTGCCGCGCGGCGGGCGCGTTGTGCCTGATCAACGACGACGTGGCGCTTGCCGCGGATAGCGGCGCCGACGGCGTGCACATCGGCCGGGAGGACGGCGGGATCGCCGAGGCGCGCAGCCGGCTGGGGCCGGACGCGGTTATCGGGGTGTCGTGCTACAACGAGTTCGGCATGGCCGTGGAGGCGGAGGCCGCCGGGGCGGACTACGTCGCCTTCGGCAGTGTCTACCCCTCGCAGGTAAAGCCGGATGCCGTGCGCGCCCCGCTGTCGCTGTTCGCCCAGGCCCGCCGCCGGCTTTCGGTGCCGGTGGTGGGCATCGGCGGTATCGATGCGGACAATGCCGGTGAGGTCATCGCGGCGGGTGCCGATGCCGTGGCGGTGATCAGCGCGGTGTTTGCCGCACCGGATGTCGCCGCCGCCGCCAGGCGGCTGGCGGCCAGCGCGATCGCCGCCCCGTGGGGGCCCGCCGGACCGGACGGGCCGCCACCGGGCGGTGGTCGGTGACACATGGATCCAGCGTTTGGGAAACCGAGACTATGAGCCGTTCCTCCGAGCTTTTCGCCGAGGCCCGCGAGCACCTCGTGGGCGGGGTCAATTCCGCGGTGCGGGCGTTCCGTTCCGTCGGCGGCGATCCGCCGTTCATGCGCCGGGGCGAGGGCGCGTGGATCGAGGACGAGGACGGCCGCCGCTACGTGGACTACGTCCTTTCCTATGGCCCGCTGGCGGTGGGGCACGCCCATCCCGAGGTGGTGGACGCGGTGCAGCAGGCGGCGGCCCGTGGCCTGAGCTTCGGTGCGCCCACCGTGGCCGAGACCGAGCTCGCACGCCGGGTGAAGTCGCTGGTGCCCTCCATCGAGCGCATCCGCATGGTCAACTCCGGCACCGAGGCGACCATGAGCGCCCTGCGCCTTGCCCGCGGCTATACCGGGCGGGATCGTATCGTGAAGTTCCAGGGCAATTACCACGGCCACGTCGACCCGTTGCTGGTCGAGGCCGGTTCCGGGGTGCTGACCCTGGGGATCCCGGGCTCGCCGGGCGTCCCGGCGGACGTGGTGGCGGGCACGCTGACCGTGCCCTACAACGACATCGAGGCCGCCCGCGAGGTCTTCAGCCGCTACGGTGACGAGATCGCCGCGGTGATGGTCGAGCCGGTGGCGGGCAACATGAACTGCGTGCCCCCGGTCCCCGGCTTCCTCGAGGGGCTGCGCGGGCTGTGCGATGACAGTGGCGCGCTGCTGGTCTTCGACGAGGTCATGACCGGTTTCCGGGTCGCCCCGGGCGGGGCCCAGGCCCACTACGGCGTGACCCCGGATCTCACCTGTCTGGGCAAGGTCATCGGCGGCGGCATGCCGGTGGGCGCCGTGGGCGGCCGCGGCGAGGTGATGTCCCACCTTGCCCCGGAGGGCCCGGTCTACCAGGCCGGTACGCTTTCCGGTAATCCGGTGGCCATGGCCGCCGGTATCGCGACGCTGGACGTGCTCGCCCGCGAGGGTGCCTGGGCGGGGGCAGAGGAGACCGCCCGGCAGCTCACCCAGGGCCTGCGTGAGCGCGCCCGGGCAGCGGGCGTGCCGTTCACCACCAACCAGGTGGGGACGATGATGGGCCTGTTTTTCACCGACGCCGAGTCGGTGACCGGCTTCGACGACGTCGCCGCGTGCGACGCCGAGCGGTTCAAGCGCTTCTTCCACGGCATGCTCGACGCGGGCGTGTACCTGGCGCCGTCGGCGTTCGAGGCCGCGTTCGTCTCCACCGCCCACGACGAGGCGGCGATCGGGCACACGCTCAAGGCGGCGGAACGCGTCTTCGCCGGGCTCTGACCGGCCTGGGGCTGCGGCGCGGTGGAGTGGCTGACGCCGGTCCTGGCATGGGTCGCGGCCCATGCCCACTGGGCCGGTCCGCTCATCGGGCTGGTGGCGTTCGCGGAGTCGCTGGCGCTCGTGGGGCTGTTCGTCCCCGGGGCGCTGGCGATGTTCGCCGCCGGTGCCCTGGTGGGGACCGGCCATCTGCCGTTCTGGCCGCTGTATGCGTGGTCCGTGGTCGGCGCGATCGCCGGCGATGGCCTGAGCTTCTGGATCGGGCGCTACTACGGCGGCGCGCTGCGCCGGCGCTGGCCCTTCTCCCGCCATCCCGATCTGCTCGAACGCGGGGTGCGCTTCTTCGCCGCCCACGGCGGCAAGGGCGTGCTGCTCGGGCGCTTCGTGGGACCCGTGCGCCCCATCATCCCCGCGGTCGCGGGCATGCTGGACATGCCCGGGGGCCGGTTCCTGCTGGTCAACGTGGCGTCGGCGCTGGCCTGGGCGCCCGCCTATCTCCTCCCGGGCATGGTCTTCGGGGCCTCCCTCGCGGTGGCCGCGAGCGTGGCCACCCGGCTGGTGACCCTGGTAGTGGCAGCGCTGATCCTCGCGTGGCTGGCATGGCGGCTGCCGGGTTGGCTACGGCCGGTGTTCCGTCGCACCGCCGTGCGCCTGCTCCATCGCCGGCCCGGGGCCCGGCCGCTGCGCGGCCTGCGTCACCCAGCCGGCATGCTCTGGCTGGTGGCGCTGGTGACGCTGTTGGTGACCCAGGGCGTCGCGCTCCGGTATCCGCTGCCGGCCGGGTGGGAACAGGACGTCCTCGACGTCCTCGATGCCCATCGCAGTGCCCTCCTGCGGATACTCCTGTGGCTGGTGACACAGCTCGGCAGCACGCTCGCCGTTGCCATCGCCGCGGCTGCGGTGACGGCGACACTGGCCATCGCCCGCCGGGGACGGGCGGCGGCGGTGTACGCAGGGTCGGTCGCCGGCACGGTCGCGCTCGGCTACGTCCTTAAAGCGCTCTATGCAGCGCCGAGGCCCGGCGCGCTCACCGGCGAGGCGTTCGGCTTTGCCTTTCCCAGCGGTCACAGCTACGGGATCGCGGTGTTCGTCGTCGCCACGGCGGTCCTGGTGGCACCGCCGGCCTGGCGGGGGCGGCGCTGGCTGTTCGCCGCCGCCGGCATTTTCGCGGTGACCGTGTCGTTGACCCGCCTGGGTCTCGGCGTGCACTGGCCCCGGGACCTGGTGGCCGGCCTGGCCCTGGGCGTGGTGGGCGGCGGCCTGCCGGCACTGCTCGGCCCCGGGCGCTGCCCGCCCGGGCTGCGCCGCCGCGTGCTGACCGTCGCCGTGCCAGCGCTCACTGTGGGGGCATTGGTCAACGGCCTGCTGAGCTACCCCGACGGGCTGGCGCGATATCCCGCCGTGCAGGACCGGACGCCGGTGACCGCCTCTGCGCTGTGCTCGACGCCCGGGCTGGAATCCCCGGGCACCCGGATATGGCAGGGGCGGGTAGCCGCGCTGGACGAGGCGTTGAAGGCCGCCGGATGGCGGGCGATGCCGGCGTGGACCCTGCAGGCGACGCTGCGCTGGCTGAGTCCCGATCCCTCGTCGGCGCTGCTGCCGGTGCTGCCCCGGGTGGAGGCGGGGCGATGGCC
>NZ_KB894831.1 GCF_000374645.1 Arhodomonas aquaeolei DSM 8974
GGGCGGCCTCGGCGACGAGGGCGTGGAGGGGGCGCTCGCTGGCGTCGGCCTGGCGGATGGCGAGCCGGGCGGGGGCGCCGATGAGGTGCTTGAGCTCGAGATCGCCGCGCTGGCAGAGGCAGTCGAGGCGGTAGCGGAAGGGGGCGCTCACCGCCTCCTCGCCGACCAGGCGGTGGGGGAGCAGCCCGGCCGGTGCGCCGAGCTCCAGGCGCAGCAGCCGCTGGTGCTGCGTGAGCTCGACGTCGAAATGATCGAGCAGCCGGTCCGCAGAGGTGTCGTCGGGCATGTGTCACCGTCCCTGGTCGATCGCCGGATCGCGCCGGTGCGGCGCGTCATCGCCTTCCGCCCTCCTGGCGGTCGGCATGGGCCCGGGGGCAGGCCCCGGCCCGGATATCAAAAGCCTACCGCAACGCAGCGCGGATGCCGATATGCGGGGGCCGGTCGAACGTCATTGTGTGACAGCGGGCACATTCGTTCGGCCTGACTGCGGGTATCCGGGGATGGTTTCCCTGGCCGGGCTACCTGGCGCCGTTTTCGGTCTGCCGTTTGGTCTTCCGCACGGAAGAACCCGGCAGGGACTCACGAGTACATCACCGCGCCGGTCGAGGAAATGCCCGGCAATGCGGTCGCGCGTCCTGGAGAGGCAACGATTCCTGGATCAGGACTAGTCCAGCTCCGCCTTGCGGGTGCGGAGCATGAGGTTGCGGGTGGCCTCCTCGGGGCTCACCCCGCCGTCGAGCAGGGCATGGACCTGCTCGCAGATCGGCATCTCCACCCCCTGGGTACGGGCGAGGGCGTGCAGCTCCCGCGCCGTGCGCAGGCCTTCCACGGTCTGGCCGATGGCGCGTTCCGCGGCGTCGACGTCCTCGCCGCGGCCGAGGGCGAGGCCCATGCGGCGGTTGCGCGATTGGTCGTCGGTGCAGGTGAGGATGAGGTCGCCCACCCCGGCCAGGCCCATGAAGGTGCGGTCGGCGGCGCCCATCGCCTGACCGAGGCGCCGGACCTCGGCGAGGCCGCGGGTGATCAGCCCGGCACGGGCGTTGGCGCCGAAGCCCAGCCCGTCCGCGATGCCCGTGGCGATCGCCAGTACGTTCTTCACTGCGCCGCCGAGTCCGACACCGACCAGGTCGGTGCTCGTGTACACCCGGAAGCGCTCGTCGTGGAACGCCCCCGCCAGGTGCTCGGCGACCGCCAGGTCGGCGGCGGCCACGGTCACCGCCGTGGGCAGGCCGCGGGCGACCTCGCCGGCGAAGCTCGGCCCGGACAGGGCAGCCGGCGGATTGTCGGGCAGCAGCCGGGCGGCGACGTGGTGGAGCAGCCCGCCGGAGTCGGCGTCCAGCCCCTTGGTGGCCCACAGCACCGGACAGCCCGCGGGCAGGCAGTCGGCGAGGCGGGCGAGGGTGGCGGCGAAGGCGTGGCTCGGTACGGCCACGAGTACCCAGTCGACGCCGGAGACGGCGGCGTCGAGGTCGTCGGTCACCGAGATCCCGTCGGGGAAACCGATGCCCGGCAGGTAGCGCTCGTTGCTGCGCTGCCGCTCGAGGGCGGCCACGTGCGTGTCGTCGTGGCCCCACAGCGTGACCGCATGGCCGTTACGTGCCAGCACGAGGGCCAGCGCGGTGCCCCAGGAGCCGGCACCGAGGACGGCGATGGCCGAGGGCGTGGACGTCATCGCCGGCGTCCGGTCAGTGCCGGGCCTGCTGGTTCTCGCCGTCGCTCTGCGCCTGCTGCTGGGCGTAGAGCGCGTCGAAGTTCACCGGTGCCAGCACCATCGGCGGGAAGCCGGCCTTGCCGGTGAGGTCGGAGATCGCCTCGCGGGCGTAGGGGAAGAGGATGCTCGGGCAGAAGCTGCCGAGCAGCCCGCGCAGGGTCTGCCCGTCGAAGCCTGCCACGGCGAACACCCCGGCCTGCTCCACCTCGCAGAGATAGGCGGTCTGGTCGCCGAGCTTGGCGGTCACCGTGATGCGGATGGCGATCTCGTAGGTGCCGTCGCCGATCTCACGGTTGCTGGTATCGAGCTCGACGTTCGCCTCGGGGCGCCACTCGGAGCGGAACACATCCGGCGAGTTGGGTGTCTCCAGCGAACAGTCCTTGAGGTAGACCTTCTGGATGGAGAACTGCTGCTGGCCCTCCTGGGCGGCGGTCTGCTCGTTGTCGGCCATGGTGCTTCCTCGCAAGCTGATGACGGTGTGACGGGTGCGTTCAGCCCCGGCCCTCGGTGGGCAGGCCCTTGTCTTCCCACGCCGGGTAGCCGCCGCGCAGCTGGTAGACCGGCTCGTGGCCCATCTCGCGAAGCTGCCTGGCGGCCGCAGCCAGCCCGCCGCCGGCGCCGTAGACGATCACCGGCCGGCCGCGCAGGCGCTCGAGACGGTCGCCGTGCTGCTCGATGTGGCTGCGCGGCGCGTTCACGGCGCCCGGGAGGTGGCGGCTGACAAAGGCGTTCTCGTCGCGGACGTCGACGAACACGGCGTCCTCCCGGTTGTACAGCCGGGTGGCGGTCTCCGGGTCCACCGCGTCGCGGCCCTGCAGGCGCAGGTAGATCTCGTTGGCGATGATGGCGATGATCACGCCGACGGTGGCGAGCACCAGCAGCCATTGATCGGCGGCGAACTCGACAAGCTTGTCCATCGCGGGCCCATTCGAAGTCGTCGTGGATGTGGCCGGCCGCGGGGGCCCGGCACCTTGGTAGACTGGGCATTATACGCACCACCTTGCATGATGGAACGCTGCTGAATCCATGCGCGCAATCCGATGGCGTTACCAATCTTCTCAGGCCTGTTGTCGTGTCTCAGGGCGCCGGCGCGGCAGGGCTCACGCCAGGCGAGCGCAACGCCGCCGCCGTGCCGCTGTAGCGCGCCCTTCGGGCCGGGCCGTGTGCCGATCGGGCTGCGTCGCTCGCGGTTCATGGTGTCCTGCGCCACCGCGCAACTTGCGCCCTATCTCATCGGCACACGGTCCGGCTGACGCATGACACTACGTCTGAGCATATTGGTACTGGTTGCCGTCCTGGCGGCCGGCGCCGCCACGGCGCAGGAGCGCTCGCTCGGCGACACGCGCGAGCGGCTCAGCGACGTGCGCGAGCGTATGAAGTCCCTGGAGCAGTCGCTGCTCGAGCGTCACCAGCGCGTCGACGGGCTGGACGCCGAGCTCCAGCGCCTGGACAAGTCCCTTGCCGAAGCGGACCGCGCCCTGCGCGAGACCCGCCAGAAGCTCGACGCCCACCGCAAGCGCCTGGCGGAGCTCAAGGCCGAACATCAGCGCCGCAGCGAGGCCCTGGCCGGCGAGCGCGGGCGCCTGGCCGACCAGATCCGCGCCGCCTGGGCCTCCGGCGGGCATTCGTTCCTGCGGGTGATGCTCAGCCAGGAGCGCCCGGATCGCCTCGACCGTCTCGCGGTGTACTACCGTTACTTTGCCAATGCCCGGGCCGAGCGCATCGACGAGACCATCGCCGCGCTCGAACGCCTGGAGTCGCTGCAGCAGTCCATCGACGGGGAGCTCGCCCGGCTGCGTGAGCTCGAGGACCGGCGTGCCGGGCAGCGCCAGGCCCTGGCGGAGAAACGCGAATCCCGCAAGGCCGTGCTGGAGAAGTTGCGCGCGGGTATCGACAGTGACGACCAGCGCCTGGACCGACTGCGCGACGACGAGCAGCGCCTGACCGGGCTGGTCAAAGATCTGCGCGAGCGCCTGGAGCAGCAGCGCCGGCGCGAGGCCGCCGAGGACCGCCGCGAGGAGGTTCCGGCGCCCGAGCCGCCGGAGTCGGGCGGCGATCGCAACGGCTGGCCGGTGGCCGGCAAGCTACTGGCGAGCTACGGCAGCTCCCGCTCCGGGGACCTGCGCTGGTCCGGGGTGCTCATAGGTGCGCCCGCCGGTACCGCGGTGCATGCCGTCGCCGGTGGCCGCGTGGTCTTCTCCGACTGGTTGCGTGGTGTCGGTCTGCTGATCATTATTGACCACGGGGACGGGCGGATGAGCCTGTACGGGCATAATCGCGCGCTCTACCGCGAGGCCGGCGACCGTGTGAGTGCCGGCGAGGTGATCGCCGCGGTGGGCGCGAGCGGCGGACAACGCCGCGAGGCGCTGTACTTCGAGGTGCGGGTGGACGGCGACCCCGTCGATCCGCTCGCCTGGCTCAAGCGGCGCGGAAACCGGGGCTGAGGCGTCATCCAGCGGCCGCGACGGCGTGGTCCGCACAGGAACTTAATAGGGAAAAGAGCATGCGTTTTCCGAGAACCCTCTACACCCTGGCCACCGGGGTGCTGATCGGCTTCATCCTCGCCACCGCCCACCAGGTCTGGGCCGAAAGGGGGGATACCGATGCCGCGGCGGCGAAGGTCCCGGTGGAGGAGCTTCGCACCTTCACCGAGGTGTTCGGCCGCATCCAGCGCGGCTACGTGGAGTCGGTCAGCGACCGCGACCTCATGGAGAACGCCATCCGCGGGATGCTCTCCGGGCTGGACCCCCACTCCGCCTATCTCGACCCGCAGGCCTACAAGGATCTGCAGGCGGGTACCAGCGGCGAGTTCGGCGGTCTCGGCATCGAGGTCGGCGACGAGAACGGCTTCGTGAAGGTCATCGCCCCCATCGACGGTACGCCCGCGGAGAAGGCAGGCATCCAGGCGGGGGACCTCATCATCCGCATCGACGGCCAGCCCGTTAAAGACATCAGCCTCAACGAGGCGGTTCACCTCATGCGCGGCGAGCCGGGTACCGACATCACCCTGACGCTGATGCGCGAGGGCCACGAGCAGCCGCTGGAGGTCACCCTCACCCGGGCGGTGATCCAGGTCGAGAGCGTGAAGTCGCGCCTGCTCTCCCCCGGCTACGGCTACCTGCGCATCAGCCAGTTCCAGAGCGGCACCGGCAGCGACGTGATCGAGGCGATCAAGGCGCTGAAGTCCGATGCGGACGGCGATCTCCAGGGCGTGGTCCTGGACCTGCGCAACAACCCCGGCGGCGTGCTCAACGCGGCGGTGGACGTGGCCGACGCCTTCCTCACCGACGGCGTGATCGTGAGCACCCGCGGGCGGCTCGACAGCGCGGAGATGCGCTTCACCGCGACGCCCAACGACCTGCTCGGCGGCGCGCCGCTGGTGGTGCTGATCAACTCCGGCTCGGCATCCGCCTCGGAGATCGTCGCCGGCGCCCTCCAGGACCAGGGCCGAGCGGTGATCATGGGCCGCCGCAGCTTCGGCAAGGGCTCGGTGCAGACGATCATGCCGCTGCAGGACGGTGCGGCGATCAAGCTCACCACCGCCCGTTACTACACGCCCAGCGGTCGCTCCATCCAGGCGGACGGCATCCAGCCGGATGTCGACATCCCGCAGGTGGAGGTGACCGCCGCCGGCAATAACGGGGTGCGCCCGCTCTCGGAGGCGGACCTCAACCGCCACCTCAGCGGCGACGGCAAGCCCAAGGGGGGTGCTGAAGGCGACGCCGAGCAGGCCGAGGCCGACCTGATCAGCCGAGACTATGTCCTCGCCCAGGCCCTGAACCTGCTCCGCGGGCTGACGATCCTGGACAGCCGCGGCGGGCGTCACTGACCGTTCGGGACGTATTGCCCTGTCGCAGTGGCCGTGGGCGCCGCTGTGGCAGGGTGCGAGGAAGCAGGTGTGGCAAGGTCTGCATGACTGACGAGCAACGCTGTCCACCGCGGCGCTGAGGCATGGCGATACGTCCTCCTGAACGGCTAGTAATGGTGCCAGTGCGTGCGGTGCTGGCCTGCCTGGTGCTGTTCGCGGCACCGGCGTGGGCCACCCCGCGGGTGGCCATCATCATCGACGACCTGGGCCAGCGCCCCGGGGACGTGGCGGTCGCGGCGCTGCCCGGGGCCGTGTCCTGCTCGGTGCTGCCCGAGCGGCCCTATTCGCAGCGGGTAGCGCGGGCGGCCCACGAGGCCGGCAAGGAGGTGCTGCTCCACCAGCCGATGGAGGCCATGGGTGCGACCCGTCCGGTGCCCGGGGCGATCACCCTGGACATGCTGGAGGGCCGGGTGCGCTCGTTGCTGGAGCACAACCTGGCGGCCGTGCCCTACGTCAGCGGGGTGAACAACCATCAGGGCAGCCTGATCACCCGCCACCCCGGGCACATGACCTGGGTACTCGACGAGCTGCACGCCCATGGCGGGCTGTACTTCATCGACAGCCGGACCACGGCGGCCACCGTGGCCGAGCGCATGGCGCGGGAGCAGGGCGTGCCGGTGACCCGGCGCGACGTCTTCCTGGACAACGTGCGCGAGCGCGACGCCATCCGTGCCCGCCTGGACGAGCTCGTCGCCCTTGCCCGGCGCCAGGGCCACGCCGTCGCCATCGGCCATCCCTATCCGGAGACCATCGAGGTGCTGCGCGAGGCGCTGCCGGCGCTCGCGGACGCCGGCGTGGAGCTGGTGCCCGCGAGTGCGCTGACCCGCCCCGGTCCGCCGGGTGAGGCCACCGGGCCGCTGCACGCCGCGGCGTCCCGGTAGCGTCCCGCGGCCGCGGGGCCGGCGTTCAGCCGGGCTGCTCCGCGTGCACGCCGGCGGTCCCCGCCGCCACCTCCGCCTCCGCCGACAGCCCGTGCCACTGGCAGAGGCCGTCGTGCAGGGTCGTGAGCCAGTCCCGTGTGGCCGCGACCTCGTTGAAGGTGTAGACGTGCACACCGGCCAGCCCCTGGACGGGATCGCCGAGGCCGTCCACCAGCCCCCAGACCAGGTCATCGCCACGGTACTCGCCGCTGTGTATCAGCCGTCCCACCAGCCCGCGCTGACGCCCGAGGGCCCGGGTGGAGTCGCCGATGCCGATACGCACGGCCACCGAGAGCAGCCGGCGCCGGTCCATGACCCCGGGGATGCCGGCGAGCACCGGCAGGGTCAGGCCCCGTTCGCGCTGACGACGCAGCCACGCGAGCACCGGCGCGGATTCGAAGCACAGCTGGGTGACAACGTAGTCCGCGTTCGCCGCCTTGGCGGACAGGGCGGCATCCAGGGTACGGGTGTCCATGCGGTGGTGGCCCTCCGGGTAGGCCGGCACCCCGATGCGCGCCGGCCGTGGGCTCGCCCCGGCGAGGGTGTCGAGCAGCTCGACACCCCCCGGGAACGGCCCCGCCGGTCGTTCCGCGTCCCCGCCGACCACGAAGCAGTCGTCGATCCCCGCGGCCGCCATCCGCTCCAGCACGGCCTGGAGGTGATGACGGTCGCGTATCAGCCGGGCGGCGACGTGGGGGACCACCCGGAAGCCCGCGGCGGCGAGCCCTTCCGCGGTATCCAGGGTGCGTTCGATGCCGTGGCGCGGTGAGCAGGTCACCGTCACCGTCGCCCCGGCGGGCAGGGCGGAGGCGCGCTCGTGAACGCCCTTGATCGGGAGCAGTTCGAAGCGGGGGGCGGCGAGGGCCGTGCAGGCCCGCGCCGCGTCCGCCGCCGTTGTCGTGGTCGTCGCCGCCTCGTTCATGGCGTCACCCCTTCGGGGTTTCCTTGTTGGGGTCGTGGAAGGGCTTCGGCACTACCACCGCGTCCTGCATCCCGGTGTTCGCCTCGATGCGCAGGGCCGTGCCGAGCTCGGTGTAGGCGGTGGGGACCATGGCGTAGCCGATGTTCTTCTCCAGCCGGGGCGAGTGGGTCGCCGAGGTCACCTTGCCGATGCGCTCGCCGTCACTGCCGTAGACCGGGAAGACGTCGATCATGGAGCCGTCGGTGAAGTAGCCGATGTTGGGCCCGTCGATCTCCACGCCCACGAGCTTGCGGCTCACCCCCTCGGCCTTGATGCGCTCCAGCGCGGCCCGGCCGATGAAGTCGTCGTCGCCGCGCAGGTCGACCATCCAGTTGTAGCCCATCCCCACCTCGAAGGGGTTGGTGTCGTACCAGATGTCACAGCCGAAGGCGAGGATCGCCCCCTCGATGCGGCGGATGTGGCAGGGCCCGATCACCTGCATGCCGTGGGGCCGGCCGGCCTCGAAGACCCGCTGCCAGAGCTGTTCGCCGTACAGGCTGGCATCGCGCAGGTAGATCTCGTAGCCGATCTCGCCGGAGTAGCCGGTGCGCGAGATGACTACGGACATGCCGTCGATCTCCGCCTCCATCAGGTAGTAGTAGGGGATCTCCAGCACGCTCTCGCCGAACAGATCGACCATCACCTGCTTGGCCTTCGGTCCCTGGACCTGCACCGGGGCCACGTCCACCTCGCGGATGGTGACGTCGAGCCCCGAATTGTGGGCGAGGCCCTGGCACCACAGCAGGACGTCGCTGTCGGCGAGCGACAGCCAGAAGCGGTTCTCCTCGACGCGCAGCAGCACCGGATCGTTGATGATCCCGCCGTCCGGCGCGGTGACGAACACGTACTTGCACTGGCCGACCTTGCACTTCTCCATGTTGCGCGGCACCAGACGCTGGGTGAACTCGAAGGCGTCCGGGCCGGCGATCTCGATCTGGCGCTCCACGCCCACGTCCCAGAGGGTCACCCCCTGGACCAGGGCCCAGTACTCGTCCACCGGATCGGTGTAGACGCGCGGGTGGTAGTGGTGGTTGTAGACGCTGTACTTGCGTACCCCGTGGCGCCGCGA
Organism: Arhodomonas aquaeolei DSM 8974; assembly: GCF_000374645.1. Lineage (GTDB taxonomy): Bacteria > Pseudomonadota > Gammaproteobacteria > Nitrococcales > Nitrococcaceae > Arhodomonas > Arhodomonas aquaeolei. The sequence continues at coordinate 8,530 of NZ_KB894831.1, forward strand.
GGCGTAGAAAAACGGCGACTTGCGGATGCGCGGATAGAGCAGGATCTCCGGTGCCTGCGCCGACTGCTCGATCTGCTCGATGACCTGGGACATGGCCGCTCCTCCCAAACGATTGCGGAACTGCTTTTGAGGCGATTACGGGACCGACACCGGGTGACCGTCCGTGGCCCAGACGCTAGCGCCAGCGTGAAGCGCCCACGCCCCCGCGGACGACGGCGACTTTCGCGTGGGCGTCATCGCCGCTCCGGGTGTCGGAAACACCAAAAACGGCGTCGTAAAGGCCTGTCGCCGAACGGAAAAACGGTGTCGTCCGGGGACAGCGGAGTGCGGCCGGCATTCTCTAATGTGGTGTCAAAGTCACCCCGGCGGGGCGGCCCGCGACGGAAAACGGGACAGGAGAGCGGCCATGGCGACACTACCCAAGCAGGCGAACGCGGTGATCATCGGCCAGGGCGGCATCGTGGGCGCCTCGGTGGCCCACCACATGATCGGCCACGGCTGGGACGGACTCGTGGGCCTGGAGGCGTCGGCGATCCCGTCGGATGTCGGCTCGACCTCCCACGCCTCCGACTTCTGCTACATGACCTCCCACGACAAGATGAGCTGCTACACCACCACCTACAGCCAGCGCTTCTACGAGGCGCGCGGGCATTACAACCGCATCGGCGGCATGGAGGTGGCGCGGGTCGACGACGATGCCCGCATGGAGGAGCTCAAGCGCAAGGTCGGCTCCGGCAAGGCGTTCGGCACCAACGCCCACCTCATCGGGCCGTCCGAGGCCAAGGAGCGCTTCCCGCTGCTCGAGGAGGGCCTGATCCAGGGGGCCATGTGGGACCCGGACGCCGGCCTGGTGGTGCCGCGCTCCCAGCGCGTCGCCGGCGAGCTGGTCGACGAGGCGGTGGCCAGCGGCCGCCTGCAGGCCTTTGCCAACACCCCGGCGCTCGCCATCGACGTCCACGACGGCCGCGTCCAGGGGGTGGAGACCCACAAGGGCTATATCGCCACGCCGGTGGTCATCGTGACCTGTGGCATCTGGGGCCCGCTAGTCGCCGGCATGGGGGGGGCGCACCTGCCGCTGATGCCCGTCGAGCACCCGCTGCTGTTCTTCGGGCCCTACGACGCCTTCGCGGGCACCGGTCGGGAGATCGGCTATCCCCTGTTCCGCGACCAGGGCAACTCCGCGTACCTGCGCGATACCGGCGACCCCAGCACCTCGGAGGGTGGGCAGATCGAGTGGGGCTACTACGAGCCCACCGAGCCGCGGTTGGTGTACCCGCAGGACATCGCCAGCAAGGAGGAGGCGCGGCTGTCGCCGTCCATGCGCGACCTCGACGCCGACCAGGTGATGAGCGCCTACGAGCGGGCCCTGGAGATCACCCCGGTGCTCGGCGATCTCGGCTGGGACGAGAAGAGCTCGTTCAACGGGCTGCTGTCTGTGACCCCGGACGGCGGTTCGCTGGTGGGCGAATCGCCGGAGACCCGGGGGCTGTGGTTCTGCGAGGCCGTGTGGGTGAAGGACGGTCCCGGGATGGGCAAGGTCTTCGCCGACTGGATCAGCCTCGGGCGCCCCGAGCTCGATCCCCACGGCATCGACATCGCGCGCTTCTACCCGGTGCAGAAGACCCGGGGCCACGTCTACGACCGCTGCCTGGAGACCGCGCGCAAGATCTACGACCCGCCGGTGCATCCCCGCGAGCCCTACGAGAGCGGTCGCAACCTGCGCCGCAGCCCGTTCTGGCCCCGGGAGCAGGCGCTCGGCGGCTACTTCATGGAGGCCGGCGGCTGGGAGCGCGCCCATGGCTACGCCGCCAACGAACACCTGCTCGAGCGCTACGGCGAGCGTGTGCCCGAGCGCGCCAACGAGTGGGACGCCCGGCACTTCTGGCGTGTCTCCAACGCCGAGCACCTGCGGATGAGCGAGCACGTGGGCATGATCAACCTCTCCCACTTCGCCATCTTCGACGTCTCCGGCCCGGACGCCGAGGCGCTACTGGAGTACCTCTCGGTCGCCCGCGTGGGCGGCAACCAGCCCGTGGGCAAGGGCGTGTACACCCACTTCCTCGACGAGACCGGCGGCGTGCACTCCGACCTGACCGTCGTGCGCCTGGGCACGGAGAGCTACCGCGTGATCTGTGGCGGTGACACCGGCCACCGCGATTATGTGTGGATGACGCGCATGGCCGAGGCCCGCGGCCTGGGGCGCGTGCACTTCGAGGACCGCACCGACCAGCTCGCTACCCTCGGGCTGTGGGGGCCGGAGGCGCGGCAGACGCTTCAGGCCCTGGCGGACGACCCCGACGAGCTGAGCGACGAGCGTTTCCCCTTCGCCACGGCGCGGGAGATCCGCGTGCACGGCCTGCCGGTGTGGGCCTTCCGCATCTCCTACGTGGGCGAGCAGGGCTGGGAGCTCTACGTGCCCTTCAGCTATGGCCTCGGTCTGTGGGACGCGCTCTACGAGCAGGGTGTCACCCCGGTGGGCATCGAGACCTACGCCAACAGCCGCCGCCTGGAGAAGAGCCTGCGCCTGCAGAACGTCGACCTGCTCACGGAGTACAACCTCTACGAGGCCGGGCTCGCCCGCCCCAAGGTCAAGGCCGCGGACTTCCACGGCAAGGCCGCCTACCTCGAGCAGCGCGAGCGCGACGGCCAGCCAGCGTACCTCTGCACCATGACCCTGCGCGAGAACGTCGACGCCGCCGGCGTCGCCCGCTACCCCGTGGGCCAGTGGCCGATCCTCGACCCGGAGACCGGGGACGTCCTCGTCGACAGCACGGGCCGGCGCTCCTACACCAGCAGCGTCGTCTACGGCCCCTCGGTCGGCGAGATCATCGCCCTCGGCTACCTGCCCGCCGCCTACGCCCGCGAGGGCGACACCGTGACCATGGAGTACTTCGGCGAGCACTACCCCCTGCGCATCGAGGCGGTGGGTTACCGGGCCCTGTACGACCCGGACAACGAACGGCCGCGGAGCTGAACGGCCATCCCCGGGTCCGCCTCCGCGCGGACCCGGGGATGGCGCCCCCGGTCTGCGATTGCCCCGTCGGATGTCGGAATCCGTCGGCGTGGCCGTCGCCTCGCGTACCCGGCTCCTCAGTGATGTAGGTCGGCTGCTCCTGGTAGCCGACGTCCCCGGCGCGGCAACGCGGGATGTTGGCTGCCAGGAGCAGCCAACCTTGTGTTTTCGACGGTAAGGGTTTGTAGCCCTTAGTGTCGGTCCCGGGGACGCCTGGGAGAGAGGGGAGCAGGGAGGCTGTAGCCAACCTTCGGCCTGCAGGACAGAGCCTGCGAGGTAGATTCGCCCCCTGCTCCCCATTTTATCTTTGTCGCATACAGCCCGAACGGTATCCAAGGCCTGAGGCACTCAGAGCCTGCACAGACAAGGTTAGGCCGCGACGAAGCGCTCCCGCACAGGTGCT
>NZ_KB894832.1 GCF_000374645.1 Arhodomonas aquaeolei DSM 8974
TCGTAGTTGCCGATGGTGTTGAATCCGCCGACGGCCTGCCATCCGGTGCCGAAGAGGTAGTCCGCGCCGCCGAAGACGTGATTGCCCTGCACGCCGCCGGTGATCAGGAAGCTGCTCCTGGCGATGCTGTAGCCGGTGCCGAGCTGGAGCTGGGCATTCTCGTCGCCCTGCACGGCCTGGAGCTTGAACTTACCCATGCCCATCTCGGCGAGGTCGAAGGACAGGCTGGCCTGGCCGCCGAAGACGTCGCCGTCCGACTGGACCTTCACGCTGCGGAAGCCCACGGCGATCTCGGGCAGGACCGACTTGCCGAAGGTCCACTCCACGCTCGCGAAGGCCTCATCCTCGGTCTTCTCGGTGCCATAGGTATGAGTCTCGGGCGGTATGCCGATCGTGCCGGCGACGGCCGGGACGGTGGCCGACAGCAGGGTGAGGGCGGCGAAGATCAGCAGGATGCGGTTTCTCATGGTCGACTCCGTCTGTCTGCAGGCTGCATGTGGAATGCTCGTGGCCCTATGCCGTGGCAATGGCGTTGGCGATCGCCGTTCCGGCGCGCAACGCGAGGGCGCTGATGGTGAGCGACGGACTCTCGCCGCCCCCGCTGCTCGGGAACACGCTGGCGTCGACGATGTGCAGGTTGCCGTGGTCGTGGCTGCGCAGCTCGGCGTTCACGACCGAGGCGTGCGGATCACTGCCCATCCGGCAGGTGCCGAAGACGTGCGTTGCGGCGAAGTGGTCGTAGGCGCCGAACTCCTCCACGGGCTCGGAGGTGCCCGCGGCCTCCAGGATCCGGCGGCAGGTCCGGGCCATGAACGCCAGCCGCTGCAGCTCGCCCTCGCCGAGGTGACTGTGGATGCGCGCGAGCGGTACCCCGTGGTCGTCCCGGTCCTGTGGGTGCAGGTCCACGAAGGTGCCATTCGAGGGGAGCGATTCGCCCACCGCGCTCACCGACACGATGTCGCCGAGCTGCTCGCGGACGCCACGCTTGAGCTCGTGGCCGAAGCCGCCCACCACGCGCTGGGCATACTGGATCGGTCCGGAGAAACCGTTCTCGTTGGTGCTCACCGAGAATCGGCAGCCGCCGACGATGTCCGGGATGGCGTCCGGGCGATTGTAGTTCCAGCAGATGGAGTCCGAGGGCAGGCACTTGAAGCTGGCGATGGGGAGCTCCGCCAGGGCGCTGCTGCTCCAGAACAGCGTCTCCATGAAGTTCCGCCCGACCTGGCCGCTCCCGTTGGCGATGCCGTCTGGCCACGCCGGCGAGGCGGATGCCAGCAGCAGCCGTGGGGACTCCACGGCACCGCCGGCGAGGATCACCCGTTCCACCGGGATGCGCTCGTCGGCACCGCCCGTTGAGACCGCATGGACGGCGGTGATGCGACGGTCCGCACCGGTCTCCAGACGGGTCGCCTGCACCCCGGTGCGCAGGCGCAGGTGCCCGGTGGCCGCTGCGCGGCGGATGAAGGTGACATCCGCCGAGCCCTTGTCCCGGCGCGGGCAGCCGAGGTTGCAGTTGCCGCAGTAGTTGCAGGCGGGCCGCCCGTCGTGGGGGCGCGACAAAGCGGCGCGATCGTTCGCGACCCAGTCGAGTCCCAGCACCCGGGCGCCGCGGGCGAGACGGCGCCCGGCCGAGCCGATCGGGTGAGGCGGCTGGAAGTGGTCGCGGGAGCCGGGGCGGTCCTCGCCTGCGCCGGGGCCCGCGATGCCGATCAGCGTCTCCGCCTCGCGGTACCAGGGCTCCAGGGTGTCGTAGTCCAGCGGCCAGTCCGCGGCGACGCCGAAGCGCGAGCGCATGCGCATCGAGTGGCGATTGAGGCGGTGGGCCTCCCCGGTGTAATGGAGCGTGCTGCCGCCGACGCCGCGGACGTGGTGATAGCCGATGCCGCTGGGCCGTCGGCGCGGCCCGTCGTTCAGCCGGCCGGTCACGCGGTTCCATGAGCGCAGGTCGTCCCAGCGCGCCTCGAGCTGCTGCAGGGGCGCGAAGCGGTAGCTACCCTGGCTGCCGTCGCGGTGGGGGAAGCGCCGCGCCTCCCAGTCCGGGCGGTCGAGGCGGAAGTCGGTATCCGGGTCGAAGCGCGGCCCGGCCTCGAGCATGAGCACCGGTATGCCCCGCCGCGTGAGCGCCCACGCCGCGGCCGCGCCGCCGGGCCCCGAGCCGATGATGACGATGCGCGGCTCAGACATCGCCGTGCTCCAGGGCCATGAGCTCGTCGATGTAGCCGCGGGGCTGGGGGGTGTGGGTGAGGGGGCTGCCCGCCCAGCTCTCGGGGTGGGCGTAGTAGAGGGTCACCGCCCGGCGGCGGACATAGTCGTAGAACACCCGTGGTCCGCGGGAACCGTTCGCCTGGGCCATCCAGGCGACCAGGCGGTGCCTCTGCCCGTCCGTAAGCCGGGAGAAATCGCCTCCGGCCTGATGATCCAGCCAGCGGCAGCCCTTGCGCAGCAGCGCTTTGGGCATGCCCTGCCCGAGGTGGCCGGCAAGCACTTCCTCGTGAACGCCCAGGTCCGACGCCCCCGGGGTGAAATCGTCCGCGGGGAGCAGGGTGTCGACGTAGGCGCCGAGGGTGCGGCGAATGTCCGGCGATGCCGCACGCACGCGGGCCATGGGCAGCGGCAACGCCACCCAGGCGAGTCCGACCAGTAGCTCCCGTCTGCTAAGCCCCATCACCGTGCCCCGGCGGCTATTCTTGTGATCGTCTGCGGATACGCTCGGGAAACAACGTAGTCCCCGGGCCTTACTCATGACTTACATATATCGCCGGCGAGCCGGGAATCGGGGGGCATCCGACCCGGTTATTCATACGATCGGAGAAGTCCGCCGGGCTGATGGCTGGGTCGGCGGGGGCATCTGTGCGGACGGTCAGCGTGTGCCGTCGCGGGCGCGATCGAGTGCGGTGTTGAGCTGCTCGGTGGGGAGTCGGTGGGCGGTATAGCCGCGACGGAGGGTGGACAGATACGCCGGATTCGGCGGGACGAGGGGCGGGCGCGGGACCATGACGTAGACCCAGGCCGCCGGATCACCGCCGACGGCACGACGCACCGGCAGGCGAAGTCGGTCGTACACCTCCGGGTACTCCTCGAAGGCATCCAGCGCGGCGAGGCAATCGCCGGTGATCTGCCAGATCAGACCCTCGACCGAGGCACCGTTGCAGGGTGTCACGTCCGCTTCCCGGCGGAATTCAAGCCGGTAACCGGCGAGCGTCGCCCGCCCCTGAAGCCGCGCGCGAGGGCAGCGCTCGGTCATGCCGACGGGGTCGGTGTTGGCGCCGTAGGCGAAGTAGAGCATTGCTACCTGAGTGATTCGAGCCGGTTACACGCCGTGTCCCTGTAGAGCCTGGCCTTGCTCGTGGGGTCGTCGGCGTATTCCTGTCGCCAGAAGTTGCAGGTTCGCCCAGCCTGGTCGATGGTCGCCTGATGCTCTCGACGCTCACGTGCCTGTCGCCGGCGCAGGGCCGCGTCCCGCTCGTCCCGCGCCGCCTGCCATTCCCGCCTGTCTGCCAGGGCGCTCCGGGCCTGGCTGGCGGCGGCCTGGAATTGTCGGCTCACGTCCCACTTCCAGTAATGATAGAAGGCCATCGCGGCGCCGAAGACACCGATGAAGGTGCCGAGTGCGATCGCGAGGACGCGACCGGTGAGATTGAAGTAGGGGGCCGGCTGCGGCCGACGGTAGTCGCTTTGCAGATCGGGCTCCATGCCTTTCCCCGCTCTTCCCTGCGCTGTTGTGTGCGGTTCCGACCCCGAGAATAGGCAAGACCCGGGGAGGCGGCAACGGGCGCGGCGTCTGTGACGAAAAAAGCCCGCGTCATTGGCGCGGGCTTTTGGGGCAATCCGAAGATGCTGGTGGGCCCTGCTGGATTCGAACCAGCGACCAGCGGATTAAAAGTTCTGCGGAAAGCCGTTTGAATGGCTTTTAGCTCCTTCGCAATAACCGTACAAAACTTGCTGGATCAAATACCTACGGACATACTGCGTCCGCTGGTCTTAGACGGTGTTTGAAGCCGAGCGGTTATTATTTGGTTATTGTGGCACCAACGGATTCCGTATCCGTTGGTCAGGGAGGGGCGATGAATATCAAGCTCACGAAGACCGCGGTTGAGCGGTTGGAGCCGCCGGAGAAGGGCGAACGGCTGGTCTGGGACACCAATCTGCCCGGTTTCGGTGTTCGGGTGGTCCCCTCGGGTACGCGATCCTATATCGTCCAGCGCCGGGTGAACGGAAGGCAACGGCGCCTTACACTCGGCCGCCACGGCGTCAAGACGGCGGAAGAGGCCCGCAAGCTTGCTGCCGTGAAGCTCGGCCAGATGGCCGATGGCACGGACCCGGTTACGGAGAAGCGCCGCGACGAGGCCTATGCGGTGACGCTTCGCCAGGTCATGGAGTCGTACCTTCGGGACCGTGCGGACCTTAAGGATCGAAGTTGCCGGGATATTCGCCGCCACGTGGGCCGCAGTTTTTCGGACTGGGCGGACCGGCCGGTAACCACGATCACGCGCGACAAGGTGATGGCGCGCTTCCGCGAGCTGAGCGCTCAGGGGAAGACCCAAGCAAACCAGGCGTTCCGCATCCTCCGTGCGCTGCTTAACTTCGCCCGCGCCTCGCATCGCACGCCAGAGGGCGAGCCGATTCTGCCGGAGAACCCGGTGGCGGTGCTCTCGGAGGCCAAGGTCTGGAACCGCAACCGCGCGAGGAACACCTATATCCCGCTGGAGCGGATCGGCGAGTGGTGGTCAGCGGTGCAGGCCCTACGCACCGACCCAACGGGCACCGAATCCAGCCGTACCGCCGTCGATATCGTCGCCATTCTCACACTAACCGGACTGCGGTGGTCTGAGGCGGCGGAGCTGACATGGGACCGAGTAGATCTACAAAATCGGTCTATCCGCCTCCCCGACACAAAGAACCGAACCGCAGTAACGTTGCCTCTCTCGAGCGCGGCACAAGAGGTGCTCGTCGGTCGTCCAAGTCGAACCGGTTGGGTATTCCCCGCCCGGTCAGGGGGAGGGTATATACGGGACGTGCGGCCCACCCTTCGCAAGCTGCACGAACGCACCGGCATTCGCGTCACTCCCCATGATCTCCGCCGCACCTTCAGGGCCGTCGCGGGCCAGTGCGGCGTAGAGCTTTGGCGTACGAAGCTGCTTATGAACCACGCGCTCGGTGGTGACGTGACGCTTGTTAACTACACGGATACCGAAGATGTCCGGTATCTCGCTTCTGATATAGAATTGGTCTGTCAGTACTTGGAGCAGCAAGCGAGTGGTGTGGCCAAAGCTGCCCCCATGTTGCGCCGCTCGCTTTAGAATAGACAGCTTCACCCTTGACCGTCCAATGGGTTCTTTCTTGATCCAAAAGGCACAAGAAAGTGTCCCTGTAGCCACAATAATATGTAGTTGTCCAGCTCCGCGTTATGACCAAACCGCCATCCGAATACCCACCGAAGGGCGCCAATGATATCGCGCCAGTCGCGACGGGCCCGAATAAGGTTCTCCAGCAGGATAGAAGTTTGTTTTTTAGTAGTAAGAGCGTGTCGCTGTTCTGACCATACGGCGTCCAAAAATTTAGCTGCCACAATAATATGCGATGAGATGTCGGCCTCCGCGCCGCCGAGCTGCCCGGCAACGCGGTCAAAACGACGAACCGGGTTCGCCTCATCTCGTGCCGCCGCGATCAAAACGTCGGGATCAATCGAGATAAACCGATCGCCGAGCTCGACTAAGTGCATGACGGCCTCGTTATATTCCTTTCTGGACAATGACTTTTCATCGCGAGCAATCATCAGTAGCGGCTGGATCCAGCTCCCTGCGACACCAAGATACTTTTTTGCCAAGAGACGATAAACTTGATCTTGGCACAACAGCAGATTTTCGCTGCCGTGGGCCGCCCACATATCGTCAATGAAGTCATTTCCAATGAGTTCGTTGATTCCTCGTAAATCCACTGGAGGATCGGTGGCACTTTCAGCCGGAATAATCGTAGTATGTTCGTCGATCCATTGCAGGTCGGCTTCCCTTGCTTGGAGCGCCGAATTCCATTCTTCCTGCGACAGTTCGTGGCGAACGCACTGCCCGTCTTGCCAGTAAAGGGTCACCGAGGGCCCGTCCCCATCTTCCATTTCTTTGACGCGCCTCCAATACACGTCTCTCGTTGACCCTGTGACGCAGATAGGCCCACAAACCCGCCGGACGGCATCTTCGATCCCCAGTCCGCGGATCAACTTCAGCGTGAGGGCGTCAATTACACACCCGCGGCCTTCGTTCCTTCGTAGAGCCTCGATCGCTTGTATGCGCTCCGGATGGGTTCCGGCGCATACGCGGTGGTTTCTGCCGGTTTCTTGAAGGCCATTGCGCGCCTCGATGATGTCTACGCCTAGAGCCCCGGCAGCCATGTGAATTGGAATCAGCTTTTGTTCGAGAATGTCGAACACCCGGTGCACGTGGTCGTGCCGCTCTTTGAGGCTATCAAAAAGCTCCTTGAATGGCTCTGAGGCTCCAGTATCTATCTTGACTTGGCGCAACCCTTCTGCGGTCGGGAAGTGCCGCTCGAAGTTCTCCAGGGAACGATGCAGGGCATGGAGATACTTGCTCTTGATGGTCACCACCGTCCACGTGGCGCGCTTCTCGCCCCACTCGATCGTTGCCCCTGGGGCCGCTCCGCGCACCTTTTGAGTGATTTCGCTTTCCGGCGAAATATACGTCTCGTCCTTCCGCAGGTACGCATCCGGCTCAATAATGAACCAAGACCGGCTGCCGTCGCCATGATCGACCTCGAATGCAACGTTGTTATCGATTATTTTGAAATCTGGAGAAATGGAAGCGGTAGGACCGGGAGGAAGAAGTAGCCGCATATAGCCCAGATGAACATCGGGGGACGTCGAGTTATACAAGAACACGCTATACGCAAGCCTCAAAGCACGCTGGTCAAACCCGAAGTGGTTCAGCCAGTGGGCGAGTTCCATCCTCAGATGTGGCGGTCCGGGGATCTCTTCGACATCACCGGACAGGTAGGCTTCGATACGGTCCCGCTCATCGAGGCGGTGGCAGAACTGGAGCCAGCGTAGTCGCATCGCAAGGTCCTCCGGCTTCAGCGCCAGATATCGGTCGAGCGCTTCGCGAGCGGCGGGGAAGTCCTTGCGGTTCGCGTTGACGCCGGCGAGCGCCTTGAGATAAGGCGGCTGCGAAGCGACCTCAGCAGGTAGGCGCGCGAGTAGTCCGCCGGCTGCGGCGCGCCGGTCGGCATGGATGTATGAGAACAGCATAAGCCTTAGCGCCGCGCTGTCATGGCCGACATCGACATGACCATGGAGAACAGTCACAACGTCTTCGTAGCGTCCGGCGTCATCAAGGGCCTCTGCCAGCGTGAGGCGCTCGGCAAACGGGCTTTCGTCGCTGAGTGCATCGAGAGCACGGGTCAAAATCGCGTCAGCATCGGGGCTTCCACGCATCCGCTGAATATGCGCGAGCTCAACGAGTGCGGCAATGCTTCCGGGATGGCCCTCAACAAGGGCTTCCGCGCACGCTAGAGCTTGGTCAAGGGAGCCTTCATTTACGTAAGCCTCGATGACCAATTGTTCGGCGGCCAGCCTTTGATGCAGGGGCGCAGCGGAGAAGTCGGTTCCCTGAATCACCGCGCGGGCGCGCTGCGGCTCCGAATTAACAAGCGCTTGCGCTTGCATTATTAGCATGCCGGGGGGGCCGGCATGATTTCGGATAAGCGCCCATCCGGCTTCCTGCTCGCCGGCCTGAAAATACAGCGCAGCCCTTAGTTGGCGAATTGACTCGTCATCGGCGTAGCGTTCAAGGGCCTGATCGAGCACCGCGGCGGCCGCTTGAAACTCATTAACCGCCCATAGAGCGAGGGCAAGATTGTGCGGGAGCGCGCTGTCCGGGCGTTCGCCCTCGGCTTTACGCGCCTCCTCCCACAGGCTTTGTAGCACAGACGCCGCACGCCGTACGTCCTCAACCGTGCCCTCGCTCCTAGGAGCGCCCCCAATCCCAATATGGTCGGAGGATAAAGCTTCATCTAGCACAGCCTCGGCAGCTTGGCGTTGCAGTTGTTTCTCGTCTTTGTGCGTCTCGGCGGCCTCGCGTGCAAGCCGGCGCCAATCGGCATTGTGTCGCTGGCAAAGAAAATTTATGGCGCTTGCCAAAACCTCGGGAGTGTCGTGAAGAGGTTCAGGTACGACAGAGAAGGGATCGGAGACGCGAACATCGGCGATACACCCGGAAATAAGATGGGCGGCGGCGGCTGCATTCTCCGGATCATGCGCGAGCGCTCTCTGGGCTTGCGCGACGGCATTCTCGGGTTCTTTCCTTATAAGGTAGGCTAGCGCAACATTAGCCAGTCCCACGCGGTCGTCTGGATCATAATCTAGTGCCTTAAGAAAAGCGTCGGCCGCCGACTGCTCATTACCGGCTTCGAGGTGCGCCGCACCGATATTTGTCGTTATTCTGAAACGAACGCGATTGCTGGCCGATTCCCACACGCGCTCCCTTAGCGAGTTCAGAAGACTTTTTGCAGTGTTGGGTTTTCCTTCCCGCAGAAGATCGCGGTACCCATCGATCTCGCGATGCACTGTCTCTTCGACCGCCTCTCGGGCTGCCGACGAAGTGTCCACCGAAGACTCGCCGACGCTAGGCTGGGATATGGCCATCTGTTGAAAGAGCGCGTGAAGACTATCGTGAATGCTATCTAGTTTATCGCTATGCTGCTTGTTTATATCGAGGTTTTCTTCGCTGAGCGACTCAAGTTTTCTTGTGAACGGTGTCAGATCGGGATGAAATGCGTCGATAGCTTCCGGGTGCTTGTTGATCTCCCTTTCGAGCGTTTCCCAACCCCAAACCTCAACCGAAAAAAGTCCGTCCTTTTCGTGTTGCTGCGTGATTTCTCGCGCGATCCGCTGAATTTTGGCGTCATCAGCCGCCGTAGTGACAACGATAAACTCCGATAGGGGCGGCCGGAACTTCTTTGCCGCAGCGACCTCCTTTCGGAGCTCCTCCTTTGTGAGTTCCTGAGAATCCCCTTTCTGTTTGCACTGTATGCCAACCCAATGATGGGGATTCGGTCGTCGGCGGCCGTACACATCCACGCCATGCTGCGCTTGGCCGGTGCGGCCGTGAGCGACGGTATTTGGATCACTCAGGATACACTGAAAGAGGATGCAGGTATGATTCTCGAAGTCCTGCCAGTTCTTGGGTTTCGGTATTGAAGTCGAAGCGTACTGGCTCATGTCTTTAACTGGGCCGTTCTGATTCCGTGAAGTCGCGCCAAGGCCGTGGGAAGCCCCTTGGGGGGATTTTCGGTCATTGCTTCGTTGGCTAGTTGGTTGCGTTCAGCATGGTAATATACCTCTCTGCTTTGAGCGCAGCCTCTGGCCAGAAGCCACCCTCCCGCCGCAAGTACTTCTGGAAACTCTTTAGCCGCGTGACGAGATCCTTTGCGTTGTTCTGTGCTTTGATGACGGCGTCAAGCGGTTCATCGCGCCACCCCAGTGCTAAGGGGCCCTTGGGAGGCATGTCCAATTCGGCGAAGTGGTATGTGTTCAGTAGTCGTATGGCCCCAAGAAGGGCGATATCCGTCTCCGGGCGGCCATCCGAAGTCACACCAATTCGGTTTTGAAACAGAACGGCCAATTTGGGCTGCAAGTACTGCACGGCATTGTAGGCTGCCTCGATGTCTCTACAGTTGGCGGGTTCCCCAATTCCATTGTAGTGGGGAAACGAATCCCTGTAGCAGTCGAATACCAGGTCCATTGCGGCGAGGCAGGGGGCATCAAGAAACAACTGGTGTTCGTAGTAGGCAGCTTCGAGTTCCTTGAAGGCCTTGTGCGGAACGGGACCCGTGAGCCCTTCATCGTTGTCAAGATGCTGGTCGATCCACTGCCGATTGACGGCGGCAATCTTGGTCAACAGTCCTGCGAAAGCATTTCGTTGGTGGTCGAAGAATAGTGAAGTTCGGAGGTGGCGCAGTTCGTTCTCTTGTTTGATAGCCTGGATATCGGTGTTCAGTTCTGCCTTGTGCGTCTCAAGCTCTTGAGAGTACTCGTATCGGATCGACTGTCGGAGGCGTTCGGATATCCAACCGCGGAGTAGTCCAGCCAATATAGCGCCAGCGGTACCACCGTAAACGAGACTAAGGAGTGCTTCCATTCGGTTCTCCCGTAGGCCCAAAAGGTAATAAAGGTTGGGCACGAATATCTAGTGAACGTACCGGAATGATAACACCTGACATGCTGCATTGACGCGCGGTGTAGGTCACCGGACGGCCCGTGTCGGAGATTGGAAGGGATACCTACGCCCGGTGGCTCGGGCCGACCGTGCGCGCACACTCCAATGAGGCGAGCGACGTCCCCCCGTTTTCAGTAGCACTCCGGTATGGAGTCCGAGGTTAATGGTAGCGACTTCTGGCTGAGTCGCTCGGCATAGCCGCTCGGCGTCAGCCCATCGAGTACCTTCTTCGGTCGTTCCTGGTTGTATTCGCGTTGCCAGGCCGTGATCTCCGCCACGGCGTGGGCCATGCTGACGAACCAGTGTTCGTTGAGGCATTCATCGCGAAAGCGGCCATTGAACGACTCCACGTAGGCGTTCTGGTTCGGCTTGCCCGGTTCGATGGGCCGGAGCTGGACGCCGTTCTCATAGGCCCAGCCGAGCATCGCCTTGCCGATGAACTCCCGCCCGTTGTCCGAGCGGATGACCTGCGGCAGTCCGCGGCTCTCGCCCAGTTGCTCCAGCACGCCAACGACCTGTCGTCCGCTCATCGCGTACGCCGGCACCAGGGCGACGCACTCATGGGTGGCATCATCGACAATGGCCAGGCACTTGATCGCCCGCCCGTCAGCGACACGGTCGAAGACGAAGTCCAGCGACCAGACCTCATTGGCGGCGCCCGGACGCACCAGCGGCTGACGATCCGCCAACGGCACCTTCTTGCGCTTTCGACGCCGCACCTGAAGCCCCTCCGCGGCGTACAACCGCTCAACTCGCTTGTGGTTGACCGTCCAGCCCTGCTAGCGCAGCTTCAGGTAGATCATCGCCGCGCCGTAGCGTCGATGACGGTGCGCCAGGCGCAGGATCTCTTCCCGCAACGCCCCGTTGCGATCGGCCGCCGGCCGATAGCGCAGCGCGCTCGCACTCATGCCGATCACCGCCAGCGCGCGACGCTCGCTCAACCCGCGGCCTTTCATCTGACGCACCAGCTCGCGCCT
>NZ_KB894833.1 GCF_000374645.1 Arhodomonas aquaeolei DSM 8974
GTGAGATGGGCGTTCGTCTCCACGTCGCCAAGGTCGTTGACCGCCACCACGCGGAGCTCGTCGCTGCGCCCCGTCTCGTAGAGCGCACGCAGCACATTACGGCCGATACGCCCGTAACCATTGATGCCTACCTTGATCGTCATTGCTTCGATCTCCCGATCAGTGTGGGTCGGGCACGCGACGGCGTCCCGGTGGGGATGTCGCCGCGTGCACGGATATCGGAAAGCGGGGCGTCCGGCCCTGGGAACGGGGCCGGACGCCGCGGTATCAGAGAAAGGCGCCCGGGGCGGCACCCGCCCCGGGCGGCGTCACTGCGGACGCGTCACCGGCCTGTCAGCCCTCTTCCTGCCAGCTCTTGACCAGCTGGTCGTAGGGCACGGTCTTGCCCTGGGGCTTCTCGTTGGAGAGCGCCGGCTTGGGCGCACCCGGCTGGTCCAGCCAGTACTGCGGATCACGCTCGTCGTTCATCCGCGGGGCACAGGTGTCCTGGATGCCGGCGCGTTCGATGCGGGCCATCACCCGGTCCTGCTCCTCGCCGAGCGAGGTGAGCGCCGCCTTGGGCGTCTTGGCGCCGGTGACCGCGTCCGCCACCGCCTGCCACCAGAGGCTCGCGAGCTTGGGATAGTCCGGCACGTTGGTCCCGGTCGGGGTCCACCGCACACGGGCCGGGCTGCGGTAGAACTCCACCAGGCCGCCGAGCTTGGGGGCACGCTCGGTGAACGACTCGTCGTTGATGTTGGAGTCGCGGATGAAGGTCAGGCCCTCGTGCGCCTTCTTCAGCGAGGTGGACTTCGCCGTGGTGAACTGCGCGTACAGCCAGGCCGCCTTGCGGCGCTTCGCATCCGTGTGCTTGAGCAGCGTCCAGGAGCCGACGTCCTGGTAACCCAGCTTCATGCCCTCTTCCCAGTACGGACCGTGGGGCGAGGGGGCCATGCGCCACTTGGGCGTGCCGTCGTCGTTCACCACGGGCTTGGACGGATCGGCCATGGGCGCGGTGAACCCGGTGTACCAGAAGATCTGCTGGGCGACGTGGCCCTCCGCGGGCACCGGCCCGGCCTCGGAGAAGGTCATGCCGGAGGCCTCCGGCGGCGCGTAGGCCTTGAGCCAGTCGATGTACTTCTCCAGGGCATAGACCGACGCCGGGCTGTTGACCGCGCCGCCGCGGGACATCAGCGAGCCGACCGGGTGGCAGTCCTCGACACGGATGCCCCACTCGTCCACCGGCTTGCCGTTGGGCAGGCCCTTGTCGCCGGCACCGGCCATGGACAGCCACGCGTCGGTGAAGCGCCAGCCCAGCGACGGGCTCTTCTTGCCGTAGTCCATGTGGCCATAGATCTTCTTGCCGTCGACCTCCTTGACGTACTTGGTGAAGAACTCGGCGATGTCCTGGTAGGCGGACCAGTTCACCGGCACACCGAGCTCGTAACCGTAGCGCTCCTTGAAGCGCTTGCGCAGCTCGGGCTTCTGGAACAGGTCGTAGCGGAACCAGTACAGGTTCGCGAACTGCTGGTCCGGGAGCTGGTACATCTTGCCGTTCGGCGCGGTCACGAAGTCCCTGCCGATGAAGTCGTCGACATCGAGCGTCGGCAGGGTGACGTCCTTGCCCTCGCCCTCCATGTAGTCAGACAGCGGGACGACGTCGCCGTAGCGGAAGTGCGTGCCGATGAGATCGGAGTCATTGACGTAGGCGTCGTAGATGCTGCGGCCCGACTGCATCTCCGTCTGCAGGTTCTGGATCACGTCACCCTCGCCGATCAGGTCGTGGGTGAGGTTGATCCCGGTGATCTCCGAGAAGGCCTTGGCCATGACGTTCGACTCGTACTTGTGAGTCGAGATCGTCTCGGAGACGACCTTGATGTCCATGCCCCGGAACGGCTTGGACGCCTTGATGAACCACTTCATCTCCTCCATCTGCTCCTCGACCGAGAGCGTGGAGGGCTGGAACTCGTTCTCCACCCACTTGCGGGCGATATCCACGCGTTCCTGGTAGGTCTTGGACTGTGCCTGGGCGACGCCTATCGCGCCGGAGACACTGAAGACAGTGGCGGCGGCCAGTGCCGTCCACTGCCTGACACGGGTCTTGGAAGACATGATCACTCTCCTCTCCTCAGATGGGATCTGGCTTCTTTCTTGGCTGGCTGCCGACGGATCGCGCCGAGCCGTCCGCACCCCCCTCCAAGCCGGTTTCAGCCGTAACGCAGCATTACGGCGACAAAGATCAGCGAGACGATCGAGGCGCCCCACAGTACGCCGGCCCCGACGATGCCGAGCCAGGCGAGGTGGATGTAGGCGCTGCCCAGCAGGCCGATGAACAGGCGATCGCCCCGGGTCGTGGCGATGGGCAGCAGGCCCCGGCGCTCCACCGTTGGATAGACGAACTCCAGCGCCCCGAAGACCACGAGCATCAGCGCGACCCCCGCGAAGAAGATCGCCGTGGGCGTGGTCCAGAGCATCCATTCCAGCGTGAAAGTCATGCGTGTTCCCTCCGATTCACACCCGCCCGAGGGCGAAGCCCTTGGCGATGTTCTTGCGCACGAACCAGATCACCAGGGCACCGGGCACCACCGTCAGGACACCGATCGCCGCAAGCAGGCCCCAGTCGATGCCGGTGGCGGTCTGGGTGCGCGTCATCGCCGCGACGATG
The DNA here is from genome assembly GCF_000374645.1 of Arhodomonas aquaeolei DSM 8974. GTDB lineage: Bacteria > Pseudomonadota > Gammaproteobacteria > Nitrococcales > Nitrococcaceae > Arhodomonas > Arhodomonas aquaeolei. The sequence continues at coordinate 2,645 of NZ_KB894833.1, forward strand.
GGCTTGGCGTTCGTGCTGGTGAGCTGGGAGGCGAGCAGCAGCTCCACCCAGCTGAACATGAAGCAGAAGAACGCAGTAACGCCGACGCCCGCCTTGATCAGCGGCAGGAATATCAGGGTGAAGAACCGCGGCCAGCTGTAGCCGTCGATGTAGGCGGTCTCGTCCACCTCCCGCGGCACCCCGGACATGAAGCCCTCGAGGATCCACACCGCCAGCGGCACGTTGAACAGCGTGTGAGCCAGGGCCACGGCGATGTGGGTGTCGAACAGGCCCACCGTCTTGTAGAGCTGGAAGAATGGCAGCAGGAATACCGCCGGCGGCGCCATGCGGTTGGTCAACAGCCAGAAGAACAGGTGCTTGTCGCCGAGAAAGCTGTAGCGCGAGAAGGCGTAGGCCGCCGGCAGCGCCACGGCGAGCGAGATGACCGTGTTCATCGCCACGTAGATGATCGAGTTCAGGAACGGCCAGTACCACGTCGGGTCCGTAAAGATCGTGGCGTAGTGCTCCAGTGTGAAGTCCGCCGGCCACAGCCGGAACGAGCTGAGGATCTCCGGCGTCGGCTGGAAGGACATCTTCACCAGCCAGTACAGCGGCAGCATCAGGAAGAGCAGGTACAGCCCGAGCCAGATGTAGCGCACGCGGGAGGCGCCCGAGGATTTCAGACGCCGGCGTCCGGCAGCGGGCGGTGTTGCGGTTGATCGACGCTCACTCATGGCACCGCCTCACTTGTTGTCCTTACCGATGTTGGTGATCGCCTGGTAGAAGACGTAGCTGAACAGCAGGATGATCAGGAAGTAGATGATCGAGTACGCGCCGCCCGGGCCGAGGTCGCTCTGCATGATGGCAATGGTGTTGAGCTGCTGGCTCAGGAAGGTCGTCGACGAACCCGGCCCGCCGCCGGTGAGCGTGAACGGCTCAGCGTAAATCTTGAAGCTGTCCATGAAGCGCAGCAGGACCGCGATCATCAGCACGCCCTTGAGCTTGGGCAGCTCGATGTAGCGGAAGATCGCCCAGCGCGAGGCGCCATCGATGCGCGCGGCCTGGTAGAAGGCGTCCGGGATGGACTGCAGCCCGGCGTAGGCGAGCAGCACCGCCAGCGAGGTCCAGTGCCAGACCTCCATGGCCATGACCGTCAGCCAGGCGTCCAGCGGATCGCCGGTGTAGTTGTAATCGATGCCGAGGGCGTTGAGCGCCACGCCGAGCAGCCCGATCCCGCCGCGGCCGAACACCTGCCAGATGGTGCCGACCACGCGCCAGGGCACCAGTAGCGGCAGCGCCAGCGCCACCAGCGCCGCCGAGGAGGCGACGCCGCGCTTGGGCATGCACAGCGCAATGCCGACACCCAGCGGTATCTCGATGAGCAGGACCAGCCCGGAGAACAGCAGCTGGCGGCCGAAGGCGGCCTGCAGCTCCGGGTCCGTGAGGATGTCCACGTACCATTCCGTACCGACCCAGATGGCCTGGCCGCGGAAGAAGTCCTGGAACGAATAGTTGACGACCGTCATCAGCGGGATGATCGCGCTGAACGACACCACCAACACCACCGGAAGCACCATCAGCCAGGCGCGTTGATTGACGGGTCTGTGCATGGTTGTTTCTCCTCCCGCTACCGCGTCAGCCCACCAGCTGCTCGTCGGCGTAAAGCTTGGTCCACTCCGGCGGGAACACGAGCTCGGCCCCCTCGGACGGGGCGGCGGTGTCCTCGTCGAGCTTGAGGCTGAGCCGCCGGCCCTCGCCCATCTCCACCGTCGCGATCTGGTAGTTACCGAGGTCCTCCACCTCCAGCACCCGCGCCGGCACGCCGCGCTCGCCCTCGCCGGCGAAACGCAGGAACTCCGGACGGATGCCGATCCTCAGAGCGCCGGTCTGCGCGCCGGCGCACTCGACCACGTCCGCGGGGAGCTCGATGGCGTGGCCGTCAACCAGCGCGCGGCCGCCCTCCAGGCGGCAGTCGAGGAAATTCATCCCCGGGCTGCCGATGAAGTACCCCACGAAGGTGTGCTCGGGACGCTCGAAGAGCTCCTGCGGCGTGCCGAGCTGGACCACGCGGCCCTCGTAGAGCACCACGACCTTGTCGGCGAAGGTCAGCGCCTCGGTCTGGTCGTGGGTGACGTAGACCAGCGTGAGCCGGAGCTGCTCGTGGATCTCCTTGAGCTTGCGCCGCAACTGCCACTTGAGGTGGGGGTCGATGACCGTGAGCGGCTCGTCGAACAGCACCGCCGCCACGTCCTCGCGCACCAGCCCGCGCCCCATGGAGAGCTTCTGCTTGGCATCCGCGCCCAGGCCAGCGGCCTTGGCGTCGAGGGAATCGGAGAGATCGAGCATCTCCGCGATCTCGGTGGTGCGCTCGCGGATGCGGGCGGCGGGAACGCCGCGGTTACGCAGGGGGAAGGCGAGGTTCTCGCGCACGGTCATCGTGTCGTAGATGACCGGGAACTGGAACACCTGCGCGATGTTGCGGTGCTCCGGCGGCAGGTCGGTGACGTCCTCGCCGTCGAAGAGCACCCGCCCCTCGCTCGGGCGCACCAGCCCGGAAATGATGTTGAGCAGCGTCGTCTTGCCGCAGCCCGAAGGGCCGAGCAGTGCGTACGCGCCGCCGTCCTCCCAGACGTGGTCCATGCGCCGCAGCGCGTAATCCGCCGGCCCCGCGGGACGCGCCATGTAGGAATGGGCCAGCTTCTCCAGATCGATTCGGGCCATCTCGGCTCTCTCCTCAGGCGTCCACGCGGCGTCGGGTCGGCGACGCCATCAACCGGCCGTCGTCGTCGAAGGCGAAAAGGTGCCGCGGGTCGACGTGCACCGACAGCGTCTGACCCAGCTCGAACGGGTGCGCCCCCGAGGCCTGCACTACCCACTCGGCCTCGCCCCGGCGCATGTGGATAAAGGTCTCCGAACCGGTGATCTCGGCGATGTCCACGTCGCCGCGCACCACCAGGTCCGCGTCGGTACGGGGCGCCACGGTGACGTGGGACGGCCGAACGCCGACGCGGTAACGCCCGGGCGCGAGCTGCGCGAAGTGTGCCGGCCGCTCGACCGGCTCGTTATCGCCCACGCGGACAAGCCCGTCATCCACGCGCGCCTCGAACAGGTTCATCGGCGGATCGCTGAACACCTGGGTCACCGCGACCGAGGCCGGGTGGTGATAGACGTAGGGGGTCGCGCCGTACTGGATCAGCTCGCCTTCGTGGAGCACGGCGGTATTGCCGCCGAGGGTCAACGCCTCCATGGGATCGGTGGTGGCGTAGACGACGATGGCGTCGCGCTCGCGGAAGATCTCGCGCATCTCCTCGCGGAGCTCCTCGCGGAGCTTGTAGTCGAGGTTCACCAGCGGCTCGTCCATGAGCAGCAGGTCCGCGTCACGCACCAGCGCGCGGGCCATCGCGAGGCGCTGCTGCTGGCCGCCGGAAAGCTCGCCCGGCATGCGCTCGAGCAGGTGCTCGATGTGCAGCCGCTCCGCCTCGCGGTGCACACGCTCGCGGATCTCCTGGCGGCCGAGCCTGGCGAGCTTGAGCGGCGAGGCAATGTTGTCGAAACAGGTGAACGCCGGGTAGTTGATGAACTCCTGGTAGACCATCGCCACGTTGCGCTTGCGCACCGGCACGCGCGTGACGTCGCGCCCGTTCATCACGATCCGGCCGCTGCTCGGCCTGTCCAGCCCGGCCATGAGGCGCATCACCGAGGTCTTCCCCGCCCCGGTGAGGCCGAGCAGCACGTTGAAGCTGCCGGGTTCGACGGACAGTGAAAGGTCGTAGAGGTGGGTGTCGCCGCCCACGACCTTTCTGACATGCTCCAGTGATAGCGTCACTGCGGATCTCCTCCTCGCAATTCCCCGGGCGCCCGCATCGTGTTCCTCAGACGCGATGCGCGGCGCCCCTGTCTGCTAGCCGTCCTGCTCGGGCACGGCGTCGACGGCGTCACCGCCTGCCGGGAGTGTGAACGCCTCGAACCACTGCTGCACGCGCGCGCGCGTCGCGACATCCAGCCGCAGCCCGAGCTTGCTGCGCCGCCACAGGGCGTCGTCCGCGGTCTGCGCCCACTCCTCGTCGCGCAGGTAGGACAGCTCCGCCTCGTAGAGGTCGTCGCCGAAATGCTCGCCCAACCCGTCCAGACCATCCGCCGTGCCGAGTATCCGCTCGATGCGGGTGCCGTAGTTGCGCGCCAGCCGCCAGGCGAGGCGCTCCGGCAGCCACGGATAACGGCTCAGGACGGCCTCGAGGAACGCCCCGAAATCCGCGTCCGGCATGTCCCCGCCGGGCAGTGAGGCCTCGCCGGTCCAGTCACGCCCGGAGCCGCCGAGCTCGGGGACGAGCTTGTCCATGGCCTCCCGCGCGAGCGTGCGGTAGGTGGTGAGCTTGCCGCCGAATACGTTGAGCAGCGGCGCCGCCCGGGTATCGAGTTCCAGCAGGTAATCCCGGCTGACCGCCGAGGCGTTGTCGTTGTCGTCCTCGTCGTAGAGCGGGCGCACCCCGGAGTACGTCCACACCACGTCCTCCGGGCGCAGCTGGTGCTCGAAGTAGCGGTTCACCGCCTCGCAGAGGTATTCGATCTCCTCGCGGGACGCCTCCGCCTCCGCGGGATTGCCCTCGTGGACGACGTCCGTCGTGCCGATGAGGGTGAAGTCCTGCTCGTAGGGGATGGCGAAGACGATGCGCCCGTCGGTGTTCTGGAAGATGTAGGCATATTCGTGGTGGAACAGCCGCGGCACCACGATGTGGCTGCCCTTGACCAGATGGACGTCGCGGCTCTGCTCGATGCCGGCGGCCTCGCCGAGGAAACGGCCCACCCACGGGCCCGCGGCGTTGACGATACCGCGGGCGCGCACCGACCACTCCCGGCCGGTGCGGGTGCACTGCAGGGTCGCCTCCCAGGCGTCGCTGTCCCGCCGGGCGGCGATGCAGCGCGTGCGTGTCATCACCCGCGCACCGCGCTCGGCGGCGTCCCTGGCGTTGAGCACGACCAGCCGCGCGTCCTGGACCCAGCAGTCGGAATACACGAAGCCGCGCCGGAAACCGGGAGCCAGGGGCTCCCCCGCGACGTGGCGGGTCAGGTCGATGCCCGAGGAGGACGGCAGCCGGCGGCGACCGCCGAGATGGTCATAGAGGAACAGGCCGAGCCGGATCATCCACGCCGGGCGGAGTTCGCGCACATGGGGCATGACGAAGCGCATTGGCCAGATGATGTGCGGTGCGATACCGAGCAGCACCTCCCGCTCCTGCAGCGCCTTGCGCACGAGCCGGAACTCGTAGTACTCGAGGTAGCGCAACCCGCCGTGGACGAGCTTGGTACTCGCCGAGGAGGTGAAGTTCGCGAGATCACCCTGCTCGCAGAGCGCCACGGACAGCCCTCTGCCGGCGGCGTCGCGGGCGATACCGGCACCGTTGATGCCCCCGCCCACGACCAGCAGATCGAATGTCTCTCTCCTCGCCATGCGTGCTCCGTTCCGCACCGCCCACGCCGCCGGTGGCAGTCCCGCCGCGGTGTGTTGTCATGTTCGGTATCTAACCTAGCACGCGTCTGTATATTTTCAAATCACTACGTTAATTTTCGTTTGAACATTCTTCGGGGGATCCGTCACGGACGCGTCGCACCGCCGGCGCAGTGCCGTCGGCGGCGGCCACCACCACCGAGCCACCGCCTTCGGCAAGGCAGCGCTGCATCGCCGACGGTGGCTCGCTGTCGGTGAACAGCACATCCACCTCCGAGAGATGACCGAGGCGCACCATCGCGTTGCGGTGGAACTTGGTGTGGTCGGCGACCAGGAATATGGTGCGCGAGTGCGCCATGATCGCCTGCAGCACCCGGACCTCCCGGTAATCGAAATCGAGCAGCGTGCCGTCGTCATCGATACCGGAGATGCCCATGACGGCGAAGTCGACCTTGAACTGCTTCATGAAGTCGATGGTCGCCTCGCCGGTCACGCCGCGATCGCGGTGACGCACCACGCCGCCGGCGATGATGACCTCGAAGGTGGCGTTGTCGCTGAGGATATGGGCCACGTTGAGGTTGTTGGTGATCACCCGCAGCCCGGCATGTCCAAGCAGCGCCTTGGCGACCTCCTCGGTGGTCGTGCCGAGGGTGAGGAACAGCGAGGCCTGGTCCGGTATCCTCGCCGCCACCTCCCGGGCGATGCGCTGCTTCTCCTCGAGGCAGCGCACCTGGCGGTGGGCGTAGGCGTCGTTCTCCACCGTCGAGGGCAGCCCCGCACCGCCATGAAAACGCCGCAGCCGCCCGAGCCGGCACAGCGCGTTGACGTCCCGGCGAACCGTCTGCGCAGTCACCCCGAAATGCTCGGCGAGGGCCTCGACGGAGACGAACCCCTGCTGCCGGACGAACCCCAGGATCGCCTGCTGACGCTGGTTGAGTGCCGGCTGCTCGGCGCCTTCGGTCATACTTCCTCCCGTTGACGGTCCGGCGTGATTACAGTTTACTTCCCCTGTTCGCAAACGAACATGCCAGTGGTTTTTGCGAACCGCCACTGGCGCATTTATAGCGCCTCCCGCGCCACGCTGCACATAACGGCGACGGCCTGGACACGGGAGAACGCGGCACCGGAGGAGAGTCATGGCGCAGCAGCAGGCCATTCTGGCCATCGATCAGGGCACGACGAGCTCGCGGGCGATCGTTTTCGATCTCGAAGGCCGGATCGTGTCGAGCGCGCAGCAGGAGTTCCCGCAGCATTACCCGCACAGCGGCTGGGTGGAGCACGACCCGGAGGACCTCTGGCAGTCCACCGTTTCCGTCTGCCGCCAGGCGATGGACGACGCGGCCGAGCGCGGCGCGACGGTGGTCACCCTGGGGATCACCAACCAGCGCGAGACCACCGTGATCTGGGACCGGGACACCGGCCACGCCGTCGCCCCGGCGATCGTCTGGCAGGACCGCCGGACCGCCGACTGGTGCGCGGAGCTACGCGGACAGGGCGCCGCGGCAACGGTCACCGAGCGCACCGGGCTGCTGCTCGACCCCTACTTCTCGGCGACCAAGATCGCCTGGATCCTGGACAACGTCCCCGGCACGCGGGAGCGTGCCCGGGACGGCCGGCTTGCCTTCGGCACCGTGGACAGCTGGCTGCTGTGGCGGCTCACCGGTGGGCGGATCCACGCCACCGACGCCACCAACGCATCGCGCACGATGCTGTTCAATATCCGCGAGCAGCACTGGGACGACGACCTCCTCGCACTCTTCGACGTACCCCGGGCCCTGCTGCCCGCGGTGCACGACAGCGCGGCGGACTTCGGCGAGACCCTGCCGAACATCTTCGGCCGGAGCATCCCGGTACGCGGTATCGCCGGCGACCAGCACGCCGCCGTAGTCGGCCAGTGCTGCTTCTCACCGGGCATGGTGAAGAGCACCTACGGCACCGGCTGCTTCGCGCTGCTCAACACGGGCGACACGCCGGTCGCCTCCAGCCATCACCTGCTCACCACCCTCGCCTACCGCATCGACGGCCGGCCGACCTACGCGCTGGAGGGCTCGATATTCGTCGCCGGTGCGGCGCTGCAGTGGCTGCGCGACGGCCTCGGCGTGATCACCACCGCAGCGGAGTCGGAACGCCTTGCCCGCGAGCTGCCGGACAACGCCGGGGTCTACATGGTGCCCGCGTTCACGGGCCTGGGCGCCCCGCACTGGGACCCGGACGCCCGCGGCGCGATCTTCGGCCTGTCCCGGGACACCGGCGTCGCGGAGCTCGCCCGCGCGGCGCTGGAGTCCGTGTGCTACCAGACCCATGACCTGCTGGTCGCGATGGCCGGGGACGCCGGCGCCGCCGCGGAGCTGCGTGTGGACGGCGGCATGGTGGCCAACGACTGGTTCCTGCAGACCCTCTCGGACATCGTCGGCGAGCGCGTGGTGCGCCCGCAGGTCATTGAAACCACGGCCCTGGGGGCCGCCTACCTAGCGGGTATCGGTCAGGGCATCTGGGGCTCGCTGGAAGAGATCCGCTCGCAATGGCAGACGGACCGGGCATTCGACCCCGACCTGCCCCGGGCACAGCGCGAGCGCCAGCTCGCCGGCTGGGCGGACGCCGTCCGCCGCGTCACCTCGCGCTGAGGGCGGACGACCGGACCGCCGGCACGGCCGTCTTCGGGGAAACCCCGCCCCCGGTCCGGCGGCCCGGCATTACCGCCCGGCGTTCATGAGCGCGACGGTGGTGTCGAGCATCCGCGAGGAGAAGCCCCACTCGTTGTCGTACCATGCGCACGCCTTCAGCAGCGTCCCGCCCGTGACCTTCGTGAGCGTGGCGTCGAACACCGACGAGCGCGCGTCGTGGTTGAAGTCCACCGACACCAGCGGCGCCTCGTTGTAGCCCACAATCCCCGCGAGCTCGCCGTCGGCCGCCTCGCGCATCAGCGCGTTCACCGCCTCGACACTGCTCTCGCGCGAGAGCACGCAGGTCAGGTCCACCATCGAGACGTTGATCGTCGG
>NZ_KB894834.1 GCF_000374645.1 Arhodomonas aquaeolei DSM 8974
CCGAGATCGCCGTGGGCTTCCGCAGCGTGAAGGTCCAGTCGGACGGCGACGTCTTCGGCGGCCAGGCCAGCCTGTCCTTCGACCTCGCCGAGATGGGCATGGGTAAGTTCAAGCTCCAGGCCGTGCAGGGCGACGAGAACGCCCAGCTCCAGCTCGGCACCGGCTACAGCATCGCCAGGAGCAACTTCCTGATCACCGGCGGCGTGCAGGGCAATCACGTCTTCGGCGGCGCGGACTACCTCTTCGGCACCGGATGGCAGGCCGTCGGCGGATTCAACACCATCGGCAACTACGACCCGCCGGAGGGGGCCAGCGTGCGCAGCTGCCCGGACGGCTACACCGACGCGTCCTCGGACTTCTGCGCCCCGGACGGGTTCTTCGGGATGGAGTAGGATCGCTGCCCCCGGGACTCACACCGGGGGCAACGCCTATCGCTGCAGCACGTAGTCCCCCGGCGCATCCTTCAGCGGGGGGTGTGAGCTGCCGCCCATCGGCGGCGGTGCGATCCGCTCCGAGGAGTGCGCCGCCAGCCACTCCTGCCATGCCGGCCACCACGACCCGTCCTGGGCCGGTACCGTGTCCCGCCAGGTCTCTGGGTCGATGTAGGTATCGCCCTCGGTGTGGGTGTGCATCTGGAAACGCCGCCGCGGGTGCCCCGGCTCGCTGACGATGCCGGCATTGTGTCCGCCACTGGTCAGCACGAAGGTGATCTCGTCCACGTCCGCGAGCAGGTGGATCTTGTACACGGAGTGCCATGGCGCAACGTGGTCCTTGACCGTGCCGACCGCGAAGATCGGCATGCGGATATCGGGGATCGCCACCGGACGGCCATTGACGATGTACCGGCCGGTGGCCAGCTCGTTGTTGAGGAAGAGGCGGCGCAGGTACTCCGTGTGCATGCGGTAGGGCATGCGCGTGAGGTCTGCGTTCCAGGCCATTAGGTCGTTCATCGGCTGGCGCTCGCCGAGCAGGTACTCGCGGACCATGCGCGACCAGACCAGATCGTTCGAGCGCAGCAGCTGGAATGCCCCCGCCATCTGGTGACCGTCCAGATAGCCCTGCTCCCACATCATGTTCTCGAGCAGATCCACCTCGCTTTCACTGATGAACAGCATCAGCTCCCCCGCCTCGGTGAAGTCCACCTGGGTCGCCAGGGTCGTCATCGAGGCCAGGCGCTCGTCACCGTCGCGGCCCATCGCCGCGGCGGCGATGCTGAGCAGCGTCCCGCCGAGGCAGTAGCCCACACCGTGGACCTGGCGGTCCGGCACGATCTCGTTGATGACATCCAGCGCCGCCATCGGGCCCAGCGTGCGGTAATCGTCCATGCCCAGGTGCCGATCCTCGGAATCGGGATTGCGCCAGGAGATCATGAACACGGTGTGGCCATTGTCCACGAGATAGCGCACCAGCGAATTCTCGGCCGACAGGTCGAGGATGTAGTACTTCATGATCCACGCCGGGACGATCAGCACCGGCTCGGCGTGGACCGTCTCGGTGCTCGGGCTGTACTGGATCAGCTCGATGAGATTGTTGCGGTACACCACCTTGCCCGGCGTCGTGGCCAGATTCTCACCGACCCGGTAGTCCTCCGTTCCCACCGGCGGCTTTCCGGAGACCAGCCGCTCCCAGTCCTCAACGAAGTTATCGATCCCGCGGATGAAGTTCATGCCGCCCTCGGAGACGGCCTTGCGGGTCACCTCCGGGTTGAGCAGCGGATAGTTGGTCGGCGAGAAGCGGTCGAGGAGCTGGCGGGCGGTGAAGGAGACCACCTCCTCGCGGTAGTCCGAGAGCCCGTCGATATCGGTGGTCGCCGTATCCCACCACTGCTGCTGCAGCAGGAAGGACTGTGCGATGAGGTTGTAGGGCCAGTGACACCAGCCCTCATCGTCGAAGCGATGATCGGACGAAGCCGGCTCGATGCACGGCGCCCCGTCCTGGGCAGTGCCGGTCCGTGCCGCGTGTCGCGTGAGCCGGATGTTGCTGCGCATCGCCTCCTCGACGAGCTCGAGCTGTTTGCCCGGCGAGGCCGCGAGATGGGAGAACCACTCGAAGCCGACACTGGCGAGCCCCGCCGGCGTCAGGCCGTTGGTCGCTCGCGCCAGTGCGGCCTTGAATGCGCGATCCAGCGCGTGCGCCATATACGTATTGGGCTTGAACGCCTCGTTCACCGCCCCGCCCTGCGTCTGCCGGGTCATGGCCTGCCTCCTGCAATGTTCACTGCTATCCCTCTGCATAACACGAACCGGGGATGTTGCAAAGCAACACCGATAGCCGGTTAACGGATACGCCACGGACCGACCCCGAGGGGAACCCCGTCTGTCACTCCCGCTCTGGCAATATGCAAATTTATTGCTACTGTTAATCATCAAGTTTGCTTTTGCGCAAACTTTTTACCAAAAATCGCAACGCGTGACGGGAGAACACCATGAAACCTCGACACCTTTTCGCCGCCCTGCTGCTTGGCCTGGGCATGAGCGCCGGCGCCCATGCCGAGAAGCTGCTGGTCGCCGTGGACACCGCGTTCGTGCCTTTCGAGTTCGAGCAGGATGGCGCCTACACGGGCTTTGACATCGATCTCTGGAAGGGCATCGCCGAGCGGCTGGACGTGGACTACGAACTCCAGCCCATGGACTTCAACGGCATCATTCCGGCACTCCAGACGGGTAACGTGGACCTCGCCCTGGCCGCCATCTCGGTGACCGCCGACCGCGAGAAGGCGATCGATTACTCCTACCCCTACTACGACAGCGGCGTGCTGCTGATGGTGCGTTCCGGCAACGACGACGTCCGCGGCACCGACGACCTCTCCGACAAGGTGGTGGGCGTGAAACAGGGCACTGCTGCGGCGGACTTCATCGACACGCTCGATACCGGCAAGGTAATCAAGTTCCCCAACATCGGCGACGCCTACCTCGCGCTGCGCACCCGGCGCGTGGACGTCGCCGCCCACGACACCCCCAACGTCCTCTACTACATCAAGACCGCCGGCGACGGCGACGTGAAGGCGGTGGGCTCGAGCATGGATGCGCAGTCCTACGCCATCGGCTTCCCTCAGGGCAGCGCGCTGCGCGACCGCGTGAACGTCGCCCTGCTCGAGATGATGAGCGACGGCAGCTACGACGCCATCTACGAGCGGTGGTTCGGCAAGGCGCCGCAGTGACTGCCGGGCGCCCGGTGCGCCCGCCCCACCCACACGGACCCCAGCCACGCGCCGGGGTCCGGCAACCGGGAGCGGACCCATGCAATTCGACTTCTCGGTGATCCCGCAGGCCCTGCCGGAGCTGTTCGCCGGCGCGCGGCTCACCCTCTACATCACCGTCGTGGGCCTGCTCGGCGGCTTCGCCATCGGCGTGGTCGCCGGCACCGCCCGCGCCTACGGCAATCGCGCGGTCAACGCCATCGCCATGGCCTACATCGAGCTCATCCGCGGCACGCCCATTGTCGTGCAGGTGATGTTCATCTACTTCGCCATGCCGATCCTGCTCGACGTACGCCTCGACGCGCTGACGTCCGCCGTCTCGGCGATCGTGATCAACGCAGGCGCGTACATCGCGGAGATCGTCCGCGGCGCGCTGCTGTCCATCAGCCGGGGCTACATCGAGGCGGGCAAGGCCCTGGGTATCACCCGCTGGCAGCTCTTCCGCGACATCATCGGGCCTCTGGCCTTCCGCCGGCTGGTCCCGCCGCTGGGCAACCAGTGCATCATCAGCCTAAAGGACACGTCACTGTTCATCGTCATCGGCGTCGCCGAACTCACCCGCCAGGGCCAGGAGGTCATGGCGAGCACGTTCCGGGCCGTGGAGATCTGGTCCACCGTCGCGGTGCTCTACCTCGCCATGACCCTGACCATGACCCTCGCCCTGCGCCTCATCGAGAAAAGGATGAAGATCCTATGAGCATGGTGGAATTCGATAATGTCACCAAGGCGTTCGGCGACCTGGTGGTGCTCCACGAGCTCGACTTCGCCGTCGAGCGCGGCGAGGTGGTCTTCGTGGTCGGGCCGTCGGGCTCCGGCAAGTCGACGCTGCTCCGCTGCATCAACGCCCTGGAGCCCATCACCGACGGTGCCCTGTTCGTCGAGGGCCGCAACGTCGCCGACCCGCGCACCAACATCCGCGAGATCCGCCGCGAGGCCGGCATGGTCTTCCAGCAGTTCAACCTGTTCCCGCACATGAGCGCGCTCGGCAACGTCGCCTACGGCGTGCGCCGCGTACGCGGCAAGTCCCGGCGGGAGGCGGAGGCCATCGCCATGCCGCTGCTCGAGAAGGTCGGCATGGCGGACCGCGCCGACCACTACCCGGACGAGCTCTCCGGCGGCCAGGCCCAGCGCGTGGCCATCGCCCGGGCGCTCGCGGTCAACCCGGACCTCATGCTCTTCGACGAGCCCACCTCCGCACTGGACCCAGAGCTGCGCTACGAGGTCCTGCGGGTGATGCGCGATGTCGTCGAGGCGGGCATGACCATGATCGTGGTCACCCACGAGATGTCCTTCGCCCGGGAGGTCGGCACACGGCTGCTGTTCATGGACGAGGGGCGGATCGCCCTCGACGGCGATCCCCGCGAGCTGATGGCGGCGCCGCCGAATCAGCGCTTCGCCGATTTCCTGGTTCACATCCAGTAGGACGGGGACGCGATGGAATGCGTGTACGCGGCGGGAACGCCGCTCGACATCGGCCGACGGCTCGGCGCGCAGGGCCGCGATGCATTCGCCTCGCTGATCCGGCCCGGCCCGGACTTCGCCCGGCTGGAGACCGCGCTGCCCCCGGGCTGGCTGGCAGACGTCGCCGGGCGCATCCGCGCAGCATTCCCGGCGATCTGGAGCGAGCTGCAGGGGCTGGCCGAGGGGCTGGACCAGCCCCTGGAGGCGGTGCTGCTGTGGAACTGCCGCGGCGACCTCGCCCCCACCGGCCCGGAGGGCTGCTCGTCGGTGGCGGTCGCCGGCGACGGGACGAGCTGGCTCGCCCACAACGAGGACGGGGACCCGCGGCTGCGCCCGCACTGCTTCCTCCTCGACGCCGAGCCGGCGACGACCCCGGGCTTCGTCACCTTCTGCTATCCCGGCTCGCTACCCGGTCACACCCTGGCCGCCAACACCGCCGGGCTCGCCTACACGGTGAACAACCTGCGGCTCACCGAGCACCCGCCGGGCATCCCGCGGATGGTTACCGCCCGGGCCCTGCTCGGCTGCGCGGACATGGACGCGGCCCTGGCGGTGCTTCGCGGAACCCGGCGCAGCGGTGGCTTCCATTTCATGATGGCCGATTGCCGGGGCGCGGCACCGCTGTCCGTGGAGGCGCCGTTCCACGGCCTGTTCACGGAGACGGCCGCGCCCGTGGCGGTACACGCCAACCACCTGGTCCGCCCGGACGCAGCGGCCCTGCCCCAACGGATCACCGCCTCGTCCGCTGCCCGTCAGGCAAGGCTGGAGGCCTGGCTGGCGACGCAGGATGAGGGGCCACCGTCACCACAGGCCCTGCTCGCGATCCTCGCGGACCGCCGCGACCCGGTGCTGCCGGTGCACCGGACCGCGCCGGACGACCCGGACGGCGAAAACACCCTCGCCACGGCGCTGTTCCGCTTGGACCCCGACGGCATAACGGCTACCGTACGGGCATCACCCGACGGCGCGGTGGTCGCGGAACGCCGTCTGGGCCCGTCGTCATCCGCCCCACCGGAGCACTCATGAGCGAGACCGCCGGCGACGAACCGACCCTGCCCCTCCCGCCCCGATCCCTCGACGGGCTGCGACGGGTCGTGGAGGCGGGCCGGCGTCGCGAGGCGGGGGTACGCCTGGGCCAGCGCTCGCTGGCAATCCTCGAGCACATGCTCGACAACCCGGAGGAGGCGACCCTCGGTAGCATCGCGGCCATCGCCCGCCAGCACGGGGTCAGCGCCTCGACGCTGACCCGGCTCGCACGGCGGCTGGGCTTCGACGGCTTCAAGGCCTTCCAGCATCTCTTCCGCGTGGAGGTCGCGCGGGGCCGGCACTTCTATACCGAGCAGGCCCAGCGGCTGATGGAGACGACCACCGAGGCCGGCAGGACACACTCGCCGGGCATGGCCGCGGCGGGCCACGAGCTCCAGAACCTGGCCGACACCGCGGCAAGCCTCGACGCCGGGACCGTCACCGCGGTACGCGACGCCGTGCTTCGCGCCCGCCGGCTCTATGTGCTCGGCCTGCGTGGCTGCTACGGCGTCGCCCACTACCTGGGCTACTACCTCGGCTTCATCGGCAAGCCCGTCTCCACCCTGGGCGCGGCCGGCTTCACCCTCGCCGAGGAGATCAGCGACATCACCCCGGACGACCTGCTCATCGCCGCCACCGTGCGCCCGGAGACACGGCTGACGGTGGACGCCTGCCGCATGGCCGCTGGCAAGGGCGTGCCAGTGGTGACGCTCACCAACCACTACGCCTCGCCGGTGCGCGAGTACGGACGCCACAATCTCTACGCCCGCTGCGACGGACCGTACTACTTCAACCCGGTGGCGGGACTGTTCATGGTGGCGGAGGTGGTGCTCGCCGAGGTCGCGGCGGCACTGGGGGAGGCGATGATCGACCCGCTCGGCCGGCGGGAGGCGTCGTTCGAGGCCCTCGGCATCGAGTAGCCCGGGAAGAAGACGCCGGGGAAGCCCCGGCGCCGTTGCCTCCTTTACGCCGCCCGCCGCTCCAGCACGCGCAGCCGCGAGTGGATCAGGTCCCGGTCGAGGTAGGCCCCCTGGAGGTGGCGGCCACCGGTGGACGGATCGAAGGCCTCGCGCCCGTGCAGCACGCGCAGGTTGTCGAACGCCACCATCTGCCCGGGACGCAGGCTGAAGCGGATCGCGAAACGCGGGTCACGCAGCGCGTTCCAGAAACGCCGATAGGCCCGGTAGAAGGGCGCCACCAGGTGGCCCGGGAGCCGCAGGCTGTCCCGTATCCAGTTATTGAACCGGATCTCGGCGAGCGCGCCGCTGTCGTCGAGCCCGATGATCGGAGCGCGGTAGGCGAGATCGGTGTGCTCGTCCTGAAAACGGAAGTCCACCGACTGCTCACTGAGCAGGCGGAAGGATTCCGGGTCTTCCGAGCGCAGCCATTCGGCAACGGCGAAGCCGTCCGTAAGCAGCGAGGCACCGCCCTCGGCCTCGTTCTGGAGGCAGTAGAGGAGCTGGAAGTCCGGTGGACGCCGCCAATTCGGCAGGTCGATGTGTGGCTCGAGCGCGATCGGCGTGTAGGCCGCGTTGTTCGGGTCGGGCCGGGAGACGACGTCGAAATGCCGGCCGAAGTTGGTCTCCCGCGGCCAGCCGATACGCTCGGCCACGCGGATGACCTCGTTCTCCGTCGTGGGACCGTTCTCCAGGAGGACGAAACCGTAGCGCACCAGCGAATGCAACCAGTCACGCACGCCCTCGCCCGAGCCCATGAACGCCCCGTGGTCGACGCGCGGCAGCGCATCGGCGATGGCCGCATCCCACGTCTCGACCTCGACCGGCGAACGGGGCGCCGCCGGCAGCGCGCGCTGGCGCAGCCAGCCCGGATCGAACTCGCTGATGTGCTCGGGAAAGTCCCCCATGGGCGGCCAGACCAGGCGCAATGCCCCCCGGTCGGTGGTCGTCGCCGTGGGGCGGGGAAGCGTCTCGGGCAGATCGATCAGCGCCACTGTGCGCTCGTGCGTCTGCGGATGCCGGCACTTCGGGCAGGCACAGTGATCGCGCAGCCAGAGCCGGTGGAAGTCCGCGCGGAAACCGTCGTCCCAGACCAGCTCCAGCCCGGTATCGTTGTGCGCCACGTGTGCCAGGCGTCGCGGGTCGGCGTAGTCCGCCAGCTCGCCCATGTCGACTACGGTCTCAGTGTCCATCTTGGTGGCCTCGTCCGGGTCTGTCTGTGTGGGTGTGCCGTTGGCGGGGTAGTGAAACGCGGCGACAAAGGAGGCGGCAAACGATTTATACCGCTACAATGACCCCGATTTTCTT
This sequence comes from Arhodomonas aquaeolei DSM 8974, assembly GCF_000374645.1. Taxonomy (GTDB): domain Bacteria; phylum Pseudomonadota; class Gammaproteobacteria; order Nitrococcales; family Nitrococcaceae; genus Arhodomonas; species Arhodomonas aquaeolei. Next base: position 7,951 of record NZ_KB894834.1, read on the forward strand.
ATGACCCGTTTATCCAACCATGTCCCGAGCACTTCCGCCCGCCCAGGCACTGCACGCCTTCGACGCCGCCGCCCGGCACATGAGCTTCACCGAGGCGGCGAGGGAGCTCGGAGTGACGCAGGCCGCGATCAGTCAGCGCATCCGAGTGCTGGAGCACAGCGTCGGCCAGCCGCTGTTCGTGCGGCACCCGCGTGGACTGGAGCTCACGGCCGCCGGCCGCTCGTTCGTACCCGCCGTGCGCGAGGCCTTCGAGCGCCTGACGATGGGCGTCATGGAGGCATTCGGACCGACCCGGGGCGAAGGCACACTCACCCTTCGCGCCACCCCGGGGTTCATCGCCCTGTGGCTCGCCCCCCGGCTCCCCCGGTTCCAGGCCGAACACCCCGAGATCACGCTGCGCCTGACCACGGCGGTGTGGCCGTCGGACTTCGGCGGCGAGGGATCGGATCTCGAGGTGCGCTACGGTCGCGGCGGTTGGCACGACGTGCTTTGCCTGCGGCTGACCGAGGAACGGATCGCGCCGGTCTGCCGTCGCGGGATGGCTCTCGGGCTGGAGACGCCGGCGGATATGGCCGGTCTCACGCTGATTCACGCCGTCGGATTCGAGACCGGCTGGCCCCGGTGGCTGGCCACCGTGGGCGAGCCGGCGCTGATCGACCGCAACCCGGCGCTGCTGTGCGACACCATGGACGACGTGCAGGCGCTTGCCGTTCAGGGCTCGGGCATCGCCATGGGCCGCAGCAGTCTCGTCTCCGCGGCACTCGCCGACGGGCGGCTGGTCGCCCCGTTCGATCACTGGGTCAGCGCCGACGAGGCGTTCCACCTGACACGCCCGCGGCAATTCTCCCCGCGGCCGGAGACGGCGGCGTTCTGGGAGTGGATGCGCCGCGAGATCCACGCACCGGACGATACCGTCGCTCCCGACGGCGGTAACGGACCCGGCTTGCGGACCGGGTAGCAGCGGGAACGACGCCGATGCGGCACCTCCCGCCGGCCGGCGGTCCCCACAGTCGCCGCCTCCCCCGCGGGCATCGCCGGACGCCTCCGGGCGAACGATTCGCGGCGGACCTGGCAGGGATACCGGCTGCGAGGAGCCGCCGACCTACGGCAAAGGCTGAACCGCTTTAAGCGCGGGCAGATACCGTCTCGCGGATCAAGCGATTTGCGGACTTTAGGGTGTCTGGTCCTTGATGACGCCGAAGCAGATGGGGACGGGCTTGCGCAGGGCCGCCCCAGGGCGGCCATGCTGGCGTTGCCCCGACTGCGCAGGCACTGGCGAAACGCGCGCACACCGGGTTTGCGAGGTCGGCCGCTCACGGTAGTCGACGTTGCCGACACGGCAGGCGGGGATGTTGGCTGCCAGGAGCAGCCAACCTTGTGTTTTCGACGGTAAGGGTTTGTAGCCCTTAGTGTCGGTCCCGGGGACGCCTGGGAGAGAGGGGAGCAGGGAGGCTGTAGCCAACCTTCGGCCTGCAGGACAGAGCCTGCGAGGTAGATTCGCCCCCTGCTCCCCATTTTATCTTTGTCGCATACAGCCCGAACGGTATCCAAGGCCTGAGGCACTCAGAGCCTGCACAGACAAGGTTAGGCCGCGACGAAGCGCTCCCGCACAGGTG
>NZ_KB894835.1 GCF_000374645.1 Arhodomonas aquaeolei DSM 8974
CGGAGAGCCCGAAGCACTGCTGGGCAACATACATCCGAAGCATGCGCTCCAGACCAATCGGCGGCCGGCCGCGACCGCCGCCGCGCGGGTAGTACGCCTCAAGCTCGGCAACCAGCGTCGCCCAAGGGGTGATAGATTCGATCTCCGCGAGAAACCGGTCCCGGCGGGTGACCTTCTTCTTGGCGGCGTACTCCAGATCCGAGAAGCTCGGTTGCATGGGTTACCGTCTCATCACACAGGGCCTGGGCGCATTATCCCAGCCCGCAGGCCCGGCCGGTACAGCCGGGAGCCAATAAATCAGTGTTTCCTTAGAGGATCTCCAAAGAATAGAGAAGGAATGGAAGCTCCTCTAGCACATAACCAGGCGCTCACCCGACCGGCCAACCGCGACGCGGTTGGCCGGTCGGGTGAGCTTCATCGTTATGCGTCATCCACACAGAAAAGGAATAATTCAAAATGAGCTTTATTGGCCCTACTGATGAACGACTGGTCGAAACAGCAGGAAGAACATTCAAAATATTCATAACCGAGCAGGTTGGTGGATATTGGGTAGCAACCCTTTTGTATTCCAGAAATGGTACCGTGGACACAAAGAATATGGCTGATACAGATAAAGCGGAGGCTTTTCGTTTGATATCGGAATGGATACTCAACAATATAGATAGCAATGCTGTTATCAATCCACTCTGACAAAACGCATAACCAATCGCTCCAGCCGACGCCAAAAGGCTGGCGCCTTTTGGTTCCCTCGTTACACTCGGCGTCGGCTGAGCTAAAGCGTTTTGGCTCTATGGACGAAGTTTTATGAAAAACGCGCGTCTTGAGTTCATGAGGAACTCGGCCGTCGGCCTCATTGCTGCATCGTCATCTATTGTTGTACTGACCGCGCAAGGCATCATGCCGAAAGGCGACATTTTGTCTTGGCATCTTGCATGTGTCGGTGCATCGATCCCGTTACTCGTGTGGTTTTATTTTAGCCAACACGAGTATATCGGCGAACTGCCGTCCGATATCGCTGAGAAGTGGCTCGCGATTCTCTATGCGTCCGGCGCGGCTTCGGCGTTCGCGGGTTATATCCTTCTTATGGCAGTAGCGGGGCTTGCGCCGTTGGCCGGTTTTTTCGGGGGGGTGGTGGTGGGCGGCCTAATCTACTGCAGGATTGCAAAACTCGCTCGTGCCCAACAATGCGCTCCAGAGGACCCGTAAACCGCGGGGCGTTTTACGGGTCAGCTGAGCTTCATCGTTAGCGACCGAAGGAAGAAAATGAGTCCGCGTGAGGTCGACAATCAGGAATGGGAAGAAATACGGTCGCGCATCGACTCGTTGGCCGGTGCTGTGTTCGTTCTTTCCGGCGGTGCTCTGTCGATTTCAATAGGCCTAGTATTCGGCCACACGGAGTTGCTATCTCGTGAGCCGACCGCCGGCGCAGTTCTTGTGTGGGCGTGGTGGTTATTGGTTTCCCCGATCATCGCCTTCGTTCTGCTCAAGGTAAATGTCATCGTGCAGAAGTACATACTGCTCGACCATCCAAAGAAGCATGCATCGGTTCGGCCGGTTACAAACGGGATTAGCTGGCTATTCGGTGTCACTGGTGTTCTGTGTTTCTGCGGCGGGATGGTGTGTCTTGTTGTAGTCGCTCAGTTACTGGCGGGTGTGTAGCGAGCAGTTGGTAGATATGGCGCTAACAAAACGCTCGAAGCGACGTCGGCACACGTCGCTGCCTGTAACCCAACGCTCCGGGCGGCGCGCCTCAGCGAATCGTTAGGCATGGTTCTAAGCGCTCCACCCGAATTCCGGTATCATGAAAACACAGAAACACACAGAAACACATAGAACCCATCGGATCGGCTGGCTGCGGGCCGCGGTCCTCGGCGCGAATGACGGGATTGTCTCCACGGCGAGTCTTGTTCTGGGGGTTGGTGCGGCGGGTACCAATGCTCATGGCATCCTGGTCGCAGGCGTGGCGGGCCTGGTCGCCGGAGCCATGTCGATGGCGGCCGGCGAGTATGTCTCGGTGAGTTCGCAGGCCGATACGGAGCGCGCCGATCTGGCCCGGGAACGTCAGGAGCTTGCCGAAGGGCCCGAGAGCGAGCACGCGGAGTTGACGGCGATCTACGTCAACCGCGGGTTGGACGCGGCATTGGCCTCCGAGGTCGCGACCCAGTTGATGCAGCACGATGCGCTTGGCGCACACGCGCGCGACGAGCTGGGCCTGTCCGATTCCCTGTCCGCTCGGCCGGTCCAGGCCGCGCTGGCCTCCGCCGCGATGTTCGCGCTGGGCGCTGCTCTTCCGCTTCTGGTCGTCGTCGTGTTTCCGGCTGCCGCGCTTATGTGGGCCGTCTCGGGCAGTTCACTCCTTTTCCTCGCGCTGCTCGGTTCTGTATCCGCCAGGGCTGGCGGCGCGTCGGTGCTCGTCGGCGCCTCGCGCGTTACTTTCTGGGGCGCCTTGGCCATGGCGTTGACTGCCGGGGTGGGGGCGCTCTTTGGGGTGGCAGTGTGATCGTCCCGGGGGGCACCAAGCTGTCTTCCCGCAATGCGCCGGGTGGTGTCGCGTCACGTGAGCAATTCGGTCTGAGTCACCGCGGGTTACTAATTGCGGGATGCAGACCCCGTGTGTGATCTGTTCCGGGGCCCGGCAAGCCTGTGCATGGCCATGTAGCACGCCCGATCCGGGCGAAGCGGGCGCGGCGCACCGGTTTACGGCAGGACGAATTCCGAACGGGTCGGTTCGGACCGGTCCGGATGGCAGGTTCGTCCCCGACGCCGCCGGTCGGCCGTGTCCGGCCAACCGGCGAGCGCCGGGGGTGGATACAGGTTCATGCGGTCAGGTCGGTACGCCAGCGCCGGCCCTCGGTGAGCGTGGCGAGGAGGGTGCGCAGCCGGTCGCGGACGTGCCGTGCGGCGATGGACAGGGGCCGGTCGGCGACCCGGGCGAGGTAGATGCTGCGCTGGATCTCCGGGTCGCGGATGGGGTAGGTCTGCAGGCCGGCGCCCACGCTGCCGTGGCGGGCGAGGCGCGGGGAGAGCACGGTGTAGCCGGCGCCTTCGGCGACCAGGGCCTTGATCGGCTCCAGCGCGTCCATCTCCAGCACGATGTCCAGGCCGACGGCCCGCCGCCGTACCGCGGCCTCCAGCTCCTCGCGCACGCCGTGGGGGCGCCCCGGCATGATCAGCGGCAGACCGTCCAGTGCCGAGAGCGGCAGGTTGCCCTCCGGGCCGCTGGTCAGGGCGGAGAGGCGTTCGTCCCCCGCCGGGCCGACCACGTGCAGCTCCTCGGTGGCGATGAGCTCCATTGCCAGCCCGGAGACGGTCTCCGCGCCGAAGACCAGCGCCAGGTCGAGGTTGCCCTGGCGCAGCCACTCCAGGGTGTGGCCGGACAGGCCCTCGGCGATGCGCAGCTGGACCTCCGGCAGCTCGCGGCGCACCTGCAGCGCGAGGGGCACGCTCAGCAGCATGCCCAGCGAGGTGGGGATGCCGATGTGGGTCGGTCCGGCGGGGCGGGCCTCGGTGTCCTGGATGTCGTCGCGGATGGCCTGGAAATCGCTGAGCAGCTTGCGGGCGTGGCCGAGCAGCCGGGTGCCGGTCTCGGTTAGGCGCACGCCGCGCACGCTGCGCACGAGCAGCTGGGTGCCGAGCTCCTCCTCGAGCTGGCGGACGTGCTGGCTCAGTGCCGGCTGGGCGACGTCGAGCTGCTCCGCGGCCCGGGTGATGGACCCCGCGTCGGCGATGGCGGCGAAGTAGCGCAGCTGGCGGATGTCCATGGTCCCGGCATATCCATCATTTCCGATGATTGCTTTGACTCTAAATCAAAGTGTTTTTTATTGGAACGATCGCGCCTCACCCGAGCCGCTCGGCCACCAGGTGGCCGGAGACGCCGCCCAGGCCCGGTCCCGGGTGGGTGGAGGCACCGATGTGGTGCAGCCCGCGGATGCAGGTGCGGTGGCCGTCGCCGTCGTTGAGCGGGCGCCAGAGCAGGAACTGGTCCGCCTGGCAGTCGCCGGCGTAGGGATCGCCGCCGACGAGGTTGATGTTCATGGCCTCCAGGTCGGCGGGGGAGAGCACGCGGCGGCCGAGCAGGGCGCGCTCCAGGTTGGGGACGTGCGCCGCGAGGCGGGCGACGATGCGGTCCGCGTAGGCCTCGCGGGTGGCCTCGTCCCAGGCACCGTCGGCGGGTGCGGGGATGCTGTCGGCGGCATCCCCGCGGATGTGACGGGGCAGCTCCTGGAGCTGGATCCAGAGGATCCACTTGCCCTCCGGGGCGCGGGAGGGGTCCAGGGCGGTGGGCTGGGCGACCACCACCGAGGCCTCCGCCGGCAGCAGTCCCCGCTCGGCCTCGTTCACCGCGCGGGATACCCCGTCCAGCCCCGGGGTGAGGTGCAGCATGGCGACCTCGCGCAGGGCCGGGTCCGGCCATTCCGGGGGCTCGTCGAGGGCGAGGTGGATCTGCATGCACCCGCGTCCGTAGCGGTAGCGGGCGGCATCGTCGCGCACCCGCGCCGGCACGGCGGCGTCGCGGAGCAGGCGGCCGTAGAGCTGGGTGGGGGTGGTGCTGCACACCACCGCGCGCCCGGCGGTGTAGCGTTCGCCCGCGGTGGTCTCCACGCCCCGGGCGCGGCCGCCCTCGACGACCACCCGGTCGACGTCGGCGCCGGTGACGAAGCGCCCGCCGTTGGCCTCGACCACGCAGCGGAAGGCGTCCACCAGGCGTTCGCTGCCGCCGCGGACCACCGGCATGCCCGCCCCCTCCAGGGTGAAGGCGATGAGCCGCAGCATGTGTCCGCCCAGGGCGCTGTCCGGCCCCAGGCCGGTGTGCAGGATCCACGGGGCGAGGCAGGCACGGAGGTGCCCGGACTCGAAGGTCCGCTCCAGCCAGGTGCGCGCGCTCTCCATGCTCTCGCCGAAGTAGCGGATCAGCCCGCGGTGGCCCTCGCGGCGGCCATGGCGGAACAGCGTCTTCGCCACGCCCCAGCTCTTGAGCTCGCTGCCGAGCAGGGTGAACGTGGTGTCCGCGTGGGCGGCGACCGCGTTCATGGCGGCGTCGAAGCGCTCGCCGTCGCCGGCGGCGAGGGCGTTCATCGTCTCGATGTTGCGCCCGCGATCCCGCGAGAGGATGAAGTGGCTGCCGTCCGGCAGGATCACGCCCGTGGGCGTGTCCGTGTTCGCGTACTCCAGGCCCTGCGCGTGGAGGGCCTCGCCGAGGGCGGCATACCCCGGCGAGGTGACGAACAGGGGGTGGAAGCCGGAGAGGGTGTCGTGGTGGAAGCCCGGCACGGTGGCCTCCTCGGTGCGGATGCACCCGCCCGGGCGGTCGTTGCGTTCGAGCACGATCACCCGCCGGCCCCGGCGCGCGAGCCCCGCGGCGCAGACCAGCGAGTTGATGCCGCTGCCGACGATCACGCAGTCGGCGTTGCGGTCTCTGGCGGTATCGCTCACGGCGCTGCCTCCTGTCGTTCCGTGGATCAGAACGGGATGGTGACGATCACCCGAGCGGTGGTGCCCTCGGGGCGGTGCTCGCTGTGGTACTCGTCGTAGAGCGCGGCGTCGAAGCTCATGCCCAGCGACTTCGAGCGGTAGGTCACCTGGCCGCCGACGGCGTGGACCTCGTCCTTGGGCGTGGGCACGCCCGCGGGGGCGTCGTCCTCGGTGAGCTGCCAGCTGTCGTAGCCCACCAGCCCCACGGTGAGGGCGGGGTTGAAGCTGTGGCTGATGCCCCACTCGGCCACCCAGTTGTCGCCGGGCTCGATGTCGGTGCCCTCGATCTCCGAGGCCATGGTCTCGTAGCGGTTGAGCAGCGAGACCGCCCAGGTGCGGTCGGCGGTGAGATACCAGGTGCCGCCGAGTGTGACCATCACGTTGGAGTAGCCCTGGCCCACGGAGGCCGCCGCGGCCACGGGGTTGTCGTCGTCGTAGTCGCTGAACGCGTCGGTCCAGTAGCCGGCGGCGAGGACCGTGTCGTAGCGCTCGCCGTGCCAGGCGAGGATCAGCGGGCTGAGGAAGACGTCGCCGAGGCCGCTGTCGCTCTCACTCAGGCCCATGGCGTCGACGTCCTTGTCCAGGATCGGGGCGATGGCCTCCATGCCGTAGTCCGCGCCGAGGAACTGCTTGTCGGTGATCCAGATCGCGCGGGGCACCACCGCCCGGACCGTGGCGCTGTCGTCGCCGCCGGGGATCTCGCCGTCGTTGTCGCTGATGGCGTCGACCTTGACGTTGTCGGAGTCGTAGTACACGCCGTAGGTGCGCAGGTAGAAGCCCGGCGGCGGCACCGACGCCCCCAGGCTGCCCTCCACGCCGGGGACATAGTGCTGCGTGGCGTCGGCCGAGGC
>NZ_KB894836.1 GCF_000374645.1 Arhodomonas aquaeolei DSM 8974
TCGGAGAGGGTCCAGTCGGGATCGGGGACACTGTCGGGCCCTTCCTCCATGAAGCGGCGGATGTACTCCCACCAGCGGATACCCTCTTCGCGGTGGAGCAGCTGGTTGCCGACCTCGAAGCGGTCATAGTAATACCTGCCGGAGGGATCGGCGGCAGTCATGGTCAGGACGTAATAGGTGACCTTTCCCCTGCCGGTTTCCAGGACCTGTGCCGTGAGGGCGTCCCAGTCGTAGCTGCGGGGTCCACCGAAGCGGGGCGTGTAGAACACGTGCACCTGTCGGGTGCGGCGGTTGAAGCGGATGGGGGCGTGGCGGTAGGTGAACCAGTCGTTCTTCAATGGGAGGTTAAGGATGAAAATATCCATTGCCCCCCCTAGGATCACGATGACCCCGATTGGGAAAATTAGGGACAGCCTCTCAGGATCGGAAAAAAAATAGAAAATCAATAAAAAAAAGGCATATACCATAAAAATATTGATCCCGACTAGGGGTATCCCCATACCTGCTGTAAAAAATCCCCTCAAAAAACGTTCCTTAGTATGCGAAGTTTCGAGGTAGACGTCGTTTTGCCGGTATGTGGAAATGGCGTCGTACACCTCGTCGGTCGCCCGCTCCCCGTGGGGCAGGGTACGCCGCAGACTGTAGTCCAGTCTCAGGGGCTGCCTGAACCAGTCGGTGCCCCGGTCCCGGTCGCGATAGTCCAGGTCGTATTCGTTAATCATGGCGCTGCCTGATGTAGCCGAGGTCCTCGAGCTCGTCCAGGGCCGCCTGGAGGTCCTCGAACCGGGGGGCGTCCCCCGTCCCGAACACGCACCGGCGGAGCCACTTCTCCAGGCCGTCAGGCGCGAGGGACCAGGTCAGCACCCCCACGCCCAGCAGGACCCATCCGAGATATGAGCTCACCGCCGCCCACCCGCCCCGCGAGATGAGGAATCGGCCGATCATCGCCGTGCTTCCAGAGGATGTGCTGACGGTTTGAGCCGAAGCCCAAAGCGATGTGATTCCGAAGACCGTGGATAGTGCGGCGGTGGAAAGATACAGCGCCGCCATTGTTCCTTCGTTTTCGTCCTTGGCCCGTATACCCTCGACGAATGCCCAGTACCCGCCGATCCAGGACGCCACCGCGGCACCGATACCAACGAGCCAGGTCAGGGCATTGAAAAGCGGGCTGCCCGGCGCGGCCGTCTTGAACAGGATGTCCCGTGCCACGCTCGCGAGCGCGCTGGTCAATGCCCCGCCGGTGGCGACCAGGGCGCTGACGCGCTCGGCGGAGACCGCGTCGTCCTCGTCGCCATCGCCAAGGGTCGTGATTACCGCCCAAGCGTTGATCAGCTCCAGGCCCACCGCGAACAGCCCGCCCCAGGTATCCGGCGTCAGGGTACGGTTCAGCCGTGCACGCAGCCGTCTCAGGGCCGCCTCCCGGTCCAGTTCGAGGAGAGCCGGCCCCGGTGGATGGGCATCGTCGGGGATCATGGCCCAGAGCATCCCTCTGACCGAGTCGTTTCGCGGCGGCTCGACGGGGTGTTGGGGTACGAGCCCCTGCCTGTTGCCGCGCATGGCCTGAATGGCGACCTCCTCGCGCCAGAGGCTGTCTTCGTAGACCTCGGCGAGCTGTCCGGCATCGGCGGGGAAGAAATGCAGTGCGGTGCGGATGCGGTATCGTGCCCAGCCCACGGCCTGCCACAGCCGCGCGAGCCGGTCGTTGGCGATGTGGGTCGCTTCCACGGCACCCAGCCGGCTCGCCATGATCCCGACGACGTCGGCGATGAGGTTCTCCAGGGGGGTGCGGTTGGCCGGTGTCTTCTCGAGCAGGCCACTGAGGGGGCCATAGATCTGGCTGCCCCACTGCGCCGCACCACTGACGTACGCCTCAATGCGTTCGAGCAGCGACTGCTGGTTGAGGAACAGGGCGCGCCAGATAAAGGACCCGGGGTCGTGCAGCGGCCGATCGAGTATCCCGGAGAGGACTTCCCTGCCCTCGCCAGTGGCACTGGTGCCGGTGAACGCCGCCGCGACCGCGGCCTCGTAGGCCTCGCCGTCACCGCTGAGCGTGGTGTCGTAGGTCATCAGGGCGGCGGTGAAGTCGCCGCCGGAGAGCCATTGCGCGTGGTCCCGGGCGCGCACGGTGACTGCTTCGCGCAGCGGCTTGCAGTGTTTCTCGTACTGCGCCTCGAATGCCTGGCGGGCGGCCTCGTCGTAGCATTCGAGGTAATCCGCCCAACTGAGTTCGACAGTGCGCTCGTGGTAGGCCTCGGCATTGTCGGGCCGCTGCGCGCGGCGCTCGGCGAGCTCGGCCCGGGCCCGGGCGAGGCGTTCGCGCTGCCAGGCGGGCATGCGGTCCAGGAGTGCCGCCTGCTCCGCCGCCGGCCGCGCCTCGAAGTCCCGGGCGGCACGCAGATTGAGGTCTACCGGCGGCGCATTGCGGATTCGCTCGACGTTGGCGTCGGCACGCCGGCCGGCCCGCTCCGCCTTGATCCGGCGGAATCCGGTGATGAGCTCGGAAGTGGCCTTCTTCTCGAAGACCGCCTCGCTGTGTGTGTAGGCCTGGAGGCGCTCGGCGGCGTTGTTGCGGAACTGGTTGAGCGCGGTGGTGATGCCGATGGGGTCCTCGATCGCCAGGAGCGCCCCCTTGTCGATGAATTCGGGCGTATCGCGCACGGTCCAGTTCATGCGCTCGCGCAGCTGTCCGGCATCGTGGAATGCCCGGGCGGTGACGCCCGGGCCGGGGAAGCAGTCCCCCTGAGACTGCGTCCCGCCATCGGTGGCGGCGAACTCGGGGACGTACGTGGCGATGTCGTCGGGGGACGTCGCGGATATGCCGTGCTGTCGTGCCAGCCATCTGCCCACGTCGAACGCCTGCATGCACCGGTCACGCAGGTTGTCCCGGTTGGCAGCCATGGTCTCGAGCGTCGCCGCGCTCCAGAGATGATCGGAATAGGCGAGGTAGACCCACCCGGCCTCGCGTGCCTCGGGAATGGTGATGAACAGCGAGGAGTAGTTCCGTGCCGTGACGTTGCAGGGCGTGGTGACGTGGGCGTTCTCGGCGGCCGTCGGTGCCCGGCCCAGTGGCGGGAATTCGCACAGCCGGGCGTCGCTGGTGATCATCCACGCCTGCCAGCGTTCCCGGGTCGCGTCGAAGAGATACAGGTAGCCTTCGCGGAGCAGCCGCAGCCCGTACCGGCTCTGCTCGAGAGGGGGGAAGTGGGTGGCCGCGTGCACGAGCATGGGTTGAGGTAGCTCCAGCCCCTCGCCCCCGTCGGGCGGGTCCACGACGGCGTAACGCACGGGCAGGATGGGTAGCCCGACCCGCTCGCAGAAGGGGCACTCGTATGTGCGCGTGCCCGCCGCCGTGTACCGATCCACCATATCCACTACGTCGCCCGGGTCGATGAATGCCGTCATGTCCGCGCTCCCCTGCTCTCTTCGGCGATCCGTCGCCAGTCGTGCGTGCCCCACGTCCGTGTCAGCGCCCGGTAGTCTTCGCCCTGGCGGCAACGCGCGAGGACATGGCGCATGACCGGGTGACGGTGGAACGAATCCGTGCTGCCTAGACCGTGCAAGGCGAATGCTATGCGCGAGCCCGGATCGGTGATGCCCTCGCGGTGGGCGACGGCGAGCAGGCGGTCGAGGCGGATGATGGCGTTATCCGTCCATGACGCGATGCCGGTACGCGGCGTGCACACCGCCAGCGTCCGGTTGACCAGGCCGATGCGGTCGATGGCATCCCACTGTTCCGGCGCCAGGGCGCGCTCGCCGGACCGGTGGGCGCCGTCATGGGGGGAGGCGTGACGGATGCAGCCCGTGCGCCCCACGAACAGCCAGTGATCGACGGGGCCCAGTAGCGCTGCCAGCTGGGTGTCGCTACAGAGGCTCAGCAGCCGCTCCATGACCCGCGGATCGTAGTAGCGCAGCAGGGCCGCCCGTCCGGACGGTTTCGTCTGCCGTAGCTGACGGCTCAGGTAGCGGGCGACGCCCTGCACTGCGCCTGCGAAGATCAGCCAGCCGCATACCGGGCGTGGCTCGTCGGGCCGGGGCGGTGACGCACAGTGGGCCTGCAGTCTCGTCCATATCCGCTGGGGCGTGCCCGTGACGGGCTGCAGGCGCAGTCGCTCGGCCGGTGGCTGATCGGTGAATGGATTGACGACGGTCTCGCAGGCCTGCGGGCTGGCGTTCCCCGGACCGGGGTCCGAGGTCGCCGGGTCGATCAGCTCGTACAGCGCCCCGCCCTGCAGCAGTCCGGACAGGTCGTGGTGATTGACGAGGGTGTACGGCTGCGTACCGCTTGCCGCATTCATTCCTCCACGCCCCCCTCGCCGCTGGCGGCGGCGGAACGGCCTTTCCAGGGACACAGGCCAGGATCGTCGTCCGGCAATACCGGTGTGGTGGTTTCCTGCTCGACGGGCCCGCTGAAGCTGTGCTGGGCGCCGTTGATGCTCACGCGCCCGGGGGCGTGGAGCTCGATGTTGCCGTTGCGGATGCGCACGCGGGCGCCGCCGCAGGTGAGCACGATCTCCTTGGCGCCGGCGAGGTCGATTTTCCGCTGCGAGGCGCTCGCCTCGACGTCCTTTTCGGCGGCGATGCCGATGTTGCCGGTGTGTGCGTGGACATCGACGTTGCCGCGTGCGGCGAAGAGCTTGATGCCGGCGCGCTGGACGAACAGCGAGAGGCGGCGGGTGATGGCGGCGACGAGGCTGCCGCCGGTGGCGATGTTGACGTCCTCGCCGCTGGAGACGCTGAGCGCGCCGCCCTGGGCGAGGTGGGTGGAGGCGGGGGTGGTTGCGGTGATGCCTGCCGGCGAGGCGAGGTGCAGCCAGGGGGCGCGGAGCCCGGGGGTCTCGCCACGCCCGCCGGACTCGCTGGCGCGGCGGGCGCTGGACTGATCGCCGCCGGCGCTGACCTGCTCGCTGTTGCCGTAGGCGTGCTCGGCGTCCTCGCCGGCGCGCTGGAGATCGGCGTGCGCCTCGAGCGCCTCGGCGCGGTGGGCGGTGGCGCTCCCGGAGAGGCGCTCGGCGAGGCGGTGGGCGCTGGCGAGCTGCTCGCGCGCGGGGGTGAGGTCGAGCTGGTCGCCGCCGGCACCGGGCTGGCCCCAGGTGGTGAGGTAGAGGCCCTGGTTGGCGCGCACGGCGCCGAAGGCGTCGGAGCGCAGCTCGAAGCCGTTGCCGCGCAGCGCGCCGCGGTGGTTGTCGCGCTGGTGGATGAGGTAGCCGAGGTTGAGCTGGCTGGCGGCGTGGTCGCTGGCCAGGCGCAGGCGCTGCTGGCCGGTGGCGTCGTCGAAGACGAGCTCGTTGTGGCCGCTGGCGCGGTAGGCGCGGGAGCGCAGCCCCGAGAGCAGGCCGTTGCTGTGCCACGGCGGCGGGGTGGCGGCGTTGAACACGCGCGCGGTGACCAGCGGTCGGTCGGGGTCGGCGTCGAGGAAGTCGACGAGCACCTCCTGGCCGACGCGGGGGGTGAACACCGCGCCCCAGCCGGCGCCGGCGCTGGGTTCGGCGACGCGCAGCCAGCAGCTGTCGCGCTCGTCGCCGCGCGCGAGGCGGTCCCAGTGGAAGCGGACCTTCACGCGGTTGAGGTGATCGGTGTGGATCTCCTCGCCCTCGGGGCCGACGACGGTGGCGGTCTGGGGGCCGGCGAGCACGGGGCGGGGGTGCTCGAGCGCGGGGCGGTAGGGGATGTGGGCGCGCTGGGCCTCGAGGGAGACGAGGTAGTGGCCGGTGCCGGCGCTGCGGTAGTCCTCGCGCTCGTCGCCGTGCGCCTCGAGGCCGTGGGCGCGGCGGGCAGCGTCGATGTCGGGCTGGAGGCTGCCGGGCAGGGCGCGGAGCGCGGGGCTGACGGGCAGGGCGTTCTCGGCGTGGACGCTGAGGGCGAGCACGAGGAAGTGGCGCTCGGCCTCGCCGCCGGTGTCGTGGAGCGGGTGCTCGGTGAGCTCGAAGCGGTGGCCGGCGAGCAGCTGGCGGGCGCCGCCGG
>NZ_KB894837.1 GCF_000374645.1 Arhodomonas aquaeolei DSM 8974
GTGACAGGCAATAGCGCGAGCAGGCAGTATCGTGACTCTCGCGCACGGCAGGGGACGACGACGTTGCAGTATCACGACCTTCGGGAGTTCATCGAATCGCGGGTGGCGACGGACGCTCACGGGCCCGGGGTGTGTCGAGAGGCATGATCCGGACACACCGGCGCCAGCGCCGACGCAGGCGGACTCACCCCACGCCGAGATAACGTGCCTTGACCTCGTCGTCCTCGCGTATTTCGCTGGCGGGGGCCTCATGGACGATCTGGCCGTTCAACATGACCATGACGCGCTCGGCCACCGCCGTCGCCACACCGAAGTTCTGCTCGATGAGCAGCAATCCGGTCCCCTCCCGTGCGAGCTGCCTCAGGACGCCGACGAGCTGCTCTACGATGGCCGGCGCCAGCCCCTCCGTCGGCTCGTCCATGATCACCAGCCTCGGGTTGGTCAGCAGCGCCCTTGCGATGGCGAGCATCTGCTGCTCACCGCCCGAGAGCGCCGATCCGCCATGATCCCGGCGTTCGGCCAGTCGCGGGAAGAGCTCGTAGACACCGTCGACCGACCAGCGCACACGGCCCCTGCGGCTGACAAGCCGCAGGTGCTCGTCCACCGTCAGCGACGGGAAGATCCGCCGCCCCTGCGGCACGTAGCCGAGTCCCGAGCGGGCCACCGCGTGCGGCTTGCGGCCGTCGATCGAACGGCCGGCGAAGCGGATCCCGCCTCCGGTCGCAGGCACGAGCCCCATGATCGCCTGACACAACGTGGTCTTGCCCATGCCGTTGCGGCCGACGATGGCGACGGGTTCGCCGCCGACCCCGAGGCTGATACTTTGCAGGACATGACTGGTTCCCCGGTGGACCTGGAGGCCGTCGACCTCCAGGCGCACATCAGTTGCCTTGGCTACCAAGGTAGATATCCCTCACCTGTTGATTCGCGCGAATCTCCCCGGGCGTGCCTTCCACGAGCAGCCGCCCGTTGTGCATGACGGTCACGCGGTCGGCGGCCCGCAGCGCAATGTCCAGATCGTGCTCGATGAGCACCACCGTCAGCGACGGGGGAAGGCCCACTATCAGCGCCAGCAGGTGCGTGCGCTCCGCCGGTGAGAGGCCGGCGGCGGGTTCATCGAGCAGCAGCACCTGCGGCTCCCCGACCAGCGCCATCCCGAGCTCGAGCTGGCGTTGCTGACCATGGGAGAGGTCCGCCACCCGGTGGTCCAGCCATCCCCCCATACCGACCCGCTCCGCGAGCGCCACCACCCGCTGCATCTCGTCGCCACGGCGGTGCGGTCGGCGCAGGCTGAAACGCCCGGGGCGCACGCCACGCAGTGCGATGAAGAGGTTGTCCGCGACCGTCAGCTGGGCGAACAGGCTGGAGTTCTGGTAAGTACGGCGCAGCCCCATGCGCGTTCGCTCCCGCGCGGGCACGCCGCTCAGGTCACGCCCGAGCAGGGAGATACTGCCATCGGTGGCCGGGAAATCCCCGGCAATGAGATTGAACAGCGTCGATTTGCCGGCCCCGTTGGCACCGAGCAGTGCCCGGCGCTCCCCCTGAGCGACGGTGAGATCGACGTTGGAGACGGCCGCGAGGGCGCCGAAACGGCGCCCCACGTCGACGAGCTCCAGCGCGTTGACGTCACTTGCCGACATTGCGCAGATCTTCACAGGTGGGCGAGTTGCGGCCCACCTTGCCCAGCTCGAGGAAGGCATCGCGCTTCATGCCAAGCGTCTGATCGACGTCCTTCCTGACCGCCACAACCTTGTTGTAGAGATCGCCGTTCGGCTTCTTGGCGACCACCGTCACGAAGTTGTTGCTGATCCCCTCGCGGTTCTCGTCGAGGGCGACGTGACCGGTCGGGGTCTGAAAGCTGAGACTGTCCAGTGTCTTCTGCAGCTGCTTCTGGCCCTCGGAGAGGTCACCGCCGACCTGCCTGAGCGCGAGCAGCGCCGCCTTGGCGTTCACGTAGTAGGTCTCCGCGAACAGCGAGGGCGACGGGAAACCGTTCGGGTACGTTTCCTGATAGCGCTTCACGAAGGACTCCCAGCCCGGATTGTCCCACGAGTCGGCGATCGGCCCCGCCGACGCGGTACCGAGCAGGTACTGCTTGAACGGCCCCCTGGAGCTCAGCACGGTCTGATCCACGGTCACGGAACTGCCGATCATGGGCTTGCTGCCGCCGTACTGGCGGTACTGGGTGAGGAAGTTCACCGCGTCGGAGCCGCCGAGCATGACGTAGATGGCGTCGATGTCCTCCGGCAGCCGGGTGATCACGGCACTGTAGTCCTTGTTGCCGATGGGGACCCAGTACTTGTGACTGATCTCGCCGCCGTTGCGGCAGAACTCGTAGGCGAAACCGAACACCTGCGTGTACGGAAAGGAGTAGTCCTCCGAAACGACCGCGACCTTGCGGTATCCCTTCTGCCTGTAGACATAGTCGCCAAGGCCGGCCATCCACTGCGCCCCGTCGGTGGAGAAGCGGTAGAAGTTGCGCACCGGATCGCGAAGGGTGGTGTCCTGGGCCGCGGAGGAACCGTTCAGGAAGGTCTTGCCCGGATGCTTTTTGGCATAGTCCTTCACCGCCAGCCCCTCGCTGCCGGAGAGGGGACCGACCAGGATATCCACGTCCTCCTGCTCGATGAGCTTGCGCGCGGCGTCGACGGCGGAATTGGGCGAGGCATCGGAGGAGGCCTTCACCAGCCGGATCGGATGGCCGTTGATCTCGCCCCCGAACTCGTCGATGGCCATTTCGATACCCCGCATCGCATCCTTGCCGTCGACGGCAAACGCCCCCTCCAGGGTGGCAAGACCGCCAATGCGAATGGGCGCCTTGCCGGCGGCGCTGGCGCCCGCCGACGCGGCGAGTCCGGCGATGCCTATCGCCAGCGCCAGTCGATTGAGGATAGTTTTTATCGTCATGGGTCTCTCCTCCTGCTAGACAAGAATCAGGAAATGCGGCGGGCCGTTGCCTCCTCGGTGGACGTCTCGCGATCACCCGGCGGGCGTTCCGCCCGGACGGCGCCGCGCAGTCCCCGCATCAGCCGCTGTGCGATGCCGGTAAGGCCTTCCGGGGAGAACAGCACGACCACCAGAAACGCCAGACCAATGAGGGTGTTGAATCGATCCGGACTGATCAGGTCGATGGCGAAGTTCTGAAGCAGCACGAACGCGACCGCGCCGACGAAGGCACCGAGAGGCGAGGCCATGCCGCCCACCACGCTGATGATGAGGATGTCGATGGTCGGCTGGACGTCGATGGCACCGGGCGAGATACGGCCGTTGTACCAGACGAAGAGCACGCCCCCGGCGGCGGCGATGAGCCCCGAGAGCGCAAAGGCGGCGATACGGAGCCGGATCACGTCGAAACCGAGCGTGCGCATGCGCCGCGGGTTGTCGCGAATACCCTGGAGCGCCATGCCGAACGGGGTTCGTGAGAAGTGGTAGAGCCATCCGAGCGCGACGGCGGCCACACCGAGCGTGAGGTAGTAGAACGGGACGGGCTCGTTGAAGTCGATGCCCGCGACCGCTGGTGCGCGCACCCCGGCGAAGCCGTTGAACCCGTTGAACACGCTGTAGTTCTGGCGCGCAAACAGCGAGAACCCGACGGCGATCGCCAGCGTGATCATCAGGCAGTAGATGCCCCGCGTGCGCACGGAGATCGCTCCCACGACCGCCCCGAACAGCGTGCCGAGGGCGATGGCGGTCAGCACCGTCAGGGGCCAGGGCAGCGCGATACCGAGGTCGGTGCTGTTGACCCCGAAGTAGGCCGTGGCGTATCCGGCGGCCCCGGCGATGGCCATCTGCGCGAGCGAGACCATGCCGCCGTAACCGGCAAGCAGGTTCAGGCTCAGTGCGATCACCCCGAACAGCAGGGACTGGGCGCCGATCTGGTAGGTCCAGAACCCCGGCACGACGAGCGGATAGAACGCGACGACGACGGCAAGCGCCAGCCACGCGGCGGTCCTTCCGGCACACACTCTCATGCCGCACGCCCCAGGAGGCCCTGCGGTCGCACCGCCAGCACCACGACCATGATCACGAAGGTGAACACGACCCCGTAGGTGGGCGCATACGCCAGCCCGTACTGCTCTGCCAGGCCGATCAGCACGGCACCGATCGCTGTCCCGCCGATGCTGCCCATACCGCCCACGATCACGACCACGAGCGACGACAGCAGATAGCGCACGTCCTCTCCCGGCGCCAGCGAAAGCGCACTGCCGCCGATCACGCCGGCGAGCCCGGCAAGACCGGCACCGATCGCAAACACGCACACGAACAACCGCGGCACATTGATGCCGAGCGCATCCAGCATGTCCCGATCGTCCACGCCGGCACGGATCATCATGCCCAGGCGGGTGCGGTTCAGCACGAACCAGAGCACCAGACCCACGAACACCGAGAAGCCGAGCAGACACAGGCGGTAGGTCGAGTACCCGTGGACGAAGGGCAGCGGCGTGAATCCGTAGAGATAGTCGGGGGGCTGGAACTGGTAGGTGCCGCCGCCGTAGTAGGCCAGCATCTGGTCTGCCATGACGATGGACAGGCCGATGGAAGCGAGGGTCTGGCGCAGGTCCTGGCCCTGCATCCAGCCGAACAGGCCCACCTGCATCAGCACCCCCACCAGCGCCATGCCTAAGGCGCCTCCGACCACGGCGGCATACCAGCTACCGGTGGCAGCGGCCACACTGTAGCCGACGTAGCCACCGAGCAGATACAGCGAGCCATGCGCCAGGTTGACCACGCGCATGACACCGAAGATCAGCGTGAACCCGCTCGCCACGATGAAGTACAGCGCACCCAGCGTCAGGCCATTGAGGGTTTGAATGAGGAACAGCTTCACGAAAACTCCCCTTTCCGCTGGAATGGGCCGGCTCCGCTGCGCGTGCCAAACCGAGGGACACGGAACAGCGAAGCGCCTGACCTAGACCATTTGAACCATTATTTATTAATTGGTTTAACCAGACCGTAGGTTGGTCAGGTCGATCTGTCAACCTGAAAGTTGTCGCCAATTGCGGCATAAATGCTGCCCGACAGTGCCCGTCACATCCGCTGTCGGTACGCGGCCTCGGGGATTTCCTGCCGGCACGTGATAGGCAATACCATGATTGGTTGGGATAATTGGGTGGCAGCGGGGCACTGAAAGGGAAAGCGGCCTGGCGAGGCAACCGTCCGCAGCCATAGCCGGCACAGCTCTGTCCCGAGTCATCGGCTGCCGACGGGCAGCTCGCCGCGGGAACAAGCTGCCCCCAACGCTCCCGTTGGTCGACGCCCCGGCGTGTCTGCAACACCTCCGCGCTGCATGCATGCGATCCCACCCGGATACGGCCACGCAACGGTGACAGGCAATAGCGCGAGCAGGCAGTATCGTGACTCTCGCGCACGGCAGGGGACGACGACGTTGCAGTATCACGACCTTCGGGAGTT
>NZ_KB894838.1 GCF_000374645.1 Arhodomonas aquaeolei DSM 8974
AGGCGCGAGCTGGTGCGTCAGATGAAAGGCCGCGGGTTGAGCGAGCGTCGCGCGCTGGCGGTGATCGGCATGAGTGCGAGCGCGCTGCGCTATCGGCCGGCGGCCGATCGCAACGGGGCGTTGCGGGAAGAGATCCTGCGCCTGGCGCACCGTCATCGACGCTACGGCGCGGCGATGATCTACCTGAAGCTGCGCCAGCAGGGCTGGACGGTCAACCACAAGCGAGTTGAGCGGTTGTACGCCGCGGAGGGGCTTCAGGTGCGGCGTCGAAAGCGCAAGAAGGTGCCGTTGGCGGATCGTCAGCCGCTGGTGCGTCCGGGCGCCGCCAATGAGGTCTGGTCGCTGGACTTCGTCTTCGACCGTGTCGCTGACGGGCGGGCGATCAAGTGCCTGGCCATTGTCGATGATGCCACCCATGAGTGCGTCGCCCTGGTGCCGGCGTACGCGATGAGCGGACGACAGGTCGTTGGCGTGCTGGAGCAACTGGGCGAGAGCCGCGGACTGCCGCAGGTCATCCGATCGGACAACGGCCGGGAGTTCAGCGGAAAGGCGATGCTCGGCTGGGCCTACGAAAACCGCGTCCAGCTCCGGCCCATCGAACCGGGCAAGCCGAACCAGAACGCCTACGTGGAGTCGTTCAATGGCCGCTTTCGCGATGAATGCCTCAACGAACACTGGTTCGTCAGCATGGCCCACGCCGTGGCGGAGATCACGGCCTGGCAACGCGAATACAACCAGGAACGACCGAAGAAGGTACTCGATGGGCTGACGCCGAGCGGCTATGCCGAGCGACTCAGCCAGAAGTCGCTACCATTAACCTCGGACTCCATACTAGAGTGCTACTGAAAACGGGGGGACGTCGTGCCGACTCTGCGCTGGATCACCTGGGGGATGCGGTGCGACTGAACCCATTGGCATATCGTAGACAGGGTGTGGACAGCCGCCCACAAAAAACGCCCGCCTGTGAGGGCGAGCGTTCCATAAGTCCCTTGATTGACTGGAGCTGGCGACAGGAGTCGAACCTGCGACCGGCTGATTACAAATCAGCTGCTCTACCAACTGAGCTACGCCAGCCTGGACGCTAGATAATAGTGGCTCGGCAAAAGCCAGGCAAACACGTCATTCTGCGTCGCGCATGTCCAGGTAATGCGCCAGCCCCTCCAGGACGAGCTGCGGCGCGAACTCCACGTGCCCCGGGAGATGCCCGCGCAGCGCGGGGGCATCGCCGCCGGTGATGACAGTGGCCGGCTCCTCGCCATGGGCACGCCGTATCACCGCCTCCAGCCCCCCGATCATTGCCGCGAGGCCATGGAAGGTGCCAGCTCGGATGGCGTCCGCCGTATTGTCGGCGAGCAGGGGCAGCGCACCGTCGGAGACGGCGGGCAGGCCGTGGGTACCGGCATGCAGCGACCGCCGCATGGTGCCCAGGCCGGGCAGTATCATGCCGCCGTGATGACGGCCGTCCTCGCCCAGCAGGTCGATGGTGACGGCCGTCCCGCAATCGATGACGATGGCCGGCAGCCAGCCATGCGCGAGCGCACCGACCATTGCCGCCCACCGGTCCGTGCCCAGCTCGACCGGGCGGTGATAGGCGACCTGCACACCGCCGCCTTCCGTCGGCGTGCAGACCACTTCGAGCTCGAGGCCGAAGGCCTCTCGACACACGCTGGCGAGCTCGTCAATCCGCCCCGGGGCGGCAACGGAGATCGCGGCGGCGCTGTCCGGGGCCGGAAGCCCATCCAGACCCGCCTCGATGGCCGCGCGGTTGCCCGCACCGGGCGGCAGCACGCCACTGTGTCGGATCTCTCCCGCGTCGACGATGGCCCATTTCACCCGGCTGTTGCCGACGTCGAAGAGTAATCGCATCACGCTGGCCTCACCCGGACATCGCCGGAGAAGAACCGGGAGACGCCCCCGGGCGTCTCCACCAGCAGTGCGCCGTCGGTATCGATACCGCGGGCGGTGCCCTCCTCCCGGCGGTCGCTTAGATGGATCACCACCGCCTGCCCCGCGAGCAGGTCCACCCCGGGCCAGCGCTCTGCGAGCAGGGTTGCGGTGCGTGCCGGGACGGTCGCGCACGCCTCGACCACCGCATTGACCACACCGGCCGCCAGCGTATTGCGATCGAGTTCGGACACGATATCGGCGACCCCCACCGACGGCGCCGCGAGGCCGCTGCCGTCCTCCGCGTCGCCAGAGCGCCAGTTCACCCCGATACCCACGACGACCCGGCACTGGCCGGTGGGATCACCGCTGAGCTCTGTCAGAATCCCCGCGAGCTTGCGGCCATCCACCCAGACGTCGTTCGGCCATTTGACGGCGGCACGCCCGACACCCAGCGCGCGCAGCCGCTCCGCGACACACACACCCACGGCCAGGGTCAGTCCGGTGGGGCCGCGTTCCAGGTTGCGGTACGGCCAGGAAACGGAGATATAGACGCCGCCGGGGGGCGATGCCCAGGCGCGGCCGAGCCGGCCGGTCCCCGCCGTCTGACGCTCGGCAATGACGATTCCGACGCGCCCCGCTTCCGGCGGACTGCGGCGCAGCTCGGCGTTCGTCGAATCTATCGATTCGAGCACCTGCAGCTCGGGGGCATTCACTCCCGTGAGCGCGTCGCGGATCCGGGCCTTCGACAGCGGCACATAAGGGGCGACGGCGCGGTAGCCACGCCCGGGTTCGGCAACGATCTCATGGCCGGCGCGGCGTAGCGCCTCCACCGCCTTCCAGACCGCCGCACGGGAGACCCCGGCATTCGCGGCCAGGGCCTGCCCGGAATGCACTTCACCATCCGCCAGCGCCGCGAGGACCCGTCGGCTCGCGCTGGTCCCGTCACCGGCGTTCTCGGTGCTCATCGGCTCAGACCTCGGAGAGACAGGCGCGGAAGGCGGAAACGAGATACGCCGGATCCAGCGCCCCCGCAGACTCGCGGGCGCTGTGCATGGCCCACATGGCCCCGCCGACGTCGACGGTACGGATACCGAGCCGTGCCGCGGTGATGGGTCCGATCGTGCTGCCGCAGGGCAGATCGTTGCGGTGAACGTAGCGCTGTACCGGCACGCCGGCGCGCTCGCAGGCGTGACGGAAGTATATCTCACCCTCGCCGTCCGAGGCATAACGCTGCTTGGCGTTGAGCTTGATCACCGGACCGCCGTTTACCCGGGGCGCGTGGCGCTGGTCGTAGGCCTGCGGGAAGTTCGGATTCCAGGCATGGGCCATGTCCGCACTGACCACCCAGCTGCGCGCGAAGATCGCCTCGCGCCCGGCGGCCGCGTCGGTGGCCGCCAGGATCCGCTCGACCGTCGCCGGCAGGAACGTGCCCGCGGCACCGCGGTGGGACTCACTACCGACCTCCTCGTGGTCGAAGCAGGCGAGCAACGTGACGCCCTCCGCCGGCGCCTCCTGGACCAGCGCGCACAGACCGGCGTGGCAGCTCGCCAGGTTGTCGATCTGGCCGTTGGCGATATATTCGCCGTCCGCACCGAAACGCGTGCCGGGCTGGGTATCGGTGAGCGCCAGCTCCCAGCCGAGCACCGCGCCGGGGTCATGACCGAGCTCCTCGGCGAGGAAGGGGGTGAGACCATTGTTCGCACGGTCAGAGAAGACCATGCCGAGCTGGTCCTGCAGCTGGAACTTGAGACCGTCCTCGTTGACCCCCCGATTGAGGTGTATTGCGAGGTTGGGCAGACGCACCAGGGGCCGGTCCCCGGCATAGAGCAGCGGCACTGGCTCGCCGTGCTGACCACGGCACCACACGCGGCCGGCGAGGGTGAGGTCCCGGTCCGCGAACGTCGCGATGATGGGTCCGCCGTAGATCTCGACACCGAGAGCCGCCGACGGCTCGCCGGCCGTCGAGCCCTCCGGCCGCATCCGAAAGCCCGGGGAGTCCGTGTGCGCGCCGATAATGCGCAGCCCGGACGCGGCCGGGTCCCGCCCGACGCGGAATGCAATGAGACTCGCACCGCCGCGGCGCACGAAATACCCACGCCCCGGCGCCAGTGTCCAGGCCTCGTCCTCGCGCAGCTCCTCGAAGCCCATCGCCTCCAGCTGCGCGGCCATGATCGCCGCCGCGTGCCAGGGGGACGGCGCCGCGTCGATGAACGCCAGCAGGTCGTCCGCGATCTCGTATTCCTGTACCGCCATCGCTCTGTCGTTTCCGCTCGTTGTCGCCGTTCGTGGCCGGCCATGTCGAGCGTGGCCGGGCTCGATCGCCATAACGTATCACTTCCGGGGGCATCCCACCGCCCAGTAACGGTACGATCATCACCGGGAGCGGAGTCAGGCCTGGTCGCCGGAGGGCCCATAAAAAAACCCCCGGTCCTTAAGGGCCGGGGGTTTTGGAGTAAGAGCCTGGCGATGACCTACTTTCGCACCACAGCGAGGCGGCACTATCATCGGCGCGGAGTGGTTTCACTTCCGAGTTCGGTATGGGATCGGGTGGTTCCCACTCGCTATATTCGCCAGGCGAGCCGGTTGGCCTGAGCGCGGTTGTGGAGGGCCGCGCGGGCCGTTTGATCGGGAAGTCGCACGCGCACTTGGACATGCGCATTGGTCTCAGACTGCTTGGGTGTTATATGGCCAAGCCGCACGGGCAATTAGTACCGGTTAGCTTCATGCATTACTGCACGTCCACACCCGGCCTATCAACGTGGTGGTCTTCCACGGCCCTTCAGGGGGATCGAGTCCCCGGGGAGATCTTATCTTGAGGGGGGCTTCCCGCTTAGATGCTTTCAGCGGTTATCCCGTCCGTACGTAGCTACCCGGCAGTGCCACTGGCGTGACAACCGGAACACCAGAGGTACGTCCACTCCGGTCCTCTCGTACTAGGAGCAGATCCTCTCAAATCTCCGACGCCCACGGCAGATAGGGACCGAACTGTCTCACGACGTTCTAAACCCAGCTCGCGTACCACTTTAAATGGCGAACAGCCATACCCTTGGGACCTGCTACAGCCCCAGGATGTGATGAGCCGACATCGAGGTGCCAAACTCCTCCGTCGATGTGGACTCTTGGGAGGAATCAGCCTGTTATCCCCGGAGTACCTTTTATCCGTTGAGCGATGGCCCTTCCATACAGAACCACCGGATCACTAAGGCCGGCTTTCGCCCCTGCTCGACGTGTCTGTCTCGCAGTCAGGCACCCTTATGCCTTTACACTCAAGGCGCGATTTCCGACCGCGCTGAGGGTACCTTCGCGCTCCTCCGTTACTCTTTGGGAGGAGACCGCCCCAGTCAAACTACCCACCACACACT
>NZ_KB894839.1 GCF_000374645.1 Arhodomonas aquaeolei DSM 8974
GGCGAGACCCCCGGGCTCCGCGCCCCCTGGCTGCACCTCGCCTCGCCGGCAGGCATCACCGCAACCACCCCCGCCTCCACCCACCTCGCCCAGGGCGGCGCGCTCAGCGTCTCCAGCGGCGAGGACGTCAACATCGCCACCGGCGGCAGCCTCGTCGCCGCCATCACCCGCCGCCTCTCGCTGTTCGTCCAGCGCGCCGGCATCAAGCTCTTCGCCGCACGCGGCAACGTCGATGTCCACGCACACAACGGCGCCATCGGCATCGCCGCCGAAAAGGATGTGACGATCTCCTCATCCACCGGGCGGGTGGAGATAAGCGCGGCCAGCGAGATCCTGCTGAGCAGCGGTGGCGGATACATCCGGATTAAGGACGGCAACATCGATATTCACGCCCCCGGGGCCATAGACGTAAAGGGGGCGCAGCACGCCTTCGGCGGCCCGGCGAGCACGGGGCAGTCCCTCCCCGACCTGCCGGAAGGGGATGACGAGCTGTGCTCGCGCAAGAATCGGGATGCCTCCACGGGCGGTGAAGGTCTCGTGGAGGAGTGATGCCGGTGGCAGGTGACGCCGTTCAGCCCGTAAACGGGCTCGATGCGCTTCTCTGCGCACTTGAAGCGGGCCAGCACGTGCACGGCTTAACGGATCCATCGGCTGGCCCGGGTGACGCTGCCCGCGGGTCGGATCAGCGTAGTGCGCGGATAGCCAATCGGTTTGTCGACGTTCCGGTAACGCAGCAGTTGCGGATCCAGCGCCTTCCGGACGATCCCGTGGCGGTTCGACGGGCCGTCAGCGAAGCACTGGAGGGCCTGCCAGTCAGCCCGGTCATGCCGCGTGCGGTATGTGGGTGGATGGTGGCATCGGTGAGGCCCGAGGCCATTGCAGGCTATCTCGGGCGGCAACTCGCACAACGCACCCCGGACGGCCGGCACGCGTTGCTGCGCTTCCACGATCCCCGAATCCTGGCGCGTCTGGTGGATATCCTGACGCCGCGGCAGCTGTCCATTCTGCTGGGCCCCGTCGATGCGTGGTACTTCCCCGATCACACTGGGCGGGTACTTCGCATTTCGCCGCACGAGTCATTGCGCAGCCTCGGGCGGCTGACGCTTGGCGAATCACAGTGGGGGGCTATCCGTCGCATCGCGAGGCTCAATCGCTGTATCGAGTTTCTGGAGCAGGACGCAGAGCGCCAAAAGCTCGAAAACGAGCCCGCTGTAATCGATCGACTGATCGAACAGGCTGCAGGCTTCGGCCTGTCCGGTGGTCGCGAGATCATCGAGTTCGTTGCCCATGGGGTCCGGGTCCACCCGGAGTTCCATCGCCATCCACGCATGCGCTCCCTTCTGAATGAATGCGGAGGGAAGTGCTCGTATTGCGTCCTGGTGAAGCGGTTGGGCGCGGCAGACTGGCAGGCCATCCGAGAGGACATGGAGGTCGAGGCATCATGACGGAAACGGACGCCCGTGATTATGCCGCGGAGCACCTGTGCACGGGGTTGGAGCAGGGGCGATGCCGTTACTGTGAGCGCATGGGGCTGCCGATCCTGCCGGTACGCTACGCGGTGTGCCAGCGCACGCTGATCAACGCGTCCGTTCCCGGGCTGGCGGATGCTGAAGTGGCGGCGTTCACGGACGTGAGGCTCGACGAGGCCCTCCCCGAAGGCCGGCGCGAGTCTCGGGAGCTCGATGACGAGGCGCGGGCGCAGCTGGGGGAGAGCACGGCGTGGCAGGCGAATAAGTACATCCTGCGCCAGATGCGTCCGGGGTATCTCTACCTCTACGACGAAGAGCACCCCGAAGGGCTGCACTGGTATGCCTACGCGATTACCGATACCGGCAAGTTCTATCAGTTTCCGGTTGCGCACCCGCCGGCGCTCGGTGAGCTCGGCTTCCCCTGTAACGACAGGCGTAACGAGGCACTGAACGCGGCGTTCATCACCCTGCCGAGCGTCGAGACCGCCAAACGCGTGTATTACGCGTTCACGCAACATCCGTGGCCGCTCGCGCATATCCGCCGCATCGGGCGGGACGAGGCGTGGCGGAAACGGCACATGCAGTCGCTCGACATCCCGGCGTGGGTGGCGGGGCGGTCCGTGCCCCACGCCTTCGGCGTCGATACGCTGGCCGAGCGGGTGGCGGAGTACAGCCCCGGGCGTTGGGCGCTGTACACGCACTTCTTCGCCAGTGGTTACCAGGCGATCGACTATGACGCCGAGGCCCTGCGCGAGGCCATGGACGCGCGTCTGGCACACGCCGCCGCGCGCTACCAGGGCCGGGGGCTGATCCTCGCGGTCAACGACGAGCTCGGCATCATCGACGAGCTCAATGCCTACCGCCACCAGGCCCTGGCCGGGCTGGAGGCGTTCCTCGACGCCGACGGGGGTGCCAACCGTCGACGGCTGCTGGGGGCGAAGGCGATCGAGGCCTTCCGCAATTCTGTCCACGAGACCGGGGACGCGCTCGTCGAGGAACGGGCGCAGGCGCGTACGCCTCAGGCCGAGCTCCAGCAGATCAAGGCCAACTACGAAGACCGCATCAACAGCGCACCAACCCCGGCGTCGAAGCAGCGTTGGCAGAACGCGTACGTGAAAGCCATCCCCCTGTGGCGAAACCGACGTGCGATGTCGCAGAGCGAGTATGGCCAGGCCGTCGAACAGGCACAGCGTGCCAGCGACCGGGCCCGGGTCGACGAGGTCGTCGGCGAGTATGACGAACAGCTGAGCGACCACTACCGTGTCGACGACGTCGAGACCTTCGAGCGGCGTTACGGCGAACGGCTGCACACCGCCCGCGCCCTGCTCGAAGCCATGGACGACGATTACGCCGCCTGGGTGCAGGCCCACCTCGGTGACGCGCTCGCCCGCTACAGCGAGCACGATTACCCCAGCGGCCTCGGCGCCACCGGACTGGTGGCCAACGCCCTGCGCGGCGGCATCATGGGCTCGAGCAGTGCCACGCTGTGGCAGGGGCTCTCCGGCGCACTCGGCGAGCGTGACGCCGTGCTCGTGCGGGCGCTGTTCGCCAACCAGCGCGGGCTCATCGACGCCGCCGTCGATGCCGTCACCGCCGTGGAATCGGGAGCCGCCTTCCATCCCGATACGGACCCCGCCTGGCTGGCACGCTTCGAGACGGCCCGGTCCGGGCTGAGCACCCGCGAGCGCGAGCAGCTCCACAACCGCTATCCCACCCTGCTTGCCGCCCTGCTACAGGCCACCGGCAACGCCTGTGCCGCACTCGCCAGCCACCAGAGCGCGGCAGCCCTGCGGGGCGAGTCACGCGAAAGCGACTCTGGCAACGCGACGGATCGGGATGACGGGCACGAGTGTGCTGCCGCGCATGCCGCCCTGCGCACCCTCGTGCGTTACGTCCAGATCATCGAGATCGGCGATCCCAACGTCCGTGGCGACGATGCTCAACCCCCGTCGCGCCCCGTGCGCGTCACCGTAACCGTGGGCGAATATCGGCGCTGGCTGCGCCAGCTCGCGCATGGCTGCACCGAACATAGCGATGCTGACGAAGACGACAAGCGCGAGGCGCTGCACTTCATCGACGGCCGTGGGGGCAACTTCGCCCCACCTATCGCTGACAACCCGCGCAGGATCGAAGTCGACCTGCCCGCAACCCCCGAGGGAGAGGCGGGGCTCGAGGCACTTCCGGAGATCGCCGACGAGGAGCAGGCCCGCACGGCGATGGCCTGGGCAGCGCGGGCCGAGCTCCTGCGTGCCAACGCCCAGGCGAGCGTGAGCAAATTCACCGGCGCCAACGCACTGGGTCAACAGGTCGCGCGGCTGATCACCCTCGCCGGCAGCCTGGGCGTGTTCGACCGCGAGCGCGAGCACCTTGCCGAGGAGAACGGCTGGTGGGCGAGTGTCGGCGACACCGCCAACTACATCGGTACCGGCCTGAATGTCGCCGGTGACTACGCCGCGATCTATGCCTGGATGATCAGCAGTGACGCCGCCTCGGTGCTACCCGTTACCGACTCCCCTGGCTGGCGGATAACAGGGCGCACACTCGGGCTCTTCACCAGCGTCCTGGCCCTCCACGACGGTCTGTCCACCCTCAGCGAGGCGGCTCACGGGCGGCGACTGGGGCTGTCCGCCGAACTCATGGGGCGTAAAACGGCGCTCGGCGCCGCCACCCTCACCGGCGGCATCATCGCCCTGCTGGGGGTGCCGCCGCCGTTCAGCGGCGCGATCGCCGTAACCGGCATGCTCGTCACGCTGTGGCTCGCGCAGGGCACGGCCCTGCTGGTGCCGCCAGCGGTGGGGATGTGGCTCAACCGCAGCTTCTTCGGCCAGCACCGCGGCCAGCTCGAGCCGTACCGCGACCTCGCCGAAGCGCACGATGCCCTCGCCATGGTGTTCAAGGGGGTGACCGTGGAGTTCACCTGGACCCCCGACCCCGCCGCGCTCGACTGGGCGGCCGGACCGGTGCCGACGGGGCCGACCCCGTCCCCCGTGCCGGCCGAGACCACCAGGTCGCCTGCCGGGCGCACCCTGTACCTGACGATCACCCTGCCGGATCTGGTGGCGATGGAGGTGAGGGGGGCAATGATAAGGCTAGGTGATGAAAAAATATTGCTTAAATTCCA
>NZ_KB894840.1:0-854 GCF_000374645.1 Arhodomonas aquaeolei DSM 8974
ACGAGGTGTGGTCGTTGTGTTCCCCGCACCCGCGGGGCTGAACCGCACTCACTTGGCGACCCGGACGATAGGGAGGCGTGTTCCCCGCACCCGCGGGGCTGAACCGCTGGTCGCCGGCACCCCCGACGCAGACGACAGGTGTTCCCCGCACCCGCGGGGCTGAACCGCCTGACCCTGTGCGTTCCCGCAAGCTGCGCGAGTGTTCCCCGCACCCGCGGGGCTGAACCGGCCCCAGGGCGTCCACCACCAGACGCGCCAGAGTGTTCCCCGCACCCGCGGGGCTGAACCGCCCGCGCGTGTAGTAACCACGTTGCGTGACCAGTGTTCCCCGCACCCGCGGGGCTGAACCGGCTCGGGCACAGGCCCGAATGCTCCGGCGCATGTGTTCCCCGCACCCGCGGGGCTGAACCGCCGATACTCATGAGCGGACCGATAGTGCGGGCGTGTTCCCCGCACCCGCGGGGCTGAACCGTCCTCCTCTAGTCGCTGGTGGTTCCTCACAGAGTGTTCCCCGCACCCGCGGGGCTGAACCGGTGGCCGCGCCCTCGGCCTCGCCGCCGGAGAGGTGTTCCCCGCACCCGCGGGGCTGAACCGTCTTTGCTCATCTCGTCGTCCTCCCTTACTGTGTGTTCCCCGCACCCGCGGGGCTGAACCGTTCAGCGAGCACGCCGAGACCCTGGGCGACAAGTGTTCCCCGCACCCGCGGGGCTGAACCGGGCTAGGTACAACATCGACCAAAACAGCCATGGTGTTCCCCGCACCCGCGGGGCTGAACCGCCGTCGCAGGATCGCTCGCGGGCCGTCTCGTCGTGTTCCCCGCACCCGCGGGGCTGAACCGGTTCGACAATGCGTCT
>NZ_KB894840.1:2450-3346 GCF_000374645.1 Arhodomonas aquaeolei DSM 8974
GCATTTGATATCGTGTTCCCCGCACCCGCGGGGCTGAACCGACGTGATCGCGCTCGGCCTTCATTTCGGCGGCGTGTTCCCCGCACCCGCGGGGCTGAACCGTGCGGAGTGATGAGGTCCGTCGGAAGGAGGGGGTGTTCCCCGCACCCGCGGGGCTGAACCGCTACAGCCTGCCCCCCACGCGAAATGCCAAAAGTGTTCCCCGCACCCGCGGGGCTGAACCGCCCAGCCGCCGGCCGGTGACGCAGTGGCGTGGGTGTTCCCCGCACCCGCGGGGCTGAACCGCCCGGGTCACGTGCTCGCGCGCTGGTTCGACTGTGTTCCCCGCACCCGCGGGGCTGAACCGTTGTACCGCGCCTACCGCTTTCTTTCATCGCCGTGTTCCCCGCACCCGCGGGGCTGAACCGGGACCGGAACCGCGGGGCGTGCGGAACAACAAGTGTTCCCCGCACCCGCGGGGCTGAACCGCCCGCCTTATAGGCGAAGTAGGCCGCGGCGGCGTGTTCCCCGCACCCGCGGGGCTGAACCGGGTGCGCGAGCCCCGGGGCGAGCTCCCGGCCGGTGTTCCCCGCACCCGCGGGGCTGAACCGCTCACGCTGGTCACCGGCACCCCGGGCGCGGGGTGTTCCCCGCACCCGCGGGGCTGAACCGTGGCACGTCCTGCGGCTTCGTCGCACGGCGCGGTGTTCCCCGCACCCGCGGGGCTGAACCGCGGAGGACGTGGTCGCCGTCGTCCGCGCGGCGGTGTTCCCCGCACCCGCGGGGCTGAACCGTAGTAGGGGCCACCGTCGAGGTCTCGGCCGAAGTGTTCCCCGCACCCGCGGGGCTGAACCGTGTTAACAGTTTATCCATTGCAGGGGCAGCAGGTGTTCCCCGCACCCGCGGGGCTGAACCGG
>NZ_KB894841.1 GCF_000374645.1 Arhodomonas aquaeolei DSM 8974
TGTACCGGCTCTTACGCATGATGACCTCCAGGTCGAGACCGCCATCATGCCGGAAGTTCTACTAATCCGTGGACCTAATCTACGGGAAGGGGACATCTCCAATCGTGCTAACGTTTCACATAAGGGGCGCAGCGGTAGCGGCGTCCCAGTGAGCGGGAGCGAGCGATCTTGATGTGGTTTTTGGGCATTTTTCTATAACCTTTCAAGAAGGCGGCACCCAAGCTTCCGTTCGCCGTACCTTACTGCTAGTGCTTCAGTAACCTCGTACCACCCCTGGTGATTGCCGCTCCCGTGATTAGCGCCTAAACAGGAGCACTGACATTCAAAGCCTTCTGCATTTATACAAGAAGGTGAACACACCTCTTTTTCTCTATACGGTTGAAGTATGTAAACCTTGCCGTATTTGTTGAGAATCATCTTAATGACTTCATTGAAGCGTGATGCTGGAAGTTCCCAATACTTCTTTTCTTTATTCCAAATGGGCTCACGTTTTCTCGGCCCTCCCTTGAGCCACTCTCTATTATTTTTGTCAAAAGGAACTCTGATTCGTATCGGATTAGAACCGCCACGCCTCAATACAACGGATATTCTTCCGTTATTCCATATTGAAGTGGCTTCTTTAAGATCACTATCCATTACATTGCCTAACGCCAGTGGTAATGGGCGACAACGGAGCGCAGCGTAGTTGGGGTCCCGTTGACCACATTGTTAACTTTATACAACAATGTAGTGCTGGAGATCGTTCTTAGAGCCTTGGTATTTATCAAGTTTTCCCTTAGCTAAATACGTGATATCTCCAGATGCAATCTCATTCAACAACTCCGCTTCTAGAGTGGCGACAGATTCTTTCACCCTTCGAATATCTTTGCCTAAAATTGCTTCTAGAGGGAGTTCGTCACCTGCATTCAGAATTTTTACCTTCTTTTCCAGCAATGCTTCAAACTTAGAAAACTCAGAAATCGTCGTATCGATCTTCCCTTCGACTTCCTCTTCCAAAATGTAAACACTCGAAAGTAGGTGTTCCACAATTTTCAATGCGACTGACAAATGCTCCGTTTTCGGTTTTTTCATTTCATGGGCTGCGTCATTTCCCATGAAACGAATACCATGCAATCGCTCTGCATCCTTGCGAGAGATGTTTCCAGCAGTGGCCAACTTAGAAATCCTTACTTCTAAGTTCCGACCTTTTATACCCAAATCGTTACAAACCGCCTCCACTGTACCACGAAGTCCGAGGCCCGCGAGGACAAGAGCATTTTCCTGAAATGCTAGCAAAACCTCTCGATAAACCTTTCCTACGAGATCTGGAAGGCAATAGTCGCCATCTAGATTGCGGTGCCCTTTAATAAACTTAGGATATACATCGATTCGAGTTGGAACTTCCCATTCGTTGTCATAGAGCTGATATGCCGACTCGATGTCTTCGAAAACTTCGCGAAAAGACTTCGTATTGCAACCTAAACACTCCACGATCTGATATATATAATCACATGAATATTCGTCCCTGTAAGACTCGGTGTGCTCAGAGAGTACCCCGTGATTGGTATCTTGTCCGCAGGAACGACAGTAACTTTTTAATTTCTTGGTCGTCATTCGAATGTTTAATCCCGAGAAGTTAACGTCCAAGCTCACTCGACGAAAACCGCGTAGCGGTTTTTGGTCGAGTGGAGCGCCTAGTTAGCTGCTTTCATTGTCAATCCTTTGCTGCTCCACCCATTGGCGTTCCAATTCTTCTCTCTCTTTTTCTCTATCTGCGCTTGTGTAAACATCAGTTTTGAGCTTCTTAAATCCGCTTGCAAAATGACCAACTTCTTTTTGTATTTTCTCTAGTTGCGATGAAATCTTATATAAAGGATCGCCACCACCAAGTTCAGTAATGCCTTTATATTCGGTAAAATTAAAAAAAGACCTTGTTTGATACTTTGTTCCTTCGGTATCTTCGAAGGTTATATCAACTTCAGTAATGCACTCCAATGCTTTCTCGCCGAATTTTTCATGCAGATCAATGAAGCTGAATACATAACTCGTTCTGTGTTCTCCAGAACTTAGGGAGGATATGCCTTTTTCCATAATCACAAGCTTGGTTAGCTCTGTCAGCAAGTAATCAAATACATCCTTGGTGTCAGGCGATGCATTAATAAACCTAAACCTGATATTTTGAGCCGTACCGGGACCGTTATTTACAACGTGAAGATTAATAAAGTTAAATGCAGCTGGACTTGATTTCAGGAAAAGATTCACACTAGGTTTTATTGTGTCTTTCCTGATCTGCTCAATTTGTGAAAGCTGAATCAGCCTTAGCGCCCATGTTTCTTTTGCCAACACAATAGTGAGAACCGCAATTGTTACTGTTGCAAATGCAGACACCCATGACGACATTGTGTCTTGAGATAGGGAAATGGCGTCCTCGATATTTATTCCAACAACCAAGCCGATGATAAACACGACTGGAAGCATCAGTAGGACGGATAAGCTTCCTACAATCCAACGCCCTTTAATTTCGCTGACTTTGCTCATTTTATTTCTCGCAGCTAACAGCTAATAGACGGACATCGTCCGCGTTATAACACGGACTTTGTCCGCATAATACGTATGCGCCAAGACCGTTTGCTGTCGGTTAGGGGTCGCTTCAGAGCAGCGCTGGCCCGGCGCTTCGGCGTCCACTATCCGCCGTATGCGGCGCGTGGACGGCGTGATAGGCGGACATTTGCCGCAATACGCGCTTGCGCGCCACGGGTCAGGCGGAGGCGGCATGTCTGCGGAGCATCCCCTGGAGGGGCGACGGAGTGTCACGGAAAAGCGCTCCTTTTCTCTATCGTGTCCGTTCCCTGGTGCGGGGACATCGTTATTGGATTCGCGCAGGAGAGGCGTGCCTGACCTGGATCCGTCGGTTCATCCTGTACCAGAACAAGCAGTAGCCGCAAGGCATGGGCCGGGCGTAAGTCAGGATATTTCTCATCGATCTGACGGCTGCGGGAGGCGTCATTGCGGCGGCGCAGGGCCGGTGTTCAATACGCTGGATTTTCGTTTTCGACGAGGTTTCGGGGCGGGGGCTTTGCGGTGTTGGCTGCATTGTGCGGGCGCGGTCGTTATCGATGTCGTATCGATGAAGGGCGTTTGAAAGGCGATTCGTTGGGGGGAGC
Source organism: Arhodomonas aquaeolei DSM 8974 (assembly GCF_000374645.1). Lineage (GTDB taxonomy): Bacteria > Pseudomonadota > Gammaproteobacteria > Nitrococcales > Nitrococcaceae > Arhodomonas > Arhodomonas aquaeolei. The sequence continues at coordinate 3,144 of NZ_KB894841.1, forward strand.
GGGGTGGCGGGTGGTTTTTTTGGGGGGGTTGGTTGGGGGGTTGGTTGGGGGGTTGGTTGGGGGAGATGTCGCACACGGCCGGGGGGCCGTGCACGACCTACGGGTGCTGCCGCGCATCGTGGAACTCGGTGTGGACGGCTTCCACCCTCTCCCCCTGCCCCTCTCCC
>NZ_KB894842.1 GCF_000374645.1 Arhodomonas aquaeolei DSM 8974
ATTTTCGGACCTTGTATCCGATACGCCGAGCCTCAGAATAACTAATGAAGAAACTGGGCATGTGTACTTCCATCTCGATTACACAGAGTGCTATTGGGCCAGCGAAGCATAACCAAGTGCTCAACGTGACTGGGTTACGCTTCGCTTCACCCAGCACGTTAGCACTACGTTAGACACGATGCGATACTACTAAGGGGGAGTTTGTGGCTAAAGACGGCGAGAAGGGCGAGCGAAAGAGAGTCGACCGACCGTTTCCACGCATGAGTCTGGAAAAAGCGCTTCGAGTCCCGACTGCGATCAAGGAGAAGAATGCCGGAAACCCGTGGCCCCCTGAAGAGGTGGCGAAGGCTCTAGGCGTTGGCCCAAAAACTGGAAACTTCTACTACCTAACTGCTGCCTCGAGAGATTACGGGTTGACTGAAGGGTCAAGCCGAACTGAAAAGATTAGCCTCTCTCATCTTGGACGCCGAGTCCTCTATCCAAATTCTCCAGAAGAGGAAGCCGTCGCGAAGCGCGAAGCATTTCTGTCGGTTGACGTGTTTCAGAAGGTTCTCGAGTACTACAAGGGCAGTGATCTCCCCGAAAAGCAGTACTTGTCCAATACCCTTCAGACCGAGTTCGGGTTAAATCCGGAGGTGCATGACGAGTTTATCGATCTCTATCAGCAGAATTGCCAATACCTCGGGATCGGACACAAGTTCGACACTTCGTACTTGGTACCAGCGTCTCCGGATCCAGGGCAGACAGCAGCCGTCACCGTCGCGCAGCCTGAAGGTGGTACAGGGCAGTCCTGTTTCGTAATCATGCCGTTTGTCGAGCGGAGTGCGGACCATCCGCCTGGATTTTTCGAGGAGGTGCTGAGGAGTCTGATTGCGCCCGCTGCCGAAAATGCGGGCTTCACGGTTACGACGGCGAACCGCCAAGGCAGCGACGTAATCCAATCAACAATCGTCAATGACCTCCTTCAGGCCGATTTGGTTGTCGCCGACCTTACGGAGCACAACCCGAACGTGCTTTTTGAGTTGGGCATGCGCATGTGTGAAGACCGACCGGTAGCACTAATCAAGTCAACTGGAACCGGAAGGATATTTGATGTCGACAACATGTTGCGGGTTTACGAGTACGACTCGTGTCTCTGGCCGTCAACAGTAGCGGATGATTTGCCAAAGCTGGCCACTCATATTCAGTCCGCATGGGACAACCGTGATACCGGGATCTCCTATATGAAGCTTCTCCGGCAAGCGCCGCTTGCTACTTACGACCAGAATCGGAACTTCTGATAAAGGTCTAACTAATCGTGGGAGAACCAGGGACATGAGGGGAGAACCAGGGACATGAGGGGAGAACCAGGGACAGACCACGGTTTTGCGCAGTTGAGGGAGGTCGTGGAAGTGGTAGGCTAAACGTCGTCAGGCAAGGAAGCCAGGGAGGGAACCATGCCAAGGAGAGCGCGCGCGACGAAGATTACTCAGGGTTTCTGCGTGGAAATCGTGGTCTGTCCCCGGTTTTCCCCAAAGCGTGATCAAGACCATGAAACATGGATTTATAAAAAAGTCGTCGGTGTGTAGGCCCAACAAAGCGATCAAACTCGTTCCAGGCCTTCGGCCTTCCACCGGACGCGCCTAGCCGGCGTGCCGTTTATCTTCGTCGTTATGGCGCCCCAAAGGCTAATTGTAGGTAACAAAAAGAGATAGGAAGATATAATCTATGCCTCTAATGTTCTACACGCTACCCAGGCGTTCACGGTTGCCAAACCAAGGTATTAATACAGCATATCTGGCACCCGATGATTGGGACGACTTTGGGCACAAAACGCTATTCAATCTTACGGTTTTCGATGAGTTGGGTGCTAGACACCTGATAGGAAGTGTTAAGATAGCCCTTATCGGCCAGAGCGATGGATGGACTCTAGATTCACTACCTGAACAATTTTCTAGCCTGCCGGAAAACTTCTTCTCACTGGGGCAGGATTCCGACTACTACAAAAATTTAACCGAACAGCTATCCGATAATCTAGCCGAAACCCTATTAAATAGCCTAGGGGATATCGTATACAATCCTATCCGGCGTCGGGATGCCGAGAACGAAAGAGTTTTTAGTGTCTCCCTACTCCGAAACGTAGATCGAGCATCCATTGAGAACCAATATAGCCGTATTCTGCGACATGAAGCTCCGCTAACTGAGTATGATTTTCTCTATCATAAAGGTCCCAGCGAAAGCTATTCCGGGATCCAGGTCAAATTTTCTGTAGAGCCCAACAGCAAGCCTTCCTCCAACATTCACATAATAATTGGCCGAAACGGGGTCGGTAAAACAACCCTTCTTAACAATATGGTCGATGCCCTTCTCCCTGACCGAGGCCCTCCCGAGGAAACTGGAAGTTTTTTGGCTCCT
>NZ_KB894843.1 GCF_000374645.1 Arhodomonas aquaeolei DSM 8974
TTTTCACCCCCATTATCGTTACTCATGTCAGCATTCGCACTTCCGATACCTCCAGCGGCCCTCACGGGTCCGCCTTCGGCGGCCTACGGAACGCTCCCCTACCATGCAAGCAAACGCTTGCATCCGCAGCTTCGGTACACGGCTTTAGCCCCGTTGAATCTTCCGCGCAGGCCGACTCGACCAGTGAGCTATTACGCTTTCTTTAAAGGGTGGCTGCTTCTAAGCCAACCTCCTGGCTGTCTGTGCCTTCCCACATCGTTTGCCACTTAGCCGTGATTTGGGGACCTTAGCTGGCGGTCTGGGTTGTTTCCCTCTTGACGACGAACGTTATCACCCGCCGTCTGTCTCCCGTGATTGCACTTCCCGGTATTCGGAGTTTGCATCGGTTTGGTAAGGCACGGATGCCCCCCTAGCCGAAACAGTGCTCTACCCCCGGGAGTGAGACACGAGGCGCTACCTAAATAGCTTTCGGGGAGAACCAGCTATCTCCGGGCTTGTTTAGCCTTTCACTCCGACCCACAGCTCATCCCCTAACTTTTCAACGTTAGTGGGTTCGGGCCTCCAGCGGGTTTTACCCCGCCTTCACCCTGGCCATGGGTAGATCGCCCGGTTTCGGGTCTACTTCCAGAGACTACACGCCGGTTAAGACTCGGTTTCCCTACGGCTTCCCTAAACGGTTAACCTCGCCACTGAAAGTAAGTCGCTGACCCATTATACAAAAGGTACGCCGTCACCCTTGCGGGCTTCGACTGCTTGTACGCACACGGTTTCAGGTTCTATTTCACTCCCCTCTCCGGGGTTCTTTTCGCCTTTCCCTCACGGTACTGGTTCACTATCGGTCGGCAGGGAGTATTTAGCCTTGGAGGATGGTCCCCCCATATTCAGACAGGATAACACGTGTCCCGCCCTACTCGATTTCACGCATGGATCGCTTTCGCCTACGGGGCTGTCACCCACTATGGCCGGACTTTCCAGACCGTTCGGCTAGCGCACCACACGCTTAAGGGCTAATCCCCGTTCGCTCGCCGCTACTAAGGGAATCTCGGTTGATTTCTTTTCCTCCGGGTACTTAGATGTTTCAGTTCCCCGGGTTCGCCTCACACACCTATGGATTCAGTGTGTGATACCCGCCTTGTGACGGGTGGGTTTCCCCATTCGGACATCCTCGGATCAAAGCTTGTTTGCCAGCTCCCCGAGGCTTATCGCAGGCTACAACGTCCTTCATCGCCTCCTGCCGCCAAGGCATCCACCGTGTGCGCTTGACCGCTTGACCATATAACCCCAAACAGTCTGGGATTCTCGTCAAGTCAGTCGAGCGAATGCTTCATGCCCAAGACGTATCAGTGAAGATACGTATTGCGGCGACTTCCCGAATTGTTAAAGAACCGGCTACAAGCGACTGGTCGCGTAGACCAGGGCTAAGCACCGTCACCACGGGGGTGTCGATGCTTAGCGCTGGGCAGCGCGCGCGACGGGGCTGAGATGGTGGAGCCAGTCGGACTCGAACCGACGACCCCCTGCGTGCAAAGCAGGTGCTCTCCCAGCTGAGCTATGGCCCCGTGCTCTGGTAAGTGGTGGGTCTGGGTGGATTTGAACCACCGACCTCACCCTTATCAGGGGTGCGCTCTAACCAACTGAGCTACAGACCCGTGTAGCCGCTTGCTTGCTCTTTACCGATCAGATGGCTTGAGTGGGCACTCGCGCCGGCAATGCTGCCGGGCAACTGGCACTCTTTAAAGGAGGTGATCCAGCCGCAGGTTCCCCTACGGCTACCTTGTTACGACTTCACCCCAGTCATCGACCACACCGTGGGCGGCGTCCTCCCGAAGGTTAGACTACCGACTTCTGGTGCAGCCGACTCCCATGGTGTGACGGGCGGTGTGTACAAGGCCCGGGAACGTATTCACCGCGGCAATGCTGATCCGCGATTACTAGCGATTCCGACTTCATGGAGTCGAGTTGCAGACTCCAATCCGGACTGGGACCGGCTTTAGCAGATTGGCTCCCCCTCGCGGGTTGGCAACCGACTGTACCGGCCATTGTAGCACGTGTGTAGCCCTGCCCATAAGGGCCATGATGACTTGACGTCATCCCCACCTTCCTCCGGTTTGTCACCGGCAGTCTCCCTGGAGTTCCCGGCCGAACCGCTGGCAACCAGGGACAAGGGTTGCGCTCGTTGCGGGACTTAACCCAACATCTCACGACACGAGCTGACGACAGCCATGCAGCACCTGTCACTCGG
>NZ_KB894844.1 GCF_000374645.1 Arhodomonas aquaeolei DSM 8974
CGGGCTCGACCACGGGGCGTGAGCGCGGCATTGTGATGGGTGTCCACGGGCTCTCCTTCGCTGGTCTGCTTGGTCGGCAAACTCAGCGTCCATCGCAGTGACCCCGTGGACAACCTCCTGAGACTTCACAGCTAGTGGGCGAAACAGCATGCCTACAGCGCATCGATGATGGCCGTGATCGTGCTATAGATCGCGATGACAGCCACAACGCTGCCGAACACGAAGCAGATCACCGGCCAGGTACCCTCGATGAAGGTGAACGCCCCGTTGTCCCGCCAGTCCTTGCGGTAAGGATCGTCATCGTCGATGACACACTCCGCCTCGATATCCGCCGGCCAGCGTGGCGGCCGGCTGGTATACATCGCGATTAGTCGCCCCCAGGTGATGACCGCAAGAAGCGGTGAGAGAACGAGCTGAAATAGCGGCCACGCCGCGATGATGCCGAAGGCGCGCACGATCCCGAAGCGCACTCCCTCCCGGCGTTCCCCGATAGGCATGCACAGGTCGGTGTGTTCGTAGTTCTGCCTGACACCCTCCGGCTCTTCCATGTAACGGCGGATATACTCCCACAGGCCCGGCAGGAGCTCTATCGCCCCGGAAACCGGATAGCCCAGGGTGAACGTGTCACGAACCGTTCGTCCGTCCGCATCGAGGATATGGGCACGAATATCATGGAATTTACCCATCACGTATATGTAGCTCTCACCTACGGTGAGAAAGAGATCGTCCCAAGGTACCCTTATGATCGTTCCATCAGGCCGAAAAGCATAGACCATGCGATTCTTTCGGTTCAGACGGATAGGATAATGAGTTTTCCGATGAGCCTCCAACAATAAATACCTTATGGAAACCCAGAAAAGGAAACCAAAAACCGAACACCCCAAAGCGGCAATAACCCATGCACCCAACTCATTACGAACGACAGGAAGAGCAACACAAACAGCAACCCCTAAAAAGGAAGGAACCCCTCCCAAAATTCCGTAAATAACGGCAGTTCCTTTATCGGCGTACCACCGATCCACCAGTTCCATATAGGTACTATTGAGCCTGATCACCGCAAGGTTATCATCGACCTTGACAGCGTCTCTTCCCGGCCGCTTTGGGTCAAGCTGCAGCCGCTTCTCATCGCCGTTCAGAAGACGGTTAATATTGTATTTAACCCCCCCCCAAACCTGTATAATTCATATTAATCACCTCTTGGATCTGCGCCTCTAAATCCGTCACTTCCCTTTTCTGCGTAGAAAAGCGCCACTGCGAAAGCAATAACCGTAGTTCAGAGCAGCCGCGAGCCCCCTAAGGAACCTTACGAATTACCGGTAACTCCCGTCCGGCTGATGTTGGAGACCGCGGTAACTCGGGAAGTAAATGTGATGCTCCGCCTGCCATTGAAGGGACAAGCGGATTGCCTTGTTGATCTGCTCCTCCGTCATTCCCTTTGAGACACGTTGTTTGCCTTCAACACCCGCTGTCCCGGTGAGATCATAGTATTTGTAGGCAATCACCAGATTCCTATCCGTCCCGATACCCTTCTCATAACACTCTGCCAGTCGACCGAAGCCAATCGTTTCATGCCCATACTTGGCTTCTGAAGCAACTTTAACCCAATAGAATATCTGAGCCTCGTCTCGCTTAACATCGTCATCCATAAGATAAATCGAAGAAACGGAATACGCAGCTTTCTTGTCTCCTGCCCTACCGGCCTTTTTTAGCCAAAACAACGCCTTCTCTAAATCCTTATCGAAAACATCACTCAACCCGCCTCCTCTGCCCCAATAAGCCCAACCCAACTCTCTTTGCGCACGGACATGGCCACCTTTTGCCGATGCGACAAGCAACTCCACGGCCTTTTCATTATTTTTCTCCACGCCGTATCCACCGTAGTACATGAGACCAAGCGTCAACGCCGCATCCGCAGCCCCTTTCTCCCATGCCTTCTTCAGAAAAGCCGCCGATCTTTCATTATCCCTCTCTATACCGCATCGCCTTTCCCCGTTGAGAGTGACGATCCCCGTTAGATACTGGGATCTGGCACTATCATCCGTCGCCCAGGAGTCGATCGTGTCACAGGATGCCCCGCCTATAACCTCATTGAGGGTGTCATCCGTCGGATCGTCAAACAAAACCTCGGCCTGAGCCGGCAGGCAGACAAATAGC
>NZ_KB894845.1 GCF_000374645.1 Arhodomonas aquaeolei DSM 8974
TGCGCTTCGGCGAGGTCGCGGTACGGCTCGAGCTGGCCGCGGTGCTGGCCGAAGAGGCTTCAGCCAGACCACACTCCCAAAAAGCAGCGCCCTTACGAATTACCGGTAACTCCCGTCCGGCTGATGTTTGAGACCGCGGTAACTCGGGAAGTAAATATGATTCTCTTCCTGCCACTCGCGGGAAAGACGGATTGCCTTGTTGATCTGTTCCTGTGTCATTTCCTTCGCGATACGTTGTTTGCCTTCAACACCCGCCGTCCCACTTAAGTCATAATACTTATAGGCGAGAACAAGATTTTTCTTTGTACCTATTCCTTTCTCATAGAGCCTGGCCAACCGAGAAAAACTCATGGTTCTATAGCCATATTTCGCCTCAGATGACAGCTTTGTCCAGTAGAAGACCTTCTTCTCGTCCCGCTTGATAACCTCGCCTCGCTCATAGATCCTCGACACGCTGGAAGCGGACTGCCAATCGCCAGCTTTCCCGGCCTTTTTGAACCAGTATAGAGCTTTCCGGATATCTTTATCGAACACATCCTGCATTTCCTCTCCCCAATAAGCCCAACCCAACTCTCTTTGCGCACGGATATGCCCGCCTTTTGCAGATTCAATGAATAGCTTTACAGCCTTTTCTCTATTTCTATCCACCCCGTCCCCCCAGTAATACATACCCCCCAGTGTCAGCGCCGCATCCGCGGCCCCTTTCTCCCGAGCTTCCTTAACGAAGACCGCCGCTTTCTCCGCATCACGATCTATCTCGCACCGCGCCTCGCCATTGAGATAGACTAGCCCCATCAGATATTGAGATCTGGCGCTGTCTTCCGTTGCCCACGACTCAATAGTTTCACATGAGGCACCACCAATAATGTCATTAAGGGTCTCCTCCGTGGGGTCCTCGATGATAACTTCCGCCTGGGCTGAAACCAGGGAGAAAATAAGCACAAAGGCAAACAACAACCGCAAAACCATACCCTAGAACCTCATCGTGAAATCATCCTGCTGGATGTCGTAATCGGAGCGCCGGTCGACGAACGTCAACCTCAAACGCACACCATCACTCACCTCGGCGTCACTGAACGCCTTCCGGTAACGCAGGACATGTGCATCTCCAGTTTTTTCAACTTCGACATCGCTCACTTCATCCTTTTCACCCGAAACCCTCCCTAGGTCCTCCGCAGATCTCAAATAGTCGTCTCCTTGGGTCTTTCTCAGGCTGAATTCCATCAGTGTTTCTTTACCAGATAGAGGCTTAATGGTCCCCCTCACCTCCATCGCCACCAGATCGGGCAGGGTGATCGTCAGGTACAGGGTGCGCCCGGCAGGCGACCTGGTGGTCTCGGCCGGCACGGGGGACGGGGTGGGGCCCGTCGGCACCGGTCCGGCCGCCCAGTCGAGCCGGGCGGGGTCGGGGGTCCAGGTGAACTCCACGGTCACGCCCTTGAACACCATGGCCTCGGCCTGAGCCGGCAAGCAGACAAATAGCACGGAAAAAAGCAGCACTCGGAAAAACATAAACTAGAACCTCGGCCACCCCCTTGAACACCATGGCGAGGGCATCATGCGCTTCGGCAAGGTCGCGGTACGGCTCGAGCTGGCCGCGGTGCTGACCGAAGAGGCTTCAGCCAGACCACGCCCCCCTAAAGCAGCGCCCTTACGAATTACCGGTAACTCCCGTCCGGCTGGTGCTTGAGGCCACGGTAGCTCGGGACGTAAATATGATTCTCTTCCTG
>NZ_KB894846.1 GCF_000374645.1 Arhodomonas aquaeolei DSM 8974
GAGCCCCGGTTATTCTGGTTTGCGGTTAGTTACCATCTGGTCATTGCCGTCGGTGCGGCAGTGCTCGGAATGCGGATAGCAGGGGATGAGGAGTAGGGCGGACCATCCCGCGTCGGTTAGGCCGATATCCACGCGATGCCGGAATAGAACAATGCCGACGCTCGCAGGGTCTTTGAACCCACCGGCGCCACCGGTCGATGTTGGATCGTTAGCCCTGACTCCGGGGGGTCGCGGACCACGGGAAACACCGCCGCGTTGAGCGCCTGACTCTGCGTCGCCGCGGCTATACTTCCAGCGGCCGCCAGGGCGGCGAGAAATGCCACGACTTCCGTCGCCCATATCTTGCGGGCGGCGCTTGTCATGGTACAGGATGACCCGAAGGATCCAGCCCCACGCACGCCTCTTCACGTACGAATGCTGTAGTGGCGCACCGCGGATCGCGGCACGGACACGATCGAGAAAAGGAGAACTCTTCCGTGACATTCCATCGCCCCTCCATAGGCTGCCGTATATATGTACAGCACCCCGCTGACCTGTGACGCGCAAGCGTGCATCGCGGCAAGTGTCCGCCTATCACGCCGTCAACGTGCCGCATGCGGTGGTTTGCGGATGCCGGAACGCCGGGCCAGCGCCGCTTTGCAGGCATCCCCCACAGACAGCAACGGGGCTTGGCTCACGCGCATTATGCGGACAAAGTCCGTGTTATAACGCGGACGACGTCCGGCTATTAGCTGTTATGCGGTGATCGAATGAAAGACGGAGAATTGGTCTTTCTTCTGAAGTTTTTCTCGGATCGAGAGAAACTCAATGCGCTCACAAACGGCGTGTTCTACTGCAACACGCCGGAGTTCTACAGGCAGTCCGGTGATGAGGGCATATCGGACCAGCATGAGTCGTGCACGCATGCTTATCGTCCGGATCGCGGTGATGCGCCTGTCAAGTTGTACATTAACGACGTCGAACTCGAGGGAATTACTACCCTCACGATGCGCGGCAGGGGAGGCAAGGATCGGTGGCTGCATTGTTGGTTCGCTGTGCATATGCCGTCCGACGACGAAGAGCTCGAGTCATTGGTCGAGAACATCAATCGGATGCGTTCCGAATTTGGTCCGTACTACGCATTCCTGCCAGTTTCGAATATTCCCCATCTGGTCGAACGCATCCAACTCGCGACGAAACACTCTATAAACAGGGGATTGGTAAGCTACTCAGACAAGGCGCTCGACTGGTATGTAGGGTGCAAGTCAGCGGCGTACTCATACCAGAGAGAATATAGGTTTGCCCTTGGAGAGTGTGCGGATAGGTGCGTGGATCCGCTAATTATTCGTCATGAGAATGGATTTTCGGACCTTGTATCCGATACGCCGAGCCTCAGAATAACTAATGAAGAAACTGGGCA
>NZ_KB894847.1 GCF_000374645.1 Arhodomonas aquaeolei DSM 8974
TCCCGCCGGGTGAACAAATAGATCCTAGCGTAGGAATGCGCTATTATTATGTCGGGCTAAAGAAACGCGTCATGAATAATGGGCAAGAGTCATGGCAGCTCAAGACCAAAACCGAATTGTGTCAAGAGTATGTAAGAAGCTTACAAGCATCCTTTTCCTTAACGGCCAAAAGAGGTCGCTGGATGGATGCGGTAAAAAGGCTCGAGTCAGACCACAACTTCGCCGAGATGGATTTGTGTCGGCTTGGTGATGTCCATTCTGAAGATCCCTCTGAGGGCAAAAATACCTTCAAACGAAAGGCTGCGCAATTATTTGAACGGATGAGCGCTGGGCACGCGAGTGTTCTATTAACAGTTACGAGGTTGGTTGAAGCCGTCGAAGAAAAGACTCTAGTTTTGATTGACGAACCGGAAAGCCATTTGCATCCACCATTGTTGTCAGCATTTACTAGGGCACTTTCAGATTTGCTGGTTAACAGGAATGGCGTGGCTATCGTTGCGACTCACTCACCCGTGGTTTTACAGGAGGTGCCCAAGTCATGTGTATCCATTATTCGGAGGAGTAGATTAACGTCGGAAGTCGACGAGCCTGAGATAGAAACCTTTGCAGAGAATGTAGGTGTATTGACGAGGGAGGTGTTTGGTCTAGAAGTTTCTAAGTCTGGATTTCACGACTTGCTAGCACAGTCGGTGGAAGAAGGGAAAGGCTTCGAAGAAATTGAAGAAGAATATAGAAATCGCCTGGGGTTCGAGGGAAAAGCCCTTTTGAGGGCGATTTTATCGGAAAAAGGAACCGAATAAGGTACGTATCATGAGGGCACTAAAAGCGCCGAGCGACAGGGTGAGCGACGTGCTCGATAAGTGCATTTCAAGCATTCGAGACACTGACCTACGTAAACGGCTGAGTCTGGTTTCAAGCGATATAGACGCGGCAGAGGCTGACTATGACCACAAAGGCACATGTAAAGTGCTTTATTCTATTTCTCAGAAAATTTGTGATGATGGGCAGGCTGTGCTAGGAGCAGTAACTAAAAAGGAACTAAAAGATGTTTATAGTTTGCATATGGTTCCGAATGGTAAGCCTGCGCGAGAGTTTTATGAAAAGTTGCTATTTGGAGCCCCGCGAGGACGATGTCCGCTATGCGGGCACGGTCAGGCATCTACCTTGGATCATTATTTGCCGAAGTCCCGTTATCCTCAGCTGGCTGTAGTGCCCTTAAATCTGGTCCCCTGTTGCAAGGATTGCAATACCGGTAAAGGTGAAAGGTTCTCCAGCGACAGCAGAACA